>NZ_JBLWZO010000007.1:0-133140 GCF_048266405.1 Celeribacter sp.
GGGATCATGCTCCGCATAACCCTGCCGGGCAATGGCAGAGACGACAACGAAGAACGACCGCACAGCGCGATTGGGAACATCCCCCCGATAATGCTGGCAAACTCAGATGGCGATACCAGCCCGTCATGCTGAGAAAAGGCGAAAAACTCTAGCCCGGAGTGGCGGGAGGTTGGGTCGCAGAGCAGTCTTGATTGGAAATAAAGCCACTCATTTCGGAAGTTTTGGGGGCATGTGCTTTTTGTGAGGCTCTTTTTCGAGTGACTTTGCCACTATCTTTGAGTCTTAATTCTGGACGTTCGTGGTCTAATCGGTTCATCGAAGTATTCCCACGTCACTCTGGAAATTTACTGAAAGACGTTTAACACTAACACAAACTGGCACTCCCCACTAGACTCGACCTCCTAACCTTGCTAGATGCAGCCATCGCGTGGCCTCGGATTCGTTCTGGGGCCTCTTGATATTGTGAATTCGGGCACCTTCGGGGGCCTATAACATGGCCACCTTCGGGGGGCTAAACATCGGACGGGGCCCATTTGGTTACCGTCTGCTCAAAACGGAAGACAGAAAGAATGGCACTCAAGTCGTATAAGCCGACGACGCCTGGCCAACGTGGGTTGGTTCTGATCGACCGTTCGGAGCTTTGGAAAGGTCGCCCCGTCAAATCCCTTACTGAGGGTTTGTCGAAGTCGGGCGGTCGGAACAATACCGGACGGATCACATCACGCCGCCGAGGCGGCGGGGCGAAGCGTCTCTATCGTATCGTAGATTTCAAACGCAATAAGTTTGACGTATCCGCTACTGTAGAACGTATCGAATATGACCCGAACCGCACCGCGTTCATCGCGCTTGTGAAATATGAAGACGGCGAGCAAGCCTATATCCTTGCTCCTCAGCGTTTGGCTGTAGGCGACAAAGTGATCGCATCTGCAAAAGCCGACGTTAAGCCAGGCAACGCAATGCCGTTCTCCGGCATGCCAATTGGTACAATCGTCCACAACGTCGAGCTCAAGCCCGGCAAAGGTGGTCAGATTGCTCGTGCCGCAGGCACCTACGCCCAATTCGTTGGTCGCGATGGTGGCTACGCTCAGATCCGCCTTTCTTCGGGCGAACTGCGTATGGTCCGTCAGGAATGCATGGCCACCGTTGGTGCCGTGTCCAACCCCGACAACTCCAACCAGAACTTCGGTAAAGCTGGTCGTATCCGCCACAAAGGCGTGCGTCCATCGGTCCGTGGTGTTGTTATGAACCCGATCGATCACCCACACGGTGGTGGTGAGGGTCGTACGTCTGGTGGTCGTCACCCAGTGACACCATGGGGCAAGCCGACCAAAGGCGCAAAAACGCGCAATAAGAAAAAAGCGTCCAGCAAGCTTATCATCCGCTCGCGTCACGCTAAGAAGAAGGGTCGCTAAAATATGGCACGCTCTGTATGGAAAGGCCCATTTGTGGACTCTTATGTCCTCAAGAAGGCTGAAAAATCCCGCGAGTCGGGCCGCAACGAGGTCATCAAGATCTGGTCGCGCCGCTCCACAATCCTGCCGCAGTTTGTTGGTCTCACCTTTGGTGTTTACAACGGCCGCAAGCACATCCCCGTCAACGTCTCTGAGGACATGATCGGTCAGAAGTTCGGTGAGTATGCACCTACACGGACTTACTACGGTCACGCCGCAGACAAAAAAGCGAAACGGAAGTAAGCCATGAGCAAGGATAAGAATCCCCGCCGCGTGGCAGACAACGAAGCAATGGCGAAAACCCGCATGCTTCGCGTTTCCCCGCAAAAACTGAACCTCGTGGCTCAGATGATCCGTGGTAAGAAAGTGGACAAGGCCCTTACGGACCTCACTTTCTCCAACAAGCGCATCGCAGCAGACGTGAAGAAATGCCTTCAGTCGGCTATCGCTAACGCCGAAAACAACCACAACCTCGACGTCGATGAACTCATCGTTGCAGAGGCTTGGGTTGGTAAGAACCTGACCATGAAACGCGGTCGTCCGCGCGCTCGTGGCCGTTTCGGCAAGATCATGAAGCCGTTCGCTGAAATCACCATCAAGGTGCGTCAAGTTGAGGAGCAAAACTAATGGGTCATAAGGTCAACCCGATTGGCATGCGCCTCCAGGTCAACCGCACCTGGGACAGCCGCTGGTACGCCGATACCAAGGATTACGGTGATCTTCTTCTCGAAGACATCAAAATCCGCGCGTTCGTCAAAGAAGAATGCAAGCAAGCCGGCATTAGCCGTGTGATCATCGAACGTCCGCACAAAAAGTGCCGCGTCACGATCCACACTGCACGTCCCGGTGTCATCATTGGCAAGAAAGGCGCAGATATCGAAACCCTGCGCAAGAAAATCGCCACGATGACAGACAGCGAACTGCACCTCAACATCGTTGAAGTGCGCAAGCCCGAGCTGGACGCTGCCCTCGTTTCCGAGAGCATCGCACAGCAGCTTGAGCGTCGTGTGTCCTTCCGCCGCGCAATGAAACGTGCCGTACAAAACGCAATGCGCATGGGTGCCCTCGGTATCAAAGTGAACGTTGCGGGCCGTCTCGGTGGTGCTGAAATCGCGCGTACTGAATGGTACCGCGAAGGCCGCGTTCCGCTCCATACACTGCGTGCAGACATCGACTATGCACCGTATGAAGCAAAAACGGCTTACGGCATCATTGGTATTAAAACCTGGATCTTCAAAGGCGAGATTATGGAACACGACCCACAGGCTCGTGACCGTCGCGCAGAAGAAGCCCAAGCTGGTCCGGCGCCTCGCGGCGACCGCGGCCGTCGCTAAGGAGACCTGAGCCATGCTTCAGCCAAAGCGTACTAAATTCCGCAAAGCCCACAAAGGCCGTATCCACGGTGAGGCCAAAGGCGGTTCTGATCTGAACTTCGGCACGTACGGCCTCAAAGCCCTGCAGCCCGAGCGTGTAACTGCACGTCAGATCGAAGCTGCACGTCGTGCCATGACGCGTCACATGAAGCGTCAAGGCCGTGTTTGGATCCGCATCTTCCCAGACCTGCCCGTTACATCGAAACCCACCGAGGTTCGTATGGGTAAAGGTAAAGGTTCCGTGGATTATTGGGCATGTAAGGTCAAACCTGGCCGTGTCATGTTCGAAATCGACGGTGTATCGGACGACATCGCGCGCGAAGCTCTTCGCCTCGCTGCAATGAAGTTGCCGATCAAAACCCGCACTGTGGTTCGCGAAGACTGGTAAGGTCGCATAGCGCGCAAGCGTTTACGACCAACGTGCGCAGTTGCTTTTGTAAGCAAAAGCGACGAGAGCGCACCTAGGTCCAAAAGATAGAAAGCCCCGTCAGAAATGGCGGGGCTTTTTGCTGTTCGTATCCGAGGCGGACGCGCCCCCTTTTCGCACCTCAGATTTCCTGACAGGGTGGCTTCGATCCACGCAGATCGTCGTGGGATACAACACACCAAAAGGGAGACCTCTATGTCCGACGCCACCTATCACGTCGGCGAGCGCAATGACGCTTTGCCACAGCCAACACAGTTCAAGCCGAAACCGTTTAAAAAGGGCCGTCCGCCCGAGCCATTGGAGTTCGAGGTCGTCATGACCGCCGAGTCTACCGAGCGCCAAAAGAAAACAGGCGTTGTGCAGGTCAATATCCCGGGCTTCTCGCCTGTGCGTCTCTTTTGTGACGAGCAGACGCCCGTGGGTGACGACACCGCACCGCCGCCATTGGCCTTCATGTGCGCGGGGATCGGGTTTTGCCTGATGACGCACCTCACGGACATTTACACCGCCCGCGGGATCAAGATTAAGTCGATGAAGATCGAGCAAAAGGTCGGCTTTAAAACCAACCTGTCGACAATGCGCGACATGGGCCACACGACCGAAGGCTCCACCGAACACATCGAAACCCACGTCTTGATCGACAGCGATGAGCCCGAAGAGCGTATCCGTGATTTGATGGAAGAGGCGGAGAATTCCTGCATGGCCCACTTCGCCCTGCGCAACCCCATCCCATGGCGTTCACGCCTGCTGCACAACGGCAAGGAAGTGATGAGCCATAGCGGGTAGGGGGAAACGAAAACGCCCCCGCTGAGTGATTGGCGGGGGCAAAATTACGGTCGTGGATAGAACTCTGTTGCAATTATCAGCGCAGCCTTCCCAAATTTATGCGCCAATTCGCGTAAGTCAGATGACGTGACGGCTCCTTCGCTAGGCTCTGGGCCTGATAGGGTCTTAAAGACATCTCGATCATAAAAACGGAAGTCAAAAGACCCATCGGGTCGGGGCATCATGGGGGCGTGACAAAGAAGATTGCGCCAATAAATGTAGAAACAGTCTTTCGAACCATTCTCACCGATGAGCAAGGACGACAAAAATTCTTTGTCACTGTCAGAAATGCTCGACTCGGGAAGCTTTTCGTTTACGAGTTGAATGAGTTTTGGGAGCCCAAGTTCAGTATAGACGTGTCTAAACTCATGATGGTCGCTAAGAGTGAAACGCTGCCCATAATTAGCACCAGTGTTGCTAAAAACCACGCTAGCTCGCAAAGCGTTCTCTAGGCTTGCCGCTTGGGTTACAGCAAACCCAAGTGCCGCCAAGTCGCTTTCATTGTATAGCGACTTGGGGTCAGTCATTGTGGCCCCCTTTGAGCCGTGTAGTTCTCGATGTCATTCACTCTCCCCACCGATAGTTGAAACTCACCGACACCCGATCAAACTCGCTTTGGTTCATCACCACCTCGTGACGCAACCAGCTTTCCCAGAGCATCACGTCACCGACTTCGGGCTTCAGGTAGATGAAGTTCTGCATCTCGCGCCGTGCGTCTTTGAGGCGGGGTGGGGCGGCCATCATGCGTGAATGGCGCGGGTCTTCGAGGCGGAGCGCCGAGGCCCCTTCGGGCATCGCCACATAGGTCGTCCCCGAGATCACCGAATGCGGGTGGATGTGGGCCGAATGGTAGGCCCCTTCGGGCAGGATGTTGATCCACAGGTCTTCGAGCACGAGTTTGCGATCATCAAGGTTGAACTGCAAATCCTGCGCAAAGGCGGCGACGTGTTTGTCGAGGGCATCGACCATGTCCTTGAACACGGGAAAACGCCACGGCAGGTCGGTCAGCGAGGCGTAAGAGGTGTAGCCGGGATAGTTGTTGTCCTCGCACCACTGTTGGCCCGCCTCATCATCTTCAGCGATGGAATAGCAGCTGTTGACCAACTCCTCTTCGCTGATTTCGGCGCCAACCTCGTTGAGGCGGGCTTTGTAAAGACGGGTGACGAAAAGGGATTCAATATCGGCCATGTTGGTCTCCACGAAATGAGGGGGTGGCACGGGGGTGCCCTTTTGCCACATCGCATGTGGGCAGAAAAAGAGCAATCTCGGGATGAAATTTTCGTCTGAAGCCCCATGTATAATACAGATGAACAGGAGGCCATATTATGACCAACGAAACCACACTGAAGAACCTCAATACAGCACTTCAAATGGAGCTGACTGCCGCTCACCAATACCAGTTGCACGCCCATGTGCTTGACGACTGGGGGCTCGACAAACTGGCCGACCAGATGCGCGAGGAGTTTGCCGAGGAAACCGAACACTCGGACCTGTTCCTTGAGCGGATGTTCGAATTGGGCGGCGAGCCGGAAATGGCCTTTGCTGCTACGCCGAAAATCGCCAAGTCGCTGCAAGACATGTTTGCGAAGGATCTCAAGGACGAGAAAGAAGCCACTGCCTTTT
This sequence comes from Celeribacter sp., assembly GCF_048266405.1. GTDB lineage: Bacteria > Pseudomonadota > Alphaproteobacteria > Rhodobacterales > Rhodobacteraceae > Celeribacter. The sequence goes on from NZ_JBLWZO010000007.1 coordinate 5,700, forward strand.
ACACCAAGGCCGCGAAAGCTGCCTATGAGGCGGGCGATCTCAAGTCGAAGAAATTGTTCGAGACCATCGCAATTGACGAAGTTGGCCACCAGAACTGGTTGGAATTGCAACTGAGCCTGATCGAGCGGATTGGCGAACAGAACTACGCGTCGAAATATGTCTCCGCCGGTGAGGCAGAAGAAGAATAAGGGCCAATCCCTTCGGGTTTAAAAGCCCGCGAGATCCCTGCGAAAGCCCCGTGCCCTGTGCGCGGGGTTTTTGCTGATAAAGATGTGATGTGGCACGCGGCGCGGGACGGGTTAAGGTGGAGCCATGAAATATATTGTCGCTTTCCTCCTTGCAGCCACCCCGCTCGCCGCGGACCCTCCCGTAATCGACGCGGTCGAGGTTGCCCGTTCGGGAGAGGCGTGGCGTTTCGACGTCACGCTGTCGCATCCTGATACGGGCTGGGATCACTATGCCGACGGTTGGCGGGTGTTGGCTCTGGACGGGACCGAGTTGGGCCACCGCGTCCTCACCCACCCACATGTCGATGAGCAACCCTTCACGCGCTCTTTATCGGGCGTGGAGATCCCTGACGGTGTGATCGAGGTGAAGATCGAGGCCCGCGATACGCAAGAAGGTTGGACGGGGACGTATTATCCCGTTCAACTGCCAAATTAACCCACGTTTGTACGGTTGTTGGCAATCTGGCCCTTGCCAGCATGGCCTTACCCCCTTATAGGAACGCATCGCGTAGATTCCCCGACAGGGGAGTCGTATGCGTTGACATAACCCACCGGGCTGAATGTCACCCCAAAAGGGGGCATTCCGGTGCCACTAGGAATTAAGGAGAGGCGAATATGAACGCCCAAGAGATGCGTGCCAAAACGCCGGACCAGCTCCGCGAAGAATTGGCAAACCTGAAGAAAGAATCCTTCAACCTGCGCTTTCAGCAGGCCACGGGTCAGCTCGAAAACACCGCTCAGATTCGCAAAGCACGCCGCGCGGCTGCTCTTGTGAAAACTATTCTGAACGAAAAAGCCGCAGCAGCGGCTGAATAAGGAGCGACACCTATGCCTAAGCGTATTCTTTCCGGGGTCGTAACCTCGAACCAAAACGAACAAACTGTAACCGTGTCCGTGGAGCGCCGCTTCAAGCACCCGGTTCTCAAAAAGACCATCCGTAAGTCCAAAAAGTACCGGGCTCACGACGAAACGAACCAGTTCAACGTTGGTGATACCGTCCGTATTCAGGAATGTGCGCCGAAGTCGAAAACCAAGCGCTGGGAAGTTATTGTCTGATCTGATCAGATAAGCTTCCTCCCAGCTTAATCGAAACCCTGGGGAACTTGGCCGCTGCAGGCCACCCCAAAGGTCGGGAGAAACTAAATGATCCAGATGCAGACCAATCTGGATGTAGCTGACAACAGCGGCGCTCGCCGTGTTCAGTGCATCAAGGTCCTCGGCGGTTCTCACCGTCGTTACGCGTCCGTGGGTGACATCATCGTCGTTTCGGTGAAAGAAGCCATTCCGCGCGGCCGTGTGAAAAAAGGGGACGTGCGTAAAGCCGTCGTCGTTCGCACCGCCAAAGAAGTTCGTCGTGATGACGGCACAGCGATCCGTTTTGATCGCAACGCTGCTGTGATCCTCAACAACAACAATGAGCCAATCGGTACACGTATCTTTGGGCCAGTTGTTCGTGAGCTTCGCGCGAAAAACTTTATGAAGATCATCTCGCTTGCTCCGGAGGTGCTGTAATGGCTGCTAAACTCCGTAAAGGCGATAAGGTCGTCGTACTTGCCGGTAAGGACAAGGGCAAACAGGGCGAAATTTCCTCTGTGATCCCCGCCAAAGGCAAAGCAATTGTGGAAGGCGTCAATGTCGCCATCCGTCACGCGAAACCGACACAAGGTGCAGATGGCGGCCGTCAGCCGGTAGCCATGCCCATCGACCTGTCCAACCTCGCACTTCTTGACAAAAACGGCAAAGCAACCCGCGTCGGTTTCAAAATTGAAAACGACAAAAAAGTACGCTTCGCCAAAACGACAGGGGACGTAATCTGATGCTCGACGCTGACACATACACCCCGCGTCTCAAGTCGCTCTACAAGGACACCATTCGTGCCGCACTCAAAGAAGAGTTCGGCTACAAAAACGACATGATGATCCCGCGTCTGGACAAAATCGTTCTCAACATCGGTTGCGGCGCTGAAGCCGTGCGTGATTCCAAAAAAGCGAAATCCGCTCAGGAAGATCTCACAGCGATCGCCGGCCAAAAGGCACTCACCACGACCGCCAAGAAATCCATCGCTGGTTTCCGCGTTCGCGAAGACATGCCTCTCGGCACGAAAGTCACCCTGCGTGGCGACCGTATGTATGAATTCCTCGATCGTCTGATCACGATTGCTATGCCTCGTATCCGCGACTTCCGCGGCGTATCGGGCAAATCCTTTGATGGCCGTGGCAACTACGCCATGGGGATCAAAGAGCATATCGTTTTCCCCGAAATCAACTTCGACAAAGTTGACGAAGTTTGGGGTATGGACGTTGTAATCGCCACGACGGCGAAAACCGACGCTGAAGCCAAGAGCCTGTTGACTGCGTTCAACATGCCCTTCAACAGCTAATCGCGCGAGGAGTTAGAGAACATGGCTAAGAAATCCATGATCGCACGTGAGCGTAAGCGCGAGAAGTTGGTGGCAAAATACGCCGCTAAACGCGCCGCTCTCAAAGAGATCATCTATGATCAAGAGAAGCCGATGGAAGAGCGTTTCCGCGCTTCTTTGAAGCTTGCAGACTTGCCGCGTAACAGCTCGGCTACACGTCTTCACAACCGCTGTCAGCTGACAGGTCGTCCTCACGCTTACTACCGTAAGCTCAAGGTCAGCCGTATCATGCTGCGGGAACTTGGCTCGAATGGCCAAATCCCCGGTATGGTGAAATCGAGCTGGTAAGGGAGAGATATTATGAACGATCCTATCGGCGATATGCTTACCCGCATCCGCAACTCTCAGATGCGCGGCAAATCCGTGGTCTCCACGCCAGCTTCCAAGCTGCGCGCATGGGTCCTCGATGTGCTGCTCGATGAGGGCTATATCCGCGGCTACGAAAGCGGCACTGATGTCAACGGTCACCCGACCCTCGAAATCAGCCTCAAATACTACGAAGGCACCCCTGTTATCCGTGAGCTGAAGCGTGTTTCTACGCCCGGCCGTCGCGTATACCTCGGTGTTAAAGACATCCCTACAGTCCGTCAGGGCCTCGGTGTGTCGATTGTCTCCACCCCTAAGGGTGTGATGTCGGACGCAAACGCTCGTGCCAACAATGTTGGCGGCGAAGTGCTTTGCACGGTCTTCTAAGGAGCGCGGAATGTCTCGTATTGGTAAAAAACCGGTCGACCTGCCCAGCGGCGTAACTGCCACTGTCTCCGGCCAGACCATCGAAGTTAAAGGTTCCAAAGGAACCCTTTCCTTCACCGCAACTGATGACGTCACCCTGACGCTCGGCGAAAACGCAATCACTGTCACACCTCGTGGCAATTCCAAGCGTGCTCGTCAGCAATGGGGCATGTCGCGCACAGTCATCGCCAACTTGGTGACTGGTGTGACTGAAGGCTTCAAAAAAGAACTCGAAATCAACGGTGTTGGTTATCGTGCACAGATGCAGGGCAACACCCTGAAACTGTCGCTCGGTTACTCGCACGAGGTCAATTTTGAGGTGCCTGACGGTGTAACCGTCACCGCCCCGAAACAGACTGAAATCGTTGTGGAAGGTGCTGACGCACAACTCGTCGGTCAAGTCGCGGCTAACATCCGCGAATGGCGTAAACCCGAGCCCTACAAAGGCAAAGGTATCAAATACAAAGACGAGTATATCTTCCGCAAAGAAGGTAAGAAGAAGTAAGGACGCTCAAAATGGCAAACAGCAAAAGAGACCTGTTCTTGAAGCGCCGCCTGCGCGTCCGGAACAAACTTCGCAAGGGCAATGTTGGCAAGCTCCGCTTGTCGATCCATCGCTCCAACAAGAACATCAGCGCTCAGCTGATCGACGACGTTCAGGGTGTAACCCTCGTTTCCGCATCGACTCTCGAAAAAGATCTCGGTGTCGTTGGGAAGAACAACGTCGAAGCTGCTGCCAAAGTTGGCGCAGCATTGGCAGAGCGTGCTACGAAAGCCGGCCACGAAGTATGTTACTTCGACCGCGGCGGTTTTCTCTTCCACGGTAAAGTGAAGGCCTTGGCCGAAGCTGCCCGTGAAGGTGGCTTGAAGTTCTAAGTACATGTGGGGGACGGGGTTCCGTCCCCCCGATGATCCAGGACGGGTACGTCTGACGTGCTCGTCACTGCGATTGAAAGTATGCGGCGCGAAATGCGCCACCTTAAAAGGATAGTTCTATGGCAGAACGTGATAACCGTCGTGGCCAACGCCGCGATCGTGACGAAACACCAGAATTTGCTGATCGCCTAGTCGCGATCAACCGCGTCTCCAAGACCGTGAAGGGTGGTAAGCGCTTTGGCTTCGCCGCACTCGTCGTTGTTGGCGACCAAAAAGGCCGTGTTGGCTTCGGTAAAGGTAAAGCGAAAGAGGTCCCTGAGGCCATTCGTAAAGCCACCGAGCAAGCCAAGCGCCAGATGATCCGCGTTGCTCTCAAAGAGGGCCGCACTTTGCACCACGACATGGAAGGTCGCCACGGCGCAGGCCGCGTTGTGATGCGTACCGCCCCACAGGGTACTGGTATCATCGCAGGTGGTCCAATGCGTGCCGTCTTCGAAATGCTCGGCATTCAGGACGTTGTTGCAAAATCCACCGGGTCTCAGAACCCCTACAACATGATCCGCGCTACGCTGGACGGTCTCCGCAAAGAGGCATCCCCGCGTTCCGTGGCTCAGCGTCGTGGCAAAAAAGTTGCTGAAATCCTCCGCAAGGATGACGCACCTGTTGCTGACGTTGCTGAAACCGCAGAAGCGTAAGGAGTCGGACACATGGCTAAAACTATCGTTGTAAAACAGATCGGTTCTCCGATCCGTCGCCCCGCTAAACAGCGTGCGACACTTGTTGGCCTCGGCCTCAACAAAATGCACAAAACCCGCGAATTGGAAGATACACCTTCCGTCCGTGGCATGGTGGAATCAATTCCGCACCTCGTTGAGATCATCGAAGAGCGCGGCTAAGCCCATCTGCATTTAGACTTTAAAGACGCCCCGTGGTTTTGCCACGGGGCGTTTTGCATTGTGCAACACCCCATATTGCGCCTTCTTTTTCGTGCATTTGCTTAAAAAACAGAATGTTTTCAAACTGCGCAGATTTTGTGCAGAAATTGCATATCGGCTAGACCCAAATAGGGGGAAGTCAAACGCCACGCATATCACTAGATGGACGCCATACACGCAATTTCGCGTGACACACATCAACATAAGGACCGCTCACAATGGCGTTTATTTCCTCCTCACGGGCCGTTGAGTTCGGCCAATCCCCAGCTCGCGTTCTTCTTGATTCTATCGTGGCTCCGCTGCGTCGTTGGTCAGCTTACCGCAAAACCTACCGCGCGTTGGCGAGCCTCGACGACCAGATGCTCGATGACATCGGTCTGAACCGTGGTCAGATCGAACCCCTGTCGCGCAAGCTCGCTACGGGTCTCTGATCAGCTTCAATCTACAGTCACGTCGACGAACAGAACGCCTCACCCTTGCGGGTGGGGCGTTTTCGTTTGCCTGCCGCTCTCACTTCGTTTTGATTTGCCTCACCGCCGTTGCGCCCTAACTGTTGTGAATAACATTCAGGGAGATCTACAATGACGCACACACGCCGTTCGTTCCTCACTCACGCTGCCGCAGCGGGTGGGGTGATCACAGTTCTGCCCTTCGCCGCACGGGCCGATCATCACATGGCCGACAGTTTTGCCGAAGGGGCCGTGACCGTTCATCCCGTCCATCACGCCTCATTCGTCATGCAGACCGCCGCAGGGGTAATCTACGTTGATCCTGTGGGTGATCCTGCCGAATATGCCGATCTACCCGCTGCCGATTTGATCCTCGTGACCCACGAGCATGGCGACCACTACAACGCCGACACGCTTGCCGCGCTCAAGGGCTCTGCTCAACTGATCACAAACCCCGCCGTGTTCGACATGCTGCCCGAGGGCCTCAAAGACGGTACGATGGCGATGGCCAATGGCGAGAGCCACACGTGGAACGGCCTGACCATTGACGCGATTCCCGCCCATAACATCACCGAGGAGCGGATGAATTTCCACCCCGAAGGCCGTGACAACGGCTATGTCCTCAGCCTCGACGGGTTCCGCACTTACATCTCGGGCGATACCGAGCCAACCCCCGAGATGTTGGCGCTCACCGACATTGATCTATGCTTCTTGTGCATGAATCTGCCGTTCACAATGACCGCGGAACAAGCCGCCGAGGCCGTTGCAACCTTCAAGCCGACCTACGTCTACCCCTACCACTACAATGGACGCGATGGCGGCACCCAAGACCCCGCTCACTTCGCGGAGCTTGTCGGCACGGCTTCCGAGGTCAAGTTTGCCCATTGGTATAAAGACGGTGAACTGGGTTAGGACACGCCACACTATCAATTCGTTTCATTCGACAAGCGCCCGCTCTTCGTCCCAAGCGGGCGCTTTCCATTTGCCCACCGACGCTTCGACATGCCTCTAGGAATCATGACATGCCCCTCTTTCTTCTGACGCTCCTCACAATGGTGGCCTTTGCCGCAAATTCGATTCTCAACCGCGTCGGACTTTCGGGCGGAGACATCGGTCCAGCGGGATTTGCACTCATCCGCCTCGCCTCGGGCGCGCTTGTTCTGTTGGCGCTCTTGTGGCGAGAAGGCGACAGGGCACGCCACCGTCCCAAGCCTGATGTCATCGCCGTGGTGGCGCTGACCGCCTATATCGTCGGTTTCTCCTTCGCCTATGTGTCGCTTGATGCAGGGGTGGGGGCGCTGTTGCTGTTCGGCGGTGTGCAGATCACCATGTTCTTCGGCGCATTCCTCGCGGGGCAACGTATTGCCGCGCGGCGTTGGGTCGGCATGGTGATCTCGCTTGGTGGGCTTTGCGTCCTCGTCTGGCCAACAGGCGCAATCCATATGCCTCTTGGCGCGGTGGGGCTGATGCTCGCGGCGGCTCTGGGGTGGGGGATCTATTCCCTCGTTGGAACTCGCCAGTCGGACCCGCTTCGGGCGACGGCATGGAATTTCGCCTATGCCCTGCCGCTCGCGGCGATCCTGTGCCTTGCCTTTGTCGGTGGCGAATCTTTTGGGGCGCGGGGCGTGATCATCGCCATCGTCTCCGGCGGGCTGACATCGGGCTTGGGCTATGCGCTGTGGTATCGCTTGCTGCCGCACCTTGGCGCGACCACTGCGGCACTGGCGCAACTCTCGGTGCCCATCATTGCTCTTGGCGCGGGAATCGTTCTGCTCGATGAACCGCTCACGGCACGCGCGGTCCTTGCCTGCGCCTTGGTCTGCGGCGGAATTGCCTTTGCCTTGATAACAACTGCGTCAGCTACACGTGACTAGCGGTTCTCCGTGAGGTGCGACAATTCGCGCGAGAGGCACCGACGATCTGAGATCATGGCAAGAGGTAGTCCTGTCGAGGGAAGGGCGAGGGTCAAGCCACTTGCCAATACACCCCCTGCCGTTTATACGCCCCAAGCGGACAAAGGTCCGTTGAGAATCAATATTTGTAAGCCGTGTTTGCCCACTCCGTCGCTGGAGGGCAGTTCCGGCATAGGAGAAGCGACATGAAACTACATGAATTGCGTGACAACGCAGGCGCCACCAAACCTCGCAAACGCGTTGGCCGTGGTCCAGGTTCCGGCACCGGTAAAATGGGTGGCCGTGGTATCAAAGGTCAAAAATCCCGTTCGGGTGTTGCGATTGCAGGCTACGAAGGCGGGCAAATGCCCCTCTACCAACGCCTTCCAAAGCGTGGCTTCAACAAACCAAACCGCAAAAAGTTCGCTGTTGTGAACCTCGGCCTGATCGAGAAGTTCGTGACAGAAGGCAAACTCGACGCCAAAGCAGAGATCAACGAAGATGTTCTCGTCGCATCCGGCCTCGTGCGCCGCAAGCTTGACGGCATCCGCGTTCTCGCAAAAGGCGACGTTAAATCCAAGCTGACGCTCAACGTCACAGGTGCTTCCGCATCTGCTATTGCAGCTGTTGAAAAGGCGGGCGGAACGCTCACCGTAGCAGCCAAGGCCGAAGCGGCAGCCGAATAAGGGTTGTGGTGAGGGGCCTCGCCCCTTACATCAGCTTGTAAGTTTTCCAAGCGCCGCCTGTCGGGAAACCGATAAGGCGGCGCTGTTCGTGAATAGAGAGACCTAAATGGCATCCGCAGCAGAACAGATGGCGTCGAACCTCAACTGGGGCACCCTCGGGAAAGCCAAAGAGCTTCGTCAGCGTATAGTATTCACCCTCGGTCTGTTGATCGTCTATCGCCTCGGCACGTATATTCCCGTGCCCGGCATCGACGGCAACGCACTTCGTGAGTTTATGGAACAGGCTTCCGCAGGTATCGGCGGCATCTTGTCGATGTTCACCGGTGGGGCATTGGGGCGGATGGGCATCTTTGCGCTCGGCATCATGCCGTATATCTCCGCATCGATCATCGTGCAGCTCCTGACGGCGATGGTTCCCTCCCTTGAGCAACTCAAGAAAGAGGGCGATTCAGGTCGCAAAAAGATCAACCAATACACACGCTACGGCACCGTGCTGTTGGCTCTGTTCCAAGCCTACGGCCTTGCTGCCTCGCTTGAAGCGGGCGATCTGGCCCATGAAGCGGGTTGGTATTTCCGTGCAGGCGTGATCATCACACTCGTTGGCGGCACCATGTTCCTGATGTGGCTCGGTGAGCAAATCACCCAACGCGGCATCGGCAATGGTATCTCTCTCATCATCTTCGTCGGCATCGTCGCCGAGGTGCCCGGTGCGCTGGCGCAGTTCTTCGCCTCGGGCCGTTCGGGTGCGATTTCGCCCGCCATCATCCTCTTTGTGATCGTGATGGTCGTGGCCGTGATTGCCTTCGTGGTGTTCATGGAGCGCTCTCTGCGCAAGGTGCATATCCAGTATCCGCGCCGTCAGCAGGGCATGAAAGTCTACGACGCCCAGTCGAGCCACCTGCCGATCAAGGTGAACCCCGCAGGTGTGATCCCCGCGATCTTCGCCTCCTCTCTTCTGCTGTTGCCAACCACGATCGCGACCTTCTCGGGTCAAAACGACCTCGGTCCCGTGATGTCCACGCTTCTGGCCTACTTCGGCCCCGGGCAACCGCTTTACTTCTTGTTCTTCACGGCGATGATCGTCTTCTTCGCCTATTTCTACACGGCCAACGTCGCGTTCAAGACCGACGATATCGCGCAGAACCTGAAGAACCAAAACGGCTTCATTCCGGGCATCCGTCCGGGGAAGAAAACCGAAGAGCACCTCGACTATATCGTCGCCCGTGTTCTCGTTCTTGGCTCTGCTTATCTCGCAGCCGTCTGTCTGCTGCCTGAAATTCTGCGGTCCCAGTTCGCGATCCCCTTCTACTTCGGGGGGACTTCGGTTCTGATCGTTGTGTCTGTTACGATGGATACGATTCAGCAAATCCAGTCTCATCTGCTGGCCCACCAGTATGAGGGGCTGATCGAAAAGTCGCAGCTGCGCGGGAGGAAGCGCAGCAAAAGAGGGACCGCTAGACGATGAATATTATTCTGCTTGGACCACCCGGCGCAGGCAAAGGGACGCAAGCGCAACGCCTCGTGGAGGAGCGTGGCATGGTGCAGCTTTCAACGGGCGATATGCTCCGCGCTGCACGCACATCCGGCACCGATATGGGCAAAAAAGTCGCCGCGATCATGGATGCAGGGCAACTTGTGACCGACGAGATCGTGATCGGCTTGATCGAAGAGAAAATCCGCGAAGGTAACGCCGCTGGCTTTATCTTTGACGGCTTTCCACGCACCCTCGCTCAGGCCGACGCGCTCAACGACCTGCTGTCACGTAACGGGGTTAAACTCGACGTCGTGATCCAGTTGGAAGTTGATGACGAGGCTCTGGTGGATCGTATTGTCAATCGCGCCAAAGAGGCCGTCGCCGCAGGTGGCCAAGCCCGCGCAGATGACAATGAGGAAAGCCTCAAGGTGCGCCTCATGGAATATTACAAGAAAACATCTCCCCTCATCGGCTACTACCACGCCCGCGGGGATTTGCGTTCGGTTGACGGTCTGCAAGACGTCGATGCCGTCGCAGCCGCCATCGCCAAGGCTTTGGCGTAAACGGGAATTGTTGGCGGACCTCTTGACGGTCCGCCAAAACCTCCGTATGGCACATCATCCCTAACGGGATTAAAGATTCGCAAACGGGTCGCTCCCGTCGCGATGATCATAGAATTCAGCTGACGCCCGCAGGTAAAGACACCCGCGGGTTTGACGTTGTGAAAAAAGGTTCTGGACTTACGGAACCGCAACGAAAAGGAAATACCACGTGGCACGTATCGCCGGCGTAAACATCCCGACTGCAAAGCGGGTTCCAATCGCCCTCACTTACATCACCGGTATCGGCAACACTTCTGCTGAAGCCATCTGCGAAGCCGTAGGCATCGACCGCGCTCGTCGCGTTAACGAATTGTCTGACGCCGAAGTTCTCGCTATCCGCGAGCACATCGACGCCAACTACACCGTTGAAGGTGACTTGCGCCGTGAAGTTCAGATGAACATCAAGCGCCTGATGGATCTCGGCTGCTACCGTGGCCTGCGTCACCGTCGCAATCTCCCCGTACGCGGTCAGCGTACACACACCAACGCTCGCACTCGCAAAGGTCCTGCAAAGGCCATTGCTGGTAAGAAGAAATAAGGGAGATCTGATCAATGGCACGCGATACTCGCCGTACGACCAAGAAAAAGGTCTCCAAGAACATCGCCTCCGGCGTTGCTCACGTGAATTCGACCTTCAACAACACCAAAATCCTGATCTCCGACGTGCAGGGCAACGCGATCGCTTGGTCGTCTGCTGGCACCATGGGCTTCAAAGGCTCGCGAAAATCCACACCTTACGCCGCTCAGATGGCTGCGGAAGATGCGGGTAAAAAAGCGCAGGATCACGGCGTTAAAACACTCGAAGTCGAAGTGCAGGGCGCAGGCTCTGGTCGTGAGTCCGCATTGCGCGCACTCGCCGCTGTCGGCTTCAACATCACGTCCATTCGCGACGTGACCCCGATTGCACACAACGGCTGCCGCCCACCAAAGCGTCGCCGCGTGTAATCACCGCGAACTATTTATGGATCGCGCACCATTCTGTGCGCGGTCCGTTTTTGCGTTTTTAGATCCCTCGGGACGTTTCTCGCTTACGGACATGGGCAAGAAACAAGCATGGAGGCTACTGCATGATCCACAAGAATTGGGCCGAGCTCATCAAACCCCAGCAACTTGAAGTGAAACCTGGCAACGAGCCAGCACGTCAAGCGACCATCATCGCCGAACCGCTCGAGCGCGGCTTTGGCCTGACGTTGGGCAACGCATTGCGCCGCGTTCTGATGTCGTCGCTGCAAGGTGCGGCGATCACTTCCGTTCAGATCGACAACGTTCTGCATGAGTTTTCCTCCATCGCCGGCGTCCGCGAAGATGTCACCGATGTTATCCTCAACCTCAAAGGCGTTGCTCTGCGCATGGAAGTCGAAGGGCCAAAGCGTCTTTCCATCTCCGCAAAGGGCCCTCTTGTTGTCACCGCTGGTGACATCTCCGAGAGCGCAGGTATTGAGGTTCTCAACAAAGACCACGTGCTTTGTCACCTCGACGATGGTGCCGATCTGTTCATGGAACTGACCGTCAACACCGGCAAAGGTTACGTCGCAGCGGATAAGAACAAACCCGAGGATGCGCCAATCGGCCTCATCCCCGTGGACGCGATCTTCTCCCCCGTGAAAAAAGTGTCCTATGACGTGCAACCGACCCGCGAAGGTCAGGTTCTCGACTATGACAAACTCACGCTGAAAGTCGAAACCGATGGCTCTGTGACCCCAGAGGACGCCGTGGCTTTTGCTGCGCGCATTCTTCAGGATCAACTCGGCATCTTCGTCAACTTTGACGAGCCAGAAGCTGCTGGTCGTCAGGAAGAAGACGACGGTCTCGAATTCAACCCGCTGCTTCTCAAGAAAGTGGACGAGTTGGAATTGTCTGTCCGTTCGGCAAACTGCCTCAAGAACGACAACATCGTCTACATCGGCGATCTCATTCAGAAGACCGAAGCAGAAATGCTGCGCACGCCGAACTTCGGTCGCAAGTCTCTCAACGAGATCAAGGAAGTGCTCTCGGGCATGGGTCTGCACCTCGGCATGGACGTCGAAGAGTGGCCACCAGAGAACATCGAAGATCTGGCCAAAAAGTTCGAAGACCAGTTCTAAAGATTTTTCGGCCTCGAAGCAGTGTTTCGGGGCCGAATTCGACCGCAGAATTGTTTGAAATTCGGGTCACAAAGTCTTGCAAGAGGTGAAGGGGACTGCCTTGAAGTCTTGCAAGTTTTGAACAAACGGGTCGCAATCTTGTGAAAGTGGCTCCAAGGAGAACCGGTGACACGCATCGCTGGTCAGACAAAGTATAACGACGATTTAGGAGATACCAAATGCGTCACGCAAAAGGCTACCGCCGCCTCAACCGTACCCACGAGCACCGCAAGGCGCTCTTCGCCAACATGTCCGGCTCGCTCATCGAGCACGAGCAGATCAAAACCACGCTGCCTAAAGCCAAAGAGCTTAAGCGCATCATGGACAAGCTGATCACTCTGGGCAAACGTGGCGATCTTCACGCCCGCCGTCAGGCTGCTGCTGTGCTCAAGCAGGACAAAGATGTTGCGAAACTCTTTGAAGTGCTTGGCCCACGCTACGCAGAGCGCAAAGGTGGTTACACCCGCGTTCTCAAAGCAGGCTTCCGCTACGGTGACATGGCGCCTATGGCCATCATCGAATTGGTTGACCGCGATCCCGCTGCAAAAGGCGCTGCTGACAAAGCCCGCCTTGCCGCTGAGGAAGCTGAATACGCTGAAGAAGATTAATCTTTTTGCGAACGGCACAATTAGAAAGCCTCGCCATTTTGGCGGGGCTTTTTCGTTACGTCGCAAAGGTGTCTGCGCAATTTGCGCCTTGATTTCCATGGCGGACAACGTCATTTTAGACAGACCGTTTGCCTAAAAGTTTAGGTTTTGTGTGCCGTTACCTCCCCCCTTTTTCAGGGAAGTTTCGGCCTACGTCTAAACGGCCAAGACATGAACGCCTCTGTGCCCCTATGGCGTTATGTGTTTGATGATCAAGAATTCGTCATAGTTGTGTAAATTAAGGTAGAGTCAGATGAGTAGCCCCTCAGAGATGACGCGTCTTCTTTCGAAGTTGGGCGCTCTTAGTCCATCGGGATATTCTGCGGCTCTTCATATCCGCTATGCCGCTCCCTTGTTGCTCGACGTCACCTTTCCGGGCGATTGGATCAAACATTACACGGCCAATGCTTTTGCGCTTCGTGACCCGATGATTGCATGGGGATTGAGCTGCGAGGGAACAACGCGATGGAGCGAAGCGGGCATGCCCGATCCGTTCAACATCATGGGGCAGGCTGCTGACTATAGCCTCAAGTATGGCGTGTCCGTGTCCTGTGGCGAAGTGCGCTCACGTTCGATTGTTGCCTCCGCGCGCTCCGATCGTGAATTCACTGATGCTGAAATCAAGAGCATCGCCAAAATTGCACGTATTCTTCATCAGGTTTCCGAACCCAGACAACAGCTTACCCCAGCCCAAGTCCAAGCGCTGCGCTGCATCGCGTCCGGGGATCGCTACGCCGCCGCTGCCGCTAAACTTGGCATTTCCGAGAGTGCGCTCAAGGCGCGGTTGGTCTCTGCCCGAGAACGCCTTATGGCCCGCACGACCTCGGAAGCCATTCAAAAAGCCAAAGATATTAATCTTCTGTAATGCCATGTGCGTTTGCTGTGGCTGGACACTTCCTTGTCGCGCGGCAAGCGCGTAGGATTGCGCCATGAGTGATCTTTTCGCCCCACAAACCCCTTCGGTCCCTACGGGTGACACCGCGACGCGTCCCTTGGCGGACCGCTTGCGACCAAAGGTGTTGGCCGAGGTGATCGGTCAGGAACAGGTGCTTGGCGCAGATGCTCCGCTTGGTGTGATGCTCGAGTCGGGCTCGCTGTCCTCGATCATTTTTTGGGGCCCTCCTGGCGTCGGGAAAACCACCATCGCCCGACTTCTTGCCCATGAGACCGATCTTGCCTTTGTTCAGATTTCGGCGATTTTTTCTGGAGTCCCAGAACTGCGAAAGGTCTTCGAGTCTGCGAAAATACGCGCGGCAAACGGGCAGGGTACGTTGCTGTTCGTGGACGAGATCCATCGCTTTAACAAAGCGCAGCAGGATGCGTTTTTGCCGCATATGGAAGATGGCACCATCCTGCTTGTTGGCGCCACAACGGAGAACCCGTCTTTCGAGTTGAACGCCGCTGTGCTGTCGCGCTCGCAGGTCATGGTGCTGACACGCCTCAGTGTCGAGGATTTGGCCAAACTCGGAGCCCGTGCCGAGCAAGAGTTGGGCCGCAAGATGCCGCTTGATGAGGGAGCCAAGCGGGCGCTGTGGGAGATGGCTGATGGGGACGGGCGCACGCTCTTGAACCTGATCGAACAGATCATGGCATGGAAAGTGTCGGGTGATCTCGACACCGATGAATTGACCAAACGCCTCATGCGCCGCGCCGCGAAATACGACAAGTCCGGTGACGAGCATTACAATCTGATTTCGGCGCTGCATAAATCGGTGCGCGGCTCTGACCCTGACGCTGCGCTCTACTGGTTCGGGCGAATGTTGGAGGGCGGTGAAGATCCCCGGTATCTCGCCCGTCGTCTGTTGCGCATGTCGGTGGAAGACATCGCGCTTGCCGATCCTCAGGCGCAAACCATTTGCATGACTGCATGGCAAACCTTTGAACGGCTCGGCTCGCCCGAGGGCGAACTGGCCTTGGCGCAGGCGGTCATCTATCTCGCCCTCGCCCCTAAAACCAATGCGGGTTATGTGGCCTATAAGGCCGCGCGGGAGGCCGCGCGCAAAACGGGGTCCGAGCCACCGCCCAAACACATTCTCAACGCGCCCACTAAGCTGATGCAGGAGCAAGGTTACGGCGCAGGCTACGCCTATGACCATGATGCCGAAGACGGGTTTTCAGGGCAGAACTTTTTCCCTGACACCTTGCCGCGCACCCAGTTCTATCATCCCGTTGAACGCGGGTTTGAACGTGATCTGGCCAAGCGGGTGGCCTATTTCCAGAAGCTGCGGGAACAGCGCGAGAGTTGACATCTCGCCCATTGCGACCCAAGACGGGCGGGAAAGGAACCTGACCCATGACGCCTCTTATCCAAGTTGCCATCGGTGGCGCAATCGGCGCTTCGGCCCGTTATTTGACGGGGCTTGGAATGGTGCGTCTTTTGGGAAAAGGATTCCCGTGGGGAACCATCACCGTGAATTTTCTGGGGTCTTTTTTGATGGGGGTGATCGTCGTGGTCCTTGCCCATGAAAACGGCAACAAATTCGCGCCGCTCATCATGACGGGCATACTTGGTGGCTTCACAACCTATTCGGCGTTTTCGCTTGATGCGATAACGATATTCGAGCGCGGCGAGATCGGGTTGGCAGCGGCCTATGTGATCGGCACACTCGTCCTCGCCCTTGGGGGAATTGCCCTCGGACTATACGCTGCCCGGAGTTTTTACGCATGAGCCGTGTCCAGACGATTATCATTGATGACAACCAGCCAGAGCAACGCCTTGATCGGTGGATGCGCAAAGTGTTTCCTCAGGTCAAACAGGGGCAGATTGAAAAGATGTGCCGCAAAGGCGATCTGCGTGTGGATGGCGCAAAAGTGAAATCCAGCACTCGCGTCGGGCCTGGCGCAGAGATTCGCATCCCGCCATTGCCCGACACCAATGTGACCTATGCCAAAGAGGCGACGCGCGTGTCGGACAAAGACGCCGCGATGATGCGTGACTGTGTGCTCTATAAAGATGCCCATCTAATCGTCATCAACAAGCCTGCGGGGCTACCGACGCAAGGCGGCTCCAAACAGACGCGCCACGTCGATGGTCTTTCGGTCGCCTTGCAAGAGGATTTCGCTGAAAAACCGCGCCTCGTGCATCGTCTCGACAAAGACACCTCGGGCGTTTTGGTCCTCGCGCGAACGCCAGCGATGGCAAGCAAGCTGACCGAAGCTTTCCGCCACCGCAACACGCGCAAAATCTATTGGGCGCTCGTTGCGGGCGTTCCCACGCCCTACCTCGGGGAGATCAAATACGGTTTGGTCAAAGCTCGCGGTCGCGGCAAAGGCGGCGAGGGCGAAAAGATGATCGCCGTGCATCCGCGTGAGATTGACAGCACCGAAGGCGCCAAACGCGCTCACACCCATTACGCCACTCTTTACCGAGTGGCGTCACGGGCCTCATGGGTCGCGATGGAGCCGATCACGGGCCGCACGCACCAGCTGCGTGTCCACATGGCCGAAATCGGTCACCCGATCATTGGGGATGGCAAATACGGTGGTTCGGGCCAAGAAAACCTTGGAGACGGATGGGGCGCACAATTGGGGGGAATTATCTCCAAGAAGCTGCACCTGCACGCGCGCTCGTTGACGTTTGAGCACCCCGTCACGCGCAAACCCATCACGGTCACAGCGCCGCTTCCAGAGCATATGGCGCACTCTTGGGACACCTTCGGGTGGAGCGAGGATATCGCCAGTGACGACCCCTTTGAGGACCTGCACTGATGAAACTCGTCATCTTCGACGTTGATGGCACCTTGGTCGACAGCCAAGCGCATATTGTGTCGTCGATGGCGGCTGCATTTGCCGAGGCGGGGCTGCCATGTCCCGACCGTAGTACCTTATTGAGCATCGTAGGCTTGTCTCTGCCTTATGCCTTGGCCGAACTTGCGCCGCAGGCCGAACCCCACACGCTCGAGCGTATGATTGCGGCCTATAAGGACACGTTCAGTGCGATACGTCAGAATGTTGGCGCGCAGGGATTTCCGCTCTATGCGGGGGCCGAAGCCGCGGTGCGGGCTTTGGGTGCGCGAGACGATGTTGCTCTTGCCATTGCAACGGGAAACAGCCGGCGAGGCTTGGACGCGATGATGGCCGATTGGGCGTTTTCGGACCTCTTCGTGAGTGCACAAAGTGCCGACGAACATCCCTCGAAACCCAACCCGTCTATGGTTGCGGCCTGTCTCGCGGATGCGAATGCCTCGGCGGCGGAGACTATTGTTGTGGGCGACACGACATACGATATGGAGATGGCCCGCGCTGCACGTTGCCATGGTCTTGGCGTGCTTTGGGGCTATCACGGCAGAGACGCGCTTATGAGCGCAGGGGCGGCGCGTGTTCTGGATGATTTTGCAGAACTACCTGCGGCACTTGATGAGATTTGGAAGGGTTAGGCACTATGGCGGACTGGGCGGCAAAACGATTTTGGAAAGAGGCGACCGTTGTTCCTGAGGCGGATGGCTTTGCCGTTCATCTCGACGGGCGCCCCGTGCGGACCCCCGCCAAAGCGCCGCTGATCGTGCCAACCCAGACCTTTGCCGAGCTGATCGCTGCGGAATGGGATGCTCAAGAGGGTAAGATTGATCCCGAAACCATGCCCGCGACCCGCAGTGCCAATGCGGCCATTGATCGGGTAGGGCAGGTGCATGGTGAAGTTGTCACAATGATCGCCGATTATGCCGATAGCGATCTTTTGTGCTATCGTGCGGCCTACCCAGAGGCGCTGGTCGAGCGGCAGAAGGCGGCGTGGGACCCGCTACTGGACTGGGTTGCCTCCGAGTTCGATGCCCCGCTCGAGCCGCGTGTCGGAGTGATTCACGTACCGCAACCGCGCAACTCGCTCGACCGCCTTCAAGCCTTGGCCGCTGAAATGTCATCATTTGAACTGGCGGCGTTTCATGATCTCGTGTCCTTGTCGGGCAGTTTTGTCATTGGCCTTGCCGCGACGCGAAATGCCCATCCCATCGAAGCGCTTTGGGCAATTTCGCGCGTCGACGAAATGTTCCAGTCGGAGCAATGGGGTGAAGATGAAGAAGCCGCAGAAGAAGCCGCCATAAAGCGTACGAGTTTTTTGAATGCGCATAAATTTTTCCACGCGATCCAAAATTAGAACAACGCGCCTAAATCCTCGATCTTTTGGACATCTTTTGCGGGAAACGTAGAGTAAACATACGATTTCCTGATAGCGCCCTTGACGATTTGGAATGAATCCTCTCAACTCGACATATTGAAGGGGCAATCGCCCAATTCGATGTCTACACCGACCGCCCGGCGGTTGGAATGAGCGCCACAATAGGCGCAATATCAGGAAGAGGTAAAAATGAAAAAATCAGTATTTCTTAGTGCGCTGACTGTAGCTGGCCTTGCTGCCGGCTCCGCGATGGCTCAGGATGGCGGATCGCCAACACTCGCCGCCGTGAAAGAGCACGGCGCGCTGAAATGTGGCGTGAACACCGGGACACCTGGCTTTGCTGCTCCAGACGCAAATGGCGTTTGGAAAGGCTTCGACATTGATTTCTGCCGTGCTGTGGCATCCGCAATCTTTGGCGACCCAGAAGCCGTTGAATACACTCCGTTGAGCTCCGCCGTGCGCTTCACCGCTTTGTCGTCTGGCGAAATTGATGTTCTTGCACGTAACACGACATGGACATTCACACGCGATGTGGACCTCAAAAACACATTCGTTGGCGTGAACTACTACGATGGTCAGGGCTTCATGGTCCCCAAAGACCTCGGCGTGTCCTCCGCGAAAGAACTCTCTGGCGCAACTGTTTGTATCGAAACAGGGACAACAACAGAGCTTAACCTCGCTGATTACTTCCGCGTGAACGGCATGGAGTACGAACCCGTGCCCGTGGATAGCTTCACCGAAGCACAGACGCAGTTCCTTGCTGGCGCTTGTGATGTCTACACAACAGACGCCTCTGCTTTGGCCTCTTCGCGCTCTTCTTTCGAGAACCCCGAAGGTTACGTGGTTCTGCCTGAAATCATCTCCAAAGAGCCACTTGGCCCGCTTGTTCGTCACGGCGACAGCGCATGGGGCGATATTGTCCGCTGGACTCTCAACGCTATGGTCTCGGCTGAAGAGCTCGGTGTGACTTCCGCAAACGCGGCAGAAATGGCCAAAGGTACAGACAACCCAGAGATCAACCGTCTCTTGGGCGTCGAAGGTGAACTGGGCGCTATGCTCGGTCTCGATAACGACTGGGCACTCAACGTCATCACCCAAGTCGGCAACTATGGCGAAAGCTTCGAGCGCAACATCGGTGAAAGCACACCTATTGGTCTCGCACGCGGCCTGAACGCACAGTGGACCGAAGGTGGTCTGATGTACTCCCCACCTTTCCGCTAAGAACATTGTTATTGAAGGGCGCGGATATTTCGCGCCCTTCTCTCATTGACCTATCCGAATAACAAAAAGATCCCTCACGAACGGTGCAAATGTACCCGTATCGAATGAAGGGCTATCAGGGGAACACAGGGGGCCGTCTCATATGACGACTATGACTGATCCGCCGAACAACGAGAGCTTTCGCCTAAGTCAGCTGATTTACGATACGCGCTATCGCTCGATTACCATTCAGGTGATCGCATTGATCGTGTTTATGGCGTTTGCTGCGTTTGTGGTCCGTAACACGATCATCAACCTCGAAGCACTCGGCAAAGATATAAATTTCAATTTCCTTGGCTCATCCGCCAACTACGACATCAACCAAAGGCTCATCCCGTATGTGTCCTCGGATACGCACTTGCGTGCCGCGGTTGTGGGGCTGTTGAACACGTTGATGATCGCCTTTATGGGCTGCATCCTTGCAACGGTCATCGGGGTCGTTGCGGGCGTGTTGCGCCTGTCCAAAAACTGGCTCACCGCCAAAATAATGACCGTCTATGTCGAGACATTCCGCAACATCCCAGTGTTGTTGTGGATTCTGGCCTTCATGGCGGTTCTCTCAGAAAGCCTACCGCAACCGCGCTCGTTCAAGGGACCGGATGCGGCCTCTTCGATGTGGTTCTGGGACAGTGTCGCCGTAACCAACCGTGGCACCTATGTCCCTGTGCCCGTTTGGGGGTCAGGCTCTGCTATTGTGGTGATCGTCTTCTTGCTGTCGCTGTTGGGCATTTGGGCGTTTTCCAAATTTGCTCTGCGGCGCTTTGAGGCGACGGGTCAAATCCTGCCGACCTTCTGGATTAAGCTGGCGATCTTTTTCGTCCCGTCGCTCTTGGTTTACTTCATCATGGGGCGTCCGATCGGGTTGTCCTATCCCGAGTTCAAGGGCTTCAACTTCACAGGCGGCTTACACCTGCGCAACTCGATGCTCGCGCTCTGGCTCGCTCTGAGCTTCTACACGGGCTCCTACATCGCCGAGATCGTCCGTTCGGGGATCCTTGCGGTTTCCAAGGGGCAAACCGAGGCGGCTTATGCACTGGGCTTGCGTCCGTCACGGACCATGAACCTTGTGATTTTGCCACAGGCGTTGCGCGTCATTATTCCGCCACTCATCTCGCAATATCTGAACCTGACCAAGAACTCCTCGCTTGCGCTCGCGGTGGGGTACATGGACCTTCGTTCGACCCTGGGGGGCACAACGCTCAACACCACGGGCCGTGAGTTGGAATCCATGCTTTTGATGATGTTGATCTACTTGCTTGTTTCGCTGGTCATTTCGTCAAGCATGAACTTCTACAACAAATCTGTGAAGCTGAAGGAGCGGTGAGATGAGCGATACAGCTAAACAACCTGTCGCTTACGTCCGCGACACAATGTTAGAACAAAAGCCCGCTCCGCTATCCCAAATCGGGGCGGTGCGGTGGATCAAAGAGAATCTGTTTTCGGGATGGTTCAATTCCATTCTGACACTCGTCTCGATCTTCGTGGTCTACAAAATACTTGCGGGGACACTTCCGTGGATGTTGGGGGGCGTTTGGTCGGCGGGTAGCCTGTCCGAATGTCGTGACATCCTGAACGCCAAATTCGGCAATACGCATTATGCCTGTTGGGCGGTTTTGACCGAACGTTGGAACCAACTGCTCTACGGTTTTTATCCAAGCACTGAATACTGGCGTGCCAATCTGGCATTCTTTTTGATGCTTTTGGCGATTGCGCCCATTTTGTTTGACGCCTTGCCGCGCAAACTTCTTTGGATATCGGCAGCATTTCCATTCCTCATGGTTTGGCTTGTCTGGGGCGGGACGATCTGGGGCCCCGTTGGTGTTGCTGTTGGCTTTGTCATTGGTGCCCTCGCTATGAAAGCCCTCGTGCGTTTTGGGGACGTCCTCGCGCTGATCGGGGCCGTTGTCGCTGCAATCGTGTGGTGGATGTTTATCGGGCCGTCTGTCGTGGATGCACTCGATGCATCCCTCCCAATAGGTCACTTGAAGGAAGTTGAAAGCCGCGAACTTGGTGGCTTTATGATCTGTGTGATTATCGGTATCGCGGGCATTGCCCTGTCGCTTCCGATTGGTGTGGTTCTCGCCCTCGGACGTCAATCCGACCTGCTGATCGTTAAGGTTATCTGTGTCGGTTTCATCGAGTTCATTCGCGGTGTGCCGTTGATCACCTTGCTGTTTACAGCCTCGCTGATCCTCAACTACTTCTTGCCGCCTAACACCAACTTTGACCTGACCATCCGTGTGATCATCATGGTCACCATGTTCTCCTCTGCCTATATGGCCGAAGTGATCCGTGGTGGCCTCGCGGCTCTCCCCAAGGGCCAGTACGAAGCGGCTGACGCGCTTGGCCTTGACTACTGGAAAGCGCAGCGATTGATCATCATGCCGCAGGCATTGAAAATCTCCATCCCAGGCATCGTGAACACCTTTATCGGGCTGTTCAAGGACACCACGCTCGTGATGTTCATCGGTATCTTCGACATGCTCGGCCTGTCGAACGCCATCCGCGCTAACTCCGCGTGGAATGGGGTTTACTGGGAGCTTTTCATCTTTATCGGACTTGTCTTCTGGGCGAGCTGCTTCGCCATGTCGCAATATTCGCAGTGGTTGGAGCGCAAGCTTCGCACAGATCACCATTAAGAAAGGAGACCTAGAACATGTCTCTCGCACAAGAACGTTCCATCGACCGCAGTCAAATGCAGGTCTCCGACGAAGTCGCGATCCAGATCACCAATATGAATAAGTGGTATGGGGACTTTCACGTCCTGCGCGACATCAATCTCACCGTGAATCAAGGCGAGCGGATCGTAATCGCGGGGCCGTCCGGTTCTGGTAAGTCCACGATGATCCGTTGTATCAACCGCCTTGAGGAGCACCAAAAGGGTCAAATCATCGTCGACGGGATCGAGCTGACGTCTGATCTTAAGAACATCGACAAGATTCGCTCGGAAGTTGGTATGTGCTTTCAGCACTTCAACCTCTTCCCGCATCTGACCATCTTGGAGAACTGCACGCTCGCGCCGATGTGGGTACGCAAAACACCCAAGAAGGAAGCCGAAGCCTTGGCGATGCACTTCCTCGAAAAGGTGAAGATCCCCGAACAGGCCGATAAATACCCTGGTATGCTTTCGGGCGGTCAGCAGCAGCGTGTGGCTATCGCGCGTTCGCTGTGTATGCAGCCGCGTATCATGCTGTTTGATGAGCCCACCTCCGCGCTCGACCCCGAGATGATCAAAGAGGTGCTCGACACCATGATCGAACTTGCGGAAGAGGGCATGACCATGCTGTGCGTGACCCACGAGATGGGCTTTGCCCGTCAGGTTGCGAACCGGGTGATCTTCATGGACCAAGGGCAGATCGTCGAGCAAAACGAACCAGAAGAGTTCTTTAACAATCCGCAATCGGATCGCACAAAACTCTTCCTTAGTCAGATCCTCGGTCACTAACGACCGCGCAAGACATACGATCAAACAAAAGGGCGCTCTACGGGGCGCCCTTTTTACATTCGGAATGTTGGGTGGATTAGTCTTCCAGATCGCGCGGGATGACGAAATCAAGCACGGTATTTTCACCAAACTTTGCATGTGTCCATGTCACCGCATTGACCTCAAACACGGTGGTGGCGCAGGTCGGGTAGCGAACAAAGTCAGGGTGAACGACGGGCTGCGCGGCGAAATGCGAGACGAAATCACCGATTCCGGGATTATGGGCGATCAGGAGAACCGTGTCGCCCTGAGCCTGTGCGAGCGTGCGTAGAATTTGAAAGTCTGGCGCGTGGTAGAGCGCCTTTGTCGATATCTGCGCAGGAACGACTCCTGCGGCGTCTAACACGCGCTCACTGGTCTGCGTGGTGCGCACAGAGGACGAGAGGACGACTGTATCGGGCAGGTAACCCATCTTTGCTAACCATCGCCCCATCGTCGCGGCATTGCGTCGCCCGCGCTCATTGAGAGTGCGCTCGAAGTCGGAAAGTAGCGGATCGTCCCAGCTTGATTTGGCGTGGCGCATTACAATGAGACGAAGAGACATCGACTATCCTGACGTCTTGTTCTGCGGGGTGTCGCGGATCAGTGACCCAGCACCATGCTCGGTGAACAGCTCAAGCAGACAGGCATTGGGCGCACGCCCATCCAGAATGACCACGGCGCGCACACCATCTTTTAGGGCGTCCAGAGCCGTTTGGGTCTTGGGGATCATGCCCCCTGCAATCACGCCGTCTTCGGTCAAGGACCGGATTTGGTCAGAGTTCAGGTAGGTCAGTACCTGTCCGTCGCTACCTTTGACGCCAGACACATCGGTGAGCAACAAGAGGCGGTCGGCGGCTAGTGCCCCCGCGATAGCCCCTGCCGCGGTGTCGCCATTGACGTTGAATGTCTCGCCGTTTTTTCCTGCGCCGAGTGGAGCGATGACGGGAATGAGGTTCTCGTTGCCAAGCTCTCGGATGATACGCGGGTCCATCTCAACAGGAGTGCCGACAAAGCCCAGATCAGGGTTGGTTTGCTCACAGACCATCAGATTGGCGTCTTTGCCGGAGATGCCGACTGCACGGCCGCCTTGGCTGTTGATGGCCTGAACAATACGCTTGTTCACGAGACCTGACAGGACCATTTCGACGACTTCAACCGTGGCCTTGTCAGTGACACGCTTGCCGCCCACAAAGCTGCTTTCGATTCCGAGTTTGTCGAGCATCTGGTTGATCATCGGGCCGCCGCCATGCACGATCACGGGCTTGACGCCGACTTGCTGCATCAACACGACGTCGCGGGCGAAATCTTCCATCGCCTCGTCGGAGCCCATCGCATGGCCTCCGAGTTTGATCACCACGGTTGCTCCCTCATAGCGCTGCAAAAAAGGCAGGGCTTGGGAAAGAGTGCGGGCGGTCGCAATCCAGTCTCTGTTCATATCTTGCTTCTTCATTTCCGTGGCATCCATCGAGAGCGTTGCTCCTCAATACAGCGAAGGGCTATGCCCCTGCAAGCAATGGTGGGTGATCGGAGAACGAGACTGATACGGATCAGATCAGGGTGGCGATCACTGCGCGCAAAACGTCCACGCCCCATCCCTTTTCAGATGATGTCACGATCATTTCGGGGTAGGCGGCGGGGTGCTGCGCGATCTTGGAGCGGACCTGCGCCATGATCTTTTCGCGCTCTGCATCCTTAACCTTATCCGCTTTGGTCATCACGATCTGGAATGTGACGGCGGATTTGTCGAGGCGCGACATGATTTCCTCATCCACGGATTTCACACCATGACGGCTGTCGATGAGGACAAAAGCGCGGCGTAATGTAGCGCGGCCTGACAGGTAGGCTTTGAGCAGGCGTTGCCATTTCTCGACCGTTTTGACGGGCGCTTTGGCGTAGCCATAGCCGGGAAGGTCGACGAGGTAGTGACTGTCGGCACAGGTGAAGAAGTTGATCTCCTGTGTGCGTCCTGGCGTGTTGGACGCGCGGGCAAGTGCCTTGCGACCTGTGAGTGCGTTGATCAGAGAGGATTTCCCCACGTTTGAACGCCCTGCAAAGCAGACCTCAATGCGATCATCGGGCGGCATACCGTCCATTGCGACGACACCTTTGACGAAATCGGTCTCTCCAGCAAACAGCAAACGGCCCTTTTCGAGGGCCGCTGCGTCAGGTTCTACGATGGGAAAAGTGAGTTCCATGCGGTGAGACGCGCCCGTTAGGACGCGTCCTCCTTTTTCTTGAGCCGCAGTGAACTCATGATATTGCCGAGAACTTCAGGCTTGTGCCCGTGGCTGCGCATAATCAGGTACTGCTGCGTGAATGTGATGGTGTTGTTTGCGATCCAGTAAAGCACCAAACCAGAGGCAAAGCTACCGAGCATGAACATGAACACCCATGGCATCCAAGCCATGATCATTTTCTGGCTTGGGTCGGTGGGCGCAGGGTTCAGTTTTTGCTGCAACCACATGGAAATGCCGAGCAGAATTGGCAAAATGCCAAGCGAGAGGATCGCAAAGAGCGAACCGGGTTCTGGTGGGGCAAAAGACAGCAAGCCAAACAGGTTCAGGATGGATGAGGGATCGGGCGCGGAGAGGTCGCGAATCCAGCCAATCCATGGTGCGTGGCGCAATTCGATGGTGACGAAAATCACCTTATAGAGAGAGAAGAACACAGGGATCTGCAAGATCAGGGGCAAACAGCCGGAAGCAGGGTTCACCTTGTTCTTTTTGTACAGCTCCATCATGCCGCGCTGCATTTTTTCGCGGTCGTCACCAGCTTCTTCCTTGAGCTTTTCCATCTCAGGCTGAAGCTCTTTCATCCGTGCCATAGAGACATAGGATTTGTAGGCCAGCGGGAACATGATGCCTTTGATGATCAGCGTCAGAACAATGATCGACCACCCCATGTTGCCAATGATGGCGTTCAGGGCGTGCAGCAGGCGGAAAATCGGCTTGGTGAAGAAGAAGAACCAACCCCAGTCGATCGAATCGACGAAGCGATAGATGCCCGTATCGTCTTGGTAGTGTTTGATCGTTTCCCATTCCTTTGCACCCGCAAAGAGATAGGTGGTGTTTTCGATGGTGGCACCAGGTTCGATCGTCTGAGCGGGCAGGCGGCTCTCGACTTGATAAATCTCTGGATTGGCCACGTATTTCACAACGGAGGTGAAGGGCTGACCTGGTTGCGGAACCAGTGTGGTCATCCAGTTTTTGTCGGTAAAGCCGATCCAACCATTCTCCGCGACATCTTCGACCGAGGCTTGTGCGCCTTCGCGAGCGACCATTTCATAGTCGGCGATGTCTTTGTAATCGGCCTCTTCGAGTGTCTTATCCGTCAGGCGAACGAGACCTTCGTGCAGCACAAAGTAGCGGGACACTTCGGGAGTGCCGTGGCGGGCGACGATACCGTAAGCGGCCATGCGTTTGGCATCCGCGCCAGCGTTTTCGACCGACTGAGTGATGGTGAAGAGGTAGTTTTCGTCAATGGCGATCGTGCGGCGGAAGAGCAGGCCTTTGCCGTTGTTCCATACCAATGTGACGGGAGAGTCGAGGCTAAGGGCCTCGCCGCTCTCAACCGACCATTCGGTATTGGCTCCGGGCACATCGTCGGCCGTCATGTCGCCACCTGGCGCCCAGCCATAAACGGCGTAGTAGGGCGCATCGGAACCGACAGGTGTGAGCAGTGTCACGATTTCGTCGCTATCAAGCTCGACGTTGTAGTCTTTGAGCGAGAGGTCATCAATGCGACCACCGATCAGGGAGATCGAGCCAACAACGCGGTCTGTCTCAATGTCGATGCGCGGCGCATCAGGAATTTGCTCTGCCGTTTGGGTGCTGACGGTTGTCGTGCCGGACACGCTGTCGGCAGATGGTGGTGCGAGTGCAACAGTCCCGTCCGCCGCATTTTGCGCGTCGGTGCCCATTTGAACAACGGGTGCGTTCGGATCTGTGACTGGCTCTGGTGCGGGGAAGAAATAGGTCCACGTGAGCAACACAATCCCGCTGAGCACAACTGCAAGGATCAGATTCTTGTTTTGATCGTCCATTCCGGCCGCCTAATTATTGGAATTCCATCTGCGCAGGTTCAACCTGCCTAGAGCCCAAAGGTCAAGCAGTTTTGCCCAAAACTTGGGGGTTTTGCGGGAAAGTGAACTCATTGATGCGCCTATGTGGCCTGATGCGATGGATCAGCCTGCGCGACGCCCGATCTGTGGCGCGTCTCCGATTTTCTTGAGATGCTGCACAACCCAGTCTTGGACTTGGGATTCTCTAAGGGGGCGGGACACTGAAAAGCCCTGCACATAGCCACAGCCAAGTTGCGCGAGCATGGCGTGTTCGCCCAGAGTTTCGACCCCTTCGGCCAAGGTATCCAACTCCAACCGTTCGGCCATTGTGAGAATGGCGGCAAGCATATCCTGTTGGTTACGGTCCAAATCGCAGCGGGTGACGTAGGAGCGGTCGATTTTGATCCGGTCTACGCAAAAGCGGCGAATATTGGCGATGGAGGCATGCCCCGTGCCATAGTCGTCGAGATCAATGCGACATCCGATGGCCTTAAGGGCGCGAATGTTTCGCGGAATGATGTCATCGTCGGTGGCCGCAATCACGTTTTCCAGAATTTCAATTTCAAGGCGGTCTGGGGTTAACTCAAACCTGTCCAGTTCCCAACTTAGCTTTTCGACAAGTTTGGGATTGGCAAGCTCTGTAGCGGTGAAGTTGACGGAGATCGAGCCAATATGCACTCCGTTTTGGTCCCAGTTCTTGAGCGCTGACATGGCGTGAAAACGTATGACCTCCCCCAACCTTTCCAAAAGTCCCAACTCCTCAATCACGGGGAGAAATTTTGATGGGGGAATGACGCCGTTGTCGGGGTGTTCCCACCGCGCCAGGGCCTCCATTCCTGCGACTTCGCCCGTATCCGTGGAGACCTGAGGCTGAAACCACGGCACGATGTGCCCGTTTTCGAGTGCCATCCCAACCTCATCCGGATCGATACTATGTTCGAGAGGGCGGTGGATGCGGTCGGCCGAATAGGCGCGAATCGACCCAGGGCCATTGTGGATCGCGTCCATAAGCGCGGCTTCAGCGGCATCAAGATAGGCGGCACCCGATTGCGCTGGTGCCCGTCTTGGCGTGCAAAACCCGATGGAGGCGGAGGCGTAGATCTTTGCCGCGTCAATCGAATAGGGCTCGGCCAGAGCGGCCTGAATGCGTGAGGATAACTGGATAAGAGTTTCGAGGTCAGCGCGGCGTACAGGGGCAAGTGCGACAGCAAAACGATTGCCATCAAGTTTTGCGACCACGTCGTGCTCTCGCATGGTATCGCCAATGCGACGGGCCGCTATTTTCAATAGCTTGTCGCTGGTCTCGGTTCCGTAGGAGGCTGTTAGGGCGGCGACATTTTCAATTTCAATCAACAGGCAGGCCGTGGTGCGCCCATTGGCGTCGTGGCGTTCCAAAACGTGATCCAAGGCAACAAGAATGGCAGGGCGCAGCGGTAATCCCGTCAGACCATCAGTTTCAGAGGGGGCGCGTGACCATGTCGTGGCGCCGGTCATGGCGTAGACTGCGGCAGGGAACAAAATCGTTGTAATAATGAGGGCAGTTTCTCCGCCAAGCCAATAGGTCGCGAGGAAAATCGCTGGTAAAAACGCAGCACTTTGAGGGCTGGCGAGCAGACGCTTCACTGTCGCAACGTTTGGAATTTTCACCAGTTGTCTCACGCGGACCACCTCACATGTCGCTTCGTCCCCTTACGGACGATCGTCAGGTGAGACCTAAACTTAAAAAGGTGGCCGCCGAGTTAACGCAGGTCGGGAATGTCCGTAGACTTTTCACTTTTTTCTTCGAGAGACAAACCGAGGAAATCAAAGAGTTTTGGGTCCAGCATATGCGAGGGGCGTATATTGGTGAGGGCTTTGAACATGACCTGTCTGCGACCGGGGGCGTTTTTCTCCCACCCGTCCAAAATCTGTTTGACCTGTTGGCGTTGCAGCCCGTCTTGTGACCCACATAGGTCACACGGAATGATCGGATAGTTCATTGCGGTCGCGAACTTTTCACAGTCTTCTTCGGCGACATGCGCAAGGGGGCGATAGAGAAACAGGTCGCCTTCCTCGTTCACCAATTTGGGTGGCATGGTTGCAAGCCGCCCGCCGTGGAACAGGTTCATAAAAAAGGTTTCCAAGATGTCGTCACGGTGATGGCCAAGCACCACCGCCGAACAGCCCTCTTCGCGGGCAATACGATAGAGGTTGCCACGCCGTAAACGAGAGCACAGCGCACAAAATGTGCGGCCTTCGGGAACCTTGTCCATCACGATGGAATAGGTGTCTTGATACTCGATGCGATGGGGCACACCCATTTTTTCGAGAAACTCGGGCAGAACGGTTGCGGGAAAACCGGGTTGCCCTTGGTCCAGATTGCAGGCGATCAATTCAACGGGCAGCAACCCGCGCCATTTCAATTCGTAAAGAACAGCCAGAAGCGTGTAGCTATCCTTGCCGCCCGACAGGCAGACAAGCCATTTCGCGCCGCGCTCGACCATCCCGTATTGTTCAATGGCCTCACGGGTATTGCGGACAATACGTTTGCGCAGCTTCTTGAACTCGGTGGTTGAGGGTGCGCCGTGGAACAGCGGATGGATATCGTCGAGTTCATCACGCATCTGGAGTGTCCTCTTCGGATGATTTGGGGTCGGGAACAGGATCGTAACCAGTGCCGCCCATCGGGTGACAGCGCCCGATGCGTTTGGCCGCCAGTATGGAGCCCTTGATCGCGCCGTGTTTTTCGAGGGCTTCCATCGCATAGGCGCTACACGTCGGTTGGTAGCGACAGTTGAAGCCCACGATGGGACTAAAGATCAGGCGATAGGCGCGCACAGGCAGGGAGACGACAAAGGCGAGCGGGGTCATGATGGTTTCCCCGATCTGTCGCCATGCACTTTGCGCATCGCGTAGCGCAAATCTTTGAGGAGAAGCTCAAACGGACGGGCGGAGGTGTCACCGGCCTTGCCGATCAACACGTAGTCCCATCCGTCATGGCCAAGCTCGGGTAAGACCATTCGCGCAATTTCACGCAGCCGCCGTTTGGCGTGGTTGCGCTTGACCGCGTTGCCGACCTTTTTGGAACAGGTATAGCCGACGCGGATGCCTGTAGCGGGATCGTCGGCGTCACGCTTGCGCGCTTGAAGCAGGAAACTGCCCGTGCCCTGACGACGTGCGCGGGCAGCGCGCAGAAAGTCTGCGCGCTTGGTCAGCGTTGTCAACGATGGGCGAGGGGTGTCATTAGAGCATGACAAAACCGCCGATCGCTGACCTTCGGTTCCGGCAATAGCCATTCCCTCGGGTGCGTCCGGCGGTGTCATATTCGTAGAGCCCGAAGGCTGCCCTTATGCGGACAGCGATTTGCGGCCGCGTGCGCGACGTGCGTTCAGGATCTTGCGGCCCGCTTTAGTTGCCATACGTGCACGGAAACCGTGGCGACGCTTGCGGACGAGGTTACTCGGTTGAAAGGTGCGTTTCATCGCGCCATCTCCATCGGTTTGGTCATGGCCCAAATTCCGCGTAGAGGGATTCGAAGGCCGACATTCATTGAAGCCCTGCGTTTAGGTGCCCGAGACCCGCTTGTCAATTCGTGTCGAGGGGAATTCTGTAACATTTCCGCCTGTAGACACAAAATCCCGAAAGAACTGCTCGCGAAAGATCAATGGCGCGTGAGGTCGCTGCAATAGAGGGGCACTGACAGTAGCAATTAGGGCGCATAGGGCGCAGTTTAGCGCGAACAGTCAATAAGAGAGGCCATATGGCACATATAGATCCCCCGAAGTCACGTCGCCACACCGCGCCGTTGGTCATTTTGATCGCGATTGCCTTTGGATTGGCCGTTTTGTTTCGCGATTCGCTCAGCTTTGAGGCCTTGGCAGAGAATCGTGAGGTGCTTTTGGCCTATCGCGATGCGCATTATGGCCTGTCTGTCGCGCTTTTCATCGCGGCCTATACGAGTATCGTTGCCTTCTCCCTTCCTGGAGCGACTATTGCGACTTTAACTGGCGGTTTTTTGTTCGCAACCTTCCCCGGGGCGTTGTTTAACATCTTGGGGGCGACATCGGGCGCCTGTCTGTTGTTTCTTGCTGCGCGTTGGGGGCTAGGTGATTGGCTGTCGGCCAAAATGGAGGCGGGCTCGGAACGCACACAGCGGATCAAGCGCGGCCTGGATGAGAACCAATGGTCGATGCTCTTCTTGATGCGTTTGGCTCCCGTGGTGCCCTTTTTTGTGGCCAATCTGCTTCCTGCCTTGCTAGGCGCGTCTTTCCATAGATTTGCGATCTCAACCGCGGTCGGGATCATTCCGGGGACCGTGATTTACACATCCGTAGGCGCGGGGCTCGGTAAAGTATTCGAGGCCGGAACGACACCTGATCTGGGTCTAATTTTCGAGCCACATATTCTCTTGCCGATCCTTGGCCTCTGCGCCTTGGCGATTTTGCCAATTTTTCTCAATTATCGTACGAAACGGGACGCTTAACTCATGAAAAAGATTAAAACAGATATTTGTGTGATTGGCGGCGGTTCAGGTGGATTGTCCGTCGCCTCAGGGGCCGTTCAAATGGGCGCGCGCGTGGTCCTGATTGAAAAGGGCAAGATGGGTGGCGATTGTTTGAACGCCGGTTGTGTGCCGTCAAAAGCGCTGCTGCATGCCGCGAAAGAGGGGATGGGTTACGCCGATGCGATGGAACACGTGCAAAACACCATCGCCACCATCGCGCCTCACGATAGCCAAGAGCGGTTTGAAGAGTTGGGTTGCACGGTCATCCGCGAGCATGCACGGTTTACATCGCCCAAGACGGTTGAGGCGGGGGATACAGAGATCACCGCGCGTCGTTTTGTGATTGCGACGGGGTCGCGGGCGTTTGTACCACCGATCGACGGGTTGGCCGAGGTGCCGTATCTGACCAACGAAAGCCTCTGGGCGCTGCGGGAGGCCCCCGCACATCTGTTGATTCTAGGGGCAGGGCCGATTGGTATGGAAATGGCACAGGCGCATCGGCGCTTGGGCTGTGAGGTCACGGTGATCGAGGCGGCAACGGCTCTGTCGCGTGAAGACCCCGAGGCCGCAGCGGTCGTCATCGCCGCACTCAAAGCCGAGGGTGTGAAGATCATCGAAAATGACAAGGTCGTGCGGGTGTCGGGCACACAGGGTGACATCACGCTTGATCTTGAAAGCGGCGGACGAATCACGGGATCGCATCTTTTGGTGGCGACGGGCCGTGTGGCCAATTCCGAAAATCTCGCTTTGGAAAAGGGCGAGATCAATCGCAACCGTGGCGGGGTCAAGGTCGATGCTCGCTTGCGCACCTCCAACCGCCGCGCCTATGCGATTGGTGATGTGGTGTCCGGAAATCTGCAATTCACCCATGTGGCGGGCTATCAGGCGGGTGTTGTGATCCGCTCCTTACTGTTTGGTCTTCCTGCGAAAGCCTCCTCGCACCACATCCCGCACGCCACCTATACCACGCCCGAATTGGCGCAGGTGGGTTTGTCAGAGGCTGATGCCCGCGAGACCTATGGCGACAAATTGGAAGTTGTCCGCGCCGAGGTGTCAGGCAACGACCGCGCCATTGCCACCAATCGCGCAGGCGGCGGGTTTATCAAGGTCATGGTGGTCAAAGGTCGCCCTGTGGGCGTGACAATCGTCGGTCCGGATGCAGGCGAATTGATCTCCTTTTGGGGCTTGGCGCTGTCGGCAAACCTGAAGATGAGCCAAGTCGCAGGCATGATTGCGCCCTATCCGACACTCGCAGAGCTTAACAAACGCGCTGCGGGTGCCTATTTTACCCCTAGACTGTTTGATAATCCAAAGGTCAAAACAGTGGTAAAACTGGTCCAACGGCTTTTGCCGTAGGGGGATCGGAAAGGATTTATGAGGTTTTCGCGGTTTATTAACTCGCTGACAGGACGATTCCTGATGCTGACGATCATCTTTGTGATGGCCGCAGAGATCATGATTTTTGTCCCCTCCATCGCACGATTTCGCGAAGACTTCCTGTTGTCCCGTTTGGAACGCGCACAAATCGCCTCGCTTGCGTTGTTGGCCAATGACAGTCTCGACATGAATCTTGAGGACGAGCTACTCGCCAACGCAGACGTCTATAACGTCGTGCTACGCCGTAATGAAATCCGCCAGCTTGTGCTGTCTTCACCAATCCCCGAACAGATCTACGCGACCTATGATCTGCGTGATGCCTCTGCATATGAGCTGATCCGTGACGCGACGGCGACCCTGTTGGACCCGACCAACCGCGTGATCCGAGTGATTGGTGATCCTGTGAAGCAGGCGGGCTTGTTGATCGAGGTGACATTGCCGACCGAGCCTATGCGAACGGCGATGGTGGAGTATGGCGTGCGAATCCTGATGCTGTCGGCGGCGATCTCGTTGTTCACGGCGCTTCTCTTGTTCCTTGCCGTGCGGGCGCTCATCGTCCATCCGATCAAGCGCGTGGTGGGAGCAATGACGCATTATGCCGAGGCGCCTGAGGATGCGCGCCGAATCATTGAGCCGACCGCAAAGGTCTATGAGTTGCGCGAGGCCGAGATCGCACTGTGTTCGATGCAGACTGACCTGACGTCCTCGCTGCGCCAAAAAGACCGCCTTGCACAACTTGGTGGTGCGGTTGCGAAAATCTCCCATGACCTGCGAAATATTTTGACCACGGCCCAACTGTTCTCCGATCGCTTGGAGACCTCACAAGACCCTGCCGTGATCCGCTCCGCGCCCAAACTGATGAATTCCATCCAACGCGCCGTGAACCTGTGTGAAAGTACGCTTGCCTTTGGCAAGGCGGAGGAACCATCACCCACCATGTCGGGTGTGCGTGTCGCGGAACTGGTCGGTGATGTGATCGAGGGCGAGCGGCTCTCGTCGGGTGATGCTGATATTTCGTTCGCCGAGGATGTGCCTGCCACGATGGTCATGCGGGCCGATGCCGAACAAATGCACCGTGTCCTGTCCAACCTTGTGCGCAATGCGCGACAGGCTTTGGCGACACAGCCCAACGGCGGCGAGATTAGCGTTGCTGCGCGCGAAGATGAAACCCAATGGGTGTTGACCGTTTCCGACACAGGGCCCGGCCTGCCGCCAAAGGCTCGCGACCACCTGTTTCAGCCGTTCCAAGGCGGAACTCGCAAGGGCGGTTTTGGTCTCGGGCTTGCGATAGCTGCGGAGTTGATCCGTGGTCACGGCGGTAAACTTCTCCTGGAGCGCAGCGACGAGACGGGCACCGTGTTTGGTATCCATTTGCCCAAAGGCTTTGCTACCGAGGCAGAGCCTGTTGCCGAAGCCCATAACGAACAGCCTTCGACCGATACCGCAAAGGCCGCTGAGTAGCCGTCGATCTCGCTCGTTGTGACACTTTTTTAAATTTCATGTCGAATGCCTCTTGCGCCCCCCCGCCGCACTCGGTAAATCGCCCCCTGAGCGCACCCGTAGCTCAGCTGGATAGAGTACCTGACTACGAATCAGGGGGTCAGAGGTTCGAATCCTCTCGGGTGCACCACTTCCTCCCTTTTTAGCATACGAACCGCGCTGCATCTGCTATCAGACCTGTGCGTCGCGCGGATATCGTGTAAGGCGTGACTGGTGCAGAAACATTGGGTATATATCCCTGTGTTGCTGCGGCCTGTTGAGCGGGCCTATACTACAAATGAAAAAATGCTGACGGAGACATGCAGGTGGCGAAGAATACACCACGTAAAGATGATCGCGAAAAGATCACCCGCCGTAAGCTTTCAGACCAAGTGCTCGACAAGCTTCGCGATATGATTACCTCGGGGGATTTGGCTGCTGGGGACACAATGCCTTCGGAGCGGGTCTTGATGGACCGTTTTGGCGTGGGGCGTCCGGCGGTCCGTGAGGCTTTGCAATCCCTACACAACAGCGGGCTGATCACAATCAGTCATGGGGAACGGTCCCGCGTCAACGCTGTAGATGCCAGTACCGTTCTCAACCAATCCTCCGATATTGCGCGTCTTGTGCTGTCGTCAGCGCCCGCCAATCTCGCCCACCTCAAACAAGCGCGGCAAATGTTCGAACTGGGATTGGTCCGCGTGGCAGCGCAGAACGCGACTGCCGAGGATGTGGCTGAACTGCGCGAACTCGTAGAGCGGCAACGAGAGTGTCTTGGCGATTCTACGACCTTTATTGAGGCCGATGTCGCGTTTCACAAAAGGATTGCCCAAACGGCCCAAAACCCGATTATCACCTCGGTGTCCGAGGCGATGTTGGGCTGGTTGTTTGATTATCATAAGTCGTT
The DNA here is from genome assembly GCF_048266405.1 of Celeribacter sp. GTDB lineage: Bacteria > Pseudomonadota > Alphaproteobacteria > Rhodobacterales > Rhodobacteraceae > Celeribacter. The sequence continues at coordinate 40,907 of NZ_JBLWZO010000007.1, forward strand.
GCTGCATTGGTCAGGGAAAGAAGAAATTACCTTGGCCGAGCATATGCAGATTGTTGATTTGATTGCAGCCCATGACGAAGAGGGCGCCGTGGCCGCAATGGCCCGTCACCTTGATCGTGCGAGCGATGCCTTCGAGCCCAAAAGCTGAACATGGCCGACCGCGACATTGATGCCGTCGGACTCCTGTGCCCCTTGCCCGTCCTCAAGGCCCGTAAGGCGTTGTTAGAGATGCCTGTTGGTGCGGTGTTGCGCTTGGTTGCGTCGGACCCTGCTGCGGTGATTGATGTGCCGCATTTTTGTGCCGAGGCAGGCCATGAATTTCTGTCACTCGATGACACAGGCGATGTGCAGACTTATCTGATCAAACGCGGATGACTTATTGATCGAGGACGGCTTGGGCTGCTGCTAGATCGTCAGGCGTGTTGATGTTGAAAAACGGGTCACGGGCATCGTCGCCATCAAACGGCACCACAACGGCACCGTTGGCCTGTGCAAAACGCCCGACCCGCCGTTCCCCATGTGATAAAGTATCGCGCAAGGCTGCGGCGAGACGAACTGGCCAGACCCCAACAACTGGATGCAGACGGCGTTGATCATCGACAGGGCTTGCGGCAATGGCGAGTCCTACGTCTCCCGCATGAGCGGCCAATCGTGCGACGACGTCGGCGGGCAAAAACGGCGTATCTACGGGCGCGGTAAAGAGCTGATCCACCCCTAACTGCGCCGCCCATTCCATCCCCGCGAGGATGCCCGCGAGCGGTCCTTGGCGCTGGGGGAGGGTGTCAGGCAGGACGGGTAGGTCATGCTCGGCATAGCGAGCGGGATCGCCATTCGCACTAATGGCCAGCGCGTCGCATTGCGCCGATAGTGTCGCGATGGAGCGCTGCAACAAGGTGGTGCCGCCGAGCGTCACAAACGCCTTGTCGCCACCGCCCATGCGTAGAGCTTGCCCGCCCGCCAATATCAGCCCTGCGATCCGTGTCATCTCGCCCCTTTTGCGTGCGGCCCAGATCGGTGGGCGCTTCCCGATGGGTGTACGTGTTTTGCGCTTTCCCCACTCACCGCCATTCTGTATTCCGCATAGGGAACTGACAAGGGATCAAACATGCTGGCTGTCGTTTCAGGGCAAGGGCAGGGCGAGACAGACGCGATTTTGCGAGCTGTTGCCACGTCTTTGCGTGATCAGGGTCTGCGTGTGGCGGGGGCGGTTCAGGTGAATACAGACCGCGCAGGCACGTCGATGTGCGATATGGACCTGCACATCCTGTCCTCGGGCACTTTGGTGCGCATCAGCCAGTCGCTTGGCCCTCACGCACGAGGCTGTCGGCTTGACCCTGACGGGTTGGAGCGGGCCGTGGCGTCCGTGGAGGCGGATATGGCCACATGCTCCCCTGCGCTTTTGATCATTAATAAATTCGGAAAACAAGAAGTCGAAGGCCGTGGATTTCGCGATGTGATTGGCATGGCTCTTGCCGAAGGTGTCCCCGTTATTGTTGGCGTCAGTCCCGACAAACGTGCCGCATTTGATGCCTTTTGTGACGGTCTTGCCACGCCAGTGGCGGCCGATGTGGCCTCCATTTTGGACTGGGTGATGATACAGGTGGCCGCCGAATAGGTCTGCCCAAGCGGCACTTATTTTTCATACCCACGCCCGATTTCTGCCCAGATCCGCTGCCAACTTGGGGCTAGGAAATGAACAGAAGGACGTTTGAGATGCTTGATATTAGCCCTCTTACAGCACGTATAGAAGCCTTTGCCGAAACCCTTTCGTCGGGACAGATTTACATGATGCTTGGCATTGGTGTCGGGTTGATCGTCTTGTCTTTACTGGCAATCGCATTCCAAACGCAGCGTGGCGTCCATATTGATCCTGCGACGCTCGACGTGAACGGGAAGCACAAAAAAGGCCGTGCTGCCCGCAATGGTCAAATCCTCGCCCGTTTTGACCAGATTTCTGTCTCAAGATCATAAGATGACGGCAGGTTTCTGAGAGGGCGATACATGTATAAAATGGTTATTCAGGCAGTGATGCTGACTGCCGCAGCGGTATTTTTTATCTTTTTCAAATCTGACAATTTGCGCCATGCCTCTCAAACGGGGGATTTGTCTGCGCTTGCGTCAGGTTCGGTGAAATCGGCCTATTCCGACATTGATATGTCAGGCCCTGATCCGATCTATGAGCAACCGTTCTACAAGAAATATGACCCGCGCAAGCTGTGGCGAGACCGTCCAAAAACGGTCAAGCTCACTCCGAAATCAGTTCACGTGCCGTCAGACAAAGTTGGCGTAGATGCGAAAGCGGCTTTGATGGCGCAGGGTATAGATCCCGAATCCGTTTCCGTCGTGACGCTCAAATAGAAACGTGTGTAAGTTCTAAAAATTGACTTCGACGTCGGGCAGCCTAATCTCTTTGAGAAGATCGCGGACTTCCTGACGGGCGGCGACGTTGGAAATGTTCAATGCATTTTTCACGCCGACATCTTTGAGGTCGAGCAGGGTCAAGCCGCGTGGAAACAATTCGCGGAAAATCACCCGCTCCGAGAACCCTGGTGCGACGCGGAAACCGATCCGTTTGGACAGGTCTTCCATTGCATCACCGATCTTCTTTTTGTTGTGCATGTTTTGCGCCCCAAGACGGTTGCGCAGTACCACCCAATCAATCGGTTTGAGGCCCGCTTGTGCACGTAGTTGACGCGCGTTCCATACCATTTCGGAGTAAACCGACGGGCCGAGAATTTTGTTGGTGTCGGGATCGACACGGGCCAGAAGGTCAAAATCAATGAAGCTGTCATTGAGTGGCGTGACCAATGTATCGGCCAAGGAGTGAGCGACCTGGCTCAAGCGGGTGTGCGATCCCGGGCAGTCGATCAGAATGAAATCGCAAGTGTCCTCAAGGCCCGTAACGGCCAAGGACAGGCGGCGATCATAGAGGTTTTCACCCTCTTCAAGGTCTTCGGAGTTGACTGCGGGAAGGTCGCGATATTCAGGCGTCGGAAGGTCGATGCCCTCACGCAGGCAATAAGACAGACGGTTCTCAAGGTAGCGTGCAAAGGTCTTCTGACGCAGGTCCAAATCCAATGCGCCAACACGATATCCCATCCGCGATAGAGCCGTTGCGACATGCATGGAGACGGTCGATTTGCCTGCTCCGCCTTTTTCATTCCCAACAACAATAATATGTGCCACGTACCCTGACCTCGTCTTTGTCGCGCCCTTTTCGGATCGGGCGCGTGCCTCTTAATGTGTTCCTGTATGCCGTTGATCCCCCCCTCTGTGCAAGGGCGTTTCGTGTCGGGCGAGGCAATCCGTGACGGGGTGATGCAGCTGGGCGCAAAAGAAAAAAGGCCCGCAGAATATTCTGCGGACCCTTTGCAAAACAATATGGGACTAGGCTTAGAAGCCGAGGCCGGAGTATTTGTTTTTGAACTTGGAGACGCGACCACCTTGGTCCATCAGACGGGTCGAGCCGCCGTTCCATGCAGGGTGCACGGAGGGGTCGATGTCGAGGGCCAGTTGGTCGCCTTCGGCGCCCCAAGTGGATTTCATCTTGACCACAGTGCCATCGGTCATTTTGACGTCGATGAGGTGGTATTCGGGATGTGTATCGGCTTTCATCGATCTGCTCCTTAGGATTTGGCGTCGAGCGGCTTGTAGTTGGTGACTTCTGCGATACGTGCGGATTTACCACGGCGATCACGCAGGTAGTACAGTTTGGCGCGACGAACGCGGCCGCGACGGACAACTTCGATGCTGTCGATATTGGTGGAGTGCAGTGGGAATACACGCTCCACACCTTCGCCAAAGGAAATCTTGCGAACCGTGAAGGTGCCGGAAATGCCGGTGCCGTTCTTACGGGAGATGCACACGCCTTCGTACATCTGGACGCGGGAGCGCGAGCCCTCGGTCACTTTGTAGCCAACACGGATGGTGTCGCCAGCTTTGAAATCCGGAATTTTATGGCCGAGAGCTTCAATCTGCTCGGCTTCCAGTTGTGCGATTAGGTTCATCGCTTTCTCCATATATTCTCGTGGTATGTGTCCACGAATGTTTCGCGCGTCCCAGAGCTCCGTGTCTTCTTTCGGGTCATCATGTGCCCGCCGGAGATTTCGGTCGACTTTACTTGTTGGTGTTTTGGCGCGGCTCATGCTGGGGCCGAAGAAAGCACCCGAGCGAACAGCAAAACAGTCCACACATCGATTCCGATGCTGGACGGGCGGTGTATAGGCCGCATTTCACCCTCGGGCAAGATGATTCTAACCTCATTTCTTTAGTGTTTTCTCACGGGTTTGCGCAAGATAGGCGTCCCACATATCGGGGCGCCGCTCTTGCGTGATTTTCTCGGCGATCTTCTGGCGCCACTCCGCGATTTTGCCGTGATGGCCCGACATCAAAACATCGGGGATCGGCAGCCCGCGCCATTCGGCGGGTTTGGTGAATTGCGGGTGCTCAAGCAGGCCATTCGAGTGGCTTTCTTCCTCGATGCTCTCGGCATTCCCAAGCACATCGGGGAGTAAACGCACCGTGGCGTCAATCATGGCTTGGGCGGCAATCTCTCCACCCGTCAGGACGAAATCGCCCAAACTGACTTCCTCAATTCCGTAGTGGTAGAGGACGCGGTCGTCCAACCCCTCAAAGCGCCCGCAGATCATTGTCACGCCTTGCGCCTTTGACCATCGTTGCGCGGTGGCCTGATCGAACCGTTTGCCGCGTGGCGAGAGGTAAACAAGTGGCCAGTCTTCGCGGTTGGGTGGTGTGCCCTCTTGGGCAAAATCAATCGCCTCGCCCATCACATCGGGACGCAAGACCATCCCCGCACCGCCGCCCGCAGGGGTGTCATCAACGTTGCGATGCTTGCCAATCCCGAATTCGCGCAGGTGGATTTTCTCCAACTGCCATTTGCCTTCGGTCAAGGCTTTGCCCGTGAGGCTTTCGCCAAGAACGCCCGGAAAGGCCTCAGGGAACAGCGTGATGATCTTGGCCGTCCATACCCCTGCCAAATCGGGGGCGTCGGTCATCAGGTCGCGCGGGCGCAAGGATGGGCGCACTGCGAGGCGACCGTGGGATTTAGGCTTGGGGGTATCTTCACTCATGATCGTCTCTTAGATCAAATTGATCACCGAGGGGAAGGTCAGACGTGTTTTCGCCATTTATAATGGCCGTTTTTAACACCCAGTATTCCGGCCCAAACAGATCGGAACGGTTGAGCGCGAGCAAGCGGTCACGCGCATCACCGCCCGGATAAGTGTTCTCATTGGCGGGTAGAGTGAGGTCGTCGAACAATTCGCCAAGGCCCAGAAGGTCAAGGACGGGACGCACAGGGTGGCCCGCGTCAGCGACGTCACAGCTCGTCACGGGGACATCAGGAAGCATATTGCGGGTGGCCTTGATAATGGCTGCATGGTCGGCGGCACTTGCGAATTTTTCCTCGAACTCGTCGAGAGCCATGCGAAAGCGTTTCTTTTTGAGCCGTTGCCAATAGCACGACGCAAGCCATCCTTTTTGACGGGTGGAGATATAGATCTCGAAAGGGGCCTCTGGCCCCATAACCCTGCGCCACGCATCGTGAATGACCTTCATTGCGGGGGCGGTCGCGGCGTAGCGATGCACCCCCTTGTGACCGATCCCGTGGCCAGAGAGGCTTTCGTTGGACATCAGGATAGGTCGGGGGTCATCTGGTTCAAACGAGTCGAATAGAGCTTCGGCTTCCTCGGCAATGATGTCGCGGGTCTGTTTGCGGCGGTCGGCGGAAAACTCGATGGTGGCCCCGGCCAAAAGCGCCTGTGTCAGGTCGCCCGCAATGTACATCTCGACATGCGGGGTCAAGAGCGCACGGTTGACGCGGAGTGTTTCTTGCAGCGTGGTCGTGCCTGTTTTGTGGAAACCAGGATGGATCAGGATGCGTCGCGTCACTCGAACAGACCCTCAGGGGGATCGACGATGAGACGCCCCGCTGTCAGGTCTACGGTCGGTACATGAGCGCGGGTGAAGGGCATCAAAACGGAGGCCTTCAAAGCTGGCCCGTCCACTTCCAACAAGTCGCCTGCTCCGTGGTTAAGGACATCTTTGACCTTGCCCAAGACCGTGCCGCCCGTGTCGCAGACCTCCAAACCGATCAAATCGGCATGGTAAAACTCGTCATCTGGCAAGGAGGGCAGCGCGTCACGGCTTGCGTGAAGCGTCACACCGCGAAGAGCATCAGCCTCTTCCTTGGTCTCGATGCCTTCAATGCGTGCGGAGAACCCGTTTTTGATTGAACGGGTCAGTGTAATGTCAAAGCTGCGGGTGCCATCTTCGGACATGAGTGTGCCGTAGGTGGCAATATCCTCGGGCACGGCGCAAAACGATTTGATGCGCACATCTCCATGCACACCGAATGCACCTGCGATGGCACCGACTACGATCATGTTCTTTGTCATTTGGCCCTCATGGCGTTTGCGATAGTCGCGAAATCTTCCGCGCTAATTTCGAACATACTTCGACGAAATGCCATACCCCAATTGCAGTTAAAGGCGCGTCCCCGCGCTTTGGAATAAACAAAAACCCGAACGCGAGGGTGTCGCGTTCGGGTCTGTCATAGTCACAGAAAATCTGCGCTGGCGAGATTTACTCTTCAGCAGCGGTTTCTTCTGCGGGTGCTTCAGCAGGTGCGGCAGCGGCTTCAGCGGCCTCGGCAGCTTTGGCTGCTTTTTCTTCGGCACGGGCCACAGCTTTTTGACCTGGTGCGCCTTTGATTGGGTTGGCGCGTACTTTTTTCTCAATAACGCCAGCCGCTTCGAGCATGCGGGAAATACGGTCAGTTGGCTGTGCGCCTTGGCTGAGCCAGTATTTTACGCGCTCTACATCCATCTGGACGCGATCTTCGTTGTCTTTGGCGAGCAGCGGGTTGTATGTGCCGAGTTTTTCGATGTAGCGGCCATCGCGTGGCATACGGGCGTCCGCAGCAACGATACGGTAGAAGGGGCGTTTTTTGGAACCGCCGCGGGCGAGCCGGATTTTCATAGCCATGATAATTTCTCCTATTGATAGCTATTGAGCTTGGGTTTTTCTCTGAAAAACCTCAGCAATCTTGGTGTTGTTTGTGGTGTTGGATGACTTCCTGAATGATGAATTTCAGGAATTTCTTAGCGAATTCAGGATCAAGGTTGGCGCGTTTTGCCAAATCTTCGAGCCGTGCGATTTGTGTAGCTTCCCGCGCCGGATCGGAGGGCGGAAGGTCGTATTCAGCCTTGAGCTTGCCAACCGCTTGGGTCTGCGCAAAGCGCTCGCCAAGGGTGTAGACAAGGATGGCATCGAGACGGTCGATGCTGTCGCGATGCTCGGCCAAAATCTCTTGGGCGCGTGTCACGGAATCACTCATGCGTAGGCCTCCATTCCGCCGTCTTGCAACGCGGCGGGGTCTGGGTGACGGTAGACAAGGCAGTCCTCGTCGTCAGGTGTTGCTGCGGTTGGATCAACGACGGCACCAAGGCGCTCTGCAAGGGCAATCGAGCGGGTGTTCTCTGCGTCGATGTAGGACACGAGTGTGTCGCGTCCCGGTTCGACATAGGCCCAATCACGCGCAGCCGTTGCCGCCTCAAAGGCGTATCCATGCCCCTCGGCGCCGTCACACAACATCCACCCCAATTCGACTTCGGGGAAATGTGGTGGCTTGCCGACAGCAACCTGACCGATGAATGCACCGTCCTCATTGCGCTCCACGCCCCATGCGCCATGTCCAAACAACGACCACTGGGCAATGTCCGCACAGAAGGCGAACCATGCTTTGCGCCGCGCCATTGGGCCGCCCATGAATTGCGCACGATCCGAGGCAAATGTGTCGGCGTAGGCGTCAAAATCACTGGCGCGATGGGCGCGCAGTGTCAGGCGTTGCGTGGTTATGGTGGGGGCTTGGGTCACGTTATTTCTTTTTCCCGAAGCCAGACAGACCAGGGGGAAGCGCGCCGCCGCCGAGCCCGGGAAGCCCGCCCTTAAGACCGCCACCCATGCCACCAAGTGCGCCGAGACCACCTGCGCCGCCGAGGGCTTTTGCGGCTTCTTCCATCGCTTTGGGGTCATTCATGTCGGGCATATCGGGCATTCCACCCTTGCCGCCGAACATGCCTTTAACAGCCTGTTTCAACATGCCGCCTTTACCCATTTTCCCCATCTTCTTCATCATGTCGGCCATCTGGCGGTGCATTTTGAGAAGCTGGTTCAGTTCAGGCACGCCAAGGCCGGCCCCTTTGGCGATGCGTTTCTTGCGGCTGGCTTGCAAAATCTGCGGGTTGGCGCGTTCCAGTTTGGTCATGGATTGGATCAGGGCGATCTGGCGCTTGAACACGCTTTCGTCAAAGCCGCTGTCTTTGATCTGCGATGCGGCCTTTTTCATGCCGGGCATCATGCCCATAATGCTTTCCATGCCGCCCATTTTTTGCATCTGTTCGAGCTGCATCTTGAGGTCGTTCATGTTGAAGCGACCCTTTTGGAAGCGCTTCATCATGCGTTCGGCCTGTTCGGCCTCAATGGTTTCTTGGGCTTTCTCAACGAGGGAGACAATGTCGCCCATGCCAAGGATTCGGCCCGCGATCCGCTCGGGGTGGAATTCCTCCAGAGCGTCCATCTTCTCGCCAAGGCCGACAAACTTGATCGGCTTGCCCGTGACCGCACGCATGGAGAGAGCCGCACCACCGCGACCGTCGCCGTCCATACGGGTCAGCACAACGCCCGAAATCCCGATGCGCCCGTCGAAGTTTTCTGCTGTATGCACAGCATCCTGACCGGTGAGACCATCGACCACGAGAAGCGTCTCGCGCGGGTTGGCGATGTCGCGCACGGCTTCGACCTCGGCCATCAGCGTGTCGTCGATGGACAGGCGGCCCGCAGTGTCGAGCATATAGACGTCATAGCCGCCCATGGTCGCTTGCTGCTTGGCGCGTTTGGTGATTTGCGCAGGGGTCTCGCCCGCCACGATGGGCAGGGTGTCGACGCCGATTTGCTCGCCAAGGACGCGCAACTGTTCCATCGCCGCAGGACGATAAACGTCGAGCGAGGCCATCAGAACGCGCTTGCCTTGTTTCTCTTTGAGACGTTTGGCCAGTTTGGCGGTCGTGGTGGTTTTACCGCCACCTTGCAGACCGACCATCAGGATCGGGGCAGGTGGGTTGTCGACCTTCAACGCGCCGATATCGGCCTCATCTCCCGCGAGGAAATGCACCAACTCGTCGTGAACGATTTTCACGACCTGCTGACCGGGGGTCACGGATTTGGTGACGGCCTGACCGGTTGCTTTTGCCTCGACGGCTTTGACGAAATCACGCGCCACGGACAGCGAGACGTCAGCCTCAAGCAGGGCCACGCGCACTTCGCGCAGTGCCGTTTTGACATCATCTTCGGACAGGGCCCCTTGTTTGGTGAGCTTGTCGAAGACGCCTGAGAGGCGATCTGACAGATTTTCAAACATTATGGCGGTCTCCCTACCTGTTGACGATATGCTTCATCTGGGGACGAAGCGGTGAAATTCAAACGCCAAATGGATTTTGGCCCCCGTGGGCGAAACTCGCTGACGGGGGGCGATCCTGGCGCATGGGCCTAAGGACCGGAAGGATTAGTGCTTCCGGAAAATGTTGTGCTGCGTTTACGCGCGGGGGGGGCGTGAGTCAAGAGGGCAGGGCGGATGCCGCTTGCGCAGAATTTCGGACATGAAGTGTGGACCGTTGCGGGCTATGATCTATGTCAGGCGAAACGTCAGGAGAAAGTGATGGAGCGGGTTTTGATCCTTGGCAGCGGCCCAGCGGCCCCAGATGCCGCTCGATGGGATCTGAGCAATTTTGACGCTGTGGTTGCCATCAATAACGCATGGCGGGCTGTGCCTGACTGGACCCATCACATCCATCCCGATGATTTTCCACCCGAACGCCGACCCGAAGTTGTCAAAGCAGGACAACAGGTCGTCACAAGCGCACAGTATGTCCCTGCGCAAAATGCCTATGGCGGTTTCGTCTATGCGGGCGGAACGATGGCGTTTACCGCCGCTTACTGGGCGCTTCATGCGCTGCGCCCGCGGGTGATGTGCTTTTTCGGCTGCGATATGGTCTATCCCGCGTCGAGCCAGACCCATTTCTACGGCACGGGCGCGGCAGACCCGTTGCGCGATGATCCGACATTGAAATCCCTACCCGCAAAGGCGCGGCGGTTGCAGTATTTCGCTGCGGCGCAAGATTGCGCCGTGATCAATCTGAGCGAGGCTGAAAGTGTGTTGCCCTATCCGCGACACGATGTGCGGGTGCTTTTTGATGCTATTGCCCCCCTGCCGTTCAACGCCACACAGGTCGAAGCGGCGCGTGATCTGGAGACACAGGCGGGATATTATGTGCCCTCTGGCATGTATTGGACCGAATTGACGCGGTTTTCACAAGACACGCTAGATTCCATTGATGCGATGTGGCTTCGGGCCTTTCCGAAGGAAACAATGCCATGTGGTTAAGTGTATATGCCAATTTCGCTTGTAATTTTGCAGAGCTAAGTCAATTTAGAGCCTTACACTTCGCAACATCGCACGGGTGCAGGTCATGACGTCTGAAAATTGGGACGAAATTCGCACAGCATATCAGGTGGCCAAATTGGGCACCGTGTCAGGCGCCGCGCAGATCCTTGGAGTGCATCATGCGACCGTGATACGTCACATTGATGCTCTAGAGGGTCAGCTTGGCGTGAAGCTCTTTCAGCGGCACGCGCGCGGCTACACCCCTACAGAAGCAGGTATGGACTTGTTGACGGTGGCGCAGGCGACAGATGACCAGTTTTCCCAACTTGCCAGTCGGATCAAAGGACGCGGAGAAGATGTCTCAGGCGAATTGGTCGTCACGTCACTGCCGGGAATGGCGAAACTCATGGCACCGTTCCTGGCCAAGTTCCAAGAGGCCTATCCGGACGTGATCGTGCGCTATTTGACGGGGGAGCGGGTGTTTCGGCTCGAATACGGCGAAGCCCATGTGGCTATTCGCGCAGGCAAGCCGCCACAAGAACCCGACAACGTGGCGCAGCCGTTCTTTTCCCAAGATATCGCTTTGTATGCGCACCGTTCTTATCTTGAGGCTTTTGGGCATCCGGCACCAGACCGTCTGTTGAGCGAATTGCGGTTTGTCGGCCATGATGATCCGATGAGCCGAGCGCCCTTTATGACGTGGCTGCATGAGAACGTCAGTCCCGACCGGATTACGTTTCGCACCTCTGAGATTGAGGCAATGGCAATGGCGATTCTGGCCGGCGTAGGTGCGGGCTTTATGTCTACCCGCGACGCCATGGCCCATGCCGATCTGGTTGAATTGATGCCTGCACGTCCTGAATGGGCAACCGTCAGTTGGCTTGTCACCCATGTGGACTTGCACCGCACGCCCAAAGTTCAAGCGTTTCTCACCATGCTCAAAGCCCACGCAAAGGACTGGCCCAGTGCCTCATAGTGCGTCGAGCCACGATCGACGTCAGGGCCATATCGCCATGCTCGTGTTCTCGTGCTTGGTGGCTGGGTCGTTTTCGCTTGGCTCTATGGCGGCCAATGAAATCTCGCCATTCGCGCTCAATGGCGCGCGCTTCATCATCGCCTCTGTTGTCGTCGGGATGTTGGCGATGGTCACAGGGGGTATTCCGCGTGAGGCGCTACGTGCGCCGTGGCGCTATGCGATTCTCGGCGGTCTCTTCGCGCTTTATTTCGTGATGATGTTCGAGGGGCTTAAAACGGCAACACCCGTGTCCACCTCGGCGGTATTTACGCTTACACCGGTATTCGCGGCGTTCTTCGGTTACTTGATCATGCGTCAGATCACGACGCGCCGCATCGCGCTTGCCTTGGCGGTGGGTGCGACGGGTGCGCTTTGGGTGATTTTTCGCGCAGACCTCTCGGCTCTTCTGGCTTTTGAGGTCGGGCGCGGCGAGGCCATCTATTTCATAGGTGTTGTCGCCCATGCTCTTTACACGCCACTGGTCCCAAAGTTCTCGCGCGGCGAACGAACCTTTGTCTTCACCTTCTTCATTTTGGTTTCCGCTACGATTGTGCTGATGGCCTTTGGGTGGCGCGACTTGGTTGCCACCGATTGGGGGGCTCTGCCGCCGATTGTCTGGATTACCTTGGCCTATATCTCGATCGTGGCGACCACGACCACGGCGTCTCTATTGGCCTTTGCCTCTGTTCGCCTCGCCTCGGCCAAGGTTATGGCCTACACCTATCTCACGCCGTCATGGGTGATCGTTTGGGAAATTGCGCTAGGCCACGGGGTGCCTTCGGTCTTGGTGTTTGGCGGAATCGGTCTGACCATCCTCGCGCTTTATTTGTTGCTCAAGCACGAGCCGTGAGCGGCGGCTAGGCGGTCGTATTGTCTTCGTCGCGCAATTCGTGTTCCAAAAACCGCTCCAACCCGTCGAGATCCAATTCTTCGAACTGACCGAATCCCTGCATCCATACGCTTGCGGCGCTCATCGCGTCAGGTTCGAGTTTGCACCATTTTACCCGCCCGCGCTTCTCTTGGGTGATGAGGCCCGCACGGGTCAGAATGGTGAGATGTTTCGATACTGCGGCCAAAGACATCTGGAATGGCTCGGCGACATCGGTCACGGCCATATCATCCTCGAGCAGCATAACGAGGATCGCTCTGCGGGTCGGGTCGGCCAAAGCGGCGAAGATGAGGTCAAGATCAGGAGCCATGATCCAGAGCGATAGGGAGGACGCGTGCGTTGGTCAACCATTTGGTTGAATAACGTATTTGTCACCGTTTGCCGCAAAAGAGCCGATCTGACCCGATGCGATGATTTGAAATTGTATACATTTCAATGGGTTGGGTCTGCATGTGTCTTATTGACTCTGATGCGCCCTCCCCCTAGTTTCCGCGTCAACGACCTTAGGGGGTAAAACGTCTATGACAGACCCGCATGATCCAAAGCGTTTGCGCGCACTGGAAGAGCGGATCGCGCAGGCGAAAGGGGCGCAAGCGCCGCGCACCTCCAAAGGAGAAGAGCACTTTTCTCAGGCTAATATGGCTTGGCGGATGGTGATCGAATTGGTGGCCGGTCTGATGATCGGTTTCGGCATTGGGTACACCCTTGACGGGTTGTTCGGGACGATCCCGATTTTCCTGGTGCTGTTTGTCGGATTGGGTCTCGCGGCTGGCGTCAAAACGATGATGCGCACGGCGGCAGAGATGCAAAAGCAACAGTTGGCGGATGCCGACGAAAAGAACAACGCGGGCAACCCCGCAGACGACGAGAGGGATTAAAATGGCTGAAGAAGCACACGGCTCCGAAGGCGGTCTGGCGATCCACCCAATGGATCAGTTCAAGGTTACTCCTCTTTTTGGTGACGGTCCTATTCATTGGTACACAGTCACGAACGTGACGCTGTGGATGGGCATCGCTGTGTTGTGCGTCATCGGTCTCTTGGTTCTGGGCTCGCGCGGTCGCGCTGTTGTTCCTTCGCGTATCCAATCTGTTGCCGAACTGATGTACGGTTTTGTGCATAAAATGGTTGAAGATGTCGCCGGCAAAGACGCCGTTCGCTACTTCCCATACATTATGACACTGTTCTCGTTCATCGTGTTCTCGAACATGCTCGGCCTGATTCCGCTGTCCTTTACAACGACCACACACATTGCCGTCACCGCGGTGCTCGCGATGTTGGTGTTCGTCTCTGTGACCGTGCTTGGCTTTGTCAAAAACGGCACCAAATTCCTCGGTCTGTTCTGGATTACCTCCGCACCGCTTCCGATGCGTCCGGTTCTCGCGATCATCGAGTTGATTTCCTACTTTGTGCGTCCCGTTAGCCACTCTATCCGTCTTGCGGGTAACATGATGGCCGGTCACGCTGTGGTGAAAGTGTTCGCAGGCTTTGCCGCGATCACCATCATTTCCCCCGTTTCCGTTCTGGCAATCACCGCCATGTACGGCCTCGAGCTACTCGTAGCCTTCATTCAGGCTTACGTGTTCACCATCCTGACGTGTGTGTATCTGAAAGATGCGCTGCATCCTTCGCACTAAGTCAACACGTCACGAAAACTACTAACCAATTCCCAAAACGTAAGGAGATAGGAATATGGAAGGCGATATCGCAAATATGGGTCAATTCATCGGTGCTGGTCTTGCAGGCATCGGTTCGGGCGCAGCAGCTATCGGTGTTGGTACCGTTGCTGGTAACTACCTCGCAGGCGCTCTGCGTAACCCATCCGCAGCTGCTTCGCAGACTGCTACCCTCTTCATCGGCATGGCTTTTGCAGAAGCGCTCGGGATCTTCTCGTTCCTCGTCGCTCTTCTGTTGATGTTCGCCGTCTGATCTGACGCTCCATCCTTACGGCAGGGTGGGTCGCATTGTCGGCCCACCCTCGCGTAACACAGGGGTCCCTTCGGTCAGACCGAAGGATTAGGACAGAGTCAGGAGGACAAGATGGCAACAGAGACGCACGGGGCAGAGGCCCACGCTGCTGATGCTGTGGATGCAGCACACGGTGCTGCTGAAGTCGGCATGCCGCAGCTGGACTTCTCTACGTTCCCGAACCAGATTTTCTGGCTTTTGGTCACGCTCGTCGTGATCTATTTCGTGCTGTCGAAAATCGCTTTGCCGCGCATTTCTAGTGTGCTCGCAGAACGGTCCGGCACGATCATGAATGACATTGCCGCCGCCGAAGAGCTAAAGCTCAAGGCTGTCGATGCGGAAGATGCCTATAATCAGGCACTGGCCGAGGCGAAAGCCGAAGCACAGCGAATTGTTCAGGACGCACGCGACGCGATCCAGAGCGATTTGGACGTCGCAATCGCAAAAGCGGACGCTGATATTGCTGCGAAAGCTGCAGAATCGGAAAAGGCCATCGCGGCAATCCGCGAAGGTGCAATGGACGCCGTCAAAGACGTCGCCAAAGACACAGCCAAGGAAATCGTGGCGGCACTCGGTGCAAAGGCCGACGCCAAATCGATTACTGCGGCCATTAACGCGCGGTTGAAAGGGTAAGATCATGAAAAAACTTATTGCTCTTATCGCTACCACCGCCGCGACACCGGCACTCGCTGCGTCGGGTCCATTCTTCTCGTTGCACAACACCAATTTCGTTGTGTTGCTTGGCTTCATCGTTTTCATCGGGATACTGGTGAAATTCGGCGTGCCTGGCATGATCGTGGGAATGCTCGACAAACGCGCAGCTGACATCCGTTCCGAACTCGACGAAGCCCGCGCTCTGCGCGAAGAGGCCCAATCGGTTCTCGCCTCCTACGAGCGCAAACAGCGCGAAGTTCAGGAACAGGCGGATGCCATTATCAAGCAAGCCAAGCTCGACGCTGAAGCTGCTGCCGAAAAAGCCAAAGCAGACCTCAAAACGTCTATCGCCCGTCGTTTGGCCGCGGCTGAGGAGCAAATCGCTTCTGCCGAAGCCTCCGCCATCCGCGATGTTCGTAACACCGCTGTCACCGTTGCAATCGGTGCTGCGCAGGATGTCATTGCCAAGAACATGACAGCCGCAGAGGCCAACTCGCTCATTGATGATGCCATCACAGAAGTGAGCGCGAAACTTCACTGATCGGACGCTCCACGCGTCCTCCATCAGACCCCAAAATGATAAAGCCCCGCCAGATTGGTGGGGCTTTTTCGTTGGGGCGGTCGCATGGGGTGTCGCGGGGGTTAATGCCGCTCTTGCTCGTGATCGAAGCGCAACTTTGCGATTTCCTCGTTGCGCTCAAATTTTTGCTGATCATTCAGCGCCCGTTCCACATAGTCGAGATGTTGGGTCACGGCGGCGCGGGCTCGCTCGGGATCACGCGATTGTAGCGCTGCATTGATGTCGCGGTGTTGATCAAGGAGTTGCGCCCTATTGGTGCGCTGTTTGAACATGACGGAGCGATTGTAGAACACACCCTCGCGCAACAGATCAAACATCGACCGCATCATGTGCAACATGATGACGTTGTGGCTCGCCTCGATGATCGACAGGTGAAATTCGGCATCAAGGCGGGCCTCATCCGTCGGGTTGCGCTTGGGATGAGCGGCTTCCATTTTGTCAAAAATGGTCTGTATGACCTGCAAGTCTGTATCCGATGCAAACCGTGCGGCGCGTTCTGCGGCCAATCCCTCCATGTCGCGGCGAAAGGCGATGTAGTCAAACACGGCCTCGTCATGTGCGCCGAACAGTTGCACAAGGGCAGGGGAGAAAGCAGAGCCCAGCACGTCGGCAACATAGATACCTGCGCCTGCCTTGGTCTCTAACAGCCCCTTGTCCGAGAGGCTGGCGACAGCTTCGCGGATCGACGGTCGGGAGACGCCCATGCGTTCCGACAGGTCACGCTCAGACGGGAGGCGCTCCCCGGGGCGTAATATACCGCGCAGGATGAGAAGTTCGATCTGCTGCACCACGGAAGCGCTTAGCTTCGCGGCGTCAATTTTTTGGAACGGCATGTCGACCTCACATTTGAATTGGTCAGATTATATGACCGCAGATAAGAGGGTGCCATAAAAAAGGGCCGACAAAAAGCCGACCCTTATCAGACGCTTTGTCTTTGTATCAGGTCATCGGTGTGATGATGATTTCTACGCGACGGTTCTGTGCACGACCCTCGGCATTGAGGTTGGTAGCGACTGGAGCATCCTCGCCACGGCCATAGGCCTGAATGCGGCCAGAGGCGACGCCATTCGCGGTCAGGATGGTCGAGACTGCGGAAGCGCGACGGGTCGACAATTCTTGGTTATACGTCGCTGAGCCGGTGTTGTCGGTGTGCCCGACGACTTGCACTGTTGTGTTGGGGTAGTCGCGCAGGTTGTAGGCAAGCGTGCGTAGGTCGGCCTGTAGGCTTGGGACCACAACGGCGCTGTCCACGGCGAACAAAATGTCCTGTGGCAAGGTGACGATCAACTCGGACCCTGTGTTGACGATCTTCACCTGATCATTGCCAAGGTCGTTGCGCAGGTCGGCGGCCTGACGGTCAAGCTGCTGTCCGATTGCGCCGCCAATTGCGCCACCGATTGCAGCGCCCACGGCCGTTTTAACGAGCTTGTCGTCGTTCGAGGATAGCCCTGCCAATCCGCCGATCAGAGCGCCTGCAATGGCCCCTTGTTTGGCGTTGGCATTTGGGTTGTCAGAAACCATGGGCTCCATGCAGCCGCTTAGAAACACGGCAGCGGCGAGGGGTGCGGTAATAAGGAAACGGGACTTCATTGAAGGACCTCTTTCAAAAACTTCTGCTCTTACAACGCTTCTAGCGCTGACGAGTTCCTATCGCACCTGTGAATAGCCGTGATCACGCGAATGTGGCGGGTTCCTGCTTATGCTGTCGCGGCTCGTGTTTCGTCTCGGGCATCCGCTTGGGTCACCTCGTAGGCCAAGAGCGCGCGTTTGACAGGCAACCCCCAGTGATAGCCGCCAAGTTCGCCTGATTTGCGCAACACGCGGTGGCACGGGATGAGCCATGACACGGGGTTGCGCCCCACGGCAGTTCCGACTGCACGCACGGCTTTGGGATTGCCCACGGCCGAGGCAATATCGGAATAGGTCGTGACTTTGCCCGAGGGGATGGAAAGCAGGGCTTCCCACACTTTGATCTGGAAAGGAGCGCCAATCAGGTGCAACTTTGCTCGCCCGCCTCCAAGGGCCGCCTCGACATGAGGTGCGACATGGTCGGGAGCCTCGTGGTAAGTGGCGGCAGGCCAACGCGCGGTCAGATCGGCCATCGCGGCATCGCGCGATGTCTCGGAAGTAAACGCCAAGCCACACATCCCTCGCGGTGTCGCCATCGCAAGCGCTTCGCCAAATGGCGTGTCGAACCATCCGTAAGAGACGACCATATCCGCACCAGATCGCGCGAACTCGCCCGGGGTCATGGCTTCCCACCGTAAGAACAGATCATGCAGGCGCCCCGCACTCGACAGACCTGCCGCATCGGCGGCCTCGACCATTGTGTGGTGCGTTTGAATAAGTGATTTTGCTGTGCCAAGGGTGAGGTATTGTTGATAGCGTTTTGGTGACACGCCCGCCCATTTCGAGAATGTTTTTTGGAAATGATGGGGGCTCATGCCCAGGTCCTTTGACAGATCGTCGAGGGACAAAGGGACATCAGACGCATCAATCAGGTCGATGGCCCGTCGGATCACGTTGTAATGATAGCGATCCGAAAGCGGGCTATCATGGCGCGTTGGTGCGTCTGTCAGTGCGTTTTGAACGGATTTGGTCACGGTCGATCCCTCTTGGCTTGGATCGTACCTTAACCTGACAGCGTGCAAACACCGACCCGAAACTTGGCCAAAGGCGCATGTGCCTGTTCAGGCCACCATCCGGCGCGCTGCGATGGCGGAGCGCGGTTTGAGTAGTGCAACTTCGCGGGAATTTAAAACCATCCGTGCCGTGATCATTGTGTCGAGATTGGTGCCGATGGCGTCGCGCATATCCTGTTCCGAATCGCGTCCCAGAAGATCCAGATAGGGAGCATCAGGAAACAGGCTTTCCAACCATACACCCTCGGCCAGAACGACCTCATGTTGGTCAAAGAGCAGATGACATAAGGCGTGGTCGGGGTTCCGGCTGACGTAATCTTCCTCAGCTTCGGTGGTTATGGCGCTGACGGGAGCGAGGACTTCGTCTTCAGCGAAATATAGCGGGACAAGCGGTGAGCTCATCAAGATCTGATGGTGTGGCGATAGGACGAGGTCGTGCTCTGGTGTCCGTTTGCCAAACGCACCCGCGAAAATACGGATCGGATGGGCGTGTGACATCTCACTTCGACCAACCCACCGTAGCGGTCTATAGCCGTGGTCGCGCGTGAGGACCAAATCGCCCGCGCGCAGCCACTCGACGGGTTGAGGCCCTTCACTGGTCTCAATCATGGCGCCAGACCCGAAACCGGAAATGCCCTCTCTCGGGTTTCGACAAATTGTGTCATCCCCGCCGCTCAGTCGGGTTCCTGTGTGATCGTGCATTCTCAAACTCGCTCTTCATTCCTCACTATCTTTCGAGGTTTTTCTAAACAGTGGGTGAATGACGGTTGGGCCTTTGCTGAAAGTTTTAAGAAAATGTCGAGTGTTAATCCTTTACTTGCCCTGAGGCGCACATCGGGGCATAGGACATCCCATGAGCAAACAACTCGATTATAAAACGATTTACGAGATATTTACGCGGTTCCGCGCGGCACAAGCCGAGCCGAAAGGTGAGCTAGATCACGTGAATGCCTACACGCTTGTTGTTGCTGTTGCCCTGTCGGCGCAGGCAACCGATAAAGGCGTGAACAAGGCCACGGCAGAGCTGTTTAAAATTGCCGACACGCCGCAAAAGATGCTCGACCTCGGCGAAGAGGCCCTCATAGAGCATATCAAAACCATCGGGCTGTATCGCAACAAGGCGAAAAACGTCATCAAGATGAGCCGGATTCTCGTTGAGGAATACGGCGGCGAAGTGCCCTCGTCTCGCGCTGCTCTGGAAAGCCTTCCTGGCGTTGGGCGCAAAACGGCGAATGTAGTTCTGAACATGTGGTGGCATGTCCCGACACAGGCCGTTGATACGCATATCTTTCGGTTCGGCAACCGCTCTGGCGTGGCCGTGGGCAAGGATGTCGTCGCGGTTGAACGCGCCATAGAAGATAATATTCCCGCAGAATTTCAACAACATGCGCACCATTGGATGATCCTTCACGGTCGGTACACATGTAAAGCGCGCAACCCTTTGTGTAGCACCTGTTTGATACGGGACCTGTGCGACTTCGAGGAGAAGAACATTGACTAAAGCCTATCAGATTGTCGGTATCGGCAACGCCATCGTGGATGTCATCACACACACGACTGACAGCACGCTCGACCTTTTGGGGATCGAAAAGGGCATTATGCAACTGGTCGAACAAGGCCGTGGTGAGATGCTTTACGGGGCGATGGACAACCGCGTCCAAACCCCTGGCGGATCGGTTGCCAATACGCTTGCTGGCTTGGGAAATCTCGGTCTGAAAACAGGGTTCATCGGGCGCGTCCATGATGACGCTCTTGGTCGGTTCTATGCTTCCGAGATGGCCACAGATGGCTGTGCCTTTGTCAACGCGCCTGTCGAGGGAGGTGAATTGCCCACGTCGCGGTCAATGATTTTCGTGTCTCCCGACGGCGAGCGCTCGATGAATACCTATCTTGGCATTTCGTCAGAAATTTCCGCCGACGACGTGAGCGCCGATGTGGCCGCCGATACCGACATTATGTTCCTTGAGGGCTACCTCTATGACAAGGACAAGGGCAAACACGCCTTTGATCAGGCCGCGAAACTGACCAAAGCCGCAGGCGGCAAGGTGGGCATTTCGCTTTCCGACCCGTTCTGTGTTGATCGTCACCGCGCCGATTTCCGTGAGTTCGTTAAATCGATGGACTTCGTGATTGGCAATGAACACGAGTGGGAAAGCCTCTACGAGACAGACCTGTCAACAGCGCTTGAAACCGCAGCCTCTGAATGTGGTCTTGTGGTCTGCACGCGTGGTGGAGGCGGTGTGATACTGGTGCGCGGAGATGAGGAAGTTGTGGTGCCTGTGACCCGCGTTCAACCCGTAGATACCACTGGGGCGGGCGACCAGTTTGCCACGGGGTTCCTCTATGGTTTTGCCACGGGAAAAAGCCTCGAGATTTGTGGCCGTATGGGCTGTGTCGCCGCAGCCGAAGTCATTTCTCACATTGGTCCACGGCCTGAAGCAGACCTCAAGACACTGTTCGAGGACGCGAATTTAATTTGACTTTTCTAACCGTGAGCATAGAACCGCGGTTATGGATGCATCAATTTTTATAGCTTTGGCTCTGGCGAGCATGGGGAACCAGATTTGGGACTCTTGCACGAATGACACGAGCTGCTTCGAGAAAGAGATGGAACCTGCACGGCTTTCCCTTTCGGTTGGCCGTGTCAGATTTCGTGAAAGTTTTTCTGAATCGGAAATTTACCTGCGTTACGAATTTGGTCGTAACTACGGTGGCTTTCAGCCTATGGCGGGGATTTCCTACGCTTCGGGCGACAATTCTTGGGCTGGTGTCGGCGTGGCATGGTCTGTGTTCGAGAACAACGGATTCTACGGCGATTTGTCGGCGATGGCGGGTCTCTATGATCTCGGTGGGTCCATTGACCTTGGGGCGTCGGTGGAGTTCCGCTCGGGCTTGGAAATCGGCTACGAATGGGACAGCGGCAGGCGGCTTGCGCTCAGCATCGATCACCGCTCCAACGCCAATCTGGACCCTGTGAACCCTGGCGCAGAGACGATTCAGATCCGGTTCAGCCAACCCTTCTAAATGATCCTTTGTTTCTGTCGGTGTGACTGTGGCGCGGTTTAGTGTGCCTCAGCCCAATTGTCGCCAATGCCCGCGTCCACTTCGATGGGGACATCGAGCTTCACCGCCGGATCGGAGGCGGTTTCCATCACGTCCTTGACCACTTCGATCACCTGATCGCAGGCATCTTCGTCCACTTCGAAAATCAATTCGTCATGCACCTGCAACAGCATGGTGGCAGGGAGGTCTTTGATCGCTTCGGGCATACGGATCATGGCGCGACGGATAATGTCTGCGGCTGTACCCTGAATAGGCGCGTTGATCGCGGCGCGTTTGGCAAAACCTGCCTGTGGTCCTTTTGCGCCGATTTCTGGCGTGTGGATTTTGCGACCAAACAGGGTAGCCACATATTTATGCTCTTTGGCAAACTCCACTGTTTCGTCCATATATTCCTTGATGCCGGGGAATCGTTCGAAATAGCGGTCGATAAAGCCCTGCGCCTCTTTGCGCGGTATGCGCAGATTGCGGGCAAGGCCGAACCCTGAGATGCCGTAGATCACGCCGAAGTTGATGGCTTTGGCTTGGCGGCGGACCATCGGGTCCATGCCCTCAATCGGGACACCAAACATCTCGGACGCGGTCATGGCGTGAATGTCCAATCCATCACGGAACGCCTGTTTGAGGCTTTCGATGTTTGCGACATGGGCGAGGATGCGCAGCTCGATCTGGGAATAGTCGAGAGATACGAGTTTCTTGCCGTGATCCGCGACAAAGGCCTCGCGAATGCGGCGACCTTCGTCGGAGCGCACGGGAATATTCTGCAAGTTGGGGTCCGAAGAGGCGAGACGTCCCGTCACCGCACCCGTCTGAATATATGAGGTATGCACGCGGCCTGTATCGGGGTGGATAAAGGTCTGAAGCGCGTCGGTGTAGGTAGATTTCAGTTTGGACAGCTGACGCCAATCCAGAACCCGCGCCGGCAAATCGTGACCCTCAGATGCGAGGTCTTCGAGAATATCGGCCCCCGTGGCATAGGCGCCTGTCTTCCCCTTTTTGCCGCCTTCCAATCCCATCTGGTCGAACAGAATCTCACCCAATTGCTTTGGCGATCCGACGTTAAATGCGGTTCCTGCAAGCTCATGGATTTCAGCCTCAAGACCCGCCATTTTCTGAGCGAAGGTGTTGGACATGCGCGAGAGCACATCACGGTCGACTTTGATCCCTGCCATTTCCATTTGCGCCAATACGGGCGATAGCGGACGCTCCAGTGTCTCGTAGACGGTGGTGACTTTTTCGGTGTGCAGTTTGGGTTTGAACACCTGCCACAGGCGCAGCGTGATATCGGCATCCTCGGCGGCGTATTTTACCGCTTTGTCGAGGTCCACTTTGTCAAAGGTGATCATTGATTTTCCCGAGCCCAAGAGTTCCTTGGTCGGGATCGGCGTGTGGTCCAAGTAGCGTTCTGAAAGCGCATCCATGCCGTGATTGTGGATACCTGCATGCAAGGCATAGGACAGCAACATCGTGTCGTCATAGGGCGCGACGCGGATGCCGTTGCGTGCAAAAATCTTGGCGTCGTATTTCATATTCTGACCGATTTTGAGGATCGACTCATCCTCAAGAACGGGGCGCAGCGCGTCCAAAACCATGTCTTTGGGTAGTTGACCATCCACGAGGTTCGAGCCGCCAAACAGGTCGTCCTCGCCCATCGTGTGACCGACAGGGATGTAGCAGGCAGTGCCCGCTTCGACACAAAGCGAAATTCCCACAAGTTCCGCCTGCATCGCGTCGAGACCCGTGGTTTCCGTGTCTACGGCGACATAGCCGCGCTCGTAGATGGCGCCGATCCACCGCTCCAGCGCGCCCATTGTGCGCACGTATTCGTACTTATCGACATCAATGGGTGGCATGTCGGGTTCGGCAGCTGCGGCGGGTGTCGCGGCGGGCGCGTCCTCAATCACTGGAGGGGCGACATTGAACCGCTCGGCCACGCGTTTGACGATGGTGCGAAACTCCATCTGTGTAAGAAAGGCGAGCAAGTCGTCGGTGTTGGGCTCCTGCACCTCAAGGCTGTCGAGTGAGAAGTCGAGCGTCATGTCGCAATCAAGCTGCACCAAGTCGCGCGAAATGCGGATCAGCTCGGCATTCTCGATCAGGGTTTGACGGCGTTTGGGTTGCTTAATCTCTTCGGCACGCGCCAAGAGGGTGTCGAGATCGCCGTACTCGTTGATCAACAAAGCCGCTGTTTTGATGCCGATGCCGGGCGCGCCGGGGACGTTATCGACCGAGTCGCCTGCGAGGGCCTGAACATCGACAACGCGCTCTGGTCCGACGCCGAACTTCTCTTCGACACCTTCGCGGTCAATGCGCTTGTTCTTCATCGGGTCGAGCATTTCCACACCGTCACCGACCAATTGCATCAGGTCTTTGTCGGAGGAAATAATGGTCACGCTACCGCCTGCATCGCGGGCCTGATGGGCGAGGGTGGCGATGATGTCGTCCGCCTCGAAACCCTCGATTTCGATGCACGAGACGTTAAAGGCGCGGGTGGCGTCGCGCGTGAGCGGGAATTGCGGCCGCAAATCCTCAGGCGCGGGCGGACGGTTGGCTTTATACGCAGGGTAGAGATCGTTGCGAAATGTCTTGCCCGAGTGGTCAAAGATCACAGCCGCATGGGTCGGCGCGTCTGCGCCCGTGTTCGCCTCGATGTAGCGGTAGAGCATATTACAAAACCCCGCCACAGCCCCGACGGGTAGACCGTCGGATTTGCGCGTCAGCGGTGGGAGAGCGTGATAGGCGCGAAAGATGAAGGCCGATCCGTCGATCAGATGCAGGTGATGTCCCTTGCCGAATGCCATAGTCGAGCCTTTCCATATGCGCGTTTATGCGGATCATAGAGGGCGGTGCAGGGGCTGCAACCATGCGTGCAGCAATCGAGCCAATTTCAGTTGCATCTTGTGGGTGGATATCCTCCGTCGCTCCACGTCACGCCGCCATTGCGCGGGCCCCGTCGATCATGGAGGAGGCGATGAAGTTGACAACGGCAAACCAAGCGGCTGAGACCTCCGCAGTCCAAAGATCACCCGCTTGCGCGGCAAGGGTGTCCAAAAGCACTTCTCCAACGACGATGTAGTGTTTTTCTTGAACACCATACGCCACATGGGCAAAGCCAAGTTTATGCAACAAAGGCGTGAGGGCCTCAGGTGCGTCGAGGGACGAGAGCGCTAGTTGTAGCATCGCTTCGAGCTTTACCGCCTGCTCGCGTGGTCGGTTCGGAAAGAGATCGCGCACCTCAGGGGCGATGACAAACAGACGGGTATAAAAATCCTCGAATAGCTCGGGGCGGGCGTCTGTGACGGCCTTGTAGCTGCTCTTCACCAGAGTGATGGTTTCTTGTGACAGCATGATTGCTTCCCCTTCGTGTTTGAAGAAAAGCTATCAGGTGTCCATTAAGATAGTCCGAAGGAGAGCAGCAGTTTTAAGGTTACTTTGCGTCAGACAGTTTGGCGCTTTCGTGGATGAATTTTTTGTCGCAGTAACCGCATTCGACATAACCCGTTTCTTTGGGAATGGAGAGCCAGACACGCGGGTGGCCAAGCGCCCCTTCGCCGCCATCACAGGCCACTTTCCACTTGGAGACAACTTCGGTTTCTGGGGCTTGGATCGTCATAGGTATGTCGCTCTTTCTGTCGTCACTGTTCAGGCCTCATGCAAATTCGCGTGGGGCATGCGCAGGCGGTGGGAGTTGCCCATCGGAACCGAAGGGCCTAAGTCAAGGGCGTATGATAACGATCCATGCGGGCGCGACAAGTGATTGTTGTGCAGATTCTGCGCTGTGAGGGAGTGGCCATGACTGGCAATGCTATTGAAATTGAAGGGCTGCGGAAAACCTATCGCGGCGAGGGGGGCGCAGGGCCCAAAGAAGCACTCAAAGGGGTTGATCTCAACATTCCCAAGGGATCGATTTTTGGTTTGCTTGGCCCGAATGGCGCGGGCAAATCAACGCTTATCAATATCCTTGCGGGACTGACGATTA
Organism: Celeribacter sp.; assembly: GCF_048266405.1. GTDB lineage: Bacteria > Pseudomonadota > Alphaproteobacteria > Rhodobacterales > Rhodobacteraceae > Celeribacter. The sequence goes on from NZ_JBLWZO010000007.1 coordinate 66,154, forward strand.
AAACAGAAGGGCGTGTGAAAATTTGGGGCTTTGACCAAGACGTGAATCCCCGTCAAAGTCGCGCCGCGATTGGCGTGATGCCGCAGGAATTGAACCTTGATCCGTTTTTTCCGCCACGCGAAGCCTTGGAAGTCCAAGCGGGGCTATACGGCGTGCCGAAGAAAGATCGGTGGTCGGATGAAATCCTTGAACTTGTGGGGCTGACGGATAAGGCAAATGCCTATGCTCGGACGCTCTCGGGCGGGATGCGACGTCGGCTTCTTCTTGGCAAAGCGCTTGTCCACAAGCCGCAAATTCTGGTGCTGGACGAGCCAACTGCGGGGGTTGATATCGAACTGCGTCAGATGCTGTGGCAAAACGTGCGCCGCCTCAACGAAGAGCGCGGAATGACTATCATCCTGACAACGCATTACCTCGAAGAAGCTCAGGAAATGTGCGACGAAATCGCGATTATTAACCACGGTGAAATGATCGTGCGCGATACGACGAAAAACCTGTTGGGCCGTATGGATGCCAAGACGCTGTTGATCGAACCTGAAGGAGGTTCACCCGAGACGTTTGATTTGCCTGAGGGCGTTGGGTTTGAACGTAAAAAGGACGGCGTTCTGTCCTTTACCTATTCACGCGCGCAAGCCTCGGCCAACGATGTTTTGGACGCGGTTAAGGCTCAAGGTGTCATCATCGGGGATGTGCGCACGCAAGAGCCTGACTTGGAAGATGTGTTCGTCGACCTGACGTCAGGTCGCTAACCGCGCCGAATTGATTCGGATATGTTCGATAAAAAGGGTGGCCAGTGGTCGCCCTTTATCTTTTGAACATGCAGCACGAATCTTAGCTCGCGGTCAGTGGTCCAACGGGTTCTCCACCCAAGAGGTGCACATGGAAGTGGGGCACTTCTTGGTGGCTGTCGCGCCCTGAGTTGGTGATGAGGCGATAGCCGTTGCCCCCATGCGCCTCCGAAAGACCACGTTGTTTCGCAACGGTGCCCACGGCCCGAAAGAAGTCCAACTGTTCTTCATCGGATGCAGATTGAACGAAGTGGTCGTAGCAGCGGTACGGTCCCTTTGGGATCACAAGAATGTGGTGCTTTTTCTGCGGGGTAATGTCGGGAAAGGCGATGGCGTGATCGCTTTCGTAAATCGGTTTCGACGGGATTTCCCCGCGAAGGATTTTAGCAAAAACGTTTTGATCGTCGTAGTCATAAGGCATGTCGGGTCTTTCTCAGGTCGTGCAGCGCAACCGTGCGCGGAATGTTCACGCCGCTCGTTAGTCAGCGAAAAGATGCGGTGTCGCGGCGATATCCTGCGCGTCTTCAATGGAAATGTCGAGGAACCGCGCAATGATTGCGGAATTCTCGTCTTGGGAATTATCTTCGCGCATGAGGAAGTAGTTGTCATAGTCCTGATCGCGAATGCGGTCGGCCTCATGATTGATGTCGCTACGGATCGTGGGCAACAATCTCTCAAGCGCGTCCTGCGGGGTGGCTTCCCCTGCCAATCCGACCCGTTTGGCATGTCCCGCCAGATACTCGGGCGTGTAATTGCATTCAATATCCAATAGTCGCGTACTGGAGCGATCCGCGTAAAAGTCATTGATCAGATCAAACCCACCGGGGTCGATGCAAATCAGCATGCGGTCGGTTTGGTAATAATCGAACAACATGCGCACCCATGCGCGGCGGTGGCGTGACCGCTTCCACAGGCTTTTCTCGATGCCACCCAGATCGGGGAGCGGTGTGTTCTCTTCGTTGAACAGGTATTCGAGGCTTGGAAGCTCTGTCTTTTCGTTGATTTTTGCGACCAGACGCTTGGCGACGTGCCACTTCTTACAGGTCACAATCAACAGTTCGCGGTCACGGCCCAAGGTGCTCTCAGATTCCCAGAACCGCTGCCCGAAGCGGCGGCCAATGCGGCCTCTGCCTGTTAGAAACTGAAACAGCGAGCGTCCCTCATTGGAGATTTTGAATGTGACGTTTTGGGCGGCGAACAAATCACCGAGACGTTTTTTCAGTATGGTCGCATCGGGAGAGATTTTGCGTGCAAACAGATAGTCCTGCGAGACGAGCATGTCATAGTGGTCGTTGTAAAAGACCACGGGCATGCCGTAATCGGTGAACATCAAAAAGGTGAGTGTCCGGTTCCTGATTTCTTCCTTTGCCACAAGGTGGCGCACCAGTGTCTGGAAAAAGGTTTCATCAGGAATCCACGTTGTGCGAAAGAACGCCATGACATCGCGCCGCTTGCGGGTGAATTCGAGAATTCGTTCGATGGTTTGGCGTCGCAGACACCACCATTGCGAACCGATCATCACATGCAAATCTGCGGGCACTTCCCTCTTTAACCCAAGTTTCTCTTGGAGGGCCATGCTTTTGTAAAACAACCACTTATGTGTACGTTCGTTGAAGAAATGACGGTAAATCAGCCGCTCTTCCTTGATCCCCGTTTTGATCCAGTCGCTCTCGAAGAAGTCAAAGCTCTCTATGTAATCGGCGTCGTCGCGGTCGAGAAAATCATGCATGAACTCGGCGGATTTGATCGACATGCAGTCGCCAGACACCATGTAAAAATGAGTCGCGCGGGGAAAGGCTTTTTCAGCGGCTTCAACCGCATAAAGGGTCGCTTGGACGAGGCTCCATGCCCCCCAGCCGCATTTGATTCGTTTGTGTGCGAAGGTGACGTTGGGATTTCTGGATAGTGCTGTTTTTACGGTGTTGTAGGCCTCTTTCCCTCCGCGCGCATCGAAGTGGATCGATATGAAATCACCCGCTGCCGTAAGCCGCTCAGCCTGTTGCACAATTGCCTCAGGATCTCTGTGGCACAGAAGAATGAACGCAATTCGTGCCATATTGGAGCCAGTGACCTCATTTTTGCCTGATTGTATCTTTATAGGTGTAACCAAACATTGAATAAACAAGGAAAATTTGCTTTTAAAGCATAAAAGGTTGCCCTGGGGGGCGGTCGTGAGGAGTATTTGTGAATATGGGCTTCCCTGGAACCTGGATGACCGAGAGCGAAAGTGTTGTTTACCGCGTTGTGCCGAAGTGCGCGTGTTCGACCATTGGTCAGATTATGTATTATTCGGATCATGGCGAATTTTTCGACGGCGACATCCATGACAGCACTGAAAAACTGCATAAATGGGCGCAAGAAAACAGCCAACCATTGATTGAGGCGAATGTTAAAGCTCATGCCTCCTATGCGTTCACCTGTGTGCGCAATCCTTACACCCGTGTGCTGTCATCTTTTTTCGACAAGATTTGCGGCATTCAGCGCAATGGTCGTCGCTATCGTGGTAATCTCGTACCCAAGCTGATCCAACAATACGGTGTTGAGGTCGGAGGCGATGACGGCAAGGAAGAGTTCGATCAGATTGCATCGTTCCGCCGGTTCTTGTTGTTCGTGCGTGATACCATTCGCTGGCGTCGTCCGATGGACCCCGACATTCACTGGTCGGGCATGTCAGGACATGTAGCGACATTCATCGTGAACGGCGGCACCTATGACAAAATTTTCTTCACCGAGAAGTTTAACGAGGGGATGCAGGAGGTGCTTGATCACATTGAGACACCGCACACCGTAGACCTCTCCAAGATTCCGCGGTTCAACGAAAGCGAAGGTCACGGCCCCAAACGTCTGCATCCCGTTGAGGACTATTTTGACGATCTGTCCATGCACCTGATGTGGGAAATTTTCCATCGCGATTTCCAACTGTTCAAATACGACTTTGAAAATCCGGGAAACAAGATGCCTCTGTCTGAGGTCGACCTTGACGAAGTGCACGCCAAACTCGGCGACTGATACCTCAACGCAAGAATGAGACAAAACGCGCCCTCGCAAGAGTGGCGCGTTTTTCGTTTATCAGCGCTGCGCCACCAGAATAGGCCATAAAACCTCTACGGGTTGCCGCAGCCGTGGAGGTTATTGTCGCTGGGGTGTGCAGGTGCGGCTTCAAGCGAAGGGGGCGAGATCGGTCATCCAGCCTAAGCCTTCGGCGGTGCGTTTGCGCGGCGTATATTCCGCCGATACCCAGCCTTTGTAGCCGCTCTTTTTGACGGCATTGAAGAAATCGGCGAATGCGAATTCGCCCTTGTCAGGCTCGCCACGATCCACGGGACAAGCAATTTGGATATGGCGCACCAGATCCCCGTGCTCTTCCCATGCTTTCATCACATCCCCCGTCATGCGATGAATATGATAGAGGTCGAATTGAAGCCCGATATTAGGTCGATCAATGTCGCGGATCAGTTGGGCGGTTTCAGCCAGATCATTGAGGAAATATCCGGGCATATCTTCTGCATTCACAGGCTCGATGGTCAGGCTTTGGCGCGGTGCTTCATCAGCGGCCCACGTCAAATTGCGCTTGAACGTTTCGCGGGCCACGATCCCCTTGGCCTTGCCCGCCATGACGAGCATGTGGTCCGAGCGCAGAAAATCGGCGAAGCGCAAGGCGCGTTTGAAATCTTTGCGAAAGCGGGCTTCTCCCATTGGTACGGCGGCAAAGCCGCGTTCTCCCCCCGCCCAGTTCGGTGGCGGCGTGTTGAGCGACACCATCGCGAGGTTCAACTCTGCCATGCGTCGCGCAATTTCGGACGCGGCCTCGTCGTAGGGAAACAAGACCTCAACCGCGTTAAACCCCGCCGCTTTGGCTTCAGCAAAGCGCTCAAGGAATGGAAACTCTTTGAACATAAAGGTGAGGTTCGCGGCAAACTTCATGGCGTTACAAATCGCTTGCAGGCGCGATGGGAAAGAAGACCCCACTCGACCAGAGACCAAACATCACGGTGCCGTCTACCTCGTGTTCCACGCCCAGTTCGACCAGTCGAAAGAAGCTCTTGCGATCAATGAGCGCGTCGAGCCGTGAGCGGATCTCAACATAAGGCGCGGGTTCGCCGTCGCGTGTCTCGAACCGCAGTGGATGATCGGTCCCTGCTACGCATTGATCCCCCAACGAGGTATGAAATGTCAGCGACTGATCCTTGCCCGTGCCTGTAACGTCAAAATCCACGGCCAGAAAAGGCGCGTCATCGACGGTGATGCCGACTTTCTCCACGGGGGTGACAAGGAAATAATCATCGCCTTCGCGCTTAAGCACTGTGGAAAACAACCGCACCAACTGTGGCCGCCCGATAGGTGTGCTGAGGTAAAACCACGTCCCGTCCCGCGCAATGCGCATATCCAGATCGCCGCAAAACGGCGGGTTCCATTTGTCGACAGGCGGTAATCCGCGTCCTTTGGCGGCGCGTACGGCGGCGGCGATACTTTCTGCGGAAACGCTCACGGGAATTTCACCTTTCTCACGGTTTTGCCATTTGTGTCTGGCGCGATACCTGTCACTAATAGGCCCAACCATAGTGACACGAATTCGTAGAAAAGGTGAAGCCATGTCTGATCAAGACCTTGTGCCCCAGATCGAAGCCCTCGGCGAGAAACTCAATGCGGCCAAAGTGTCGATCACCCGCCGCTTCATCGGGCAGGATACGGTGGTCGATCTGGTCCTGTCGTCCATGCTCTGCGGCGGTCACGCGCTCTTGCTAGGTCTGCCCGGTTTGGGGAAAACCCGTCTCGTCGATACACTCTCAACCGTCATGGGGTTAAATGGCGCACGGGTGCAATTCACGCCCGATCTGATGCCTGCCGACATCCTTGGCTCCGAAGTGCTGGAAACCGCCGCTGATGGCACGCGGTCGTTTCGGTTCATCGAAGGGCCGATTTTCTGTCAGCTTTTACTCGCCGACGAGATCAACCGCGCCTCGCCGCGCACCCAGTCTGCACTTCTACAAGCGATGCAGGAAAAATCTGTCACTATCGCGGGTCAGCCCCACGACCTTGAGGCGCCATTCCATGTGCTCGCCACGCAAAACCCGCTGGAGCAAGAAGGCACTTACCCATTGCCTGAAGCCCAACTCGACCGTTTTTTGGTGCAGGTTGACGTGGGCTACCCCGACCGCGACACCGAGCGCGATATCCTCATCGCTACCACGGGCGCGGAGGAGAATGAGGCCCACGCGGTGTTTACCGCCACCGAATTGATCGCCGCGCAAAAACTACTTCGCAAAATGCCTGTCGGCGAGCAGGTTGTGGAATTGATCCTCGATCTGGTGCGAGCCTGTCGTCCCGATACCGCCGATGCGCCTGATGTGGTGAATGCCTCTGTGGCATGGGGGCCGGGGCCGCGTGCCGCTCAGGCCTTGATGTTGACCTGTCGTGCGCGGGCTTTGCTTGACGGGCGATTGGCCCCGTCCCCCGAGGATGTTTTGGCGATGGCGCAACCTGTGTTGATCCACCGTATGGCACTGACCTTTGCGGCGCGTGCCCGTGGCGAAAACCTCGCGTCAATCATCGCACAGGTGGCCGAGATTACCTCCAAGGCACGGTCAGCCGCGTGAGTGAACCAGCCCCCTCCACTTTGCGCAGCCGCGCCGAAGCGCTCGCCGCGCCGCTGCCCGACTTGCAAGCGCAGGCCGAGCGTCTTGCGCGAACCTTGCTGCTTGGCGGGCACGGGCGCAGACAGGCGGGGATGGGAGACGAATTCTGGCAATACCGCCCTGCACAAATGGGCGACAGTGCGCGTTCAATTGACTGGCGTCGTTCGGCACAATCCGATGCACAGTTTGTGCGGGAAAAGGAATGGCAGGCTGCGCAATCGGTGCATTTGTGGGTGGATCGCTCCGCCGCTATGCAATTCGCCTCGTCCAAGGATATCCCCTCGAAAGGAGCGCGTGCCGGACTACTTGCGATGGCGCTGTCGATCCTGTTGATGAAGGGCGGTGAACGGGTAGCGCTTGCTTCGCTCGGCACTCCGCCACGCATAGGCGCATTGCAACTGACCCGCATTGCCGAGGGTCTTTCAACGATTGATGAGGTCGATTACGGCACTCCCGATGCCACAGGATTCCTGCCCCATTCAAACGCGGTGTTAATGTCTGATTTCATGGGGCCGATTGAAGCCGTCGAGGAGGCCGTTTCCAAATGCGCAGACCTTGGCATCAAGGGGGCATTGTTCCAGATTCTTGATCCTGCCGAAGAGGCGTTCCCCTACCAAGGACGCACGATTTTCACCTCTATGGGTGGGGCGATGTCCCATGAAACCCTACGTGCAGGAGATCTGCGCGACCGCTATCGTGACCGATTGGCCGAGCGTAAAGACCGCCTGTCGACGTTGGCGCAAAGCGCGGGTTGGCGGTTTGACACGCATCACACCGACAGTTCCGCACAGTCCGCACTTTTGTGGCTCTACGCCGCGCTAGAGGGACCACGCTGATGCTTGTTCTTGGCCCAGTTGGATTTGCCGCTCCGTGGATGTTGCTTGGCTTGTTGGCTCTGCCGATCCTGTGGTTCTTGCTGCGTGCCGTGCCCCCCGCACCACTGCGCCGCAGGTTTCCAGGCGTGGCCCTTTTGCTTGGGCTCACGGATGAGGAGGTCGAGACAGATCGTACGCCGTGGTGGCTGTTGGTGTTGCGCATGTTGGCAATCGCCGCGCTCATTCTGGCCTTTGCTGGTCCTGTCTTGAACCCGCGTACCGAACGGGGTGGCACTGGTCCGCTTGTTGTGTTGCTTGATGCGTCATGGGCCTCTGCGCATGATTGGTCTTTGCGCATGGGGCGGGTCTCCGAGGCGCTTGATGAGGCTGCAGCGGACGACCGAACCGTGGCGATCGTCGCGGCAACAGATTTGCCAACAGGAGGCCTTGAGTTCCGCGCGCCAAATGAGTGGCGACCACGACTTGCAGGATTTGCCCCACAACCTTTCGCGCCCGATATGGAAGCAACTTTTGCTGCGTTGTCCGAGATGGATGTGGCCTTCGACTCCTTATGGCTGTCAGATGGATTGGAGCGCGAAGGGCGTGAGGCGATTCTTGATCTCCTGACCCAAAAAGGCAGCGTGACGGTGTTTGAAAATCAGCGTCCCATTTTTGCGCTTGGTCCCGCGACGGTTTCCGCGACGGGCGTTAACGTGCCGGTTTTGCGCCGCGATGGGGCGGGGACGGATCGGGTGTCTGTGGTTGCCCGTGGTCCCGACCCCGCCGGTGTTGAACGGATTTTGGCGCGCTTGGATGTGGACTTCGCTGCGGGTGAGACACAGACCTCGGCGGCTTTCGATTTGCCGCCCGAACTGCGCAACCGTGTCACGCGGTTTGAGGTGGACGGGCATCGCTCCGCTGCCGCTGTGCGCTTAACAGACGATAGCTTGAAACGACGCGAAGTCGGCCTCGTCACGGTGCGCGAAAGCCGCGAAGGCTTGGAGCTTTTGTCGCAACTGCACTACATCCGCACGGCATTGAGCGATAAGGCTGACGTGATTTCGGGCGGCTTGGAGGATCTCATCGCCGCCAATCCCGATGTGATTGTTTTGGCCGATATTGCACGCCTATCGGGTGGTGAGACGGCGGACCTTTTGGATTGGATGAATGAGGGTGGCCTGTTGTTGCGTTTCGCGGGGCCACGTCTTGCCGCGTCCGACGTGTCGCGCGAAGATGAAGACCCGTTGATGCCTGTCCGCTTGCGGGCGGGGGGGCGCACGATTGGCGGTGCAATGTCGTGGGGCGAGCCTAAGACGTTGCGCCCCTTTGCGGAAACCTCCCCTTTCTACGGGCTCGATGTGCCCGATGATGTGAGTGTTTCGGCACAGGTTATGGCGCAGCCCGATCCCGATCTTGCGGCGCGGGTGATTGCGACCTTGGCCGATGGCACACCGCTTGTGACACGCAAATCCGTGGGCGCAGGGCAGGTTGTCTTGTTCCATGTCACGGCCAATGCCGAATGGTCGACCTTACCGCTATCGGGCTTGTTCGTGTCGATGCTGGATCGGTTGAGCGCGGCCACCGGCGGTGTGGCATTGGATGAGACGGACCTCGCGGGGCAAGCTTTGCAACCTATCAGCATATTGGATGGGTTCGGGGCGTTGCGGGATGCGCGAAATCGTGCGCCGGTTGAAGGCGACGTCTTCGCAACTGCGGTCGCCTCGGCGCAGACACCTGCGGGGCTGTATCAATCGACACAGGCCTCCCTTGCGCTCAATGTGGTGACGCCAGAAACGCGATTGGAAGCAGCGTCATGGCCCGCAGGGACGGTTGTTGTCGGGGTAAGTGAAGCCACAGAACAATCCCTCAAACCGAGCCTCTTATTGGCGGCTCTGGCCCTGTTGGCGGCGGACCTGTTTGCTTCGCTTTTGCTCTCAGGGCGGTTGCTTGGTCCAAGGGCGGCGGCGTCGCTTTTGGCGCTTGTGCTGGCGATGCCCGCCCCCGATGCTCAAGCCCAAGATACAGATGAGGCCTTTGCTCTGGCGGCCACGGAAGAGGTGGCCTTGGCCTATGTAATGACGGGCGATGAGACCGTTGACAGGCTATCGCGGGCAGGACTGTTTGGTGTGTCGCAAGTGCTGACACAACGCACCTCTGTGGAGCCTGCCGAGCCAGTAGGGGTGAACCTCGAAACAGATGATTTGGGTTTCTTCCCGCTGCTCTATTGGCCTGTCACCGTCGATCAACCATTGCCCTCGGCGGAGGCTTACACGCGTTTGAATGCCTACCTGCGCACGGGAGGCACAATCCTTTTTGACACGCGGGACGGGGATGTCGCCCGCTTTGGCGCGGCGACGCCCACGGGCAACAAACTTCAATCACTGGCTTCCGCGCTGGACATTCCTCCCTTGGAGCCGATCCCCGCCGACCACGTTTTGACCCGCACGTTCTATTTGTTGCAGGACTTTCCTGGGCGCTACACGGGCGGTGATCTTTGGGTCGAGGCGGCCCCCGCAGATGCGCAGGGCGTAGAGGGAATGCCGTTTCGCAATCTCAACGACAACGTAACCCCTGTCATTATCGGCGGCAACGATTGGGCGGCGGCTTGGGCGATGGACGAGACAGGACGTCCGCTGCGACCGTTGGCGCGCGGGTTTGGTGGCGAGCGTCAACGTGAGATCGCCTACCGCTTTGGCGTGAACCTCGTGATGTATATTCTCACGGGCAATTATAAATCCGATCAGGTCCATGTGCCTGCGCTGCTTGATAGGTTGGGCCAATGATCCGCGATATAACATTGGACCCGTTTGTGCCGCTGATGGCGCTCGCTGTTATTGCCGCGGTCGCGGTCCTGCTTTTGGCGATTGCAGCGTGGCGGGGATTGAGCGGGTGGGCATGGCGGACGCTTGCCGTGACGGGTATTTTGATCGCGCTGGCCAATCCTGCGGTGCAGGAAGAACAACGCGATCCGTTGACCGACATCGTGATCCTCGTGGTGGATGAAAGCGCGTCACAATCTTTATCGGACCGTCCCGCACAAGTAGCGCAAGCCCGTGCCGCGATCGAGGCACAGATCGCACGACTTCCCGATACGGAACTGCGTGTGGTCACACTGGGCGACGGGGCGGATAACCGTGGAACGCTGTTGATGACCCGATTGTCCGAGGCGATGGCCAATGAGCCACGCGGACGGCTTGCGGGGGCGATTTTGCTCTCGGACGGACAACTTCATGATGCAGGTGTCGTGCCCGACCTCCCTGCGCCTCTGCATCTGTTGATGACGGGCGAGGCTACTGATTGGGATCGTCGGCTGTTGGTGCAAAATGCGCCGTCGTTTGCCATCCTCGATGAGGAAGTGGTTTTGACGCTGATGGTCGAGGATCAAGGTGCGGTGCCTGCGGACATCGGTGATACGTCTCAAATCGTGGTAGCCATCGACGGAGGTGAGCCGCAGACCTATACGATCCCCGTGGGGCGCCCGATTGAGGTGCCTGTGGTCTTGCCGCATGGCGGAATGAACGTCATCCAGTTTACACTGCCAGAGGCCCGTGGCGAACTCACAGCACGCAACAATTCCGCGATGGTGCAAATCAACGGCGTACGTGATCGTTTGCGCGTGTTGCTCGTCTCTGGTGAGCCCCACAACGGTGAGCGCACATGGCGCAATCTGTTGAAATCTGATGCTTCCGTGGATCTCGTCCACTTTACCATTTTGCGCCCGCCAAACAAACAAGATGGCGTTCCAGTGAATGAGTTGTCCCTTATCGCCTTTCCGACCCGTGAGTTATTCATGGAAAAGGTCGATGATTTTGATCTGATCATTTTCGACCGCTACAAATTGCGGGGCATTTTACCCGGGGACTACCTCAACAACATTGCGCGTTATGTCGAAGATGGCGGCGCTGTGCTATTTGCCGCGGGGCCGGATTTTGCAACTGCTGACAGTATTTACCGCTCGGCCCTGTCGCGTGTGATCCCCGCCGCGCCGACGGGCATCGTGATCGAAGAAGGCTATAAACCGCATCTGACAGAAACGGGTGCAAGGCATCCCGTGACCGAAGGCTTAGGTGGCTTGATGTCGGCGAGCGACGAGCCAACTTGGGGGCGGTGGTTCCGCCAGATCGAGCTTGAGCCGCGGTCAGGGGAGGTTGTGATGTCGGGGGCCGAAGGGCGGCCGCTTTTGGTGCTTGATCGTGTGGGCGAAGGGCGCGTTGCGGTGCTTGGTTCGGATCACGCATGGCTTTGGACTCGCGGTGTCGAAGGCGGTGGTCCACAGTTGGAATTGTTGCGCCGTTTGGCCCATTGGATGATGAAAGAGCCGGAGCTGGAGGAGGAATCCCTGACCGCCACGGCGCAAGGCAACACCATGACAATCACGCGCCGCACCCTATCCGAGGGAGATCGTTCAGTCGAGATTGAAGCCCCCGACGGGTCGACATCCACGGTGGAGCTAGATGAGATCAGCCCTGGTCGGTATGTGGCCGAATTCGAGGGCGCGCAGATGGGGCTTTACCGTCTCACCGAGGGCGAGCAGGAGGCGGTGATGGTGCTTGGCCCTGCCGCGCCGCGTGAATTCGAGGAAACGATTGCGACGGGCGATAAACTTGCTCCTACTATCGCCGCAACGCGTGGTGGGGTGTTTGCTTTGGCTGATGGGATTCCCGATGTGCGCCGCGTGGCCGAGGGGCGTCCCGCAGCAGGACGCGGTTGGATTGGGATTACTCCTCGTGAGGCCTATCTGACGCAATCCACATCGCTCAAACCGCTGTTGCCGCCTTGGGCGTGGCTGTTGATCCTGTCGGCGTTGACCGTGTTCGCATGGTTGCGTGAAGGACGTAGATAGAGTCGGCCTCGGGGCGTGCTATGGCGCGATGCCGAGCCAAATGTCGGATGGATCGATGTGCGCATATTCAAGGCCCTCGCGGTCAAGCCATGCAGCGAGGTTGTGTAGGAAGTCGGAACCTGAGGCCTGTGCGGGACGGTAGCGTGGTCCCCATACCGTCCCCCAATCGTCCCACGGGTTTTGCGCGTCGATGTGGGAACCAATGCGTGACCCGATGACCACCGCTTTGCCAACCGCCTCAAGTGTCGGGCGGCTGATTGTGCCGCCGCCATCCTGTGCTTGCGATACCGATCCTATGTGACAGGCGTAATTGCGAGGAAGGGGGCCGTAGGGGGTCGCTCGAACGCCTTCGAACCACTGTCGCCCCAGAAAACTCGTGCCATTGCGGCCCGTCTCCGCTCCGTCATGGGTGAAGTCACAGTCGTGAAACACAAAGCCGTAGCGGGTGTTGATATTCGTGCTAGGGGCGACGACCCATGACATAGCCCCGCGTTCGCCGCGTGTCATGAGGGTGCAGCGGTCAAAGTAGGCGGTGGCTTGACCAAAGATGAAATCCACATCGCCCTCAATAATGCAGTCCTCAACACAGGTCCGTGCGGAGGAGAAAGGCAGGGGGGATTGCACGTAAAGCGTATCCTGAAACGAGCGCAGGTGTAGCGCATGGAGATGCACGCGGTCTGCCCCCGCGACATGCAGCGCTACGGCTTGGTGCTGCCCGTGTGCGAACCGTCCCTGAGCGTCGGGCTCGGTCCCTTTTGGTGCTGCTGATGCGCGGTCACAGGCGTAGAGGTTTTCAATGGTTAGGCCCGAGACGCTTACGTTATCCGCCTCGATCCGCAACACGCCCGTGTTGCACGTTGTGAGTGTCTCACGCGCGGCGATGCGTTCAAAAATGGCGCGTGTCGCTGGCACGGCTTGATCAAACTGCGCACCAAATCGGGCACGGTATTGATCTCCTGACATCTGCGCATCTATGCCTGCGGCAAGTGTGGTGACATCTCGCCCTGCGCCAAACAGGGTCATTGGCGGCGCGGATGCGGGAATATAGACTGGACCAGTGTAATAGCCTTCGGAGATGGAGATCACATAAGGCGCCCCATCAGGCCTCGCACCTGCGCGGATCGCCTGATCAACGGCGCTTTGTATGGTCGCAAATGGACCATTCGCGGCGACGATGTAGTCGAGAGTACGGGGCGGGTGCATTGGCTCCCACGGATCATATCGCGCGGAGCCAGCCTTGCCTGTCCACGCCAACACCTCCGCTTTGCGAAACTGCGCGGCTTGCTGTGGTGTCAGGCATAGGCCCTGCGCCATTAGCGCGGGACGCCCGCACTTAGATCAAGCGCCTGACACATCATCAATGGTCCGACTCCTTTGGCGTCATCCGAACAAGTTGCTTCGCTGATGTAATAGGCCGCCGACCCATCGCGGAACCGATCCTCATAAAGACCCAGACCTGCGACATGACACATATTCACCATTTCCAGACCGCCTCCGTTTTTGGCCTTCATTACACCGTCAAATAGAGTCTGAACAAGCCCGTCACGGTTTCCGTCCCATAGGCCAAGGTCGATCCCTTTCACGAGGGCGTAGGTGAACATCGCAGAGGCCGAACTTTCCTCGTAGTTGCCGTTCAGATCGGGCTGGTCGAACACCTGTTGCCACAGACCATTTGGTGTTCTGTGGGCGGCAATGGCGGTTAGAAACTCACGGGTACGAGCTTCCAAGGGGGCAAAGGCTTTTGTCCCAACAAGTTCGGCTACATCGACCAACGCCATTGCAAGCCACCCCAAGGCCCGTGACCAATGTGCGGGGTTTTGCCCTGTGACAGGATCGGCCCAAGGCTGCATTCGGGCTTCATCAACCGCATGGGCGTAAAGGGCCGTTTGGGGATTGTGGGTCATCTCCATAGCGGTGGAAATCTGAGTGATGGCATCCGTGATCAAATCGGGTTGATCCGTGGCTTGCGCGTAGCTGATTTGAAACGGCGGCCCCATGTAAAGGCCGTCGAGCCAGACCTGCCACGGGTAACGTAATTTGTGCCAGTAGACGCCTGATTTCGTTCGTGGGTGGTGGGTCAGTTGGCGCATGAGCTGGCTTGCGACATCAAGATATCGTTGCTCGCCAGTGATTTTGGTAAGGGCGACAAGCGCCCGACCCGATTGCACATTGTCGATGTTATAGTCATTGGGATCATAGCCTCGCAAATGCCCGTCATCGTCAATCTTAGCGTCGACACGCACGCGTAGAGCCTCAAGATACCGCTCATCCTCTGTTGCCTTATACAGCACCTCAAGACCGCGGTAGATCAGGCCATCTTCGTAGCACCATGCGCCAGATTTATAGGGGGCATAGTTGTAGAGAAAACTGTCAAAATAGTCGGTCAACATAGGGCGTGGTCCTTTTGCGGCTCAACGAGGGTGAGCGTGCCAGAAATGTCGGCAAATGTGGCGATGATCCCACCATGGCGCACGGGGGCCACTCCGCAGGCCATGAGGGGGATGTCTTCGGTTGCACTTGGATCGTAGCCGACCGAGAAATTGGAGAGCGTAACTCCCGTGATCGGGGCCTCTGGGAGGCCGAGTAGCGCGACGGCTGCTGTCGCGACGTTTCGTGCATGAATGCGATCTAAGGTGATGTCGTGAATTATGGGTGTTGTCTCCGAGACGGGCGACGGAGCACGGTTTTGCACGGCGTCACTCTTGCCGTCGATGTCGCAAAAATAGAATGCGTTGGCCGAGAAGGCGGTGCCAACCCCATCCATAAGAACATCGCGCATGGAGATCCGCGCAAGCTTACCGCCTCGCCCGCGACGGGTTTTGAGGCGCAAACCGCGGTCGGTGCCGACGAATTCGCAGGCATAAATGTCGATGTCGGTTATGGAGCCGGACATTTCAGATCCCAGCACAACCGCGCCATGTCCGCGGGCCATACGGGAGTGCGACACTGTGAGGCGACGTGTCGGCGCGAGGTGAGCGGATTGGCAGTCGCCACGCTTGCCTGCTTTGACCGCGATACAGTCGTCGCCAACGGAGAAATCAAGCCCGACAAGCCGCGCGTCGAGGCAGCTTTCGGGGTCCAACCCGTCAGTGTTGGGACTGTCAGGCGGGTTCTGAATATAGAGGGCTGCGGCCAAAAATCCATCGCAGCGGTAGGGGTGAATGGTCCAAGAGGGAGAGTTGAGCACCGTCAGGCCAGACAGATGTACATCGTCGGAATAGGCCAGATGGATAGTGCGCGGACGGCGCGCGCCGTCCCGGGTCTCTTTTGGCCATGTCCACCAATCGCCGCGGTCCCCGCCGCCGTCGATCACGCCGCGGCCTGTGAGACGTAATCCGTTGGCATCTATGGCCGTGATGAGTGCGGCAAAACAGGGTTCGGGCTGGCCTTCCCATGTGCCAAGAACGCGGTCTCGGTCATCATATGCCGACAGAATGGGCCAATCGTGCCGTGTCTCGGGAGCAGCGAGTTGCGCGCCTTCGGGCAGATAGAACGTCATGTCGGATTTGAGAAACAATGGATAGGTCGCATAAATGCCTGCAGGAACGGTGAGCGTCCCGCCCGTTGGCACAGCCGCGATGGCGCGGGCGAATGCAGCGGCGTTTGTTGTCGCATTTGCGGTGGTGTTTACGCCGAAGGTTGCAGCGTCGATCAATCCCGCACAGGCGGGCGTGGTGATCGAAAGAGATCCCAGATCGCAGGTAAATGTGTAGTCGGATGCGGGTGTGAGGTCTTCGATAAAGACGGGGGCATGTACGGCTGTACCTGTCGCCACAACGGCGCCCGTCGCTTCCGTTACGCGCCACGCGATGGGGGCGGGCAGGGTGAAACGAGCGCCATCAGGCGTCAAAAGGACAGTCGCAGTCCGCGACGTCACGCAAAGGCTCTCTAGCGTGGCCATTCCATTATTCCATGAAAAGAGGAGGGGGACGCCGCAACTGAATGCGGCGTCCATTGAGAGGTGCTTAGATATCGTCGAGGGCTTCTTGGATGCCGTAGATCATCTCATCGGCAGCGGCGGCTGCGTCGATTTCACCGTATGCAAACAGCTCGAGGTTATCTTGCATCGCGGAACGCACATCGGGGTGCTCCATGAAGGGGTGGATTGCAGGGCCTTCGGCATCCAAAACGAGCTGTTGTGCGTCGATCTGTTCTTTCTTGATACCGTCGGTCTCAAGCAAACGTGCGCGAGCTGCGGCAGAGGCCGGAACCCCACGCGCAGCGCCCATCGCGTCAACACCCTCTGCTTCGTTTAGCAAACAGTTCACGATTTCAGCCGCAGCCACAGGGTCTTTGGAGTTCTTGGAAATCGAGAACACCATCGACGCTTTGCGGTAGATGCCTGCGGTCTTTTGACCGTCTTGGCTCAACAGATCGACGTAGGCCAATTCCTGACCCTCTTCGAGTGGTGTGGAGATTTTGAAGTATGTGGAATCCCACTGGTAGGTGCCTGCGATTTTACCCGAAGCCCATGCAGGGTTTTCGTGCAGCGCCTTGACGCCTGTGCTGGCCTGTTCTTTCCACGACTGGATGACGTGATTGTCCACGAGGGATTGATAGAACTCAATGGCTTTAACCAACTCGTCCTTGGTCCAATTGATCTCGTTGGTGACGGGGTCAATGAGTGCCTTGCCTGTCATCTGCGTGCCGTACAGTGTCACGATCAAAGCCGCGTCGAGCGATGTTGCTTCGAACGGATAGTAATCAGCACCAAGTTTCTCGGCAAAGATGGGACCGGCAGCCAAGAGCTCATCCCATGTAGTGGGAAGGGCGAGGCCCGCTTTGTCAAAGGTGGTTTTGTTAAACACAAACAGGCGACCTGTTGTGGAAATCGGAAGACCGTTGAGTTTGCCATTCATGGAACCTGCTTCGATCTGGTCGGCGGACCAGTTGGACAGGTCGATTTGATCGGACAGGGTGTTCAGATCGGCAAAACCGTTGCCGTCTGCGGAGTAAATTGGCAACCACGGCCAGTTGATTTGCATGATGTCGGCTTCTGTGCCGCCCGCGATCTGGGTGGTGACTTTTTCAAAGTGGCCGCCCCAACCCGTGAATTCGGGCTTGATCGTGTGGCCGTGTTTCTCGCCGCAGATTTGGAGCGCGGCTTGGGTGGCTTCGTGGCGGCTGTCACCACCCCACCAGCTCATGCGCAGATCAGCGGCATTTGCCGCCCCTGCCAGCGTCGTTGTAGCGAGCACGAGGCTCAGGATTTTACGGGTCATGTTCGGTTCCTCCCTTGGTAACCATCTATGGATCGTTTTAAGCGTCCGCACCGAGTGAGACGTTTTCGGTCGTCTCGGCATCGAACAGGTGAATACGCGCTGCACGGGGTTTGAGCCCCACCTTTGCCCCTTGTTGCCACGAGGAATCGAAAGCCTCGGAGGGAATGACTGCGACAAAGCTCGCATCGCCAACGCGGGCGTGCAGGTTGACTTCGTGGCCCATGAATTCGAGGTGCGTGACCTGCGCCGCAAACGCGTTGCTTGTGCCCAAAGGCACCACATCAAGGTGCTGCGGACGAATGCCGAGCGTCACGTCTCCTTCGGTGCTGGTAATGCGGGACTTGAGTTCGTCCTCCACCGCGATTGTTTGACCATCGAGCGTCAATGAGGGTGTCTTGCCTTTGACCAAGCGAGCGGGCACGAGATTCATTTCAGGCATTCCGATGAACCCCGCGACAAAGGCGTTTGCAGGGCGGGCGTAAAGCGTTTCGGGATCGGCCACTTGCATGATGTGACCATCTTTCATGACGCAAATACGGTCGCCCATCGTCATCGCCTCGACCTGATCGTGGGTCACATAGACCACAGTCGCAGGACGTCCCTCGGCCCGTAGACGTTTGTGCAAATCGGTGATGCGCACCCGCATGGAGGCGCGCAGTTTGGCGTCGAGATTGGACAGTGGCTCATCAAACAAAAACACCTCTGGGTGTTTGATGAGTGCGCGCCCCAAGGCCACACGTTGTGCCTGTCCGCCCGACAGTTGTTTGGGCAAACGGTCAAGCAACTCCTCGATTTCAAGAATGCCTGAAACTTCGCCTGTTGCCGCCTCGATCTCAGCTTTGGGTTTGCGTTTGAGTTTGAGCCCAAAGGACAGATTGCGCCGCACTTTCATATGCGGGTAGAGCGCATAGTTCTGGAACACCATCGCGATGCCGCGCTTGCCCGGAACCAGATCATTGACCACTTGGCCGCCGATGGTGACTTCGCCACCCGTGATGGTTTCCAAGCCGGCAATCATGCGCAAGGTGGTGGATTTGGCGCAGCCCGAAGGGCCAACGAGAACCATAAACTCGCCCTCTGCCACATCAAGATCAATGCCATGCACGGCCTTGAAGCCATTGCCGTAGGTCTTTTCGACCGCTCTTAGTTTTAGTTCAGCCATCAGCCTTTGACCCCCCCTGACGAGATCCCTTCGATGAAATATTTCTGCGCTGCAAAGAACACCAAGAGTGAGGGCGCGAGGGCCAACACCGACATGGCGAGAATTTGGTTCCACGCGAACGCTTCTGTGGTGTCGATCGACAGTTTCAACGCGAGGCTGATCGGGTAGTTTTCAACCGACGAGATGTAGATCAGTGGCCCGAGGAAATCGTTCATCGTCCACATGAATTGGAAGAGGCAGACGGAGATCAGCGCGGGCATCAACATAGGCACGACGATGAAGATCAGCGTCTGGAAGGTGTTGGCGCCGTCTACCCGTGCGGCTTCTTCCATGTCGCGCGGAATGGCGCGCAAGAACTGAATGACCATGAAAACAAAGAAGGCGTCCCCTGCGAGTGCCGAGGGCACCCAAAGCGGCAGGAAGCTATCGAGCCATCCGATGTCGCGGAACAGAAGGTATTGTGGAATGCGCGTCACAACATTGGGCAGCAACAGCGTGGCGATCACGGTTGCGAACCAGAATTTCTTGCCTGGAAAGTCGAAGCGGGCAAAGCCGTAGGCGACGAGTGTGCAGGAAATCGCGGTGCCGATCACCTTGGGAATGATGATGAGCAACGAGTTCATAAAGAACTTGCCAAAGGTGTAAGGCGTCGAGGTTTTCCAACCATCAATGTAGCCCTGAATAGTCGGCTCTTTGGGCCAGAACGACGGCGACGAAAACATCTCGGCATTGGTTTTGAACGACGCACCAATCAGCCAGATCAGCGGATAGATCATAAGGAGACCGATCACCGTCAGCATGGTGTAGCGCAGGGTCGAGTTGATCCGCGCTTTGCGGCGCAGCTTGAGTTCCATCGGGGAAAGCTCGCGGTGCTTTCCCTTCGCGGTATCGGGGAGTTGGTCGAGCGCAGTCATCAGATCAGCTCCTCTTGTCGCCAGCGTAATAGACCCACTTTTTCGACGACCAGAACGCGATGAGTGTCAGCACCATGATGATGGCAAAGAGCACCCATGCGATGGCCGAGGCATAGCCCATGTCAAAGCTCTTGAACGCCTCGTCGTAGATATAGAGGGGTAAAAGATACGTGGATTTGAGCGGGCCGCCTTGGGTGATGATGTAGGGGCCATTGAACTCTTGGAACGCTTGCACGGTTTGCATGATCAGGTTGAAAAAGATCACGGGCGTGATGAGCGGCAAGGTGATGTTGCGGAAAATCTGCCACGGGCCTGCACCGTCGATTGCGGCGGCCTCGTAGAGTGATTTGTCAACGGATTGGAGGGCGGCGAGAAAGATAACCATTGCTGATCCGAACTGCCAACACCGCAACAGTGTAATCGTAAACAACGCATTTTCGGGATCACCGAACCAGTTAATTCCCTCGCCGCCCAGGGCGATGATTGCCATATTCACGAGGCCCGTATCGGCAAAAATATAGCGCCACAACACAGCGATAGCGATGGAGCCACCGAGGATGGAGGGCACATAATAGGCCGTGCGAAACAGGTTGATCGCTTTGAGGCGGTAGTTCAGCACCACGGCAATGAACAACGCAAAGGTGAGTTTGAGCGGCACCGTGGTGAGCACGTAGATCAGTGTCACCTTGAGCGATTTGTCAAAGGTGCGATCGTGGGTGAACAGTTTGACGTAGTTGTCCAAACCCGTCCATTCAGGCTTTGACATCAAGTCATAGTCTGTGAAGCTCAGATAGAACGACGCCACAAACGGAAAGCCTGTGAACATCAACAGGCCGATCAGATAGGGAGCCACATACCAAAGGCCGAGATATTTGCTATCACCGCCCATTATCGCTGCCTCCCGCAAAGGGCGCAGTGTCGCGATGTGCCTTATGTTCGAAAACGTTCATGTCAAACTTCTCATGCCGAAGGCTTTCAAAAAACTGATAAAGGCCGTTCGGTCATTTCCCCCTTAAATACCGCAGCTTACCCAAAATATGGCAAAGGCCAACTGCGATTCCTCTTCTGATTGGTATACTAGTAGGGGGTGACGCAGGCGGACATGTGCGCTACAGGATAAAAGGATGGACAAAAGCGAACATTTCTCACTTGTCTCAATGCCAATGGATGCGCTGCGTCTCAAATTGGCCCGCTCGCCCATTCCGATGGTTCACGGCCCCGAGTGGAGCGTGGATAAAGTCGTGCCCGTGCATGACCTCATTATGGTCCTTGAGGGTAAGGCGCTTTATGAGATCGAGGGGACGACGTTTGAGATGGAGGAGGGCGAGGCCTTGCTCATCCCGTCGTTTACGCGGTTTCGGGGGCGGTTCCTTGACGGGCACCCTACCTACAAAGGCATGGCGCAGCATTTCACGCTCAACCTGTTCAACCGGGGCGACGTCATCAGCACCATGAACCTGTCGTATAAGGCGCGGTTCAAGAACTGGGACAATATCAAACCCATTGTTGAACTTTGTCTCAAAGCAGATACCGACCGCGCTACGGATGTTAGTCAACACCACCAGTTCATGGTTATCCTCTTGGCCTTTTTAGAGGAAGCGTTCCAAAGTTGGAAAGACGAGCCGTCGATGCCGACGTCGCAGGATCAGCTTTCCGTCCACATCATTATGGTGGCCTCGCAATTGGCCTCCGATCCGTTGGGCTATGTCTTTGAGGAAACCTTGGCCGAGGTACCTTATAACAAGGACTATTTTCGCCGTGCCTTTCGGGATCGCATTGGCATGACGCCGCAGAAGTACCGCGAGCAAAAGCGGATGGAATACGCCATTCGGCGGCTTGATATGGGGCTGACGGTCAAACAGGTTGCCGAAGAATTGGGGTATTCCGACCCCTATTTCTTTTCACGCCAGTTCAAACGCCACATCGGCGCAAGCCCGTCACAGTATCGCGCACGGCCATCGAAATGGGGGTAGGGGTTATTCTTCTCGTTCCATCAGGACAAGCCGCGATGCCGAAGCAAATTCGCGGCGCAGCAGGATAAAGACGGTGACGCAGGTCGTCACGATTAGGCCAATAGGTCCGAGCAACCATCCCAAGGCGCCAAGTGCGAAATAAATGCCCCGCAACCCACGGTTAAAGGCGCGTGCCGCCGCGATGTTCAACTCCCCAGCCTTTAGTGCGCGGGGTAGGGTTTCAGGGGCGTCAATCTCGTTTGGCACTGAGGCCATGACGACACCGCAGTAACCGAACAGGCGATTGGACCAAATGAATTTCAAAAATGCATTGGTAATCAGGATCAGAGCGAGCAGAATTTTCACTTCCCAAATGATTGAGGGCGCATCGAGCGTCAAATCCTCGGCTACGCCGCGCAGACGTTCCGTGTTCGACATCGCTGCAAGCCCACCGCCGATAGCAATAAGACAAGCCGAGCCGAAAAACGCGGTGCCTTGGCGCAGGCTATCGAGGACCGCGGCATCGAAAATACGCGGCTCTCGCGTGATCATCTGAACCATCCACATGCGCCTGTAGTCGGCGACAAGGTGAGACGTCGAGGGGAGCTTGGCGGGGGGATTCTCGATGATAAGACCGATGCCAATCCAAGCGACAAGCAAAAGACCGACGGCGACCCCATCGAGGACGGAGAAAAAATGAAGCTGTTCAAGAAGTTCCATGAAAGATGATTTAGCGTGATAGAAGGCGTGTTGCTATAGGAAAAAATTGGTTATAAAAACTTACCAATCGCGTCGCGAAATCATTTTCGGAGCTGACCTATGGATATGCCGACCCCCAATGCCGCCGTGCTTGCGCGCAAACCCGAATTGGTCACGCGGCTTCGCGCGGTGTTGCCCGCGAGCGCTGTGATCGACGCTCCGGAAGAGATTCGCGCCTATGAATGCGATGCGCTGACGGCCTATAAATGTGCGCCCTTGGTGGCGGTGCTGCCGCGCACGACCAAAGAGGTCTCCGATGTTATGCGCATTTGCCATGATATGGGTGTGCCGGTGGTGCCGCGCGGGTCGGGGACGTCACTTGCGGGCGGGGCATTGCCAACCGCGGATTCGGTGATCCTCGGCGTGGCGCGTCTGCGTGAGGTGCTCGAAATCGACTACCCCAACAGGTTCGTGCGGGTGCAATCGGGCATGACCAACCTCAGCGTTACAGGGGCCGTCGAAGGTGACGGCTTTTTCTATGCGCCTGATCCGTCGAGCCAATTGGCTTGCGCCATTGCGGGTAATATCGCGATGAACTCCGGCGGGGCGCATTGCCTCAAATACGGTGTGACGACGAACAACCTGCTTGGCGTCACGATGGTTCTGGCCGATGGCGAGATCGTCGAAATCGGCGGGGCCTATTCGGATGCTGCGGGTTTGGATTTGCTCGGACTGATTTGTGGGTCGGAAGGCCAGCTCGGTGTTGTTACAGAGGCTACCCTGCGCATTTTGCCGAAACCCGAAGGCGCGCGCCCCGTGTTGATGGGGTTTGACAGCAACGAAGTGGCGGGGGCCTGTGTCGCGGATATTATCCGTGCGGGGCTTAATCCGGTCGCGATCGAGTTCATGGACCGTCCGATTATTCGTGCGACAGAGGCCTTTGCCAAAGCGGGTTATCCTGATTGCGAGGCGCTTTTGATTATTGAGGTTGAAGGCTCGGCGCAGGAAATGACCGACCAACTGGCCCGCATCATCGACATCGCCAAACGTCACAACCCTGTTGAAATCCGCGAAAGCCAAAGTGAGGAGGAGGCAGCGCGGATCTGGCTCGGCCGCAAATCGGCGTTTGGGGCGATGGGGCAGATGGGCGACTATATCTGTCTCGATGGGACTATTCCCGTGGGCGAACTGCCAACAGTACTGCGGCGCATCGGTGAGTTGTCCGAGCAATACGGCCATATGGTCGGAAACGTGTTCCACGCGGGCGACGGTAACATGCACCCGCTGATCTTGTTCAATGCCAATGAAGAGGGGCAATTGGAAAGTGCCGAAGCGCTTGGCGCGGAAATCCTCAAGCTCTGCGTTGATGTGGGCGGGTGTCTGACCGGAGAACATGGGGTGGGTGTTGAGAAACGCGATCTGATGACCCACCAATTCGCGCCTGATGATCTCGACGCACAAATGGCCGTGAAGGACGTGTTTGATCCGACATGGATTTTGAACCCGTCCAAGGTCTTCCCGCTCGCGGCATCAAATGCGCGGAGGATGCGGGCATGAGCATTCTTGGCGCAAAGCACCCCGAATTCGCCGCATGGGAAGCCGATGTCTCAACCCGTGTGCGTGACGGTGGCCCCTTTGTCGTTCAGGGAGGCGACACACGTAGAATTGGCCTCGCCGAGGGGGAAACCCTCACGGCAAGTGATGCTACGTGGGATTACGACCCCGGGGCTTTGACCCTGACCGTGTCGGCGGGCGTTCCTGTGGAGGAGATAGGCAAAATGCTCGCGGCCGAGCGTCAACGCATTGCGTTTGAAGTCCCCGATTTTCGGGGGCTGTTGGGGCGCAGCGGTCGGTCCACCATTGGCGGTGTCGTTGCCTCGAATGCTTCTGGGCCGCGCCGTGTGGGCGTGGGCGCATGTCGCGACTTTTGTCTCGGAGTGGGCTTTGTCGATGGGCTCGGTCGGGTGATCAAGAGCGGTGGGCGGGTGATGAAAAATGTCACCGGTCTTGATCTGGTCAAACTCATGGCGGGGAGCCACGGTACGCTTGGGCTGCTCACCGAAGTGAGCCTCAAGGTCCAGTCGATCCCTGAGGTGGCAGCGACATTGGTCATCGAAGACCTGTCCGAGCCAGATGCGGTGTCCGCGATGTCCGCTGCCCTTGGTACGCCCTTTGACGTCACAGGGGCGGCGCATTTGCGCGGTGAAAATGGCGAGCCTGCGCGGACGTTGATCCGTCTTGAAGGATTTGAGAGCGCGGTCTCCTACCGAATGGGGGCCCTGCAATCGGCGCTTGCCACATTTGGGAGCAGCACAATTGAATGGGATGCGGAGGCCAATCGTGCAACATGGGGCGCGATCCGTGATGTGACGCGCTTCCAAGCTTCCTCAAACGATGTGTGGCGCGTGGCCGTTAAGCCGTCAGACGCCCCCGCGTTGGTGGCTGCGGTGCAACCAGAGGATGTCATTTATGACTGGGGTGGCGGGCGGCTTTGGTTGCTCACGCAGGCGGGCACGGATGTGCGGGCCAAGATGGGCGCGGGCCATGCCACATTGATACGGGGCAGTGACGAGACAAAACGCCGCCTCGGCGTATTCCATCCTGAGAACACAGTGGTGGCCAAGCTGTCAGAGGGCCTGCGCCGCAAATTCGATCCAGATCAGAAATTCAATCGTGGGATGATGGGCTAATGCAGACGAATTTTACCCCCGAACAACTGGCTGATCCTGCGATTGAGCGGGCCAATGAAATTCTGCGCTCCTGTGTGCATTGCGGGTTTTGCACGGCGACCTGTCCGACCTATGCGGTTCTTGGCGATGAATTGGATAGCCCGCGCGGGCGCATCTACCTGATCAAGGACATGTTGGAAAACGACCGCCCTGCGGATGAAAAGACCGTCAAACACATTGATCGCTGCCTGTCGTGTCTGGCCTGTATGACCACCTGCCCGTCGGGCGTCCACTATATGCACCTCATTGATCATGCGCGGGTACATGTGGAGAAAACCTACAAGCGCCCTCTGATGGATAGGATGTTGCGATGGACTTTGGCGCGGATCATTCCCTACCCGTCACGGTTCCGTCTTGCGCTCTTGGGCGCCAAGATCGGCAAGCCGTTGCGCCACCTCATTCCCGACCCGCGCCTCAAGGCGATGTTGGCGATGGCGCCAAAGGTCATCCCACCCGTATCGCGCAATGATGATGCTCAGGTGTTTTCCGCACAAGGCGAACGCAAAAAACGTGTGGCCCTGATGACAGGCTGTGCGCAAAAGGCGCTGGATACCGATATTAACGACGCGACCATTCGCCTGCTCACACGGCTTGGCTGTGATGTGGTCGTGGCCAAAGGGGCAGGATGCTGCGGAGCGCTGACCCACCACATGGGCAAGGAAAGTCTGTCCCATGCCTCCGCCAAAAAGAACATTTCAGCGTGGATGGCGGAAGTGCGTGGAGAGGGGTTGGATGCTGTTGTGATCAACGCATCGGGCTGTGGCACAACCGTAAAGGACTACGGCCATATGTTTCGCAACGACCCCTTGGCCGAGGATGCCGCGGTGGTCGCAGGTCTTGCAAAAGACATCTCCGAAGTTTTGATGACACTCGATTTGGCCGCCCATTGCGACGGGGCGCAGGAGATGAAAGTGACCTATCACGCCGCTTGTTCTTTGCAACACGGGCAACAGATCAAGACCTACCCAAAAGACCTGCTCAAACAGGCGGGATTCGCCGTCACGGAGCCACGCGATTCGCATCTGTGTTGCGGATCTGCGGGCACCTACAATCTTTTGCAGCCTGAAATCTCAAAAAACCTTAAAGAGCGGAAAATAAATGCAATCTCGGAGAAGACCCCAGATGTTGTGGCCACGGGAAACATCGGCTGCATGATGCAGTTGGGGGATGGCCTGAATGTGCCGGTCGTGCATACGGTTGAGTTGCTCGATTGGGCAACAGGCGGCCCCAAACCGCCTAAATTGTTTTCAAATCTGACATAATCGCGCCTAGATTGCTCATTAGAGATGAGTCCGAACAGGACATGGGGACAACTTATGGTGAGATTTCTGACAATCCTAGTGTTGGCATTTTTTTCTGGCCAAGCACATGCGGATAGCCAGCTCAAAAAGTTTAGAACGGTCGATGACAGTCGAGGATGGGAAGCTGTCGGTCGTTTGGATTTCGCGGGGGAAAGCTTTTGTACGGGTGCGTTGATTACGCCGTCACTGGTTTTGACGGCAGCGCATTGCATGTACGACATCAAAACGCACGAACGTCATGATCCGTCGGTGATTACATTTCGTGCGGGCTTCAGGAATGGACATGCACAGGCCTACCGCAATGTGCGCCGTGCCATCATCCATCCTGAATTCTCGATCAATGCTGCGAACAAAAAGGGGCGTTTGACCCGCGATCTAGCCCTAATTGAATTGGACCGCCCAGTGCGGGATGGAACGGTTGTTCCCTTCGATGTCGCCTCATCGGCAAAGAGCGGGCAACAGGTCGGCGTTGTGTCCTATGCCCGTTACCGTTCGCAAGCGGCCTCACTGCAAGAGACCTGTAGTGTCTTGGCCAAGCAGGGCGGTGTGCTTGTTACCTCGTGCGATGTCGATTTTGGCTCGTCAGGTGCGCCGATTTTTTCAATGAGCAACGGTCGCCCGAAGATCGTCTCCGTTGTCTCCGCCAAGGCACAGTTTCAAGGCCGTAAAGTATCCGTCGGGACCGCATTGGAAGGCCAACTGGATCGCCTGATGAAACTGGCGTCGAGTGAACGGCGGTTCTTCAAGAAGGTTGAGGTTGAATTGCCGCATGACCTTTTGGACGAGATTTCCGAGGCCACATATGTCGTCGGGAAAACCGAAGACTAGGATCTCGTTTCTTGCCCTCTTGAAACTCCAATTCTCCATTCCCAAATTTGATAGTGTCGGACGCCTTTGAAAGGGTCCGGCCTTTCGCCTGTCCCGCGTATGGCACGCTATGGGAAGGCTAAACCTATGGATCGCTCAAAGGAGGATACCCATGCGAAACTTTGATCTTGCACCACTTTACCGTGCGTCTGTCGGCTTTGACCAAATCGCCGACCTTATGGACCGTATGCTGACCCAAGATGTCAGCCAGCCCAGCTACCCACCTTTTAATATCGAGAAAACGGCTGAAGACGGATGGCGCATTTCGATCGCCGTGGCAGGATTTGCGTCGGACGATATTACCATCGAGCAAACAGAAAATGCTCTGGTGATTTCGGGACGTAAATCGGATAGCACGGCGGAGTCGGATAAAACCTATCTGCATCGTGGCATCGCCACACGCGCGTTCGAGCGCCGTTTCCACCTCGCTGATCATGTGAAGGTCACAGGTGCGTCACACGAGAACGGAATGCTTCATATCGACTTGGTCCGTGAAGTTCCCGAAGCGCTCAAACCGCGGCGCATCGAGATCGCCAAGGGTGCGCCTCAGACGCACAAGGCGATTGAGGCCGACGCCACAGCAGAGACCGTTGAGGTCTAACGCAAAACTACGCCAAACGCGTCGTCCTTCCCCGACGTGATTTGTATGCGCCCGCAGTTGTTCCGACTGCGGGCGCACCTATGTTGAGGAGGTGCGTAAATATGTTTAAATTTATGTCAGCTATATTGACTTAAATTACAATCTGCGCGACACACGTACGTCTATCAGGAGAAGTGCCATGTCGCTGAATCACCTCTTTGCCAACCGTACATCGCGTATGACGGCATCTGAAATCCGTGAACTGTTGAAACTGTTGGATCAGCCCGACATCATTTCCTTTGCGGGCGGTATTCCTGATCCTGCGTATTTCCCGCGCGAAGCCTTTTCCGAAGCAATGACTACCGCGCTTTCCGAGCAAGCGGCAGGGGTTGCGTTGCAGTATTCGACCTCCGAGGGCTATACGCCGCTACGCGATTGGATCGCGGCACATATGGCCACGCTCGGTGTCCCGTGTACCCGCGATAACATCCTCATCACCGCGGGCTCGCAGCAGGCGCTCGACTATCTGGGCAAACTCTTTCTCGACCGAAACGATACCGCCCTCGTCGGTTGGCCAACTTATTTGGGCGCACTGGGCGCGTTCAACGCCTATGAGCCGCGCTATGATCGTCTTGATCCTGCCGATAACCGCGCGCCCGACCAGATCGCCGCTGAGGCCGAGAACGCAGGGGGAGATGTTAAGTTCGCCTACCTGTCCCCAGACTTTGCCAACCCGACAGGCATCACGCTGACAGAAGCGGAGCGCCGCACCATTCTGGATCGTGCAGAGGCACTTGAGTGCGCTGTGATCGAGGATGCTGCCTACCAGTCCCTGCGTTACACTGGTGAGGCGAGCCCTGCGATATTGGCGCTTGAGGTCGCGCAAAAGGGCGACATTGATGCCTGTCGCACGATCTATCTCGGTTCATTCTCCAAAACCCTTGCACCCGGATTGCGGGTTGGTTGGGTGGTCGCGGCCAAGCCTGTCATCGCGCAGCTTGTTCTAACCAAACAGGCCGCAGACCTGCAAACCGCCACGATCAACCAAATCGCCGTGGCACAGGTCGCCGCATCGGTTTTTGACAGCCACGTCGAGACACTACGCGAGGTGTACGGCACGCGGATGCGGGCCATGCTCGACGCGTTGGCGGCACATATGCCCGAGGGCGTGCAATGGAGCAAACCCGAGGGCGGCATGTTTGTCTGGGTGACATTGCCCGAAGGAATGGATGGGAAGGCCCTGTTGGAAAAAGCTCTGCTGGCAAATGTTGCCTTTGTCCCTGGCGGTGCCTTTTACGCGGATGGCTCCAACGCCAACACGTTGAGGCTCAACTTCTCAATGTCGTCTGCGGCGAAAATCGTCGAGGGTATCACTCGTTTGAGCGCTGTAATTGCCAAGGAAATGGCGTGAGGCGGTGCGCGTGAGCACGTGGGCGCGATGATCGACGCGAGCTTTATTCTAACGGTGGCTTTACCCGTCACGGTCATGGCCGTATGCGGGTACTACCTCCCTCGTCTGTTGACGCCAAAGCGGGCGCGCAGACAGCGACACGCCATCTATGCGACATGTGTTTCGGCTGTGGTGCTGTGGTGGGGCACCGCCGCTATGATGGCGGGGCTATACGGATTGGGCGGCGCTCCCGTGGCCGCTGCGGGTGTCGCAGCGCCCGTTGTCACAGTGGTCTATTTTCTCAAACGCGCGGCATCGGCGGTGATTGTCTGGGGCCGATGCTGGCGCTTGGGTGGTTCTCGGTGGCGCAACGCATTGAACGGCTCAATGCGCAGGACGGAATGCGCGTGGGGCAAGGACCGAACACCCAATAAGCCTCGCACTTTTCGCACATGCGGCGTAAACTGGGCGCAGACCTATTTCGGGGATAAGACCCATGCTTGGATTTTTCCGCTTTTTCTTGTTCGGATTTGCCGGACTGACCGTTCTGTATCTGTTGCTCACAATCTACACCCGTTCTCTGATGCGCGAACGATTGGAATATGAGTGGGCCGAAGAGGGTGAAAAAGGCGACCGCGATGCCTATGTCGAAGCTGGGCTGGAGGCCTATAAAGCCTCCTTTCGGCCAAAGCTTCTGCTTCTGGTCTACATCCTTCCCCTAATCGCATTTTGTGCGATTTTCTTTATAACGAACTTCATGTGAGGCCTGCCGCCAATGCGCTACGTTAAATGGACCTTTGTTACCCTTGTTGTGCTCTTTGTGGGCGGTTTCTTTCACTATGTTTTGCCGCAGCACGATATTGTGCGGATCGTGAACACCTATGAAGAGCGCCAAGATCTAACAGGTTGGACGACGATGTTCTGGCAAGCGCCCGACAATGGCTCGACCACCAACCAAACCCGTGATGTTCAATTCATTCAGGCAGTCTATCCCAACGGAAAATCGATGGTTTACCGGAATGAGGACACAGGTTGGGGATGGCCGCCTTATTTCAAATTCGATACGGCCAATCTCTATACCGAGGCCAACGACGCCATTTCGACGAAAGCCGCGCCCGAATGGTATTCGGTCACGCACTATGGTTGGCGCAACGAGATCTTGTCGATCTTCCCAAATGCCATCGCGTTCAAAGCAGTCGAGGGTCCGGACGTTCGGATCATTCCGTGGTTCAACATTGTCTTCTTGATCTTCTTTGCGACCGTTCTTTTGCTCATCCGTCGTATGTGGCTACAGTTTCGTGAACGCACCATTGATCCTCTGGTCGAGGATGTGGACGAGGCATGGGACGACGCGACCGAGCGTACCCGTGACACTGCTCGTGGCATCAAGGGATGGTTCAGCAAGAAACGCTGACCTGACAGATTAGCCTTCGCCGTAGGGCACCCAAACCGTTTTGATCTCGGTTGAATGGGCAAGCCATTCCCGCGCGGGATAGCTGCGGCTCTGGCCGTTGTTCACCCATGTGCGTTTCAAATTGCCCGCGCTTTCGCGCTCGATCGTGGATGACAGATCGGCGGAGGAAAACGACCAGACAGCATCGACGTTCAAGTGACCAGCGAGAGGCTTGGCCAACTCGCTGTGGCTGCCCGTAAGGATGTTTACCACGCCCGCAGGCACGTCGGATGTGTCGAGCACCTGATAGAAATCGGTGGCGGCGAGCGGATAGGCCTCGGAGGCCACGGCGACCACGCGGTTGCCCATCGCGATGGCAGGGGCGATCACGTCGATCAGGCCGCCAAGCGGGCGATCATCACAGAATGCGCCGATCACGCCAACGGGGTCTTTCATCGCGAGGGCCACGCCGCGCATTGGCACGGGCTTGGCCGAGCTGTCGTATTTGTCGCACCACGCTGCAAAGGTGAACAGTGTCGAAATGGCCTCTTCGACCTCTGCCTGTGCCTTGCCGTTTGGTGTGCCTGTGAGGGCCGAAATCCGTGCGGCAAATTCGTCGCTGCGCGCAGAGAGGTTCTCACCCACATAATACAGAATTTGCGCCCGCAAATGCGCGGTGGCTTTGCTCCACCCCTTTGCTGCGTGCGCGGCCTCGACAGCGTTGCGCACGTCCTTGCGGTTGGCCAGTGACGCATGACCGAGCAGTTTGCCTTTGGGGGAGAAGACCGCCTCAGAGTAACCTCCGTCAGGGCGCGATTGTTTGCCTCCGATGTAGAGTTTCGAGGTGCGGTCGAGATCGAGGACGGCCACGGCGTCGGGCTTGAGATGCTTGGTCGCTGGCTTGATTGCCACGGTTTTGCCCGCGGGTTTGGTGTAGGCCATCATGCCTTCCCATCCGCCCTCGCGACCAAATCCGCTTTCACGCACGCCGCCAAATCCGGCTGCTGCATCGAACATATTCGCGCCGTTGATCCAAACCACACCTGCGGCCAGTTTTGGCGCAATGTCGAGCGCAAGGTTGATGTTTTCGGACCACACGGATGCGGCCAAACCGTATCGCGTGTCGTTGGCGACCTGCACGGCCTCGGCGGGCGTGCGGAAGGTGGTGGAAACCAGAACAGGCCCGAAGATTTCTTCCTGCATCAACATGGACGAGCTATGCAATCCCGTGACCAAGGTGGGCGGGTAATAGCAGCCCTCGGGCGCGGAGCAGGGTTGATGAACCGTGCCTTCTGCCCCGCCCTTGGCCATCAGCTCTTTGATGCGATTAAGCTGTACAGGATCAACGATTGCGCCCACGTCGATACATTTATCAAGCGGGTTGCCAATGCGCAGTTTTGACATGCGTTCGATCAGGCGGCGATGGAAGTCCTCCGCGATGCCCTCTTGGACCAAGAGGCGCGATCCTGCACAGCAGACCTGCCCTTGGTTGAAAAAGATCGCATCGACTAATCCTTCGATAGCGCTGTCCAGATCGGCGTCCTCGAACACGATGTATGGGGATTTCCCGCCCAGCTCCAAGGTGAGCGATTTGCCCGTTCCGGCGGTGGCCGTCCGAATGGCGCGTCCGACGCCTGTCGATCCGGTAAAGGCGATTTTATCGACGTCAGAGGCGACCAAAGCCGCACCTGTGTCCCCGTCGCCCGTGATGATGTTGACCACGCCCTTGGGCAGACCTGCCTCGGTGCAAATCTCGGCAAAGACCATCGCAGTCAGCGATGTGTATTCCGCAGGTTTGAGAACCACGGTGTTGCCCGCTGCAATCGCGGGCGCAATTTTCCAAGCGAGCATCAACAGCGGGAAGTTCCACGGGATGATCTGACCGCAAACGCCAAGCGGCTCGCGGTCGCTCATTTCAGTGTCCATCAACTGGGCAATGCCCGCGTGATAGTAGAAATGTCGCGCGACCAGAGGGATATCAACGTCGCGGGCTTCGCGGATCGGCTTGCCGTTGTCCAAGGTTTCCATGACTGACAAAAGCCGCGCATGTTTTTGCACGAGCCGCGCGATGGCATAGAGAAACTTGGCGCGTTTGTGCCCGCCCAATTTGGCCCATTTGGGTTGTGCCTTACGTGCTGCGGCAACTGCGGCGGCGACCTCGTCCGGCGTGGATTTTGTCAGCCCTGCGAGACGTTCGCCTGTGGCGGGGTTCATCACGTCGATGTCGGCGCGTAGTGGCCCCCATGTCCCATCCACGTAGTTGCCCGCGATACCGCCACGGTTTGCAATCCATGCCAAGGCTTCGCTCGCACTTTCGGGAGCAGCGCCATAGTCCATCGTCTCGAAAATATCTTTAACGGTCATATCTTTGGTCCTTCTGGCGGGCTTAACCGATGGGGTGACGCCAAGCGGCGGAATAGTGGCCTGTCACGTGGTGCTCAAGCTGGCGTTCGATATCGCCCAACAGCGACGATGCGCCAAAGCGGAACAGGTGGGGAGATAGCCAGTGGTTGCCCAACTCCTCTTTGATTAGCGACAGGTAGACAAGAGAGTCTTTCGCTTTGGAAATGCCTCCTGCGGGTTTGTAACCGACGCGGTATCCCGTGCGCTCATAATAATCGCGGATGGCGCGGATCATGGTGAGCGAGACGGGCAGGGTGGCATTGACGCTTTCCTTGCCTGTCGAGGTCTTGATGAAATCCGCACCTGCCATCATGCACACATAAGAGGCGCGGGCGACATTGCGCAGCGAGCCCAGTTCACCCGTGGCCAGGATTGCTTTGACATGGGCCTCGCCGCAGGCCTCGCGAAAGGCGCGCATCTCGTCATAAAGGGCTTGCCAATTTCCCGTAAGGACATGGCGGCGCGAAATCACGATGTCGATCTCCTTGGCGCCTGCCTTCACGCTTTCTTCGATCTCTTTGACGCGCAAATGGAACGGCGACAGACCCGCCGGAAATCCCGTGGACACGGCTGCAACAGGAATGCCTGTGCCATCCAAAGCCGCCACAGCCGTTTCCACCATGTCGTGATACACACAGACCGCACCGGTGGTGATAGGGGGCATGTCGAGAGCGGCCATGATGTCGGCCCGCACAGGATGCGCGGCCTTGGCGCAGAGCCGTTTGACGCGCCCTGCCGTGTCGTCGCCCGACAGGGTGGTCAGGTCGATCATGGTGATCGCTTTGAGCAGCCATGCCGCTTGGTGGTCTTTTTTGACGCTTCTGCGGCCAGGCAAGGTCGCGCAACGCCGCTCGATGGCGGAGGTGTTGGCTTGCACGCCGCGCACCCAGTCAAGGTCGAGGTCCATGCCGGGATTGCGCGGCTCGTGGAGTTGCGGAAGCTGCGAAATAGCCTCGGGCGTGTCGGTGCGAGGGGCGGAGGTCTGTGTGGCGGTCATCGGGTGATCCTTCTTTCCGCGTCAAATCTGACAGGTCTTGAGAATAAAGACAAGAATTTGACCC
Source organism: Celeribacter sp. (assembly GCF_048266405.1). Classification (GTDB taxonomy): domain Bacteria; phylum Pseudomonadota; class Alphaproteobacteria; order Rhodobacterales; family Rhodobacteraceae; genus Celeribacter. The sequence continues at coordinate 99,909 of NZ_JBLWZO010000007.1, forward strand.
GTTGGTCAAACGGGTTGAATGACGCCCTTCTGATTTTTCTCGCGATAGCGACGCGGCGTCATGTTGAATTGCGCCCGAAACAGGCGGTGAAAATGGCTCATGTTGGAAATGCCGAGGGATTCGGCGATTTCCGCAAGCGAGTCGGGTGTGCCCGCCAAGAGCCGTGCGGCGTGATCCATACGGCGGGCGTTGATGTAGTCGGATGGCGTCATGGCGAAGTATTTTTGCATCGAGCGCGAGACATGCGCATGTGATTTTCCTGTGGCGGCCACAAGACCCGCTGCGCCGTCCTGAAATGTGTCGGGGTCGTCCGCGGCAATCAATGCCGTTTTGAGCCATGCGGGGACGCCATCGGGCATCTTTCGGGTGTCGCCTACAAGCTCCGAGATCAGGGGCAGCAAAAACGCCTCAAGGGATAGTGTCGTGCGGGGGGCAGACTCAAGAGTGACAGCCGCAGAAGATAGCCGTGACAAGGCGCGGATACCGCGATGCAGAAGCACGGGCGCATGTCCAGATGGCGCGAAAAAGTCGGCGGCCCGTGGATAGCGATTAAGAAGGGCGGTTACCTCGTTCGAGAGCACAATGACATTGACGATGTGACAGGCCTCACCCACGCCTTGCAGCCCATGGGGCGTGTCGCAAGGGACAAACACCAAATCACCTTCGATCAAAGTGTGCTTGTGATCCTCTAGATGGAGACGGGCTTTGCCATTCACCAACCAGAAAAGCTCATGGTAGTCTTGGGTGTGCAATGCTTTGGGGCGCGCGCGATTCAAAACCGCACGTGAGACGTGGAACGTCGCTCCATTGTCCAAGATATCTGATTGGCGAAGGTGAATATGTGGCATGCTTCAGCTTACCACATTTTACGCCCTATAGTATCATTTAGATTTATATGGGGCGGTTTTCGTGTCTTTTATTGATTAAGGCCCAGATCCTCGGCGACTTGCTGCGGCTGAATGACTGTGATGCCATCACGTTTGGAGAGGGCTGCGATGTCCTCGTCATATCCCGCTGTGATCTCTTCGAGATCGTCTTCGTTCCATCCTGGAATGCCTTCGGCGGGACCGACGATGTCGACCTGTTCGTATTTGTCGAGAAACGCGAGGGCGATCCGCTCAAAGGCTTCGGTGGTCGTGGGGGGAAATTTCTGTGCATAAGCGTAAAGACGTTCGCTACCCTCATGAGATAACATGCTGCGGACTGCGGATAGCGGCGAGCGCATAGTGACATCATCGCCCAAATCGCCCAGATGGCGTAAAATACGCACCCATACCAGCGGGGCATCTTCTTCTGTCCATAGTGAGATAGGCACATCGGGGAGGGCTTCCTGTGTGCGGTCGATGCAGGGGAGCCATGAAACCTCATGCGCGGGAACGTGTTTGGTAAACCAATTCGCCTGACCCGCTGCGCGTCCCTTGTCGAGAAGGCTGCCGACAAAGGTTGCGGGATTGATAATCGACATGGATAGACGCACATCCGAGCCTGTAAACACGTTTGCGACACGCCGCACACGATCGGCAATACCCGCGTAGAGCATGCGTTCTTCAAATGCCTGTTCAAGGGGGCCAGACCACCGTTCATCGATCATGATGAGGCCACTGGCATCGGTTTGTCCTGCGGTGAGCGTTTTGAGGAATGCTTCGCTGTCCTCAGGGGCGGCCGGTTGACCGTTCAGGCGCTGGACTATGTCGTCGATCTGTGCGCGGTAAGCAGTGACGGGAGGGGCGATGACGTCGTGGCGGCGATACACGCGTTCATTTTTGCGTACTGCCTTTAGTAAGCGGGTCGTGTTGGTGAAATGCACCCCGATATGTAGATGGACTTTCATCAGTTTGCCTCCTCTTTCACACGCCTTAGTGTGCTGTTTCTCCGCGCTCAACCGTAAAGAAGAATTTTTCCTTCGGGTCTTTGTCGACCACCTCATCCGGGACGCATTCGGGCCCGTTCAGGAAGACATTGGCCCCGAAATGGGTATGCAAGCGACTGAGCTTTTCCAGCCGTGGGCCCGTCAGTTCGTTGTAGAACTTTGTATAGGTCTCGGTGGCTCGTAGTTCGGCAATCTTCGCGCTGTGCGCCGCAACGCAGGCCTTATGTTGGGCCGCGATCTCCGGGTCGGACATAAGACGGTCAAATTCGGCACGCAGTTTCGGGATCATGCGCTGTATGGATGTCTCTTGCTCGAAATTGTTATTCATCCGAAACCAGTATGCAAGGCCTTGATCACGATCCACGTGGTTCACACGCCCACGGTCACGTTTGACCAAGAAGCTCTCCGCCGAGCGAACGGCGTAGTGATTGAGTTGCACCAGATCGTAGCCGTAGGTCGCCGAGGTGGAGCGCCATGCGTTGCGAAACTCTGTGCGCGGCATGGGTTTACCTGACCCGTTATACCACCGGATTTTGTCCCAAATTTGAGGTTTGAGACCCTTGGGGCGGTGAACCCCGAATTTTTTGAACAGGCCGATATTCTTGAATAGGGTTTTAAAGCCCCATGCTTGGTGCGGTTTGTTGGCGAATTCAGGGGCGGCGCGGTCGAATTGCTCAAGTAGAAAGCTGTCTTCGTACTCATGAACGTTCGCATTGCCAAACAGACGCCACGTGCAGGAAATCAGGTTTGCATCAGGTAGCGCGTCGAACAGCGCACTCATGGTGCCGTCGCCGACTTTGACGTTGATGAACTCGTCCACATCCATCGAAATGGCCCAATCCACATTTGCGACAACCTCTTCATGCTCGGCGGCTTGGAGTGCGGCGTGCTGTGGTTTGAGGCCTGTGCCTTTGAACGGGTTTTCGCGGTGCTGCACGTATCCCTTTTCCTGAAGCAGATCGAGGAAGGTGTCGGTCCCGTCGGTGCAGTCATTGGTGTAGACCAAGAACCCCTCGACCCCGATGGCGCGGTGATAGGCGAGCCACTCAAGGATGAACGGCCCCTCGTTTTTCATACAGGTGACAATGGCCACAGAGTTGTCACCGCGTGGCGGCTTGGACACGGTTTCCTCGGGCATCAAGACGGGCTGATAGCCCCATTCGGCCTCTGACATCTCTATGAGTGGCGCATGTTCGATCAGTGAGGATTTCGGAACGATTTTAGACACGGAGGGGGCGCGATGGCGAAGTCCCATAAAGCGGTAGAACTCATACCCTGCTTTGGGGGACGCACCGCCGACGCGGATCAGACGGAAAACCGACCCTGATGACAGACGGGCAGGGGCGGCACACCACCGCGCACGGCGGCGGGTTTCGTCAAACTGAATGCAAATGTGATCGGCAAAGGACGGCTCGTTGCCCTTTACGCGCCATGGGTAGGCCTGACGCCCGAGCAGCTGCACCACACCGTTCGGTGCCGTCTGTGCGAGATCGAACATTGTGAGGTCGCCGCTTTTGGGCACGAGATCATAGACCTCGATATTGGCAACGGCGCGTGCCTGTTCGAGGTATTTGCGTCGCAATAGTTCATAGACCAAAACATCGGCCAGCGGCGCAGACCATGCATCGTTTGCGGGGATGTCCATGCGGTCTTTCCCCGGTGCGCCAGGGGTTGAAAACGGATGCGCTTCGGGGGGGAGACTGTCCTTGCCGAGCGGAACAGTTGCGTGAAGGTGGAGCACGACAAGATCGGCGTCGAGCGCGGCAACCCCGTCTTGTAGCTCTTGGGTAAAGGCCGCATTCGCGTCGGGATCTGCGCGATCGAGGATGATCGCCCCTGTGAGCCCTTGATGGGTGATGTGAAAGCGTAGCCAGTCCAACACCATATGCGCGCTCTCGCCGTTACGTGTGGCGAGGGCGACATTGCGTCCGCTCATTAACTCGGGAGTCGGTGTCGAAAACGCGATGGCTCGCGTCTGGTCGCCCACGGGCATTGTTACGGGGCCTGTGGGTGTCGAGCCTGTGATCCATGCTGCGCCGCCCACAGATTTGATCTCCGCTTTGGAGAGCAGATTTCGAGCGACGCGTTCGGTCAGACCACTGGCGTGATGAAAGAAAAGCTCCGTGGTCTCGCCCGACACAAGGGCATCGAGCAAGATAACATCCCCAAAGACTTGTGCCTTTAGGGTGTGTGCGACGTAATTAGCCATCGGTCTTTTTGCTCTCCGCGTTCTTTAGCATTTCGATGTGCGCCATAAACCGCGCCCCTGACGGGGCAACCGAGGTCGGTATGAGTTCACACTGCCAGAACAAGTCTACGATTTCTTTGTCTTTTTTGAGGCGGGACAGGCGGTCGCGGTGATAGGCCACACAGGCGTCATGCATCGCGTCAAACGCGGCCAATCCCGCACGCTCCTTGCGGCTGGCGTCAAGCATCGGTGCGATCCTTTTGTCTTCAACCGTGTTGAAATTGCGCAGCGCCCAATAGCCTGCATCAACGGGCTTTCTGAAATGGTTTGGCAGCCCGCGATCCGATTTCAGAATGAACTCTTCGATGGAGCGCACGGAGTAGTGGTTCAGCCACGCACGCTCGTCTTGCTGTGGCACGCCGAGTAAGTGAATCAGCGCTTCCAATTCATTGAATTTGTCGTGGGCGGGTTTGCCCGACGCGAGCCACCATGTGGCGCGACCTTTGGGGCGATGAACGCCCAATCCGTTAAAGGATTGTGGTCTGTGTAGCGACTTGAACAGATGCGCCAAGGGCACGGGTATTCCGTTTGCACTGCCCTTCGTAAATCGCTCTGTGACGGGGCGGTCTACCCACTCGGAATGCCCCCCGTTTCCGAACAGATGCCATCGCAGCGGCACAGCGTCGGCTTCTGCGGGCAACAGGGTTTCGAGGGTCGTCCCCTCTGTCAGGACAAGGTATTCGTCGGCGTCAAAAAAGAGCGCCATGTCGGCGTCGCGATATGCCGGATGTTCTTGCAAAAGGCGCAGGGCTTGCCATTGCACGGCTTTGCCCGCTTTCGGTGAGAACCGCAGATGCGTGATAATTCCCGCCTCATCCAAGGCGTCAAGCATAGCGTCCGATCCGTCGAGACAGTCATGTGATGCAATGACGAAATGGGTGAAACCGTGGGCGCGGTGGTGGGCAATCCAATCGAGAAGCCACGGACCTTCGTCGCGGACACATGTGATCCCAACTGCACTCAAACTCGTATCCACCTGTTATCCCAAGGCCGGTTTGCACCTGTGGCTCACCGCTTGAGACGCCTGTTTTTATGGCCTGATTGGTCTCATATGGGTGGCGTTAAGTCAAGTTGGGTGGGGGCTGTTCTATGTATAATGACAATGCTTTACGCTTTGGGGAGGCATGGGTAGTCTAAGGAAAATTGAATGCGGTTGCCTTCCGATATGCGTAGATAGGTGACTAATGCCATGCTATCCATGGGGCAAAGTAACGAGGGGCGCCTACGGCGCTAAGGGCATTATTATGGTGAAACAACTCCCAGAAATCGCGTCTCTTTGGATCGGTGGGCGATTGAGTTGGCTGGAACAGCTGTGTTTGAAGAGCTTTGCGGATATGGGGCATCACATCACCCTGTATTCCTATGAACCTATTCCTAATGTGCCAAAAGGTGTGCATGTCGCAGATGCCGAGGAGATTTACCCATCTACTCCGATGCTGCGCCACGTGCGCACAGGCAGCCCTGCCATCCATGCTGATATGTGGCGGCTCAATCTGCTCAAGAAAACGGACAAAATTTGGGTCGATGCCGATATGTATTGTCATCGCCCTTTCGATGATCCGTCTGGGTTTGTGTTCGGTTGGGAAAAGCCAGGGTTGGTGTGCAATGCTGTTTTGGGTTTGCCGCGCGAGAGCGAAACGCTCAACGCACTTCTGGACTTTTTCAAAGATGAATACGCCATTGCTCCGTGGTTGAAACCTTGGCAAATCCGTGAATTGGAAGCAGAGCGTGACGCTGGACACCCCGTCCATATGACTGCGCAAAATTGGGGTTTTACAGGCCCTGCCTCCGTGACCTACTTTTTGCAAAAGACGGGAGAGATCGAACATGCGCGCCCTGAAGCTGCATTTTATCCCGTGAGCTATCCAGATCGGAACCATATGATCATTAGCCGTTTCAACGTCGAGGAGCGGTTTACCGACGAGACGCGAGGCGTGCATTTTTGGGCGCGTCGAATGAAGCCGCGGCTCGAGGAGAAAGAAAACAATCGCCCGCGTCGTGGTTCCTACATGGATCGGCTGCTGGATAAGCATGAGATCAACCCTGACGAGGCTCTTATTCCGCCTAAAGTGGTCAAGGCCAAAGTGAGAACGCCCGAGGATGAAGCACTGTTCCGGGCCAAGGTCGGCCTTGCGGCGATAAAAAGCGATGCTTCTATGGATAAGCTTTCCCGTGATTTTCTTGTGGATAAGCAGTTCATAAAGGAATGCCGCGATACCATCGTGCAAAATGCATCCAAGTTATTTGTTCCGGAGGAACGGTAATGGCTCTTTTTGATGAGATGCTGATGAACTATCCGCATCGCCGCCATTTCTTGCAAACTGTGAATTTGCCTGCGTTTGATCCGCCCGAGAGCCGTTTTTTGTATATGAAGATGCACAAAGCTGCATGCACAACGGTGCTTGCAACTTTGATGAAGCACCTCGCTGCGGCGAAGGGCATTGTTGAAGACTTGTCGATGGAGCGTGTCCATGCCCCGCCCAAATCGTTGCTGCTCACGGGGCCGCGCGGTTTGACAAATGCGATGGTTGAGGACGCGGTGCGCAGTGATGATGTGTTCAAATTTACCATTGTACGAGAGCCGATTTCCCGCACGGTGTCGGCATGGGCGGACAAGGTCGATGCGGTGGGTAAGCAACGCGCGAACCTGATGACCTATTTGGGGCGTCCGATTGATGCGCCGATGTCGCTTTCGTCCTTCATAGACATTCTGGCCCATGACGAAGGAGCGCGTAATCTGGATCGTCATTGGCGGTCGCAACGATTGGAAATGTCCTATGATCAAATCCCCTACGACTTTGTGGGTGTGGTTGAGGATATCAAGCCCGCAATGGCGCATATCATCACGGCCATTTTTGGTGGAGATGCAGCAGGTGAGATCGAGGATACCCGCAAGTCATTTGGCCATCAAACCACATCGAAAGACTGGCGTGAGGGTCTGTCCGCACAGGACATCAAAAATCTTGAGACAGCATTTGCGCCCGACCTTGAGATGTATGAGCAGGTGACGCAACGCTTGAAGGAGTGTGCGTAATGGCCGAGGACATTGCTCCAGAGCAAAGCAAAGACGAATGGCGGGCCTCCCTGCGCGAGATCGGGGAGCGTGAAGGCTTCTATGAGGAGTTGGGTCCGCAGCATACCGCACTTTTGGTGAACCGTGGCGATACGTTGATCGTGACGTTCGAGAACCTTGACGATGTCTATTCGCGCGGCGTGGGGAAAATGCCGTGGGGCTACGGATTCGTGGAGAAACGCGGTTGGTCGATGCTTGGCATGATGGCTCACGATTGGACATGGTATCGCGATGAGGCCGTGTTTGATTTCTTTGACCGGCTCAAAGCCGAGGGCTTCTTTGATCGCTACAAGCGGGTGATTTTCTACGGCGCATCTATGGGGGGCTATGCCGCAGCCGCGTTCTCTGCTGCCCATCCCGGCGCGGGGGTTGTCTTGATCTCACCGCAGGCCACTTTGTCACGTCTTGATGCCTCGTGGGAGACGCGCTACCGCAAGGCATGGCCGCGGGATTTTTCTTCTCGCTACGGATACGCGCCTGACATGGTGAAAACGGCTGAATATGTTTACCTGTTCTATGATCCTCTTTCGTCGCTTGATGCGATGCACGCGGCGCTGTTTCGTGGCGATAATATCCGCAAGATGCGATGCCGCTATTTCGGGCACCGCATAGCGTCGCTTTGGGTGCAGCTCGGGATTTTGACGCCTATTGTCGAGGGCGCGATATCTGGCACGCTCACCGACAAGGAATTCTATCATCTGCTGCGCGGTCGCCGTGAAAATCGCCGCTATCAAAAAGAGATGCTGGAGCGGCTCAAGAAGATGCAGCGCCCTGTCTGGGTCGCTCGCTATTGTGAGGCAGTCATTGCGCGCGCTCCGGGGCCAGTCTTCCGCCAAGCGTTAAAAAAGGCGAATGAAGCCCTGGCCAAGCGGTAACGTACAGATGCGGCCCCTAGTGGTCGGGGGTGAATTTGGGGGATGTGACCGAGCCGCGCAAAACCAGATCGGGTGCAATGAGTTGCTCCGTTGGAGCCTGCGCGCCTTCCTTCTTCTCAATCATGTCGAACAGCCGTGAAATGGCAGCTTTCCCTATGATGGAGCGGGGTTGGCGGATCGTGGTGAGCGGGGGGGACACATAGGTGGCCTGTGGCACGTCATCAAACCCAATGACGGAAAAGTCGAGCGGGACGTTGTAATGTCGTGCGGCGAGTGCGTTCATGACGCCAATGGCGGTGGTGTCATTGACGCACATAAAGGCGGTGGGCAACCGATCTCGCATAAACAAAAGCTCGACCGCATGTTGCCCCGATGCTGTTGTTCCGTCGCCGTTGATGATGATCCTGTTTTCCTGCGGGATGCGGGCGCCATCCATTGCTGAATCGAACCCTTGCCGCCGCCGCTGATAAGCGATGCGCATCTGTGTGTCGCCGACAAAGGCAATGGTGCGATGTCCGGCGGCCAATAGGTGTTCGGTGGCTTTACGCCCGCCTGCGCAATCATCGACGCCAACGTAGGGAAATGTCCCGTCCTGAATCGGCTCGAATGCCGCGACAGTGGGCGGCAATGGCATGGCGCTTACGGCGTCGCCTGTGGGAAGGCGGCCTGTGAACAGGATCATGCCTGCGGCTTGGTGTGAGGTGACATATTTCAGGTAATCAATGGCGCGTGCGGGGTCGTTCTGGGTGTGGCCGATCAGAATGGCGTGACCACGTGCGCGGGCCTCGGTTTCTATGCCGATCAAGGTGGATGAGAAATTGGGGTCACCAATGTCAGGAGCTAGAACAAGGATGATATTGGAGCGGCCCATCCGCAGGCTGCGGGCCATCGCATTGGTCGTATAGCCCGTCACAAGGATCGCTTGGTTGACCTTTTTACGGGTGGAGTCGGCAACGCGTTCAGGGGAGTGGACCGCACGGCTGACCGTCGCAATCGAGACGCCTGCAATGCGGGCGACATCTTCAATTGTGGCTTGATCCTTAGGTGCCACCAAAATCTCCCCTTGTTTTGACCTGTTGATGCCAGCTCGTGTTCCCGTAGGGTCATGGCAGAAACGCGGCGCTTTCGCCAGTCTTGCCGACTTTATGTAAACCTTTACATGAATTATGAAAAGGTTTACATACCTTGGAGGGAGAGGTTTAGAAGCTTCTGGGAGGAATGATGACTGACATGCAAGGCGATGCCGGTGCCGTGATTCTGTCTGCGCGCGGAATTTCTAAATCTTTCAATGATGTACCTGTGCTTTTCAGTGTCGACTTCGACATTCGGAAAGGCGAGATACATGCGTTGATGGGGGAGAATGGCGCGGGGAAATCCACGCTTGTCAAAATCCTTTCGGGATTCGAAGCGCCGACGTCAGGTGTGCTGTGCCTTGATGGTGTTGAGGTTGAACTGCCGCCCGATGGCATGGCTGAAGTACTCGGGATCGCTCTGATCCACCAGGAAATGAACCTCGCTGACCATTTGACCGTCACGGAAAGCCTGTTTTTGGGCCGTGAGATCACGCGCTACGGCATGTTGGATCGTAAAACGATGCGGCAAAAGGCACGAGAGGCGCTTGATGAACTAGGCGCGAATATCCACGAAAATACGTTGATTTCCGACCTTACTATTGCCGACAAACAAATGGTGGAGATCGCCAAAGCCATCAGCCGCAATGCGCGGGTGATTTTTATGGACGAGCCAACCGCCGTGCTGTCGCAAGAAGAAGTGGACCGCCTTTTTGTGCAGGTGCGCAAATTGCGCGAGCAGGGCGCGAGCTTCGTTTTTGTTTCGCATAAGCTAGACGAAGTGATGGAGCTGACCGACCGTGTGACTGTCCTGCGCGATGGCCAGTGGATCAAAACAGAAGACACAAGAAATCTCGACAGCGAAATGATCGCGCGGCTTATGGTCGGGCGCGAATTGTCGAGCCTCTATCCGTCCAAATCCGAACCCGATGTCGATGCGCCTGTGGTTCTGAAGGTGGACAATCTGAGCACGGGCTTCGTGAAGAATGCGTCGTTCACTTTGCGCAAGGGTGAGATCCTCGGATTTTCGGGCCTCATCGGTGCGGGCCGCACGGAATTAATGGAAGCGGTCATAGGATTGCATCCGCGTGTCAGTGGCACGGTTGAGGTCAACGGTGTGGCTCTTCATGCAGGAGATATGAAGACCGCAACGGCAATGGGTCTCGCCTATATGACCAAAGACCGCAAAGGGAAGGGGCTTTTGCTCGATGAGGGGATGACCCCGAATCTGACGCTGCAATCACTTGACCGTCACGCGCGTCGAGGCCTTCTGTCGCCCGCGAGCGAAGTGCAGGCTATGGGGCGGGCAAAGCGCCGGTTTGATATCCGCGTCCGAGATACCCGCGTCGCCGCCGGACGCATGTCAGGGGGCAATCAACAAAAGCTCCTTTTGGCCAAGATCATGGAAACCGAGCCCGGGATCGTCATCATCGATGAACCCACGCGCGGGATTGATGTCGGCACCAAACAACAGATTTACCAATTCATCTCCGTGCTTGCCCATGAGGGGCACTCGGTCATCGTTATCTCATCGGAAATGCCAGAAATCATTGGCCTTTGCGCCCGCGTGGCCGTGATGCGAGAGGGCGCTCTTGTCGAGGTTCTCGACGGGGATGACGTCAATGAAAACCAGATTATGCGCGCGGCTGCTGGGCTGCGCAAAGCAAGTTAAGCGGCGAAAAGACCGCCAAAGGGAGAGAGACGTGAGCCAAACACCAAACGCAGAGGGCAAAGTTGCCAAATCACGCCTTGAGGGTATGGATATGCGGGCCATCGCCCCGTTCATCGCACTCGTTTTGCTGTTGATTATCGGCGCGATGGTCAACCCGAATTTTATCTCGGTAACAAACCTGACCAACGTGGCCACCCGCTCGGCCTTTATCGCCATAATCGCGGTTGGGGCGACCTTTGTGATCTCGTCGGGCGACCTTGATTTGTCGGTCGGTTCAATGGTGGCCTTTGTTGCTTCCGTGATGATCCTGTTCATGAATTCCAACATTATCGAAAACCCCTATCTGATGATTGTGGCCGCGATGGTGTTGGCCTCTATTCTTGGGGCGGCATGTGGCTTTCTCAACGGCGCGGTGACGACATGGGGGCGTATTGAACCGTTCATTGTGACACTCGGTACGATGGGGATTTATCGCGGCCTGACCACATGGTTGAGCCAAGGAGGAGCGATTACGCTCAGCTCCATGGAACAACAGGACGCCTATCGTCCGGTGTATTTCGCGCGGTTTCTCGGTCTTCCGATCCCGATCTGGATCATCCTTGCCGTGACTATTGTCGCCGCCGTTATCATGTATCGCACACGCTACGGTCGCCATGTGGTTGCCGTGGGCTCCAACCGCGATGTTGCGCGTTATTCGGGCATCAATGTGGACCGCGTGCGCATGGCTGCCTTCATCATCCAAGGGATCTGTGTGGCGATTGCGGTGATCCTTTATGTGCCGCGTCTCGGGTCCACATCCGCCACAACGGGGACAATGTGGGAGCTACAGGCGATCACCGCAGTGGTTGTTGGCGGTACCGCGCTCAAAGGTGGCGCAGGGCGTGTTTGGGGCACCATCTGTGGCGCTTTCATTCTCGAACTTGTGGGTAACATCATGCTGCTTTCGAGCTTCATTTCCGAATACCTGCTCGGCGCTATTCAAGGCGCGATCATCATCATTGCAATGCTTGTGCAGCGTTCGCTGTCGCGCAAGGCATAATGGGCCGAAACGGACGCCGGCCCGTGTTAAAGCGTCCAAACTTGGGAGGAAGAACATGAGAAAATCTGTAATGGCTGTCGCTCTTGCGTCAGTATCTTTTGTCGGAACCGCGTTTGCGGATGACATGAAAATCGGGGTCTCCATTCCCGCCGCCGACCATGGTTGGACTGCGGGTGTGGTTTACCACGCCAACCGCATCGCCGAGAAACTTGAAGCGGCTTATCCTGACCTCGACGTGATCGTCAAAACCTCGCCCGATCCCGCATCGCAGGCCAACGCAATTCAGGATTTGGAAATCCAAGGCATCGACGCTCTCGTCATTTTGCCAACCAACCCTGATCCGCTTGTTAACGCGATCAAGGAAGTGAAGAACAAAGGCACCTTCGTGGCCCTTGTTGACCGCGCTCCGTCCAACAACGACCTGTCCGTGCGCGATCTCTACGTTGCCGGCAACAACTTCGCTCTGGGCGAAGTGGCAGGCGATTACATCGAAAGCCGCACGCCTGATGCCAAAGTGGTCGTCATCCGTGGCATGCCCATCCCGATCGACCAAGAGCGCCAAGATGGGTTTGACGCAGGTATCAAAGGGTCCAACATCGAGATTCTCGACCGTCAGTTCGGCAACTGGAACCGCGATGATGCGTTCAAAGTCATGCAGGACTTCTTGACCAAATACGAGCACATCGACGCAGTTTGGTGCCAAGATGACGATATGTCTGTGGGTGTTCTTCAGGCCATCGAACAATCCCAACGCACCGACATTCAATATGTCATCGGCGGTGCCGGATCGAAAGACATGATCAAACGTGTCATGGATGGCGATCCGATGATCCCCGTGGATGTTCTCTATCCGCCTGCGATGATCGGCACCGCGATGGAAATGACTGCTGCAGCCCTGTTCGACAATGTGCCAACAGCGGGTGTTTACACCATCGACGCGACCTTGGTCACACCCGAGAACGCCGAGCATTACTACTTCCCCGACAGCCCGTTCTAAGGCCGTCAATCGAATCAAAGAAACGGGGGTGCAATTGCGCCCCCGTTTTTTGTTTAGGTGTGTGTGAAGACAGGGATCAATCTACCGCTTCCCGCGACTTCTCTTCCCGCCTCGCATGCCGCCACGGCCACCTGTGCTGCGGCCGCTTGCAGTTTTGGAGGTTTCTACGGCAGCGTCGACAGTGGATTGGCGGGCGAGTGGGTCATCGGCGATGGTGAGTTCCACCGCTTCCAGACGTTTGACCTCGTCGCGCAGTCGGGCGGCTTCCTCGAATTCGAGGTTTTCGGCGGCTTTGCGCATGTCTGCCCGCAGACCGTCCAGAACGGCCTGTAGGTTCTGACCTGCCATCGGGGTGTCTACTGTTGCAGTGACGCGGTTCATGTCGACGTCGCCTTTGTAGAGACCCGCCAGAATGTCCTCGACATTCTTCTTGACCGTCTGCGGTGTGATGCCGTGTTTCTTATTATAGGCTATTTGCTTTTCGCGACGTCGCTCGGTTTCGCCCATAGCGCGTTCCATCGAGCCTGTGATCTTGTCTGCGTAGAGGATCACGCGGCCATCGGCGTTACGCGCGGCCCGTCCGATGGTCTGGATCAGCGATGTCTCGGAGCGCAGGAAACCCTCTTTGTCTGCGTCCAAAATGGCGACGAGGCCACATTCGGGAATGTCGAGACCCTCGCGCAGCAGGTTGATCCCGATGAGCACGTCAAACGCGCCAAGGCGCAGGTCGCGTAGGATTTCGATCCGCTCGATCGTGTCGATGTCGGAGTGCATGTAGCGCACGCGGATGCCCTGTTCGTGCAGGTACTCGGTCAGGTCTTCGGACATGCGTTTGGTCAGCGTGGTGACCAAGACACGCGAGTCCTTGGCCGCCTGTTTGCGGCATTCGTCGAGAAGATCGTCCACCTGCGTATCTACGGGACGGATTTCCACGACAGGATCGAGCAGGCCTGTGGGGCGGATGATCTGTTCAGTGAAGACGCCGCCTGTTTGTTCCAATTCCCACGATGCGGGCGTAGCGGAGACAAAGACCGATTGCGGGCGCATGGCGTCCCATTCCTCGAACTTCAACGGACGGTTGTCCATGCAGGATGGCAGGCGGAACCCGTGTTCGGCGAGCGTCATTTTGCGTCTAAAGTCGCCCTTATACATGCCGCCAATTTGCGGCACGGACACGTGGCTCTCATCGGCAAAGACAATAGCGTGGTCGGGGATGAATTCGAACAAGGTGGGCGGCGGCTCTCCTGGTGCGCGGCCCGTGAGATAGCGTGAATAGTTCTCGATACCGTTGCACACGCCCGTCGCCTCCAACATCTCGATGTCAAAGTTACAGCGCTGTTCAAGGCGCTGCGCCTCAAGCAATTTGCCCTCGTTGTTAAACTGGTCGAGGCGCATACGCAGTTCTTTTTTGATCTCTTGCACCGCTTGTTTCATCGTCTTCTGCGGCGTGACATAGTGCGAGTTGGCGTAGACGCGGACCTGTTTGAAGGTGTCGGTCTTTTCACCCGTGAGCGGATCAAACTCGGTAATGCTCTCTAATTCTTCTCCAAAGAACGACAGCTTCCACGCGCGGTCGTCCAAGTGAGCCGGCCAGATTTCGAGACTGTCCCCGCGCACGCGGAAGGTGCCGCGGGCAAAGGCGTGGTCATTGCGTTTGTAGGCCTGTGCGATGAGGTCGCCCATGATGTCGCGTTGGTTGTATTCATGGCCCACATGGAGGTCTTGTGTCATTGCGCCGTAGGTCTCGACCGAGCCGATGCCGTAGATGCACGACACCGAGGCCACGATGATCACATCGTCGCGTTCCAACAGGGCACGGGTGGCCGAGTGGCGCATTCGGTCAATCTGTTCGTTGATCTGTGACTCCTTCTCGATGAAGGTATCGGAGCGCGCGACATAGGCCTCGGGTTGGTAGTAGTCGTAGTAGGAGACAAAATACTCGACCGCGTTTTCGGGAAAGAAGCCTTTGAATTCGCCATATAGCTGTGCGGCGAGGGTTTTGTTCGGGGCGAGGATAATGGCGGGGCGTTGGGTTTCTTCAATGACCTTGGCCATTGTGAAGGTCTTCCCTGTCCCTGTGGCCCCAAGAAGCACCTGATCGCGCTCGCCTGCATTGATCGCTGCTGAAATCTCCTTGATTGCAGTTGGTTGGTCTCCTGCGGGTTCAAAATCTGTGTGCAGCACAAACCGTTTCCCGCCCTCCAGTTTGGGACGGTTTTTCACATCGGGGGCAGGAGAGTGCAGGATCGGTTGGTCCATGTCGGGTCCTTCGCTCGGGCGAGAAATGGCGGCAAGTTGTGTGTCTTGAGCGGCTCCCAACAAATGATCCCTTTTTGTTCCCGTTTCAAGGGGGTGGGGACGTGTGGGCAAAGGTTAATGAAGTATTGCCCCTTTAGGGGTACTTTTAAATAAAAAATACAACCTTAGGTAAAATTAGAGCTTGCTTTGATTTAAATCGTGCGGCTAAGGTAAAGGGGCAAGCAGCAATACGACTGATCTGGTTTTGGGGGCAACACCCCACCCACCCCAAGCTCCCACCCCAAAGTCAGATCAGTCCCCCCCCTTGCCTTCCATCCATGTTCCCTATCGTGAGAAGATGCCCGTTGTGTATGGCATGGGACATTTTGCGTGTGTTCCCCCTCAACGGAGGGCTTGAAACGCAGGCCAGAACGGAGGATAACCTCACCAGAAACAAAGAGGAGTCGTCGATGCGCGCTCGTATTTATCAGCCCGCCCGCAACGCCATGCAGTCTGGCCAAGCCAAAACCAAAGAATGGATTTTGGACTTTGCGCCTGCCGCAGCTCGCGATATCGACCCGCTGATGGGGTGGACCTCATCCACGGATACGCAAACACAAGTGCGCATGAAGTTCGACAGCAAGGATGCTGCGATTGCCTACGCGTCGGAGAAGGGCATCGACTACATTGTCCAAGAGCCGCACAAACGCGCCCATAACGTGCGCCCAGGTGGCTACGGTGACAACTTCGCCACCAACCGCAAGCAGATCTGGACGCACTAGTTTGGTGTAAATCGGGTTAAAGTTGTCTCGGAATCGGGCCAAAGATTCCGCGAGGGCGACGTTTAATCTATATGTTGTGTTTTTGTTCCTGATGTGCGCAATTTATGGTTAAGTGTTGCATTGGCGGTGAAAGCACCTTCAATATGAACATCAGGGCTGATCATCTGACCGTAAATTTTACCGAACCCAGATTTTGCCGCCATCTGATGGTCCGCCTCCTGGACGCGTCGTTCGACACCAAGTGCGGATTGTGTTGAAAAACTCTTTGCTGCACCTGCAAATTTTCGAAACGCGGAAAACCGTTCCCCGACGAGTCCATTGCGCCCTATGACGCCGCTGGAATTAGGGTAATTCGAAACTTTGTTCTTCCCAATATGCCCCCAATGCGCTGTACGGGAGTTTTTCAACAGTATCCGCCCTGTGCCGCATGCAGCGAATGACGTTAACGGTTATTCATAGCACGCGGTAGTTTTTTACTCCCCTGAGAGACTGTTTAGAAACTCCGTCCAACGCAAGTCGTCCCGAAAATTTAGGATGCCGTTTTTGCGGTGGGCCGCTTTGCGAAGTCGTGCTTTCTCGGGAAGAAATTCTTGTTGTTCGACCCGTTCGGACGGTTGTGGGTGAATTCTCTACAGCATCAGCTAATCTCGATCATTCATACAAAACAGGGCTCTGTCGCCTCCGATACGTTGGCATTTTTGCTTGTGTCACCATTTGTCGACATTATCTCGGCATCTTACTTTTTTGCTAATATATCAACAGCTTGATATCTTATTTAGCAGGAGGGAGTCGATCATCGTTGACGCCAGTGCGGACGTCGCGCTATTCATCCTACCAATGGATTCGCCGACAGACCAAGGGAGGAGGGGCTGTGGCAGACGCAAGACGCACAGGTTGGAGGCCCGGCTCGGCTCAGGTTGCAGAAGGTATTGGCAAGGCCATTATCGACGGCACTTACGCGGTCGGAGAGAAGCTGCCTTTGGAGGCTGATCTGGCGCATCAATACAATGCTTCGCGCAATACCCTGCGCGAAGCCATGCGGCTGCTCGCGGCGAAGAACCTTGTGGAAATTGCCCCGCGACGTGGCACGGTCGTTCGCCAACGCTCGGCGTGGAATGTACTCGATAGCGACGTACTGGAATGGTCCGCCGATCAGTTGCTCAATGACCCGACCTTCATGGAAGAATTCGTGCGTATGCGTTTCGTGATCGAACCCGCTGCCGCGCAGGAAGCCGCGCGTAACGCGACCGAAGCGGAGATCGCGACCATCCGCTCAGCCTACGAGACCATAGAGCGGCTTATCGACCATCAGGATGTGCCTGAGTGTCTTGAAGCCGATCTGGCGTTCCACATCGCCGTTGCGGATGCGACAGGCAACAGGTTTCTGAAATCCGTGGCGCATTCGATCACCTACGCGATGCGTCTTAATTTCCAGCGTCTTTTCGAGGCACCGCACAACCTCACGGACAACCTCGAAAACCACCGCCTCGTCATGGAGGCGATTGCAGACCGCGATCCCTTTGAGGCGCATTCGGCGGCGCTGGAACTGCTCGCAAAAGCGCACGCCGCCACGCGCAACCTTTTCGACGACCCACCATAGGGGCGTCGGTCGACCAACGACCCAACCTGAAAATCATGGATAATGAGGAGATAACCCATGAAAAGAAACGCACTTGCATCCACCGTTGCAGCACTCGCCGTTTTGGCGGGGCCAGCATTCGCAGATTATCCCGAACGCCCCATCACCTTGATCGTGCCATGGTCCGCAGGCGGTGGCACCGACGCTGTTGGCCGCATGGTCGCAGAAGGTCTGAGCGGTGAACTGGGCACGCCAGTGAACGTTGTGAATCGTACGGGCGCTGGCGGCATCGTCGGGCACACCGCGATGATCGAAGCTGATGCAGATGGTTATACCATCGGTCTGGCAACGGCAGAAATCACCACCTATGCAGCCATCGGAACTTCGGAGATTTCCGCCGATGACATGACGGCCATCGGGCTTGTGAACTTCGACGCCTCGGCCTTTAACGTGCGCGCCGATAGCGAATGGGGTGATGCCAAGGAAGCACTCGCGGACATCGCGGCCAATCCAGGTGAATACAAGGCGTCGGGTTTCCCTGTCGGCGCGGCCTATCACCTCGCCTTTGCCTCCTTCCTCAACCAGAACGGCGTCGATCCTACCAACATCGTGGTTGTTCCCAGCCAAGGCGCCGCTCCCGGTTTCCAGGAACTTGTTGCTGGCGGTGTCGCCATCGTTCCGTCCTCCCTGCCTGAAGCAGCGTCGATGCGCGATGCGGGTCTGGTGAAGACTTTGGCTGTGTTGTCGGCAGAACGTCTTGATGCCTATCCCGATGTCCCGACTGCTGCAGAGGCTGTCGGCACGGCCTCCGTGGGTGGCACGTGGCGTGGTGTGGTGGGGCCCAAGGGGCTTGACCAAGAGATCACTGTGACGCTCGAAGAGGCGCTGTCAAAAGTCTACCAAAGCGAAGAGTTTCAGGAATTCATGGCCAATCGCGGCTTTGGAGTGAGCTGGCTCGGCGTAGAGGACTTCGCCGCGTTCATGACTGAGGCAACGGCAAACAACGCCGATGTCATCGGCAAGCTCGGCCTGAGCCAGTAACCTCTGGGGGTCCGCAAATGAAACTGAATGACGCCATACTCGGGACGGTTTTTATCCTGATCGCAGCATTGGTGCTGTTTCAGGTGCGGACCTTTCCCACACTTCCAAACCAACCCTACGGGCCGGGGACATTCCCGGGCATCATCGCGGCGGTCATGGTGCTATGTGGCGGCGCGTTGGTTCTCAATGGGGTGAGATCGCAGGCCCCACTTGTGACGCTGTCGGGCTGGATCCGCACGCCTGGTGCCGCGGGACGCATGGCGGCGATGCTTGCCTTCGTGGTGCTCTACATATTCCTGAGTAAACCCATTGGCTTCCCGCTTCTCGTTCCTGTGCTCCTGACTGCGCTGCTGTGCATCATGCAGGTGCGAGTGGCACTTGCGGTGCCCATTGCACTCGTGACGACGGGGGCCATCTGGCTGCTGTTTGCGAAACTCCTGATGGTGCCGCTGCCTTTGGGACTGCTCACTGAGGTGATTTACTGATGGACGGATCTCTTCTGGCGGGCTTCGCGCAAGTCCTGCAACCAAGTGTTTTCCTGATCATTGTGGGGGCGGCGACCTACGGGTTGCTGATCGGCTCGATCCCCGGATTGACCGCAACGATGGGCACGGCGCTATTGGTGCCGTTGACCTTCTTCCTTGACCCGATCCCTGCGATCGGAGCGATTGTCGCGGCGACCACCACGGCCATCTTCGCGGGTGATATTCCAGGGGCCTTGCTGCGCATTCCAGGCACGCCAGCCTCGGCTGCCTATACAGACGAAGCTTACAAAATGCGCCAGAACGGAGAGGTCGAGTTGGCGCTTGGCGTGAACCTGATGTGTTCGACGATTGGCGGGCTTGTCGGGGTGGCGATCCTGATCATGGCCGCGCCGCAAATCGCACGGTTCTCGCTGGGCTTTTCGAGCTACGAGTACTTCTTCCTCGCGCTTTTGGGCCTGTCCAGCGCCATCCTTGTCAGCAACGGTCCGCGCGTCAAAGGTGTGCTGGCGCTTTGTGCAGGGTTGATGTTGTCGACCATTGGCATTGATGTGGTGATGGGCATTCGGCGCTTCACCTTTGGGGACACCGAATTGATCGGCGGGATTTCGATTATTCCCGTGCTGATCGGGATGTTCGCCATTACCGAGATCCTGCGCAAATCCGCAGCCCCCTCCGACCTGCCGCCCACGCCGCCCCTGCGGGTACGTGCAGCGATCTCGGGAGTGCTCGGAATACTATGGACCTATAAGGGCGGGGTGGCGCGATCGTCGCTCATGGGCAGCGCTATCGGTGCCCTGCCTGGCGCGGGGGCGGATATTGCCTCGTGGATTGCCTTTGCCCTGTCCAAGAAATTTTCCCGCACGCCAGAGAAATTCGGAACGGGCCATCCCGAAGGGATCGTCAGCGCCTCAAGCGCGAACAACGCGGCCCTGTCGGGGGCATATGTTCCCAGCCTTGTCTTCGGCATTCCTGGCGACACGATCACCGCCATCCTGATTGGCGTGCTGTTGATGAAGGGGATCACCCCTGGGCCGATGGTCTTTGTCATGGACACGGGGCTGGTGAACGCGATTTTTGCTGTGTTCATCCTCGCGAACCTGCTGATGTTGCCGCTGGGTCTGGGCGCTATCATGGTCTCGCGCCACCTGCTCTCGTTGCGCCAGAACATCCTGTTCCCGATCATCCTGCTCTTCTGTGTCGTCGGGGCGTTTGCGGCCAACAACACGCTGTTTGATGTCTGGGTGTTGCTGATCCTCGGGCTTGTGGCCTTCGTGCTGGAAGAGAACGACTTCCCGCTGGCGCCCATGATCCTCGCCCTGATCCTTGGGCCGCTGATTGAAGAGAACTTCATGAAGTCGGTGATCAAGGCCGACGGCAACCTACTTGAATTCTTCGCGCGTCCGATTGCGGGCACGCTCGGCACGATCACGCTGCTCATTTGGGCACTGATGATTGTGCTCTCCCTTCGCCAGAGTTTCAAAAAACGCACAAGGAAATCGACGACATGACGCGCAAAGTAGTGGTTATCGGCGGCACCAGTGGCATTGGCCGCGCAATTGCGACGGGGTTTCTCGACGCGGGCGATGATGTCACCGTGACGGGCCTCGAGGCTGTGGACGACTTGCCTGATAGCATGACGCAGGCGGTGTTGGATGTTAGGAACAGCGAGGCTGTGACGGATTTTTTCGCGCCGATGGAGCGGCTGGATGTGCTCGTCAATTGTGCGGGCGTCATTCGGCGCGGCGGGGCGGAGTTTACCCACGACGGCTTTGCTGATGTTGTGGATATCAATCTCAACGGGTCGCAACGCTGCTGCATCGCCGCCCATGGCGCGCTTAAGGCGACGTCGGGATGCGTGATCAACACCGCCTCGATGCTGACCTACTTCGGTTCCGCCGTTTCGCCCGCCTATGCGGCCTCCAAGGGCGGGATCGGGCAACTCACGCGGTCTCTGGCTTTGGCATGGGCGGGCGATGGTATCCGCGTCAATGCGCTTGCCCCGGGATGGATTTCCACGCCGCTGACCGAAGCCTTGGGCCAAAATCCCGAACGGTCTGCCGCGATCCTCGAACGGACCCCAATGGGACGCTGGGGGCGGCCTGAAGATCTTGTTGGTCCTGCCATGTTCCTTGCGTCTTCGGCTGCAGGGTTCGTGACCGGAGCAATTCTACCAGTCGATGGCGGATACGCCGCAGCTTAAGAACATAAGGAAAAAGACGATGAGCAAGCTCTACGATAGTGATGAGGCGCTTTTTGCCCTGATGCGTGAGCGTCTGTTCACGGCCGTGATCGGTGATGTGATGGACGTTATGGGCCTGCGCAAGCAGTTCCTGCCCGCAGGCATTTCGCCCCTGCAACAGACCAGCAAGATGGCTGGGCGCGCGATGCCCGTGTTGGAGGCCGACATCTTCGATGACGGGGACGAAGGCTCGCGCGGGCCTCTGGCGAACAAGCCTTTTGGTCTCATGTTGGAGGCGCTCGACGATCTCAAAGCAGGCGAGGTCTATGTCGCCACTGGTTCGTCGCTGCGCTACGCGTTGTGGGGCGAATTGATGACAACGCGCGCGCTTCATCTCAAGGCGGCGGGGGCTGTGCTCGACGGTTATGTGCGCGATGCGGACGGCATCGAAAGCCAAGGGTTTCCGACCTTCTGTCGCGGTGTTTACGCGCAGGATCAGGGTGTGCGCGGCAAGGTCATGGATTTCCGAACCGCCATCGAAATCGACGGAATTCGTATCGAAACAGGCACGTTGATCTATGGCGACCGCGAGGGCGTTTTGATCATCCCGAAAGAGGCCGAAGAAGAAGTCATTCACCGTGCGTTGGAGAAGGCCGAAACGGAAAACACAGTTGGCGAGGCAATCCGCAAGGGCATGTCGGCTGTCGATGCACTCGAAACATATGGCGTTATGTGAGGTAGAACCATGACACAGACCGATGACGAAAAAAGGATGCCCTACCAGCTCGAAATGCCCAAGGACGCAGGGGAGGATATCGTCATCCCTCACGCCGTTCCGCAGGACGAGAGGGTCTGGGTTCCGCAGGCGGAGAATGTCTATTTCCGTCCGCTGTGCCTAAATGCCTCGCAAGGCTATTGGGTCAACGTTCTCAAGGTAACAAAAGGTGGCGTACTCAGCCGTCACCGTCACCCGCAGCCCGTGCATGGTTATGTCCTCAAGGGCCGCTGGCACTACCTCGAACACGACTGGACGGCCGAAGAAGGGGGCTACGTCTACGAGCCTCCTGGTGAGACCCACACCCTCGTCGTTCCCGATGACGTGCCCGAAATGATGACTCTGTTTCAGGTGAACGGCGTGATGTGTTACGTCGACCCTTGGGGCAAGCAGACGGGTTTTGAGGATGTGTTTACCAAGATCGACATGTGCCGCGCGCATTATGAGGCCGTCGGTCTCGGCGCGGATTATGTCGATCAGTTTATCCGCTAGCCTTTGTGCCTTTGGCGGCCTCTAACGATTTCGGAGGTCGTCAATTGCGAGCAAAATTATCTCGCGCATCTTTTGGCGAGCAAGGTCGGAGTCTTGTTGTCGTATGGCTTGCAGGACCTCCATGTGGATGCGCAGGGCGGGGGAGAGATCCTCTACCGCGTCGGCCGTGATCAGAAGTACATGTTCGATGGCCGCGCGCAGGGATTTCGAAAACTGGCGGAACGCGGGGTTGTGTGTGGCGGCCACGACCTGTTGGTGAAAATTGGCATCCGCTTCCAGAAAATCGTCGCGGGTGGCGGCGTCGCGCATAGCGTCAACGGTTGCCCCGATCGCGGCAATTTCGGGCAGGTTGGCACGTGCCGCGGCCAGCGCTGCGGCCTCGGGTTCGATGGCTAGACGGATTTCGAGAATGGAAGCTTCCAGCTCGGGATCATGAGGTTGCGCCCCGATCCAGCCGAGCACTTTGGGGTCGAGAATGTTCCACTCCGATTTGGGTCGAACCAATGTGCCGACCCGCCGTCGCGACGAGAGTAGCCCTTTCTCGGCTAGAAATTTAAGGGCCTCGCGCACCGCGCTCCGGCTCAATCCGTAAGTGGTGGCAAGCTCGACTTCGGGCAGGAACTTGCTGCGCGGCGGACGTTGTCCGCTCACGATTTCCTGTCCGAGCATCTCGATCAGGTCATCCGTTGTCTTACAATGCCGCGCTTCCATTTTTGCCTCGTCAAACCCGTAAGGATAAACCAGTCGTTTCTTCGTCGTTACACCCGACAATGTCCAGAGAAACACATACAAATCTACAAAACAATCAAAAGGTCTGATTTTAATGGTTGAAAGGTCAGACCTTTGTGTCATGATGGCCATACGTTGATTCGAAGCTTCAGGGAGGAGCCAATGAAACTATTGAAACTTGCAGCCACCGTGGCCGCGCTTGCCGTGCCGGCTTTTGCATTCGCACAGGATGTGAAAATCGGCTTCGTTGTGAAGCAACCCGAGGAGCCCTGGTTCCAGGATGAATGGAAATTCGCGGACATTGCCGCAGCCGAAAAAGGGTTTGATGTGATCCAGATCGGCGCTGTCGATGGCGAAAAGGTCATGGCGGCTATCGACAATCTCGGCGCACAGGGCGCGGATGGCTTCATCATCTGCACGCCCGACGTTAATCTCGGGCCGGGCATCGTGGCTAAGGCTGCTGCGAACGGTCTCAAGTTGATGACCGTGGATGACCGTCTGATCGGTGCGAATGGTGAGCCGATCGAAGGTGTGCCGCATATGGGTATCTCGGCGCGCAAAATCGGTGAAGACGTGGGCAATGCCATTGCTGACGCTGCGACCGAACGTGGTTGGTCTCTCGACGAGATCGGTGTGATCCGTGTGTCTTACGACCAGTTGCCCACGGCGGTTGATCGTGTCGAAGGCGCTCTCGATATGCTGCGCGAAGCGGGTGTGCCCGAAGCCAATATCTTCGACGCTCCGCAGGCGCGCACGGATACGGAAGCGGCGCTGAATGCGGCGACCATCGTGCTCAACAAGAACCCTGACGTGAAATACTGGGCGGCCGTGGGTCTCAACGACGAGGCCGTTCTGGGGGCCGTGCGGGCCGCCGAGAGCGTCGGTATCAGTCCCGACCACATGATTGGTGTTGGCATCGGTGGTTCGGACTCCGCGATCAACGAGTTCGAAAAGCCTGACGCAACGGGCTTCTACGGTACGGTGATCATTTCACCGAAGCGTCACGGGTATGAGACCGCGATGAACATGTATGAGTGGATCACCGAGGGCAAAGAGCCAGATCCGCTGATCCTCACATCTGGTGCATTGGCCACGCGCGACGATTACAAGGAGGTTCGCGCCAGCCTCGGTATCGAATAACCCCGACGACTTTCACAAACCGGCGGCGCCATTGCGGTGCCGCCAGCCAGGGGCGGGCCATGACCTATCTCACATTCACGAATATCTCGAAATTCTATCCGGGCGTGCGCGCACTTACCGACGTTACCTTTGATGTGCGTCGCGGTGCGGTCCACGGGCTGATGGGGGAAAACGGTGCGGGCAAGTCGACCCTGATCCGTATTCTCTCGGGCGACGCCAAAGCCGATACGGGTGTCGTCGCAATCGACGGCGAAGAGCAGCACTACCGTTCGGCGCGCGATGCGCGCGACGCTGGAGTGACGGTTATCCATCAGGAACTCCAGCTGGTCACGGAACTGACCGTCGCCGAGAACCTCGCACTCGGGCATTTCCCTGAACGTGCAGGGGTCATTGATTTCAAGCACCTCTACAGCGATGTCGGTGAGAAACTGCGGCAGGTCGGCATTGATGTCGATCCCCGCGCCAAGGTGGCTGATCTCTCAATCGGCGAGCGCCAGATGGTGGAGATCGGCAAGGCGATCATGGTTGATGCGCGTATCATCGCGCTGGATGAGCCGACCTCGTCGCTGTCGGCGCATGAGAGTGAGACACTCTTTCGCTTGATTGGCCGCCTGAAGGCCGAGGGGCGCACAATCCTTTATATCTCGCACCGCATGGAAGAGGTCTTCCGGCTTTGCGACAGTCTGACGGTCTTGCGCGACGGCCAGATGGCAGCACATCACCAGACCCTAGACGGCGTTACCGCAGATCAGGTCATCTCCGAGATGGTCGGGCGCGAAATCGACGACATCTGGGGCTGGCGTCCGCGCAGCATCGGCGAGGCCAAGCTCGACGTGCAGGGGCTACAAGGGCCACAGCTGCTTGTGCCCGCAAGCTTTCAGGCTCGCCGCGGGGAAATCCTCGGGTTCTTCGGCTTGATTGGGGCAGGGCGGTCGGAGCTTATGCGGCTGGTTTTTGGTGCCGATCCCCAAACGGGCGGCACGGTCCGCATCGGGGACAGGGCGCTTGGGGCACGCAACCCGAAGTCCTCTATCCACGCGGGTATGGTTCTGGTCCCCGAGGATCGCAAGGCCGAAGGCATTATCCAGGGGCGGTCACTTGAGGAGAATATCCTCATTTCGTCCCGCCGCCACTTGACGCGTGCGGGAGTTCTCAACCGTCGCCGCGAGGCGGAGATCGCCGACCACGAGTTGAAGCGGTTGAAGGTACGCACCCCATCACGCCTGCAGGACATTGTGAACCTGTCAGGCGGCAACCAGCAGAAGGTGATCCTGTGCCGCTGGCTGTCCGAGGAAGGCGTCGAAGTTCTGCTGATCGACGAGCCGACGCGCGGCATAGACGTCGGGGCGAAATCGGAGATCTACGACATTCTCTATCAACTTGCCGAAGAGGGTATGGCCATCGTGGTGGTGTCGTCGGAATTGCCCGAGATCATGGGGATTTGCGACAGGATCCATGTCATGCGCAACGGCCAGATCTCGGCCGAAGTGGACCGCGCCGATTTCACAGAAGAAACATTACTGGCTGCCGCCATGCCCGAAGATAGCGCAGGCCCGGCAGACGAAGGAGTATCGAAATGACACAAACCGTTCGCAAAATTCTGTTGGGCGATCAGGGGCTTTTGGTGCTGTTTGCACTGGCCTTCGTGATTGTCTCGCTGACCGTGCCCAACTTCCTGACCGAGCGCAACATGCTCGGGCTGTTGCAATCGGTGGTCACGGTCGGCGTCGTCGCCTGCACCATGATGTTCTGTCTGGCTGGGCGGGATTTCGATCTCTCTGTCGGCTCGAATGTGGCCTTTACGGGGATGGTCGCGGTCATGGCGTCGAATGCCACAGGATCGATCACGCTGGGCATTCTGGTTGCCTTGGTGGCAGGCGCCGCCGTCGGGTTGTTCAACGGCTTCGTCATAGCTAAGTTCCGCATCAATGCGCTCATCACGACGCTGGCGACCATGCAGATCGTGCGCGGTCTGGCGCTTATCTCTTCGGACGGGCGCGCCGTGGGTATTCAAGATCCGAACTTTTACCAGATCTCCCTGTCGAAGATCGCAGGGGTTCCCACGCCGATCTGGATTTTGATGATCCTGTTTCTGGTCTTCGGCTTCATCCTGACGCGGACGGTCTTCGGCAAGAACACGCTGGCCATCGGTGGAAACCCGGAGGCGGCGCGTCTGGCTGGTGTTGATGTTGACCGTATGCGGATTGCCATCTTCACGCTGCAAGGTGTGACCTGTGCCATTGCGGGGATTCTGCTGGCCTCGCGCATCACCTCAGGTCAGCCGAACGCCGCGACGGGGCTGGAGCTTTCCGTCATCTCGGCCTGTGTGCTCGGAGGGGTCTCCCTTGCGGGTGGGCGTGCCACAATGACGGGTGTGATCATCGGCGTGATGATCATGGGCATCGCCGAGAACGTGATGAACCTGCTGAACATTCAGGCGTTCTACCAATACGTGGTGCGCGGTGTGATCCTCTTGTTGGCGGTGCTGCTCGACAACCTGCGCACCCTTGCATCCTCGCGTGCCAAGGGCTGACCCAGACCAAACAGGGAGGCGGCGCGTCATGGGCCGCGCCACCTTCAACTGTCCCACTAACGATCCCATTCAGGAGGTTCCATCATGTCTGGTTCGAGATTGCACGGAAAACGCGTGTTCATCACTGGCGCCGCACAGGGCATTGGTTTCGCAATTGCGCGTGCCTGTCACCGCGAAGGGGCGGCGCTCTACCTGTGCGATATTGACGGGGCGCGGCTTGATACAGTGGGTGCCGAGTTGGGCGGGCGCAGTGGGAAGCTGGACTGGGGTGTTGCCGATATTTCTGATGCCGAGGCGATACGAGGGCAGGTTGCTCGCGCGACGGATACCATCGGGACTGTGAATGCGCTGGTCAACAATGCGGGGGTGAATGTCTTCGCCGCGCCACTGGAGATGACCGACGAGCAGTGGAAGCGGTGTTTCGACATCAACCTCAACGGTGCCTGGAATTGTTCCCGTGCGCTCCTGCCAGACATGGTTGAGGCGGGCGAGGGAGTCATACTCAATATCGTCTCGACCCATTCGTTTACGATCATTCCGGGCACCTTCCCCTATCCCGTGGCCAAACACGCCCTGCTTGGCCTCACCAAATCACTGGCGCTGGAATTCGCGCCACAAGGGGTGCGGGTCAATGCCATCGCGCCGGGATATGTCGCGACCCAGAACGTGATCGACTATTGGAACAGCGCCCCCGACGCGCAGGCCGCCAAGCAGCGGACACTGGACCTCCATCCGGGCGGGCGCATCGCCCAGCCCGAGGAAATCGCAAACGCAGCCGTGTTCATGGTGTCGGATGAATGTCCGTTCATGAATGCCACCTGCCTGACCATTGATGGTGGGCTGAGCGTTCTGCACCACCCCGCCTAGAAGAGTGAAAACCAAAACATGAAAATTACTGCATTGAAAACCTACGCCGTCCCGCCCCGTTGGGTGTTTCTCAAGATCGAAACGGACGAGGGCGTTCACGGCTGGGGGGAGCCCGTGCTCGAAGGGCACGCGCGGACTCTGATGGCAAAGGTTAAGGAGCTTGAAACCTTCCTCATCGGACGCGACCCCGCGCGCATCGAGGACATCTGGCAACTTATCTACCGCAACGGCTGCTATCGTGGCGGCCCTGTGTTGATGAGCGCGATCTCGGGGATCGATATGGCGCTTTGGGACATCAAGGGTAAGGTCTGCGGCCAACCTGTTCACAGCCTACTGGGTGGTCCCGTACGCGACCGTATCCGTAGCTATCGCTGGATTGGCGGCGACCGCGTGGAGAACCTTGTCGAAGGCGCGTTGGAAATGCGTGAGGCAGGCTATAATGCAGTCAAGTTCAACATCTGCACCGAACTCCAGATTATCGACACCTATGCCAAGGTCGACGAGATCGTCGAGAGGCTTTCCGAGGTGCGTGCGGCTGTGGGTAAAACAATGGATCTTGCGTTCGACTTTCACGGGCGTGTCCATTACCCGATGGCGCGCGTACTCTTGAAAGAGATCGAGCACTTGCGACCGATCTTTGTCGAGGATGCTGTTGTCTCGACGCAGGTCGATGCCATGGCGCAACTCGCGCAGCTCACCTCTGTCCGCCTATGCACAGGCGAACGAATGCACTCGCGTTACGACTTCCGCCCTGTGTTCGAAAGCTGTGCGGCAAGCGTGATCAACCCCGATACCGCCCATGTCGGCGGCATTTCGGAGATGGTGCGCATCGGACACATGGCCGAGGCCTATGATGTCGCGCTCGCGCCGCATTGCCCTCTCGGACCAATCGCGCTGGCGGCGTGTTTGCAGGTGGATGCGGTTTGCTACAACGCCTTCATCCAGGAGCAAAGCCTCGGGATGCATTACAACTCTGGTGGCGATCTCAACGACTACCTCACCCCCGAAACCCGCTTTCAGGTCGAGGACGGATTTCTTCCCATTCCCCAAGGCGACGGTTTGGGGATCGAAGTCGACGAAGCGGTCGTCATTGAGCGAAGCAAACAAGAACACGACTGGCGTGCGCCAATCTGGCGTCATGCGGATGGCTCGATTTCCGAATGGTAATCCGTGCCCATATTTCTCTTCACGAAAGGACAAAACCGTGACACTACCGACAAGCGATCCCGAGCTGTTCGAACTCCTTAAAACCCGCCTCTTTACTGCCGTTCTCGGCGACATTCTGGATGCGATGGGCTTTCATCATCAGTTCCTGCCTGCCGCGATCGGCCCGTTGCGGTCGGACATGAAGCTTGCAGGGCGGGCGATGCCGGTTCTCGAAGCTGATGTCTTCGATGACGGTGACGAGAATTCCAAAGGCCCTCTGTCGAACAAGCCGTTCGGGCTGATGCTCGAGGCGCTGGATGATCTGCGCGAGGGCGAAGTCTATGTCGCCTCCGGTGGTTCGCTTCGCTATGCGTTTTGGGGCGAGTTAATGGCGACCCGCGCGACGCATCTCAAGGCAGCTGGTGCGATCGTGAACGGCTATATTCGCGACACGGATGGTATCGAAGCCATTGGCTTTCCGACATTCGGACGCGGGATCTACGCGCAAGATCAGGGCCCGCGCGGGAAGGTCATAGACTATCGTTGCGCAATTGAAATCGAAGGAATTCGTATCGCGCCTGGTGATCTGTTGTTCGGGGATCGCGAAGGCGTGTTGGTGATTCCCAAAGAGGTTGAAGTGGAATGCATTCGCCGTGCGTTGGAAAAGGCGAGCACTGAGAATGAGGTCGCCGTGGCAATTAGGGCCGGCATGAGCGCAACGGAAGCCTTCAAAAAATACGGTGTAATGTGATGCAGGGTCAGGGACTTTGCGAAAGGATTCTAAGGCCGCCGGCCGTAGATGCGCCACATCTGTGGCGTGCAACTTGACATAGTAAGCCACCCACTCATGGCGGCCACGTGAACACGTAGCGTTGTCTCATAGGTGAACGGCCGTGTCCCATTTGGAAATGGTGGCTCTTTGCTCAAATATTTTGGCCGTTTCGGAGTAATGCGACCGGAATGTGCCACGCTTGGTCATACCCGCCATCGGCGCGTGGTCGAGCAGGGGCTCTTGTTGGACGAATAGCCCGCGTCTTTCGCATTGCTAAACAAGGAGGAGACGATAATGACCTTTAAAAAAACTTTTTTGGCCACGGCGCTCGCGACCATTGCGGCACTACCGGTTCTTGCGCAGGACTTTAATCTGAAGTTCCAATCCAGCGATCCGGCGGGCAATCCAACCTACATTATTGAACAGGAATGGGCACAGCGGGTCTCTGACGCCTCAGGTGGCCGTCTGTCAATCAATATGCTGCCCGTGGATTCCGTTGTCAGCTATAATGAAACCCATGACGCCGTGGGTGCAGGCATTCTTGATGGTCACATTACAGCAGTGGCCTATGCGTCGGGTAAAGACCCTGCCTTTGCATTGATCGGAAATACGGTCGGTGCATGGTCGTCACCCTATGAAATGCTCCGCTTTGTGAATTACGGCGGCGGCAAGGAGCTGATGAACGAGCTTCTCAACCCCTATGGTCTGCAATTCGTCGGTGCGACGTCGGGCGGGCTTGAGGCCTTCGTTTCCACCAAGCCTCTCAATGGCGTGGATGACCTCAAAGGGTTGAAAGTCCGCGCACCGGAAGGCCTCGTCCAGAAGGTCTTCGCCGCAGCAGGTGCCGCGCCCGTGAACCTTCCCGGGTCCGAGGTTTTCACCTCGCTCGACAAGAAGGTGATTGATGCCGCGGACTATACAGTCTTCGCCGCGAACCACGCCGCTGGGATGCATGACGTGGCCAAGCACCCCGTCTACCCGGGCTTCCACTCCCTGCCTTTGATCGAAGTGTCGATGAACAAGGCCACATGGGACAAGATGCCCGAAGATCTTCAGGCGCTGTTGTCCCTGTCGATCAATGATCTGGCCATGGATATGACTTCGCAGCTGTTCATGAAGGATCTCGAAGCGGTTGCCGACGCCCGCGAAAAGGGGATTGAAATTCACGACTGGTCGCAAGACGAGCGCGCCAAGTTCCGTGCAATTGCTGTTGCACAGTGGAGTGAGGTGGCGTCCGCGAGCGCTAACGCCAAGAAAGTCTACGATGCCTTGCTGGCATACATGACCTCCCAAGGCCTGCTCGCAGAGTAAGCCTGTTTGCCCGCGCGGCCAAAACCGCGCGGGCTTTTTTTCCAGATGCGAGATGAGGACTGTCGATGACCGATCCGAACGAGATCCCGAATGTCGAACTGCCACATGAAACGGAAGACGTGCCCTCCGATTTCTTTGCGGCGGGGGTACTCTGGCTCGGGAAATTCTTTTCCCTGTTGTTCCTGCTCTCCATGACGATCCTGATTTTTGAGGTCGTCATGCGTTACGTGTTTCACAGCCCGACCAAATGGGTCCATGAAACCACGATTTTCATCTGTGCGATCTGTTTTGTCTTTGGCGGGCTACATGCTGTCTCGCGCGACGGACACATCCGTATCGTGCTGATCTACGACTATCTCGGCCCGAAGATACGGCGGCGTGTGGATATTGCGATCTACACCGTCTGTGCATTGAGCACGGCGATGTTCAGCTATGCGATCTGGCCCACGGTGTTCGGGTCATTCTTCGCCCCATCGGGTGAGTTCCGCATGATTACCTCGGGGAGTGCATGGAACCCGCCGTTTCCGGCCTTGCTGCGCGCTTTCCTGTTTCTCGCGCTGGTGGCGATGACCATCCAGTTCGCGCTATTTGTCTTCAAACTTCTTCGGGGGAAATGACGATGTTCGATCTTTCCGCACTCGGTATCGAATACGGCACGTTCGCTATGTTCGTTATGCTTCTGTTGTTGCTTGTCACGGGGATGCCTCTGGCGTTCGTGACATTGCTTGTCGCCCTCGTTTTCACGCTCGGCTGGTTCGGTCCCATGGCTGTTCCGCTGATCACCAGTCGGGTCTTCTCCTTTGTCTCATCCTTCGTCTTTGTATCGGTGCCGATGTTTGTGCTGATGGCGGCGGTGCTCGACAGATCAGGCATTGCGCGCGATCTGTTCGATGCTATGAAACTTGTGGGCGGGCGTATTA
Organism: Celeribacter sp.; assembly: GCF_048266405.1. Lineage (GTDB taxonomy): Bacteria > Pseudomonadota > Alphaproteobacteria > Rhodobacterales > Rhodobacteraceae > Celeribacter. Next base: position 131,742 of record NZ_JBLWZO010000007.1, read on the forward strand.
AAGGCGGCGTCGCAGTCCAGACAATTTTCGTTGCTGTTGTGCTTGCTGCTATGAGCGGCATTATCGGCGGCGAGGTTGTTTTGCTCGGGATGCTCGCCTTACCCCAGATGTTGCGACTTGGCTACGATCGGAAACTGGCCATTGGCGTTGTCTGCGCGGGGGGCTCTTTGGGAACGATGGTTCCGCCCTCCATCGTGCTCATCATCTACGGTTTGACCGCAAGCGTTTCGGTCGGCGACCTGTTCGCATCTGCGTTTGTCCCCGGGCTCATGCTGGCTATGTTCTATGTCGCTTATGTCCTGTTCCGTGCGTATTTCACGCCTGGCGCGGTACCCGTCGTAGAAGACGACGACATGCCGCTTTCGGAGAAGCTGCTCAAGCTGAAAGGTCTGATCCTGCCGCTCGTGGTCGTGGTTCTTGTGCTCGGATCAATCTACGGCGGTATCGCCTCCGTGACCGAGGCATCGGCCATCGGCGCCTTTGGCGTCACCTTGTCGACTATTGTCCGTGGAGAGTTTTCTTGGGCCATGATGCGCAGCGCAGCACTACAGACGCTGAAAACGACGGGAATGATCGTCTGGATCGGTATCGGGGCGAGCGCACTTGTCGGGGTGTTCAACCTGATGGGGGGAATCGATTTCGTCTCAGAACTCATCACGGGGATTTCTGACGAACCGATTGTTGTCATCCTGTTTATGATGGCCATCCTGTTTGTACTCGGCATGTTCCTTGACTGGGTCGGGATTGCGTTGCTGACCATGCCGATCTTTGTGCCGATCGTAGTACAACTGGGCTATTCCCCGATTTGGTTCGGCGTTCTGTTCGCGATGAACATGCAGGTATCCTTCCTCTCGCCACCCTTCGGTCCTGCCGCGTTCTACCTCAAGAGTGTGGTGTCCGATGATATCTCGTTGGGCGAAATTTTCAGTTCGCTTCTACCTTTCATCGCGATGCAAATTCTCGCGGTTGGCTTGCTGATTGCCTTCCCCGGATTGGCTGGCCAGTGAATATGGGGGTGCATTACTTTTAAGTGCGGGGGTTCATTTTAAGAGCTATGGCGCACGATTAGGAACTTCGCTAATCCGACCAAGGTCATGCCCGACACTCCCACCCGCCTTGTCGAGCTATCGTCTTCGGCGAGGCGATCGAGACGGACGGCGCAGACGCAGGCCATGTTAGGATCGTCGGGCAGAGGTGACTTGGGTTTGCTCAGGTCACCTTAATTGCAGCTCGGCTCGCCTCCTTTCCTTGGTGATCTTGATCATCCCGATTATCTGCACCTCGGTAAAACGGCTCTTTCGCATTCGTCTGCTCCTTCAAGATGCTCTGAAACCCTGTTTTCCGGCCATTTATGATTAGAGTTTTTCGCTGTATTTCCCTTTGGCTGGGAGAGGAGCGA
>NZ_JBLWZO010000008.1:0-122243 GCF_048266405.1 Celeribacter sp.
CATGACAACCGACCTTAGTCGGCTTTCTTGATGTCGGAGACGAAGAACTGTGCGTTCAGCCCGTTCAGGGGATAGCCCGTCACGTTCGACTTGGACACGACGATCTGCGGGTAGAGGTAGAGCCACATGCTTGCAGCATCCTCGGCGATGATTTTGTTCGCCTCGGTCAGCATCGCGGTTTGCTCCTCAATCGAACTCGCACGTTCGGAGCCTGCGATCAGGTCTACAACCTCGGGGTTGTTGTAGCCCCAGTAGAAGTTGGGGTTGCCGTAGAAAACGATGTCGCGGTGGTTCACGTGTTCCTGCAAGGTCGCGTCAAAATCCTGAGACTTGTAGATTTTCGTGTACCACTCGTTGGCCGTGATGATGTTGATCTTCACGTCGACGCCGATCTTGGCCAGCTCGTTTTGAACGAATTGCGCAACCACGGGGTGGGGGTCGTAATCGGGCGTGTCGAGGGTGAAGGAGAACCCGTCGGGATATCCGGCATTCGCCAGCATTTCCTTTGCACTTTCAGGATCGTAGGCGTTCACATCCGTCAGATCGACATACCATGGGTCGGTGGGCGGAACGAAGGAGCCGATCAGGGTGCCGTAGTCGCCCCAGATCGCTTTCAGTAGCTTCTCATTGTCCACAGCACGCGCCAGAGCGGCACGCACTTCGACCTTGTTGAAGGGTTCGATGCGGTCGTTATAGGCCAACAGTTCCTTGGTCGTGGAGGCGCCTTCGGACACGGTAAAGTCGGGGTTGTCGGTGAACAGCGACAGGGCGTCGGGGCTTTGAACCGAAGTGATGATGTCGACAGCGCCAGTCAGAAGCGCGTTGTTCTGTGCGGTTGCGTCGGTGAAATACTGGAACATTACGCCGCCATTGCTGGGCGCCTCGTCCCAATAGTCCTCAAAGGGAACCATCGCGAGTGCGGAGCCGCGACGCCATTCCTGCAAGGTATAGGGGCCGGTGCCATCTTCGCTCGCCGTGATGTCGCCCGCTTCGTCGTTGACGATCCAGACATAGGAGAGGTTGTAGGGCAGGGAGATCGACGGCGTTGAGAGCGTGATCACAACCGTTTTGTCGTCGGGGGTCTCAATGCTTTCGATGTTGGCGAGCGTCCGCTTGCGCGAGCTGGCAGAGTCTTCAGCCGTAACACGCTCGATCGAGGTTTTGACATCAGCGGCCGTGAGCGGATCGCCCGAGTGGAAGGTCACACCATCCTTGAGCGTGAAGGTGTAGGTCAGTTTGTCGTCGCTGATCTCGTAGCCTTCGACGAGTTTCGGCTCGACGTCACCTGCATCGGTGAGCACGAACAGCCCTTCATAGACGTTGCCGTTGAAGGCTTCGTTGATGCCCTGACCAGCACCTGCGGTGTTGTCGAGGTTTTGAGGCTCGTAGAGCGAGCCGATATTGATGACCGCGTTCGGGTTGTAATCCTGCGCCAGAGCGGCAGAGGCCGAGAAGGTGAGAGCCGATGTAATGGTCAGCGCGGCAATGGCGGCACGCGAGCGCGAGGCGCGGCGGGGAAGAGTGCTGGTTTTGGAGTGCATGGGGGTCCCTATTCGTTTTTGTTGTTGATCCTGCCAATACGAAACAAGCGGGCAGCAATGGTGCAAACGCGTTTATCAAATCACGAGGTTAGTGTGAAAACAATGTGAGTAACAGCTGATAACCGTAGAGATTTTGGGTCAATCGCTCGCTAATTGGTTACTTTTCCGTGATTTTCTTTGCGACTGAGTTTGATGGTTCAAGCACAATGACATTAGGGCCGCAAGGGCGTGCCATTGTAATCGGGAATGTGACGTAGAAATCGTTGTAAAACAGGAATAGCCATTCGTTCTTTCCTCCATTGTCGGGGCGGATTTTCTGCCACTGTGCCGCCTTATCCTTTGTTTTGTCGCGGGGCAGGGCGGCTGTGTGCGAGAGGCAGGCCCGCCCCGTGCTGACACGAGAGTCGTGCTACACGACTTTATGTGAGAATCGCGCGGTGGCGGGGTCCACGTTGTAGTGACAGGCTGTGGGTTGCGGGTTTCTAGCCAACGCATCGACCGCGTGAATGATTTTTTCCACCTTTGCGTCGTCCATCAGCACGGAGAAGCCGAGGCGCGTCCAGCCCGGTTTTTCGATCTCGTGCCCGTTGCGGATCGCCGTGCGCATCCGCTCGGACTCCGATTGAGAGATTTCGAGCAGGCGGTGGCCGTAGGGGCCTGCGCAGGCGCATCCGCCGCGCGCCTGAATGCCGTAGTAGTCCGACAGCATCCGCGTGAACAATTGCTGGTGGACGGGTCGCCCCTGAGGATCGGTCACGAGGAAGGAGAAGATCGGTAGGACATGCGTGGCTTTGGGATTGCCCAAAATGCGCAGCCCCGGTGTTTCCTCCCATGTGCCTAGGGCCAGACGGCGCATGGATTGAAGGCGGTTGTGCATCCGCTCCTGTCCAATAGCTTCTTTCACCAGAAGGCAAAGCGCTGCGCGGATGTCGCCGACGACATTGGGCGTCCCCGCTTCCTCACGCGCCTCGACATTGCCCGAATAATCATGCCCCCAAGGCGAGACGAAGCTCACGGTCCCGCCACCCGGAGCCGTCGGGCGCGTCATCGCCACGGCTTCGCGCCGCACGAGCAAAAGCCCCGAAGCCCCAGGTCCGCCGATGAACTTGTGCGGCGAGACGACGATGGCGTCAATTTCTGCATCGGGCGCTGGGGTCATGTTGATCGGCAGGTAGGGGCCGCCCCCCGCATAGTCCCAGACACTGCGTGCGCCATAGGCATTGAGCAGCTTTGTTACCGCCACCACATCGCTCACAATGCCCGTCACATTCGAGGCCGCAGAGAAGGCGCCGACGACCAAGCGCCCTTTGGCAGCCTCAAGCATCCGTTCCAGTTCCGACAGATCGGGACCACCTGTCGCGGCCTCGGGCACTTCGACCACCTCGGCACCGGATTCGCGCCACGGCAGGATGTTGGAATGGTGTTCGTAGGGGCCGATGAGCACCAACGGGTTCTTGCCCGCCTGTGCGGCATCGCTCACACCGAGAAGTCGCGTCAGGCGGTTCAGGCCCGCCGTTGCTCCGGACCCCGTGAAAATCGCGGCATGTCGCGCGTCTCCGCCACAGATACGCAGTACCTCCCGACGTGCGGCGTTGCGTAATCGGGTTATGGTCTGGCCGCAAAAGGAGGCTTCGGTGTGGCTGTTGGCGTAATAGGGCAAGACCTCATTGGCGATGAAATCCTCGACCTGACGCAGGGCGCGTCCCGAGGCGACGTAGTCCGCGTAGATCATTTTATTCGGGCCGTTCGGACCGGGAACATCGGCATTCTCTCCGATCAGCCCTGCACGCAGGTGGTCAATCGGATCATCCTGACCCAACAGTGCGCGAAAATGGTCGAAAGCTGAAAGGTCGGGCAGGTGCTGATTCATCGTGATCTCCGGTAGGGTGTGGAGATAAATTAACTCGCCTGTGTTGCGATATTCTCCCAATCTCCTCCGAAATTGAGGAAGATATTGGGTCATATGACACATTGAAACGTCGAATTATGAGGTTTTTTAATTTGGTCTGACCGCAACGCGCGCGTATCTATCCATGCAAGGCCCCGTGGTCAGTAGATTTTTAACGGGCGCTGCTCGGCGATGGCTTCCATCGAGAAATATGAGGTCACGGAATCCAGTTCGACCGAGGCAATGAGGCGCTGATACACGGCGTCATAGGTGGTCATATTCTCGGTGATGACCTTGATCATGTAATCGTAATCGCCACCGATGCGAAAGAAATCGACGACATCGGGGATATTCAACACCGCCGCGCGGAAGGCCTTGAGCCATTCGGCCGAGTGGTGACGTGTCTTGACCATCATGAAAACGACAAGGCCGAGATCAAGCTTTTCGCGGTCCAGAAGGACAGTTGAGCCTTTGATAACGCCACTCTCGTTGAGCTTTTGCAGCCGCCGCCAACAGGCGTTTTGGGACAGGTTGACCTTCTCCGCGAGTTGCCGCTGCGAAAGCGAGCTGTCTTCCTGAAGGGCGGCGATAATCTTTTTGTCTCTCAGATCCATCTTTTTACCTTCTGTCATTCATATGCTCCGCTTACACGCAAAAATCGCGCAAAAACCCGGATTGTGAAACACAAAACTTGGAAAAGCGGTGTTGATTGCCATTCCACTGTAATCGGTTTGCTGTATCGCCAGATCTAGATGAGCCACAATCGCCTTTAAAATGGTGTGGTATGAAGATTGGTGTTTTTGATTTTTCTTTTTTTAAATTATTTATAATCGATACTTTACTTAAATATTTTGGTGACTGAGCTTCTGCCATTCCCGAACGAAAATGGGCCCCATTTGGGACAGGTGTTCCCTGAAGCTGATTTAGGGGTGCAGGATCGTTTGGCGGTTCTGGAGTTGTCGCATTTGTGTCCCGATCTCTTTCGAGCAGTGTTTGTTATGAAGGAGATAGAGACTGGTAAAGAGAGGCGCGGAGGAGTTCCGGCGTTTTGCCGTGTTCGTTTCCTTCAATGGTTGGGGCTAAATTCTATCCTGCTTTCCAGTTACCCGGGATCACATCTGCGCAGAAAAGATGGGCAGCTGTGCACTATGTGCTCAATTTGGTTGCAGGTTGCATAGGGAGGAGGCTCAAGCTGTGTTCCGGGAATTGACATTCCTTGGAGCGGCGCAAATGACGAGCCTATGAACCGTGACTTGCGCATCCTTGTTGTAGAGCCTGACCCCGAGCGCGTGCTGGGCATCATCAACGCTTTGACGGATGCGGGGTGGTCGGATGTGAAAGCCCTGGCTCAGATTTCAGGGCTGGATCGCATGGTAAAGGAGTTTATGCCGGACATTGTTCTGATTGATCTTGCCAACCCCGATCGAGACACGCTGGAACATATCTCTTTTGCGACAGAAACCACCAAGCGAGCTGTGGCGTTGTTTGTGGATCAGACCGATGAAAACCTGACGCAGGCGGCGTTGAACGCAGGCGTCAGTGCCTATGTCGTTAACGGCCTCAAGATGGAGCGGATCAAGGCGGTTCTTGAGACGGCAATTGCGCGTTTTAAAATCGTGAAGCAGATGCAATCGGAACTGGACGCGGCGAAACAGGCGCTAGAGGACCGCAAAACAATAGATCGCGCAAAGGGTATCCTAATGCGCCAACGCAATATATCCGAGGACGATGCCTATACGCTGCTGCGCAAGACGGCGATGGGGCAAAATCGCAAGGTTATTGACGTGGCTCATGCACTGGTCACTGCGGCGGACCTTTTGTCATGAGCGATATTGTCCTGAATTGCGGCTACGTTCCGCTGGTCGATTGCGCGCCCTTGGTGATTGCCAAAGACCTCGGATTTGCTGCCGAAGAGGGGCTTGCTCTCAATCTTGTGGCGCAGCCGTCATGGTCGGCGCTGCGCGATATGCTCGCTTTGGGCCATCTGGATGCGGCGCATATGCTGTCTCCTATGCCTGTTGCCATGTCGATCGGGCTGGGTGGATTGCCGGCGCGGATCGATACGCTGATGGTTTTGTCCGTGAATGGTACAGTTTTCGGGGTTTCAAATGCTGTAGCAGCCGAGTTGGGCGATCTGCCATTTGGTGATGCGCAGACATTGTTGGCGGCGCTTGCTGCGCGCCGGTCCGGCCCATTGCGCATTGGCGTTCCTTTTCATTATTCCATGCACCGCTTGCTGCTGAATTATTGGATATCGAGCGCCAAGGGCCTCGATGTCGAGGAAATCACCGTGCCGCCACCGCGCATGGCTGATGCGGTTGCTGACGGGTTCGTAGATGCGTTTTGGGTCGGAGAGCCTTGGGGCAGTGTGGCGGTTCAGCAAAACGTCGGCCAGTTGATGATGACGGGCAACGATGTTTGGCAATTCGCACCCGAAAAGGTGCTGGCCGTGCGGCATGATTGGGCCGAGACCAAAGATGATGCGGCGCGCAGGCTGATGCGGGCGATTTTTCGCGCCTCGGCATGGCTTGATGCGCTCAAAAACCGGACGCTTGCCGTTGAGATCCTTGCGCGTAGCGAGCATTTGAGCATGTCGCCCGATCTTATTGATCCCGCCTTGTCAGGTCAGATCACGCCCCGTCCGAACCATGCGCCCGAACAAGTGGCGCGTTTTGTGCAGTTCCACAAACATGCCGCATCTTTTCCGTGGCGCAGTCAGGCGGCATGGATCGCTCAACAACTGGGCGCAGACGCCTCAGGTATTCACAAGGCGAAGGCTTGCTTTCGTTCTGATTTGTACCGCCAGAACCTCAGTGGTATCGGGGCCGACTTGCCGGGAGCCTCCGAGAAAGTGGAAGGCGCGTTGCAGGCCGATACCGAAGTGGCCTCAAGCGAGGGCCATGTGATTCTTGCACAAGATGCTTTCTTTAACGGCAAAACCTTCGAATTTCCCGACTAAAAGCGATGAAATTTTACGCGCCTTCTGCATTGCAGCAAGAAAGAGCGCGGCAATGCAGCACTTCCATTGCAAAGGGCGCGGTGGTCTCGCCATCATGACAGCAAGGGGCAACGACGCCCATTAAAACGCGCAGGCCGATGTAGGTCGCGCAACATTCAAGAGCAAAGCCGCTCGTAGGGACCACGGACCTCCTCCCCGTGATCTTTACGTGCGGCTTTTTTGTTTTTGCCCTTCGTGGCCGTGAAAGGAACGGAATATGAAGAATACTCTCGCAATGCTATTGGCCTCTACTGGCCTATTGGCAACTTCGGCAACCGCCCAGTCCCTTGATCTGGAAAAAGAAGACCTGACTATTGGCTTTATCAAGCTGACGGATATGGCACCTTTAGCCGTGGCATATGAAATGGGCTTTTTCGAGGATGAGGGGCTTTTCGTGACGCTTGAGGCGCAGGCCAACTGGAAGGTCTTGCTCGATGGCGTCATTAGCGGCGAGCTTGACGGTGCGCATATGCTGGCAGGTCAGCCTCTGGCCGCGACAATCGGTTATGGCACAAAAGCCCATATCGTCACGCCCTTCTCTATGGACCTGAACGGCAATGCCATCACTGTTTCCAATGAGATCTGGGAAGAGATGAAACCAAACGTTCCGATGATGGAGGACGGGCGTCCTCAGCATCCGATCAGCGCCAGCGCGCTGGCCCCAGTGGTTGAGGACTATCTTGACCGTGGAGAGCCATTCAATATGGGCATGGTCTTTCCAGTCTCCACGCATAACTACGAAATCCGCTACTGGCTGGCCGCAGGTGGGTTGGAGCCGGGCTACTACAGCGCGCAAGACATCTCGGGCCAGATCGGTGCGGATGTACTCTTGTCGGTGACGCCACCGCCCCAGATGCCCGCAACAATGGAGGCCGGCACAATCTTTGGCTATGCCGTGGGCGAGCCGTGGAACCAACAGGCGGTGTTTAAGGACATCGGCGTTCCCGTCATCACCGATTATGACATGTGGAAAAACAACCCCGAGAAAGTCTTTGGCATCACTGCCGAATTCGCAGAGGAAAATCCCAACACAACATTGGCCCTCACCAAAGCCTTGATCCGCGCGGCTATCTGGCTGGACGAAAATGACAACGCCAACCGCCCTGAAGCGGTCGAGATTCTGTCGCGCTCGGAATATGTCGGTGCGGATTATGAGGTCATCGCCAACTCGATGACGGGGTTCTTTGAATTCGAGAAGGGGGATGTGCGCCCCGCGCCGGACTTCAACGTCTTCTTCCGTTACAACGCGACCTATCCCTTCTACTCCGATGCGATCTGGTATCTCACGCAGATGCGCCGCTGGGGGCAGATCACCGAAACCATGTCGGACGAGTGGTATTTCGAAACAGCCGCAGATGTCTATCGCCCCGACATCTACCTTGAGGCTGCACGCCTACTGGTTGATGAGGGCTTGGCGGATAAGGCAGGCTTCCCGTGGGAGAGCGATGGCTTCAAAGCCGCGACCCCAGCAGCGGATATCATCGATGGCATTCCCTTCGATGGACGCACGCCCAACGCCTACATCGATAGCCTGCCGATTGGCCTGAAGTCAGGACAGACCGTCATCGACGGCGAAATCCAAGGCTAAGCACTCCCCGCCCGCAAAAACATGCAGCGGGCGGCTCATTTCCCTTCTTTTCAAAAGCAGCAGTTGGACCCCCGATATGACCGCGATTGACCCCATCACACTTGACACAGAGGCCCGCCGCCAACGCCGGTTTGCCCGCATCAATAAGGCCGACGCATGGTTTCGCGTCTTCGGGCTGGCCTGGATGACGCCAATTCTCAAAGCTGCGGCAGGTGACAATCCGCGCGCGCAGGCAGGGGACATCTGGCGTCTTCTGGGTGTGCCGCTATTGGCTATTGCTTTGTTTATTGGTCTGTGGGCCTCGTTGGCGCCGAAGGTGCAGACCTCTCTTGGTGCGGTCCCCGGGCCGGCGCAGGTCTGGAAGCAGGTTGGCGAATTGCGTGCGGATGCTGTGCGCGAAGGGGAGCGCGAAATGGCGTTTTATGAGCGCCAGAGCGAGCGCAACGCCGAGCACATCGCCAATGGCGAGCCCGACAAGGTCCGTGACCGCGTCTACACTGGCAAGCCGACCTATTACGATCAGATTTGGACATCGATCAAAACCGTCTTTTTCGGGTTTCTGATCGCCTCCATCGTGGCCATTCCTCTCGGCATCGCCGCAGGTCTTTCTGTCACGGCCAATGCTGCCCTGAATCCGCTGATCCAGATTTTCAAACCCGTCTCGCCGCTGGCGTGGTTGCCGATTGTCACAATGATCGTTTCGGCCACCTATACCAACAGCGATGGGATGTTCTCAAAATCCTTCCTGATTTCGGCCATCACGGTGACGCTCTGCTCGCTTTGGCCCACGCTGATCAATACTGCCCTTGGCGTGGCCAGTATCGACAAAGACCTCGTCAGCGTCAGCCGCGTGTTGAAAATGAACACCTATACCAAGATCACCAAACTGGTGCTGCCTTCTGCCTTGCCGCTCATTTTCACCGGTTTGCGCCTGTCTCTTGGTGTTGGCTGGATGGTACTGATTGCCGCAGAAATGCTGGCCCAGAACCCCGGTCTTGGCAAATTCGTCTGGGATGAATTCCAGAACGGCAGCTCGCAATCGCTCGCACGCATCATGGTCGCGGTGTTCACCATCGGCATCATCGGCTTCCTTCTGGATCGCGTGATGTTTGCGCTCCAGTCCATGTTCACCTTTTCAAACAACCGGTGACCGATATGGGAATTCTTCAATTCAAAAACGTCTCGAAAAACTATGGCGAAACTTCGGTTCTCAAAGACATCACTCTTGATGTTGCTGAGGGTGAGTTCGTTGTCATCCTCGGCTTTTCGGGGACGGGAAAAACCACGCTGATCAATTTGATGGCGGGTCTGGAGCAGCCGACCTCGGGCGCTGTGACCTTTAAAGGCACGCCCGTGACCGAGCCGGGCCGTGAACGCGGTGTGATCTTTCAGAGTTATTCGCTGATGCCGTGGCTGACGGTGCAAGGCAATGTCGCACTTGCTGTCGACACAATGTTTCCCGAGCTCTCTAAAGTGGAGCGGGCTGCGAAGGTGGCTCATTACGTTGAAATGGTCGGCCTATCCCATGCCGCCACGCGCCGCCCTGCGGAGCTTTCTGGCGGGATGCGTCAACGGGTTAATGTGGCGCGTGCCTTGGCGATGGACCCTGAAATGCTGCTGCTTGATGAGCCGCTTTCGGCGCTCGATGCTTTGACCCGCGCCAATCTGGCAGATGAAATCGAGGCAATCTGGGACGAAGACAAAAAGACCTGTGTGCTGATCACCAATGATGTGGATGAGGCAATTATTCTTGCCGATCGCATTATTGCGCTTAATCCGGATGGTACGCTTGGCGATGAATTCAAGGTCGATATTGCGCGCCCGCGCGACCGTGTGGCCATGAACAACAATCCCGCATTCAAGTCCCTGCGTGCGCAGGTCACAACCTATCTGATGGATGTGGGTATTGCCGCCAATGTCGAAAAGTCGCGCCTATTGCCCAATGTGACGCCGATCCATTCCGTGCCTGCTGCGGTTGCCAAGGCGCAAGAGGGCGCGATTGAAGAGAAATTCCTGAATTTCTCGCAGCTCGATAAAGTCTATCCGACGCCGAAGGGGCCGCTGACCGTCGTCGAAAACTTCGATTTGAAAGTGAACAAAGGCGAATTTATCTCGCTCATCGGGCATTCCGGTTGCGGCAAATCCACCGTGCTGACGATGGCTGCGGGGCTGAACCCGATTTCCAAAGGCGCCATCCGTTTGGATGGTTGGAACGTCGAGGGCGCAGATCCCGAACGCGCCGTTGTCTTTCAATCTCCCAACTTGTTTCCGTGGCTTTCGGCCAAAGAGAATGTCGCAATCGGGGTGGACAAGGTTTACCCCAAAGCCTCTCAGGCCGAACGGCAGGATGTGGTAGAATACTATCTCGAACGGGTCGGGTTGGCCGATAGTATGGATAAGAATGCCGCCAGCCTGTCCAACGGGATGAAGCAACGCGTGGGCATTGCCCGCGCCTTTGCCCTCTCGCCCAAATTGCTGCTTTTGGATGAGCCTTTCGGGATGCTCGACAGCCTGACGCGCTGGGAGTTGCAGGACGTTCTGATGGAGGTCTGGTCGCGCACCAAGGTGACGGCGATTTGCGTCACCCATGACGTCGATGAGGCGATCCTGCTCGCGGATCGCGTGGTGATGATGACAAACGGACCACAGGCCACCATCGGCAAGATCACAGATGTGAAATTACCGCGCCCACGCACCCGCAAGGCGCTGCTCGAACACCCCGACTATTACACCTACCGCCAAGAGGTGCTCGATTTCCTTGAGGAATACGAGCACGGCGCGAAACCGAAACCCAAAGCAATGGCTGCGGAGTGAGATCATGAAAAAGAAACTTGTCGTTATCGGTGCCGGAATGGCGTCCGGGCGGGTGTTGGAACACCTTCTGGACCTAAATCGTGATGCATATGATATTGCCCTTTTCAATGCAGAGGCGCGCGGAAACTACAATCGCATCATGCTTTCGCCGGTGCTTTCCGGTGAAAAGACCTACGCTGACATCGTGACCCATGATGACAACTGGTATGCGGAAAATGGTATCACCTGCCGCTTTGGCGAACATGTGGTTGGGATTGATCGCGCGGCAAAGACGGTGACGGGACAGAACGGCAAGGTGTCGTACGACAAGCTGTTAATCGCCACGGGCTCCGCGCCCTTCATCATTCCGGTGCCGGGTAAGGATTTGAAGGGTGTCATCACCTATCGCGACCTTGATGACACCAATGCGATGATCAATGCAGCCGCCAAAGGGGGCAAGGCTGTCGTCATCGGTGGCGGGCTTTTAGGGTTGGAGGCCGCCGCAGGGCTGGCCGAACGCGGGATGGAGGTGACCGTTCTGCATCTGATGGGCCACCTGATGGAACGTCAGTTGGATGAAAGCGCAGGATTTCTTCTGCGCCGCGATTTGCAGAACAAGGGCGTCAATGTCATCTGCCAAGCCTCCACCGCTGCCATCCTCGGCGAGACCCATGTCGAGGCCGTATTGCTGGAAGATAAAACCGTGTTGGAGGCCGACTTGGTCGTCATGGCCGTTGGTATCCGTCCTGAAACACGACTGGCTATGGATGCAGGACTGGACGTTGCACGGGGGATAGAGGTGAACGCTCAATTGCAAACCTCGGACCCCGATATCTTTGCTGTTGGTGAGTGCGTTGAGTTTGATGGGCTGTTGTTCGGCCTAGTTGCACCGCTTTACGATCAGGCCAAAGTGGTGGCGAAATCGTTGCTGGGGATTGGTGATGCCTTCGTCGCGAAAGAACTGGCAACAAAGCTGAAGGTGACGGGCTGTGATCTGTTCAGCGCCGGAGATTTCTCCGAAGGGGAAGGGCGCGAGGATATCGTTTTCCGCGATCCCGCGCGCGGTGTTTATCGCCGTCTGGTGATTGAGGAAAATATGGTCGTCGGTGCGGTCATGTATGGCGATACCGCCGACAGCAATTGGTTCTTTGGCCTGATCCGCGACAAGACCGACATTTCGGATATGCGCGATACGCTGATCTTTGGCCCTGCTTTCCAAGGGGGGACCCCTCTCGACCCTTTAGCGGCTGTTGCAGCCTTACCGCGTGACGCGGAGATCTGTGGTTGCAACGGTATCTGCAAAGGTCAAATCGAAGACGCCATCGCGGCGGGCGCCTCTGATCTGGGCGCGATCAAAGCCACAACCAAGGCAAGCGCCTCTTGCGGAAGCTGCACGGGGTTGGTCGAGCAAGTGTTGGCCGTCACCTTGGGCGATGACTTCGTTATGCCGGCGGCCGCTTCGATCTGTGGCTGCACAGATATGAGCCATGAAGATGTGCGGCGAATGATCAAATCGCGAAAGCTGACATCCATGCCTGCGGTTTGGCAGGAATGCGGATGGAAGACACCCGATGGCTGCCATGTCTGTCGCCCCGCGCTGAATTTCTACCTGCTTGCGGATTGGCCACTGGAATATCGCGATGATCCGCAATCGCGCTTCATCAACGAGCGCAAACACGCCAACATCCAGAAAGACGGCACCTATAGCGTCGTGCCGCGCATGTGGGGCGGGATCACAACACCGCAAGAGCTGCGTGCCATAGCCGATGCTGCGGAGAAATATATGGTTCCGACCGTCAAGGTCACGGGCGGTCAGCGGATTGATCTGCTCGGCGTAAAAGGCGAAGACCTGCCCAACATCTGGGCCGATCTCAATGCCGCAGGCATGGTCTCGGGCTTTGCCTATTCCAAGGGCCTGCGCACAGTAAAAACCTGCGTTGGCACCGAACATTGCCGATTTGGCACGCAAGACAGCACGGGCCTCGGCATCAAGCTCGAGCAGACGCTACACGGCTCATGGACACCGCATAAACTGAAGCTTGCCGTATCGGGCTGCCCGCGCAATTGCGCCGAAGCGACCTGCAAGGACATCGGCGTTGTCTGCGTCGACTCTGGTTATCAAATCAGTATCGGCGGGGCTGCCGGCATGGATGTCAGGGAAACTGAATTTCTGATGCAGGTTGCCACGGAAGACGAGGCCATTCTTGTGATCAAGGCGATTACGCAGCTTTATCGCGAAAACGCCAAATACCTCGACCGTATCTACAAATGGATGGCCAAGGTCGGGTTGGATTGGATCAAGGAGCGCGTGGAAACCGAGCGAGATGCTCTGGTTGAACGGTTTGAGCTGAGCCAGACGATCTATCGCAAAGACCCTTGGGCCGAACATGCCACGACGCAAGCCGATCGTTACCGACCCCTCGCAAACCTGTCACTGGAGGCCGCAGAATGAACGACTGGATCGATATTGCCGCCCTCGATGACGTGCCTCGGCGCGGGGCGCGGGTCATCAAAACCGGCCTTGGCTGCGTCGCGGTTTTTCGCACGGCGCAGGATGAGGTCTTTGCGCTCGACAATGCGTGCCCGCATAAAGCGGGGCCGCTGGCGGAGGGGATTGTGCATGGAAAATCTGTTACCTGCCCGCTGCACAACTGGGTGATCTCGCTGGAAACAGGCGAGGCGCAAGGTGCGGACGAAGGGCGCGTTGCAACATTTCCTGCACGTATCGACGCCGGGCGCATCTTGTTGGAACGTGCCGTCTTGCAGGCTCGGAGCGCCGCATGAGCGCGATCCGCACAACTTGTCCATACTGCGGCGTGGGCTGCGGTGTGCTGGCCGATGCGGATGGCACCATCAAGGGCGATCCAGATCATCCTGCAAACTTCGGTCGGCTATGCTCCAAAGGGGCGGCTTTGGGCGAAACGATTGATCTTGAGGGTCGTTTGCTGCGCCCGATGGTACATGGCGAGGCGACCGATTGGGATACGGCTCTCGATCTGGTCGCTGAGAAGTTCAGCGCGGCCATAGCCGAGCACGGGCCGGATAGCGTTGCGTTTTATGCCTCGGGGCAACTTCTGACCGAAGACTATTATGTGGCGAACAAGCTGATGAAAGGCTTTATCGGCTCCGCCAATATCGACACCAATTCGCGCCTATGCATGGCCTCTTCCGTGGCGGGCCACAAACGCGCTTTCGGTACAGACACGGTGCCGGGGACGTATGAGGATCTCGAGCAAGCTGACCTGATTGTGCTCGTCGGCTCGAACCTTGCGTGGTGCCATCCCGTGCTCCACCAACGTATCGCCGCCGCGAAAGAGGCGCGGTCCTCCATGCGTATCGTCAATATCGATCCGCGCCGAACGGCCACTAGCGATCTGGCCGATCTGCATCTTTCCATCGCACCCGACGGGGATGTGGCGCTGTTCAATGGGGTGCTGGCGCATCTCGCAAAAACGGGACGGATAGATGCTGCTTATACATCCGCGCATGTAAACGGTTTGGCTGCCGCGCTTGAAACCGCGCAGGCCACAAACCTTGACGACACAGGCTTGAAGGCGCACGACCTCGCCGCTTTCTTCGAGCTTTGGGCAAGCACCGAGAAGGTCGTCACCGTTTATTCGCAAGGCGTAAATCAATCGCAAAGCGGCACTGATAAGGTCAACGCGATCCTGAATTGCCACCTCGCAACGGGGCGTATCGGGAAGGTCGGCATGGGGCCATTTTCCGTCACAGGACAGCCGAATGCCATGGGCGGGCGCGAAGTGGGCGGGCTGGCTAATATGCTGGCCAACCATCTCGATATTGAGAACGCGGGACACCGCGCCGCGGTACAGGGCTTTTGGGCCAGTCCCACGATCTGCACCAAACCTGGGCTCAAGGCTGTTGACCTTTTTCAGGCCTGCGCCGAAGGGAAAATCAAGGCGCTCTGGGTGATGTCCACAAACCCTGCTGTCTCTTTGCCCGATGCGGGCAGCGTGGCTGAGGCCATTGCGAGAGTGCCTTTTGTCGTTACCTCGGATATGATCGAAAAGACCGATACAAATGCCCTTGCCGATGTGCTGTTACCCGCGGCAGGATGGGGCGAGAAAAACGGCACTGTCACCAATTCCGAGCGTCGCATTTCCCGCCAGCGGGCGTTTTTGGAAGCGCCCGGAGAGGCGCGCCCCGATTGGCAGATCGTCAGTGATGTGGCCTCGCGGATGGGATTTGGCGAGGCCTTTGATTACCAATCCCCTGCCGAGATTTTTGCAGAATACGTGGCGCTTGATGGTGCTTTGTCACCCACTGGGCGTGACCTCGATTTGAGCATTTTTGCTGATGCGGATTATGCCGAAATGATCCCGACCCAATGGCCGCGTAATGGCCATCGTTTCTTTGCCGATGGGCGGTTCTATCATGCCGATGGCAAGGCGCGGATGATTGCCGTCAGCGCACCCAAGTTACCAAGATCACGTTTTGCGTTGAATACCGGCCGCAACCGCGATCAATGGCACACCATGACACGCACAGGAAAATCACGGCGGTTGGGCGCGCATCTGGCGGAGCCTTATGTTGAAGTTCACCCTGTTGATGCGGCCGAACTTGGCGCGGAGCATGGGGCGATCATTGAGGTCGAAAACGCGCATGGAACAGCGCTTTTGCGCGCCTTGATAACCGATCGCGGCCCTCAAGGGCAGCTTTTCGCGCCAATGCACTGGACGCGCCAGCGCACGCGAAACGGCGCGGTCAATGCCCTGACAGCACCTGTGGTCGATCCTGTTTCGGGCCAACCTGCGCTTAAATCAGGAGCCGTCACCGCGCAGGTGTACCGCGCGAAGTGGTATGGCTTTCTGGCCTGCCGCAGCGAGCCTGCGCCAAGCGCTCCCTATGCTGCTGTGGCCCGTACGGCCACTGGTTGGCAGATGGAATTGGCAGGGCGCAAACCGTCCGCCGATTGGGCTGCCGAGGCGCAGGATATCACCGGATTTCAACACGCAGATGTGTCAATTCAAACCGACCCGTCGAGCGGCACCACCCGTGTCGCCATCGCGGTGGACGGCGTGATCGAAGCGCTATTGTTTGTTGCGCCGCGCCCCGTCGTCGTTGCCCGAAACGCAATCATCAGCCTGATCGGAACCGAAGCATCGTCTCTTGAGGCGCTCGCAGGGCGTAGCGCCGCAAATCAGCCTGATGCCGGCGCGACGGTTTGCGCGTGTTTTAATGTCGGGCGTAACACGCTATTGTCGGCCATCGAGGGGGGCGCAACGTCTGTCGCGGCTCTCGGAGAGAAGACTTGTGCGGGCACGAATTGCGGCTCTTGCAAGCCCGAACTTAAGGCACTCATTTCGGAGGCTTCGATACGGATGGCAGCAGAATGAGCCTCGCGCCCTACGTGCGTATTGTTGCTCGCGGCAATAGCCGTGCGCGCCCGCTGTCTGTGCAAGAGGCACAAGAGGCGATGACGGTGATCCTGCGAGGAGACGCGGCACCTGAAGCCATTGGTGCGCTTTTGATGGTGTTGCGTTTGCGCGGCGAGACGCCGCAAGAGATCGCAGGATTTACCGCCGCCATGCGTACCCACATCTCGGGTAAAGTGCCCGAAGCGGACCTCGATTGGCCGTCCTATGCCGCAGGACGCAGTCGCGGGGCGCCGTTGTTCGTCTTGGCCGCGCGGCTCGTGTCTCATGCCGGATACCGAGTGTCGATGCACGGCTGGAACTCACATCAGGCGGAAGGCGCGTCGGTGCGCGAGGTCACTGATCTTGCAGGATCGGGCGTGACCTATACACCACTTGAGACGCTTAGCCCCGTGGGGTTTGAGTTGTTGAACCTGCGCGACACCTTCGGCCTGCGGTCTTGTATAAACACGGTGTTGCGCATGTGGAATCCCTCGCAAGCGCCGGTCAGCGTGCAAGGTGTATTCCACCCGTCTTACCGCAGTTTGCAGGCACAGGCCGCAGCACTATTGGGGCAACGTGATCTTGCGATTATCAAAGGCGGTGGGGGAGAGTTTGAACGCCACCCCTCAAAGGAGATTACCATTTTCGGGTTGCGCGACGGTGAGCATATTAAGCAATCCGCTGGCGCTTTGTTGGACGAGACCCGCCGCTTACACGAAGCGGGTGAGGACGTAGACCTACGCGGCCTCTGGAATGGGGCGGTGAAGGACGAATTTGCCGTATCGACAGTAACGGGTACCGCGGCTCTTGCGCTCTTTGCTCTTAAGGCTGTGCCGACCCTGAACGACGCCAATCACATGGCCCGCACTCTTTGGGATGCCCGCCATCAAGCTGAGACCCTTCCGCAGTGAAACCCTTGCTGCGGGTTAGCGGGGGGAGGCTATGGAGTTCTCAGGGACGGTAGGGGCGCAGAGAAGTATAGGTCTGGTCCGTCGAAGATGGGGCTCGCATGTAAGGCCCAACTAAAAATGCGCCCCGAGAAGGGCGCATTAGGTGTTTCATCCAGCAGGGAGCTAGGCTGGATCAGATTAGTTTGTGCTGCTGAAAATACGAGCTTGATCAACGGGCAGGATGATCGCGCCATTGGACGCCGTAATCGTGCCGCCGCGCAAGGTCAGGCAGCGACGCTTACCATTGACCTTTGCAGCGGTTTCAAAACGGACGGCCTGAATTTTCAGGTCGTTCGAAATTTGAGCGCCAACAACTCGACCAACGACGACGCTGTTGCTGTCGACTGCACTCAGGCCAGTGTAATTTGCCGAGTTACCGAACGTTTTACAGTTGCCAGAAAGGGTTCCGGCAGCACCGTTTGCCCAACCGTCGACGCCATTGCCGCCATTGGTTCCGTTATTGCCGTCGCCGTCGCCGTTGTTATTGTTGTTATTGTTGTTGCCGTTGTTGCCGTTGTTATTGTTGTTGCCGTTGTTGCCGTTGTTGCCGTTGTTGTTGTTGTTGTTGTTGTTGTTGTTGTTGTTGTTGTTGTTGTTGTTGTTGTTGTTGTTGTTGTCGTCGTCGCCATTGCCGCCGCTAGTGCCACCCAGCACATCGCCGACACTCGCTACGGCACCACCAACAGTGCTGCCGACTGTGTTGTCACCCGATTGACCTGTGACACTATCCACAACGCCACCGACTGCTCCGCCGACGCTGCCGACTGCGTCACCGGCTGTATCTGCGACATCGTCGACGGCTGACCCTACGGATGATACGGCGCCACCAACGGCACCACCAACGGCTCCGCCAACAGCTCCGGTCACGCCTTCGACCAAGTTACCTAGACCACCAGCACGTGCCGGGGTGGATAGGGCTGCAATTGAGGTTGCGCCGACCAGTAGCAGAAGGGCGGTTTTTTTTGTGAACAGGGATTGGGTTTTTTTGGGTTTTGTAAAATCAAGCATCTTGTGAATGACTCCATATTCGAACGCGATATTTTGCGCCCCATTTTGTTAAGAAGATCCATCACATTGCCGACCAAAAATACATCGAACACACTTTGATTAACAAACAAGCCAAAACGTTGCCCCCACAGACAATTTGGCAGTCAAAATGTATTTGATGCGATTCGGTTTGCGTGCATACGACCCTCGCTACCGCACCCACGCAACTGGAGGGTGCGTGTTGAGGTTCTTCCGCAACGTAAGGTAATGGCAATCGTACGACAGTGCGAAAAGACCAAGGTCTCAGTGGTGTAGTTCTAAAGTAGTATTTAATTTGCATCTTTTTTAGAGTTAGGTGCTGCTGTAGTTCGAGCGTAATTTCGGGGCGACGTCAGCCGGCCAACTTTCCGCAAAAAAGTGCTGGGTTTGGATTTAAGCATAGGGCGACAAGCGACCGGTTTGGTCCCTTAGTGCTATGGTTCCAATCTTTGATCGGTGGGTTTTAGACGTTCGGGGCGCTCACCCCCGATTGCTTCGCGCAACCAAAGCCCACAATTCTTTTGGGTTAATATAAGTAGTAGAAGCAATGTGTCAGATATCACTCAGGTTGAACCTCAAAACGCTGCGCACAACTGTGCGTGGAAATTTTATGTCTGGACAAAGTCAGTCATTCATAAGACGTTGCGCGTGTTTAATGTTGGTAATGACAGTTGCTATTTTCGCAGGCTCAACCGTTACCGCCGAACCCCTGCAATATGAGACGATCATCGTTGGAGACGGGGGTGAGCTTTATGGATTTTCTGAAGTTATTCACTCTCTTAGTGTAAGTGGTTTTTCAATTACGCTTATCGAGAACACGTTTTTGAATAGGGTGCGAATTCGTTCTCAAAAGGACGACCTGATTAGAGAAACCATTATCTCCAAGTCGACAGGTCTTATTCTACGAGACAGGACTTGGTCGAAGTAGGCCAGACCTAATCGGAAAGTGAGTTGGAATGAGGACGCGTATGAAGATTCCAGTGAAGTTCATTTTAACTGCGCAAGTCATTTTCACCTTTCTTTTTCTGTTCAAAATATTTGCAGATTATTTTGCTATCCCTCTTTGGTTCGTGCCTTGGACCGTTATGGAGGTCATTGAAGTCACTGCCAGTATCGGGATGCTTTTCGGCGTGTTTTCAACGTTTGCACTGGTCTCTCAGGAACAAGCCCGCATGAAAAACGTCGAGATGAAAGTCGACGCGGCCTCCGGCGAATTTAGCAAGTATCTCAAAAGCCAGTTTGAGGAGTGGGAGCTGAGCCCGACAGAAAAGAACATCACCATGTTGGTGATCAAAGGGTTCAGTAACCAGGAAATTGCAGACCTCCGCGGCACATCTGAATCCACGGTCAAATCCCAGATGTCGAATATTTTCCGCAAGTCCAACACGTCCAGTCGAAACCAGCTTGTGACTTGGATGTTGGAAGATGTGATTGACCGACTGTCCGCCGATCCCGCAGATATGTGATTTCAGGCGGTAACCTTGTTGGTCTGACGATCCGTTGGCAAAAGTGCAGTTGCGGTGCGCGAGCTGCGGCATAGTAACAAAACCTCAATACACGTTGCGCCTATCCTGTCTCATGCATTTTGTGTGTTGCGTTGATCCCATGGTCGCACGCGGAAGTGGCTTGGCAAGAAGCGCATATACTATGCTAGCACGCATGCGATTCTTTGGCGCATCTCCAAGTCTGACTTTTAATACCGGAGATGTGGCATGACTTGTTCCCGGTTGTGCGCCCCAAACAAGGGGAGCGGGCAGGGGAGTCCCTTTCGATCTGGTATCATTTTTAGAAGAGGGCGCAGGGTTGGTGGCATAGCTCATTTGCCCTGCGATGTTCTCTCAAGAGTGATCCGACTTGGGTTGTAAATCGCTCCCCCTAAGGGACTACAGAGGCAGAATTACGACCTTTCTCCGATATGGTGCGCGGTCTCGATGGGGCAAATTCAGTTTGTGATTGGCTTGGTTCAAGTAGTTCACAGTCTCGATCGCCCCCCAGGCTTTGGTTGAGATGACGCGCAAACCACGCTACCAGCAGATTTGAACCAAGCCAGTCGCATTTAATTCATCCTGTTTAAGAGGCGTTGCCTTTTAAGCCACAGGTTTTGCGAAAGGACACGAGATGTTTTATGAGCCCATGGACGCGACACAGCTCGACAACACAGTTGAGAAGTCCAAGGTATCTGTGTCCCGTATTCTGACAAAAGTGTTTGCAGGCAACACATCACGTGATGTCTCCGCGAAGCCCGTTCGGCGCGCCGCCCTTTTTGAAAGAGCCGACATGGAGGTGGATACACTTGCCAGAGATTTTGATCTCTTCAATACGCGTTCTCTCGAAGGCAGCGACATCATTCTCTATGGCAAGGAACGCGACGGGGGTATCGAGCGCTCAACCACCCAGTTCGTCTTCTCGCGGAAGGTCGTCTTGACCGAGGATCAAAGTATCGCTGAAAAGTTCTTGTTCGAAAGCGATGCGAAGGTGCGTCTTCTCGTTGTTGCGATTTCCGACATTGATGACGCCGTGGAGTGGTTGATCGAGTTGCGTCAAAAAGATCCCGAGATCGTCATTATCGTCACATCACCAGACTTCGCCAAAAGCGATTTGTCGATTGAGCGCGCCTGCATCTGTGATGCCTCCATTCGCGAGCCCGTCACACCGATTTCGGTGTCCATGGGGCTTCGGGCGGCACTCAACAATCGTCGCGAGGTTCTGCTGCGTCAGCTGAATTAGGTCGTGGCGTGAGCGGCCAATTGGGCCGTGCCCCGAAGTGGGCGTCGACGATACCAGATACACGCCGTAAGCATACCGCCCACCGTGCTCGTGTGTGTTGAAAGGCCCGTTTTCCGTGATCATGTGTTGTGCAGCCATGTCACGAAAAGCGGGTCTTTTTCTGTCCTTACCGAGCTGCCAAGCCAGATCAGACATTTAGCTCATCGCGTTGACAGCGCGGGCGGTGTCGCCGTCGATGATGAGCGTTTTGAC
Organism: Celeribacter sp.; assembly: GCF_048266405.1. Taxonomy (GTDB): domain Bacteria; phylum Pseudomonadota; class Alphaproteobacteria; order Rhodobacterales; family Rhodobacteraceae; genus Celeribacter. The sequence goes on from NZ_JBLWZO010000008.1 coordinate 21,142, forward strand.
CAGACCGTTTTTCAACAATGCAAAGGTCGCCTCTGCCTTTTCCACACCGCCGGCTAAAAGCACCGTATGGGTCTCGCGCAGGGCGTCAAAATCCACAGCGAGCGTGCGGCGGTTCAAGTCGTGGGAGACGGGACGGCCTTCGGCGTCGAAGAAAATGCCGTTGGTGTCCCCGACCGCGCCCACCGCATGAAGCTCCTCAAGCTCACGTTCCGAGATCATGCCCGAGCGTCGCAGCAGGGAGTTTTGCGTCAGCTCGCCAACCGAGATGATGGCCATGTCGGGTTTGCGTGCCATATCAAGAACGGCGCTGACTGTTGTTTGGGACAACAGGATGTCGCGATCTTCCGGCGAGTTGGCGATGAAGGGCACCGCGAGGAAATAGCCTTCCGCTTCTGTGGTGCTGGCCAGCGCCTGAACCACCTCGAACGGGTTGAAAGCACTGTTGGCGGTTAGCGATCCCATAAGGCTGACGAAGCGGGCTTTCGGCGCGGTTACGGAGGCCATGTTTTTTGTGATCTGGTCGAGCGTGCGCCCCCATCCCGTGCCGATGATCGATTCGGGGTTACGGGCCAACTGGTCGCGCAGTAGGGTCGCGGCCAGTGAGCCGACAGCGCGGCGCGGGTAATCGGCGAGATGTCCGGGAAGGGTGTCTTTTGCAGAGAGGCCAAGCTCGGGCGAGCAGATACAACGCTCCAGTCCGAAGCGGCTGCGCAGGGCGTCTTCGACATCTAAGAGACCGTTGCCACGGGCGTCGATGGAGATCGACACGATCCCTGCATCTTTTGCCAATTGTAACAGTTTGTTAACGCGCGCCCGGGTGGTTCCGAGACGGTTCGCGGTCTCTTCCTGATTGAGGCCGCCGACATAGTAGAGCCATGCGGCGCGGCTCATCAATTGCTGATCATCATTCTCTTTCATGGTCCGACCATATCCTTTGTGATGCGGTCTGACAATTGTATTGAAGTAGAAAAATTACAAATGTAATGAAGCTTGACAAAAGTAACAGACTCGCGCAACGTTCGGTGGTGGACGCGGTTCGGAGGACCGCCAGACGTTATTTGAATGGGAGGAAAGAAATGACAAATATGACAGTAAAATTCCGCACCAGCGTTATGGCTGCTGCACTTGTGGCGGGCTCTGCGTCGGCAGCATTTGCACAGGATGCACTCGACATCGCTTGGGTTCACTCCAACGCGGCGGCACAATCGGAGCAACGCGTGAAGGCGGGCTTTGAAGCGTGGTTGGACGAGACAGGTCACGATTGGAACGTGAGCTTCTTGGACAGCCAGGGGTCGGGCGAAGCAACAGCATCGAACTTGCAAGACGCTGTATCGCGCGGAGTAGATGCCATCATCATCACCATGTCGGACCTGCGGGCTTCGAAAGCAGCCATCGACGTCGCTTTGGATGCAGGCGTGCCTGTGTTCTCCGTCGATAGTGGCTTTGTCGAAGGTATTCAGGTTGACGTGACCACCAACAACTGGGCCATGTCCGCAGATGTGTCACCGTACCTGCTCGACCAGATCGGCGGTTCGGGCAATCTCGTCTTTTTCCGTATGGCTGAACACCACGGCACACGTAAGCGTGGCGACGTGATGGAGAAGGTGCTTCAGGAATACGGCGACGTGAACGTATTGGCCGAGCACAACATCGACTACACGGCCTTCTTCGAGGATACGACCTCGACGATGCAGGACTACGTGGCTCGCTTTGGCGAGGATATCGACGCGGTTTGGGCTCCTTGGGATGAGCCTGCTCAAGCCACGATTAACGTGATGAAGGCCGCAGGCCTGACCGACGTTAAAGTGATCGGTATTGACGGACACCCACAGGCTGTTGCGGAAGTCTGCAAACAGGACAGCATGATGATCGCAACGGTGAGCCAGCCGTTCGAAGGCATGGGCGCGCAGGTTGGTGACTGGATCCAGCAGATTGTGGGCGAGGGCATGGAGCGTGACTCCGTGATCCCGAGCGACATTGTCTACATGGATGCACCTCTGGTGACCAAGCAGAACTGCAAAGACTTCATGTAACGGACAAATCGCGTTCTCCCGCGGTGCGCGGGCCGCATTTTCGAACTCTGCGGCCCGCAATCCTTACATCTTTTCCGACAGCCACTCAAAAAGGGGGGTCACGAATGTCCGTGCAGCTCTCAGATATTATTATGGAATTCCCTGGTACGCGGGCTCTGGATCGGGTGAGCGTGTCCTTTCGTTTCGACGAAGTGCATGGCCTTGTCGGGGAGAATGGCGCGGGAAAAAGTACCTTCGTCAACGTCCTCGGTGGATCATTGCAGCCGACAGGTGGCACAATCCGCGTTGAGGGCAAGGATGTGGTTCTCTCGACACCGCGTGCCGCTCTTGGCTACGGAATTGCCCATGTGAGTCAGGAAGGAAGCCTTGTTCCCTCATTGACAGGGGCCGAGAATATTATGTTGGGGGCGGAACCGCGTCTGCCCTTCGGTATCATGCGGCGCGGTGCGCTGCGTAAGGCGGCGGAAGACTTGCTGGTCCAGTGGTTTCCGGGCCTTGAAATCGACCTTGATCGGCCTGTCATCGACCTACCGATGGCGGATCAAAAGGTCATTGAAATTGTACGCGCCTTGCGCGGGGATATCCGTTTGTTGATCCTCGACGAACCAACGGCAACGTTGGAAGCGCGCGAAAAGAAACAACTGTGGGACATCATCAGCCTCTTGCCTACGAAAGGCGTGGGGGTCGTTTTGATTTCCCACTTCCTGTCTGAGGTTGTGGTGCTATCCGACTGTATTACGGTCCTGCGGGACGGTCAGCATGTCGATACCTTGGCCCGCAAGGATGTGACGGAAGCGAAACTCACCGATCTGATGCTGCGCCGCGATGCGGTTGGCGGTGGTACGACGGCGGAAGCCGATGCGGGTGTGCGTCATGTCGAGGCGAGCGCGCCCGTCGTGCTTTCGGTTGAGAATTGGGCCGCTGGTGCTGTCTCGATGGACCATTTCCAATTGCGTGCTGGCGAGATCGTCGGCCTCATCGGCCTGACTGGCGCAGGGCATTTCGGCTTCGCACGCTCGCTCTACACACGCCAAGGCGTCACCTCTGGCAAGATCGAGATCGCTGGAACTCCCGTGACCGCCAAAGGGGTGCGTGCGATGCAACGTGCGGGCGTTGGCCTCGTGCCTGATCATCGAATGGAAAACGCATTGGCAGGGGACGGCACAGTCGTCGAGAACCTGACGATGGTGCATCCCGATTTCGCCGCCCGCGGCGGGATACTCGGTCTGCGTCGCGAGGCCCGAGAGGCCGATCGGGTGATCCAACTGCTCAACGTCAAAACACCAAGCCAACGCCAACTCATCCGCAATCTTTCGGGGGGTAACAAGCAAAAAGTCTCCATCGGAAAATGGCTGTATGGGGCGGGTGAGCGCTACAAGGTGTTGATCTTTATCGAACCGACCGAAGGCGTAGATATCGGCGCGAAAATGGAAATTTACGCCCATATGCGCCGCCTCGCAAAAGCGGGGGCCGCCATTCTGATCGCGTCTTCCGATCTGGGCGAAATCGCGCAGGTCTGTCACCGAGCTATTCCTTTTGTCCATGGTCTTCCTGGCGCCGAAATTCAGGCCGCTGATTTTTCCGAAGGCCATTTCATCCAAGCCATCACTGGAGATGCCGCATGAACACTCAATCCGCATCACCGTCCGGAACGGCAGCCGTCCCGCAGGGAAAGCCCGTCCGTTCGGACTTCATCCAACGCTATTCGACATTGGGTGTTTTGATCCTGATGTTTGTCGGCTTCTCTCTGTTCGTTGATCGTTTCCTGACACCGTTCAACCTGACGAATATCCTGCAACAAATTTCCATTCTGACCATCGTGGGCTCAGGCCTCACCTTTGGGTTTGCGGCCAAGGAAATTGACCTCTCTGTGGGATATAGCGTGGGTCTTGCGGGCATACTTGTTCCGACACTTCTGACATCGGGGACGCCGCTTGGCCTCGCGCTCTTGGCGGCATTGGCGGCGGGCATTGTCGTTGGTCTGATCAACGGTCTTCTCATCACGAAGGTCGGTATTCCCTCGCTTATCGCGACACTCGCGATGGGGTCGATCCTGTTCGGGGTGAACTTCCTGATGACTGGCGGGCGGGCGATCTATGGCGGCTTGCCTGATAGTTTCCTTGCTCTGGGGCAGGGGCGTATGCTGGGCATTCCCAATCTCGCCTACTTCATGATCATCTCCGTTGCCATTGCATGGTTCGTGATGGAGCGCACTCTCTTCGGGCGCTACGTCTACGCGGTGGGCGGCAATCAGAAGGCCGCCGAGCTGTCTGGCGTGCGCATCACCTTTTACCGTATGGCCGCGATTGTTCTGGTCTCTGTCTTCGCGGTCATCGCTGGCGCTTTGCTGTCCTCCCGTCTCGGATCGGGGCAACCCAATGTCGGGGAACGCTACCTTCTGGACGGTCTCGCAACGGTGTTCATCGGCATGACCATGTTCCGCCCCGGGACTGCGACGGTTCTGGGCACCTTCTGCGGCGCACTCTTTATCGGGGTGATCAATAACGGCCTCAACCTGATCGGGATGGATACCTACATCCAGAACATCGTGAAGGGCGTCATCATTCTGGTCGCGGTCGCCATCGTGTCGCGCACCACCAAACTCAATCTGCTCTAAGGATGCCAACCATGACCACATCTCAAGCGACAGCCGTGGCAGACACGGCACCCCGTACCAACACCGCTCTTTTGGAACTTTACCGCGATATGCGCCGTGTGCGCACCTTCGAAGAGCGGGTCGGCGAGCTTTTCGTGCGCGGCCAGTCCGCAGGCTCCATGTTGCACCTGTCCATCGGTGAGGAAAGTGCTGCCGTTGGTGTTGCCTCCCTTATGAAAGACGGCGACACCTTTACCACCCACCACCGCGGCCACGGTATCTTTCTGGCCCGTGGCGCCGATCCAAAACGGATGATGGCTGAAATCGGCGGCAAGGAAGAGGGCTATTGCCACGGTAAGGGCGGCTCCATGCACATCGCGGATATGGGCCTTGGCCACCTTGGCGCAAACGCCATTGTCGGGGGCGGCATTCCCGCAGTCGTCGGCGCAGGGCTCGCCTCAAAGCGCGAGGGCAAAGGCTCGATTTCCGTGGCCTTCTTCGGGGACGGCGCCATGCAGCAGGGCATCCTGTACGAGAGTATGAATATGGCCGCGCTCTGGGATCTTCCGGTTCTGTTTGTGTGCATCAATAACCAATACGGGATGGGCACACGGATCGAGCAGGCCACCAAGGGCCGCGCGCTCCATGAACGTGCTTTGGCCTTTGGGTTGAATGCGGAAACCGTGGACGGGCTTGATGTGCGCGAGGTGCGCGACACCGCGACGCGTTTGATTGATGCAGCGCGAGGCGGAAAGCCCGGCTTCCTGGCCATCGAATGCTATCGCTTTTTCGGCCACGCCCGCATGGACAAAAGCCCGTACCGTTCCGAAGAGGACGAGGCACAAGGTCGCGCAAAAGACCCTGTTTTGTTTGCCCGCACTGCCTTGATCGAAAGCGGCGAGAGTGCCGAGACCGAGCTTGACGGGATCGACGCAGATATCGGGGCTGAAATGGATGCGACCATTGATTTCGCTATTGCATCTAAAGAGCCCCAATTGGGTTCCATGTTCCGCGATGTCTACGCCCCCGACCAACCAGAACCCGAAGCGGTCGCCACGCGAATTGACCGAATTTTGGCAGGAGAATAATCCCATGACCGAGATGACTTACAGAGATGCGCTCAAACAGGCGCTGCGTGATTCAATGACCGAAGACGACAGCGTCGTGGTGATTGGTGAGGAAGTGGGCCGCTACGGTGGGGCCTACGGGGTCACGAAGGGCCTTTACGAGGAATTCGGTGCCGAGCGTATGATCGACACGCCGATTTCCGAACCTGCGATTGTGGGTGCGGCTGTCGGCGCGGCGATGTCCGGTCTGCGGCCAGTGGCCGAGCTGATGTATGTCGATTTTATCGGCATGACGATGGACCAGTTGGGCAACCAAGCCGCGAAAATCCGCTATATGTTCGGAGGCCAGATCGGTGTGCCAATGATCCTGCGCACCCAAGGTGGCACAGGGCGTTCCGCAGGGGCGCAACACTCGCAATCGCTTGAGGCCTATGTCATGCATACGCCGGGTTTGCGCCTTGTGATGCCTGCGACCGTATCGGACGCCTATCACCTGCTGCGTCAATCGCTCAAACAGCCTGATCCCGTTGTCTTTATCGAACATAAATCCCTCTACACGATGAAAGAGGACGTGGACCTGTCGGCTCCCGCTCCCGAATGGGGCAAGGCGGCAGTGCGTCGGACGGGCGATGATCTTGTGATCGTGACCTACTCGCGTCAGGTGCATAATGCACTCGCCGCAGCCGAAGAGATGTCAAAGGCGGGTATCGAGGCGACGGTGATTGATCTTCGCTCTCTCAACCCGCTCGACTTTGACACGGTGCGTGAGCATGTTGAACGGGTCGGGCGCGTTATGGTTGTCTCCGAAGGCGTGATGACGGCAGGCGTCGGCGCGGAACTGTCCGCCCGTATCCATGAGGAATGTTTTGATTTTCTTCAGGAACCTGTCATCCGCGTGTGCGGTGAGGACATTCCGATCTCTGTTTCGGTTGAGCTTGAGAAAAACTCCGTGCCGACAACGCCCTTCATCCGCGACGTCGCAGAACGCCTCGCGCGACTGGGGAGCGCGGCATGAGCGAGGTCAAGGACACCGTTATCCTGAAAATGCCCCGTCTCGGGGAGACGATGGAGGAGGGGACTGTCTCGGATTGGCTTTTGGCTGAGGGAGAGAGTTTCGAGCGCGGTGCGCCTCTGATCGAATTCGAGACGGATAAAACGGCTGTTGAATACCCTGCTTTGGGGCGCGGAAAACTTGTGCGCACTCTTGTGTCCAAGGGCGATATCGTCCGTCTGGGAGAGCCGATCGCTCAGATCGACCTTTTGGGTGGAGAGGACTGGGTGTCTGGCGAGGACGATAGCGCCGAACCCGCCGTTGACGAACCGCAGCAAAGCGATACCGTTGTGATCGACCTTCTCATGCCGCGTCTCGGTGAGACGATGGAAGAGGGCAAGATCATGGGCTGGATGGTCGAGGTCGGCGCACAGTATGAGCGCGGCGCTGCCATTCTCGAAGTGGAAACGGATAAGACCGTGGCCGAATTCCCGGCGCTTGTTGCGGGGCGGTTGGTTGAAACTTTGGTGGCATCCGGGGAGACGGTTAAGGTCGACACCCCGATTGCGCGTGTCGAAGTGGCGCGTGCAGATGCGCCGGACCTCGCGCCCGACACGCAAGAGGAACAGAGCACAACCGCGCAGATAGCCGCCGCCAAGGATCATGCGCCTGCGGTCGCGCGCGTAGGCTCCAATGTTCGTGCAACGCCTTTGGCCCGTCGTGCTGCACGCCGAGCCGGACTTGCCATCGAAAGCCTGAACGGCTCTGGGCGGCGTGGTCGGATCGAGCTTGTGGATGTGGAACGGGCGATTGCGCGGGGCGGCGTTGGCCTGCCTGCGCAAACATGGGGCCCAGCTGATGGCACTCCTGTGCTGCTCGTTCACGGCTTCGCAGGCGATAGCGTCACCTTCGATCAACTGGGCAAGGGGCTTGCTCGGGCAGGCTTGTCGGTGCGGGCTGTGGACCTTCCCGGACATGGTGCGAACACCGCGGAGGCGCAAAGGTTTGACGATCTGGTCGATGCGCTCGCCGCCGAACTTGATCCCGCGCGACCTGTTCATCTGGTCGGGCATTCCCTTGGGGCTGCTGCCGTAATCGCGGCGGTAGCGAAACAGGGCGGGGCGTTGTCCCTGTCGCTGATCGCGCCCGCGGGGCTTGGGCTGTCTATCGACGCCGAGTTTATCACGGGGATGGCCCATGCGGATAGTCGCGCGACGATCGGGCATCTTTTGCGCCGACTGTCGCGCCGTGCAGAGAGCTTTTCCGAGGACATCGTCAGCGAAATTTATGCGAGCCTGTCGACGGGACGTCTGGTGTCTTTGGCCGATGATATATGTCGGAACGGACATCAGACGGTAAACCTGCGGTCCGCGGTGATGCGTTTGGCCAGTGAGCTGCCTGTGCGTATCCTTCTGGGGCAACAGGATCAGATTCTCGATTGGCGCGATGCCATTGATGTGTCACCCGAGATTGCCCTGCATGTCTTCCCCGAGGCGGGCCACATGCCCCATTGGGACGAACCTGAGGTGGTTAAGGATATCTTGCAAAGAGGATTTAACAATGAGTGATGGAACCCCGAGCGATCAGTTGAAAGCTGCGAAAATGCGGATGGGGGCCTTTGCCAAATCCGCCCCTGATTTGATGAAAGGGTTTGCCGCTGTGTCCGCTGCTGCGACGAAGGCGGGACATTTCTCTGCTGCGGATCGCGAATTGCTTGCGGTCTCGATTGCGGTTGCAACCCGCTGCGAAGACTGCATTCTCTATCATGTTGAAGCGGCAAAGCGCCACGGCGCTGACGAGGCGTCTCTCATCGAAGCATTGGAAGTTGCTGTTGAAATGGGAGGCGGACCCGCAGTGATGTATGCGGGCAAGGCCCTTGAGGCATTTCGCGCCCTGTGAGTGACTGCTTTTTTCCGTGTTTCCCTATGATCTGAGGAGAGGATTATGGCCTATTTTCTAACCGCAGATGGCGGCACCGAGAGCCTGCGTGCGCGGGTTTATGATCTTGCAGGCGGCTGTCTCGGCACCTGTGCAGTGCCCTACAAAACGGATTTCAAACCCGGACGCGTTGAGCAAAACCCTGAGGATTGGTGGAGCAATTTCATCACTGCCGCTCGTGGTGCGATCCGCGAGGCGGGTGTCGATCCCGCGCAGATCGAGGCGATTTGCTATGCGACGACCTGTTGCACCGTGGTGGCGCTTGACGATAACGGACGGCCTTTGCGCCCTGCGATCATGTGGATGGACGTGCGTGCCCACGACGAAGCACAGGCGGTTCTGGACACGGGGGACGCTGCCCTCAAACTGAACGGTGCAGGGCAGGGGCCAGTGTCCGCGGAGTGGATGATCCCCAAGGCGCTCTGGCTCAAACGCAACGAGCCTGAGGTCTTTGCCAAGGCACACCGTATTTGCGAATATCAGGATTTCATTACTCATCGCCTGACGGGCGAATGGGCGGCAAGCCTCGATAATGCGGGGCTGCGGTGGCATTACCGCTCACGCGAAGGCGGATGGGCCAGTTCGCTTTTGGCGGCGCTTGATCTCTCCGAGCTTGAGGAAAAGTGGCCAGACCGCGTTGTGGCTCCCGGAGATGTTGTGGGTACGCTGACGGCGGCTGCGGCGAATGAACTGGGCCTATCAACCAAGGTTAAGGTCGTTCAGGGCGGTGCGGATGCTCTCATCGGAATGATCGGGCTCGGGGTATATAAACCCGGCCAACTCGCGATGATCACAGGCTCGTCGCATTTACAATTCGGTGTGACCAAAGCGCCGATTCATGCGCCGGGTGTCTGGGGCAGCTATGCCGATATCGTCTACCCCGACCGCTATATTGTCGAAGGCGGTCAGACATCGACAGGCTCCATCATCAACTGGTTGTCGCGCCTGACGGGCGGCCCGCTTGATTTCGACGAGTTGAATCGCAAGGCCCTCGCCCTTGAACCAGGATGCGAGGGGCTGATCGTTCAGGACCATTTCCAAGGGAACCGCACCCCCCATACCGACCCGCTGTCGCGTGGCGCATTGGTGGGACTGACGCTTGGGCATGAGTTGCACCATATTTTCCGCGCCGTGATGGAAGGGATCGGTTTTGGCACACGCTCCATTCTCGAGGCCTTCAAATCGGCGGGCTATGAGGGCACGGAAATGACTGTCGGGGGCGGGGCCACGGCATCCGACCTCTGGCTGCAAATCCATGCGGATACGGCGGGCATTCCCGTGCGGGTTCCTGCTTCCCCCGATGCGCCGTCGACCGGATCGGCCGTTCTGGCAGGTGTGGGTGCAGGGCATTTCGCGACCATCGACGAAGGGATTGGCGAAATGGTCCACGAGGGCCGTTTGATCGAACCGATTGCGGCGAATGTTGCGCAGTATGACGAGATTTATACCCGCTACGCAGCACTTTACCCTGCGCTCAAAAAGGTGCTGTCATGAGTGTCGCTGAGCGCTTTCGTCTCGACGGCAAGAGCGCCCTCATCACGGGGGGCGCCAAGGGGATCGGGGCTGCAATCGCCACAACGCTTGCCGAAGCAGGGGCCAAGGTGACGCTCGCGGATCTCGATCAGGATGCGGCGCAGACCTTGGCCGACAAGATTGGCGGGACGGCTGAAGTTCTCGATGTGACCGACTTTGCCGCCTGTGCAGCGCTTGCGGAAAAGATGACACCCGATGTGTTGATCGCGAATGCGGGGATCGTTCACAACGGTCCTACGGCCGAAATTGATCCAGCCGACTGGAACCGTGTGATTGATGTAAATCTTTCTGGCGTGTTCCACACCCTGCGTGCGTTCGGGCCTGGGATGGTGGCGCGTGGATCAGGCGCATGTGTCTGCACGTCGTCGATGTGTGGCGAGGTGCCTGTCTGGCCGCAACCACAAGCGGCCTATAACGCCGCCAAGGCTGGGGTGAACCTGTTGACCAAAAGCTGCGCCCTCGAATGGGCGACGTCAGGCGTGCGGGTCAATGCCGTGGCACCGGGTTACACCGCCACAGAACTCACGCTTGCAGGTCGGTCAAAGCCCGAGTGGTTCGATGTCTGGATGGACCGCACTCCGATGGGCCGATTGGGAGAGCCGCGCGAGATCGCGGACAGCGTTCTGTTTCTGGCCTCCGAGGCCGCCAGTTTCATCACCGGCACCGTGTTGACGGTCGATGGTGGATATACCGCAGTTTGAATGGGAGGACGGATATGAGCGACACAAGAACAGCATTGGTGACAGGGGCGAGCCGTGGCATCGGCGCGGCCATCGCCTTGGGATTGGCAAAGCGCGGCTATGACGTGGCGCTCAATGACATCGAACGTCAGAAAGACGATCTGGACGCCGTCGCGGCGCAAATCCGCGAGATGGGACAGCGCGCAGAGGTTCTCTTTGCCGATGTGAGTGACAAGGCGCAGGTCGAGGCAATGGCCCAACAGGCGCTTGAGGCCTTCGGTCAGATTGACGCGGTGGTGAACAATGCGGGCATATTGATCGCGGGAACTGTTGACGGTTTGCCTGAGACGACATGGGACGCCGTTATGGACGTGAATGCCAAAGGCTCTTTCATGGTCATTCAGGCGCTTTTGCCCGCTATGAAGGCCCGCGGCTACGGGCGAATTGTCAATATCGCCTCCATTGGCGGCAAGCACGGAGCGCCCGAACAGGCGCATTACTCCGCGTCCAAGGCTGCGGTTATGGGCTTCTCCCGTGTTCTTGCACAGGAAGTTGGCCCGTTGGGCATCACCGTTAACTGCGTCTGTCCCGGTATCATTATGACCGATATGGGACGGGTGAACCTTGAAGATCCACAGGTGAGCAATGCGTGGAAGGCCAAGACAGCAATGGCGCGGATCGGTGATCCCGAAGACGTTGTCGGCCCTGTCGCCTTTTTCGCCTCTGACGATTCCGCTTTTGTGACAGGACAAACCCTCAACGTGGATGGGGGAATAGTTTTCTCGTAAACGCATCCCACCGATAAAATCTATTCCCCCAACTTTGCCGCCCTAACGGGCGGCATTTTTTTGTTTGAGAGAGGTCAATGAAACGGGAGGGGTTTAGACCGTGGCCAATGGCCGCGTTGCCAAGCCTCGCGTGTCGCGTCATGTGATCCCTATTAGGTCGAAGCGCAGTCGGCCCTTATAAATCCTCTAAGAGGTCATGCGACTCATATTCAGAGGTTTTGATGGTGAGATCAAAACAACAGACCACGCCTAAGCCACGAAAGGCTTTGGACCTGTGGACCGCCCCCGAGCCGCGCCGCCGTAGACGTGCCAGTGCGCTATCTGTGGTTGCGAGTTTGATCTGGCCGCTGCAAGCCGCAATCGTCGCGTCCGCCTTGGGCGGCTTGTTGACGGGCGCGGATGTGTCGGCGTGGATGACGGGGGCCAGTTTTATTGCACTCGGGGCGCTGCGGGCGCTTTTGAGCCTGCTGTCCGAACAACAATCTGATGCGGCGGCGGAGGCGGTTTTGCGGGAGGCGCGGGCGCGGATTGTCGAGGCGGAAGCGCATCGTGCGGTCGAGAGCCCGTTTGGCGGCGCGGGCAGCATTTCGGCCTTGGCGAGCGAGAAACTGGACCTGCTTGCGCCCTATGTAACCCGCTACGCCCCCGCACAGGCGCGGGTTATGGTGTTGCCCATCGTGATCTTCGCCTTGGCCCTGTGGCAGTCATGGGCCGTGGCGATTGTGTTGCTCATTACAGGGCCGCTCATTCCCGTGTTCATGGCCTTGGTCGGCTTCGCGGCCAAAGAGGCCAGTGAACGCCAGATGTCAGAAATAGGCACGCTTAACGATGCCTTGGTCGACCGTCTGTCGGCTTTGGTTGATATCCGTCTTTTGGGCGCGCGCGACACTGTGATGACAGAGTTCGCGACCCAAGCGGGGGATTTGAGACAGCGCACGATGGCCGTTCTGCGCGTCGCTTTTCTATCCTCAACGGTGCTTGAGCTTTTCGCCGCAATCGGCGTTGCAATGGTGGCCGTTTATGTCGGGTTCTCCTTGCTCGGTGTTCTCGAGTTCGGGACGTGGGGGACGGCACTCACGCCGCAGGCGGGTATCTTCCTGCTGTTGCTTGCGCCTGAGTATTTCCAACCGCTGCGTGACCTGTCGGGGGCGTGGCATGACAAAGCCTCCGCCGATGCCGTGGCCAAAGAGCTGACAGAGTGGGAGGCGGGCGACACGCCCAGACTTCTTGGCGCGGGCGGTCCTGCGGTGGCGATGACTGGACCAGTCGATATCCGTTTGAAAGGATGCAGCCTCGCCAATGGACGCGCCCTTCCCGATATGACCATTACACAGGGCGAAACCATCGCTTTGGTGGGGCCAAGCGGCGCGGGAAAAACCACAACCTTGCGCCTCATCGCTGGACTTCTGACGCCGCCAACAGGTGAGGTGACGGTCGCGGGTGCGCCCTTGTCGTCGGACACCGCAGATGCGTGGCGTGCGCGGATCGGTTGGATGCCACAGGCTCCGCATTTTCTGAACGCGAGCCTGCGCCAGAACCTGACACTTGGCCGTGAAGGCGACCTAGATACGGCACTGGAGCAAGCCGCCGTGTCGCAAGTCGTGGCCGCTCTGCCGCAGGGGCTAAACACCCGTTTGGGCGAAACAGGTGGCGGGCTATCAGGCGGTGAAGCGCGGCGGCTCACCTTGGCGCGGGCCATTTATGGTGCGCCCGATGTGATCCTTGCGGACGAGCCGACCGCCGATCTGGATGCCGCCACCGCGCAAATTGTGACGGAGGGGTTGTTGGCGCAGGCCGAACGCGGTGCCACCCTGATCGTGGCGACCCATGACAGCCAACTGGCGGCACGGATGGACAGGATCATCACAATCGGAGAAGCCCTATGAAACCGCTGTGGCAAATATTCGTGATGATCGCGCGAGAACATCCCGTTGCCTTTTGGCGTGGGGCCGCGCTCAGCGTTATCGTTCTGATCATGGGCGTTGCCTTGCTGGGGCTGTCGGGGTGGTTCATCACCGCCGCCGCTGCCGCTGGGCTTGCGGGTTTGGGCACTGTTTTTGATGTGTTCCGCCCCTCCGCGATGGTGCGGTTTCTCGCACTTGGTCGCGCTGCGGCCCGTTATGGCGAGCGGATATTGACGCATGACGCCACACTGAAAGCCCTCGAAGCCTTACGCACACGCCTTTTGGGCGGGCTGCTGCGAGCGCCCTATGGGCGCATGGTGCGGCTGAGAGGGGCGCAGGCGGTGAACCGTTTGACTGCCGATGTGGATGCGCTTGACGGGGTTCCATTGCGTCTGGTGCTGCCTGTCTTGGCCGGTGTGGCGACACAGATCGTGGCCTTCGTGGCGTTGTGGGCGTTGGTTGGCCTGCCTGTCGCACTATGGGTTTTGCTCGGCTATCTGCTTGGTATGGCTGCGATCTTTTGGCAAACCATGCGCAAGGCTGCGCCGCTATCGCGCCGCGCAGAGGTCGCCGCACAGGCGTTTCGCGCTCGTTTGATCGATCTGATCCGCGCCCGTTCCGACCTGACGATCTATGGGCGTTTGAGCGCTCAGGCGCAAACTACACTGGCCGCCGAGACGCGCCGCATTGATCTGCGCCGCCAACAGGATCACGCCGAACGCTTTGCGGGTTTGGCGATCCAGATGCTTGGCGCCGTTGTGGCAGGGGGCAGTTTGTGGATCGGTATCTTGATGGTGCAGGCAGGGACCATCGCGCCTGCCTTTGCCGCCTTGGGCTTTTTTGCCACTCTGGCCTTGTCCGAGACCATCGCGCCGTTGCGCCGCGCCGCGAGCGAGATCGGGCGTATGACTGAGGCCGCGCGGCGCGTGTCGCGGGATTTGATTGTGCCTGAGGGGGGTGTGTCCACTGCGCCAGCCACCTCCGCTTTGCCCTTGGCTCTGGATCGCGTGACGTTACACCGTCCGCTGAGTGATACGCCAATCGTGTCGGACCTGAGCCTTCGCGTGGCGGCGGGCGAGACTGTTGCCCTGACGGGGCCAAGCGGTGTGGGTAAGTCGACGCTTCTATTGGCCGTCGCACAGCTACATCCCGTGGCGCAGGGGCAACTTACCTTAGGCGGGCAGGGCGTCGAGACATGGGACGAAGACGCACTGCGCCAGAAGGTGACGCTTCTGCCGCAACGCTCTGCGCTGATGTCCGGGACCGTGCGCGCGGCCTTACAACTTGTCGCGCCCAATAGTGACGATGCCGCGCTGTGGCAGGTTTTGGACAGTGTGCAACTGGCCGAAACGTTCAAAGCGCGTGACGGCCTCGACACGCAACTTGGTTTGCGCGGGGAAGGGGTGTCAGGCGGCGAAGCCCGCAGGCTCACCTTGGCCCGTGCCCTGCTCAAACGCCCACATGTGTTACTCTTGGATGAGCCGACGGAAGGATTGGACACCGAGACGGCACAGCGTGTTTTGCTCGGTATTCGTGATGCTCTTCCCGATGCGGCCATCGTGATTGCTGCGCATAGAACGGTGGAAATCACATTTGCCGATACATCGGTGTCGTTAGGATAGGAGGGAAAGAATTAAGGTATATCTTGGATGTATATTTATGACCTAGATCAAATCGTGGCCCCTGCTTTCAGGATATATGCAACTGTATGAATTTAATTAGAAGGGATTCACACCTTCTGTAAACGGAGCTGTAGATATGGAATTCGGTATTGTCGAACTGTCGCGCCTGCAATTTGCGACGACAGCCATGTATCACTTCCTCTTTGTGCCGCTAACGTTGGGTCTGTCGATCCTCGTGGCCATCATGGAGACGGTCTATGTCATGACCAACCGCCCGATCTGGCGGCAAATGACCAAGTTTTGGGGCATGTTATTCGGCATCAACTTTGCCCTCGGTGTCGCAACAGGCGTCACGATGGAGTTCCAGTTCGGGATGAACTGGAGCTATTATAGTCACTACGTTGGCGATATTTTCGGCGCCCCATTGGCACTCGAAGGGCTGATGGCCTTCTTCCTTGAGGCAACCTTTGTCGGGCTGTTCTTCTTTGGATGGGACAAGCTCAGCAAAGTCGCTCACTTGGTCGTCGCGTGGCTGGTAGCCATCGGCTCCAACTTCTCCGCACTCTGGATTTTGATCGCCAACGGCTGGATGCAAAACCCCGTTGGGGCCGAATTCAACCCGATGACCATGCGCATGGAGATGACGGACTTCTTTGAGGTGTTGTTCAACGAGGTGGCTCAAGCGAAATTCGTTCATACCGTGTCTGCGGGCTATGTGACCGCCTCGGTCTTCGTTTTGGGCGTGTCGGCATGGTATTTGCTGCGCGGACGTCATATCGAGTTGGCGCGTCGCTCGATCACCGTTGCCGCCGCATTTGGTCTGGCTTCGGCGTTTTCCGTTGTCCTGCTCGGCGATGAATCAGGCTATTCTGCAACCCACAGCCAGAAAATGAAACTCGCCGCAATCGAGGCGATGTGGGAAACACATGATGCGCCTGCACCGTTCAACTTGATCGGTTTTCCCGACCAGGAAGCGCGTGAAACCCATTACGCCATTGAAATTCCTTGGGTGATGGGGCTCATCGGCACGCGGTCGTTGACCACCGATATTCCGGGGATCAATGAGCTCGTCGCCACGGCAGAAGATCGTATCCGTTCGGGCCAGATCGCCTATGAGGCGCTGCTTGAGGTGCGCGAAAAACGTGAGGCCGTCGACCCCGCCATGACTGCGCAGTTCGAGGCGCATTCGGCGGATCTGGGCTTTGCCTATCTGCTGAAAAAATACGTCGATAACCCGCTTGATGCCACTGAGGAGCAGATCAAAGCCGCCGCGAATGATACCGTGCCGACCGTCTGGCCGTTGTTTTGGGCGTTCCGCTTTATGGTTGCGCTTGGCTTCGGGTTTATCGCGACGATGGGGTATTTCTTCTACCGCGCGTCCTTCAAAGGCATGAACTTCCCCCGTCCTGCTCTGCATTTGGCGGTCTGGATGATCCCTGCGCCGTGGATTGCAGCCGAACTGGGCTGGTTCGTTGCCGAATTTGGTCGCCAACCTTGGACGGTAGATGGCGTTCTGCCTACGGCAATGTCGGTGTCGGCGTTGTCGATGACTGAGGTCGCCATGACACTCGCGGGTTTCGTCATCTTCTACACCATCCTGTTCATCGTCGAGATGGGCTTGATGCTCAAATACATCCGTAAAGGCCCGTATCAGGATGTCGACGAAACCGATGCGTGGAACAAGCGTCACCAAGACCGATTGGCCGGACGGCGCAATGCCGACGCCATCGCAACACCTGCGGAGTAAAGCACATGATTTTGCATGAACTTATGAGTTATGAACTGCTGCGCGTGATCTGGTGGGGTCTGCTCGGCGTCCTGTTGATCGGCTTCGCGCTGACCGACGGGTTTGACATGGGCGTCGGGGCCTTGCTTCCCTTCGTCGGTAAAACCGATAGCGAACGCCGCGTGGCGATCAACACGGTCGGCCCCGTTTGGGAAGGCAACCAAGTCTGGTTTATCCTTGGCGGCGGGGCGATCTTTGCCGCCTGGCCGCCGCTGTATGCGGTGAGCTTCTCGGGGTTCTACCTCGCGATGTTTGTCATCCTGGCCGCCTTCATTGTGCGCCCTGTGGCCTTCAAATACCGCTCCAAGCGTGACGATGCGCGTTGGCGGGCCGCGTGGGACTGGTCGCTGTGCATCAGCGGTGCTGTGCCTGCGCTGCTCTTTGGTGTGGCCGTTGGCAACGTGATCCAAGGGGTGCCCTTCCACTTCACCGACGACCTACACACCATCTATGAGGGGGCGTGGTATATGAAGTTCATCGGCTTGCTTGATCCCTTCTCGATCCTTGCGGGTGTCGTGTCCTTGTCGATGTTGTTGATGCATGGCGCGGCGTGGCTGACGCTGAAGGCCGAAGGTGCGGTGCAATTGCGTGCGCGCGCTATTGGATCGGTCGCCGCACTGGTGGCTATGGGCGCTTATGCCTTGGCCGGTGTCTGGCTCGCTGTCGGGATCGAAGGTTACCGCATCGTGGGCGACTACGTCACGAACGGCCCCTCCAATCCGCTGCACTTTGACGTTGAACGCAGCGCCAGTTGGTTGTCGGCCTATGGTGAGCGCCCATGGATCACGATTGCGCCAATCATGGCCTTCCTCGGGGGTATCCTGACCTTCTTCGGCCTGCGGGCGGGTCGCGAAGTCTCGACATTGCTGTTTTCCAAAATGGCGATCTTCGGCGTTATCTCCTCGGTCGGGCTGACAATGTTCCCGTTCATCATGCCCTCGTCGAGTGATCCGCAATCGTCTCTGACGGTCTGGAATAGCTCCTCGTCGCATCTGACATTGTTCGTGATGTTGGTGGCCACCGTGATCTTTATGCCGCTGATCCTGATGTACACCGCTTGGGTCTACAAAGTGCTTTGGGGCAAGGTCACCGAGGCCGACGTCTCTGAAAACTCCCACTCTGTTTATTAAAGAAAGGACATCTAATGTGGTATTTCGCATGGATACTTGGTCTGCCGTTGGCCGCCATTTTCGCCGTGATGAACGCGATGTGGCTTGAGCTGAAAGAAGACGAACGCACCATCGCTCAAAATCAGGACAAATGACCTGACCCTCAGGCGCGGCGGACATTAAATCCGCCGCGCCTTTTTCGTTGTCTGGGCACGCGTGTCGATTAACGCACCGTGTCACAAAGCCATAATAGAACTGTCACAAAACCATCACTGCTCAAGGCATAGGGTCCGCGAAAGTACAACACTGAGGGACTCAAATAATGTCGGTAAAGCTACTTAGCATGACATCCGTGATCGCAATTGCGGCCACATCAGCCACCGCGGAGATGAATTTCAACAGGAGCAGCAGCTTTGCGACCTTCGCAAATAACGTCGATCCGAGCGCTGAATCCTCTTCGGAAATCATCAGCGCCTCCGCCGATGGTATGACGTTGGCATATTCCGACAGCCCTTTGGGCGTGGTCGGCTTTATTGACATCACAGACCCCACGGCTCCTGCCGCCAAAGGAAATATCAACGTGGGCGGCGAACCGACTGCGGTTTCGATTTGGGGTGACGTTGCTATGGTGGGTGTGAACACCTCCGAGAGCTATACCGCACCATCGGGCATGTTGAAGGCCTATGACATCAAGAGCATGTCAGAGGTCGCCTCATGCGATCTGGGTGGTCAGCCCGATAGCACCGCCATCGCGCCCGATGGTAGCTTCATCACCATCGCGATTGAGAACGAGCGTGACGAGGATGCAGGCGACGGGCGCACAGGGCAGTTGCCCGCGGGCTATGTCGTGACATTGGAGATTGCGGACGGTCTGCCGGTATGTGACAGCATGGTTAAAGTCGACGTCACAGGCTTGGCGGACATCTCTCCCGAAGATCCCGAACCAGAATTCGTTGATGTGAATGCGGCGGGCGAAATCGTTGTGACCTTGCAGGAAAACAACCACATCGTTGTGCTGAATAAAGACGGCGATATCCTCAATCACTTCTCTGCGGGAGCCGTCGATCTGGACGGGATTGATGCCACAGACGAGCGTGCTGCGTTGGTTTTCAACGAGTCCCAAATGGGTCGCCTGCGCGAACCTGACGGGGTGCAATGGATCGACGGGGACCACTTCGCAATTGCCAACGAAGGCGATATGGATGGTGGCGCCCGTGGGTGGACCATTTTCAATAAGGACGGCAGCGAAGTGTTCGAGGCAGGCAACAGCTTTGAATATGCGATCATCCAGTCGGGTCACTATCCCGACAAACGCTCCGACGCCAAAGGCGCAGAGCCCGAAGGCATGGAGTTTGCGACCTTCAATGGCACGCCATATGTGTTCATTCTGGCCGAGCGCGCGTCAATGGTCGGCGTCTATGATGTGACCGATCCGAGCGCGCCCGTTCTCAAACAGATGCTGCCCTCCGGTATTGCTCCCGAAGGTGCTATCGCGATCCCGTCACGCGGCTTGTTCGTCACCGCGAACGAGGCAGATCTGGTCGAAGATGGCGGCGTGCGCAGCCATGTGATGATCTACGAATACCAAGATGCACCTGCCAGCTATCCACAACTGACATCGGCTGGTGCAGACCAGTTGATCGGATGGGGCGCAATCTCAGGCATGGTCGCGGGTGATGACGGCATGGTCTACGCGGTCAACGACAGCTTTTATGGCTATCAGCCTACGATCTTTGCCATCGACACGAACGTTCAGCCCGCACAGATTACGTCCGCTTTGCCCGTCACACGTGGTGGTCATGCGGCGCAAAAACTGGACATGGAAGGTATCACACGGGACGGCGAAGGCGGTTTCTGGGTGGCATCCGAAGGGCGCACTGACCGTATGGTGCCGCACGGGTTGTACCATGTGAACAGCATGGGCGAGATCACCGAGGAAGTCGCGCTGCCCGCAGAGTTGCTTGCGGTCGAGAAGCGCTTCGGCTTTGAGGGTGTCACCCTGATCGGTAATACGCTGTGGATGGCGGTTCAGCGCGAATGGGGCGACGATCCTGAAAATCACGTCAAACTGGTTGCCTATAGCCTTGAGAGCAAAGAATGGGGCGCAGTGCTTTACCCCAAGGCGTCGCCAGATACGGGATGGGTTGGTCTGTCCGAAATCGTAGCGCATGACGGGTTTGTCTATGTGGTCGAGCGTGACAACCAGATTGGCGAAGCAGCCAAGATCAAGATGGTCTATCGTATTCCTGCCGATCAAATGGTGCCTGCGGCTCTTGGCTCTGAATTGCCTGTTGTCACCAAAGAGGCTGTGCGCGATTTGATCCCCGACCTGAAATCGAACAACGGTTATGTTGTTGATAAGGTCGAAGGATTGGCCATCTTTGACGATGGCACCGCTTGGGTCAGCACAGACAACGACGGTGTTGATGATAGCTCTGGCGAGACCTTCTTCTGGTCTATCGGTCAACTCTAAGACCTGCGAAAGAGTTGGAAAGATGCGCGGCGATTGCTGCGCATCTTTTGCGTTTTGTGGTCAGTATTGGATTAGATTTGGTGGATCGCGGCTTTGTCGGTATCGCTCGGCATCTGTCCCGTGCGCAGCAGGGTTGGAAGAATTGCCGACAGGTGGCCCGCCACCAGACGCACCATCGGCAATCTGCGCAGGTCGTCATGCAGCACAAGCCATGCTTCAAGGGTCCAGTGGACGTCTTCGGGCAGAACCGCCTCAAGGCTTTGATCCCGTGCCGCGATCCCTGCCTGCAACGGACCGATGCCAAGCCCCGCCCGTATACTGGCGATCTGGGCCGCCTCGCTGTCAGTGCGCAAACGAAGGTGCTGCCGTCCGAGTGCTTCCCCAAAAATGCCAAAGCCTGCAAGGGCGGCTTGATCTGTGTCGGGCCCGATCAATACTCGTGTTCTCAAGTCCGCAATGCATTCCGGCCGCCCAACGCGGTCAAGATAGCTGCGCAGTGCGAACAGGCCGAGCGGCACAGGCCCCAACTTGCGGGCGACGAGGCTGCCCTGAGAGGGACGCACCATGCGGATCGCCAGATCGGCCTCGCGCCGCAAAATGTCGGCGCTGGTGTTGGACAGGGCCAGTTCCACAACCAAACCGGGGTGAGAGGCAAGCAGCGGTGAGAGCGCAAGCGGCAGAACCTCGGACCCGACCACATGGCTCGCCGCGATCCGCACCGTGCCCACGCCCGCCTCAGGGGCGCTTGAGGCCCGTCGCGTGAGGCTTTCGGCGGTCAGTTGCATCGCCTGTGCTTCGGGCACCAGAGCGGCGGCGGTCTGCGTGACCGCCAGTCCCTGTGCCGTGCGCAGGAACAAGGTCTGACCCACAGCGGCTTCAAGCATGTCGATATGTCGCCCGATGGTGGGTTGGGTCAGGCCAAGCCGACGCGCTGCCGCCGATAGGCTGCCCGTGTCTGCCACTGCGAGAAAACTGCGCCAGAGCGCCCAATCAATTCCCTTGCTCATAAATTTACGTATATCATTTATTGAAATATAGACAATTACGTTTACCGAGAAGAGCGTGCAAAACAGGGCATCGTCAAATTTCAAGGAGCCCTGACATGCCCCAGACCATTGACCGCCCTGTTGTCGTTCTCCTGCGCCTGGAAGGGGTCGCAGCGTGCGCCGTGGGTCTCGCAGGTTATCTCGCGCTGTCCGACAGTTGGCTGATGTTCGCCCTTTTTGCGCTTGCGCCCGATCTCGCCATGCTTGGCTATGTCCTCGGTCCAAAGGTCGGTGCGCGCCTTTACAATGTGGCCCATACCTATGTCGTTCCCGTTAGTTTGGCCGCATTGGGCATTTGGGCAGTCCCTGAAATTCTCCCCATTGCCTGCGTTTGGCTCGTCCATATCGGTGTCGACCGTGCGTTGGGCTATGGGCTGAAGTCCGAGACCGCCTTTGGCCTCACGCATCTTGGGCCTGTCGGGCGCAGGGCGTGATGAGGCAGCATTGCTGCCGCCCGAACGTAACATCCGAAAGATAGGAAAGGATAGATCATGACACGTATCGCACAGGGCCTCGTGCCCACGACCTATGCAAGTTTTGGCCTGATCGCCGCCTTGCTCACCTTACCTGCTCAAAGCCTTATCGCAGAAGAGGCGGCAGAGGACGAAGACGCGCCATTAGCGGTCATTTCAATCCCCACACCACGCGAGGTGTCTTTGCTTAAATTGAACGATGTGGATGGGAAGGACACGGTGTTGATCAACCTTGATGGCGACTGTTACCGATTGCCTGTGCGCGTTGTCGCGGATGATTTCGATGGCAAGCATATCTCTATCAAACAGTCAGGCCCGATCGAAGTGCATATCACCGATTCAAAGACGGTGCGCGGATTGCATGAGGGCGACGATATGCCCAGCAATGGTGATGATCCCGCAGGCCATGACGCAGAAGCGGGCATTCACATCGAGGTTGATCCTTCGCTCGGCGCGGGGTTTGCGATCAGTCCGGGGTTGAGTGTCTTGGCGGATATCTTCGGTTCGCGATCCCGTCAAATTGCCTGTGCAGAAGAGATGGAGGAAGCTTCGGATCGTCAGTAATCAAGACCAAGGTGACGGGCGTGCCGAGCCCTTAGCGCAGGGCGAGCGTCACCTCACTGGCTCCACCGCCTGTTTTGGTGACTTGCAGTTGCACGGGAATGCGATCTTTCATAGCTTGCACATGGCTGATGACGCCTATGGTGCGTCCTTGTGCCTGAAGCCGTTCGAGCGCGTCTATGGCAAGGTCCAAACTGTCGGCGTCCAGAGAGCCAAACCCCTCGTCTATAAACAGCGTACCAGCCATCATGCCGCGGTTGCCCATCCCCGAGAGGGCCAAGGCCAAGGCCAATGAAACAAGAAAACGCTCGCCGCCCGACAGCAGCCGCGTGGGGCGTGCATCGCCCGCCATGTCACGGTCGATGATATGTAGCGCAAGGTCACTAGAGGCGACGCGCAATTGATAGCGGGGCTTGAGATCGTCAAGGTGCAGGTTCGCCCGCTCCACAAGCAACGCTAGGGTGACGGCCTGCGCGATCTGGGCGAACTTGTCTCCTTTGGCCGCACCCACCGCGTCATTGACTGCGGCCCATGTCTCCGCGGTTTTGCGGGCGGCGTCGATTTCGGCCTCCAAGCCTGACAATGTCTTTGCGGCCTGCGCATCCGCCTCTAACTGTTGGGAGAGGCGACCCAGCGTTTCGCCGCGCTCGCCCACCTTGGCCTCGATCTCGGCTTTGGTGGTTGTGAGGGTGTCTTTGCTCTGCGCGGGCACGCCCTTGGCAATCAGGGCTTCGTATTCCGTGGCCCGCTCCTTTTGAGCGCCCTCGGCTGCGGTATATTCCGCCTGTGCGGCTTTTATGGCGGCGCGGATGCTTTGCACCTTTTGAGCCTCGGCCCCATGAAGTTCTAGCACACGATCAAGGTGCAGCTTGGCTGCGGTACAGGCCTCAGACAGTGCGGTTTTGGCATCTTGCGCCTTTTGGGTGGCGCTGGCCTTTGCTGCCTGTGCTGCCTTGAGCGCACTGGTCAGTGCGGCGAGGGTGGCGGTTTTCTCGCTTGCGTTTGCCTGTGCTGCATCGACCTCATTATGTGCGGCCGTGCGCCAGTTGTTGTGCCGTGTGCGGTGCGTATTGGTATCTTCTCCGCCGAGTAACTTCTGGCGTTGGTCGCGCAACTCATGCAGTGCGTCTGCGCGCTCTTTTTCGACCGTTTCGGCCTGCGCACGGGAGCGTGTTGCACTCTTTAATGCCGCCTCGGATGTGGCCCGTGCTGCGTCGATTTCGGCGCGTTTCGCATTGGCCTCATCAATCTTCTGTTGCGTCGATCTGAGGGTAAATACAGTCTCGCGCAAGGCCTCAAGGCGCGGGGCGGCTTGCGCATCAAACATCTCGGCTCGCAACTCAGTGGGGGCCAAAACGGGGGCAAGGCGTAGATCAATGGCGGCGACGGTGTCGCGTGCCGTTTGTGCTTTTTGTTCAAGCGCAGAGATCGTTTTTTGTGTTGTCTCAATCGCGCTGTCGATGGTGCGGATGTGCTCTTCCCATGTCGCGATCTGCGCGGTCCGCTGTTCAATCGTTTCAGCGGCGTTTTGGTAATCTCGGTTGAGCGTTTCAAGCCGTTCTTGGTCGGCCTCCAGTTGGCGGCGCAGCGTTGAGAGCTGTTCGCCAATCGCATCAAATTGAGTGTCGTCCACGCGCGGATCGTCAGAAATGACTTTGGTGAAATTGTTTTTAATCAAATCATTACGGGGTGATGTGAATGTTGTTTCTAACTCGACTATTTGAGCGGTGAGAGCGGAGGCTTTGGCCGTTTCTGCGTCGATAATATCCGCTTCAACGGCGATTTTATTTGTGGCTTTGGCGACGTCGTTCCGAGCCTGATCGAAGGCGGTTTGTGCGGTTTCAAGCTGATCGCGCAGCTCTTTGGCCAAATGTGCCAGAGCCGCATTTTTCATGACAGGGTGGGCGGTGGATTGGCACACGGGACAGGGTTCGCCCTCAACAAGATGTTGGCGCAGATGGGCGGCTTCCTGCGACACGGCCGCCTCTGCCGATTGGACAGGAGAGCGCAGGGCGGCGATCCGATGCTCGGCCTGTTTTTGGCGTTCGCGGGCGCGTTCGGCAGTTTGTTTTAGATTGGACAGGCGCGCCTCGGCCGCCTCACGCTTTTTTTGAGATGTGGCCAAGGCGGTATCGGCCTCGCGCATATCCCGCGCGATCTGGCGTAAAGCCCGCAAACCGATGAGCGCCTGACCAAGGCGGTTGAGCTGCGCTGACGGGTCGGAGGCATTCAATTGATCCCGCTCGCCCTTTATCGCGTCTTGAACTGTGCGCGCCGCTTTGATCGCGTCGGTTGCCGCGTCGATCTCGGCGCGGCGCTTGGCGCGCGTTTCGGTGTCTGATGCGATGGTGGCCGTGAGGCGCGTCGCCTCGGTAGCGGAGTCGGTTGCCAGAACCAGCTGTGCGATGCGCCTCTCTAGGCGGTCTTCAATCATCGTCCAGTCGGACAGGAGCGTGTCGTGGCCAAGCGTGGCATCTCTTTGCCGCGTCAGATCGTCGATGGTCTGGGTGAGAGTGGCGACCTGCGCTACCAAACCGTCGCGCTCTTTGAGGCAAACCTCTTTCTGCGCTTTGCTTTGGTCCAGAGAGGTGAGGGCGCGTTTGTGTTCGTCTGCGGCCGTCATGATCTGACTGTCGAGACGGGCGGCGCGGTCCCAATCGGGACCAAAGGTCTTGAACGCTGCCTCGGCTTTGTCGCGATCCTCTTTGGCGCGGTTTAGACGATTTTGAGCGTCTGTCGCGGACTCTTGGTGGGCAGTGCGTTCTGTTGTGAGTCTGCGGCTTTCAACCTCGGCCTCTTCCACGGCACTGTTGGCTTCCGTCAGGGCGCGCACTTCGCTGCGCAACTCTTGGGCTCCCTCCCATTCTGTCAGCCAGTTTTGATCCTCCGCCAAAGCGTCGAGATTTTCTTTGGCCTGTGTCACGCGCAGTGTGGCGGCGGTCAGGTGGTGTTTGGCGGTTTCGATGGTTTTGTAGCGGTCCAGATCGGCCTGCATGGCGGCCAATTCCGTGGCGGCCTTGGTCTGCGCGGCGCGTAGATCAGTGATGGAGCTGGTTAGGGTTTCACGAGCCTCGGGCGTGAGCAGTTGATGCTCGCCGCGCCGTGTTTCAAGCGTTTTTAGTGCGGAGTTCACCTCGCGATGGCGCTCGAATATCCGCCGTGAAATGTCGCGGTAAATGCCTGTTCCCGTGACCTTTTCGAGGATTGCGGCGCGTTCGTCGGTTTTCGCACCGAGAAAGGCGTCAAAGTCGCCCTGCGCCAAAAGAACCGTGCGGCGAAACTCGTCGTAGGTCAGGCCGGTTAGCTCCACGATCTTGTCATTCACGCGCGATGATTGCGTCTCGATGACTTGATTGTCGGCAACGCGTAACAGGCTGCGATCGACGGATTGCAATCGTCCGTCGATCTTTTCACGGGCGCGGCGCGCCTGCCACGCGGCCGTGTAGATCGCGCCATCATTGGCCTGAAATGTCACCTCGGCGTAGCCCATAGCCGCGCCTCGCCGCAATGCCATGCGCGGGTCATTTGAGCGGAGCGCGTGCCCATCGATATCGGCAACCGTTTCGCGGGTGCCATCGCCGGACAGGCGGGGACAGTTGGCGTATAGCGCAAGGCACATGGCGTCGAGAAGGCTCGATTTGCCCGCTCCCGTTTCGCCCGTGATGGCAAATAATCCCGCTGATCGCAGCGGGTCTCGGTCGAGGCGGATCTCGAACGGTTTGGCCAGGCTGGCGATGTTTTGGCCGCGAATGGTGAGGATTTGCACGGTTAAATCCCTCCCGCCACATCGCGAAAGGCCGCAAGATGCCGCTCTTCGGGAGCAAACCCGTTTTGCGCCTCAAAGGCCTTGCAAAACAGGGTTTCGGGATCGGTCTCTTTTAGGGAGACGGTGGGCGCAGGCGTGTGTGTCTCGCCGTCTTGGACAGGGCGGTGAATGCGGATGCCTGCGGGGCGCACGGGTGCTGCGCGAAGGAGGTCTTCGGCCTTGCCCATCACGACAGAGGCCGCGTCCTCGGCCTCCAGTTCGACATAGACGAGGGGGCGCAAGTCGACCGGCGCGGTGTTGTCGAGCTCTGCAAGGGCAGCGGCCAACCCGTCTAGTGTGGTGGTGCCCGCTTTGGGCAGGCGCAGCACAGGGGCGGGCCATGGAATGTCGCGGTGTGTGGTGGTGATTTCACGTCCGTTGATGTCGAGGATTGTCACCCCGTGGTTGTAGCGAATTTCAGAAGCGGAGAGTGGAAAACAGCTGCCACTATAGCGCACCCGCCCACCGTCCAGATATTGCGGGCCATGCAGGTGGCCAAGCGCGACGTAGTCGATCCGCGGCGGGAAAATGTCGGGCGGCACCGCATGGGCACCGCCGATCAAAATGCGCCGCTCGGCCCCTTCGCTTTCCATCCCGCCGATACAATGCAAATGACTGGTTGCGATGAGAGGCAGGTCACCAATCCTCGCTTCGGCCGCTTTAGTGAGGTCGGCGTAGAAGACACGGGCGGCCTCAACCACGGAGAGGCCATTCTCGCTGTCCGAAAACGTAAGCCCCGTCAGGTCAGCGGCACGTAGAAACGGCACAGCGAGGACATAGGCGGCGGGAGTGCCGTCAGGGGCGAGGACGGCAATGAGGTGGCTGTCTATGTCAATCTTGCCATCTGTGCGTTGCACGGTGCCGACCGCATGGATGTCGAAGCCTTTGATCAGGTCGGCAGGGGCTTCCAACCGCAGCGCGGGGTCATGGTTTCCACCTGACATGATGATTGTCAGGTTGGGACGGCGACGTTTGAAATCGGCCAAGGCGGTATAGAGCATCCGTTGGCTTTCACCCGAGGGGTTTGTGTTGTCGAACACGTCTCCCGCAATGAGCAAAAGGTCGATCTCTTCGGCCTCCAACAGGGTGCCGATGGCCGCCAGAAAGGCGGCATGTTCCGCCTCGCGCGACCACCCGTTAAGCGTTTGGCCAATGTGCCAGTCGGCTGTGTGTAATGCCCGCATATCTCAAATTGTCCATCGTGACTAAAGCTCAACTGTCTACCGATCCGCGCAGGTATTCAAGAGCGCGTCACGTCATTTCGTGGCCCAATTTGTGCGTGATTGTTCAGTGCCATGCGGGCGCTCTTCGCCCTATTGCGCGACCAGTTTTTGCAGCAACGAGTCCGATGTCACCACACCAATCGGCGCACCGTTACGGGTTACGATGATCGGAGCGGTGTTGGTGGTCAGCTGTGTGGCGAACTCCAGAACGGGGGTGTTTTCATCTACTTCGATCTCACCCGCAAGCGCTGATGTCGTCATCACATCGCCCGCCCGCAAAAACGTTAGCGGGTTGGAGTGGGCGACAAACTCAGCGACATAGGCGTCGACGGGATTGTTGGCGATGCCATTGGGGGTGTCGCATTGCACGATGCGCCCGCCGTCCATAATCGCGATGCGGTTGCCGAGTTTGAACGCTTCGTCGAGGTCGTGACTGACAAAGATAATCGTGCGTTTGAGGCGCTCTTGCAGCTCCAGAAGCTCGTCTTGCAACTTGGTGCGGATGAGCGGGTCAAGGGCCGAAAACGGTTCGTCCATCAACAGGATCGGCGCTTCGGTGGCAAAGGCGCGGGCAAGGCCGACACGCTGTTGCATTCCGCCCGATAACTCGCTGACCTTATTGTCGGCCCATTCAGAAAGCCCAACGAGATCAAGCTGTTCCAACACGACCTTGCGGCGCTGTGCTTTGCCCATGCCGCCAAGCTCAAGGCCAAGACCGACGTTTTCGGCCACGCTGCGCCACGGCAAAAGACCGAACTGTTGAAACACCATTGCCACGCGTTCGCGGCGGATACGGCGCAGGTCGGTGGGGGAGGCCTCGGTGACGTTGACGAGCGTGTCGCCCTCGCGCACATGCACCGCACCGCGCACCACAGGCGTGAGGCCGTTCACGGCTCGCAGCAGCGTTGATTTCCCCGATCCCGACAGGCCCATCAACACGAGGATTTCCCCCTCGTTCACGTCGAGCGAACAATCGTGGACACCCAAGACCTGACCGCATTTTTCCTGCACTTCGGTGCGATCCAATCCTTCGTCCATAAGGGGTAGGGCGGTGGTTGGCGCATCGCCAAACACGATGGAGACATTTTCGATTTTGACGGCGGTGCTCATGTGTCTTTCCCCCAGTTCAACATGCGATCAAGCACGATGGCGACCACAACGATCACCATGCCGCTTTCAAACCCGAGCGCGGTGTTGACTTGGTTCAGGGCGCGCACAACTGGCACGCCAAGGCCGTCCGCGCCGACAAGGGCGGCGATCACGACCATCGACAGGGCGAGCATGATCGTCTGGTTGAGGCCCGCCATGATCTGCGGCAGGGCGTAGGGCAATTCGGCTTTGATCAACACATCGCGGTTGGTGCCGCCAAAGGCGCGAACGGCTTCAGTCAACCGCTCGGGCGTAGAGGCGACGCCAAGCTGTGTGAGGCGGATGGGGGCGGGCAGGACGAAAATCACCGTGGCAATCAATCCGGGCACCATGCCGATCCCGAAAAAGACAATCGCAGGGATCAGATAAACAAAGGTCGGCAGCGTCTGCATCAGGTCAAGAACTGGGCGCATCACCGCATAAAGACGCGGGCGGTGGGCCGCCGCGATGCCGATGGGAACGCCCACGGACATACAGACGACACAGGCCGAAATAACGAGGGTGAGACTTTCGGTGGTCTCTTCCCAGTAGTCTTGGTTGAGGATGAATAAAAAGCCCAAGCTCACCAAAGCGCAGGTTTTCCAACTGCGCTGCACCACCCACGTCAGGGCGACAAAGGCGGCAATGATGAAGAGCGGGTGAGGGGTCTGGAGAACCCATAGAAAGGCGTTGATCATCGCCTCCAACACGACGGACAACAGGTCAAGGCCTCCCTCTGCATGATCGCGAATCCATTCGAATATGGTGCTCGCAACCGCGCCAACGGGGATCTTATGAGACGTCAGCCAGTCCACTGGGGGCTCCTTCTTGAGCGCAATTTTAAAAAGTGAGGGCCCCGCGAGTCTCGCAGGGCCCGATATCTTAATAGCCGAATTTAGAGGCCGAGTGCAGTTTTAACCGCGGGCAAGGCGTCGCCGCCATCCATCGTGGTCACGCCGTCGAGCCATGCGTCCAGAACGGTCGGGTTCGCTGCGAGCCATGCTTTGGCCGCGTCCGTTGCCTCTACACCGTCATCAAGGATCGCGCCCATGATTTC
Organism: Celeribacter sp.; assembly: GCF_048266405.1. Taxonomy (GTDB): domain Bacteria; phylum Pseudomonadota; class Alphaproteobacteria; order Rhodobacterales; family Rhodobacteraceae; genus Celeribacter. The sequence goes on from NZ_JBLWZO010000008.1 coordinate 50,955, forward strand.
GTTCTCCATTTCAAGGGAGAATTCGAGGTTTTTGAGCAAAGCACCAACATTGGGGCATTCGGTGACATAGCCTGCACGGGTGTTGGTGTGAACGGTCGCACCGCCATAGTCGGGGCCAAACCATTCATCGCCACCAGCCAAGTAGGTGATGTCGAAATTGGCGTTCATGGGATGTGGTGCCCAGCCGAGGAAAACGATTGGCTCGTCCTTTTTCGACAGGCGGGCCACTTGGGACAGCATGCCTTGCTCGGAGCTTTCTTTGATGTCGAAGTCTTTGAGGTCAAAGGCATTTGCTTCGATCATGTCAAGGATCAGGCGGTTGCCGTCATTGCCTGGTTCGATGCCGTAGATCGTCTCGTCTAGCGCATCGGCGTGGGCGGCGATGGAGGCGAAATCGGTGATGCCAAGTGCGGCCCCTGCGGCGTTGGTGGCAAGGGTGTATTTCGCGCCTTCAAGGTTTGCGCGAACCGAGTCTACTGTGCCATCCTCATGGTAGGGCGCAATATCCGCTTCCATCGTTGGCATCCAGTTGCCCAAGAAGACATCAACATCACCTTCAGCAAGGGAAACGTAGGTCACAGGCACGGACAAAACGCGGGTTTCGGTCTCGTAGCCCAAGGCTTCGATCACTGTTGTGGTGACGGCTGTGGTGGCGGTGATGTCGGTCCAGCCTACGTCGGAAAATGTGACGGTGGAACAATCAGCCATTGCCGAAGCGGCGCATAGCGCGAGAGCGGATGTCGTAAGAACAAGTTTCATAGGGTCCCCTTTTGAGGTGAGCGTGATGAAGGCAAAATGTTATTGATTGACGAGTCAATTAATAATGCCATATTTGAGAAAAGCAACAGCCAAACGCGAGAGCGCAGATGTCACGCAAATCAGAAAAAGAACGCCGTGCCGAGCTTATCGCGGCCACGATCCGTGAAATCGGCACGACTGGCACGCTTAATGTGACGACGAGTCAAATCGCCAAAAGTGCAGGCGTTTCTCCGGGATTGGCGTTTCATTACTTTCACGACAAAGAGGGGCTATTGCTCGCCGCGATGCGCTCGATCCTGAGCGAATATAGCGCCGATGTGCGTCAGGCCCTCAAAGGTGCGAAAACGTCAGATCAACGTCTTGAGGCTATCGCACTGGCCAGTTTTGGCATGACGAGCTTTCGCCGCGAAGCCATTTCGGCGTGGGTCAATTTCTACGCCCTGTCGCTGCGTTCCGAGCCTGCGCGGCGGTTGCTTTATGTCTATCAGCGCCGCCTGCATTCCAACCTTGTCTATGCGTTGCGGCCAAAGGTGGGAGAGCTTGCCCCCGATGTGGCCCGCCGTATCGCGGGTCTGATCGACGGGCTGTATCTTCGCTATGCCCTCGACACGCCCACAATCCGCGGGAGTGAAGCCCCGCCCATTGATCTCGACGGCTCGGAAGGCTCGCAACATGTGCTGCGGGCGATCGCCGCCGAATGCACCGAAGTTCACGAAAATGACGACCTTTCAACCGAAAGCGTCGACCCTGACCCCATGGCTCCCCTCGCGGGACCGCAGGAGTAAATATGACACCGACCTATCAACCCACCGCCAGTCATTTCATCAACGGCCACTACGTCGAAGATACCGCAGGAGAGATCATCGAGGTGATTTACCCGCACACTGGTGCGGTGATTGCCACTTTGCACGCCGCTACGCCCTCCATCATTGAGGAAGCTTTGGACAGCGCGAAAGCGGCCCAAGTCGCTTGGGCGGCGCTGTCGGGCTCTGAGCGCGGGCGGGTGTTGCGCAAGGCGGCAGACATCATGCGTGAGCGTAACCGCGCTCTGTCCGAGATCGAAACGCACGATACGGGTAAACCTTTGTCCGAAACGCTCGTGGCCGATGCCGCCTCTGGCGCGGATGCGCTTGAGTATTTCGGCGGATTGGCGGGAACTTTGACGGGCGAACATATCCCGATTGCGGGCGGTGATTTCGTCTACACACGCCGCGAGCCCTTGGGCGTTTGTGTCGGCATCGGCGCATGGAACTACCCCATTCAGATCGCCAGTTGGAAAGCGGCGCCCGCGTTGGCCTGCGGCAACGCAATGGTGTTCAAACCCTCCGAAATGACGCCGCTCTCGGCGCTCAAACTCGCGGAAATCCTCATTGAGGCTGGCGCGCCTGCGGGCCTGTTCAACGTGGTTCAAGGTTACGGCGCGGTTGGCGCGTCACTCGTCACAGATCCGCGCGTCGACAAAGTCTCGCTCACAGGCTCTGTGCCCACGGGTCGCAAGGTCTACGCCGCTGCTGCTGAGGGTATCCGCCATGTGACGATGGAGTTGGGCGGCAAATCCCCCATCGTGGTGTTTGATGATGCGCATTTAGAGAATGCTGTTTCCGCCGCAATCAACGGCAATTTCTACTCCACGGGACAGATTTGCTCCAACGGAACTCGGGTGTTTGTCCAAGACGCGATCTACGACCAATTTGTCGCCCGCGTCGCGGAGCGCATGGACGGCGCGGTGATCGGTGATCCGATGGATGAGGCCACCACCGTTGGTCCGATGGTCTCCGATAAACAACGCGCGATTGTCGCCAAATACATCCAGATTGGCCAAGACGAAGGGGCGCGTCTGGTCAAAGGTGGCAAGGTGATTGAGGGCAAGGGATTTTACATCGAGCCCACGCTATTTGCCGATGTCACGGACGAGATGACCATCGCCCGCGAAGAGATTTTCGGCCCTGTGATGTCGGTGCTGCGGTTCAGCGATGAGGCCGAGGCCATCGCCCGCGCCAATGACACCGAGTTTGGACTGGCGGCTGGGGTCTTTACCTCTGATCTTACCCGTGGGCACCGTGTGGCGGCTGCATTTGAGGCGGGCACCTGTTATATCAACGCCTACAATCTCACCCCTGTGGAAGCCCCCTTCGGGGGCGTGAAAGCCTCGGGTGTCGGTCGTGAAAACTCCAAAGCCGCGATTGAGCATTATAGCCAGATCAAGACCGTCTATGTCGGAATGAACGACACCGAAGCCGCGTTCTAAAGGAGCGATCATGCACGCTGATTACATCATCATCGGCGCAGGCTCTGCGGGCTGCGCCATCGCTTATCGTCTCTCTGAGGCAGGCAAAAAGGTCATCGTCATCGAGCATGGCGGCACCGATGCGGGGCCGTTCATCCAAATGCCAGGTGCGCTGTCCTATCCGATGGGGATGAAGCGCTATGACTGGGGATTTGAAAGTGCGCCCGAGCCGCATCTGGGCGGGCGTCGTTTGGCGACTCCGCGCGGCAAGGTCTTGGGCGGCTCGTCGTCGATCAACGGTATGGTCTATGTGCGCGGTCATGCGCGTGACTTTGACACGTGGGCCGAAATGGGGGCGCAAGGGTGGGCCTATGCTGATGTGCTGCCCTATTATAAACGCATGGAAAACTGGGATGATGGCGGCCACGGTGGTGATCCTGAGTGGCGCGGCCACGACGGCCCGTTGCATGTCTCACGCGGCAAGCGCGACAACCCGCTCGTCACCGCCTTTGTCGAGGCTGGCGTGCAGGCGGGCTACCCCAAAACGCCCGATTATAACGGCGCACAACAAGAGGGCTTTGGTCCCTTCGATGCGACGATTTACAAAGGCGAGCGGTGGTCGTCCTATAAAGCCTATCTCAAACCGGCTTTGGCCACAGGCAACGTGACGATTGTGCGGGCCTTGGCGCGTAAGATCGTCATTGAAAATGGTCGCGCCACGGGCGTTGAGGTGACGCGCAAAGGTAAGGTCGAGGTGATCCGCGCGGATGCCGAAGTGATCGTCTCGGCCTCGTCGATTAATTCGCCCAAGTTGTTGATGCTCTCGGGCATTGGCCCCGCCGCGCACCTGATGGAACACGGGATTGAGGTGGTCGCGGATCGCCAAGGGGTCGGGCAGAACCTGCAAGATCACCTTGAACTCTACATCCAACAGGCCGCAACCAAACCTGTGTCGCTGTTCAAATACTGGAACCTGTTGGGCAAGGCGTGGGTCGGGGCGCAATGGCTGTTCACCCGCACGGGCATCGGTGCGTCAAACCAGTTCGAAAGCACGGCCTTTATCCGTTCCAAAGCGGGCGTTGAGTATCCCGATATGCAGTATCACTTCCTGCCCATTGCTGTGCGCTACGATGGCAAAGCCGCCGCCGAGGGCCACGGCTACCAAGCTCACGTTGGCCCGATGCGCTCGAAATCACGCGGTGCGGTGACACTTGCCTCACGTGATCCTGATGAGGCTCCCAACATCACATTCAACTACATGTCGCACCCGGAGGACTGGAGCGATTTTCGCACCTGTATCCGTCTGACCCGCGAGATTTTCGGCCAAGATGCCTTTGCGCCATTTCGGGGCCATGAGATCCAACCGGGGGAGCAGGTGCAAACGGATGAGGCGCTTGATGAGTTCATTCGTGAACACGTCGAGAGCGCCTATCACCCCTGTGGTACCTGTCGCATGGGTGCGGTGGACGACCCGATGGCCGTGGTCGATCCTGAATGCCGTGTCATTGGCGTGGCAGGGCTGCGGGTGGCGGACAGTTCGATCTTTCCGCAGATCACCAATGGCAACCTGAACGCCCCCTCGATTATGACGGGGGAAAAGGCGGCGGATCATATCCTTGGCAAAGCGCCACTGCCGCGCGACGAGTCTACGCCGTGGATCGCGCCCGACTGGCAGCGCGCGCAACGATAGCATAGCGTCTGGTCTTGGCGGCAGTCCGTCTGTTAGGCTCGTCTTACGCCTCACGTGAAAGGAAACGTCATGCCGCTCAAAGCCATCGCATTCGACGCCTACGGGACGCTGTTCGATGTCTATTCTGTCGGGGCCTTGGCCGAGGAAATATTCCCCGCAAAGGGAGCGCAATTGGCGACGATCTGGCGCGACAAGCAGATCGAATACACCCGCCTGCGCACCTTATGCGATCAATACGCGGACTTCTGGCAGGTCACTGAGGACGCGCTTGTCTATGGTTGTGCGGCCTTGGGGCTGACGCTTGATGAACCTGCGCGGGCGCGGTTGATGGGGGCCTATGCCGAGCTGACGGCCTTTCCCGAGAATGCTCGTGAACTGACGCGCCTGAAAGAGGCGGGCGTGCCCTTATCGATCCTGTCAAACGGCACTCCGTGGATGTTGGAGCAGGCAGTGAGCGCATCGGGCCTGTCGGGATTCTTTGACCATGTGTTGAGCGTTGATCGTGTCAAAAAGTTCAAAACCGCCCCTGAGGCCTATCAAATGGGGCCAGATACGTTTGACTGTGCGGCCCGTGATATCCTGTTTGTCTCATCGAACTGTTGGGACATTTGCGGGGCGACGTGGTTCGGTTATCGCACGATATGGCTCAACCGCTATGGCCTTCCACTTGATCAACTCGGCGTCGAGCCGCATCGCATTGGAACGTCTCTGGCCGATGTGGCCGATTTCGCGTTGGAACTCGCGCATGAGTGACGATCTATCCCGCGAGGGATGAGGTCGTTGTCTTTTGACGAGAGCCAGCCAAAGTCAGCCGCGTGAGGTTGCGGCTTTCCATGCCTCGAACCGAACGAGCGTATCCGGGTCGGTTGGCGGGTAAAGCCCGATAACCGCAACGCCGCGCAGGATTTCTTCCAAAACAAAATCCTCGAACAGTTCCATCGGAGCGCCTTCTTCGGCGATGTCATCGGCGAGGTGGCGTGGGATGACCATCGTTCCATCCGCATCGCCCACGATGATGTCTCCCGGATAGACCGCGACACCGCCACAGCTAATGGGCACGTCAATGTCGATGGCGTGATGTTTGGTCAGGTTGGTGGGGGCGGAGGGTTTGGCCGCAAAGACGGGCATCTCCAATTTGGCGGCTCCCGCTGCATCACGAATGCCGCCGTCGGTGACAACGCCCGCGCCGCCGCGCACGTGCAGGCGCGTCAGTAGAATAGAGCCTGCTGAGGCCGCCGTTGCGTCTTGGCGGCAATCCATGACCAACACATGACCCGCAGGGCAGGTCTCAATCGCGACACGCTGCGGGTGATCGGGTTCACGAAAGGCCTCAATCGGATCGGTGTCCTCACGCGCCGCAATGTAGCGCAGGGTAAAGGCAGGACCGACCATACGCGGACCATCAGCGGCCAACGGTGAGACGCCTTGGATGTAACAGCTCTTGAACCCCTTTTTGTAGAGCAGGGTCGCAATGGTTGCGGTGCTGATCTCCTTGAGGCGGGGCAACGTATTCGGGTCGAGAGGGATGTCTGCGGCGGGGCGTGGGTTTGGCATGAGATATCCTATCCGTGGTGTGGCGGTGGAAAAGCAAGAGACAGCAAAGCGCCTTTTACGATCAATTTAATACTAGTATACAAGATTCGATAGCATTGGATCAGCACATGGAGACTTTAAGATGAGCAAATTTCCCGTCGTTAAAACTGGCGAAGACGTCACTCGACAGGTTTTGGCCGATCACCCCGAGTTGATGGTTGTGGCTTTTCGGTTCGGGGCTGTGGGGGCCGAAGGTGCATTGCATCACCATCCCCATGTTCAATCGACCTTTGTCGAAAGCGGACGGTTCCGGTTTACGGTGGGGGACGAAGTGACCGATGTCGGTCCGGGCGATAGCTTTGTAATCCCGAGTGAGGCCGTGCATGGCTGTGTTTGTCTGGAGCCGGGCACTTTGGTGGATTGTTTCACCCCACGGCGTGACGATTTTCTGTAATACGTTGAAGTCACTGACCTTAGGGTGAGACTCCGGCGCGCCTTAACGCGCCGGATTTCGTTTAGCTGAACAACATGCCGCCGTTGATATCGACATTCGCGCCTGTGATGAACGCGGATTGATCGCTGGCCAGATAGGTGACCAGATTTGCAATATCCATTGGAGTGCCTTGGCGTTTGAGCGGGGTTGCACCCTCAACGATCTTGCGCACTTCAGGCTTGGTAAAGACGTTGTGGAAATCGGTGTCGATCATACCAGGGCAGATCGCATTGACGCGCACATCGGGGCCAAGCTCCTTGGCAAGGCCGCGTGTCATGGTCATCACGGCCCCTTTGGATGTGGCATAGGCCACAGCGCCGCCGCCGCCGCCATCACGGCCTGCTTGGCTCGCAAGGTTGACGATGGCACCGCTTTTGAGGTGGGGCAGGCAGGCTTTGACCATCAAGAACGTGCTTGTAAGGTTGAGGTCCATCACCGCATTCCAATGCTCAAGCGACATCTCCGCGATGGTTTTGCGGGCGATCAAGCCGCCCGTGTTGTTGACCAGAATGTCGACGCCGCCAAATTCGGCAACGGCTTTGGCGACCAAGGCCTCTGCGCCCTCTTGGGTGTTGAGATCGCCCTGAAGTGCGAAGGCTTTTCCGCCTGCGGCTGTGATCTCGGCGACGGCACTGTCAGCGCCTTCGCTGCTCGAGAAATAGTTGAGGGCAACGTTTGCGCCCTCTTGGGCCAGTCGCATAGCGCATGCGCGCCCGATGTCACGGCCTGCGCCCGTTACGATGGCTGTTTTACCCTGAAGGTTCATACGTATTCTCCTAAATCTATGTGGTCAGACGCCCTTGTGACGTCGAAAGCGTTGGGCCGACACCGTGATTGTTTGGGCAGCGGCGGTGAGATGACTGGGTCACAATCGCCACCTTGGACATAGGGGCGCAGGACGGGTATTAGGACGCGGACAATGTAGGGATGAACCGCAAGTTGTGGTCGTAAATCGCCTCGTCATCATGGGATATTACGGTCATGGACCATAGAATCGTTTCTTTTCTCAAACTGGTATACTAGTAATTAAACTGGGATGCCAGAAATTTCTGCCCTCTTCTGGCAACCAGTGACGGTTCCCTAAGGTAAGTTTGAAGCGAAATTTGGATGTAGGACTGGCCTGAAAAGGGTGTGGCGTAGGTCACAGGTCGTCAAGGTTGAAGTCGTCCATTTGTGGCGTAAAATGATCCCGTTCGAGAACTAGCCGCCAGAACAGTATTGGGCTATGAACGGGCCAACGAGGAGACACGAAGCATGGATCAGATTACTCAGTCCCGTGATAGTCGCACGAATGTGGATATCATTTTTGACCATCTTTATGATGAGATTGCGTCTCTGCGCTTGCTGCCCGGCACCAAGTTGTCCGAGGCCGATGTCGCGGCCCGTTTTGGCGTGTCGCGCCAACCTGTTCGGGATGCTTTTAGCCGTCTCGAAAATCTCGATCTGCTGCTCATTCGCCGCCAAAAGGCGACCGAGGTGAGACGGTTTTCTCTGCAAGCTATTAAGAAGACACGATTTATCCGCTCCGCTGTCGAGGCTGAGGTGCTGCGTCGCGCGGCGCGTGAGTGCGGTGTTGCTGACGGTGAATTGCTTGATGCCTGTCTGGACCAACAGCGTGCGGCTGTTGCGGCCTTGGATCATGGCGCGTTTGGCAAATTGGATTATGAATTCCATCGCGCCCTTTGTGAAATCGCGGAAGTGCCTTTCGCCTTTGATGTGATTTCGGCGGAGAAGGCCAAAGTCGACCGCCTGTGTTTGTTAGGCCTGTCCAAGCAGGACAGAATGCCCATGTTGCTGGCGGATCATGAGGCAATTGCCGAGAAGGTCAAAGCGGGAGATGCCGAGGGCGCGGTCGAGGTCGGCATGGCGCATTTGGCGCGGCTCGACGACACGATTGAAGCCATCACCAAACAGCATAGCAATTACTTCGAAGCCTGACGTCAGCTTACATTTCGACCAATTTTAGTGGGAAGAGGCTAGGTTAGGGGGCGCGCTTTATGCGTGCTTTCCGGCGGAGCTATGTCGCCCTGATATCCACCAATTCCGCTTGGGCGCATAAGTGGCGGCGTTGCCTGTGTCGGGCGCGTTGCTCCAAGGCGCTAAAAAGAATCCCATTACTTTCAATGTGTTGTCTGAATTATCGGAGGAAATCGCCCGCTTTTGGCTACAAGTTTTTGACAGCCCAGATTCACTGGTATACTAGTATTAGTCGCAGGCCATGAGTCGAGCCAAGGGGAGAGCCTCACGGGTGCGGCGCGCTATGGATGCAGTCAAATTGATCAGGGAGGATCACTATGAGTTTTCTAAATGGATTTAAAAAAGCGGCATTGGGTGCCGTGTTCGTCGGGACAGCCGCAACGGCGGCAGGTGCCGTCGAGCTGCGTGGGTGGAACATCCACGTCGAGGAATACCCCGTGTCCATCGCAATGGATTCCTTTATGGCGGACGTCGCCGAGCGCACCAACGGCGAAGTGACAGGCAAGACCTATCACAACGGCGTTTTGGGCAGCCAGCCTGACGCCATCGAACAGATCCGCCTCGGCGTGATCGACTTTGGTGAATTCAGCCTCGGGCCAATGGGGCAGTCGATCCCAGAGACCAACGTGGTCTCCTTGCCCTTCATCTTCAAAAGCATCCCGCAGATGTACGAATTGATGGACGGCGAAGTCGGTGAAGCCATCGGCGAAGGCATGAAAGCCAAAGGCATCGTTCCTCTCGGTTGGTATGACGCCGGTGCGCGTTCCTTCTACAACTCGGTGCGCCCGATCAACACGCCCGCCGATGTCGAAGGTCTTAAAGTTCGCGTGATGAGCAACGATCTCTTCGTCAAAATGGTTGAATCCATGGACGGGAACGCGACACCGATGGCCTTCGCCGAGGTTTATCAGTCGATCAAAACCGGTGTTGTGGACGGTGCGGAAAACAACCCGCCATCCTATGAGTCCACCAACCACTATGAAGTTGCGAAATACTACTCTCTGACCGAGCACCTGATCATTCCCGAGTGCCTCTGCATGAGCCTGAAAACTTGGGAAAAACTGACCCCAGAGCAGCAGGAAATCCTCAAGGATGCAGGTCACAAGAGTGCGCTTCTCCAGCGTGAGCTTTGGGCCGAGCGTGAAGCTGCAAGTATGGCAACAGTTCAAGCTGGTGGTACTGTCGTCAACAAGATCGCTGACAAAGCACCGTTTCAGGCCGCTATGGCACCTGTCTACGAGAGCTTTCTCGCCGACAATCCTGACCTGACCGATCTGGTCAACATGATCCGCAACGCGGACTAATCCGGCGTTGATGTCTAAGGGGCCCGTTTGACTTGGTGCAGGCGGGCCTTTTGGGTCTCATACGGTTCGCTCCATCGCTATGCGGAGGTTCTGATGTCGCATACATCCCCATTCCTTGCGTTTCTTGAACGGGCGTTAGATTTCATTCGCGCTACGTGTCTTGTGATCGCTTCCGTCTCTCTCGTTGTTCTGATTGTCACCTTCGGGTGGCTCGTCTTCGGGCGCTATGTTCTCAACGTCACGCCGACGTGGGTTGAACAGCTCGCGCTCTTGCTAATCTGTTATATCGCCTTTCTGGGTGCCGCTGCGGGGGTCAAGGAAGACACCCACATCGGTGTGACCCTGTTTCGTGACATGTTACCCTTTGGTCCTCAAAAGGTGATTATGATTTTCATCGATATTGCCTTGGCCATTTTTGGCGCAGTGATGTTGATTGCGGGTATCTCGTTGATGAAGTTTGGTTGGGCAACCTTGCTGCCAATGCTCGACATTCCTGAAAGCTTCCGGACCTTGGCGATCACCTCGTGTGGCGCTCTGATCCTGTTGTTCTCCGGAACCCGCGCACTCGTCCGCATCTTGAAATTCGGGGCGTGGTCGCCCACTGACGCATATAAGGAAAACTGATATGGGATTGGCCATTTTGCTCGGCGTTTTTGGCGTCGGCGTTGTGATCGGATTTCCGGTCGCCTTTGCTATGGGTATTGCTGCGGCCTCCGCGTTTTGGTTCGAGGGCTTTCCAATGCTCATCACGTTCCAACGCGCGACAGCAGGTGTCACGGTGTTTTCCTTGCTCGCGATTCCGTTCTTTGTCTTTGCAGGTGAGATCATGCTGCACGGGGGCATTGCCTCGCGGTTGGTCAAATTGGCCTCCGCTTTGGTCGGGCACCTGAAGGGGGGATTGGCGATGGTCAATATCTTCTCCAGCATGTTGTTCGGGGGGATTTCCGGCTCTGCTGTTGCGGATATTTCGGCCCTCGGATCGCTCTTGGTTCCTGTGATGAAAGAGCGCGGGTATCGCCCTGATTTCGCGGTCAACGTCACTGTGACCTCATCCATTGCGGGCATCGTGATCCCGCCAAGCCATAACATGATCATTTTTGCTGTGGCCGCGGGTGGGGGCATTTCGGTGTCCAAACTGTTCCTCGCAGGTGTGATCCCGGGCATTCTGATGTGCGTGAGCTTGGCAATTGCGGCCTATATCCTGTCGATCAAGCACAACTACCCTTCCGAGCCGTTCCCTGGTTGGCGTGCTGTGGCGGCTGCTTCTGCCGATGCTATTCCAGGCTTTATGACGGCTGTGATCATCGTTGGCGGCACGCTCTCAGGTGTGTTTACCGTCACCGAGTCCGGCGCGTTCGGGGCGCTCTATGCGGTGCTTTTGACAACCCTCTATTACCGCAGCTTGAGCTGGGCTTCGTTCAAACTCGCCGTTATGGGCGCCGTGCGTACCACAGCGATGGTGATGATCCTGATCGCCTTTGCCAGCTCGTTTGCCTACCTGTTGGCGCTCTATCAAGTGCCGTCGAAGCTGAGCTACCTGTTGGTGTCGATCTCGGACAATCCGATTGTGATCTTGTTGATGATCAACGTGATTTTGTTGATCCTCGGGATGATCATGGACATGGCCGCGTTGATCCTGATCTGTACGCCGATCTTCCTGCCAATTGCGGTTGGTCTTGGCATGGACCCGATCCAGTTCGGTATTATGATGCTGATCAACCTCGGTCTCGGCCTGTGTACGCCACCTGTTGGGACATGCCTGTTTGTGGGCTGTGCCGTTGGGCGGATCAAGATGGAAGAGGCGCTTAAATCAATCTGGCCATTCTATCTGGCTATTTTGGTTGCTCTGCTCTTGGTCACTTATATCCCAGGCATCTCGCTCTGGTTGCCATCACTGTATGACTAAACGAGGGAGGGCGGGTTTCCCGCCCCCTTTATCCCATCTTTACGAGTGCTGCCCTGCGTCACATCTGTGCGCAGGGCTTTTTCGTCATGCGGTATGTGATGCGCGCGACCTCACGTTTGAGTGATCACTCAACTTTAGGTATTGAGCAATCACTCAAACACCTCTAGCTCTGTGTTCAACGACAAATGAACGCACACCCAAGGAGCTAAAAACACCATGACTGATTTCACCATTCACACCATCGAAAGCGCCCCCGAAGAGTCCAAGGCAGGCCTCGAAGCCTCGTTCAAAGCCAATGGCCGCGTCCCCGGCTTGCACGGCGTCATGGCCGAGGCTCCCGGCCTCTTGGCGACTTACCATTTCGCCCATGCACAATTCATGGCGACGAGCCTTGATGACGAAGAAAAAACCGTTGTCTGGCAGACCGTGAACGTCGAGCAAAACTGCCACTACTGCGTTCCGGCCCACACGGGCATCGCCAAAATGATGAAGGTGGATGACGCCATCACCGAGGCGCTGCGCAATGAAACGCCGCTGCCCACTGCCAAATTGGAAGCCCTACGCGACTTTACCCTCAATGTGGTGCGTAACCGCGGGTTCGTCGATGAGGCCGCCACACAGGCGTTCCTCGATGCGGGCTACACACAGCGCCAAATTCTTGAGGTGATCTTGGGCGTGGCTCAAAAGGTGATGTCGAACTACACCAACCACTTTGCCCAGACCCCGATTGACCAAGTGTTCCAGAAGTTCGCTTGGCAAAAAGCCGAGTGAGTGCTGACTAAATAACGGCGTGGCCCGCTTATCCGAGCGGGCCGCCCCCTTGTGTGAGGGCGATGGTTTCGTTTAACCGTGCCCCGATGAGCCGCATTGTGCCGTAGGAGGCGATATGACCGACCAAACATCTTCTCAAGCAACCCCGTTGCGCATTGATATCATCTCCGATGTGATGTGCCCGTGGTGCATTATCGGTTATCGGCAACTCGCAACGGCCCTTGTGGTCAAAGGCGTGGATCACGACATCCATTGGCATCCCTTCGAGTTAAACCCGAATATGCCGCCCGAGGGGCAGGATATGCGTGAGCATCTGGCCGAGAAATACGGTACTACCCCCGCGCAGTCCGATGAAAACCGTAAGCACCTGACAGCCCTTGGTGCTGACCTCGGGTTCGAGTTCGGCTTTGACGACGGCTTTAGGATGCACAACACATTCAATGCCCATCAGCTTTTGCATTGGGCGGACGGGCAGGGGCGCAAGCACGACCTTAAGCAAGCCCTGTTTGCCGCGCATTTCACCAATGGCCGCAATTTGTCGGATGTTGCCGTACTTGCTGACGTCGCCGCCGAGACCGGCTTGGACCGTGACGAGGCGCTCGCCGTGCTACGAGATCAGCGCTTTGCCAAGGCCGTGCGCGAGGAACAACGGTTCTGGACTGAGCAAGGCATCCAAGGCGTTCCCGCGATTGTGTTTGATCGCAAACATCTGGTGACAGGGGCGCAAGGCGTTGATAGCTATATCAGCATCCTTGATCAGCTCGCTCAAATGCGCAGCTGAGGAGCCCCAAACGCGTCGAGAGGACAACCCTATGGCCCGTGCCGCCCCCTATGATCGCGACGCTGCATTAGATGCGGCGATGACGCTGTTCTGGGACAAAGGCTATCATGCGACGTCGCTCAAAGACCTTGAGGCGACGCTCGGGATGAAGCCCGGCAGCATCTATGCCGCTTTCACCAGCAAGGAAAATCTCTACCTGTTGGCGTTGGAGCGTTATTTCGAGGCCTCTCGTTCGTCCGTTCGTCGCGCAATGGCGCAGGCTGCGAGCCCGCTTGCGGGGCTTGCAGATCATTTGCGTGGTTTTGCGAAATTGCCGCCCCATGACAAAGCCCGCCAAGCCTGCATGATGACAAAGACACTGATCGACACGCGCACCACCGACCCCGCGATTGTGGAGAAAGCCCGTGCCTATCTGAGTGCGATGCAACAGGAATTCAGCGCCTGTTTTGCGCGGGCTGTGGCGCAGGGGGAATTGCCCGAGACGGCGGACCCTGATCGCCTCGCAAGGCGCTATCTGGCCAATATTTCGGCCCTGCGCCTTGAGCTCGCCCGTGGAGCACCGTCTGAGGATGTTCACGCCCTCGCCGAGGATATGGCACTCGAAATTGAGGGGATGCGCATCGCCGCGCCTGCGCCCTGATCGGAGAAGATCGCAGGCATCTGTCGCAATTGTATAAAATGCATGCGCAAACTTGCACCGAGTTTTTACGCCTTTACTCTACACCTGCGCCCCATGACACATTCAAAGCGTAAAACCCTGTTCGTTCACTTGGGCACCGAGAAAACCGGCACTACATCTGTGCAATCCGTCCTGACCCGTCATGAGGCGACGGTGCGAGCGGCGGGTGTCAGCTATATCAAGGCGTTTCGGCGTGGTGTGTGCCACAACAGTCTGACGCGCATGATGCGTGACGATCACAACGACGATCTCATCCGCGAAAAGATTTCGCGTGAAATGAGGTATACACAGCAAAAAAATCTGTTGATTTCCACCGAGACGGCCTTTGGGAAATACTCAACAAAAAAGATGATAAATGTCTTTCAAGGTATTGAAAGTTTGGAAATAAAGCCGTTTTTCTATTTTAGGCGACAGGATCTATTCCTCGAAAGCCTAGCCAAGCAACGCGGCAAAACGGGCAATCTGGCGGGGGACTATCTGCCCTTCATTCTCGCCCGCCGTGAGAAAGCCGACTACGCTGATTTTTTGCGCAGCATGCGCAGGCAGTTCCAAGACATCAATTGGGCGGCGCATTTGTATGACCGAGCGCACCTGCGCCAACAAGATGCGGTGAGCGATCTGTTCCATCAGATTGGTTTGGACCGGTTGGCCGTGGCGAAAGACACCAAAATGACGGCCAATCGCACGCCTTCATTGCCGTTTATTGCGGCCTTATCGGAATGCGCGTTTTCCGATCCGTCCGAGCGCCGCGCCTTGTTGCGCTGCGCCATGGATCAGTCTCCTGCGGCGTTCTTTAAATCGGGCGATGTGTTGACCGCCGAACAGCGCGAAGAATTGATGGATGGGTATCGGGACTGCAATGCCTATATGTCGGAGGAAGTCGGCGTTGATCTGACCAAGCTGTTTCATGACGATGTGTCATGGGCAGGTGCATCTCATGCCATTACCGACCCTGAAGAATGGGCGTGGGCCGTTCAGGCCGCCCGCCTAGAGATCGAACGCTTGACCAGGATGGTGAGACACGCATCTGCGGCTTAACAACCGCGTCCCAACATGGCTTGTGTGGGGCACACGTCGGTGGCGCATTGTTTTTGCGGGTTTGACATGCGTCAAATCGCACCCCCTCTTTCTATTTTAAAGGGAGGGCGCTATATCCGACAAAAGAACTCTGAAATTAGGTTACTCACATGGCATCCCTGACACGTCTCGCCGCGATTGGTCTGTTCTCTACGCTTGCGACAGGCGGACAAGCTCAGAGCATTGAAACGCTCGATGACTTGGGGGAGGCTTTGTTTTTCGATGTGAACCTGTCGCAAAACCGCACGCAGTCCTGTGCCTCGTGCCATGATCCCGATCACGGGTTTGCTGATCCGCGTGGCGCGGCGTCCATTGGGGATGATGGTGAGTCTTTGGGTGACCGAAACGCGCCGACCGTGACTTACGCCGCGCTCACGCCGGTTTTTCATCACAATGAGGATGGAAATTGGGTCGGCGGACAATTCCTTGATGGCCGGGCTTCTACATTAGAGGAACAGGCGGGTGGGCCGCCATTGAACCCGATTGAGATGGGCATACCTGATGAGGCATCTGTTGTGGCGCGGTTGCGCGAGAATGCGGACTACGTAGAGGCTTTCGAGAGCCAGTTCGGGGCAGGTGTCTTGGATGATGTGGACATGGGATTTGACGCCATGACCAATGCCATTGCCGCCTTCGAGCGCCGCGATAGCTTTTTCCCCTTTGACAGCAAATATGACCGCTACCTGCGTGGCGAGGTGGACTTGACGCGCGAAGAGTTGCTCGGCGAGACGCTATTCTTTTCGCAGCAGTTCACCAACTGCAACCTGTGCCACCAGCTTCAGCCACGCCCCGGAATGGAGCGGGAGACATTCACGAACTATGAATATTTCAACATCGGCGTGCCAAATAACATCGAATTACGCGAGATGAATGGCCTAGAGTTGGACAAAACGGACAATGGTCTCGCCGATACGCCCGAGGCGAAGGCCCCCGAAAATTATGGTAAATTCAAAGTGCCAACCCTGCGCAATGTGGCCGTCACAGGCCCATATATGCACAACGGCGTGTTTGAGGATTTGCGCACGGTGGTGCTGTTTTATAATCGGTACAACTCCAAAGCCGCTGAGCGGCAGATCAATCCCGAAACAGGGAAGGTATTCGGACCTGCGCCCGTGATGCAGACTTTGGCTGTGCAGGAGTTGACCGAGGGGGATGCGCTCAAAGACGCTGAAATCGATGCGCTCGTGGCCTTTATGAAGACCTTGACGGACGCACGATACGAGTATTTGCTCGACGATTAACCCGGCAGTTTCTGACGACAACTCTCTTGTATGGCATGGGCTGCGCAATCGCTTTGCTGGCCCTGTGCGCATTCGCGGGATTTGCGGACTTCCTTTCACTTTTTGTTTGGTATACCAAAACTGAAAGAGCCTGCGGCAATCGTGGGGATGGCGGTAGGGAGGAGCCTTTATGTCCGATTTGATCTTTGCAGATAGTCTGTCCCGTTTGGGAACTGAGAGCGCATTTATGGTGTTGGCCCGCGCGGGAAAACTTGCCGCTGAAGGCCGAGACATCATCAACCTCGGAATCGGTCAGCCCGATTTCCAAACCCCCGATCACATCGTCGAAGCGGGTATTAAGGCCCTCAAAGACGGTCATCACGGCTATACGCCCGCCAACGGATTGCCCGTGTTGCGCGAAGCTGTGGCCGCCGATTTGCACCGTCGCCACGGCGTCGAGGTGAACCCCGATAATGTTGTCGTTGTCCCCGGTGGTAAGCCGACAATGTTCTTTGCGGTGCTGATGTTTGGCCAACCCGGCACGGAGATCATGTACCCCAACCCCGGTTTTCCGATCTATGAAAGCGTCATCAAATATTCGGGCGCCACACCTGTGCCGATCGGATTGAACGAGGAAAACGGTTTTGCGTTCAAGGCCGAGGATGTTCTGTCCAAAATCACGGATAAGACGCGCCTGATCATCATCAATAGCCCCGCAAACCCGACAGGTGGCGTGACGCCGAAGGAAGAAATCGACAAACTCGTCAAAGGCTTGTTGGATCATCCCCATGTCGCACTTTTGTCCGACGAGATTTATTCCCAGATGCTCTATGGCGGACGTGAACACGTCTCTCTGTTGCAGTATCCCGAAATCCGTGACCGTCTTATCATGTTGGACGGATGGTCGAAAACCTATGCCATGACGGGCTGGCGGTTGGGCTATGCGGTGTGGCCCGATGCGGCGGTGGATCACGTGACACGCCTGTGCATCAACGACCATTCCTGCGTCAATGCCTCCGCGCAATATGCGGGTCTTGCGGCGCTGACAGGACCACAAGATGCGGTAACGTCGATGGTGGCGCAGTTCGACAAGCGGCGAGAGGCGATTGTCGCGATACTCAACGATCTCCCCGGAGTGCGCTGTGCCGATGCAGGCGGCGCGTTTTATGCCTTCCCTAATATCGAGGGCACAGGCCTGAGCGCGATGGACGCGCAAAACAAGTTTCTCGACGAAGCGGGTGTCGCAACCGTTGCGGGCACTTCCTTTGGCGCATGGGGGGAAGGCTATCTGCGGTTCTCCTATGCCAACTCACTCGACAATATCGAAGAGGCTATTTCACGCATTCGCAAGCTGCTTTGAGCGTGATTTGAGCGTTAAACTTGCACAAATCGAACAATTTTTCCGAAAGGACGACCTATGACTGATACACCTCTCCTGATCGTCGGCGCCCCTGTAACTGACGAGGAACGCGCCCGTTTGGACGCCGCATACCCGTCGGTTTTTGTCGCCACAAATGCAGACATGGCAGCCCTGGATGCCGCCACCCGTCAGGGTATAAAGGCGATGGCTTACAAAGGCCACGATCCGCTCGGCGGAGATCAAATGGACCTGTTTGAAAACCTTGGCGTGATTGCGAATTTTGGTGTCGGCTATGACGCCATTGACGTTGATGCCGCCACCGCGCGCGGGATCAAAGTCACCAATACCCCCGACGTTCTCAATGATGACGTTGCCGATTTGACCGTGGGCATGATGCTCGCCTATGCGCGTGATCTTGTACGTGGCGACGCGTGGGTGCGCGACGGGACGTGGGCTTCGGGCAAGCCGCTTCCGCTCAATCGTAAAATGTCCGGAGCCTCTGTTGGTATCGTTGGCATGGGGCGCATCGGGCGTGACATTGCGGACCGATTGGCGGCGTTCAAAATGGACATCCACTATCATGCTCGCTCCGAAAAAGAGACGCCGAACTGGACCTATCACGCTGATGTTGTCGAGATGGCAAAAGCCGTCGATTGGCTCGTGATCGCGATTGTTGGCGGGGAATCCACCCGCAATTACGTGAGCAAAGAGTGCATCGAGGCGCTTGGGCCTCGCGGTGTTGTGGTCAATATTTCGCGCGGCACAACCGTGGACGAGGGCGCGCTTTTGGATGCTCTGGAACAAGGCGCGATCGAAGGTGCTGCTTTGGATGTGTTCCTTGGCGAGCCTAAAATTAATGAGCGTTTCTATGCGCTTAAGAATGTTCACCTGCAACCGCACCAAGGCTCCGCAACGGTGGAAACACGCCGCGCAATGGCCGAAGTGCAGCTGTCAAACGTTGTGGCATTTCTCGAAGGGCGTGACCTCGTCACGCCTGTGAACTAAGGAGTGTCGCGATGTCGATGGATCTTATCGCCAACCCGTTCAAACGCGCCATCTTGGCGGGCCAACAACAGATTGGCCTGTGGAATACGATCCGTGATCCCTACATCGGTGAGATGCTTGCGGGAACGGGCTATGATTGGATTTTGATCGACTGTGAACACACGCCGCGTGACCTCGATAACGTGTTGCACATGATGCAGGCTATGGGGCGGTGCGATGTGTCCCCCGTGGTCCGTATCACCCATGTGGATGCCGCAGAGATCAAGCGGGTGCTCGATATCGGGGCACAGAATATTCTCGTTCCATACGTGCGCGATGTGGCCGAAGCGGAGGCAGCGGCGCAGGCCGTGGCCTACCCGCCAAGGGGCATTCGCGGCATGGGCGGATCGACACGGGCCAATTTGTTTGGTGATGTGGAGGGGTATTTTGCCCACGCCCGCGACGAGATTTGTCTGATGATCCAGATCGAGACCAAAGAGGCTCTTGAGGATTTGGAGGCGATTGCCGCCGTTGACGGTATCGACGCGATTTTCATCGGGCCTGCGGACCTGGCGGCCTCGCTTGGCTATCCGGGACAGCTAGACCACCCTGCGGTGGTTGATGCGGTTACGAGCGGTCTGCGGCGCATTCGGGCAGCGGGTAAACCTGCGGGATTCCTCTCCGCAGATCAGGGGATGCTCGATCTCGCGGTCGAGGCGGGCAGCCTGTTCACGGCAATTGATATTGACAGTCTGCTGTTGAAAAAGGCCGTGAAATCACGCCTTGCAGATGTTCAAAAATGGAAAAAGGGCTAAGGCGTTTCCACCTTTACCCTTTGACGAAAATTGTAATATTTGATCGAAGCCGTGTCCGTTAGGACGCGGCTTTGTCGTCTTCGATGAAGTAGCGGATGTTGTCCTCAAAGCTCTCATCCGCCTCAAGGCCAAGCGAGAGCGCCTTATCGGCGTGAATGTCGAAGCGCCATCCTTTTACGATCTCCCAGATCTCTGGCTGCTCCTCGAACTTGATGCGGGTTTCGGCTTCTGGACCTGTCACGGCGGTCATGGCGTCGATCATCTGGCCGATGGTCCATGTGCGTCCGGGCATGGTCATGGCGCGGTTTTGACCAAGGTTCTCGGCGGGAATTTCCGCGCCTTTGATCAGGTTTTCGATGCACTTGCGCGGGCTGAGGTAGTAGTGCGGGAAATCGCGCGACACCGGGCAGACGGCCTCTTGGCCCTGCAATGGCTCGCGGAAAATCGACGACATGAACCCGCTCGCGGCGCGGTTCGGCTTGCCGGGGCGCACCGTGATGGTGGGCAGGCGGAAAGCGCGACCATCAACAAACCCCTTGCGCGAATAGTCGTTGATCATCAACTCGCCCGCGGCCTTTTGCGCCCCGTAGGAGGTCTGCGGATTGAGGTAGGAATTGTCGGTGATCGGATCGGGCACGTCGCCACCGAACACGGCAATGGATGAGGTAAAGACAACGGTGGCCTTGGTGCCCAAGCTCCGAACGCGTTCAAGCACATTCATGGTGCCAAACATGTTGATGCTATAGCCCAGATCAAACTCTTCCTCGGCCTGTCCCGACACGATGGCGGCGAGCAGGTAAATCACGTCTGTGTCTGCGTCGATCACCGTGGCCACAGAGGCGGTGTCGGTGATGTCGCAAGTGACGCGTTCGACGGCAAAGGGCGCGTCGATCGGGGCGGGATTGACCACATCGGCAAGCACGAGGGTGTCGATGCTTTGGCCCTTGAGGGTGCCGCGTTTGGCCAGTGCTGTGGCGAGTTTCTGGCCGACAAGGCCGCCACCGCCGATGATACAGATTTTCATGGAAAACTCCTTAAGCGTTCCGAATGGGGGAGGGACGCGGGGGACGGTCACGCCAAACGGGTGCGCCGTCCCTCACGTGTTATATGAGATCGCGAGAGGCGAGGTTGCGCATGAGGGCACTGGCGCCGAAGGTCCACGGTGGACAGTCGGGCGACAGGCGCACGGTGTTGGTCAGTTTGCCCAAGTTCGGCTCGGAAATGTCGACGACATCGCCGATGTGGTGGGTGAACCCTTGCCCCTTGGCGTCGCGGTCTTTGACGGGAGCAAAGAGCGTGCCCAGAAACAGAAAGAACCCGTCAGGATACTGGTGATGCGGGCCGCAGGTTTGCGCCGCGAGATCCGCAGGGGCGCGTGAAATTTTGGTCATGGACGAATGACCGTCGAGGACAAATCCGTCTGTCCCTGTCACCTTGAGAGTCAATTCGGCATTCTCTACGTCGTTTATTGTATAGGTTTCATCAAACAGGCGCAGAAACGGGCCGATAGAGCAGGAGGCGTTGTTGTCCTTGGCCTTGCCCAAAAGCAGCGCCGAGCGTCCCTCGACATCGCGCAGGTTCACGTCATTGCCAAGGGTCGCGCCCTTGATCTTTCCACGCGAATTGACGGCAATGACAATCTCGGGTTCGGGGTTGTTCCATTTGGAGACGGGGTGCAGACCCACGGCGGCTCCATAGCCCACGGAGGACAGCGGCTGCCCTTTGGTGAACACTTCGGCGTCGGGGCCAATGCCCACTTCGAGATATTGCGACCACAGGCCCTCGGCTTGCAAGACGGCCTTGACCTCCATCGCTTTGGCAGAACCGGGGATGATGCCCGATAGGCTGTCGCCGATCTTGTCTTTGACGCGGGCGCGGATGGCATCGGCGGCGGCAAAATCGCCTGCTGCTTGTTCCTCGATGACGCGCTCGACCATGCTCTCGGCAAAGGTCACGCCGCAGGCTTTGACCGCTTGCAAATCGCAGGGGGGCAACAGGCGCAGCGCATCGGCGGCGGTGTCAGGTTTGGACTGTGTTGTCAGCTCTGACAGCGTGCCGATGTCCTCTCCCTTGGCGGCTTTGACGTAGCCCGCAGGGTCGTCCATTTCCAACAGATCGCGCATGGTGGGCGCGTCTTTGGAGGTGATGTCGACAAGCGTGTCGCCGCGTAGGGTCACAAGGCTTGGGCCCGCGCCCTCGCGCCAAATTCGACCGACAAAAGTGCCCTCGGGGGCGTGGTTGGAAAGGGGAAGCATGTGCGGCTCCTATGCAGTTTTAATGGTCGCAAACAGGGCCAAGATCACCACGGTGAGCATCGCGCCCGCCATAGCGTAATTGATCCGTCGCTGTGCGATTTCAGACAGGTTGAGTTTATGCAAGGACGCGCCCGCATAGGCCCATCCAAGGTGAAGCGGAATCCAGATCGCATTCATGATGAGCAACTTCATCGCGACCTCGAATGTGTAGTTGTCAGGCGCAAAGGAGAAGCCCGAATACAGTGCGGTATTGACGGCGTAGACTTTCGGGTTGATGGCTTGCAGTAAAAGCCCTGCGCCGATCCCCGGTCCGCGTTTGTTTTCGATAAAGGCGATTTTTGCCCCTGCGAAGGCGATTTTCGCGGCCAGATAGACGAGATAGGCAAGCGATGCGGCCATCAGGACTGTGCGGATCGCGGGTGTAGCGAGGATCACAGCGGCCAATCCCGAAATGACGGCGGCCGCCACTAAGTTTGAGCCAATGAACAACCCCGTCACGTAGCGCAATGCTTGGCGAAAACCGAAGGCGGAGCCAACGCCAGCCGCCGACAAAACGCCGGGGCCAGGGGTGATGACGAGAAAGAAGACAGCGACAGCGTATGTAAGCATCAGCCGAACACCAGTTGGACTTTCATCGCCTTTTCTCGGTCCGTCGCGGTGTCAAACGCCTCTTGGAAGTCTGCAAGGGGGAAGCTGTGGGTAATCAGTGGTGTCACGTCAATCAACTTTTGCTGCATGAGGGAAATGGCCGTGGCAAATTCGGGATGAAAGCGGAACGAGCCCTTGAGGCTCAACTCTTTGACGGTGATTTGCTGCATCGGAAGGGTCATATCGCCTGACATGCCGACCTGTACGATGGTGCCGCGCGGACGGATCGTGGGGATCGCTCCTGCCAGTGCCACCTGTGCGCCAGAACACTCGAATAAGACATCTAGCGCGCCTTTTCCCGTGGCATAGGGAGCTAGCCCTTCTGCGTGGGTCAGGGTGTTAACGGTGACGTTGGCGCGTGCATTGCGGGCAAACTCCAAACCACGATCAGAAATGTCGGTGGCGATGATTTCGGCGGCGCCTGCACGACGGGCCGCGAGGATGGCGAGCAACCCGATCGGGCCGCAACCCGTCACCAAAACGCGCTTGCCCAAAAGGTCGCCCGCTTGGTGCATGGCGTGCAAAACAACGGCCAGAGGTTCGGCGGTGGCCGCTTCGGCGGCGGTTAGCCCCTCGGCCTTGACGCATTGGCTTTGCAGCACGGTAAGGTCGTCGCGAAACGCGCCTTGGATATGGGGGAAGGGCATTGCGGAGCCATAGAATCGCATGTTGGCGCAATGGTTGGGATTGCCGCGGGCGCATTCGGGGCAATCTCCGCAGGGGCGTGACGGGGAAATCGCGACAAGATCGCCCACGGCCAAGCCCTCAACACCGTCGCCAAGCGCGGTGACATGGCCCGAAACCTCATGGCCGAGAACCATCGGTTCACGCAGGCGCACCGTGCCGAATCCGCCGTGCAGATAGTAATGCAGGTCCGATCCGCAGATTCCCCCGCGTGCCATTTTGATGCGCACCTCGCCTGCCTGTGGGGCGTGAGTTTCGCAGTCCCCGAGCTGTAAATCTCGTGGTCCGTGGGCGTAAAGCGCCGTCATTGTGGTGTCCTCCAGACAGTCTTCATCGTCGCTATTTGCAACGGGGTAAAAATGGTATACCAAAATTATCAACGCGATTTCGACCCTGATTGTCAATGGTCGGCGCAGTGCATTTTTGGAGGACCCATGCAGCTATTCGATCTCACAGGCAAACGCGCTCTCATTACTGGATCATCTATGGGCATCGGCTATGCCTTGGCCAAAGGACTGGCCGAAGCAGGCGCGCATCTGGTGCTCAACGCGCGCAATACCGAGCGTCTTGAGGAGGCGGCAAAACGGCTGCGCGATGAGGGGTTTAA
The DNA here is from genome assembly GCF_048266405.1 of Celeribacter sp. Classification (GTDB taxonomy): domain Bacteria; phylum Pseudomonadota; class Alphaproteobacteria; order Rhodobacterales; family Rhodobacteraceae; genus Celeribacter. The sequence continues at coordinate 74,725 of NZ_JBLWZO010000008.1, forward strand.
CGTTGATACATTGGCCTTTGATGTCACCGACGCCGAGGCGGCAGTGGCGGCGGTGGACGGCTATGAGCAGGCGCATGGCCCCATTGATATCCTCATCAATAACGCAGGGATGCAGCACCGCGCAGCACTCGAAGAATTCCCTGCCGAGGCCTTCGACACGTTAATGCGCACCAACGTCAATTCGGTGTTTTACGTCTCCAAAGCCGTCGCGCGTCACATGATCGAGCGCGGGGAAGGGCGCATCATCAACATCGCGTCGGTGCAATCCGCCCTCGCACGGCCTTCAATCGCGCCCTACACCGCCTCCAAAGGGGCAGTGACCAACCTGACCAAGGGCATGGCGACCGATTGGGCCAAGCACGGGTTGAACTGTAACGCCATCGCGCCGGGCTATTTCGACACGCCGCTCAATGCCGCCCTTGTCGCGGATGCGGATTTCTCGGCATGGCTCGAAAAACGCACACCCGCTGGTCGCTGGGGACGGGTAGAGGAACTCGTCGGCGCTGCTATCTTCTTGTCGTCTGCGGCGTCAACTTTTGTGAATGGCCATACGCTTTTCGTCGATGGCGGAATTACCGCAAGTCTTTAAAATCATCTTTGGGAGGAGATCCAAATGACTACGAAACCAACCGTCGGCTTTATCGGCGTGGGCTTTATGGGCCACGGCATGGCCAAGAATATCCTTCAGGGCGGCTATCCGCTCTGGGTGAAGGGCAATCGCAACCGCACTCCAGTCGAGAGCCTTGTGGGCATGGGCGCCACGGAGGCGAAAACCCCACGTGAAATGGCGGAAAATTGCGATGTGATCCACATCTGCCTGTCCAATTCGCCGCAGGTCGAGGCGGTGTTCCACGGTCCCGATGGCATCCTTGCGGGGATGCGTGACGGCTTGACCGTGATCGACACCACCACCGCAGACCCGACCTCGACCGAGGCGCTTGCGGCGGCATTGGCGGAGAAGGGCGGCGTGATGATCGACGCGCCACTGGGCCGCACCCCGAAAGAGGCCGAGGCAGGCACGCTCGACGCGATGGTCGGTGCAGATGATGCTGTTTTCAAACAGGTTTTGCCGATCATCGAGTGTTGGGCGGGGAATATCAATCACGTCGGTCCAACGGGTGCGGGCCACAAGATGAAGCTCTTGATGAACTTCACGTCGATGGGCATGGCATCGCTCTACGCCGAGGCGCTCGCAGTGGCGACCAAAGCGGGGCTGCCGCCACAGGTTTATGCCAAGGTGATCGGTGACAGTCGTCTGTCCAACGGGTTCTTTGATACCTTTATGGCCTATGCGATTGATCGCGATGCGGAAATTCATAAGTTCTCCATCACCAACGCCACCAAAGACCTGCGCTATTTCAACGCGATGGCGTCCGAGGTGGGCGCGGTCAATGTCATGGGGGCGGCGTCCAAACACTATTTCACCCACGCCGAAGCCATTGGCAAAGGCGAGGATTTCATCATCACGCTGTCGGATATTGTGGGCGACCTCAACGGCCTCAATATGGCCGACGAAGTGGCCAAGGGCAAAGCGTAACTCCGTGTCATCGGTAAAACTGGCTAAAACGGTTTGTGCGTTGAAATCATAGGAAAAACCGCGTCTGCTCTGCGTCGGACTTTTGTCGGACACCTGTCGGGCAAAACCTGACTGACGGACACGCAGGGCTGCCATCGCGATAGCCACAAAACGGGCCGCAGGATCATCTCCTTGCGGCCCGTTCTCTTGTCTGGAAAGGCCTGTTAGTCGGCAAAGACCGCGCGGCCATCCGCGAGCATCTCGTCGAGATCGAGGAAGCTTGATTGCGCGCCTGATTGCACTTGCACCTCAAATTCGGCCTCTGCGTTCTTGACCGCATGGGCGGCGTCGGCCACGGCGTCGATTTTGTCAAACGGAACGACCACAACGCCGTTGCTGTCACAAACCAAAAGATCGCCTGTTTCGATCCGCACACCATCAACAACAGCGCCCGCGCCCACGGTTCCGGGGCCATTGCCATAGGGCGAATTTGCGTTCAGGCCAGTGCAATAGGCGGGCAGGCCCACGGCCACGATGCCCTCGTAATCGCGCATCGGTCCGTCCGTAACGAAGCCCGCTGCACCTGCGTTTTTCATCATGCCCATGACGAGATCACCCGCCGCTGCGCTGCCTTGATAACCATCCACAGTCGCGACCACGATGTCGCCTTTTTGAAGGATGTTGAGCGCTGCCCCTGTGGCCAGAAGATCCCCCGCGCTATTGTCTGCGACAAGGGCGGGACCGACCACGTTGCAGGGGTAATCGCGTCCGCCACCGATGGGGCCGATGGGGGTGGCAAGGCATCCACGCCCGCTCATGGCATCGGCGACAAAGGCGCTCGGCATGTCTTTGAACCGCGCGATTTGCGCCGCTGTCGGGCGACGGGTGTTGCGGTGAATGGTCAGTAGGGCGGGGGCTTCGATCATGGGGCGCTCCTTTGAGTTTGGCTGTTCTGTGTTGTGTCTGTATTACGTGTGCGCGTTATGGCAGTTGGCGCGAGCGCCATGCCAGTTTGGTATAGGCCAACCCGCTGGCCGTCGCGGCACAGGCCGTTTTCTGACGCAGGATTTCTTCGTCTGTGACGCCCTCGCGCAGGCTGTTGAGTTCTTCCATGCGGTCGCACTGGACGAGCGCGGACAGCAGGTCATATTTCACCTCGATACCTGCGATGGTGGCGATTTCTGGCGCGGCCTTTGCCTTGATGTCCTCCATCCGCGCGGTGATTCCTTGTGACCACATGTCCTTGGCTTGGGTGAAGCACAGCGCCGCCGAGGAGTTCATGTCGTCGGGAAATTCGGTGCATTCCGTGTGGGCGAGTTCAACACAGGCGGTGGGGGCGGTGCCTTCGTCAATGGACGTGGCGATGCAGGCGTCGACATCCGCGATGGTGCTCTCGGCCCAAAGGGGCAGGGCGGTCCCTATAGCGAGGGCAAGGCCCGTCGTAAGGCGCGTGATTTTGAGCATGACAATCTCCCGTTTATCCGTGGCTTAGGTGCAAACATTTGGTCAAAAAAATTTGGTATACCAAATTCCGCTTGTCTTGGTATACCAAATCAGATCATCTTTAGGCATGCAGGTAAATACAAGAATCGCCATGCCTCGCACTCAATAATTCTCATGCCTTCGGGGAGGAACGCATGTCTCACGATACCCGCGCCAATAAACGTTTCCGTAGCCAAGAATGGTTCGACAACCCCAACAATCCGGGGATGACCGCGCTCTATCTCGAACGCTATCTCAATCAGGCCTTTACGCGCGAGGAATTGCAGGCGGGCAAGCCGATCATCGGCATCGCGAATTCTGGCTCCGATCTGAGCCCCTGCAATAAAATCCACGTCTTTTTGATGGATCGGATCAAGGCGGGTATCCGTGATGCGGGCGGTATTCCGATGGAATTTCCTGTGCATCCGATTTTTGAAAACGCCAAGCGTCCCACGGCGGCGCTCGACCGCAATCTGGCCTATTTGGGTCTTGTGGAATTGCTTTACGGTTATCCGATTGATGCTGTGGTGATGACCACGGGCTGTGACAAAACCACGCCGTCGCAACTGATGGCCGCCTGCACCATGGACATCCCCGCCATTGGTCTGAACGGCGGGCCGATGTTGGACGGGCATTGGAAGGGCAAACTCGTCGGCTCTGGTACAGTGATCTGGGAAAGCCGTCGCTTGTTGGCGGATGGCAAGATCGGCTGGGACGAATTTATGGACCGCGCCTGTGCTTCGGCCCCGTCGCTTGGTCACTGTAATTCGATGGGCACGGCCTCGACGATGAACGCCATGTCGGAGGCTTTGGGCATGACCCTGACAGGCAATTCCGCGATACCTGCGCCGTTCCAGGAACGCATGGCGATGGCCTATAAAACGGGTCAGCGCATTGTGGAAATGGCTTACGAAGACCTCAAGCCGTCGGACATTTTGAGCCGCGAGAGCTTTGAGAACGCGATCCGCGTGTGTTCTGCCATTGGCGGGTCCACAAACGCGCCGCCACACCTACAGGCGATTGCGCGCCACGCGGGCATTCCCTTTGATGTGAAGGACTGGGAAACCGTCGGCTATGACATTCCTCTGCTCGTCAATATGCAGCCTGCGGGTGAATACCTTGGCGAGGCGTTCTACCGCGCGGGCGGTGTTCCTGCGGTGATGGCCGAGCTGAACGGCGCGGGCAAATTGCACGCAGGGGCGATGAGTGCCACGGGCAAAACCATGGGCGAAAACCTCGACGGTGTTGAGGTGACGGATCGCCGTGTGATCTTTGCCTACGACAAACCGATGCGCGAGAAGGCGGGGTTCCTTGTGCTCTCGGGCAACCTGTTTGACAGCGCGTTGATGAAATCCTCGGTGATCTCCGATGACTTCCGCGACCGCTTTCTCAAGGATGGAATTTACGAGGCCCGCGCGATCGTGTTCGAGGGGCCGGAGGATTATCACGAGCGGATTAATGATCCCGCACTCGAGATTGACGAGACCTGTATGCTGTTCATCCGCAATGTCGGCTGTGTCGGCTATCCGGGATCGGCGGAGGTGGTCAATATGCAGCCGCCTGATGCGATGATCCATGCGGGGATCAACCACATGCCCACCGTGGGCGATGGGCGTCAATCGGGCACCTCCGAAAGCCCGTCGGTGCTGAATGCCTCGCCCGAGGCCGTGGTCGGTGGTGGCTTGGCCTATCTCAAAACGGGCGACATGGTGCGCCTCGATATCAATACCTCGTCGATGAATGCGCTTGTGGATGAGGCTGAATGGGAGGCCCGCAAAGCTGCGTGGACGCCTCCCGACATCAAAAGCCACACCCCGTGGCAGGAAATTTACCGTCAACATGTGGGCCAACTGGCTCAAGGCGGCTGTCTGGAACTCGCCACGGCCTATCAGCGTGTGGCCAAGACCTTACCGAGGGATAATCACTAATGACAAAATCAATCATCATCACTGGCGGTGCGCGTGGCATCGGCAAAGCCACCGCGAACGCCTTTCTTGACGCAGGGTGGCGCGTGGGGATCGTCGGGCGCACCGCCGCGTCGGTGCAGGAGATGGCGGACAGCCATGAAAACGCGCTCGCCATTCCCGCTGATGTGACCGATGAGGCGCAAGTCGGCGCGGCGTTCGAGACAGCCTATGAGACATGGGGGCGCGTTGATGCCTTGTTCAATAACGCAGGCGTGTCGATGCCGGGTGGCATGATCGACGAGGCGGACGTGGATGCGATCCGCAATCTGATGAATATCAACGTCATCGGTTCGTTTATTGCCGCACGCGCGGCCTTTGGCATCATGCGCCGCCAAGATCCCCAAGGCGGGCGCATCATCAACAACGGGTCGGTGTCGGCCTATGTGCCGCGCTGGGGCTCGGCACCTTATACCGCGTCTAAACATGCGATCACGGGTCTGACGCGCTCTTTGTCACTCGACGGGCGGGCGTTCAACATTGCCTGTGGTCAGATCGACATCGGCAACGCCATGTCCGATATGGCCGCACAGATGACCGCGGGCGTGCCGCAGGCGGATGGCTCCATCGCGATTGAACCCGTTATGGATGTGAACAATGTCGCCAAGTCGGTGCTTCACATGGCGTCGCTGCCGCTTGAGGCCAATGTGCAGTTCATGACGGTGATGGCGACAAACATGCCCTACATCGGACGCGGCTAAACCTCGCGCCTCGAAAGTTACCTCCCGAGAAAAGGGCAGGCCTAGTCTGGGGTCTGCCCTTTTTTTGTCCGCTCACGGTTCCAGATGTAGAGGCCCGATCCGATGATGATGATCGCCCCGATCAGGGTCCAGATGGTTGGCCATGTGCCAAACACAACAATTCCGGCAAGTGTCGCGGACACCAGTTGGGTATAGATCATCGGTGAGAGAACCGAGGCATCCGCCCAGCGGTGCGCCGTCGTGGCAAAGACATGTCCCGTCATGCCAAAGGTGCCAATGGCAAAGAACACGATCCATCCAGTGATATCATGCGGCCAGATCCAATGCTGAAGCGCGAGCGGCAACATCGCTGCGGTGGCCAGACCGCTCGACCACAGTTGCATGGTCGAATTGCGCTCCTCACCCGCAATCATGCGCGTCATGACATAATAGAAGGACGCAGCAAACAGGGTGCAAAGCGAGATGAAGACCGCAGGATGAAAGCCCGCGCCCCACGGCTGTACCACGACCAGAACGCCGATAAAGCCGACGCAAACCGCGATGACACGGCGCAACCCGACTTGTTCGCGGAGCAAGGGAATAGCCAAGAGCGTCACCACAATGGGGGTGGCAAAGGCAATGGAAATGGTCAGCGATAGCGGCAGGTAACTGAGCGCCAGAAAGTTGAGAAACGTCCCCACCAACAGCGCGGTTGAGCGTAGAAGTTGTTTCTTGGGGACGTTGGATTTGAACGCAGAGAGGCCTTCTTGCGGAACAAAAACCACCACCGACAGCAGGAAATGCATGGCATAGCGGGCAAAGACGATCTGCATGACGGGCATACCGTAGTTCGACAGCCATTTGGCCGAGGTGTCGATCCCTGTGAAACAGGTGACGGCCAAAACCATGATGAGCATTCCCGCGGTCAGGCGCTCTTCTCTCGGGCGCAGAGCCCCCATTATATGTGTCCTGAGTTGGTCATTATCACTACATCACCGCGCCGACTTGCCATGGCACGAACTCGTAGTCGCCAAGGCCGATTTCCTCGGATTTTGTTTTCTCCCCAGAGGCCATGCGCAGCCACATCTCGTAAATTTCGCGGCCTACGTCCTCGACGCGCTTGCCGTCCGAGATGATCGTGCCTGCGTTGATGTCCATGTCTTCGTGGAGACGGTTGAACATCTCGGTGTTGGTGGCGACTTTCATTGATGGAGATGGCTTCGCGCCAAAGGCCGACCCGCGCCCCGTGGTGAAGCACACAAGGTTGCAGCCCGAGGCGATCTGCCCCGTGACCGATGCGGGGTCATAGCCGGGGCTGTCCATAAAGGTGAAACCTTTCGCGGTGACTTGCTCGGCATATTTGTAGACGCCGTTGAGCGGTGTCGTGCCGCCCTTGGCTGCTGCGCCCAGAGACTTTTCGAGGATCGTGGTCAGCCCGCCCGCCTTGTTGCCAGGGGAGGGGTTGTTGTCCATCGAACCGCGATTTCGGGTGGTGTAGTCTTCCCACCATTTGATCAGGTCGAGGAGTTTCTCACCAATTTCGGGCGTGGCGGCGCGTGCGGTCAACAGGTGCTCGGCCCCGTAAATCTCGGGCGTTTCGGCCAAGACACCCGTGCCGCCTTGGGCCACGAGCAGGTCGCAAGCATAGCCCACGGCAGGGTTGGCGGTGATGCCCGACCACGCGTCCGAGCCGCCACATTGCAGGGCCACCATGAGCTCGGACGCCGGAACCTCTTCGCGGGTGGATTGGTTGACCACGGGTAGCATGGCTTCGATCTTTTTGATGCCGAGGGCCACGGTTTTGCGCAACCCGCCGACATCTTGGATATTCATGGTCTGAAAGGTCGGACCGGATTTGAGGCCGTAGGCTTCGATCAGCCAGTCGATCTGCATCATCTCACAGCCAAGACCCGCAAGCAGCACGCCGCCCACGTTGGGGTTTTTGGCGTATCCCCAGAGGGTGCGTTGCAGCATTTCGAACCCCGTCCCGTCACCGCCCATGGCGCAGCCTGTGCCGTGGACAAAGGCCACGACGCCATCGACGTTGGGGTAGGCGGCAAGGATGTCGGGGGTGAAGTGCTGTGCAATCATCCGCGCGGCGGTGGCCGAGCAGTTTACTGACGTCAGCACCGCGATATAGTTGCGCGTTCCGACGCGGCCCGTGGGGCGTTTGTAGCCCATGAAGGTGTCTTGTGTGGTCGCGGGGGTAACGGGGCGCAGGTTGGTGCCGAATTCGTAGCTTGCGTCTACATTGCGGAACTCAAGGTTATGGGTGTGGATATGTGCGCCCTTCGCGATGTCTTGCGCCGCGTAGCCGATGACCTGTGCATATTTGAGAACAGGTGCGCCTTTGGCGATGTCGCAGGTGGCCATCTTGTGGCCGCGCGGAATGATGTCGATGGCGCCCTCATCGCCAATAGCGAGTTGGGTTTTGGCGGTGACAACGTTGTCGACGTCTGACAGGCGAACGGTGGTCATGGCGATCCTCTGGGTCAATATGTGGTGGGCCGTTAGCGGCCGTTTGACCGCTTTTTGCATCTTATATGTTAGAATGTCACGCTAGGAGTTTCGGCGTAATGCGCGTTTTTATCTCCGATGCCGCGTGTGGGTGCGTGGCATGGGGGAGAAAAACGGAGCGGGGCGGCGGACGTCCCGCCGCCCCGCAGCCCCGCAGCCCCGCAGCAGTGATAGGGTTAGATCGATCTCTACGTGATCCCTAGAGGAAGATCGAGACGATCGGAGGCCAGATCAGCAGAACCGACAGGGCGATCAACTGGATGGCGATAAAGGGCAGGAAGCCTTTAAAGATATCCGTGAGCGAGATGTGCGGTGGAGCCACTGATTTGAGGTAGAAGGCCGCAGGACCAAAGGGCGGTGACAGGAACGAAACCTGCATGTTCATACAGAACACAACACCGAACCAGACCGCCACATGGCGCGGGTCCAATTCCCCAAGGAGACCGATTTCCTCGACAGGAAGGCGCAGCACGATGGGCAGGAACACGGGCATAATCAGCAACACGATGCCAACCCAGTCCATGAACATCCCCATGATCAGGAAGATGAACATCATCACGAGGATGATCCCCATCGTCGGCAGGTCTGCCGATACGATCATATTGGCCACATAGGTCGGACCACCTGCGAGCGTATAGGCCGCCGCAAGAGCGGCTGCACCGATTGTCACCCAGATGATCGTGCCTGTGGAGCGCAGTGTGCGCAACAGGCTGTCCCAGACGATGTCAAAGGTCATTTCCCCACGGACCAAGCTGATGACGAACACAGCCACAACGCCCATGCCAGCCGCCTCGGTGATGCCCGTGATGCCGCCATAGATGGAGCCAAGAACCACACCGATCACCACGGTCGGTGCGATAAGCCCTTTGCCCATGTCCCACCCTATTGCGGTGCGCTCTTTGCCGACGATGAAGATCATCGTGACGGAAAACAGAAGGAATGCACCAACCAGGTAGGGGATGTCTGCGACCATGCCGAGCATGATCGGCTCAACGCCCTCGACAATTTTGTTCATGCCAAGCACGGTCAGGAACAGGTTGCGCGCCAACAGCACAGCCGTAACCCACATGCCGAAGCGTGACAGGAAGCCGAGGAACATCAGGCCTTTTTCGGAGCCGCGTGGATCATCAGGGTTGTCCTCGGGCAGGGGAGCCAGCTCGGGGCTGATCCGTGTCCGCACAAAGATATAGATGATGAAGAACGACGCCAACATAAAGCCGGGCAGGAAGGAGGCCGTGAACAGCGCTTTGATCGAGGTCTCGGTGACGAGGCCGTAGAAAATCAAAACGATGGACGGCGGGATCATCGTGCCAAGCGAGCCAGAGGCACAGATCGTGCCGATCGCGAGGTTTTGGTCGTAGCCAAGTCGCAGCATCTGAGGCAGGGCGATGAGGCCCAGAAGAACCACTTCGCCGCCGATGATCCCCGACATAGCCGCCATAATAACGGCCATGATGGAGGTGACAAAGGCGATACCGCCACGGGTGCGTGACAGCCACAGATTGAGCGAGGAATACATGTCTTTGGCGATGCCCGTCCTCTCCAGTAGAGAGGCCATAAATATGAAGAGGGGCACCGAGATGAGCACATAGTTGACCATCTGTCGGTAAACCGCTTGCCCCAATACGGCGAAGGGACCGCGTCCAAAAGTTTTGAACAGAATGTCCACGTCGAATTTGAGAACAAGCGTGACAACAGCGAGAAAGGCCGATGCAAAGCCCAAGGGCATACCGATTGCAAGCAGGGCAAACATGCCCAGCAAGACGATGAGAGAGAGGGTGCCGATATCGACCATTTAGAGGTCCTCCCCGAGCGTTTTACGCAGCATTTCAATTTCGTCTTCGTCGATTTCGTCCGCAGGCGAGTGATGTTCGGGCGCTTTGTGCCAATCTGCGATGAGGTTGGACAGCGATTGAATAGCCACGAGAACGATGATGAACAGGATGGCGGGTTTGATCGTCCCCGGAATGGGCGGATCCCACGCGGTGCCGAAGGTCTCCATGCGCAACATCCGTGTCCACGCATCATTGAACCCGCCCCAAACGAGGGCGAAACAGAACACCCAGATCAGGAAAACGGAGATCACGTCGGAGGCTTTTTTCATCCAACGCGGCATGAGATCGTAGATCACATAGATGCGGATGTGGGAGCGTTGCTGCATGGCGTATTGGCCCGCGAGCAAGAACACAAAGGCCGCGATCCAGAGCGACAATTCGTTGGCCCATAGGGTGGGTTTGTTGAACGCATAGCGCGACACAACTTCGTAGAACATCACGACCACGATCATAACGATTGCGATCATGGCAATGCGCGATGTGACCAACGACAGGTAGTCGAAAAAGCCGTGAGGTTTGTCTTCGATGGAGCCAATGGTGTCCGACAAATAGATCGAGGCGAACAATATGGAGCCGGCGAGTGAGCCGAGCATCAACTTGCCCCAAATGCCGCCGGTAGAGCGGATCATTTCGTGCATGCCGAGGGCGTCAGCCGAGAAGATTTTGTTAATGGCGAGCCATGCGAAAACCGCGAGTGCAAACGCGGTAAAGCCGATGGCCAATTTCTTGACCGGACCTCGCAAGGGGCCGAGCCAGACACTGTCCTGAATCATCTTGCCTCCCTTATTTTAATTGGGGTTGTGCCGATACAAGCGGCAGGCGCTTTGGAAAAAAATGGCGGGCCCGCTTGGGCCCGCCTGGGCATGTTACCCATGTGTCACGAGACGCGCTTTATTCTTGACCCGAGATTAGGCCAAGCTGAGCGAGGTAGGCGCGGTGGCTTTCGACCAGTGCGGCTGCCTCAGGTGTTTTAGCGGCCCAGCCATCCCATGCACGCTGTGCACCGGCGCGGAATTTCGCTTTGTCCTCGTCGGACCATGCGTAGAGGGTCACACCTTGCTCGCGCAGGGCTGCTGCGGCTTCGTTGTTGGCTTTCTCGTTGGAGATCGCGGTGTGCAGGGAGAGTTTCTGCATTGCGGTGTCCATGATGCGCTGCTGTGCTTCTGTCAGGCCATCCCAAACGTCTTTGTTACACGCAAGGTGGTCAGACGGCATCGAGTGGAAGCCAGGGTAGTTGGCGTGCTTGGCGATATCGTAAAGGCCAAGACCGACGTTGTTGGCCAGACCGGAGGCGTCAGCGCCGTCGATGATGCCAGTTTCAAGCGCGGTAAAGATCTCGGTGAAATCCATAACGATCGGGGTTGCGCCCAGCTCGGTGAAGATTTCGGTTTCAAGACCTGGAGGCGAACGGAATTTCCAACCTTTGAGGTCGTCAAAGCCTGCGAGTGGCTTGGTCGAGGCAAAGGATTCCTGGCCGTAGAGCCACCAACCGACAAGCTGCATGCCGTACTCGTTATAGAGCGACTGTGCTGCTTCGTAGCCGCCGCCATAGTAGAGCCATGAGAGCTGTTGGTAGGGGGTGTCATAACCGCCCATGATGTCGCCCACGAATTGGAACGCAGGGTTTTTACCGGTTTGGTAAGCGCCGCCGGTCATGTCGCAATCGAGGATGCCGTTGACGGCTGCGTCCCAAGTCTCGGTCGTGGCCACCACGGACGAGGAGTAGAACATCTCGATGTCGATCGAGCCGCCAGACATGGTTTCGACGTCGTCGGCAAACTGTGCGGCGAGCTTACCCGATGGGTGCTCGGTCGCGTAGTGTGTCTGAATACGCAGAGTAACGGTGTCGTCCGCGATTGCAGGTACGGCAATCACGGCACCAAGTGCTGCGGTTTTAAGAGCTGAAGTCAGTTTCATAAGTATCCTCCCTAGGTGGCTGCGTGACCGCAGCCGAAGACATTGGTGTCTTTCGTTTTGAATTCCGCGCACCCCTCCCGGGTGAATGCGAGCCCTTTCGGATTCGCCGCGAAACAAGATGGTATACCATCACAACTAAGACGCTAAACCGAACCCGTATCGACAATCAACAACTTTTGGTATACCAAATTAAAAAAGACGCTAAGGTTGCTGCATGCGGGAGGAGTTTGCGGATGCCGAATGAAAATGTGGAACGATTAAGATGAATGAATTTAACGCTTTAGGGGAGGGATTTCACGGAGACAATCTTCCCGAGAAGATCGCATATTCATTGCGGCGTGACATCCTTCGTGGGCGTCTGAATCCCGGAGATGCGATCAAAGAACGCGATAACGCCGAAGAGCTCGGCGTGAGCCGGACACCTATGCGCGAAGCGATCCGAATCCTTGCGCAAGAGGGGTTGGTGATTCTCCGTCGCGCCCGCTCCCCCATCGTCGCTCAACCCAGCTTCAAGACCCTCGCAGATCAGGTCGAAGTGATGCTGAATCTCGAAAAACTGTCGGCTGAAATCGCCTGTCGTGCGGCGAGCGAGGAGGAGATTGAGGAGGTCGTTGAACTGACCGATCTCATGGAAGACACCTTTGATCAAAGCGACCCGCTCGACATGTTCGAGCTTGATATGAAATTTCACGCGATGATCGCACGGATGTCGCACAATGAAACGCTTGCCGATATGCACACCTCTTTGTTGCAGCGCCTGTGGCGGGCGCGGTATTTGACCGCGATGGAAAAGCGCAATCGCCAACGCGTCATCACCCAGCACACGGCTATTATAGATGCGCTCCGCGCCCGCAATCCACTACAGGCTGCCGCGGCGATTCAGGTCCACTTGGGTCATTTGAGCGAGGATCTTAAGGATGTCATGGAGCATGACGCGGCGTTGAAAGCACGGGCTAAATCGCAAGGCTCAGACGCCGAAACTTCGGAGTGATCTGATCCCATATGGCACGCGGCAATAACCTCAATGCGATCCTACATTTCGAGGCCGTGGCCCGTCGGGGATCGCTAACCGTTGCCGCCGAGGAATTGTCAGTGTCGCCCTCCGCCGTCAGCCAACAGATCAAACTGTTGGAGCAGCAACTCGGCATCAAATTGTTTCGCCGCAAGGGGCGCAATCTGACGTTGACCTTGGAAGGCGAGCAGCTGTTTCAAACCTCCGCCACCGCGCTGCGGATGCTGTCGGAGGCGCGCAAGAATTTGGGCAAAGCCCGCGAAACCCGTCGACTCAATCTGCGGGTGACGCCGAGTTTCGGGGTGCGGTGGCTTGGCCCGCGCCTGTCGGAGTTCATTGATCAATGTCCCGACTTTGACCTGCGGGTTGATGCAGCACCCGATCCTACGGATTTTGAACGTGAGCTGATGGATATTGATATCCGTTACGGGTCAGGGAATTGGCCCGCGTTTCACTGTGCGCCTGTCTTGCCAGATCAGGTGTTGCCCTTGGCCAGTCCCGAGTATTTGGCCTCGCTTGGCGGGCTAGAGGTCGATCCCGTCACACGGCTGAATGCGGCCCGTTTGATCGATAGTGCGCGGGCGATGTGCCAATGGGATTTTTGGTTGTGGCGCAATGGGTTGGAGGTGACTTCTAACACCAAATCCGTGCTGATGGATCGCTCGTCTCTGGCGTTGCAACTCGCCGTCGATGGGCGGGGTGTGGTGCTCGAAAGTCTGGCGCTTGCTGCTCCTGAAGTGGCCTCGGGGCGGCTTGTGCCCGTGACACCCGATCTGCCCGTTTTCACTTTTCCCGCCTATTGGCTTGTCTGCCCGCCGCGCCATCTCAATCGCCGCGCTGTGCGCCTGTTTACCGATTGGATTGCGGGGCAGGCGGCGGATCACACCGACGCCGTTGCCGCGTTGAAAACGCAGTTCGGGTTGCATGCTCTGGAGATCGACGCAGGGACGGAACTGGCCTACGGCGCACCCGACTAAGCGACAGACCCGCAATAAAAAGACACGCTCCACCGTGCAAATGGAGCGTGCCTTCAGGTGTCCATAGGGAGGTATGGACGGGGGGGGTTAGTGAATGAGGGAGCCGCCGTTCACATCGACTTCGGAGCCTGTCACGTAGGCGGATAAATCAGAGGCCAGAAAGAGAGCGCAGCCCGCAACGTCAGAGGCTTCGCCCACGCGGCCCATCGGGATGCCGGCGAGGACTTGCGCTTTCATCTCGGCGGTCAGTTTGCCTGCGGTGATGTCGGTGGCGATGAAGCCCGGACAAATGGCGTTGGAGCGCACCCCGTCGGGGGCCAATTCGCGGGCCATGGCTTTGGTCAGGCCCAAAACGCCCGCTTTTGCTGCTGAATAATGTGGCCCGCCAAAGATGCCGCCGCCGCGCTGCGCGGAGACTGACGACATATTGACGATGGAGCCCGATTTTTGCGCCCGCAGGGTCGGGATGACAGCCTGCGACATGTAAAGCGTGCCGCGCAGGGAGACATCCGTGACGGCATCGTAATTCTCGGCCTCGATCTCCATCAGTTTGAGCGGCTGTGTGATGCCCGCGTTGTTGATCAGAATGTCGATCCCCCCAAGCGCGGCGAGAACAGCGTTCGCCGCTGCGATGCAATCGTCCTTCTTGGTGACATCGCAAGGCAATCCAATGTGTCCCGCGCCGAGATCGGCGGCGGCCGCCGCTGCGTGATCCGCGTCGAGATCGAGAATGGCGACCGTTGCGCCGTGATCGGCAAACAACTGAGCGGTGGCTTTGCCGAGGCCGCGCGGGGAGGCGCCCCCCGTGATGATCGCGATTTTTCCGTCGAGTAGTTTCATGAGGTCTCTCACATCCAGGATTTGATTTTGGCGACCACAGCATCGGTGCTGAGGCCGTATTGATCGTGCAACGTGGGCAGCGCGCCCGCGTCGAGAAATTCGTCGGGCAGGGCGATGGATTTGAACGGCACGAATACGCCTGATCGCATCAATTCGGCGGCAACGGCCTCGCCCAATCCGCCCACGATGGTGTGGTTTTCTGCCGTCACCACAAGGCGACCAGACTTTGCGGCTTCCGTTTTGATCGTCTCCACATCAAGCGGTTTGATGGTCGGGCAATGCAGCACGGCGCAGTCGATCCCGTCGGATTTGAGCCGTTTGGCGGCGTCGATCGCCCGCATGGTCATCAGGCCCGTGGAGATGAACAAGACGTCGCGCCCGTCATGGATCATCTGCGCTTTGCCGAGTTTGAACTCATAGCCGTATTCGCCCAACACATTCGCCACATTGCCGCGTGGCAGGCGCATGTAAACGGGGCCGTTGTGGTCGGCAATCGCATGGGTTGCCTGCGCCGTGTCCACCGCATCGCAGGGATCGACGATGGTCAGGTTTGGCAAGCCGCGAAAGATGGCGAGATCTTCGGTGGCTTGGTGGCTCGGGCCGTAGCCCGTGGTCAATCCGGGCAGGGCGCAGACGATTTTGACGGGAAGGTTGTCTTCGGCAATTGCCATGCAGATGAAGTCATAAGCGCGGCGCGAGGCGAAGACGGCGTAGGTGGTGGCAAAGGGGGTAAACCCCTCGCGGGCCAGTCCGGCCGCAGCCGAGATCATCACCTGTTCGGCCATGCCCATTTGGTAAAAGCGATCGGGGTATTTTTCAGCAAAAACATGCATGTCCGTGTATTTGCTCAAGTCCGCCGACAGCCCGACAATGTCCTCGCGCAAGGCGGCCAATTCGCATAGCGCGTGACCAAAGGGGGCAGCAATCGTCTCGCGGCCTTCGGCGTCCAGAGAGGCGATCATGGCGGAGGTGGCGCTGCGCACTGCGGGGGCTGTGCGGGGCGCGTATTTGGAGGCGCGGCGCGAATGAGCGCCGAAGGGCACGTCGCCGGTGTGGGCTGTGATCTTGGGACTCATGCGGGGCACTCCGCGTCGAGATGGGCGAGGGCGGCGGCCCACTCATCGGGTTCAAACCGAATGAAATGGGTTTTGTCGCGGGCCTCCAAAAACGGCACGCCCTTGCACATCTGTGTGTTGCAAATGATCACGCGGGGTTTGGGATCTGTGAGCGTGCGGGCGATGTCGAACGCGGCAACAAGCGCGTCCAGATCGTTGCCGTCGACCTCTTGGGCGTGCCATCCGAAGGCCTCCCATTTGGGGGCTTCGGTGTAGCGCGGCGTGGCCAGTGCTTTGGTGCTTGGCCCGTCGGCTTGTTGATCGTTGAAATCGACGATGCAAATGAGGTTGTCCAACTGCCACTGGGCCGCGGACATCACCGCCTCCCATGTCGAGCCTTCGCCCAATTCGCCGTCCGATATCAGGTTGTAAACAAAGGCGTTTGAGGCTTTGCGCTTCAGGCCCAAACAGGCGCCAACGGCGATGCCAAGCCCGTGGCCGAGCGAGCCGCCCGTGATCTCCATTCCGGGGGTGTAGGAGGCCATGCCCGACATGGGCAGGCGGCTGTCGTCCATGCCGTAGGTGTCAATCTCGGCCTCGGGTAAAATCCCTGCTTCGATCATCGCGGCATAGGCGGCAATCGCGTAGTGGCCGATGGAGAGATAGAACCTGTCGCGCCCCTCCCATTCGGGATCAGCGGCGCGGTAGGTCATGGCGTGGAAATGGGTGACGGCAAGCACGTCAGCAACGCCGAGGGCTTGACCGATGTAGCCCTGTCCTTGGACCTCACCCATGCGCAGCGCGGTGCGGCGGATGTTCCATGCACGGCGCGCGAGCGAAGTGTTCGAGGCGGCCTGAGCGTTGGATGTGTCGGTATATGATGCAGCCACCCGTGCCTCCCGCGCTTGGTGTTCAAGGACAGGATTTCATGCGGGGCAGGGATCAACAATTAAGTTTTCCTAAAGGGATGAGCGGTGTTTTTCTAATCCGATAAAGGGTGCCATCTTTTCTCTTACTAACTGACTGGTCATTTAGTAAAGTGAGGGCGACTCAGGCCCCATTTAGGGAAATGCTCCAATGTCGCAGACCGATGCGCCCAAAGACCCAGAAGCAAGCAACGACACGCCAAAGTTTCGCCGCCGCAAAGAAGACCGCCCCAACGAATTGCTCGACGCAGCGATTGACCTGTTCACCGAGAAGGGGTTTGACCGCACGCGGGTGGCCGACATTGCCGAACGGGCAGGGCTGTCAAAGGGGGCGGTCTATCTCTACTTTTCATCCAAAACCGCCATCATCGAAGCACTGGTCGAGCGCGCCGTGGGTGGGATGGCCGACGAGATGGCCGCGACATTCGCTGACTTCAATGGCGATCCGCGCCTGCTCTTGGGGCAGGTTGCCCTGCATATCGAGGCGAAAATCAGTGATCCGCGTATCTTTGCGGTCCCCAAATTGGTCGTGCGCGAGGCCGCGACCCATCCGCAATTGGCTGCGCTCTATCGCACCCGTGTGCTTGAAAAGGTGCTGCCCGCCGCCACGGCGATGTTTGCCCGTGCAATGGATGCAGGGCTGATCCGTCGCACTGATCCGGAGATGTTGGTCCGATGCGTGTTCGGGCCTGTCATCATGCACATTCTGCTCGACGAAGTCTTTGCCGTCAGGCCTGCCCAAGGGCGCGATTTGCGTGGTCTGATTGAGACCCATCTGATGCTGCTGTCCGAAGGACTTGCCCCGCTTTCCCCCTCCGAATCCCTCCCCGAAAAGGAGCCACACAATGGCTGATCTTCCCTCATGGCTCGTCTCGATCATTGCTGCCGTTTATCCCGGGATCAATCCACCGCCGCCCTATATGTATGACGGCTATGTCGAGGCGGATTTTGTCTATGCCGCCCCTGCGGCCACAGGGCGTATCGTGACTTTGGAGGTGTCTGAGGGGGAGGCGGTGAGCGAAGGGGCGCTGCTCTTTGCCCTTGATGACGGTAAACAGCAAGCCACATTGCGTAGCGCACAGGCAGGGTTGGCACAGGCGAAGGCCCAGTTGGAGAACCTTGCCACGGGCGCACGCGAAGCTGAGGCCGAAGTGCTGCGGGCGTCGCTTGAACAAGCGCGGGTGGCGTTGAACATTGCGCAGACGCGATTGGAGCGCTCAGAAGCGCTGTTTGAGCGCGGCTCGGTTGCAACGGCCACCGTGGAGGATCAACGCGCCGCCGTGGATGAGGCGGCGGCCAATGTGATGCGCCTTGAGGCCGAATTGCGCGTGGCGGAACTGCCTGCGCGGGATGCCCAACGCCTTGCCGCCGAAGCGGCCGTGGACGCGGCTGCCGCGCAGGTCGATCTGGCGCAATCCGCCTTGGATGACCGTCGGGTCTATGCGCCTGTGAGCGGACAGGTGGAACGGGTCTATTACGAAACGGGCGAAGTCGCGGGGGCCGCGGCGCCCGTGGTGTCCTTGCTGCAAGTGGACGCGATGACGGCGTTGTTCTTTGTGCCTGAGGCCGATCGTGCGGACCTGTCGGCGGGGGATGTGGTTGCGGTGTCCTGTGAGGGCTGCGCCGAGGGTCTGACCGCGACGATCACGCGAATGGCCTCCGATCCGCAATACACGCCGCCGATCTTGTATACGGCCGAGCAACGCGGGCGACTTGTCTACCGCGTCGAGGCAGAGATCGAAGCGGGCGCGGCCCTGCGCCCCGGTCAGCCGATCTCGGTGGACGCGACACAGGCGGGAACAGGTGAGTAAGATGGCGCAGCAACAAGAGATTGCCATTTTCGTCAAAGGGTTGACCAAGATTTTTGGTGACAGAACCGTGGTTGACGATTTTGATATGGAGGTCAAACGCGGCGCGATTTACGGCTTTCTTGGCCCCAACGGGTCAGGCAAGACCACCACCATTCGCATGATGTGCGGGTTGCTCACGCCTGATGGCGGCACGGGTCAGTGCCTTGGCTTTGATATCCAGACACAAGCCCGCGAGATCAAGAAGCGCGTGGGCTATATGACACAGAAATTCTCGCTCTATGGTGATCTGACCATTCGCGAAAACCTTGATTTCACCGCCCGTATGTTCGGGATGGAGGATCGCAAAACCCGCGTGGCGCAGGCGATTTCCGATCTGGGCCTTGAGGGGCGCGGCGAGCAACTGGCGGGAACGCTGTCGGGCGGGTGGAAGCAACGCTTGGCGCTTGCCGCCTGTATGATCCACGACCCCGATCTGTTGTTGCTCGACGAGCCGACAGCGGGGGTTGATCCTAAGGCGCGGCGTGAGTTTTGGGACGAGATCAGGCGGCTGTCGGCGCGGGGCGTCACGGTGCTTGTCTCGACCCACTACATGGACGAGGCGGTGCAATGCGACCACATCGCCTATATCGCCTATGGCAAGAAGCTGATCGACGGTGTGGCGGGGGCGATCCCGCAAGAAATCGGCCTGTCAACTTACGTGGTCACGGGGCCGGATTTGGCCATTTTGGAGGACCGCCTCAAGCATGACGACCGCGCAGGGCAGGTGATCCGCTTTGGTGACAAATTGCACGTCTCTGGCACCGATGAGGCCGCATTGAATGCACTGGCGCGCGAAGAGCGGCGCGCCAAGGTCCACACATGGACGGCGAAGGATGCGGGGTTGGAAGAGGCCTTCATCTATCTCATGGCAGGGGCCAAGGATAACTTTGGTGGCTTGCCACAGGAGGCCGCGCAATGAGTATGATCCGCGATGCGTTCTCATGGGCGCGGTTTCGGGCCGTGTTGGTCAAAGAGTTCATCCAGATGAAGCGCGACCGCGTGACCTTTGGCATGATGATCGGCATTCCTGTGATGCAGCTTTTGATGTTTGGCTATGCGATAGACACCGACCCGCACCACCTGCCGACCTTGGTCGAGATGGGCGACGAAAGCCCGATGGCGCGGGCGGTTCTGGCGGGGATGGAAAGCTCCGAGTATTATGATTTCGTTGGGATTTCCACGTCCGAGGCGCAAAGCGAACTGGCGCTGCGTGACGGTACGGCGACGGTGATCCTGACCATTCCACCGGGGTTTCAACGCGACGCGATGCGGGGTCAGTCACCCGAGCTGTTATTGACCGTGGATGCGTCCGACCCTGTGGCGGCGGCGGGGGCCATCGGGGCGATTGGCGGCGTGGTCGATGTGGCGATGGGGCAAACCCTGTCAGGGCCGCTGTCCTTTGCCGCCTCTGCGCCGCCACCGTTTTCGGTCACGGTACACCGCGCGTTTAACCCAGAGGGCGAGACCTCGACCAATATCGTGCCGGGTCTGTTGGCGGTGATCCTGTCAATGACGATGGTGATGATCACGGCAGTGGCGATTGTGCGCGAGACCGAGCGCGGCACGATGGAGAGCCTGATGGCCAGTCCCGTGCGTCCAACCGAGGTGATGTTGGGCAAGGTGCTGCCCTATGTCTTTGTCGGCTATGTGCAAACCATCGTCTTTCTCGTCGCGGCGCGGGCCTTGTTTGATGTGCCGTTTACGGGGTCCTTTCTGGCGTTCTTCCTTGGGTTTAACCTCTATATCATCGTCAATCTGGCCCTTGGGTTTTTGGTGTCGACACTGGCGCGCAACCAGATACAGGCGATGCAAATCTCCTTTTTTACCATCCTGCCGACGATCCTTCTGTCGGGGTTCATGTTCCCCTATGCCGCGATGCCCGCATGGGCGCAGACCATCGGCACCGCGATCCCTGCCACGCATTTCCTGCGCCTTGTGCGCAAGGTGATGCTCAAGGGAGCGGGCGTGGCTGAGGTGGCGGGCGATATGGGCGCGATTGCGATCATTTTGGTGGTGATCACGGCGATTGCCTTGCGCCGTTACCGTCAGACTCTTGATTAAAAACCTATCAGCTATAGAGAGTTACATGGTGATATATACCTTATTAAAAGAATAGGGATTGACCTATCTTAGTGAAATTGTCAGATAAAGGCCTATCGAAAATAGCTCTCATCTGCGGCCCCAACGTGGTGCCGCGTTCTGATACGTCACAGGGACACACACCGACATGAAACGTACATCTACTGCCATCGCTGCGGCCTCTTTTGCCGCGTTCTTGCCTCTCGCCGCCTTTGCGGGCGCAGCAGAAGTTGTGGAGACCTATGCGGACATCGCCGAGGCCGCCTATGGCGACAGCCTTGAAACGGCCCGTGCGCTCGACGCCGCAATCGACGCGTTGATTGCCAATCCGTCGGCAGAAACACTGGCCGCGGCCAAAACCGCATGGATCCGTGCGCGTGTGCCCTATCAGCAAACCGAGGTCTACCGTTTCGGCAACCCGATCGTTGATGACTGGGAAGGCAAAGTGAACGCATGGCCACTCGACGAAGGCCTGATCGACTACGTTGACGCTTCCTATGGCGGGGCAGGCGACGAGAATGAATTCCGCGCCCTCAACGTGATTGCCAACCCGACTTTTACCCTGTCGGGCGAAGAGATCGACGCGACCGAGATCACACCCGAATTGATCGGCGAGACGCTGCATGAGGCCGACGAGATCGAAGCCAACGTGGCATCGGGCTATCACGCCATCGAATTCCTGCTCTGGGGTCAAGACCTCAACGGCACCGAGCATGGTGCGGGCAACCGTCCGTGGACCGATTATGCCCAAGGCGACGCCTGCACCAATGGCAACTGTGACCGCCGTGCAGCTTACCTCGCTGCGGCCTCCGATCTTTTGGTCTCCGATCTGGAATACATCACCGCCGCATGGGCGGACGGGGGCGAGGCGCGCGACGCTGTCACCTCTGATCCGAATGCAGGGATCACCGCAATGCTCACAGGCATGGGGTCGCTCTCCTACGGTGAGCAGGCGGGCGAGCGGATGAAGCTTGGCCTGATGCTCAACGATCCTGAGGAAGAGCATGATTGCTTCTCCGACAACACCCACAACTCGCACTATTACGACGGTTTGGGCATTCGCAACGTCTATGTCGGTCAATATGTTCGTGCCAATGGCGAGATCGTCAAAGGGGAAAGCCTGCAAGACCTCTTGGCCGCCGCTGACGCAGATCTGGCCGCCGATCTTGGTGCAGCATTGGATCACTCCGTGGCTCAGCTTGGCACATTGAAAGCAGCGGCTGAAGCAGGCTTCTCCTACGACCAGATGCTTGCACGTGGTGACGAAGCAGGTGAAGCTCTTATCATGGGGGCTGTTGACGCTTTGGTCGCGCAAACCCGCGACATTGAACGCGCAGTCACGGTTCTGACCTCGGCGGCGATTGAGGTCGAAGGCTCCGACAGCCTCGACAACCCCGACGCTGTGTTCGAGTAAGGTCAAACTGATGATCCGCCGCCCTTTTGTTGCACCCCTTGCGACCTGCCTTGTGCTTGCGCAAGGGGCGGGGGCGGCGGATGACCTCACACACGACGTCCATCTGTCTGCCTTAGAGCGGACGGCGCAGGAGGCCGCGCGGGTGATCGCGATCACCGCGCCTACACAAGATTTCACAACCCCCGAGCCGTTCGAGTCCAATCAGGGGGGCGCAGCAACGGTGCCGGCCCGTGCCGACGAGGACGCCTTTTCGCGCCCATCTGCGACACTCACGCCTGACCAAGAGCTGACCTTCACCCTTGGTCGCGCGATGTTCAAAAAGCTCTGGGTGTCATCACCGTCCTCGACAAAAGCCTCCGACGGGCTTGGCCCGCTTTACAATGCCCGCTCCTGTTTGCGGTGCCATGTGAACAACGGGCGCGGCCATCCCCCTGAACAGGGGGGCGAGGCCTCCGTGTCGATGTTCCTGCGCATTTCTGTGCCTGCCGCTCCCGATGTGCCGATGAGCGAGATCGAGGCCTATTTGGCAGAGCGGGACGGGGAAGCGGCCACTCCGGTGACGCGCCCCGATCCTACTTACGGCTCACAGCTTCAGACGTTTGCCATTCAGGGGCATGCCGCCGAGGGACGGATGGCGATCCAGTATGAGGACATCTCGGTGTCGCTTGCAGGGGGCGAGACCGTGACCCTGCGCGCGCCGACCTATAGCGTCGAGGGGGCGGCCTATGGGGCATTGTCGCCTGACGCGTTGTTCTCGCCACGTGTCGCCAACCCGATGATCGGCCTTGGATTGCTTGAGGCGATTCCTGCCGCAGATATTCTGGCCCATGCCGATCCCGATGATGCGGATGGCGATGGGATTTCGGGGCGGCCCCAGATCGTTTGGTCAGCCGCGCATGAGCGCCCCGTTTTGGGACGCTTCGGGTGGAAGGCGGGCAATCCGACTGTAGAGGCGCAATCGGCGGCGGCTTTTTCGAGCGATATAGGCCTATCAACGCCGCTTGCTCCCAATGCGGCGGGGGATTGTACCGCGATGCAGCAGGCCTGTGTGATGGCGGAGCATGGTGACGGTGATGTGCGCGGCACGGAGGTGGATCAGGCGGGCTTGGATCTTGTGAGCTTTTATGCCGCCAATCTGGCTGTGCCTGCGCGGCGTGATGTCGATGAGCCAGAGGTGCTACGGGGCAAGGCGCTGTTCTATGAGAGCGGATGTGCGGCCTGCCATGTGCCGAAATATGTCACCGCCCGGCTTGAGGATGCACAAGACGCGCCGCAGTCGTTCCAACTGATCTGGCCCTATACCGATTTGCTGTTGCACGACATGGGGGATGGTCTGGCCGATGGGCGTCCTGAGGGGCGGGCAACAGGTCGCGAATGGCGCACACCGCCCTTGTGGGGGATCGGTTTGACGGCGCAGGTTTCCGGGCATACCTATCTCCTCCATGATGGACGTGCGCGTTCCGTGTTGGAAGCTGTGCTGTGGCATGGCGGTGAGGCCCAAGCGGCCCGTGATGCTGTCGTGCAGATGCCAAAGACCGACCGTGACGCGCTTTTGCGGTTCTTAGAGAGCCTATGACAGAACAGGATACCCCATGCGATATGTCTCCCTTGCTTTCGCCCTCGTTTCCAGTGTGACCGCAGCGCTGCCTGCCGCCGCCGATCCGCTGCATGACGCGGTGAGCCGAGTGGTAGCGGACTATATCACGCCCGCCGTGGCAGGGTTTTCGGAGCAGGCGCAGTCCTTGGCTGAGGCGGCAGGTGCCGATTGCACCGCGTCCAATCTTGTCGCGCCCTATCACGAGGCATTTGATGCCTGGCTGCGTGTCGAGCCTTTTGCACTGTCCTCATTTGATGCGGGCGGTCATGCGAAGGCGATTTCATTCTGGCCTGATAAAAAGGGCATGATCCCGCGCGCTCTGGCCATGATGATCGACGACCAAGATCCTGTGGTCTCCGATGCGACGGAATTTGCGGATGTGTCCATTGCGGCGCGGGGTCTGTTTGCGCTTGAATACATGCTGTTTGATCCCGCCTTCGCCGCGTATTCGCAAGACAGCTATTCGTGTGATTTGGTGCAGGCCCAGACCGCCGATCTGGCCGCGATGGCGCAGGATGTTCATCAGGCGTGGTTCGGGCTGGGCGGTTTTGCGGAGTTGCTTGAAACAGCAGGCGAGGAGGGCAATCCGCGCTATTTTACCCCGCGCGAAGCGGTGCAGGCGCTTTACACCACGGTCACGGCAAGTTTGGAGCATGATCGTGATGTCCGTCTTGGCCGTCCGATGGGGTCTTTCGACAAGCCCCGTCCGATACGGGCCGAGGCCCGCCGCTCCGAGCGCTCTGCGCGCAACCTGATCGGATCGCTACATGCGATTGGCGAATTGGCTGATACGCTGGCCCCGAATGGCGCGCCGCAAACTGTGGCCGCACTGGATGAAGCGGTCGCGCAGATCACCGCGCTTGATGATCCGAGCTTTGCCCGTTCTGACGATTTGGGGCAGCGGTTTAAAATGGAAGTGATTCAACAGCGGATTAAAGCGGCTGAACACGCGGCAGCCAATGAAATCGGTGTCGCGCTTGGCGTCTCGGCGGGCTTTAACGCGGGTGATGGGGACTAATGCGATGACCTCTCGTCGCAGATTTCTGGCGGGGATCACCGCCGCCACCCTTATGCCGCGTGTCACTTGGGCCGATGCGGGCAGTCCCGCCTTTCTCGGCGCGGCCAAAGACAGCCAAGGGGCGTATGGTCTGTATGGGTTGGACGAGAACGCCCAGATCATATTCCGTGTGCCGTTGCCCGCGCGTGGTCACGCCGCAGCCGCCCATCCGACCGTCCCCGAGGCCGTGGGCTTTGCGCGTCGTCCCGGGACATTTGCGGTGGTGGTCAACTGTGTGGATGGCACGGTGATGCACCGATTGGATGCGCCGCAGGGGCGTCATTTCATGGGACATGGCGTGTTCGTGAACGGCGGCGATCTGCTTGTGACGCCTGAGAACAATTACGCCAAGCGCAAAGGTGTGCTTGGCCTGTGGGATCGGCGTCGTGGCTATGCGCGTGTGGGTGAGGTTGCGACGGGTGGCATTGGCCCCCATGACATCAAACGCCTCGCGGATGGTGCGCTCGTGGTCGCCAATGGCGGCATTTTCACCCATCCCGATCATGGCGCGGGCCGCGACAAGCTCAACATCGACACGATGCAGCCCTCGCTCACCTATATGTCACGCGATTTTGAGATCACCGAACAGGTGACGCTCGACGCCGCATTGCACCACAGCTCGATCCGCCATTTGTCGATTGGCGCGGACGGGCAGGTGGCCTTTGCGATGCAGTGGGAGGGCGATGCGGATGAAACCGTGCCGCTCTTGGGGCTGCACCGCCGTGGCGAAGCGCCTCTGTTGGCCTCAGCGCCCGATATGGATCAGGCCCGCATGAAAAACTATGCGGGCTCCGTTGCCTTTTCCGGCGATGGGCGGGAGGTAGCGATCACCTCGCCCAAGGGCGGATTGATGCAGCGGTATGCGCCTGACGGGCAGTATTTGGGCGCTGTGACGCGCATGGATATTTGCGGATTGGCCCCGCGTGGCGCGGGGTGGCTCGGCTCGGACGGGCTTGGCGGGTTGATGGAGATCGGGCAGGGCCTGCGTCCGCTCATGGTTGCCGAAGGGTTAATGTGGGACAATCACCTTGTATCTCTCGCCGCCTTGGTGTGAGATCGTCGCTATGAAAAATTTTCTAGATGTTCGCACCCGTTTCATGTTGCCGCTTTGGCGGCGGCTCCTGTTTTCTGGCCTTACGCTCTTTTGGGGCGCGATGGAGTTCTTTTCGGGCTCGGCGGGGTTCGGCATCCTGTTTCTCGCGGCAGGGGGCTATCTCGTTCATCAGTTCTTCATCGTTTACGACGCCGATGCATGGCAGGCGTATTTTGATGAACAAGATGCGGCAGAAGCGGCCAAGCGCGGCGAGATAGGCGCAGTAAAACCAACAAAATCAGACGGCGGTGAATAAATTTTTAATAGAATTGTGTGAAGCTGGTCTCCGCACCTTGCAGGTCCCCAGTTCCGAAACTAAGATTCGAGTAACAATTCAGCGCTAATCATCCCAATGAGTTCCAGAGGCAGGCCGAAGATGAAAGATCCGATTGATACCTACATGAATACGCTCGTTCCTATGGTCGTTGAGCAAACGAGCCGTGGCGAACGCGCCTATGATATTTTCTCGCGTCTGCTCAAAGAGCGGATTATTTTCCTGAACGGTCCTGTGCATGACGGCATGTCGAGCCTCATCTGTGCGCAGTTGCTGTTTCTCGAAGCCGAGAACCCGACCAAAGAAATCGCCATGTACATCAATAGCCCCGGTGGCGTCGTCACCTCCGGCCTGTCGATCTACGACACGATGCAATACATCCGTCCCAAGGTCTCAACCCTTGTGATGGGTCAAGCCGCCTCTATGGGCTCGCTGCTGTTGACCGCTGGTGAAAAGGGGATGCGTTTCGCACTGCCCAACAGCCGCGTCATGGTGCACCAACCCTCTGGTGGCTATCAGGGGCAGGCGACGGACATCATGATCCACGCTCAGGAAACCCAGAAGCTGAAGGACCGTTTGAATGGCATTTACGTCAAACACACGGGCCGCAAGATGAAAGAAATCGTCGAGGCACTCGAGCGTGACAATTTCATGTCGTCAGAAGAAGCCAAAGACTTCGGGCTGATTGATGAGATCGTCGAAAGCCGCGGCGATATCGAAGGATAACGCGGGCGGGACACCACGCGCAGGCGCTGAAATCGACATGGGGTAACACATGGGTTTTGGCATTGTACCTGCGAATTGGCTGTCCTACACTCGCATGTAACACAACATTCAGGCGGCAAACTGCGTCGCCTGATCGACCAAACAAAGGCCAGTTGGTCTTAGGGGTATGCAATGTCGAATTCGTCCGGTGGTGACAGCAAGAACACGCTCTACTGTTCCTTTTGCGGTAAGAGCCAGCATGAGGTGCGAAAGCTGATCGCGGGTCCAACCGTTTTCATATGTGATGAATGTGTTGAGCTTTGCATGGACATCATTCGTGAGGAAACCAAGTCTTCGGGCCTGAAGTCCTCCGAAGGGGTGCCTTCGCCCAAAGAAATCTGTGCTGTTCTCGATGATTACGTGATCGGTCAGGCCACTGCCAAACGCGTTCTCTCTGTGGCTGTTCACAACCATTACAAACGCCTCAACCACGCCTCTAGCGGGGCGGGCGATATCGAACTGGCAAAATCCAACATCTTGCTCGTTGGCCCGACGGGATGCGGTAAAACTTTGTTGGCACAGACACTTGCCCGCATTCTCGATGTGCCCTTCACCATGGCGGATGCCACCACATTGACCGAAGCCGGCTATGTCGGTGAGGACGTGGAAAACATCATCCTCAAACTGCTTCAGGCGTCCGAATATAATGTTGAACGCGCACAGCGCGGCATCGTCTACATCGACGAGGTCGACAAGATCACGCGCAAATCCGACAATCCGTCCATTACCCGCGATGTGTCGGGTGAGGGCGTCCAACAGGCTCTGTTGAAAATCATGGAAGGCACCGTGGCCTCCGTGCCGCCGCAAGGTGGACGCAAGCACCCGCAGCAGGAATTCCTGCAAGTGGATACCACCAACATTCTGTTTGTCTGTGGTGGCGCATTTGCGGGTCTTGATCGGATCATCGCGCAACGCGGCAAAGGCTCTGCCATCGGCTTTGGCGCCGATGTGAAAGAGGAAAATGCCAAGGGCATCGGTGAGCTGTTCTCCGAGCTTGAGCCCGAAGATCTGTTGAAATTCGGTCTTATCCCCGAGTTCGTCGGCCGTCTTCCCGTGCTTGCCACGCTCGAAGACCTCGACGAAGATGCGCTTGTCACCATCCTGTCCGAGCCCAAAAACGCACTGGTCAAACAGTATCAGCGCCTGTTCGAGCTTGAAGATGTGGTGCTGACCTTTACCGACGAGGCTCTGACCGCAATCGCCAAACGTGCGATCCAACGCAAAACAGGGGCCCGTGGCCTGCGCTCCATTCTTGAGGACATCTTGCTCGACACGATGTTCGAACTGCCAGGGACGGAAAATGTCACCGAGGTTGTGGTCAATGAAGAGGCCGTCAATTCCGACGCCAAACCGTTGATTATCTACGGCGAGGCCGAAAAAGAAGCGACGGTCGGCTAACCGCCCTCCGCGTCAAACCCAAAAGTGAGCGCCGCCCTTCGGGGCGGCGTTTCGCGTTTGAGCCTGCGTGATGGGGTGTCTTAGGCGCAGATGCGTAGACGTCGATCCGTGTCTGGGGCACATGAGACTTGCGCACGGAACAGGCTTGCGTAACGTGGCGTAAGGCCCGCGCTCATACGGTGCTTCATCCTCGGCTCAGAAAGGCTCCACCATGTCACGCACACTCATTTCCTCCGGCTCTCCGTTTGAGGAGAAAATCGCTTATTCCCGCGCGGTTGTCGTGGATGGATGGGTCTTTGTGTCGGGCACCACGGGCTATGACTACGCGACGATGCGCATGCCCGAAAGCGTCGCAGACCAGTGTCGCAACACGCTTGCCACCATCGCCAAGGCCTTGGGCGAGGCGGGGGCCTCGATGGCTGATGTCGTCCGTGTACGCTATATCCTGCCTGACGGGGCAGATTTCGAAGCCTGTTGGCCTGTCCTGCAAGAGGTGTTCGGCGCAGTGCGCCCCGCTGCTACGATGATCGAGGCCCGTTTGCTTGATCCGGCGATGAAGATCGAAATTGAAGTAACCGCAAAGCTGCCAGATCCCGTGTCCTGAGGGCGGCTATGTAGCACGGCCATGCGTTGCGTGTGGCCGTCAAACCCGTTCGGGACGGCGAACACGTGCCAATTGCCCTGATTTGACTGTGATTAGCACACGGAAACTCTGGACCTTGCGCCCTCATTAGGTCATATCAGGAACCAACATTTTCGGAGGTTGTCCTATGGGTATCTTGAATACAGTATTGCGCTCGGTTGTGTGGTGGAAAGACCAGACGATTGGCATGCAGCTTTTCACATGGCGCCACGGCGTCAAACTGGGTGAAGACAGCCAAGGCAACACCTTTTACCGCAACGAAGACGACACGCGCCGTTGGGTGATTTACAATGGTGATGTCGAAGCCTCGCGGATTGATCCCGAATGGCATGGTTGGTTGCACCACACCTTTGATAACCACCCTGGCCATCTCCCTCTTGAGCATAAAGAGTGGGAAAAGCCGCACATGGTCAATATGACAGGAACCGCGGCAGCTCATGCGCCCGCAGGCTCCATCCGTCAGGCGCACCCCGTTGCGCGCACCGACTATGAGGCGTGGCAGCCCGAATAAGGCCATCCAAGGTTTTGGGTGAGGACCGTTTAAGGTTTAGGGGCAAGCACATGGCAGAAAACACAACAGAAGTTGCTGTAGGCGCGGGCGTTTTGGCGCTCGCTTTGGGCTTTCTCATCTACGCGGGTCAAGCTACGGGATTCGCGGGAGGCTCCTCTGACCTCTATCACCTGACCGCCTCGTTCCGCTCCGCTGAGGGTGTAACCGTGGGCAGCGATGTGCGACTTGCAGGGGTGAAGATCGGCACGGTGACGGACTTGTCCCTGAACACCGAGAGTTTTCGCGCCGAGGCTGAATTGAGCCTTGATCGCGATGTGGTTCTCCCTGACGACACGGCGGCTTTGGTCGCCTCAGAAGGACTGTTGGGTGGCAACTTTATTGAACTGATTCCCGGTGGGTCGATGTTCAATTTCGAAGACGGACAAGTGATCGCCGACACCCAAGGCGCTGTGAGCCTGATCAACCTCTTGTTGAAGTTCGTCACGGGTGACGGAGGCGCAGAATGATGCGGCGTGGTTGGTGTCTTGCGGGTGTGATTGCCGTGGCTGCGGGCGCAGGCTCCGCACAGGACACCGGATTTTCCGACGATTTGCAAACGGGCATCGGTTCGATCATCGAGACGCCTTTGGATAACGGCGATATTGGCGGCTTGTCCTTGGAGGAGCTGCAATCGCTTCCCGACGAGGGATTTCAACGCGAATTGTTTGATATTACGACAGAAACGCAAGAAAGCGTGGCCAGTGGCACAGGCGCGTTGATCCGTGTTCTGGACAAGCTGACGGGCCGCGTAGAGGATATCCAGATCGCTATCGGCCAGACCGCGACATGGGGCTATCTGGCGGCGCAACTCACGGATTGTCGCTATCCTGTCGGCAACCCTTCGGGGGACGCCTACGCCTATCTGGTCATTAACGTTGACGGCATCGACGATCCTGTTTTCCAAGGATGGATGATCGAAAGCAGCCCCGCGCTCAATGCGATGGACCACCCGCGTTATGACGCTTGGGTTCTCAGCTGTAGCACCTCCTGAGCCGAAGGTGGCGCAGCGATCTCTCTAAAATCAGCGTCCCGTTCCAAGGCGGCATCAAGGCGTGTGTGATACTCCGCACGGTCGATCTCGATGGCACCGAGCGAGGCCAGATGCGGCGTGATGAACTGCGTGTCCAAGAGGGTGAACCCCGTGCGTTTCAGGTGCGCGATGAGGTAGGCAAGCGCCACTTTGGAGGCGTCGGTCTTGTGCGAGAACATGCTCTCCCCAAAAAACGCGGCTCCTAATGTGATTCCATACAGCCCGCCGACGAGACGCGAGCTGTCCCAGACCTCGACCGATTGGGCAAAGCCAAGCGCGTGGACCTGTGAGTAGAGGTCAAAGATCGTGGCGTTGATCCATGTCTCCTCGCGGTTGGCGCATTGTCGGACGACATCCGCGAAGGCGTGATTGAAGGTCACGGTGAAGCGTTCACGACGGATCACACGGGCGAGCGAGTTGGAGAGGTGAAACTGATCAAGCGGGAAAATACCGCGCCGGTCGGGATCAACCCAGAACACCTCGTCGTCCTCCGCGCTCTCGGCCATGGGAAAGACCCCATTCGCATAGGCATTGAGCAGAAGTTCGGGGGTGAGGTCAGGGGTATCCATGCGAGCAAAATGGCGCGTTTCGCGGCAAATGAAAAGGCCCGCCAGTGACGGCGGACCTTTGAATTCAATACGTTGTCTGCCTGTATTAGGCGGGCAGATTGGCGTCGAGCCATTTTTCGAGCCAGTGGATGTTGTAGTCGCCAGAGATTACGTCAGGCTCCCTGAGCAACATGTC
Organism: Celeribacter sp.; assembly: GCF_048266405.1. GTDB lineage: Bacteria > Pseudomonadota > Alphaproteobacteria > Rhodobacterales > Rhodobacteraceae > Celeribacter. The sequence goes on from NZ_JBLWZO010000008.1 coordinate 105,940, forward strand.
AAACAGCGGCACGGTGGTGTCGACGCCGTCCACGATCAGCTCGCCAAGGGCACGTTTGAGACGGGCCAAAGCTTCGGGGCGGTCACGTCCGTGAACGATGAGTTTACCGATCAAGCTGTCGTAATAGGGCGGGATCGAATAGCCGTCATAGAGCGCACTATCCATGCGAACGCCCAACCCACCTGGCGCATGGTATTGCGTAATCTTACCAGGGCAGGGAGAGAAGTTCGGCAGACGCTCGGCGTTGATGCGCACTTCGATGGCGTGACCGTCAAGGATCAGATCCTCTTGGGTGAAGGAGAGCTTCTCGCCTGCCGCAACGCGGATTTGCTCGCGCACGAGATCTTGGCGGAAGATCGCCTCGGTGACAGGGTGTTCCACCTGTAGACGGGTGTTCATCTCGATGAAGAAGAATTGACCATCCTCATAGAGGAATTCGATGGTGCCTGCGCCTTTATAGCCCATCTTTGCGATGGCATTGGCACAGATGCCGCCAATATAGGCGCGTTCTTCGGGGCTGATGGAGGGGCCGGGGGCTTCCTCAAAGACCTTTTGGTGACGGCGTTGCAGCGAGCAATCGCGTTCGCCCAAATGGACGCCGCCGCCCTGTCCGTCGCCGAAAACCTGCACTTCGATATGGCGCGGTTTCTGGAGATACTTCTCCATATAAACCTCGTCATTGCCAAAGGCGGCTTTGGATTCGGAGCGGGCAGTGCGGAAGGCGGTTTCGAGAACCTCTTCGCTTTCGGCCACTTTCATGCCGCGTCCGCCGCCACCGGCGGTGGCTTTGATGATGACGGGGTAGCCCATTTCCGCGGCCAGTTTCTTGGCCGTTTCCACGTCAGGCACGCCACCGGGAGAGCCGGGCACCACGGGAATCCCGAGGATTTTGGCGGTCTCTTTGGCGGTGATCTTGTCGCCCATCTGACGGATGTGTTCGGCAGAGGGGCCGATAAAGGCCAGATCGTGATCTTCGACGATTTGCACAAAGGCGGCGTTTTCGGACAAAAATCCGTATCCGGGGTGGATCGCCTGTGCGCCCGTAATCTCACAGGCCGCGATGATCGCGGGGAAGGAGAGGTAGGACAGTGTCGAGGAATTGGGGCCGATACACACGGCTTCGTCGGCCATGCGCACGTGCATCGCATCGGCGTCTGCCTCGGAATGGACCGCCACGGAGGCGATGCCCATTTCGCGACACGCGCGGATCACGCGAAGCGCGATTTCGCCACGGTTGGCAATGAGGATTTTATCGAACATACGGAAAACCTGTCCTTTATTCGATGATCATCAAGGGCGCGCCGAACTCGACGGGGGTGCCGTCATCGACCAGAATGCGTTTGATGGTGCCGGATTTCGGCGAGGGGATGTGGTTCATCGTTTTCATCGCCTCAATGATCATCAGCGTCTGACCCTCTTCGACACTGTCGCCCACCTTTACAAAGGTGGCGGCACCGGGTTCTGCGGACAGATAGGCGGTTCCGACCATTGGGGACGGGACGGCGTTCGGATCATTGTGCGGATCCGCGGGTGCCGCAGAGTCCGCTGCAACAGGAGCCGCCGCAGCAGGTGCTGCCGCCGGAGCCGCAGCTACAGGAGCAGGGGCGGCAACGGTTTGCACAATGTCTTGTGCCTTGGATACGCGCACGTTCAGGCGGTCGTTCTCGCCATACTCACGTTTGACTTCCACCTCGGTGAGGTCATTGGTGTTGAGCAACTCGGCAAGCGCCTGAATGAAGGCCACATCGGCGTCATTTTGTTTTGTCATGTTTTCCAACTCGTTCTGCCACCCGTCTGGTGCGGGTTCATGTCAATCAGCTTTCCCGCTTATACGTCACGTCAGGGTCCGTGAAAACCCGCGAAAAACGCGTTGGCTCTGCGCATCGCGCCAGAATGCACATGAATTAGGCGTTCGGGACGCAATATTTGCCTATTAAGGGGTGAAAAGAGAGAAAATTGCGGACTTATTAAAATTTACCACTTGATCAAAAATGGGTTTATCGGTCACGCTGTCCCTAAGACCATAACTAGCCACGCCTAAGAAATAGGATGCGCAGCAAAGCAGGACGAGGATAAATGCCCAATACAGTATTTACATCAGGGATCGCCGCAGGGCGGCTTGACCCTGACGCCTATACCGATAATTTCACCGACCTTCACCCGCCGCTTGACGACCATGAGGCGATGGTCGCGGCCGACAGATGCTACTTTTGCCATGACGCGCCATGTATGACGGCCTGTCCCACGTCGATCGACGTGCCCATGTTCATTCGCCAGATCGCCACGGGAACACCCGAAGCGGCGGCGCAAACCATCTTTGAGGCCAATATCCTTGGCGGAATGTGCGCACGGGTCTGTCCCACGGAGACACTTTGCGAAGAGGTCTGTGTGCGCGAAGTGGCCGAAGGCAAGCCCGTCGAAATCGGACGGTTGCAGCGCTACGCCACAGATACACTGATGGAGAAGGGCACGCACCCGTTCACCCGTGCTCCCGAGACAGGTAAGAGCGTCGCGGTTGTTGGCGCGGGGCCTGCGGGCCTGTCGGCGGCGCACCGTTTGGCCCGTTACGGTCATACGGTCACGATTTATGATTCTCGCGCCAAAGCGGGCGGTTTGAACGAATATGGTATCGCCTCCTATAAATCCCCCGATAATTTCGCACAGGCCGAGGTGGACTGGCTGCTGAAAATCGGCGGGATCACCATTGAGACAGGAAAATCGCTCGGCGTGGACCTGACGCTTGACGCATTGAAAACGGAATTCGACGCCGTCTTCCTCGCCATCGGTTTGAGCGGTGTGAACGCGCTCAAGGCGGAAGGTGTCGATAAATCCGGCGTTCTTGACGCGGTTGATTTCATTTCTGACTTGCGCCAGTCCACCGACCTGTCGACGCTGCCCATCGGGCGAAATGTCGTGGTGATTGGTGGTGGCATGACGGCGGTGGATGCTGCCGTGCAAGCCAAGCTCCTTGGGGCGCAAAACGTCACGATTGCCTATCGCCGTGGTCGCGACCGCATGAGTGCCTCCGAGTTTGAACAAGACCTCGCAACCTCCAAAGGCGTGCAAATTCTCTATAATGCGCAGCCCGTGGCCGTGCATGGCAATGGTGCCTGTGCAGAGGTGGAGTTTGAGTTTACTGCCGAGAGCGATAGCGGACTGTCGGGCACTGGCGAGACGGTGCGCATTCCTGCGGATCAGGTCTTTATGGCCATTGGTCAAACGCTTGACGGGGTGCCGGACGGTATCGAACTGGAGCGCGGCAAGATCGCCGTCGACACGCTTGGCCGCACCTCTGTGGCGGGCGTTTGGGCAGGGGGCGACTGTGCCCTCGGCGGTGAGGATCTCACCGTGACGGCCGTGGCCGAAGGGCGCGATAGTGCTGAAAACATGCATAAATTCTTGATGGGAGAGGGCTAAGACATGGCTGATCTAACAACAACATTCTGTGGCATTACCTCTCCCAACCCGTTCTGGCTCGCCTCGGCGCCCCCCACGGACAAAGAGTACAACGTGCGCCGCGCCTTTGAGGCGGGGTGGGGCGGTGTCGTGTGGAAAACGCTCGGCGAGGAAGGCCCGCCCGTGGTCAACGTCAACGGGCCACGCTACGGCGCAATCTTTGGCGCGGATCGCCGCCTGTTGGGTCTCAACAACATCGAATTGATCACCGACCGCGCGTTGGAGGTGAATTTGGAGGAAATGACCCGCGTCAAAAAGGACTACCCAGATCGCGCCTTGATCGCTTCTGTGATGGTGCCGTGTGACGCGGAAAGCTGGAAAACCATCATCCCGCGCATCGCCGAGACAGGCTGTGACGGGTTCGAGCTGAACTTCGGCTGTCCGCACGGCATGGCCGAGCGCGGCATGGGTGCGGCAGTGGGTCAAGTGCCCGAATATATCGAGATGGTGACGCGGTGGTGTAAGGAGGCGACGGGCCTGCCCGTGATCGTCAAACTCACGCCCAATATCACCAACATCATCCTGCCAGCCGAGGCCGCGTTGCGCGGTGGTGCGGATGCGGTGTCATTGATCAATACCATCAATTCGATCACCTCTGTGAACCTCGATGCGTTCTCGCCCGAGCCGATGATTGACGGCAAGGGCACTCACGGCGGCTATTGCGGCCCTGCAGTGAAACCGATTGCGCTCAACATGGTGGCCGAAATTGCCCGCAACCCTGCGACGGCAAACCTGCCGATCTCGGGCATTGGCGGCGTGACCACTTGGCGCGATGCCGCCGAGTTCATGGCCCTTGGCGCAGGCAACGTTCAGGTCTGCACCGCCGTGATGACCTATGGATTCAAGATCGTCGAAGAGATGATTTCGGGGCTGAGCCAGTATCTCGACGAGAAAGAGATGAGCGTGTCCGATCTGGTCGGCAAAGCCACACCCAACGTCACGGATTGGCAATATCTCAACCTCAACCACGTCACAAAAGCGGTCATCAACCAAGATGATTGCATCAGCTGTGGACGCTGTTACGCGGCGTGTGAGGACACCTCGCACCAAGCGATTGAGATGTCCGCAGATCGCGTGTTCACCGTCAAAGATGACGAATGCGTGGCCTGTAACCTCTGTGTGAATGTCTGTCCTGTTGAAGGGTGTATCACTATGAAAACACTCGAAAAAGGCGAGGTGGACGAGCGCACGGGGCAGGTTGTCGGTGATTACGCCAACTGGACGCAGCACCCCAATAACGTGGCAGCTGTCGCGGGCGAATAGAGCGGTCTTTCCGCACGCAAATTTACTTTGTCCGCGCTGAATGCTGCGGGCAAAGGCATAGACCCTCCCAGCCTCCCGTGTCCATTTGTGGTCGCGGGGGGCTATGGGGGTCCTTCACGCGCAGCCGTCTCTAAGGCTGTGCGGGGGGCGGTTTTCAAACTGCAATGAGGCCCGCGTCTTCCTGACACGGGGGAATGATACGATCCGCGTGGCGTCAGCTTTGCGGGTCGTATGGCGTATTCTGAGTCGCCGCAGGTCCGCTATGTGCGGCTTCTGGGTCCACGGGTTCAGCTGGAGCTGTCACCATTTGTGCGACGGGCAGCGCGGGCTGCTCAGCGGGCGGTTCCATCGCCTCTGTGGAGGCCAAGGGGGTGACTGGCGGGACGGTCGCCTGTGCATCCTGCGCGGCAGGAATGGACATTTCGACCGCTCGCGGTGCAATCGCGGCCTCATCGGCCTGTTGCGTGCGTTTTGCCTCGATCCGTGCGATCACATTGCGCAGGTCGCGTTCGAAATCAAGAATACTGGCTTGGAACGCTGGCGTCGGGCCCGTTAAAACGGTCTCGTCGCGCACTGCATCGCGCCGCTTTTGATCTGCGTCGCTGCTGTCGTGGTTCGATTGATTGTACGTGCCATTCTGGCCAAGCAGGGTCTCGCCCTGCGACTGTGCTGCCGAACCGTTTGTCGTTGCGGGTTCTGCAACTTCACGTACAACTGGTTCCGGAGTGTCGGGCGCTTGTCTCTCGACAAATCCGCCTCCTCCGAACGCAGGCACGCCTGAGATATCGGTCATGCTTGTGCTCCTTCCTTCAAAAGGAGCCCCCACCACAAATCTTTCTAAAGTGTTACCCTTGCCAAGAGGTTAATATCCCCAAGTTTCTTAGGCTTTGGTTAACGCATCATCGGTGAAAAGAGGGGCGGAACAGATGTCAAAGAGCCAACATGCGGCGGTACATTGTTTCCAGAAATGTGCGGGCATCGTCAAAATGGCTGTCGCCGACAGGGGATATGATACCACGAATTTGTGCATCAAAATCAGCGTAGTGCTGTGTTGTGGCCCAAATTGAGAAGATCAGATGATAGGGGTCAACCGCCCGCACATGGCCTGTTTCGACCCAATGTGCGATGACGGCGGCCTTCTCGTTGACGAGATCTTTCAGCTCGCCCTCAATTTTATCCATAATGTTCGGCGCGCCTTGGACGATTTCATTGGCGAACAGGCGGCTCTCTCGCGGAAACTCACGAGCCATGTCCAATTTGCGCAAAACATAGGCAACGATCTCCTCGACGGGATCGCCATCCGCATCCATTTCGCGCAGCGGATCAAGCCAGTTGGCCATCAATGCGTCGATCAAGGCGCGGTGCATGGAGACTTTCGAGGGGAAATAATACAGCAGATTCGGCTTGGACAGCCCCGCTTCCTTTGCGATCTGATCGAGAGTGGCCCCTCGAAATCCGTTGCGGGAAAAGACATCCAATGCGGCGTCCAGAATGGTCTCTGAGTTGCGTTTTTGGATTCTTGTTCGCGGTTTGAGACCTGACATACGGACTATGATTCCTTCGCTGATATCTGTGCGGTTTACCTCTTTTTCTTCATAGTTGCCAAAAAATGCGTCAAACCGAAGAGGGAATCGCCTTAAATCCGATCTTATATACAATATGCACAGTTTTTCGGCATCCGAGCGGCTTTAGATTGTGCGCATACGGGGATGAGGTTGATACGGTACTCTTGACCAAATGGTCAAACCCGTCGCAGGGTGATGCAAGGCACACATGAATTTGCCGGCACAATTAGGGATAAGAGGGAATTATGGCGATGGATGGAGACACACGTCCGAACGATCTTTCAGCGTTCTGGATGCCGTTTACGGCAAACCGTCAGTTTAAAAAAGAGCCACGGATGTTCGTCTCCGCCGACCGGATGCATTATCGCACCTCCGATGGGCGCGAGGTCTTGGACGGGACGGCGGGACTGTGGTGTTGTAACGCGGGGCACAACCGCCCCAAGATTGTCGAAGCGGTCCAAAAGCAGGTTGCCGAATTGGATTACGCACCTGCGTTCCAGATGGGCCACCCGAAAGCCTTCGAACTGGCCACCAAATTGGTCGACATGGCGCCTGAACCATTTGAACATGCCTTCTTCACAAACTCCGGATCGGAAAGTGTCGAGACCGCGCTTAAAATCGCGCTCGCCTATCATCGTTCCAAGGGCCATGGCGAACGCACCCGTTTGATTGGCCGTGAGCGCGGCTATCACGGGGTGAACTTTGGCGGTATTTCCGTGGGGGGCATTGTGACCAACCGCAAAATGTTTGGCTCGCTGCTGACTGGCGTTGATCACCTGCCGCATACCCATCTGCCAGATCGCAACCGCTTTGTGCGCGGACAGCCCGAGCATGGCGCGGAACTGGCCGACGAGTTGGAGCGCATCGTTGCGCTGCATGGTGGCGAAACCATCGCCGCCGTGATTGTCGAGCCGATGGCAGGGTCCACGGGTGTGCTTTTGCCGCCCAAAGGCTACCTGAAACGTCTGCGCGACATCTGTACCAAACACGGTATTTTGTTGATCTTTGACGAGGTTATTACGGGCTTTGGCCGTTTGGGATCGTCCTTTGCCGCCGAACACTATGGCGTCATGCCCGATCTCATCACCTGTGCCAAAGGTCTCACCAACGGTGTGATCCCGATGGGTGCGGTGTTGGCGACCAAAGAGATCTACGAGACCTTTATGCAAGGCCCCGAGCATGTGATCGAGCTGTTCCACGGCTACACCTATTCGGGCAACCCGATTGCCGCCGCCGCAGGTCTGGCAACCCTCGACACCTATGCCGAGGAAGGCTTGTTCGAACGCGCGGCTGGGATGTCGGAGTATTGGCAAGACGCAATCCACAGCCTCAAAGGTCTGCCGCATGTGGTGGATATTCGCGGCGAAGGATTGATCGGCGCGGTCGAGTTGGAGCCGATTGCAAATGAGCCGACCAAACGCGCCTTCTCCGCCTTCCTCAAAGGTTACGAGAAGGGCATTTTGGTGCGCACCACTGGCGACATCATCGCCATGTCTCCACCATTGATTATCGAAAAAGAACATGTCGACACCTTGATCGGAACTTTGTCCGACGTGCTCAAAACACTGGATTGAACGACAAAGCAGGCCGTTCGCGGCCTGCGCATACATTAGACGACGAAAGGAACGCCAATGGCCCCCGTAACTTCCGCACCCGGTGAAAACCTCAAAATCAACTCTGCCCGTCTTTGGGATAGCCTCATGGAGATGGCTAAAATCGGGCCGGGTGTGGCGGGGGGCAATAACCGCCAAACCTTGACCGACGCCGATGCCGAGGGCCGCGCGTTGTTCCAATCATGGTGCGAAGCGGCGGGGATGACGATGGGCGTCGATACGATGGGCAATATGTTCGCCACTCGTGCGGGCGAAGATCCCGATGCACTTCCCGTTTACATGGGCAGCCACCTCGATACCCAGCCAACGGGCGGGAAATACGATGGCGTTCTGGGTGTGCTCGGCGCACTTGAGGCCATTCGCACCATGAATGACCTCGGCATTAAAACCAAACACCCGATCGTTGTGACCAACTGGACCAACGAAGAGGGCACACGCTTTGCCCCTGCCATGCTGGCTTCTGGCGTCTTTGCCGGAAAACATACACAGGATTGGGCCTATGAGCGCGAGGATGCGGAAGGCAAGAAATTCGGCGACGAACTCAAACGCATCGGTTGGGTTGGCGACGAGGAAGTCGGCGCGCGCAAAATGCACGCGATGTTCGAGTTGCACATCGAGCAGGGGCCGATTTTGGAAGCCGAAGGCAAAGACATCGGCGTTGTCACCCACGGTCAGGGGCTGCGCTGGATCGAATGCACAGTGACAGGCAAGGATAGCCACACGGGGTCTACGCCGATGCACATGCGTAAAAACGCGGGACGCGGCTTGGCGTTGATCACCGAATTGGTCCACGAAATCGCGATGAAACACCAACCTGGTGCGGTGGGCGCGATTGGTCATATTGATGTTTACCCGAATTCTCGCAATGTCATCCCCGGAAAGGTTGTATTCACCGTCGATATCCGTTCTCATCTGCCTGAGAAACTCGACGCGATGGAGGCGGAGCTGATGGAGCGTGCGCCAAAGTTGTGCGAAGAGATCGGTGTGAGTTTTGAGTCCAAGATTTCGGGTCAATTCGAGCCACCAGCGTTCGACGAGACCCTTGTGAATGCTGTACGAGGAGCCGCTGAGCGGTTGGGGTATTCCCATATGGATATCATTTCGGGCGCGGGTCACGATGCCTGTTGGATCAACGATGTCGCGCCAACGGCGATGATCATGTGTCCTTGCGTCGATGGTCTGAGCCACAACGAGGCCGAGGAAATCAGCCCCGAATGGGCAGCTGCAGGGGCCGATGTGTTGATGCACGCCGTATTGGAGATCGCGCAAATCGTTGAATGATATACAAAACTAATACGGCAGGTGCGCGATAGACGCACCGCCGAAACGACAAGGAGAGAGAAGAATGACCAAGGTGATCAAGGGCGGCACGGTCGTGACAGCCGATCTTAGCTACAAAGCCGACGTGAAAATCGACGGCGGCAAGATTGTCGAGATCGGGCCTGATTTGACAGGTGACGAGGTTCTGGACGCAACAGGGTGCTATGTGATGCCGGGTGGAATTGACCCGCACACGCACCTTGAAATGCCGTTTATGGGCACCCATTCGGCGGATGATTTCGCCTCTGGGACGCGAGCGGCGCTTGCGGGCGGCACCACCATGGTCGTTGATTTCTGTCTCCCGTCCCCGGGGGAGAGCCTGTTGGATGCGCTCAAGGTCTGGGACAATAAGTCGGCTCAGGCATCCTGCGATTACTCTTTCCACATGGCGATTACATGGTGGGGTGAGCAGGTCTTTGACGAGATGAAAATCGTCACCGAAGAAAAAGGCATCAACAGTTTCAAACACTTCCTCGCCTATAAGGGCGCGTTGATGGTTAATGACGACGAGCTTTACGCCTCGTTCAAGCGCTGCGCCGAATTGGGGGCGACACCTCTGGTCCACGCCGAAAACGGTGATGTGGTGGCCGAGTTGACCGCACAGCTGCTTGCCGATGGCAACACTGGCCCCGAGGCCCACGCCTATTCGCGCCCGCCACAGGTCGAGGGCGAAGCCACCAACCGTGCGATCATGATCGCGGACATGGCTGGGGCGCCGCTCTATGTGGTGCATACCTCCTGCGAGGAGAGCCACGAGGCGATCCGCCGCGCCAAAATGAACGGCAAGCGGGTCTGGGGCGAGCCGTTGATCCAGCACCTCGTGCTTGATGAAAGCGAGTATTTCAACGAGGACTGGGATCACGCCGCACGTCGCGTGATGTCGCCGCCCTTCCGAAATAAACAGCACCAAGACAGCCTTTGGGCGGGTTTGGCGTCGGGCACATTGTCCTGCGTGGCGACCGATCACTGTGCCTTTACGACCGAGCAGAAACGCTACGGCGTTGGGGACTTCTCGAAGATCCCGAACGGGACGGGCGGGCTTGAGGATCGCCTACCAGTGCTGTGGACCAAGGGTGTCGAGACAGGGCGGATCACGATGAACGAATTTGTCGCCGTGACTTCGACAAATATTGCCAAGATCCTGAATTGCTACCCACAAAAAGGTGCAATTCTGGTGGGGGCTGATGCCGATATCCTTGTGCTTGATCCCCAGAAATCCAAAGTGATTAGCGCCGAGACCCAAGCCTCCGCCATTGATTACAACGTATTCGAAGGTATCGAGGTTAAAGGTCTGCCACGCTATGTGTTGTCCCGTGGCTATGTCGCCGTGACGGATGGAGTTTTGACCGCCAAAGAGGGCCACGGTGAATTTGTCGCCCGCGATCCGAATGCGACCGTGAACACGGCGCTGTCGAAATGGAAAGACCTGACGGCACCGCAACCGGTGCAGCGTTCGGGCATTCCTGCGACAGGCGTATAAGAGCAAATGGGGCGGCGGTATGGGCCATCCCATACCGCCTGATGGGACGACAGAACTTATGAAACAACCAGTTATTGACGCGCAAAATGTGGACCTGACGTTCGAGACGAACGACGGACCTATTCAGGCGCTAAAGGGTGTAAACCTACAAATTAATAAGGGCGATTTTGTCTCCTTTATTGGACCATCCGGCTGCGGCAAGACGACATTTTTGCGCTGCATTGCGGGCCTTGAGACCCCCACTGGCGGGACAATGACCGTCAATGGCATGTCGCCAGAAGAGGCCAGACGCGCGCGGGCTTATGGCTACGTCTTTCAGGCGGCAGGACTTTATCCGTGGCGGACAATTGCAGGAAATGTGAAACTTCCGCTCGAAATTATGGGGTATTCAAAGGCGGATCAGGCCGAACATGTTCGAAAAGTGCTAGAACTCGTTGACCTCGCAGGGTTCGAGAAAAAGTTTCCCTGGCAGCTTTCGGGCGGGATGCAGCAACGGGCGTCGATTGCACGAGCGCTTGCCTTTGATGCTGAAATCCTGCTGATGGACGAGCCGTTTGGCGCATTGGACGAGATTGTGCGCGATCACCTCAACGAGCAGCTTTTGGCGCTTTGGGCGCGCACTGAAAAAACCATCGGGTTTGTGACCCACTCGATCCCTGAAGCGGTGTACCTGTCGACCAAGATCGTCGTCATGTCGCCGCGTCCCGGACGGATCACTGACATTATCGAAAGCCCGCTGCCGAAAGAGCGCCCCCTCGACATTCGCGATAGCAAAGAGTTCATCGAGATCGCGCATCGTGTTCGTGAGGGGTTGCGCGCGGGGCATGAACAATGAGTGCCCTTGCCACCACAGACGTGCGCCTCGCGACCCGCGCGGACATTCCCGCATTGGCGGAGATCGTCTGGGCGTGGGAGCAAGAGGTGTCATGGAAGCCCGCAGGGCCAAGTGCCGCCGAGATTGCCCAGATGTTCGATGAGGCCTTTGATGCGCGCGACATGTACGTCTTCGGCGATCCGGCGCAAGGCTATCTTTCATTCGACCCGCAAACGCTCAAAATTGGCGGATTGTATGTTCGCTCGCGCGGGCAGGGCGTCGGAAAGGCGCTCATGGACGCCGTGAAATCGGGGCGTGATTTCATATGGTTACACACCCATGTGCCCAATGTTGCCGCTCAAAAGTTCTACGCCCGCGAAGGATTTGTAGATTGTGGGGTGGTGCCCTGTGAGGGGGATGCGCCCGATGAGTTACGGATGGAGTGGCGATCATGAAAAACATCTTGCCGATCTTGACCGTCGTGGTGGTTTTGTTCGTGGTTTGGTACGCCGCCTCGATCAAAATGAATTCCACATGGACCTATGACCAAGCCGAACGGGCTGGCACGGAGCCGAGCTTTTCCGAGGTCGTCTCGGACACGATGCAGCAAGCGCGCCCGCTTTTGCCTGCGCCGCATCAGGTGGCTTCGGAGCTTTGGAAAACCACCGTTCAGAAAAAGATCACCTCAAAACGGTCAATGGTTTACCAAGGTATTATTACTTTGAAAACAACGCTTTGGGGCTTTGTTCTCGGGATCGTTGTCGGGGTCTCTCTGGCCGCCGTTATCGTGCTGAGCCGTGTCGGGCGGCTGAGTCTGATGCCATGGGCGATCATTTCGCAGACCATTCCCATCGTGGCCTTGGCGCCGATCATTGTGGTGTTGAGCAACGCCGTGGGCGCAGGCTCGCTCTTGGTGCCCAAAGCCATCATCGCGGCCTACCTGAGCTTTTTCCCTGTGATGGTCAGCATGGTTAAAGGGCTTTCAAGTCCTGACGATATGCAGTTGGATTTGCTGCGCACCTATGGGGCCAAGCCCTCTGCGGTGTTCTGGAAACTGCGCGTGCCGTCTTCGATGCCTTACTTCTTTGCCTCGCTGAAGGTCAGCGTCGCTGCCGCCTTCGTCGGCGCGGTTGTGGGCGAATTGTCCACCAGTGCGATTTCCGGTTTGGGCGCGCGTATGTTGATCGGCTCGCAGTTCGGTGAACCGATGATCATGTGGGCCGCATTGTTTGCGGCCGCCATTTTGGCCGCGATTTTGATTTTCACCGTGGGCGCGATTGAAAAGGTCCTGCGCCGCGCAATGGGAGGGCGACCCGTATGAGACGTGCAGATACACAGTTCGAGCGCATTGCTTACCCTGTTGGGTTCGGCCTTTTGGTGCTGCTCATTTGGGAGGTTGTCGTGCGACTGTTCGACATTTCGCCCGCGCTTTTGCCCGCGCCATCAGCCATCGGGGCGGCCATATCGGGATCTTTGCCGATCCTCTGGGAAGACTGGGTGCAAACCGTACTCAAAGGCGCATTGAACGGGCTTTGGATGGGGAGCTTCGCGGGGATCGCTGTGGCCTTTGTCATTGATCGCTATGACTTTCTCAAACGAGGGCTTTTGCCCGTGGCGAACTTTATGGCGGCCTTGCCAATCGTCGGTTTGGCCCCCATCATGGTGATGTGGTTCGGATTTGACTGGCATTCCAAAGCGGCTGTTGTGGCCATCATGGTGTTTTTTCCGATGTTGGTGAACACGCTTGGCGGGTTGGCCTCGACGGATACGATGCAGCGTGATTTGATGCGCACCTATGCGGCGGGGCATATGGCCACGCTGATCAAGTTGCGCATCCCTGCGGCGCTGCCGTTTATTTTTAATGGTCTTAAAATTGCGACCACTTTGGCCCTCATCGGGGCAATTGTTGCTGAATATTTTGGCTCTCCTATCCGTGGGATGGGGTTTCGGATCACAACCGAGATGGGACGCTTGGCAACGGACATGGTTTGGGCTGAAATCACGATATCTGCGCTCACGGGCACGGCGATGTACGGGCTTGTGGCGTTAATCGAAAAGAGGGTGACTTTCTGGCATCCCTCACAACGCGGGTAACCGCATATAAACTGCACGAGGAAAAACCTCGGCATTCACAACTTGGAGGTTGTTACCAATGAAAAAGCTACTCACAAGCGCGATCGCGCTGGCAGCGATGACGGCGGGGGCGCAGGCCGCCGATGAATTGACGCTTCAACTGAAATGGGTCACGCAGGCCCAGTTCGCGGGCTACTATGTGGCGCTCGAAAAAGGTTTCTATGAAGCCGCTGATCTCGACGTGACGATCAAACCCGGCGGTCCCGATGTGGCACCCGTTCAGGTGCTGCTTGGTGGTGGCGCGGATGTGATGGTCGACTGGATGCCGTCGGCCTTGGCTGCACGTGAAAACGGCGCGCCTGTTGTCAACATCGCGCAACCGTTCAAAAAATCGGGCATGATGCTGACCTGCCTCAAAGAGACCGGCATTGAAGGGCCAGAAGACTTCCCGGGTAAGACGCTCGGCGTTTGGTTCTATGGCAACGAATATCCGTTCTTGTCATGGATGAACCACCTTGGCCTGTCCACTGATGGTGGCGAGGATGGCGTCGAGGTTCTCAAGCAGGGCTTCAACGTTGATCCGCTGCTGCAAAAGCAGGCCGCATGTATTTCGACTATGACTTACAACGAATACGGTCAGGTTCTTGATGCGGGCATCGCCGAGGATGATCTGGTCTTGTTCAAATATGAGGACCAAGGCGTTGCAACGCTCGAAGATGGCCTTTACGTTCTCGAAACCACGCTTGAAGATGACGCAATGAAAGACAAGCTGGCTCGCTTTGTTTCCGCCTCGATGGAAGGCTGGAAATGGGCTGAACAGAACGTCGAAGAAGCGGCCATGATTGTGCTTGAGTATGACGAAACGGGGGCGCAAACCGAAAGCCACCAGATCCGTATGATGAGCGAAGTGGCCAAGCTGACTGCAGACTCTGATGGCTCGCTTGATATCGCGGATTACGAGCGCACTGTGGCCTCATTGTTGTCGGGCGGCTCCGATCCTGTGATCACTGTCGAGCCTACAGGGGCTTACACAACCGAAATCACTGATATGGCTATGAAGTAAGTCGCTGTTTCAAATCTATAGAGGAAAGCCCCGCTCGTTTGGCGGGGCTTTTCGTTTGTGGGCTGTCGCTTAGGCGCGATAGGTGAGAGCCCTGCGGATCATCACGCGCAATGGTGCGGTTGGAATGGCAGCCTTGGGATCAAGATGCACCGCCCGCGTCCCATCATAGCTCAGATCAGGGGCAATCTCGCGCAGGTCGGGAATGACCCGACTTTGGCAATGGGCAAAGATCGCAGCGCCACCGGTTTTGGGCACACCGAGCCGAAGCGGCGTGCCTTTGGGCGTGGCGTAGGACGGCTGTCCCCATTTGAGGCTTTCGGTGACGGGAACGCCAAGGCGTTCGGCTTCCGCATAAATCATCTCCCGCAGCGTCAAAAGGGTCGTGCGGGTTGCGGGGGGAAGCGCCTCAAAAACACGGGCGATGTCGGGGGAGGCAAATGGGGGCTGTTCCATTGCACAAAGGTAGAGGGTGCAACGCGCCTCATGCAACAGACATTTTATGGCGGTATGAGGGCCGTGTTCAGAGCAGTTGCGCGGGGGCCCAAACCACCTGTGCGCCGCCCGTGCGCATTTTGAACCGTGCCAGATCGGGGGCCTTGACCGCATCAAAGGTGCCAAGGTCCAACCGCTCCACGCCTTCGGATTTGAGCCGCATCATCGCCTCCCACAAGATGAGGTTGTGGGCGTTGACCGCTCGTCCCTCAGGGCCTGCATAGCCCATTTGATAGGTTGCAGAATTGCCGTGGCGCAGGAAGAGCATCTGTGCGTTCGAGGCCTCGAACAGGCGAAAAGCACGAGGGGCAACGTGCAAAAGCGCAAGGGTGAACTCGGGCGGCAAGGCGCGGTAGTGGCCCTGCGATTGACGTTGTTTTTCGGAGTGCAAGAGCGGGGTGAGTGCAGCCTGTGTCGCCGTTATCTGCGCCACCTTCAGACGCGTCTTTTCGGCGTTTTTCAAGGCGTTGCGCCACTTGCTGTTGAGGCCCGTCCGCAAGTGGTTCTCGTCATGTGTCAGGTCAATGACAAGCGTAGGCGTGGCCGCCGAGAGCGACAGGCGGCGCAAATGGCTGCTTGGCGTCATCACGGTCAGACGGGGCAGGGCGCGGCGCAGGGTTTTGAGCGCACGGCGCGGATCGCAGGGTGCGATGAACAGGGGGCCTTGGGTGACAAGTCCGACCGAGACGCCGCCCAGTTTACGACAGACGGATTGGGCCACAGCCACCGGACGGTCGCCATCCATGACCAAGACGCGGCGTGCCTCCCGTCCAACGGCCTGCGCCGCAGCACCATAAAGCCACCGTTGGGCCAAAGGCGCATGGGCACGGTCGGTTAAGGTCTGCCAGTCTGCTTCATGTGTGATCGGGTCTGCCTGCATCCTCTCACTGTGCGCCCGACATGGTTAAGAGGTGTTAAACACAGCGGTGGTTTTCGACATATGTCGCGCCCCGCGCAAAAGAAAACCGCCCCGAAGGGCGGCTTTCAATGCGGGATGTGAGATGGCTTAGCCTTTGTTATACATGCTGTTTTTAATCAGCTGATCGACGACGGACGGGTCAGCGAGGGTTGATGTGTCGCCCATAGCACCGGTGTCGTTTTCTGCGATTTTGCGCAGGATGCGGCGCATGATTTTGCCGGAGCGGGTTTTCGGCAGGCCCGGCGC
>NZ_JBLWZO010000009.1:0-113264 GCF_048266405.1 Celeribacter sp.
CAAGGTTGGCGACACGCGCCTCGGAGATGTCGATGCCGATTACGTGGTTGCCGAACCGCTGCAGTTCCTTTGCAACAGAACTTCCGAAGTTGCCCAGACCAACGACACCAAATGTTCGCTTTTTGATATTCAATGCGTTGTGTCCATCCAATTTGACTGCCGCGGAACATTGCCGCAAAGCAAAAAGATGTCAACATGGGCTCCAAGCGGACTTGTGGTGGTGCGACACGAAAATCTTGACCTTGCAGGCTTCAGTACGGCCAACCAGATGACCGGTCCCAGCCCGAAGCAGTCGTTGTCCTCCAACATATTAGGTCAGCATCCAGATTATTTTGGGGAAGCCGCAACGCGGCATCATTGCCTTCGGACAAGGTCGGTTTTGGGCCGTTCACATCGACCAACACCATAGGCGATAAGCAAACATTCGTAGCAAAAACGACACTTGCCTGCCAGTCTGCAGAACCTCCAGTGTAACAATTGTCTTTGCCATATAGTCCATTCCCAACATTACCTCGCCGCCTAAATCCTGCCATAATCGGACTGTAGCTCTGAACAGGTTTAAACGTTCGACTTTTGCGCCCTTACTAATAACTAATAATATGAATGGGCGACAATAAACACGGGTTAGCGAGCATAAGAGGCACACAGGCAGATGACTACGGTCTCATTGACTCTTCAGAATGTGAACGGGGATCCAAGCATATCTGGAGGAAATATCAACATCACCACCGGCACCACGACTGGCGCGGTGTTTAATGAACCGTCAGGCTCAGTTTCCCTTAGCACTGTTCTGTTCAACGACAGTGTCACAATTGGTGGCTTTACCTACTCCTACGACTATCTCGGCGCAGGTGATGTGCGGGGGAATGCGAGCCAACCGGCGGCCTTCATTCGAATTACGTCGTCGCCCTCGGGTTCTCCACTAACAGTTGGGCAGACCTTTGCCATCGATCTGTCTGGTCAACCCGGAGATCCAGACTATCCCAATTTGCAAAAGGGGAACACCAAACTCCAAGTATCAGATCTGGATGAAACCGCGATCGTACAGTTTCCTGGTGTGCCTTGCTTTGTCGCCGGCACAGCAGTCACAACCAGATTTGGAACTAAACCCGTTGAGGCTATTAAAATTGGTGACGAGGTATGGACCTATGACCACGGCTTGCAAACGGTGCGATGGATTGGGTGCGTTGAGGTGGATGCGTCTGGTCATCAGGCCCCAATCGAATTTGCCCCCGGTACAATTGGAAACCATAACTACCTGAGGGTTTCACCGCAGCATCGCGTACTCGTGCGGGGTTGGCGGGCTGAATTGGTCTGTGGAGCCGATCAGGTCTTGGTGCCTGCCTGTCATCTTCTCTCCGAGGGGAAAGTTAGACGTGTTGTCGGAGGACGCGTCCGCTATGTGCATATGCTCTTTGACCACCATGAGATTGTTGAAACCGATGGTGCCCTGTCAGAAAGCCTCTACATTGGAACCCAAAGCCTAAAGACTTTACCCAGCCCCTCGGTTGCAGAAATATTCGAGCTTTTCCCGGAGTTGAAAGCTCGTGTCGACCGAGAGCTCATAGCGCGCAAGGTGGCACGGCGTCATGAGGCAGCTCTTTTGGCCCCAGCGTAGCTAAACGCAGAACCAAACTGTTTTCGTCAATGCACGAAAACGTGTTCGACAGCTTGCCTATGTTTAGCGGCACGAGATGCAGAGTTGTAATTCTCCCATCGAAATGTTGCAGGATGCGCGAATGTCTGGTCTGGGGAAGCTGCAACGCAGCGCCTGACATTGTTGTGAATGGCCGGTCTGGGCCGTTAGCACCCCGCTCCACTATCACTTCTCAAGCCCACAGCACACCGCACTAGCGCAATCGTTGGGATGGCAGCTGCGCAAGCACGCGATAAAGAGCCTCGACATCTTCGACGAGTTCAGATTGCATAGATGCAAAATCCCCAAGCCACTTACCAATGGAGGCAGCATTGGCAATCATTCGGTGCAAAGACCACCCCCCGAAAGGTAGGACACGGACTTACCAACGCGCTGTTGAGCCGGTTGGCCATCCAGAGAGCGCCTTGGTCTGCGGTTCGAAACACTGCGAGGCCAGCGGGTTGATCTGGCTCGAAACTCATGAAGCATTGGACTACGCAGTTGGACGCCGGATATTTGACGCTTTCAGCGGGTCTGCAATGAAAATGCGGGCACGCTAGATTCGATCGTTTCTGGACGGAAGATCCGCTACGGACTCTAAGTTCGCGGTATTCAATCACTGCTGCAAATGACCGCAACGGGCCATTTCATGCAAACGGCACCAAAGGGGGGTAAGCCTTTTTACCCACCCGTTGGCTGGCTACTTCCGCGGACGCATTTTTGAAACCGCAACACCTCTAGCCTTCTTTCTCCGACATTTCAGTCCTTGCCCCCGCCGTCACACTCCATACGTTCCCGCCAAGCCGCCAATAGCTCGCCAAGAAGTGACATATCATCAAATGGCCGATACCCAGGCACGTCGAACTGCACAAACCCAGGAGTTGCTTTTTCTATTCTGAGGTCTTTGGCTATGATTGCCTCATAATCTGAAAATGGATTGCCCAGAGCATACCAACGCGACACCGTGCGCGCCCATCCCTTGTCGGGGTCAATCGCGACGAGCTGGGAGGTCGAAACCCAGCCTTCCTTTATTTTCGGGTGCCCCGAAGCAATCCCCCACAGAATGGGCGCGCCTTGAAAAGAAATATAGGGTCGCCAGTAGTTCAAAACTGGCGCTGCGGCGAGGTCGGTGTCCGTGGGCCCAACATCGGCAGCATTGGCGGCGGAACGTATTTTTTGAACCCAGGCGTCTCTATTGTTCATGGTAGGCAAACTCCAATGTGTCGAATTGTGTGATTAAGGGCTAAGCGGAAGAGCAGAGAGTCACCTCAGTGCCCGCGACTGATGATCAGTGCTGCAAGGGCTGGACATCGCCACACAAAATCAGAACGCAAAGGGAACATTTGAGTTCAGAAGCTGGAGGTCAACACTTGTTTGGCAGCCCGAAATTTCCGAGCTTATTTTTCGCACACAGGCTTTCCCAGACAGGAGTGGGAAATGCCGATCTTTCGAGTCGTTTTTCGCAAGCCCATTTTGGGAAAGTTTTTTCGGATTCACCCAAAGCCACCCTCTTCCACAGCCTCCAATATTGCAAAAGCAGTGGTTTTTGTGGGCGCTCCTCTCGTTTCGATTCGGATGCACACGTTGAGGAGGATCACCTCTGCGAGGTCGACCAAAATCCGGACAGCCAGAGCCAGAGTTGCGCTTTACGCCGAAACGGCACAAGATAATCCTAAACAAGAGAGAGTGCCGAATGCTGTGTCCTCTCGCCCCGCGAGAACTTCATCTGCAAAAGGAAAAGAATGAGACTGGCCGACCCACCGACCCACCGTTGGCAGCGGAAAACATCTTAATTTCATGCCAAGCTCAATCCCCCCAAGGCGCCGTGAAACCATCGCGTCGTTCGTCTCGAGAACCGCGGCGGCGTCCCATGTCGATGCCGCCACGTTTGCATCCGACAAGGAGGCGTCTTTTCAAGCGCTGATCGCGGGGTCTTCAAAGGCGGTTGATGCTTTGAAGGATTTCAACTGCCACATTCCGTCTGACGTTGTTGAATGGTCCCCATCATCTGACGGAGTGACAGGGCGCCAACGCCTGTTCCGTGGACACATATTCCCGTCAAAAGTATTGCAACTCTCCGAAATGCGCGGATGCCCGGAGTGCCTTCTGCGCGACCTTGAAGATCACGCAGACCCTAAAACAAGCATGGCGATGCGCGGACACTGGTTGGTGCCGCATGTCACCTTGTGCCTTGAGCATCATCATCCCATTGTGCCGCTCTGGAAAGAGAGCAAGCCCTTACTCCGCTTTGATTCAGCGCCTCACCTCGCCTCTTTGGCTCCTGACATCATGGCGGGAAAGCTGACCCGTGAGTCACGTGAGCCAACGGGCTTTGAGACATGGCTGGATGATCGTCTTGAAGGTCGCGATACTGGCACTTGGCTCGATCAGTTTAGTCTCCATGCCGCCTGCAACTATTGCCTGATGCTCGGGACGTCGTTGCTGCGGCACTTTACCTCTGCTCCATCTGCGGTCCCTGACGAAGAGAAGTGGTTTATCTATGACCTGGGATTTATGGTCGCGCGTCATGGTGAGGAAGAGATCAGAAAGGCTTTGAACGACTTGCAGGGATTGCCAGGCGGACCGCATGACGGTCCTCGAAAGATCTTCCCGAAGATGTATGACCGTCTTGCCTACGATTACATCGATGACCCCGATTACGAGGCCTTTCGGCATATCCTGCGGACGCACATGGTCGAGACCTGGCCCCTGAATGTCGGAGACGAATTACTTGGCGAGCCCGTTGTCGAGAGGCGTCTCCACTCGGTGCGAACCGCGGCACGGGCCACGGGCATAGATCAAAGACGTCTGAGAAAAATCCTCGCTGCCGAAGGTGTCGTTCCAGAAGACGGCTTGCCAGACGCGTGGACAGTCTTCAACGCAAAGCGCGCGGGCTCGATACTAAAAGCTGCAAGCACATTGGTCACAGCCAAGGACTTCGCCGAAGGGATCGGCGCGACCCGCTCGCAATTTGATCTACTGGTCGAAGGAGGCGTGCTAACGCCGCGCCTGCCCTCTGTTCGTGAGGCTGGGACCAAGGCAATCTGGGACCCGGCTGATGGTGTCCGCTTTCTCGACAGTGTCTTCCTTGGTGCATCTCCGCTCCGCCAGGCCCAGCACGGTTGGGAGCACATCTCGAAGTCGGCCGCGCGCCTGATGGTTGGCCCAGAGGTCATCATCGGCGCCATCCAGGAAAAGCGTATCGTCAGGATCGGAAACCACGCCGACTTTGACGGCTATGCCGCCCTCTACGTCTATCACGACGAAGTCTGCTCGATATTGTCTCCGGAGCCCTCATTTAACCAGAGCATTGAGATGTTCGCGAAAACAGTCGGTATCGGGCAACCTGTTCGTATGCGGCGTCTGGTCTTGAATGGGCACACGCCTGCAACATGGATGATGCACCCGAAGCTCAAGAAAGATCAGCTCTTCATCACCCCTGATGACGCTGATGCGTTCCATAAACGCTTCTACACACCGCGAACAATGGCACAGGCCTACGGCAAGAGCTGGCAATCCATGACTGCAACCTTGCGTGTAGCCGGCATCAAGGCCTTCTCTCCGGACGGTGAGGACTACGGCAGCGTCTACGAACGCAAACACGTCGACGCCACATTCCAATAACCCACTGACAATAAATCAAAATAAGAAAGGGCGGCGCTATTGCGCCACCCTTCTTCGTTAACATTGGGCCAAGTCAAATGCCCATTCTGGAAATCTGTTGCGGTGATTCACGGAAATCGGTTGGGGTAATTCACAAACACACCCACCACCCAACATCACCCACACTTCGAGTGACCGCACGCCCCGCAGGTCATGCAGCCCTCAACCATGCGTAGGTCGTATTGGCCGCAGGATGGGCAGGCCTTGCCACGGGGTTTTTCACCCATGACGGCCACCTGTGCTTGGGGGTCGGTTTTGAGGCCCATGCCCTCGCCCTCGATGAAGCCCGTCTCGATCAGGTGGCGTTCGATCACGCCGCCAATCGCTGCCAGAATGGAGGGGATATATTTGCCCTGCATCCATGCGCCGCCACGCGGGTCGAACACGGCTTTGAGTTCTTCGACAACAAAGGACACATCCCCACCGCGACGGAACACCGCCGAGATCATCCGCGTGAGCGCCACGGTCCACGCGAAATGCTCCATGTTCTTGGAGTTGATGAAAATCTCGAACGGACGGCGATGACCGCCATGCACGGTGTCGTTGATGGTGATGTAAATCGCGTGCTCGCTGTCAGGCCATTTGACCTTATAGGTTGCACCCTCAAGGGTCTGTGGACGCTCCAACGGCTCGGAGAGATAGACCACATCTGCGCCCTCTTCGATCTCGGGCACGTCATCGGAGGACTCGCTCACCGACAACACGCTACCCGTCACATCGTTCGGACGGTATGTCGTGCAGCCTTTGCAGCCCGAATCCCATGCCTCCATGTAGACCTCTTTGAAGTCCTCAAAACTGATGTCTTCGGGACAGTTGATGGTTTTGGAAATCGAGCTGTCGACCCATTTCTGTGCCGCCGCCTGCATCCGCACGTGGTCGAGCGGGGCGAGGGTTTGTGCGTTGACGAAATAGTCGGGCAACTCGACGTCCGCGCCGAATTTGTCGCGGTAGAGTTTCACGGCGTAGTCCACCACTTCCTCTTCCGTGCGCGAGCCGTCTTTTTGCAGCACCTTGCGGGTATAGGCGTAGGCAAACACAGGTTCGATGCCCGAGGAGACGTTGCCCGCATAGAGCGAGATCGTCCCCGTGGGCGCAATGGAGGTCAACAGAGCGTTGCGAATGCCGTTGGTGGCAATCGCGTCTTTGACGTCTTGGTCCATATGGGTGAGCGAGCCGCTGGCGAGGTATTTGTCCGCGTCGAACAGCGGGAAGGCCCCCTTCTCCTTGGCCAGATCGCTGGAGGCGAGATAGGAGGCGCGTGCGATGGCTTTGAGCCAAGCCTCGGTCGTAGCGGCGGCCTCTTCGGAGCCATAACGCTGTCCGACCATCAAAAGCGCGTCAGCCAGCCCCGTCACGCCCAGACCGATGCGGCGCTTGGCCTGTGCCTCTTGGCGTTGTTGCTCCAATGGGAAGCGCGAAGCATCCACCACATTGTCCATCATCCGCACGGCTGTCGCCACCAGATCGGTGAGCTTGTCGATATCGAGGCGGGCACCATCCTCAAACGGAGCCTCAACCAGTCGCGCAAGGTTGATGGAGCCGAGCAAACAGGCCCCATAGGGCGGCAAGGGCTGCTCGCCGCAGGGGTTGGTCGCAGCGATCTGTTCGACGTAATTGAGGTTGTTGAGCTTGTTGATCCGGTCGATGAAAATCACACCAGGTTCGGCGTAATCATAGGTGCCCTTCATGATCTTGTTCCATAGATCACGAGCCTGCACGGTGTGATAGACCTTGCCGCCAAAGACCAAATCCCACGAGGCGTCCGCCTTGACCGCTTCCATAAACGGATCAGTGACAAGAACGGAGAGGTTGAACATCCGCAAGCGTGCGGCGTCCTGTTTGGCGGAAATGAAATCCTCGATATCGGGGTGATCGCAGCGCATCGTCGCCATCATCGCGCCGCGACGCGAGCCCGCCGACATGATCGTGCGGCACATCGAATCCCACACATCCATAAAGGACAGCGGGCCAGAGGCGTCCGCCGCCACCCCCATCACATCCGACCCTTTGGGGCGAATGGTGGAGAAGTCATAACCGATGCCGCCGCCTTGCTGCATGGTCAGGGCCGCTTCTTTGAGCATGTCAAAAATACCGCCCATGCTGTCAGGGATCGTGCCCATGACGAAGCAGTTGAACAGCGTCACCGAACGCTCGGTCCCCGCCCCCGCCAGAATGCGGCCCGCAGGCAGGAATTTGAAATCTTCGAGCGCGGAATAGAACTTGTCTTCCCATGCCGCCGCGTCCGTCTCGACCGAGGCCAGAGATCGCGCCACACGTCGCCAACTGTCTTCAACAGTGACATCAAGCGGCGCACCACTCGATTCTTTGAAACGGTATTTCATATCCCAGATTTGTTCAGCGATAGGGGCGGCGAAACGGGTCATTGAGCAAGTCCGATCTTTTGACATCATGAGGAGTGGGCAGCGGGATTTAGCGCGCTTGGAATGGAAAGGCAACTTGAACTCGGGGTCAATTGCCATATTCTGTCACGCTCGACCTGAGGAGAGTATTGTGGCAGATCACGTCAATCTTGTGAAGCTTTGCGTCGGCGTCGATAGCGTCGAGGATTTGGCTGCGCGTATCGCCTTGCGTGGCGGGCGCACAACCTCCCATGTCACCCGTATGTGGCCCAAACAAGAGGACGCTCTGCTCGCAGGCGGCTCGCTATATTGGGTCATAAAAGGCGTCATTCAGGCACGACAACGCATTGTTTCGTTAGAAGAATATCACGGCACCGATGGAGTGCGCCGTTGCGCGATCATGCTCGATGCCGAATTGATCCGCACAACAAACGTGCAACGGCGCCCGTTCCAAGGGTGGCGGTACCTCAAACCCGAGGACGCCCCCGCCGATCTGCCGAAAGGCCGCGAAAACGAATCCGAACTGCCCGCCGATCTGGCGCAAACCCTCGCAGACATCGGCCTGCTCTGACATTGCCCGCGCGAAAACCTTAGCGCAGCACCGCAGTCGTCACTCAATCGCCCACTTGCAGCATGTTTTTGAACACCGACATCGCCGCGCGGTCAGCGTCGGACCAATCCGCCGTGCGGCTTTTGAAGAGCGTCGCTTGCGATTTATGCACGGGCTCGCAGTTCAGAATCTTGAGGTGGTTCGCCCGCAAGGTTTCCCCCGTCGAGGTAATATCCGCCACAGCCTCGGCCGTGAGGTTTTTCACGGTGCCTTCGGTGGCCCCTTGGCTATCGACGAGCTGATAATCCGCGACGCCATGCGCCTTGAGAAATTCGCGCACGAGGTGGTGATATTTGGTCGCGATCCGCAGGCGGAACCCGTGGTGCGCCCGAAAGGCCGCAGCCGCCGCATCAAGATCATCCAGCGTATCGACATCAACCCATGCCTTTGGCACGGCGATGATCAGGTCGGCATGACCGAAGCCCATCGGGGCGACTTCGACCACTTTTGCGTCCCATTGGTTCAACTTGTCACGCACTAGGTCAGACCCCGTGACGCCAAGGTGAATGCGCCCCGCTGCCAGTTCGCGCGGGATTTCAGACGCCGACAACAGCACCAACTCGACACCGTCAATGCCATCCACCGCGCCGGAGTATTCGCGCTCCGCGCCCGTCTGGCGCAGTGTAATGCCGTGGTTCGCGAACCATTCAAACGTCTTATCCATCAACCGCCCCTTGGAGGGCACGCCAAGTTTGATCGTCATTACACGGCTCCCTTCAGGGCAAGCATCAGATCGGGACGTATCACGCCGCCCACAGCGGGCACCCCTGCCCCTTGGCCAAGCACAGCCGTCAGCGCATCATAGCGCCCGCCCGTGGCCACAGGCGGCAAATCGGGACGCGCCTCGGCGTAAAATCCGAAGACGAATCCGTCGTAATATTCCATCGAGGTGCGCCCGTAGGAGGCCTCGAAATCGAGGTGGTCCACATCGACCCCGCGCTTGGACAGCGCTTCGCTGCGCCGATCCAGTCGTGTCACCGCGCCCGAAATGGCGGGCATATCCACGGCAATATCGCGCAATTGCGACAACACATTCGGCACGGTCTCTTTGAGCGACAAAATATCGTCGAGCAGTTCGACTTCCCCCTCGGAGATCGGTGGCTGTGCGGCGTCCTCTTCGAGCTCTTTGATACGCATATCAATTTCGTGTTGGGTCCGAAGCCCCGTAAAGGGTTCCGTATCCTTGCTCATATTGGCCCGCACACGTTCGAGATTGGCCTCACGCTGCTCCGTGCCGCCCGCGGAATACCTGTTCAGCAAGGCGCGGAAACGACGTGGCCTCCAGATGTGACGCAACAAAGCCCCGCGCCGTCCTTCGGTCGTGTTCAACCCGCGCACCGCATCCACCAGAATGCCAATATCGCCCGTTGCCGCCCGCAGATCGTAATCCTTCAACTGCGCGGAGAAATTCGCGAACACGTCCGCATCCGCATCGGCGGCATCCGTGGCCCCAAAGACCTCATAGCCCACCTGCATATATTCGCTGCTGCGCTGCGGGTGATCGTCTTGCTTACGAAACACTTCGCCCAGATAGGTATAGCTCGCAGGATGCCCGTCGCCCGCCATATGGCATTGCACGACTGGCACCGTAAAATCGGGGCGCAGCACCATTTCGCCGCGCTCGGGATCGGAGGTCACATAGGCCCGTGCGCGAATGTCCTCACCGTAGAGATCAAGCAACACCTCGGCAGGCAGCAAAATATCCGTCTCGAACCGCTCCGCACCGCCCGCAACAAACCGGTTGCACAGCGCTTCGGCCTCGGCGCGCACGAGGTGTTTTTCAGAGGTTGTTTTGCTCATCAGGCATAGCTCTCAATGATCTCACGCACCTTGGCGACCAACTGATCCCGCGGCACTTCGAATTGGTTCGGGCGGTCTTTCCATTCCTCAAGGGAGGCATTCTCCGCCAGTTTCGACCCAAGGATCAAATCCTTGATCTGCACCACGCCCTTTTCACACTCGTCGCCGCCTTGGATCACGGCCACGGGGGAGTTGCGTTTGTCTGCGTATTTGAGCTGATTGCCGAAATTCTTGGGATTGCCCAGATAGACCTCGGCACGGATGCCCGCTTGGCGCAGTTCCGTGACCATCTGCATGTAATCACCCATACGCGCCTTATCCATGACGGTCACGACCACAGGCCCCGCTTCCTCGGACCCGATGCGCTTCGTCGCCCGCAAAGCGGCCAAGAGACGGTCAACGCCAATCGACATGCCCGTCGCAGGCACAGCCTGACCGGTGAAGCGTTTGACCAGATCATCATAGCGACCGCCGCCCGCGACCGAGCCGAACTCGCGCACGCGGCCTTTTTCGTCGGTGACTTCAAAGGTCAACTCCGCCTCGTAGACAGGACCAGTGTAGTAGCCAAGCCCGCGCACAACGGCGGGGTCGATAACGATGCGATCGGGGCCGTAGCCCTGCCCCGCGAGCAAATCAGCGATCTCGCGCAGCTCGTTCACACCCTCGACCCCGGTTTGCACATCACCCACCAACTCGCCCAAACGAGCGAGTGTGGCGGCGTTATCGGCTTGGCGTCCGTTAACGAACCCAAGGATCAAATCGATCTGCGCAGGCGCAAGCCCTGCCCCATCGGTGAAATCGCCGCTCTCGTCTTTGCGGCCCTCACCGAGCAAGGCAGTCACACCCGCATCGCCGAATTTGTCATGCTTGTCGATGGTGCGCAGAACGATGCCGCGCACATGGGCGAACTCTTCGGTGTCGGGCAGGCCCGCGGCCTCCAGAACCCCGTCGAGAACTTTGCGGTTGTTCACGCGGATGATGTAATCCCCGCGCTCGATGCCAACGGCCTCAAGCGTATCGGACAGCATCGCGCAAATCTCCGCATCGGCAGCCACAGAGGGCGCGCCCACGGTGTCGGCATCGCATTGGTAGAACTGGCGGAAACGTCCCGGGCCAGGTTTCTCATTACGCCACACCGGCCCCATCGCAAAACGGCGGTAGGGCGATGGCAAATCCTGACGGTATTGCGCCGCCACACGCGCCAGCGGCGCGGTCATGTCATAACGCAGGGCCACCCAATCGGAATCATCTTCCTGCCATGCAAAGACACCCTCGTTGGGGCGGTCCACATCGGGCAGGAATTTTCCAAGCGCCTCGACGGTTTCAACAGCCGACGTTTCCAAGGCCTCAAAGCCGTAAAGATGATAGACTTCGGCAATGCGATCAAGCATAGCCTTGCGTTCGGTCACTTCAGTACCGAAATAATCACGGAAGCCTTTCGGCGCGATTGCCTTGGGGCGCGGAGTTTTTTTGGGCTTGGCCATCGGGTTGGTTCCTTGACGCTTTGTCGCTCGCGGCATAGCCCAAGGGGGCGCTTGGGGCAAGCGGATGAGCCGTAAAGAGACGAATGGAGAGTGAAGATATGTCAGACAACGACCGCATCACAGCCTTGGAAGAGCAAATTTCGCACCTGACGAAAACCGTGGATGACCTGTCCGATATCATCGCGCGTCAGGAAAAAGACCTCGACATCATACAGCGTCGCCTCGGGATGCTGATCGAGGCCGAAGCCTCACGCCAATCGGATGGAGAAGGGTCGATCGCCCTTGCCGATCAACGCCCGCCCCACTGGTAGGACGTACAGCCCCGTAACGCGGGTCGGATCAGCGCACTTCCTCAGTGACCAGTTTCCCGTCTGCGAGCAGCAATTCCAACCAGTTGCCCGCACCGCCAAAGGTCTTGTAGACCGAGACAAACGCCATGTGGCTTTCCAGTTTTGGCAACTTCTCGGCAGGGCAACCCACACCTTTTCGCACACTGCACGATTTGGCTTTGATCTTTTCATAGGCCTTATCAGCCTGCGACCATGCCTCTTGCTCACGGTCCTTGGAATAGCGGTGAACCTCATGCAATGCGGCAGAACCGAACATCACCAAAGAGGCCGTCACCTGACGCGGGCAATTATCCTTGAACCCCGTGATGAACTGGGTCCGCGCACTGGTTGAGGACGGATCGGTATCGTAGAGCTTCCAAACAGCGCGGCCTTCGCGGGGGAACTGATCGACGAGTTTGGCCTGCTTTGTGGGCTTCACCTCACAGGCAATGCCAACCGTCCCAAAGGGAAGAACCTCACCAGGCTGAACGGTAGATAGCGTCTTGGGCCCGCCTGCGGCACCGCCTCCCGCAAACAAGCCGCCGAACAGACCCTTTTTCGCAGGTGCTGCGGCTGCCTCAACGGGAGCGGGTTCGGCTGCGTCCTCCGCCTCTAGAGCATCAGGCGCAAGGGCGGCAGTCTCAACATCGCTTGCAGACTCAGAGGGCGCATCGCTCTGCGGCGCTACAGGCGCAGCAGGCGTCTGCGTTTTCGGCTTGAGAAAAGCAAAGATGCCACCGTTGCCCTTTTGCGTTGCAGTAGTCTCGGCCTCTTGCGCCTCGGCGCTCTCAATCACTTCAATATCCGTGCCCTCAAGCGGCGAAGGCTGCGGCGCGGGCTTCAAGAACGCGAACAGCCCCTTTGGCTCGGGCGCAGGTGTCGCTGCTTCCTCGAAAGCGTCTGCGAGCTCTTGCGCTTGTGACGTGTCGCTCTCGCCATCAACCACGACCTCAGACCCCGTGGCATCCGACACCATCGCGGCCACTGCGGCATCATCGGTTGAGGCCGGTGCCGCATTAAAGGCGGGCACGGCCATCTGGCATCCCCCCAAGACCGTCATCGTCAGTAAGCCTGCCAAAATGCGCATCAGTCGTCTTCCACCATCACAACGCCATCCATAGATTTGATCGCGCCTTTTACTTCGGGCGAAATCACGAATGGGCGGTCTATTTCTATATCGACCTCACCTGGAAGGTCGGGAGCCATCAGGCAAAACGACAACACGCCTTTGGGCGGCTGTTTGGCCTCACGCGTCACGCGCGTCAACAATTCACTCACATTAATAATCGCCGACGCATCGTCGCAGAACACCTTGAGCCCTGCTGCCCCCGCATCGGCCACCACCGTATCCATCGGCGCCACGGCGCGGATAGTCGGGTCGAACTGCCCGTCGTTGAACCGCCCTTCGAGCGTTACCACGACTTTGTCCGTGCTCTCGAACACGGCCCGCGCCGCATCGAGGTCTTCGGGCTTGCGGGCAAACATCGCGATCCCTGCAAGCTGCCCTGTGCTGTCGGAGATGTTCATACGGAAATAGCGGTTGCCCTTGGACGATTTCATCTCGCGAAAGCCCGAGACCATGACGCCGACTTTCATCACGGCGGAGCCTTCGGCCTCGGCCTTGGCCTGTGCGCTTGCAAGCGTGCCGACCTTCTTGCGCTTGAGTGCGGCGGCATAGTCGTCGAGCGGATGGCCGGACAGGAAGAACCCGATGGCCTTTTGCTCTTCCATCAAGCGCTCGGAGGCAACCCAGTCGCTCACAGGCGACAGACGCGGCTCGGGCAAATCCTCGCCCGCATCGCCAAAGAGCGAAACCTGATTGGAGGCCTTTTGCTCATGGATCGCGGCGGAATATTGCACAAGCGCATCAAGGCTCTCGAATACGCGGCGGCGGTTGCTATCCAACAGATCAAACGCACCCGCGCGGGCGAGCATTTCAAGCGGGCGTTTGCCCACACGTTTCAGATCGACGCGACGGGCAAAATCGAACAGCGTCACGAACTCTTTGCCGCCCTCTTCGCGGGCATTGACGATCAGTTGCATCGCCTCACCGCCCACGTTTTTGAGCGCACCGAGCGCATAGACCAGTTTTTGGTCCACCACATCGAAGGTCGCCAAAGACCTGTTCACACAGGGCGGAATGATCTCGATATCAAGACCGCGACGCACCTCTTCGGCATAGACCGACAGTTTATCCGTAAGGTGGATATCGCAGTTCATAACGCCAGCCATGAACTCGACAGGGTGGTTCGCTTTGAGCCACCCCGTTTGGTAGGACACCACCGCATAGGCCGCCGCGTGGGATTTGTTGAAACCGTAGTTGGCGAATTTCTCCAACAGGTCGAAGACCTCGGAGGCCTTTTTCGCCGACACGCCATTCTTGGCCGCACCGGCTTCAAATTTCGGACGTTCGGCGTCCATCGCCTCTTTGATCTTTTTCCCCATCGCGCGACGCAACAGGTCAGCGCCGCCAAGGCTATAGCCCGCCATGACCTGCGCGATCTGCATCACCTGCTCTTGGTAAACGATGATGCCTTGGGTCTCTTCGAGAATGTGGTCAATCGTCGGGTGAACCGACTCCAATTCCTTGCGCCCGTGCTTCACGTCGCAATAGGTCGGGATGTTTTCCATCGGACCCGGACGGTAGAGCGCCACGAGCGCCACGATGTCCTCGATACAGGTCGGCTTCATCTGGCGCAGCGCGGACATCATGCCCGAGCTTTCCACCTGAAACACCGCAACCGTTTTCGCGTCCGAATAGAGCTTGTAGGTTTTCTCGTCATCCAACGGGATGAGGTTGATCTGGTTCTCCCCGCCTTCGGGCGGCTCGTAAAGCTGCGTCCCGTCAGCGGCGATATGCAACGGACGGCCCGATTTGAAGATCAGGTCCATCGCCGACTGGATCACCGTCAGCGTCTTCAGACCCAGAAAGTCGAATTTCACAAGGCCCGCAGGCTCCACCCACTTCATGTTGAACTGGGTCGCGGGCATATCGGAACGGGGGTCTTGGTAGAGCGGCACAAGCTCGTCAATCGGGCGATCCCCGATCACCACACCCGCCGCGTGGGTTGAGGCGTTCCTGAGCAGCCCCTCGACCTTTTGGCCGTGTTGCAACAGGCGGTCGACGACCTCCTCGTTGCGGGCCTCTTCGCGCAGGCGCGGCTCGTCTTGGAGCGCCTGATGGATCGAGACGGGTTTGACGCCCTCGACAGGGATCAACTTCGACAGCCGATCCACCTGCCCGTATGGCATCTGCAACACCCGCCCGATATCGCGCACGGCGGCCTTGGACAAAAGCGCACCAAAGGTGATGATTTGCCCCACCTTGTCGCGGCCATATTTCTCCTGCACGTAGCGGATCGTTTCCTCGCGGCGATCCATGCAGAAGTCGATATCGAAGTCGGGCATGGACACACGTTCGGGGTTCAGGAACCGCTCGAACAGCAGCGAATAGCGCAGCGGGTCCAGATCGGTGATGGTCAACACATAGGCCACAAGGGAGCCCGCCCCCGACCCCCGACCCGGACCGACGGGAATGTTGTTGTCCTTCGACCACTTAATGAAGTCGGCCACGATCAGGAAGTAACCGGGGAAGCCCATCTGCTCGATGATGCCCAGCTCGAACTTGAGCCGTTCCTCGTATTCTTCACGTGGCGCGGCGGGTTCGATCACGGCCAGACGTTTGTCCAGACCTTCCCACGCCTGACGGCGCAATTCCTCAACCTCGTCATCGGCAAACTTCGGCAGGATTGGATCACGCTTGTAGGCCTTGAACGCGCACCGCTTGGCGATCTCCACTGTGTTTTCAATCGCCTCGGGCAGATCGGCAAAAAGCGCGGCCATCTCGGCGGGCGTCTTGAAATAGTGCTCAGGCGTCAAACGGCGGCGCGGCTCGGATTGATCGACATAGGCCCCTTCGGCGATACAGATCAGCGCGTCATGCGCCTCATACATATCCGCATCAGGGAAATAGACATCATTGGTCGCCACTAGCGGCAGACCCAGATCATAGGCCCATTCCACAAAGGGACGCTCGGTGAGGCGCTCGGCCTCTGTCGTCAGACCGTCTTCGCCACGGTGACGTTGCAACTCGACATAGAGACGGTTGGGGTAGATCGCCTTGAGCCGCTCCAACAACGCCCGTGCTTTGGGCATCTGTTGCGCTTGGATCAGCTTGCCCACGGGACCGTTTGATCCGCCCGAGAGACAAATCAATCCCTCACTATACCGCTCCAATTCCTCAATCGTGACCTGCGGAATGCCGTCGTGCTTATCGACGTAGAGACACGAATTGAGCTTCATCAGATGCTCATAGCCGCGCTCGGTCTGCGCGAGCAGAACCACAGGCGCAGGCCCGCGTGGCCGCTCACCCGTCGCCGCAACATCATAGGCCACATCAATCTGGCACCCGATGATGGGCTGCACCCCCGCCCCGCTGGCGTATTCGGAAAACTCCAAGGCGCAAAAGAGATTGTTGGTGTCGGTCACAGCCACCGCAGGCATCCCCGCATCCGCAACCATCCCGCTCAATTTCTTGAGACGCATGGCGCCTTCAAGGAGGGAATATTCGGTGTGGACCCGAAGGTGGATGAAACTGGGGCTACTCATTGGGCGCACGCTATCCCAAGCACACGGGGCGGGCCAACCCAAAAAGCGCCCGAACCGATCACATTGGCATCCCGCCGCCACCGCCCTGCCCCGCGGTGCGCTGCCCACAAAGCGCCCAAAATTTGACCTGTTGGGCAAAAAATGGGACTTTTTGTCACACTAACACTTGCCAACTCGGCCCTTTGAGTGGTTTCCTGACTGAAATGGACCGCGCTTTCCGCCGCATCGGGCGCGACTCCCTATAAAAGACAGCGGCAGGTCCGACCGATGGAAATTACATTCCGCCTCAATGGTGAGGTTGTCCGAACCGACACAACCCACACGAACACTCTGCTTGATCACCTACGTGAAACACGCGGACTGACAGGAACCAAAGAAGGCTGCAACGAGGGCGATTGCGGCGCCTGCACCGTCATGGTGCAAGATGAACGCGGCACCCATGCGCTCAACGCCTGCATCCTCTTCATGCCGCAACTTCACGGCAAATCCGTCACCACGGTCGAAGGATTGGCACAGGGCGACACGCTTCACCCCGTCCAAGAGGCCATGATTCAGGAACACGGCAGCCAGTGTGGCTTTTGCACGCCGGGCATTGTCATGTCACTGGCCACCGCCCACGCCAAGGGCGAGACAAACCACGAAGACATCTTGGCCGGCAACCTGTGCCGCTGCACAGGCTATGCACCAATACTGCGCGCCGCCGCGAAAGCCGCCGCACAGCCCGCCCCTCGTCCCGAGTTCGCGCCGCTCGACATTCCGGCCCTCATCGAGCGCCCCGAATCCGCCGACGAACTGGCCGCGCTCTATGCTCTGCGTCCCGACGCCACGCTCATCGCAGGCGCAACGGATGTCGGCCTTTGGGTCACAAAACGCCTCATGGCGCTTGAGGAGGTCATTTTCCTCGGCGGGGTCAAAGACCTCGTAGGCATTACCGAGACAGACACCGATTTCACCATCGGCGCGATGACCCCCATCGCAGATCTCGCCCCCGCCTTCGGTGCGCAAAGCCCCTCCCTTGCGGAGATGTTCCGCCGCTTCGCTTCGGTCCAAGTCCGCTCGGCGGCAACCCTTGGCGGCAACATCGCCAACGGCTCCCCCATCGGGGACAGCCCGCCGCCCCTCATCGCGGCCAATGCAACGCTCACCCTGCGCCGTGGCGACACCCGTCGCACCATCGCGCTTGAGGATTTCTTCATCGCTTACGGCAAACAGGACCGCCAACCGTCCGAATTTGTCGAGAGCATCACCGTGCCCAAAGCGAGCCTTACCGATCTGCGCGTTTACAAATTGTCCAAGCGGTTCGACCAAGACATTTCCGCCGTCTGCGGCGCGTTCAATCTCACGGTTGAAGGCGACACCATCACCGCCGCCCGCATCGCCTTTGGCGGTATGGCCGCGACCCCGAAACGCGCCAGTGCGGTTGAGGCCGCTCTCATCGGACAGCCCTTTACCCGCGCCACGATCGACGCGGCCCTGCCCGCCTTCGCGCAGGATTATCAACCGCTCTCCGACATGCGCGCCTCCGCCGACTACCGTCTGACAACCGCGCAAAACATGTTGGTGCGCTATCTTTTGGAGCGCACAACAGGCGACGCGCCCACATCCGTTCTGGAGGTGCAGCCATGAGTGTCGGTAAACCCCTCCCGCATGATGCCGCCCGTCTCCACGTCACGGGTGCTGCGCGTTATGTCGATGACATTCCCACACCCGCGAACGCGCTGCATCTGGCCTTTGGCCTCTCGACCGAGGCACACGCCGACATCACCGAGATCAACCTCGACAAGGTCCGCGCCCTTGAGGGTGTCGTCGCCGTTCTGTCCGCCGATGATTTCAACGAAATGCCCGACTGTTCGCCCTCGGCAGAGGACGAGCCGCTTCTGGCCACAGGCACCGTTCACTACGTCGGCCAACCCGTTTTCATGGTCGTGGCCACATCGCATCTGATCGCCCGCAAGGCCGCGCGCCTTGCCGACATCACCTATGCGGCTAAACCTGCGATCCTGTCCTATGAGGACGCATTGGCCGCCGATACCCGCTTTGAAGAGGGCCCGCGCATCTACAGCAAAGGCGACGCGGCCTCCGCCATCGCCGACGCCCCCCATCGCATTGAGGGCTCGTTAGAGGTTGGCGGACAGGAACACTTCTATCTGGAGAGCCAAGCCGCCCTCGTGGTCCCTGACGACAACGGCGATATGGTGGTACATTCCTCGACGCAGCACCCCACCGAAATCCAACACAAAGTGGCCCACGCCCTGCACCTGCCCATGAGCGCCGTGCGGGTAGAGACACGCCGCATGGGTGGCGGATTTGGCGGCAAGGAAAGCCAAGGCAACGCCCTCGCCATCGCCTGTGCTGTCGCCGCCGCCCGTCTGGGGCGTCCGTGCAAAATGCGCTACGACCGCGATGACGACATGACCATCACGGGCAAGCGTCACGAGTTCCGCATTGATTACACCTGCGGCTTTGACGATGACGGCACGATCACGGGGATCGAGTTTGTGCAAATGTCCCGCTGCGGCTGGGCGCAGGATCTCAGCCTGCCCGTGGCCGACCGCGCCATGCTGCACGCCGACAACGCCTATCACCTGCGCAACGTGCGCATTGAAAGCCACCGTTTGCGCACCAACACCCAAAGCGCCACCGCCTATCGCGGATTTGGCGGTCCTCAGGGCGTGATCGGCATCGAACGGGTGATCGACCACATCGCGCACGAGCTTAACGCCGACCCCGCCGATATCCGTCGCCGCAACTACTACGCCGACATGGGCACGCCAGACGTCGCCACCCCAGCGATCCAAACCACGCCCTACGGCCAAGAGGTCGAGGATTTCATCCTTGGCGCGATGACGGCGAAACTGTTGGACAGCACCAACTACAAAGCCCGCCGCGCCGCGGTGGACGCATGGAACGCAGCCAACCCGACCCTGAAAAAAGGCCTCGGGATCAGCCCTGTCAAATTCGGCATCTCCTTTACGCTGACCCACCTCAACCAAGCGGGCGCCTTGGTGCATATCTACCAAGACGGCTCCATACGCATGAACCACGGCGGCACCGAAATGGGACAAGGCCTGTTCCAGAAGGTCGCCCAAGTCGCCGCCTCCTCGTTTGGTGTTGACGCCTCGCGTGTCAAAATCACCGCCACCGACACAGCCAAAGTGCCCAATACATCGGCCACCGCCGCCTCAAGCGGCTCGGACCTCAACGGCATGGCCGTCAAAGCTGCCTGCGACACGCTGCGCACCCGTTTGGAAACCTTCCTGAGCGAGCACTTTGGTGCGAGTTCATTCACATGGCAGGACGGCAAAGTGACCTTCGGGACGCAAGAGATGACCTTCGAGGAGGTCGCCTCTCTGGCCTATCAAAACCGCATCAGCCTCTCGGCCACGGGATTTTACAAAACGCCCAAAATCGAATGGGACCGGATCAAGGGTCACGGCCGTCCCTTCCTGTATTTCGCCCACGGGATCGCCCTGACCGAAGTGGTCCTCGACACGCTGACGGGTGAAAACCGGATGCTGCGCACGGACATCCTGCACGACGCAGGCGCGTCCTTGAACCCTGCGCTCGACATCGGTCAGGTCGAAGGCGGATTTATCCAAGGGGCGGGATGGCTGACCACCGAGGAGCTTGTCTGGGACGATAAGGGCCACCTGCGCACGCA
The DNA here is from genome assembly GCF_048266405.1 of Celeribacter sp. GTDB lineage: Bacteria > Pseudomonadota > Alphaproteobacteria > Rhodobacterales > Rhodobacteraceae > Celeribacter. Next base: position 20,152 of record NZ_JBLWZO010000009.1, read on the forward strand.
CGCACCCTCAACCTACAAAATCCCCACCGCCTCGGACGCGCCCGACATTTTCAACGTCGCACTTTGGGACGCGCCCAACCGCGAGGACACCATCTTCCGCTCGAAGGCCGTAGGCGAGCCGCCATTTATGCTTGGCATCTCCACCTTCCTCGCACTGTCGGACGCCGTAGCAAGTTGCGGGCCGAACTATCCCGCCCTCAACGCCCCTGCCACCCCCGAGGAATTGCTCGCCGCCATCGCCCGCGCGATAGGGAAGAAAAGCGCGTGAGCTTTGATCGGGACGCCCTCGCCCGCGCTATCGCAGCACACGGGCCAGTTGCACGCATCGTCGTTGCCGAAACGCATGGCTCTGTTCCACGCGAGGTCGGTGCCTCCATGTTGGTATGGCGCGACGAAAACGGCCCCGCGCAATCGGGCACCATTGGCGGCGGCGCCTTGGAATATGAGGCCGTAAAATCCGCCTTCACGGCCCCGCGCCTGTCCCGCATCCCGCTTGGCCCCGCGATGGGCCAATGCTGCGGCGGGGCGGTGACATTGCTCACCGAAGTGTTCGACAGCACCGACCACATTGCGGAGGATGTTTTCGCACGGGGCGAAGGCGACATGCCCTTTGGCGTCACCCGCGCCCTTGCCGAGGCCCGCGCCACAGGAACGCTTGAACCGCGCCTGATCGACGGGTGGATGGTTGAGCCCGTGCGCCCCGCCGCGCGTCCCCTTTGGGTTTGGGGCGCAGGCCACGTTGGGCGCGCGATTGTCGCCACTCTGGCCCCTCTGCCCACCTTCGACATCACATGGGTCGACACCCATGCCGACCGTTTCCCCGAGGACATTCCCGACGGCGTCTCGCCCCTCGTGGCCACAAATCCCGCCGACGTCGTGCGCCACGCGCCACAGACCGCCGAGCATTTGATCCTCACCTATTCGCACGCGCTCGATCTGGAGCTGTGCCACCGCCTTTTGGACTATGATTTTGCCGCCCTCGGCCTGATCGGGTCCAAAACAAAATGGGCCCGTTTTCGCAGCAAACTGCGCAGCTTAGGGCACTCAAACGCCGAAATTACACGCATTTGCTGCCCAATTGGGCAACCTGAGCTTGGAAAACATCCTCAGGCCATTGCGATTGGGGTCGCGGCCCGCCTACTATCTTTGGCGGGACAACGGGATTCTATCGCGCACAACACGAGTGAGGTACGCACGGGGTGAATGAGCTTCTCAAGATCAACGGGCTGACCAAAGCCTATCCAGGCGTCGTGGCCAACGACTCCGTGTCCTTCACCATTGGCACGGGCGAAGTCCACGCTTTGCTTGGTGAAAACGGAGCGGGCAAGTCCACGCTCGTCAAAATGATTTACGGGTTGGTCAAACCCGATAGCGGGACGATGCACATGCGCGGCGCCCCCTTTACCCCCACCAATCCCAAAGACGCCCGCGCCTCTGGCGTGGCGATGGTCTTTCAACACTTCTCGCTGTTCGAGGCGCTGAACGTGGCCGAAAACGTTGCCTTGGGCATGGAAAACCCGCCCAAGATGAGCGAGCTGGCCCGCTCGATCCGCGAGGTTTCGGAAACCTACGGCCTGCCGCTCGACCCCGACCGGATCGTGGGCGATCTGTCGGCGGGGGAACGTCAACGCGTCGAGATTATCCGGTGCCTGCTGCAAGACCCCAAATTGCTGATCATGGATGAACCCACCTCGGTTCTGACACCGCAAGAGGTCGAGATTTTGTTCACGACCCTGCGCAAGTTGCAGTCCGAGGGCACCTCGATCCTCTATATCTCGCACAAGCTCGAAGAAATTCGCGCCCTGTGCGATGAGGCCACGATTTTGCGCCTCGGCAAGGTCGTCGGCGAATGCGACCCAAAGGCCACCACGGCCCGCGAAATGGCCGAACTGATGGTCGGCGCAACCCTGCACACCCCAACCCGCGAAGGCGGCGAGGCGGGCGAGATCCTTCTCGAAGTGCGCGGCCTCGATTTCGCTCCCGCCAACCCCTTTGGCACACGCCTCAAAAACGTGACGATGGAAGTGCGTGCAGGCGAGGTTCTCGGCATCGGCGGTGTTGCGGGCAACGGGCAGGATGAACTGCTCTCCGTCCTTTCGGGCGAGGCCAGAACAGCCACAGGCAGTGTGATTTTCGACGGGCAGGACATCAGCGACACAGGGGCGAATACACGCCGCACCCTTGGCCTTCTGGCCGCGCCCGAGGAACGCCTCGGCCACGCAGCGGCCCCCAACATGAGCCTGACCGAAAACGCGCTTTTAACCGCGAATTCGCGCAAGAACCTGTCGCAAAACAGCTTCATCAACTGGAAAAAGACCGAAGGCTTCGCCCAAGAGGTTATCAAAGCCTTTGACGTGCGCACGCCTAGCGCGGCCTCAGCGGCGCGGTCCTTGTCAGGCGGGAATTTGCAGAAATTCGTCATCGGTCGCGAAGTACTTCAAGACCCGAAGGTCTTTGTCGTCAACCAGCCCACATGGGGCGTTGATGCCTCCGCCGCCGCACAAATCCGGCAGTCCCTTCTGGATCTCGCAGCCAAGGGCGCTGCGGTGGTGTGCATCAGCCAAGACCTTGATGAACTTATGGAAATTTCCGACCACTTCGCCGCTCTAAACGAGGGACGTCTCAGCCCGCCACGGGTGGCAAAAGGCCTCACGGTTGAGGAAATCGGCCTGATGATGGGCGGGGCACACGACATGGAGGTGGCCGAGATATGATCGCGTTCGTTAAACGGCCACAGCCGTCGAAACTATGGACCATTGTAACACCGCTCTTGGCGGTGCTGATCACGATGGTGCTTGGCGGGATATTGTTCGCGCTGATGGGCAAAGACCCGTTGGAAGCCATTCGCACGATTTTCTGGGACCCGCTGTTCCATGAACAATTCGCGTCCTATTCGCGTCCGCAACTCCTGGTCAAAGCCGCCCCGCTTATCCTGATCGCCATTGGTTTGAGCCTCGGCTTCAAAGCGGGCATCTGGAACATCGGTGCGGAAGGCCAATACATCATGGGCGCGCTCGCAGGAGCCTCCGTAGGCCTCGCGCTCTACCCGATGGACGCATGGTTCATCTTCCCGCTCATGGTCATCGCAGGAGCCATAGGCGGGACGCTCTGGGCCATGATCCCCGCCATTCTGAAAACGCGGTTCAACACCAACGAAATTCTCGTCTCTCTGATGCTCGTCTACGTGGCCGAACAACTGCTCGCCTCCGCCGCTCTGGGATGGCTGCGTGACCCCGATGGCAACGGCTTTCCCGGATCGCGCAACCTCAGCCGCATCGACTCCATGTCCAATCCGGAACTGATCGCGGGCACAGGCGCACACTGGGGCGTCATTGCCGCTTTCGCCGCCGTGGTCGCCGCCTATGTACTGATCAACAAACACATGCTCGGCTTTCAAATCCGTCTCTCGGGCGAAAGCCCCCGCGCCGCAGGGTTCGCAGGCGTCAACGCCAAACGCCTCGTCCTGTTCTGTCTCGGCACAGCAGGTGCCCTCGCAGGTCTCGCGGGCATTTTCGAAGTCACAGGCCCCGCGGGTCAAATCTCCATCGACTTCAATTCGGGCTACGGGTTTACCGCCATCATCGTCGCCTTTCTGGGCCGCCTCCATCCCGTCGGAATCCTGCTCGCAGGGCTGCTTTTGGCACTCACCTTTATCGGTGGCGAACTGGCGCAATTCATGCTCGGCCTGCCCTCTGCGTCAATTCAGGTGTTCCAAGGCATGTTGCTGATGACGCTTCTGGCGATGGACATCTTGGTCAATTACCGCGTCGTCTGGACCTCTAAAAAGGAGCGCGCACAATGATGTTTGGATCCATTGATATCGCCGTCTTGCTGGCCTCCTTGATGGTCGCCTCCACGCCGATCCTTCTGGCCGCTCTGGGCGAAACCGTGGTCGAGCGCTCCGGCGTGTTGAACCTCGGCGTCGAGGGCATGATGATCACAGGCGCAGTCTGTGGCTTCATCGTCGCCGTCGAAACAGGCAGCCCCACACTCGGCTTCATCGCCGCCGCCCTCGGGGGCGCGCTCCTGTCGATGCTGTTTGCCCTCCTGACGCAAGTCTTCCTCGCAAGTCAGGTTCCAAGCGGCTTGGCCTTAACGCTCGGCGGGATCGGCTTGGCGTCTCTCTTGGGTCAAAACTACGTGGGCATCAAGCCGCCTTCAGTCTCCGATCTGCACATTCCCCTGCTCGAACACATCCCGTTTTTCGGTCAGGTGCTTTTTCAGCATGACGCAATGGTCTACCTGAGCCTCTTGGCGGTTGTATTGGTCTGGGCTGTCCTCAAATACACCCGCGCAGGCTTGATCTTGCGCGCGGTCGGAGAAAACCACACCGCCGCACATGCGCTCGGCTACAAGGTCCGCCTTGTCCGCGTCTTGGCCATCGGCTTTGGTGGCGCGATGGCGGGTCTCGGCGGCGCGTATATCAGCCTCGTGCGCGTCCCACAGTGGACCGACGGGATTACCGCAGGTATTGGTTGGATCGCGCTTGCGATTGTCGTATTCGCAAGTTGGCGCGCCCCGCGCGTCCTCATCGGCGCATACCTCTTTGGCGGCATCACCGTGCTGCAACTCAATCTACAGGCGGCGGGCGCAAAGGTTCCGGTGGAGCTTTTGTCCATGTCGCCATTCTTGGCCACAATCGTGGTTCTTGTCATCATTTCCGCTCGCACCAAAGGCGCCATGAATGGTCCCGCGATGTTGGGCCGGATTTTTGAAGCCCATTAGGGCCAAACTCAAATGGGGGACGCGCCCCCAAACGAACCGGGAGACTGCTATGTTCAAAAAAATTATGACCACAACCGCTTTGGTTGTTGGCCTCACAAGCGCCGCGATGGCCGACGATCCAACCAAGGTCGGTTTCATTTATGTTGGCCCAGTGGGCGACGGGGGTTGGACCTATGAGCACGACCAAGCCCGTCTCAAAGTCGAAGAGCATTTCGGCGATAAAGTCGAAACCGTCTTCCAAGAAAGCGTCCCCGAAGGCGCAGACGCCGAACGCGCGATCACACAGATGGCGCTGTCAGGTTCCGACATCATCTTCACCACCTCTTTCGGCTACATGGACCCGACCATCAACGTCGCGGCGAAATTCCCCGACGTGAAATTTGAACACGCCACGGGCTATAAAACCGCCGACAACGTAGGTGTCTATTCCGCACGTTTCTACGAAGGTCGCGCCGTTCAGGGCACCATCGCGGGCATGATGACCAAGACCAACAAAGTTGGCTACATCGGATCCTTCCCGATCCCCGAAGTGATCCGCGGCATCAACGCCGCGTATATCCACGCCAAGAAAGTGAACCCTGACGTCGAGTTCTCCGTCGTTTGGGCCTACACATGGTTCGACCCTGCGAAAGAAGCCGATGCCGCACAAGCGCTCATCGACCAAGGCGCAGACGTGATCTTGCAACACACCGACTCCACCGCGCCACACGCTGCCGCGCAAAAGGCGGGCAATGTCATCACCTTCGGTCAGGCCTCTGACATGGCGGAATATGCACCATTCCCACGCGTGTCTTCGATCATCGACAACTGGGCACCTTACTACATCGATCGTGTTCAGGCGGTCATGGATGGCACTTGGGAAAGCGATAACACATGGGATGGCATTGGCGCAGGCATGGTCGGCATTGGTGAAATCACCGACGCGGTTCCCGAAGACGTGAAAGCTGCTGCTTTGGAGATCAAAGACAAAATCGCGTCCGGCGAATACCACCCCTTCACCGGCCCGCTGAACAAGCAGGACGGCACACCTTGGTTGGCTGAAGGCGAAGTGGCCGACGACGGCACGCTTGCTGGCATGAACTTCTACGTTGAAGGCCTCACAGGCGACATTCCACAATAAGCCGGATCTCTGTCGCGGCCCGACAAAGGTCCGACAGATGTCCGACAGCAATCCGACACTGGAATTGGGCCCGTTTATCGACGGGCCCTTTTCTATTAGAGTGACCGCATAGGAGACTCACCCATGGCCTTTTGGACCCGTCTGATGAAAGCTCTCGAACGCCTCGCCGTGCCACAAGGCGGAGCCTGTCACTATGCGTCCAAATCGCGCTACGACGACGGACATGCGCCCAAACGCCGCCCTTATCGCTAAACTCATTCATACCTCCGAATACCTTGATACGGATCAAGGCTTCCGCCCGACTTTCCTGCGCATGGTGGCGCAAACAACAGACGCGGACAAAGGAGTTTCCCCGATGAGCTGGACCGAAAAGAACGAAAGCATGCGCAACGCGCTGCGCAGTCTCAACAAAGCCAACCGCAACATCCCCAAAGGGTTCGGCGCAATGTCACAGGCCGCAATGGAAGGCGATCTTCTGGACGCCAAGACCAAAGAAATGGTGGCCCTGTCCATCGCCATTGGTGTACGCTGCGAGCCCTGTGTCGGCTTCCACGTCGAGGCCTTGGCCAAACAAGGCGCAACCCGCGAGGAACTGGCCGAGATGCTCGCCATGTGCGTCCAGATGGGCGGCGGACCTGTTTTGATGTATGCCGCTAAGGCCTTGGAAGCATGGGACGAATTAGCGGCCTGATCGCGCCATGCCTGTCAACGTCAAAACGCGCCGCTGCAAAGCAGGTCGCGCGTTTTCAAACTGTGAGGAGCGTGTCTCTAGGCGACGAACCCGTATCGCAACAGGCTCGTCATTCCTCCTCGGCCTCCCGCACCACGCTACAGCTTTTGCGCGCGCCACGTTGATTGCACTCCATGGTGAGAACCTCTTCGGGTGGGACGTCCGCAACCTCGGTGTCTTTGGATTTGAACCGGTCGAAAAAGCTTTTCTTCTTCGGCTTTGCGTCAGCGACAACAACTGCGCTCGCCGCATCGACCACATCCGTAGCCTCACTTAATGCGGCACTCTCGGTCGATACCAGATCGCCAGACATCTGATAGTATTGATACCCGACAAACCCGATGGCTCCCAATCCGACAACCAAAACGGAAACCGCAAATACCTTACTCAATGACGCCATAAGACCACCCAAGCGTTGAACATTTCTTTGCATTCTTACTCACCGCGAATTCGGGCAAAAGTTTGAAATGCCAGTGGTGTTTCTTGGCCCGCATGGGTCAAAGACGGGTTTCTATGCGTCTTGCCGCGCTGCCGCATACACACTAACCTGCCCGCCGAATGAGTGAGGGAGCCATCCACATGAAAATTTGCCGCACAAAGGCTCAGGTCCGTGACGCCGTCAAAGATTTCAAATCTGCGGGGGCCACTGTTGGTCTGGTGCCAACAATGGGCTACCTGCACGAAGGACATTTGACGCTTGTACGAGCCGCCAAAGCCAAGTGCGACCGCGTTGTTGCGACGATCTTTGTGAACCCCACCCAATTTGGCGATAGCTCCGATCTCGACGCCTATCCGCGCGACGAGGCCCGCGACTTTGCCTTGCTTGAGGCCGAGGGCGTGGACGCGGTGTTCTGCCCTGACGTGGATGAAATGTATCACCCACTCAAACAAACCACCGTTGTAACCGAGCGCTTGGAACACATGTTGATGGGCGCGTTGCGTCCCGATCACTACAAAGGCGTGTGCACCGTCGTCACCAAGCTGTTCAATATCGTCGGTGCCGATGAGGCCTTCTTTGGTGAGAAGGACTACCAACAGCTTCTGGTCATCCGCACGATGGTCCGCGATCTGGATATCCCCATAGAAATCAACGGCGTGCCAACTGTGCGCGAGGTGGACGGATTGGCCATGTCGAGCCGCAATGTGCGCCTGAGTGCCGAGAACCGCCAAGCCGCTCTGATCCTTAACAAGGCCTTGGCCTACGGCGATTACGAAGCATCGGACGGGCGCACCGCCGCCGAACTTGAAGCCTCCATCCGCGCCTTTATCGAGAAAGAACCCCGCGCCAAAATCGAATCCGTTGATGTGCGTGATGCCGCAACGTTAGAGCCGATCGAAGGCCAGATTTCCGCCCCTGCCGTCATTCTTCTCGCTGTGCGTTTCGGTGATGTGCTACTCATTGACCAACGCGTCGCCGACCCGAGCTAAGGAGCCACCTATGTCAGTCCAAAACGAAATGATCCGCCGCATCACCGTCCCGCAAATTCGTGACCGCAAGGGCGGCGAGCCGATTGTCTCGCTCACCTCCTATCACGCGCACACGGCGGCCATTGTCGATCAACACGCCGACTTCATCCTTGTGGGCGACAGCCTTGGCATGGTGATGCACGGCATGCAAAGCACAGTTGGTGTGCCTATTGAATTGATGATTGTGCACGGTCAAGCGGTGGTGCGCGGCACAAAACGGGCGCTGATCGTCGTCGACATGCCCTTTGGCACCTATGAGGAAAGCCCCAACATGGCGTTCCGCAATGCGGCTAAGATCATGAAAGAAACCCAATGCCAAGCGGTGAAACTTGAGGGCGGCGCTCGCATGGCCGAAACCATCAAATTCCTTGTGGAACGCGGCATTCCCGTGATGGCCCACATTGGCCTCACCCCGCAATCCACCAACGTCATGGGCGGGTTCAAAACCCAAGGCCGTGACGAAGAAACATGGAACATGCACATCGCCGATGCCAAGGCCGTCGCAGAGGCGGGTGCCTTTGCCGTGGTGGTCGAGGGGGTTATGGAGCCACTGGCCGATCAAATCACCGCGGCGATTGATATTCCAACCATCGGCATCGGGGCCTCCAAGAATTGCGACGGGCAGATCTTGGTGCTCGAAGACATGCTTGGACTCAACCCGTGGGTGCCAAAGTTCGTCAAAAAATATGGCGCGCTTGGCCCCGCCATCGAGGACGCCGTGGCGCAATACGCCGACGAAGTGAAATCCCGCGCCTTCCCGGGGCCAGAGAACGTCTACAACAACAAGAAATAGAACGGAGCGGCCTTTGCGCGATTATGCACAAAGGCCCTCCGCCAAACGGTATTTACGCGCGCCACCACACACTCCCATATAGGGAGAAGAAAAGGAGGCCCGTTATGTCATTTCGCCCCGTTAAATCCGAAAGCCTCGCCGAAGCGACCTTAGAGGGCGCTGGCGTTCATCTGTACCGCGCGTTCGGCTTTCACAAGCCGCGCGAATTTGATCCGTTTTTACTGTTCGACGACTTTCGCAACGATGATCCCGCGAAGTTCGAAAAGGGCTTTCCGTGGCATCCGCATCGCGGCATCGAGACAATCACTTACGTGCTTGATGGCGAGGTGGAACACGGCGACAGTCTTGGCAATCGCGGCGTGTTGGGCGCGGGCTCCGTGCAATGGATGACCGCAGGCTCAGGCATCATGCACCAAGAGATGCCACGCGGAAACGCGCAGGGGCAGATGCACGGGTTCCAGCTGTGGGCCAACCTGCCCTCTTCGCTCAAGATGACCGCCCCACGCTATCAAGACATCCAAGGTCACGACATTCCTGAAATCATTGACGATGACGGCACCCGCGTGAAAATCGTCACGGGCAATTTTTGGGGCAAACGTGGCCCCGTGGACGGCATCGCCGCTGATCCGCTGTACCTCGACGTGAGCGTGCCCCCCAACACCACCAAACGCCTGCCTGTCGACACCTATGCCAATACCTTTGCCTATGTGTTTGCCGGTGCGGGTAGTTTCCGTGACGCCTCTAATCCTTACGGCGTGCGGGTCGAAAAAGAGGTCGCGGGTGAAGAGATCAACATCCGCGATATGTCGGGCAACCGCACTTTGGTCAACTTTGACACGGGTGACGAAGTTGTGGTCCGCGCTGGCCCTGAGGGCGTGCGCTTCCTGCTCATCTCTGGTCAGCCGATCAAAGAACCAGTGGCGTGGCACGGCCCCATTGTGATGAACACCCGCGCCGAGTTGCACCAAGCGATGCAAGACCTCAACAACGGCACCTTTATCAAAGATCAGCGCGACTAACTGCGCCCCAAACAGTCAAAAGCGGAGCCATTTGGCTCCGCTTTTTATCTTGCGCCACGTTGGGTTACATATTGTGGACACGGGCTGCGAAACTGTCCACCGCCTCTTTCGCTTCGGCTTTGGTCTTGCCGTATTTCTCTTGCAACAGGCCTTCGAGCTGTTGACGTTCACCCGACACCTGATCCAACTCGTCGTCGGTCAATTCGCCCCATTCTTCGCGGGCTTTGCCTTTGAATTGTTTCCACTTTCCTTCGATGATGTCCCAAGACATGTGGGCCGTCCTTTCGTGTAGGTTGCGTTTCCAATCTACAAAGACAACGCATCAGAGCACCCCAAAGGTTCCCAAAAACCTCAAATCATATCGGGCACGACCATATCAGGCGGGCGGTGGCCATCGGCAAAAGTGTAGATGTTGAGCAGCACCTTTTCCCCCATTTCAACGCGTCCCTCGACGGTGGCCGACCCCATATGAGGCAACAACACAGCATTGGGCAATGCGCGCAAACGCGGATTAACTTTGTGGCCATGCTCGAACACATCAAGACCCGCCCCTGCAATCTCGCCTCGCCGCAGCGCACGGGTAAGCGCGTTCTCGTCGATGACTTCACCACGCGACGTGTTCACAATCACAGCAGATGGCTTCATCAACTTGAGACGCCGCTCATTAATCAAATGGAACGTAGCGGGTGTGTGCGGGCAGTTGATCGACAACACGTCAACCCGCGCCAACATCTGATCAAGACTGTCCCACCACTGCGCCTTATAGTCGGCTTCTATCGTCGGGTGCAGACGTGTGCGGTTGTGGTAGTGAACCGACATGCCAAACGCAGTCGCGCGCCGTGCCAAGGCCCGCCCGATACGCCCCATGCCGAGAATCCCCAAAGATTTTCCACCAATGCGCTGCCCCATAAAGGCCGTCGGCGCCCATCCACGCCAGTCCTCCGACTGCATGAATTTAGCCCCCTCAGGCATCCGCCGTGTCACCGCCAAAATCAGCCCCAACGCCATATCCGCCGTATCTTCGGTCATCACACCAGGCGTATTGGAGACAAGCACACCACGGGCATGAGCCCCCACCACATCAATATGATCGACCCCCGCACCATAGTTGGCAATGAGTTTCACGCGTCCGCCCGCCGCATCAAGCATCTGCGCGTCGATCCGGTCGGTCACGCAGGGCACAATCACATCCGCATCGCGCATCGCCTCTATTAGAGCCTCACGCGACAAAATCTCGTCCGTCTCGTTCAACCGCACATCGAAAAGTTCACGCATCCGCGTCTCAACCACCTCGGGAAGACGGCGCGTGACGATAACCTTGGGACGTTTGTCGGGCATATGTGCTCCTTCGTGGCGTCAATTCGGGCGCCGTTGCGTGCCCCCATTGTGCAAACAGCATTGCATCTGGGCAAGGGGTATCCGATAACACCGTGACGATAAGACGCTCGGCCAACGGGCGCGTATCCTTTAGTGTAATACGCAAACGTTATAAGTGCTTTTTGAGGTCATGAGGGTGGACATGCAGGTGTTGAAGAAAGCGTTCTTGAAAAAGAGCGCACCACATCCACAATCTGTGCGACGGACAGGGCGACGTGTCAAAGGATGCGTGGCATTGCTTGCCGCCTTGGTCGCCTTGGTACTCACAGGACAGGCCTCCGCCCAAGACGCCTCGCAAGATCAAGCCACCACTTCAACCGAGACCGAAATTACGCCCGCCCCCGCCACACCCCAATCAGATCGCGGGTCGGTCACGAATCTCCCCCTGCCCCGCTTTGTCTCGCTCAAAGCCAACAAAGCCAACCTGCGTCGTGGTCCATCGCTGAGCCATCGCATCGACTGGGTGTTCACACAACGCGGCTACCCGTTCGAGGTGATCGCCGAATATGGCCACTGGCGTCGCGTGCGCGACAACGAAGGCGCTACGGGATGGATTCACTACACGTTGATTTCGGGCGTGCGAACCGCCGTTGTGACCGATTCTATGGTCGATCTTTACCGCAAACCCGACACCGCAAGCCGCCTGTCCGCACAGGCTGAAAAAGGCGCAATTCTCAAGCTCCTTGAATGCAACATCTCATGGTGTGAGGCCAGCGCTGGCGGATATAAAGGATGGCTTCTCAAGTCGGGCATCTGGGGCGTCTACGACGACGAAATCCTAGAGTAACAGAGCAATGACAGAGCTCCTCATCTCCCCCCTCGCCGCCCGCAATATTCCCGCAGGGCTGAAGTCGGTTGTGATCCACGCTTACGGCAGCTGGCTTGAAGCAATCAAGCAGCAAAAGCATGATTTCTTTGTCAAACTTTCCGCTCAACTGGAAGAGCGCTCCATGCGTGTTCACCTTGTTGAGGGCAATAGCCGCACAAGCCAAGCGCTTCTGCAAAGCCCGCATTTACACATCATTGTGGGCGGCCCCGCAATGTTCGGGCCGACCATCCTCCATGCACACCCCTCCTACATCTGGGGGTTTTGGTATCTGGATGAACTTGGCTTCGGCTGGGAAAGCTCGTTGCGCTTCGCCAAATTCTGCCCCGCAGATGTGGACCGTGAACAGGCTGACTATTTCTACAATGGCGTCAGCAGTTACATGCTTGAACAAAACGTCTCGAAGCTGTGGCAGGAACCACGTTTTTCTTCCTCTCTCGCCCCCGCGTTGGCGGTGATCTTTTGCCAAGGGATCGAACACCGAACCCCGCGCAGGCATTATCTCGGCACCGAGCAAATGATCCGCACGGCGTCCGCCTATGACCCGTCCGCCCGCGTCTATGTGAAACCGCACCCACTTCAGTCAAAACAAGCACGACTTCGGGTGATGGACATTGCCGCAGCCCTGCCCAATGTCGAAATCATAGATGCCTCCGTGCACGATCTGATTGCGGCCTCCGACATGGTGATCACCCAAAACTCGTCGACAGGGTTCGAAGCACTGATGCAACGCAAACCCGTCGCCACCTGCGCCAAATCCGACTATTGGCACGCCACCCTGACGCCGCGCACCGAATCCGACCTTACCGCCGCCTTATCCCACGGCGCCGAGACCATGAGAGATTTCGACTATGCGGGCTATTTCCACTGGTTCCTTGCCCGCAACTGCTTAGAGCCCGCCAAAGACGACTTCGCCACACGGGCGTGGGCGCGTGTCCGCGACAAATTGATGTTGATCTGACCGCTCAAAGGGCGCGACACTACTGATGATGACAGACAATAGATTGAACCTCTCCGCGGGCATCGCCTCTGTGTGTGTCGCCGCGATCCTGGTCGCTGCCAAACTTTGGGCGCTGTCCCAAACGGGTGCGTTGTCTATCGGAGCGTCTCTTGCCGACAGCGCGATGGACCTAATGATGGCGCTCGGCGGATTAATGGCCATCTATTACGCTGCCCGACCACCCGATGACGACCACCGGTTCGGACATACCTCTGCCGAAGACCTCGCCGCCCTCGGGCAATCTGTTTTTATTTTGATGTCGAGCGGCGTCATCGCCGTCTCCGCCCTGCGCCGCCTCCTCTCCCCTGCCCCTGTGCGGGTCGGACAAGAGGCCGAAGGCATCGCGGTGATGGTGTTCTCAATCGCCCTCACAGCAGGCCTTGTCCTATGGCAACGCCGCGTTGCGCGAGCCACAGGGTCCAAGGTCGTCGCCGCTGACAGTTTACACTATCTCGGCGATCTCGTGCCCAACGTCGGCGCGATTATTGCCCTCATGGCCTCAGCCGCATTCGGCCTCACCATGATCGACAGCGTGGTCGCCTTGGGCGCGGCAGGAATGCTTGCACTGGGAGCGTTACGGATCGGCAAGGGCGCGTGGGATGCCCTTATGGACCGCTCCGCCCCTCAAGAGATCGTAGAGGACCTCGAACAGATCACTCGCAACTTTGAAGGTGTTGACGACTTCCATGACCTCAAGACTCGCATGGCGGGGTCAAAACCCTTTGTCCACGTCCATATCGAAGTAAACGGAGATCAAACCCTGCGCGAAGCCCATGCTATCTCCGCAGGTCTCAAACGTGCCATTCTCGACGCCTACCCGCGCGCCGATGTCATCATCCATAAGGATGTGACAGGCGAGGCCGATTGATCCGCCTCGCCCTGTGTTTACGACTTAGTCCTCGACCAGACCGCGCCCTTTGAGCAGCGCGCCGACACCCGGCATCCGCCCGCGAAATGCGGTGTAAAGCTCGACAGGATCGCTTGACCCGCCACGCGACAGGATGTTGTCCTCAAGGCTTTTGGCCGTCGCAGGATCAAATGCGCCGTTCTCATCAAAGGCCTCAAAGGCATCGGCATCCATGACCTCTGACCACATGTAACTATAGTAGCCAGAGGCATAACCATCCCCCGAAAACACATGAGCAAAATGCGGCGTGGCATGGCGCATGGTGATCGCGTGCGGCATCCCGATCCGTTCCAATGTTTCGGCCTGCGCCTGCATCGGATCGGCAGGTGCATCCCCGTCATGGAAATCAAGATCGACAAGCGCTGACGAGACATATTCGACCGTCGCAAAGCCCTGATCGTAGGTCTGAGCCGCCAAGAGACGCTCCAACATATCGGCGGGCATCGGCTCGCCGGTTTCGGCATGAGTTGCGAACTCTTCGAGGACGGCGGGCACTTCCAACCAATGCTCGTAAAGCTGCGAGGGCAGTTCGACGAAATCACGCGCCACCGAGGTGCCCGAAATCGACTCATAGGTCACATCGGACAGCATTTGGTGCAGAGCATGACCGAACTCGTGGAACAATGTCCGCGCATCATCATAGGACAGTAAATTCGGCTGTCCTTTGGGCGCTTTGGCAAAATTGCACACATTTACAACAATCGGCGCGACAGGTTTCCCGAGCTTTTTCTGGCTACGCATGGCCGAACACCATGCCCCCGAGCGCTTTGACCCACGAGCGAAATAGTCACCAATGAACACTGCGATATGTTCACCGTTACGCGTCACATTCCACGCCCGCGCATCGGCGTGATAAAGCGGCACATCAAGCGCCTCGAACTCCAACCCGAACAGACGGGTCGCACAGGTAAACGCCGCCTCAATCATCCGATCAAGTTGCAGATAAGGCTTCAATTCCGCTTCGTCGAGATCATGCTCGATCTTGCGCCGTTTGGCGGAGTAATAGCGCCAGTCCCAAGGCTCCAATGGCCCCTCGAACCCGTCGTCATGCAACATCGTCTCAAGAATTTTGGCATCGCGCTCAGCGGCCCGTTTCGCAGGCTCCCAAACCTGCATCAACAACCCGCGCACCGCATCGGGTGTTTTGGCCATTTCGGTTTCGAGCTTGAACGCGGCAAAGCTGTCATAGCCCAAAAGCTTGGCGCGTTCCTCGCGCAGCTTCAACGTCTCAGCGGCAATCGCACGGGTGTCATTCTTTCCCCCGCGCGCTCCGCGTGAGGACCACGCATGAAACGCCTTTTCCCGCAAATCACGGCGCGGCGAGAATTGCAAAAACGGCGAGATCAATGAGCGCGACGTGGTCAGACATGGCCCTGACAGACCCTTTTCCTCACCCGCAGACCGCGCTGCATCGACAACAAAGGCGGGCAACCCCTCCAGATCCTCCTCTGATAGTTCCAGAAACCAATCGGCCTCATCCGCCAAAAGGCGTTGAGTGAACTCGGTCCCCAGAGTGGCAAGACGCGAAGATATCTCCGCCATACGGGTCTTGTCCGCGCCTTCGAGTTTGGCGCCTGACCGCACGAACGAACGGCGTGTGAGCATCAAAACACGGGCCTGTTCGTCGTTGAGATCAAGCGTCTCACGCGCTTCCCAGAGACTTTCGATACGTGCGAACAGCGCGGCATTCTGTGTGATCTGTGTGGAGTATTCGGCCAAAGCGGGGGAAAAAACGCGCTGCAACTCTTGGCGGGCGTCATTGCTGTCTGCACCCGCAAGATTGTAGAAGACACCAAGCACACGGCCCAAAGCATCCTCTGCCTGCTCCATCGCCTCAATCGTGTTGGCGAAGGTGGGCGGTTCAGGATTATCGGCAATCGCAGCAATCGCTGCACGGCCCTCGGCAAGAGCAGTCTCGAATGCAGGTTGGAAATGGGCATCGTCAATCTGCGCGAACGGGGGCAGTTCAAACGGCGTGTCCCAATGGGCGAGAAGCGGGTTGGTCATAGGTATCTCCTTTGAGAGACAAGCTATGTCCCGAGCAGGCAAAGGAAAAGTGTTAGCCGCCACAAATCGGACAATCGGCCCGCTTTTTCACCGAAATTGTCCGTGTCTCGGCGTAAAGCGCGTCATGGATCACCAAGCGCCCCGACAAGCCCTGCCCCGCTCCTGTGATATGCTTAATCGCTTCCATTGCCATCATGGTGCCAAGCACCCCCGGCAAGGGCGCAGCCACCCCCGCCTCGGAACAACTCGGCACCATATCGGCAGCGGGCGCTTGGGGGAATACGCACTGAAAACAGGGCGCTGTGGCGTCGCTGTTATAGGTGCTGATCTGGCCTTCCCATTGGGTAATCGCCGCAGCGATCAACGGCGTCTGGTTTTCAACACACAGACGGTTCACAAGATAGCGCGTGGCAAAATTGTCCGTCCCGTCGAGGACAAGATCATATTCGGCGATCAATTCTCCGCAGCTCTCATCCAGACGCCTGTTATAGGGACGCACCTCGACAAACGGGTTTTGTGCGGTCATTGCCATTTCGGCGGAAAATACCTTCGGCATACCGAGGCGTTCATCGGTGTGGATTACTTGGCGTTGCAGGTTGGAGGCCTCAACCACATCGTCGTCCACCACCCCAATCGTACCGACACCGCTGGCCGCGAGGTATTGCAACACAGGGGAACCAAGCCCCCCTGCACCAACGACCAAAACCTTGGCTTCTTTGAGTTTTCTCTGACCCACCCCGCCAATGTCACGCAAAATGATATGCCGCATATAGCGCTCTAATTCGGCATCGCGAAACGGCCCCGCCTCAGGTGTTTCAGGTGCATTCACCGCCACCCGCGCCCGCAATCGGGACAGGCCAAACCGATAGGCAACGACAAGTGTGGCTCCCCCACCAAGCAAGGCCCATTCGCCAACCGTTCCTCCGAACGGGTTGTTCTCAGGGGAAATCATCACCGCGAGGAGCACTGCAACATAAAGCACGCCAATCATCGCCCAACGGGCACGGGACGGCGCTCCCGTGAGTGCCCCGATGCCCCAAAGACAGGCGACGAGTAGGAGGAAAACCACCATGCCGGACGTTACCTGCGGCCCGTGGAGCCAAAACCCCCGTCGCCGCGCTCTGTCGCACTCAGATCATCCACCACATCAAACGTCGCCTGCACCACGGGAGCGACGACCATTTGGGCGATGCGGTCGCCATGCGCCACGGTGAAAGGCTCGGCTCCGAGATTGATCATAATAACACCCACGGGGCCACGGTAGTCCGCGTCAATCGTGCCGGGCGCATTGGCAAGCGTGATGCCGTGTTTAAGCGCCAACCCTGAACGGGGACGGATCTGGACCTCGAACCCTGCGGGGATTTCCATTTTCACCCCCGTCGGGATCAGGGCTCGTGCCCCTGCCGCGATCACAATCCCCGCGTCACGCACCGCCTCGGGCAGGTTCGCACGCAGGTCCGCTCCCGCCGCCTGCGCCGTCTCATAGGCCGGAAGGGCCACCGCACGGTCTGCCTCATCTATCCATTGGATTTTGATCGGAACGCTCATGCCACCGCCCTCTTTCTTTGTGCCTGACAGAATGCTCTCAGGCGATTTCATCCGCGATCCGCAGAGCCAGTTTTTGGGCAACATCGGTTTTGCCCATCCGTTTCCAGACCTCTGCGCCATCCTCAGAAATCAAAGTGACTGCATTCTCCGCGCCCCCCATGATGCCTGTTTCGGGGCTCACATCATTGGCCACGATCCAGTCGCAGCCCTTGCGCAGACGCTTGGCTGTGGCGTGTTCCAACACCTGATCCGTCTCGGCGGCAAAACCCACGACGAGCGGAGGCCGACCCGCTTTCATCTGGCTCACGCTCGCGAGGATGTCAGGGTTTTCCGCGAACTCCAACACAGGCAGAGCGCCATCCTTCTTCTTGATTTTCGACCCGCTTTGCGAGGCCACACGCCAATCGGCAACCGCAGCCGCAAACACCGCCGCATCCGCGGGCAAAGCCGCCTCAACGGCCTCTTTCATCTCACGGGCTGTCTCAACGGCAACGACCGTGACGCCCGCAGGCGGAGGCACATCGGCGGGGCCCGTGACAAAAGTCACATCAGCCCCAAGGGCGCGCAGAGCGCTGGCAATCGCCGTGCCTTGCGCCCCTGAAGACCGATTAGCGATGTAGCGCACAGGATCAATCGGTTCGTGCGTTGGTCCAGAGGTCACAAGCACATGCTTGCCCTTGAGCGGCCCATCAGAAAGCGCGGCAGAGGTCGCAGCGATGATATCAGGTACCTCGGCCATACGGCCAAGGCCAAACTCGCCACAGGCCATATTGCCCTCGTCAGGCCCGACACACAAAACCCCATCGGATTTGAGCGTGGCGACGTTGCGCTGACAGGCAGGGTGATGCCACATCCGCACATTCATCGACGGCGCGATCAACACACGTTTATCTGTCGCCATCAAAAGAGTGGAAGCCAGATCATTGGCCAAACCATTAGCCATTTTTCCAATCAGATCGGCCGTGGCAGGTGCAACAACAATGAGGTCAGCCGCACGCGACAATTCGATATGCCCCATCTCTGCCTCATCGGTGAGATCGAACAAATCACGGTAAGTCTTTTCCGCCGACAATGCTGACACTGACAAGGGCGTCACAAACTCTTCGGCGGCTTTGGTCAACACAGGAACGACCCTCGCGCCTTCATCCCGCATCCGACGGATCAGTTCGAGTGACTTAAACGCAGCGATCCCGCCGCCAATGATGAGCAGAATGGTCTTGCCGTGCAACATGGTGAAACCCCTTGGCCAATAGACAAAGGTTTAAGCGGGCCAACACCGAAAAACAAGGACTTGGCAGATCGCCTCACGCGCCCTTCGCATCATCTAGTGGAGCAAGGACGACAGCGCCTCGCCGTGCTGTTCAAGGGTCTTGCGCATCTTTCCAAAGGCTGCCACTTCCAGTTGGCGCACCCGTTCTTTGGACAGCGACAACTCATCACCAAGGCTTTCCAAGGTGCGCGGATCATCGGTCAATTTGCGCTCGCGCAGGATCAACCTCTCACGTGCGCTCAAACCACTCATCGCGTCAGCGATCCATTTCTTGAGCTGCATCTGGTCATGCGCCTCACCGACCATCTCCGCCGTGGTCTCACCCTCATCTGCGAGAGTGTCGATCCACTCACGCCCCTCATCCTCACCTGATTGCTGCGCATTGAGCGAAAAATCAGACCCGGACAGCCGGCCATTCATCATATCGACATCACGCAGCGGAACACGCAATTCCGTCGCAATTTTGTGGTGCAACTGGTCACGGTCAAGCCGCTCACCTCGTGCGGCCGCCTCGCGCTCGAACCGAGCCTGAACGCGGCGCATGTTGAAGAACAGCGATTTCTGCGACGAGGTGGAGCCCGTGCGAACAAGGCTCCAATTGCGCATTACATACTCCTGCACCGAAGCCTTGATCCACCACACCGCATAGGTCGAGAACCGCACACCTCGGTCGGGATCAAATTTTTCGGCGGCCTTCATCAGACCCAAACCCGCTTCTTGGATGAGATCATTCATCGGCGCGCCGTAGCGCTTGAACTTTGCGGCCTGCGAAATAGCTAACCGCATGTAGGCGCTAATCAGGCGGTGCAGTGCCTCCTCGTCACGATGGTCACGCCATGCAACCGCGAGGTCGCGCTCCGTGTCCGCGTCGAGCATCTCCGCCTTCATCGCGCGGCGAGAAAAATTTTGTTCGGGCGCAGTGAGATAGCGGGCCATAATACAAACTCCCAGATTGGTTATGCCGCGACTCTTGGAGGTCTCATTGCGGGCATTGGATACTCCTGTTACGTAATGATAACGCATCCGGATGACAGAAAGTTTCACAAACATGTGCGCGACCCTCACACTTGTGCTCGGCGGAGCCTCATCGGGGAAATCAAGCATTGCGGAAAAACTGTGCTTTCACAGCACGTTAGATCGCGTCTATCTCGCCTCAGCACAGGCATTCGACGACGAGATGCGCGCAAAGATTGATCGCCACCGCACAGAGCGCGGCACGCAGTGGACGACCATCGAAGAACCGTTCGAGGCAGCACGGGTGATCCGCGCCGCACAGGCGGATCAGATCGTACTATTTGATTGCGCAACGCTCTGGCTGACCAACCATCTTTTGTCCGAACACGATGTGACCGCACAGACCAAAGACCTCATCGCTGCGCTACGTGAAACCCCCGCCCAGATCGTCATTGTCTCCAATGAGGTCGGCCAAGGGATCGTGCCCGACAACGCCCTGTCACGGCAGTTTCGCATCGCCCAAGGCACGCTCAACCGTCAGTTGGCCCAAGAGGCCGAAACGGTTGTGGGGGTCATGGCGGGCCTGCCCTTTACCCTGAAGGGGGCGCTACCCGAGGCCCTCTCATGAATCACCTCTACCTCGTCCGGCACGGGCCAACCCATGCCAAAAGTTTCGTCGGTTGGAC
The DNA here is from genome assembly GCF_048266405.1 of Celeribacter sp. Taxonomy (GTDB): domain Bacteria; phylum Pseudomonadota; class Alphaproteobacteria; order Rhodobacterales; family Rhodobacteraceae; genus Celeribacter. Next base: position 40,581 of record NZ_JBLWZO010000009.1, read on the forward strand.
GGATGTTCCCGCCGATTTGTCCGAGACGGATAAAATCGCACGGCTCGAAGCGGCACTGCCCCACGCGCCCATCATCTCCTCCGACCTGTCACGTGCCGTCAAAACAGCGGATGCGATCCAAGGGGCGAAACCCCGCCTGCCGCACGATCCGCGTTTGCGCGAGACGTATTTTGGCGCATGGGAGGGGCTGACATGGGCACAGATCGAGGCACAGGACGGAGCGCTTGCTCGCAAGGTGTTCGAGACCCCGGGGGACACTGCACCGCCAGAAGGCGAAAGCTGGAACACCCTATCGGCGCGGGTCGCAAGTGCTGTGGATGCGCTGACGGGTGACGTCATCGTGGTCGCGCATATGGGCGTCATCATGTCGCTATTGCAAAAGGCCTTGAACTGCCCGCCGTTCGAGGCGCTCGGCCACGAGATCGCCCCGCTGTCGCTGACCGTTATCCGACGCAACGCCGACTGGAAATCGGGCGGATGGAACGCCCTGTCGATCAATCACTTTCCCGAATGACCCCCATTCCTATTATTCGGTATCGTGACCTATGAAAGCTCCTTAACGTAGTTCCTAAACGTGCAGGAGAGCCCCATGACTTACGATCTATTTATTGGCGACAAATCTTTTTCGAGTTGGAGCCTACGCGGATGGCTGTTGTTGGAAAACTTTGGCCTTCCCTACACCGAGCATATGCTCGGGCTCTATTCTGGCACGATGGCCTCCGAGTTGGCGGCTCTTGCCCCTGCCCGTTTGGTGCCAACGCTGCGCACGCCCGAAGGCTGGGTCGTAGGAGAAACCACAGCCATCGCCGAAACCCTCGCCGACCGCCATCCCGAAGCGGGCATTTGGCCTAAAGACACAGAAGCCCGCAGCTACGCGCGGTGGCTCGTGGGTGAAATGCACGCAGGCTTTGGCGCACTGCGCAATGAATGCAGTATGCAGCTTCTCTTTGTGCTGACAGGGTTCACCCCAAGCGACGCCGTAAATGCCGACCTTGAACGTCTCGACGACCTACTAGGTCGCGCGATGGACCGCTTTGGCGGTGAGGGACCGTGGCTATTTGGCGATTACAGCGCAGCCGATGCGTTCTACGCCCCCGTGGCCGCGCGGATTATCGGATATAACCTACCCGTGTCCGACCGCTTGCGGACCTATGCAATGGCCCACCTCAATGATCCCGCGTTCCGCAAATGGCGCCGCGCAGGGTTGGAGGTGACCTACGACCCTCTTCCCTACAGCTTTGACGGCCCCAAAGAAAACTGGCCCGTGGCCGACTGACAGCGCCCTCCCGTTAACCACTTTCTAACCAAGTCTCTTTAGGCGGGTAAGAAAGGTTAAGGCGCTTTAACGGGAGGTTCCCATGATTGCACGCACATGGACGGTCGCATTTGAGGGCGTGGAAGCCCGTCCCGTTGATGTCCAATGCGCCGTCTCCCCCGGACTGCCGAGCTTCACCATTGTGGGCCTGCCGGACAAAGCCGTCTCGGAGGCCCGCGAACGGGTTCGTGCCGCACTATCTGCGATGCAGATCGCATTGCCGTCCAAGAAAATCACCATCAACCTGTCCCCTGCCGACCTGCCCAAAGTAGGCTCACACTTTGATCTGCCCATCGCTATTGCTCTCCTGACTGCGACAGGGTTGATCCCTGAGGAGGCAGCCGAAAAGATGCTCGCCATCGGGGAGCTATCGCTCGATGGCACTCTGGTTAGTGTTGCGGGGGCCTTGCCTTCGGCGCTTGCGGCGGGCGCACTTGGTTGCGATCTGATCTGCCCTGAAGCCTGTGGTCCAGAGGCGGCTTGGGTCGGGGCCACGCCCGTGTTCGCGCCCCAAACCCTCGCCAAGCTCATCCGCCACGCCACAGGCGACGCTCCCCTCACCCCCTCGGAACCGGGTGAAGTGCGCCGCCCCGACCACGCCCGCGACATGAGCGACGTGAAGGGACAGGAGAAAGCCAAACGCGCCTTGGAAATCGCCGCGGCGGGTCATCACCACATGTTTCTGGTCGGTACCCCCGGATCGGGAAAATCAATGCTCGCAGCGCGATTGCCAACTATTTTGCCAGAGTTGTCGGCCCAAGAAGCGCTTGAAACGTCTGTAGTGCATTCACTTGCGGGCCTGTTGGATGCGGGCGGTATTAGCCGTGCCCGCCCGTTTCGCGAACCGCACCACACGGCCTCGCGGGCGGCGATTGTCGGCGGCGGACGCGCGGCACAACCCGGAGAAATATCGCTCGCGCACAACGGCGTCCTGCTTCTCGATGAGTTGCCCGAATTTCCACGCGCGGTGCTTGATAGCCTGCGCCAACCAATTGAAGCAGGCGAGGTGATGATCGCGCGCGCCAATGCCCACACTCGTTACCCGACGCGGTTCATGTTGGTTGCCGCCGCCAACCCGTGCAAATGCGGTTATCTGCCCGATCCCGCACGGGCCTGTTCCAAAGTGCCCATCTGTGGCGAGGATTATTTGGGCCGCATATCTGGCCCGCTCATGGACCGCTTCGATTTGCGCCTCGAAGTGCCGCCTGTAGACATGGCCGATCTGGAACGTGCGCCCACGGGCGAGTCATCGGCAATGATCGCCGAACGGGTTGCCCGCGCCCGCGCCATTCAAACCGCCCGTTATGAAGGCACAAACACGCGCACCAATGCACACGTCGAAGGCCGCGCCCTTGAACAAGTCGCAACACCAGATGCCGAAGGACGCGCCTTGCTCTCTATGGCAGCGGACAAATTGGGACTGTCTGCGCGTGGGTATCATCGCGTATTACGCGTAGCACGCACCATCGCTGATCTCGCAGGAGCCGACGAGATCAATCGCTTGCATGTGGCCGAGGCGCTCAGCTACCGCGTTGTGGCGTCGCGTGAACCTGTATGAAGTCAGCGGTGAGCCCGATCGCCTCACGCGCCTCAGGGAACCATCCGTCAAAAAGCTGCCACGCATGCGGTGCGCCAACATAAGTCTGAAGCAACACCTCTGCGCCGCGCGCCCGTAGTTTAGCCTCCATACGCATGGAATCATCGCGCAGGATTTCGCAATCCGAGACCTGAAGCAACACGGGCGGACAATCAGGAAACTCGGCGAACAGAGGCGAGACGTACGGGTCGGACGCGGCCATATCCCCAAGGACCGTCACTGTCAGATCATGCAGACGGGATGCAGGGAAAAAATGATCGCGCTGTGCGTTCTCTTGCACCGACTCTCCCGAAAACGTCTGGTCCAGAAAGGGCGACCAGCCAAAGGCGGCACGCGGCGGCGTACCAGCTTGGCACAACTGCGACAGTAACGAGAACGCCAACCCGCCCCCCGCACTATCTCCCCCAAGGATGATGTCAGCGGGCGCATAGCCCAACGCAATCAAGTGATCCCATGCGGCGCGAACATCGTCCAAGGCAGCAGGCAATGGATACTCAGGTGCAAGCCGGTAGCTTGGCAAGAACACCCGCAACCCCGTCATTTTGGAAAGCCGTGCGACCATCTTTTTATGGGTCTCAGGACTGCCCGCAATATAACCACCGCCATGCAGATAGAGGATCACACGGCTGTCAGTCGCGGGTTGGCGCAGGGCAGGTCCGCACAACACCCAAAGGGCACGACGCCCGCCCACATGGACCTCATCAAACCGTGCGAATGGAGGCGCGTGAAAATAGTGCCTCATTCTGCGCTCGAGCTTACGGCGCAGCTGTATCGGGTCGCCCTTCCGCGCCAAGGCGGCGCGGATCACAGGCCGCAATGCGCCACCGATGATCCGCATCCGTAGACTCATGCGCGCTTGGCCTCGATTGCCTCCCACAACAGCGCCGCCGTGTTGGTGCCGTCAAACCGTTCCAATTCTTGAATGCCCGTGGGAGAGGTCACGTTGATCTCGGTCAGATAGTCACCGATCACGTCGATGCCGACAAAGACCTGACCTTTTTCTTTCAATAGCGGCCCGATGCGATCACAGATTTCGCGGTCCCGCGCACTCAGCCCGATTTTCTCGGGCCGACCACCGACGTGCATGTTGGAACGTGTTTCGCCCTTTTGCGGCACGCGGTTGATAGCACCGACAGGCTCGCCGTCGACCAAAATCACCCGCTTGTCGCCATTGGACACATCCGCGAGGAACTTTTGCGCGATCAGCGGCTCGTTGTTGATGCCCGAGAACAGTTCGTGCAGGGAAGAGAGGTTTTTGTCGTCAGGGCCAAGGCGGAACACACCCGCGCCGCCATTGCCGTAAAGCGGTTTGAGAATGATATCGCCGTGCTTGTCCTTGAACGCCCGAATGGTCTCGAGATCACGGGCGATGGTGGTGGGCGGCGTCAGGTCAGGGAATTGCAGCACGAGCAATTTCTCTGGGTAGTTGCGCACCCAGAACGGATCGTTCACCACCAACGTGGTGTCACGGATCATATCGAGCAAATGGGTGGACGTGATATAGCCCATGTCAAACGGCGGGTCTTGGCGCAGCCACACCACATCAAATGTGGACAGATCGACTTCTTGTTCCTCGCCGAGCGTATAGTGATTGCCAACTTCGCGGCGCACCTCAACGGGCCAACCGCGTGCGGTCAGCCGCCCCTCTTGGAAGGCCAATTTGTCAGGCGTGTAATAAAACAGGGAATGCCCCCGCTCCTGTGCCTCCAGCATAATGCGAAAGGTACTGTCTGCGTTGATATCAATAGGACCGATGGGGTCCATCTGGATGGCGACTTTGAGAGAAGCGTGGGTCACGATGAGAATACTCCGATTGGCTTTCCCAATAGATGGACCACCACCCGAGTGCTTTCAATGAGAAAGGTCCGTTGCGCAAATGAACATCTACGTGTTTCAGATCACATCAGCGCGTTTTCGATGACCTCAATCGCGCCTGTCTCATCCACGAGCGCCACATCGATGCGCATATCCGACAACAGACCCTTGGGTTGTCGCCCGATGTAATCCTCTGCCGACCGCATGATCCGTTTCATTTGTGCAGGCCGCAAATGCTCAGCCGCACCCGCAAACCGCTTGGAGGCTTTCACCTCAACAAAAACAAACACTTCATCTTTCCAAAAAATCAGATCAATCTCCCCCGCCGCCCCGCGCCACCGTTCCTCAAGCCGTTCATAGCCAAGGGCAAGGTAGTGATCCGTCACGCGCCCTTCGGCGTTCAATCCCGATAGATACGCACGCTGCCCACGCAGGACACGTGCCGCATCAGGGGTACTTGGCTCCGTGGCGTGATCTGTCATGGCGCAGTTAGCATCCTCTTACTCGTCCTCGTCGCGTGCGTCCTTCTGACCGCGTTCCAATGCCCGCTGATACACCTCTCGCTTTTTGAGGCCAAACTCGGAGGCGATTTGTGCAGCGGCATCTTTGACCGAGAGTGTTGCGAGCGCCTTGTCCAGTTCTGCGTCAAGGTCGATGTCCTCGGACGAAAGCTTTGACGGGCGATCCACCAACAGCACGATTTCGCCTTTGATTGTCCTCCCTTCAAGAGCTTCCATTACCTCGCTAAGCGGTCCGGAAATCACTTCCTCGAATCGTTTGGTCAGTTCGCGACAGACCGCCACAACACGGTTAGGGCCATAGATGTCACAAAGTTCGCTTAATGTTCGGTAAATACGCTTGGGGCTTTCATAAAACCCGAGGGTGGCGTGGATGCCGCCCCATTCGGTGAAAAACGTGCGCCGTGCGCCTTTGGAAGCGGGCGGGAACCCAGCAAACAAAAAACGGTCAGAGGGCAGGCCCGCAATCGTGAGCGCCGCAATCATCGCCGATGGACCCGGTGCGGACGTCACCGCATAGCCGGCGGCCAAAGCCTCGCGCGACAACACAAACCCCGGATCAGCGACAAGAGGCGTGCCCGCTTCGGAGGCATAGGCCACAGACTTGCCCGCCGCCAACAGCCCCAAAAGACGTGGGCGCGCCTTCGCCCCGTTTTGATCGTGGTAGGCGATGATGTGGCGCCCTTCGAGGGGGATGCCGTGGATTTCCATCAGCTTGCGCAAGGTTCGCGTATCTTCGGCGGCAAGAACGTCCGCCGAGGCCAACACGTCAAGCGCACGCAACGTGATGTCACGGGCATTGCCGATAGGGGTGGCGACGAAGTAGAGGCCGGCGGTAAGTGGCTTGATTTGATATGTCACGCGGAGGGGTCCCGTTATGTGGCGTTTACTCATTGGCTTGAGTGCCTTAGTCTGCTAGGCGACCCTAAGTCAAAACACACGTTTACACACCCCTCGTAGATGCCCCCTTTGTCAGGAGTGATTTTTCCCATGTTTGCTCGTCTTTCCGCCGCTCGCACCTCCCTTATTAAACTTGTTGCAGGGCTTTCTTTTGTTGCACTTGCCTCCTGTGACGTGGCGTCTGTGCCGCTTCCCGGCGGTGGCCCAAAGATCGACACCTCCAAACCCGTTCCTGTAGCACTTTTGGTGCCCTATGATTCGGCGCAGGCCTCCGACATTGCTTTGGCGCAATCGATCGAGAACGCCACACGCATGGCGATGGCCGATCTGCAAGGGGTGACAATCGACCTCAAAGTCTACCCAACAGGCGGCCAAGCCGAACGAGCCTCTGCCGCCGCGAGCCAAGCTGTCGCCAACGGGGCAAAAATCATCCTAGGCCCTGTCTACGGCGGATCGGCCAAACTCGCAGGCATCCCTGCCGCGAATGCAGGCGTTAACGTCCTGTCGTTCTCCAACAACCCCGACGTCGCAGGCGGAAACGTCTTTATCCTCGGGCCAACATTTGAGAACACAGCAAACCGCTTGGTTCGCTATGCAGTGAAAAACGGCAAGCGCAAAATTCTTATCGTGAACGGCGATAGCCCCGCTGAAAATGCAGGTGCCAATGCGATTGCGTCTGCCATCGGTCGCAACGGTGCGTCGATGATGGGCCAGACTTCCTTTGAACTGAGCCAAGCCGGCGTAACCCAAGCCATCCCCAAAATCGCCAACTCGTCCCGCTCGACCGGCGCGGATGCGATCTTCTTCACGTCTGGCAACGATGGTGCGATGCCACTTTTGGCGCAGATGCTGCCCGAAAACGGCATCTCGAGCCCGAACCCGCAGTTCATTGGCCTGCAACGTTGGAACATCCCGCCAACGGCCATGTCCCTTCCCGGCTTGCAAAACAGCTGGTTCGCCATTCCCGATGTCGCCCTCACACAGGCGTTTTCAAGCCGCTACGCCGCCACTTACGGCCAACAGCCCCACACGCTTGCCGGCTTGGCTTATGACGGTATCGCGGCTGTCGGTGCTCTCGTAAAATCGGGCGATGCAAATGCCTTGACCGCACAGGCCCTCACACGCTCCTCCGGATTTGCGGGCGTCAACGGCGTCTTCCGCCTCTTGCCAAACGGCACCAACGAGCGTGGGCTGTCCATCGCCACCATTCAAAACAATCAGGTAGTTGAGATTGACCCTGCACCAAGAGCCTTCGGAGGGTTCGGCCTCTGAGCCGACCCTCACCTCATTCGTTCCGGCCCCTCCAAGAAGCACAATATGCGCCCCGCATGCGATCTTTGATGTCGAAGCAGTAAGTCAGGCCCTATCCGATGCGTGGAGCGACGCGTCGGATGCGGCGGCCATTCGCACGGCAACCGTCGCCGTATTGAACGAGGCCAACATCAACGGTCGCGCGGTCATTGAGGCATCAATCAAACAAGCACCGAGCAACGCCCGCCCTGCGGTGGCGTCATACGCATGGCTCACCGATTGCCTCGTTACATCGGTGTTGTTCACCGCCATGACCAAACTGCACCCCAACCCGCACCCCTCCGAAGGCGAACGGATCGCGGTGCTTGCCGTTGGTGGATACGGGCGCGGAGAAATGTCACCCTACTCTGACGTCGATCTGCTGTTCCTCGCCCCGTTCAAAATCAACGGTTGGATCGAAAGCGTTGTCGAGAGCATGTTGTATATCTTTTGGGATATGCACCTCAAAGTCGGTCACGCCACCCGCACGATCAAGGATTGTATCCGCTTAGGGCGCGAAGATTTCACCATCCGCACCTCCATGCTCGAAATCCGCTATCTTGCAGGCAACGAAGATCTGGCGAACGAGTTGGACGCCAAGCTGCGTGACGAGTTGTTCAAAGGCACTGCGCGCGAATTTATCGAAGCCAAACTCGAAGAACGTTCCGAGCGCCACCGCAAGCAAGGCGGGCAACGCTATATGGTGGAGCCCAACGTCAAAGAGGGCAAAGGCGGGCTGCGCGATCTACAATCGATGTTCTGGATTGCGAAATATGTGCATGGCGTAAGACGCACAGCGGATCTGGTGAAGGCAGGCGTTTTTACCGCCGACGAATATCGTCAGTTCGAAGAGGCCGAAACCTTTCTCCACGCCACCCGCAATGCGATGCACCTCATCGCGGATCGTGCAATGGATCAACTCACCTTTGACCTTCAAGTTGAAGTCGCCGAGTTTTTGGGCTTCATTGACCATACGGGCCGACGCGCCGTTGAGCATTTCATGCAGGCCTATTTCCGCCACGCCACCCGCGTTGGCGAATTGACCCGTATTTTCATCACCACGCTTGAGGATATGCACGTCAAACAAGAACCTGCCCTGCAACGCTTTTTCAAGCGGAAGCGCAAAGTAGCACACGGGTTTTATGTGGAACGCGGGCGGCTCAACTTTTTGAGTGAAGAAGAGTTTCTCAGCGACACGCTCAACATTCTGCGGCTATTCGAACAAGCTTTGCGCACGGGATATCTGATCCATCCCGATGCCATGCGCTGCATCTCGGCCAATCTCGACAAGATCGACAACACCATGCGCGAAAGCCCCGAGGCGCAGCGCATCTTCCTCGACCTTTTGCTCAAGAACGGCAATCCCGAACGCGCTCTGCGTCGTATGAACGAGTTGGGTGTGCTTGGCGCCTTCATCCCCGAATTCCAAGTGATCGTCGCGATGATGCAGTTCAACATGTATCACAGCTACACCGTGGACGAGCACACCATCCAAGTCATCTCCAACCTCGCGCAGATCGAGCGCGGAGAGCTGGAAGAGGAACTGCCCGTTGCCTCGAACATCCTTGAGAACGGGGTCAACCGCCGTGTCCTTTATGTCGCCTTGCTGCTGCACGACATTGGCAAGGGACGCAAAGAAGATCACTCGATCCTGGGCGCGCAAATCTCGCGCAAAGTCGCCCCGCGCTTGGGTCTGAAACCTGCGGAATGCGAGACGGTCGAGTGGCTGATCCGCTATCACCTGTTGATGTCGGACGTGGCGCAAAAACGTGACCTGTCCGATCCACGCACGGTGCGCGACTTTGCCAAGGCCGTCAAAACCCGCGAACGTCTGGACCTGTTGACGGTCCTGACGGTGTGCGACATCCGCGGCGTTGGCCCGAATGTATGGAACAACTGGAAAGCCGTCTTGCTGCGTAACCTGCACGCCCAAACGGCACATGCCTTGGAACACGGGCTCGAAGCCGTCAACCGCGAAGCCCGCGAGGGTGAGGCGAAAAAGGCGCTGCGCACCGCGCTGACCGATTGGACACAATCCGCCATTCGCGCCGAGCTTCAACGCCATTACGGTCCCTACTGGCAAGGCCTGCCCACCTCGGCCCATGTCATCTTTGCCTCTCTTCTCAAAGAGATCAAAAACGATCAGATCAGCATCGTCATCACACCCGACGAGGACCGCGACGCCACGCGCACCTGCTTTGCTCTGGCCGACCACCCTGGTATCTTTTCGCGTCTTGCAGGGGCCTTGGCGCTTGTCGGGGCGAATGTTGTAGATGCCCGCACCTACACAACCAAAGACGGCTACGCGACGGCAGTGTTCTGGATTCAGGACAACGATGGCCACCCATTTGAACAAAGCCGCCTGCCACGTCTGCGCCAGATGATTGAAAAGACCCTCAAGGGTGAAGTCGTCGCCCGTGACGCTCTGGTTTCGCGCGACAAAATCAAAAAGCGCGAAAGCCAATTCCGCGTTCCGACCTCCATCAGTTTTGATAACGACGGCTCGGAAATTTTCACCATCATCGAGGTGGACACCCGCGACCGTGCGGGGCTGCTTTACGATCTGACACGCGCTCTGGCCGACAACCATATCTCTATTGCGACGGCCCAAATCGCCACCTACGGCGAACAAGTCGTCGATAGTTTCTACGTCAAAGATATGTTCGGGATGAAACTCCATTCAGAGAGCAAACAAGCCTCGTTGGAGCGAAAATTACGTGACGCCATCACGCAAGGCGCACAACGGGCTAAAGACTCATGAAACCGATCCGCTTGATCAAAGGGTTTGTAACCGTTGGCGGTTGGACCTTGATGAGTCGCATCTTGGGCTTTGTACGCGATGCACTCATCGCTGCCTTCTTGGGCGCGGGCCCTGCCGCCGAAGCCTTCGTCGTGGCGTTCTCATTGCCCAATATGTTTCGCCGCTTCTTTGCCGAAGGCACGCTCAACGTTGCTTTCGTGCCGATGTTTTCCAAAAAGCTCGCTGCGGAAGAGAACGCCAAGGAATTCGCTGAAGACACCCTGTCGATGCTCGCCTCCATCCTCATTGCGCTCACTTTGGTGGCGACCTTGGCCATGCCGTTTTTGGTCTCGGCAATGGCGGCGGGGTTTATCGGTGACGAACGGTTTGATCTCGCGGTCGGCTTCGGGCGCATCGCCTTTCCTTATATTTTCTTCATCGCCCTCTCGGCCCTATTTGCAGGCATTCTGAACGCGTCGGGCAAATTCGCCGCCGCCGCTGCGGCTCCCGTCATGCTCAACATCATCCTGTCGGGCGCAATGCTCGGAGCGGCATGGATGGGATGGGACGTATCAAAGGCGCTGATCTGGTCCGTGCCCGTCGCGGGCGCTGCACAGCTTTATGTCGTATGGCATGCCGCCGCCAAAATCGGGTTTAATCTACGGCCCCGCATGCCGCGCATGACGCCCGAACTCAAAAGCCTGTTAATTCTAGCTGGCCCCGCCGCCCTCGCAGGAGGTGTGGTGCAAATCAACCTGCTGATCGGACGCCAAGTGGCCTCTTTTGGCGAGGCAGGCGCGTTGCAATACCTCAACTTGGCCGACCGCCTGTATCAACTGCCGCTTGGTGTGGTCGCCATTGCCATTGGCGTGGTGTTGCTCCCCGACCTGTCGCGCAGACTTCAGGCCAATGACGCAGTGGGCGCACGCGATGCGTCCAACCGCGCGATGGAATTTGCGCTTTTACTCACCGTGCCCTCCGCCGTGGCTCTGATGGTTGTGCCCGAGCCGCTCATCTCGTTCCTGTTTCAACGCGGACGGTTCTCCATCGAGGACGCGCATAAAACCGCCCTCGCCGTATCAATCTACGGCATGGGCCTGCCCGCGTTTGTGATGCAGAAAGTCCTGCAACCGCTGTATTTCGCCCGCGAAGACACCAAGACGCCGTTCCGCTTTGCCCTTTGGGCGATGGTCATCAACGCTGTCGTCGCCGTTGGCCTGTCCTTTGCCATCGGCTATCTGGCCGCCGCTGTGGCCACGACCTTAGCGGCGTGGACAATGGTCTGGCTGTTGTGGCGCGGGACCAAGGGTATGGGAGAGGCTGTCAGTGCCGATGCCCGCCTGCGCGCACGCACACCGCGCATCCTGATCGCCTCCGCGCTCATGGGCGGTTACGTCTACGGCGTGAACATCTTGCTCGCGCCCGTCTACGATCTGTCGCGCGGCTTGGCTGTGTTCATCATGGTCGCAAGCGGCATCGCAGTCTATTTCGCCGCCGCCTACGCCATCGGGGCAATGAAGCTCTCGGACCTCAAAGCCGCCGTCAAACGCGGCTGATCCGTTAGCGTTTGCGGATACGCGCCATGATGCGCCGTGGCGCTCCAGGAACGAGCAGGATCGAAACAGCAAAGCCCATGATGAAGCCTGCGATATCCGCGAGCCAGTCAGGCGTTGCCCCAAAAAGCAGTCCGAAGATCAACTGAATGGCAAGCAAAAACCCGATCAGGGAAAAGGCCCGCATCTGGTTTTGTTTCATCGCACCAAGCCCGATCCACAGCATCAGGGTGTAAGAGCCGATCAGACCATACGCCCCCGAATAGGCTCCCACGAGCGGCGTCGATGTATCAAGGAAAAACCCATAGGCGAGCGCGCCCGCAATGACAGAGGTGAAGAACACAATCAGCACCGCGAGATTGCCAAAGGTTTCGCCAACCATTTTGCCCAAGGCCAGAATGAACACCACGACCATCGCCGCATGGGTGAAGGAATGGTGGACAAAGGCATAGGTGACAAAGCGCTGCACATGCTCGAACGGCCAGATACCTTGGTCGCGCATGGAGTCAAACACCGTGTCAAAGAAAGCAAATTGCTCCATTGCGGTGATCCGCCATCCGATCGCGTCAGGCCCGCCAACGATGCCGTAGGAGCCAACTTGGAACAACAACTCGATGCCGCCAATCACCACCGCCAAGAGAATGACAGCGGGCGGCAGGGCATTAAACGGGGACTCTGGTGTGTAGTCGTAGTCATCTGATTGATCGGACATGTGGTGCGTTTCCTTGACCCTATTTGTGCGCAAAAGCGTTTGGAGATCACATTGACCCCTACCTGATTTCGAAACAGGCGCAACATCAATACGTTGAGCGCGCTTTGTCACGGCTATTGTGACTTCAATAATGTCGGAAAACGCTTTAGTAAGCCAGACAAGACCATACATCCAGTTGAACGGAGAGAACACATGGCGGATGCTGATTTTACCCCTCGCGTATTTTCGGGGATCAAGCCTTCGGGTGGCCTCACGCTCGGCAACTACCTCGGCGCGATCAAGCGGTTTGTGGGCATGCAGGGCGGAGATTTCGAGACCATCTATTGCGTCGTTGATATGCACGCCATCACCGTCTGGCAGGATCCTGAAGATTTGCGCACCGCCACACGCGAAGTGGCTGCGGGCTATCTGGCCTCAGGCATTGATCCGAGCAAATCCATTTTGTTCAACCAATCGCGCGTTTCCGCCCATGCCGAACTTGGCTGGCTGTTCAACTGTGTCGCCCGCGTCGGATGGATGAACCGTATGACGCAGTTCAAGGACAAAGCGGGCAAGAATGCCGAAAACGTCTCGCTCGGGCTTTACGCCTACCCCTCCTTGATGGCGGCCGACATCCTGACCTACCACGCCACACATGTGCCCGTGGGCGAAGATCAGAAACAACACGTCGAGCTGACCCGCGACATCGCCAAGAAGTTCAACCATGACTACAAGGTCGACTTCTTCCCCGAAACGGTCCCCGTGATCGAAGGCCCCGCCATGCGCGTGATGAACCTGCGGGACGGCACAAAGAAAATGTCCAAGTCGGGTGAAAGCGATATGGAACGGGTCAACATGCTTGATGACGCCGACGCCATCGCCAAGAAGTTCAAAAAATCCCGCAGTGACCAAGATATGTTGCCTGAACAGATGGAGGGTCTGGCGGATCGCCCCGAGGCCCGCAACCTCGTGAACATCTACGCCGCCCTCGCCGATACAACGGGCGACGCTGTTCTCGCGGAATTCGGCGGTCAGGGTTGGGGTAAGTTCAAGCCCGCTCTTGCCGATCTCGCCGTGGACAAACTCGCGCCGATCTCCTCGGAAATGAAGCGCTTTATGGACGACCCTGCCGAGATTGACCGCATCATGGCACACGGGGCCGAAAAAGCCCGCGCCATCGCGGACCCGATTTTGAACAAGACCTTCGAGATTATGGGATTTGTGCGCTAAGCCCCTTCGCTAAGTTCACACCAACTCACACTACATTATAAAGGGCGCTCCATTGGGGCGCCCTTTTCATATCCTGAGACTGGCAACGGCGCCGCTTAGATCAGGCGCACACGGGTGCCGACGGCCACACGTGGATAGAGATCCGCGATCATCTCATTATATAGACCGATGCAACCGTCCGAGGACCGTCGCCCGATCTTGCGCGTGTCGTGCGTGCCGTGGATGCGGTAATACTGCCACGACAGATAAAGCGCATGGGTGCCGAGCGGGTTGTCAGGACCAGCAGGTACGACCTTTGGCAAAGACGGGTCACGTTCACGCATCGAGGGCGTTGGCGTCCATGTTGGGCCTTCGACCTTTTTGATTACTTCTGTATAGCCGCGCTTGGTCAGTTCCTCGGAGATAGGCACCGAAGTGGGATACAGTTTGTAAGTCTCGCCATCCTTTGACCAGAAGTGCAGCGCACGGCTGACCGTATCGGCCACAATTGCGCCCTTTCCCAAAGAGTCGAAATGGTCGCGCCAGTCCACTGTGCGAAAGCTGGACATATTACGGCGTACCGCCTCTGCGGTTTGGGCATCAGCCTCTTGGGCCACGGCACTCCGGACTATGAATGGCGATGCAGCGCAAAAGCCCAAGACAGAGCGTCGAGTCAGTCGGGTCATGGGAGAAAATCCTTTGTAACGGTGTCATCACGGCCAAATGGCCTTGGTTCCGCCAAAATATTTCATTTTTGGAATGCATTCGCAATTCACGTTTCAGTCAGATTACTCCGCCATTCTCCACGCAAATAGGGATCGGCAGATATTTGAATGATGTTCATAATCGCACCAATGCAGGATTATAGTTCATAATTGTTATTTTTTGCATTGCCGCTAGATTAGGGACAAAGGAGAGACACATGACACATCAGCCCACAGTCCCCACCATGCAGATCGGCCACGTCCATTTACGCGTAAGCGATCTCGAACGCGCGATTGCGTTTTATCGCGATGTGATCGGCTTTGAACTGACCCTGCGCTACGGAACTCAAGCCGCCTTTCTTGGTGCTGGCGGCTATCACCATCATATCGGCCTCAACACATGGGAAAGTGCAGGCGGCACCCCCGCGCCCCGTGAGCACACGGGCCTTTACCACACCGCTATTCTCTACCCCACGCGCAAAGCCTTGGCCGAAGCAATCAAGCGCGTGAACAACGCGGGCTTGTCCTTGGACGGAGCGGCCGATCACGGTGTCTCCGAGGCCGTCTACCTACGTGACCCCGATGGCAATGGCGTCGAACTATACAGGGATCGGCCCCGTGAAAACTGGCCGCTTGAGCCGGACGGCTCGCTCACAATGAACAACGCGCCTTTAGATTTGGATGCCATCATGGCCGAACTCGACACCTGATATTTCGCGCCCCTGTCACATTCCCGATTCAAACCTCTTTTAGTGTCTCTTATGTGGCATCGGGTTTTGTTGCATGTCCCCGCTCGTCAACTCTGCGTCCCGCACGCACCGGCCGCCACATCTTATCGCGTGTCCCGCCCGATAAGCGCTTGCCCCCTCCCTCCCCAAGGGTTGGGGGCATTTCTTTTTCGACGTCGCTTGCCCCCGCGCGCAGTCTCGGTCATCATCAGCACATTCCCTGATGCGCCTTGACGGAGGGGCCCGATGCGCAAATTTCTTGTGATCCTAGACGACAGCCGCGAATGCCTGAACGCCATGCGGTTCGCCGCTATGCGCGCCGCCAACACGGGTGCAGGCGTGACAATCTTGTCGATCATCCCCCCCGAAGAGTTCAATCACTGGATTGGCGTGGCCGATATAATGCGTGAAGAAGCCCGAGATCGCATCGTGGCTCACTTTGAAGTTTTTGCCAAATGGATGCGCGACCGTCAGGGCATCGACCCTGAATTGGTCATTCGCGAAGGCGAAGCAGTTAACGAAATCCTGTCTCAGATAAAAGAAGACCCAGGGATCGGTGTTTTGGTCCTCGGCGCGGGCACGGAAAAGCACGGGCCCGGTCCGCTCATCGCCGCGATGACAAAACAGGCCGGCTTTTTGCCCATTCCTATGACACTTGTTCCCGGTGAAATTTCGAAAGATCGTCTCGAAGAGATCACCTGACGCGTCATCTGCGACATTTTGCGCGTTCCGTCGCAGATTTTTTCGCGGTTCCCAAATCCGTTCCCAAAAAAATCAAAAAAAGATTTCGGCTCATTTTGTGCCGTCACGCGCGATTTTGCGTCCAAATTCGGCCGTTTCTGCGCATCCCTGCACCATGTCTCTCTCACGGCGCGAGAGAACGCGTTTCCTGTCAAAGCGCGGACATTTCAAGGGGGCTAAATACCAGATTCCAATCACAAACTCTTTACCGATCTGGACCGAACGAATTCCCGAGTTGCGACGTTTATTACCCAGAACGCCACGGTGGTCGTGGCCATTACCAGCAAGGACTAAAAACATGAACGCTCTTAAAACACTCGCAGTATCCGCAGCTCTCGTCGCAGGCGCAATGGGCGCAGCAAACGCCAGCACCATCTACACCTCTGACATCGACACTTCGGGCGCACAGGTCGAATTCGGCACAATCGTTGCCGACGCTCCTGCAACTCTCGCCCTCTACGATTACACTGGCGGCGTAAAAGGTAAACTCATCTCCACTGTGAACATCGACGCAGGTTACAACTCCGACGTTCGCGTCCCAACCAACTCCGTTGTTCTGCAAGAAGTAAAAGCCGAACTGTCCGTTGGCGGCGCAGTGGTCGACTCCGCAGTGATCGATTACAACTAAGTGTAAACCACACTATCACCAGACCCATCAACGGGGCGCCCGCGCACAGTCGCAGGCGCCCCGTTTCATTTAGAACCGTTCTAAATATTGACTTTCCCTCTCCAAAAGCGCATATCCGACCTGACAAGTAAGGAATAAGCCCCATGTTCATCCAGACCGAATCCACACCGAACCCCGCAACATTGAAATTTCTCCCTGGACAGACTGTGCTTGACGCAGGAACAGCGGATTTCACAACACCCGAAGCGGCAGCGGCTTCGCCTTTGGCGGCCCGCATTTTCGCGGTGGGAAACGTCACGGGCGTTTTTTTCGGTCATGACTTTGTAACCGTCACCAAAGATGACGCTACCGATTGGGACCACATCAAGCCTGCATTGCTCGGGGCGATTATGGAACATTTCCAATCGGGCGCGCCCGTTATGGAAGGCGAAGCAACGGAAGCCGCAGGGCACGCCGCGCATGACGGCCCCGATAACGAGATCGTCGAGCAGATCAAAGAATTGCTCGACACCCGTGTGCGCCCCGCCGTGGCACAAGATGGTGGCGACATTACTTTCCACGGGTTCGACAAAGGCGTCGTTTTTCTGCATATGCAAGGCGCATGCGCGGGCTGCCCCTCCTCAACATTGACGTTGAAAATGGGCATCGAAAACCTGTTGCGCCACTACATCCCCGAGGTGCTTGAAGTGCGCCCCGTCGCGGTTTAACCGCGGCGACCTGATGTGCCACACGATCCTAACCTAGAAGCCTTGGCGGCACTTCACGCCGATGCTTTCGAGACGCCTCGCCCATGGTCACAGACCGAATTGGCGGGGCTTCTTAGCTCTTATGGTGTCTTTTTGATTGAAGCCGATGGCCCGTCGATGGCAATGGGCCGCGTCATTGCCGATGAAGCGGAACTGTTGACCTTGGCCGTCGCCTCTCAGGCCCGAGGCCGTGGATTTGGCCGCGCCGCCCTTCGTGCCTATGAAGCACAGGCGTGGGACAGGGGCGCACGCACCTCTTTTCTTGAGGTCGCCGCCGACAATCAGGCCGCCATTTCGCTCTACCATTCAGACTGTTACAGCGAATCTGGTCGAAGACGGGCCTATTACACCCGCCCCAACGGCTCGAAAATCGACGCAATCGTCCTCACAAAGCGCCTCAAAGGTGCATAACGGGGCGTCACTTTGCTTGTTAGCGGTCAAACACCCCCGTTACAGGACCAAATGGTAAAATTTCGGTTGACCCTCTCGCATTGACACGCCCTAATCTGTCAATGAACAGACGCGATCTGCTCGCAGTTTGGGCAAATGCCTCCGCAATACGCGAAGGAGTTGCTCCAATACAAAAGTACCAAACGGGAGACTACCATGAGCTTAATGAAGACATTCCTCGGCGCGGCTGCGGCCCTCGCCGTCACCTCTGGCGCAGCATTGGCTGATCCGGCGATCATCTTCGACCTCGGTGGCAAATTTGACAAATCCTTCAACGAAGCCGCCTTCAACGGAGCTGAACGTTGGAAAGAAGAAACAGGCGGCTCTTACCGCGATCTCGAATTGCAATCCGACGCGCAGCGCGAACAGGCCCTGCGCCGTTTTGCCGAAAGCGGCTATAACCCTGTTGTCATGACAGGTTTCTCTTGGGGCTCTGCTTTGGGTTCTGTCGCTCCCGATTTCCCCGACACGCAATTTGCGATCATCGACATGGTCGTAGAGGGGCCAAACGTCCGCTCTATCGTTTTCAACGAGCATGAAGGATCGTTCCTTGTAGGCGTTCTGGCCGCGATGGCAGCTGAAGGCGACACCGTCTCCTTTGTGGGCGGCATGGATATCCCCCTCATCTCCAAATTCGCCTGCGGCTATGCCCAAGGCGTGAAATACGTCAAACCTGACGCCAACGTGATCGTAAACATGACCGGCACTACGCCATCGGCATGGAACGACCCTGTAAAAGGCGGCGAGTTGACCAAAGCACAGATCAGCCAAGGCTCCGAAGTTGTCTTCGCAGCGGCAGGTGGCACGGGTCTTGGTGTGCTGCAAACCGCAGCCGACGAGGGCATCTTGTCCATCGGTGTGGACAGCAACCAAAACTACCTTCAACCAGGTTCTGTTCTGACCTCCATGGTCAAACGCGTCGACAACGCCGTGTATGAAAGCTTCATGGCAGGCACCGAGCTTGAGACCGGCACAATTTCTGTGATGGGCCTCGACAATGAGGGCGTTGGCTACAGCCTCGACGAGTTCAATGCCGAGTTGGTTTCTGACGAAATGAAAGCGGCTGTCGAAGACGCAAAAGCCAAAATCATCGCGGGCGAAATCATCGTCCACGATTACATGTCCGACGAATCCTGCCCAGCGTACTAAGGGCAACGCTCGTATGTGTGCAACCAACACAGAGGGGCGGCAGGAGACTGCCGCCCCGACCTCTTCCACCCCGCTCGCGATCGAGCTGCGTGGGATTTCGAAGGCGTTTGGCCCCGTTCAGGCCAATAAGGACATCTCCATCTCCGTTGCCAAAGGGACCATTCACGGGATCATTGGCGAAAACGGGGCGGGGAAATCCACGCTCATGTCCATTCTCTACGGATTTTACAAAGCCGACGCGGGCACGGTTTTGATCGACGGCAAAGAGGTCACGATCACCGACAGCCAAGAGGCGATTTCCGCTGGCATTGGCATGGTGTTCCAACACTTTAAACTGGTTGAAAATTTCACCGTTCTTGAAAACGTCGTATTAGGCGCCGAAGACGGTGGCCTGTTGCGGCCCTCACTGGCCAAAGCGCGCAAGCTGCTCAAGCAACTCTCTGATGAATATCAACTTTCTGTCGATCCGGATGCCTTGATCGAGGATCTCTCCGTTGGCCACCAACAACGGGTCGAGATCCTGAAAGCGCTCTATCGCCAAGCAAACATTCTGATTTTGGATGAACCCACAGGCGTTTTGACTCCTGCCGAAGCGGACCACCTGTTCCGTATTCTTGACGGGCTCAAGAAACAGGGCAAAACCATCATCCTCATCACCCACAAGCTGCGCGAGATCATGGAGGTCACGGATACCGTGTCCGTGATGCGCCGCGGGGAGATGACCGCCACCGTAAAAACCGCGGAGACCTCGCCCGAACAACTGGCCGAGCTGATGGTCGGGCGTAAGGTGCTGCTGCAAATCGACAAAAAGCCCGCGACGCCCAAACAACCCGTGTTGGAAATCGAGAACCTGCGCGTGGTTGATGATCAGGGCGTCGAACGCGTCAAAGGGATCAACCTCACCGTACGGGCGGGCGAAATCGTTGGCATCGCAGGCGTTGCGGGCAACGGCCAGACCGAGTTGCTAGAAGTCTTAGGCGGTTATCAGGACGGCACAGGCATTGTGCGCATGAA
The DNA here is from genome assembly GCF_048266405.1 of Celeribacter sp. Taxonomy (GTDB): domain Bacteria; phylum Pseudomonadota; class Alphaproteobacteria; order Rhodobacterales; family Rhodobacteraceae; genus Celeribacter. The sequence goes on from NZ_JBLWZO010000009.1 coordinate 60,369, forward strand.
CGGACAGGAATTGGACCTCACGGGCAAACATTCCGACGGGCAATCGCGCCGCAAACGCTCCATCGCGCATGTGCCCGAAGATCGCCACGACGAGGGTCTGATCCTAGATTTCCAAGCGTGGGAAAACATGGTGTTCGGCTATCACCATGCGCCGGAATACCAAAAGAACCGCTTCCTCATGGACAACGCCAAAATCCGCGAAAAGACCGCTGAGGAAATGGCGAAGTTTGATGTGCGCCCGCCGAATCCACGCCTTGAGGCGAAAAGTTTCTCGGGCGGAAACCAGCAAAAAATCGTCCTCGCACGCGAGATTGATCGCAGCCCCGATTTGCTGCTCGTCGGACAACCCACACGCGGCGTTGATATTGGTGCAATCGAATTCATCCACCAACAAATTGTGGCCCTGCGCGACGAGGGCAAAGCCATCTTGCTTGTTTCGGTTGAATTGGACGAAATCCTGTCGCTCTCTGACCGCATCGCAGTGATGTTCGACGGACATATCATGGGCGAAAAACTCCCCTCGGAAACGAACGAGGGTGAGTTGGGCATGATGATGGCGGGTATGACGGGAGAGGATACATAATGCAGAAAATGCCAAAGTGGGCCGATGCGGTCCTCATTCCCCTGTTTTCCATTCTGATCGCGTTTTTCTTTTCGGGCATCGTGATCTGGGCCATCGGAAAAGACCCGATTGTGGCCATTCAAACCATGGTCAAGGGGGCCTTCGGGAGTACGAGTGGTTTGGGCTATACGCTCTATTACACCACCAACTTTATCTTCACTGGGCTGTCCTTTGCTGTCGCCTCGCACACCAAAATCTTCAACATCGGTGGCGAAGGTCAAGCGATGCTCGGCGGATTGGGTGTCGCGCTCGTTTGCCTCGCTGTGCCGTGGCCCCATTGGACGCTTGCACTGCCTGCCGCGATGGTCGGTGGCGCGGTGTTCGGCGCGGCGTGGGCCTTTATCCCCGCCTATCTACAGGCCAAACGCGGCTCGCATATCGTGATCACCACGATCATGTTCAACTTTATCGCAGCGGCCTTGCTCGGCTATTTGCTCACCAAAGTGCTAAAAAAACCGGGTGGCATGGCGTCGGAATCCGCGAGCTTCCCTGAAGGGGCACATCTGCCAACCTTCCATGAAATGCTTGCGCCATTTGGCATCAATTTCAACCAACACGCGCCTGCGAACATCTCGTTCCTTGTGGCGTTGGTCTGTGCCTTCCTGTTCTGGCTTCTGATCTGGCGCTCGCGCTTGGGCTATGAAATCCGTGCCTATGGCAACTCGGAAACTGCGGCAAAATACGCAGGGATCAACCCGACAAAGATCACTGTGGTTGCCATGTTGATCTCGGGCGGCCTTGCAGGTCTGATGGCCATCAATAACGTAATGGGTGAGGCCGAACGCCTGATTGATAACGCCGTTGAAGGCGCAGGCTTTATCGGTATCGCCGTGGCACTCATGGGTCGCAATCACCCCGTTGGGATCGTCCTCGCCGCCATTCTGTTCGGTTTCTTGTATCAAGGCGGTGCAGAGCTTTCGATGTGGGAAGCAATCCCGCGCGAGTTGGTCATTGTGATCCAAGCACTCGTCATCATGTTCACGGGAGCGCTTGATAACATGGTGCGCCGTCCGCTCGAAAAACTCTTCCTCGTCTTCGGACGCAAGAAAGAGGAGGCGTGATATGGATTATCTGACGCTCATCCAAATCCTCGACAGCACCGTGCGCCTTGCTACACCGCTGTTGCTCACCTGTCTTGCGGGGCTGTTTTCAGAACGCGCAGGGGTCGTGGACATCGGCCTAGAGGGCAAATTGCTCGCGGCGGCCTTCCTCGCGGGGGCGGCCTCCTACGTAACAGGCTCCATCTGGATCGGCCTCTTGGCGGGTATCGGCGGCTCTCTCGCCTTTTCAATGCTCCATGGTCTGGCCTCCATCACCTTTAAGGGCGATCAGCTCATTTCGGGCGTGGCGCTGAACTTTCTCGCTGCGGGCTTGACAGTCGTGGTAGGGCAATCGTGGTTCCATCTCGGCGGACGCACCCCACCATTGACGGGCAACGGACGTTTTCAGGAATGGAACCTGCCATTCTCGGATCAACTGGCCGATGTGCCCTTCCTCGGGCCGCTCTATGATGACCTGATCTCGGGCCACACGGCGCTGACCTATCTGGCCATTCTTGCGGTTCCACTGTCGTGGTGGGTCCTCTACCGCACGCGCTTTGGTCTGCGTCTACGCGCAGTGGGCGAAAACCCCTCAGCCGTAGACACCGCGGGCATCTCGGTGGTCAAACTGCGCTTCGCCGCTTTGGTGATCGCGGGCATCCTGTGCGGTATGGCAGGCACCTATCTGGCCTCGCTCGCCGCCGGCTTCGTCAAAGATATGTCGGCAGGACGCGGCTACATCGCCCTTGCGGCACTGATCTTTGCGAAATGGCGGCCATGGTATGCACTATCTGCCACGCTTCTGTTCGGCCTGTTGGAAGCTCTGGGCAACCGCTACCAGTCAATCTCACTGGGCGATGTCACGATCCCTGTGCAGTTCATGCAAGCCCTGCCCTATATCCTGACCGTGATCATCCTCGCAGGATTCGTCGGCAAGGCGATCCCGCCACGCGCTGGCGGCCAGCCTTACGTCAAAGAACGCTGACAACAGGTCACAACACACGAAAAGCGGGGCTTCGGCTCCGCTTTTCTCGTTTAATGGCAGGCTTGGGTTTGACGCGGCGCGCGATTCATTGCATTCCTGAATAAACGCACGCGGAAAGTAGCCCACATGCAGATTTTCCTGCCCATCGCCGAAGTCTCCATAAACGCTTTTGTCCTCTTGGGACTTGGTGGTCTCGTCGGCATTCTATCGGGTATGTTCGGAGTGGGGGGCGGTTTCCTCATCACGCCACTTCTGTTTTTCGTCGGCATTCCTCCCGCAGTCGCCGTGGCCACCTCCGCCAACCAGATCGTCGCCTCCTCCGTCTCAGCCGTGCTTGCACACCTCAAACGGAAAACCGTCGACCTGCGTATGGGAATGGTGCTGTTGATCGGAGGCCTAGTTGGCTCCGCCATCGGGATGCAGATTTTCAACATGCTCAAGGCGATCGGCCAAGTCGATTTGCTTGTCACCCTATGCTACGTCGTCTTTCTCGGGATCATCGGCGCGCTGATGTTGGTAGAATCCCTACGCGCGCTCAAACGTGCCAAGGGACGCCCCGGAGCGCGTCGAGAGCGGACCAAACACACATGGGTTCACAACCTCCCCCTCAAGATGAAGTTCCGCACCTCCGGTCTCTATATCTCCGTCATCCCTCCGCTCGGCGTGGGCGTATTGGTGGGGATGCTCGCCGCGATCATGGGCGTGGGCGGCGGCTTCATTATGGTGCCCGCAATGATCTACCTCATCGGGATGCCGACAAAGGTCGTGATCGGCACGTCTCTCTTCCAGATCATTTTCGTCACCGCCTTTACCACCATGTTGCATGCCGTCACCAACCAGACGGTCGACATCATGCTTGCGGTGCTGCTGCTCATCGGCGGTGTGATCGGCGCACAGTTCGGCACCCAGATCGGCCTGAAACTTAAAGCCGAACAGTTGCGCATTCTCTTGGCGCTCTTGGTTCTGATTGTCTGTCTCAAACTAGGCATCGACTTGCTCCTCACGCCCTCCGAACTCTTCTCGTTGGGGCAATGATATGATGCGCCTCGCTCCCCTTGTCTTTCTCGCGGCCCTATTGGCGCCCCTTGCGGCACAGGCCGAAGAGGTTGTCGCCGCCCTTAGCCAGAACCGGATCTCGATCACCGCAAATTTCGACGGGTCGGAAATCCTTATTTTTGGAGCAGTAAAGCGCGAAGCCCCTGTCCCCGATGAAACCCCTCTAGACGTCATCATCACTGTTGCAGGGCCACAGCAGGTCGAAACCATCCGCCGCAAAGACCGCCGCTTTGGCATCTGGGTCAACGTCGAAAACACCATCATCGGCCACGCCCCAACCTTTTACGAAGTGGCCTCATCACGTCCGCTCAGCATGTCCATGACCCCGCTGACAGATAGTCTGTGGAAGATCACCCCCGACACACACATCCTACCCGGAATGCGCGGCGCACCATCGCGTGAGGCGCTCTTGCGTCTGCGCAAGGCCGCCGATCTCTATCACGTGCGCGAAGGCGCGATTGAAGTGGAACAAGACACCTTGTTCTCGACCTCGGTTACGCTACCGTCGAACCTTGTTGAGGGAAAATACACCACGCGCATTTTCTTGTTACGCGGTGGAGAGGTGATCGACAGCTACACCACCTCGATCAACGTGCAAAAGGTTGGCATCGAGCGTTGGTTCTACCGACTCGCCCAGGACCACGCCTACCTGTATGGCATACTGGCACTGGTGATCGCGGCGCTATCGGGATGGATTGCCTCCGAGGGGTTCCGCCTACTCAGACGCTAACCCCGCGTCTCACAACCCGTTATCGTCCTGCATTTCCAAAGCAAAGCCAGCCGCTTGTTGCTGCGTCAAATCAGAGACATCCAACGGATCGGTTGGCTTGGCCAGGCGCGCTCGTGTTACCCAAAACAGCCGCTTTTCCGCCCGCGTGATCGCCACATAGGCCAGACGTTTCCACAGTGGAATACCCGCCTCCATCCGCCCCGCCCGTGCTGCGGCGTAGAGGTCAGGCGCGAAGACCTGCACATTCTCCCATTGCGAGCCCTGCGCCTTGTGAATGGTGACAGCGGCACCATGCAGGAACGTCGCGCCCATCCGCGCGGCAAAGGGAATGAACGGCTCTTCTTCGTCGGGAAACTCGATTTTCACAATTGAGGCAGCTGAGATATTGGGATCTTCCGCACCCATCACATGCAGCCGCGAAAATCCAGGCTTTCGTCCTGGTCCCAAATAGACAACCTGCGCGCCTTTGATGAGACCGCGTGCCTCAAGGTCGAGACGTTTCTTGCGATGTTTGGCGGGCAATTCGATCCCGTCACAAATCAGCGGCTCACCGGGGAGAAGCGCATCGGTGGGTGCATCGAACGCCCCACGAAATGCTTGGATCAATCGAATGCGCGTGGCATTACGCCAAACAAGCGTCGGCGAACGCGACATCAGATCGCTCTCCACCCGCTGCGCATAGACCACACGGTCATCCGTTTTCGCGGCCTCTTCGATCATCCGGTCGAACCGATCGTAGCTCAAATCGGGATCGGCCAGCGCGTGCGCCAGATCGAGAATGGGACTATCACTTTCTTGGCGGTGAATACGCGACAAAGCGTTGATCTGGGTCTCGGGCAACCGCTCGAACACCATTTCCCCCGCCTGATTGACAGGGGCAAGTTGCGCCGGATCACCGAACAAGACAAGGGTCGGAAAAATCTCTTGCAGGTCTTCGAACTGCTTTTTGTCCAACATCGAGGATTCATCGACAAATCCGATATCAAGCGGCTCTTCGCGCCGTTTCCACCCCGTAATAAAATCAGATCCACGCAGGCCCGCAGCCGCCAAGGCCCCCGGAATGGATTTGTTGTTCTGGTAAAACGCGCAGGCACGATCAAGTGCCTCTTCGCTCAGCCCCTCAACATCGACAGGCCGATCCCCCTGCCCCGCAAGCCACTCGGCAAGTTTCTCATATTCGGGGTCATAGACGGGCGTATAGAGAATGCGGTGGATTGTCGTCGCAGGTACACCGCGATTGCGCAACACCGAGGCCGCTTTGTTGGTGGGGGCGAGAATGGCCAAGGTGCGCCTGTCACGACGCTTGCGCCCTTCCCAGTCACCCGACACGACATCAACGCCCGCGTCCTCAACCGCCTTATACAGCTGCGCGAGCAAAAGCGTTTTGCCCGATCCCGCCTTCCCAATCACAGCACGCACAGCGCTGCGCTCATCCTCGCGCGGGGTGAGAATACCATCGTCCAGATCAACCCCCGCAGCTTTGAGCAACGCACTAACAGCGTCGAAGGCTTCGGCTTGATCTTCGGAGTAAATAACAGGTGTTTCAGACATGCGACGACCCTACAGGGCCGCCGCATCAGGTGCCAGTCACGAAGCGTGAGATTTACGCTGTCGCACGCATCTTGTCGTCGATCACACGGCCAAAAGATTGGTTAAACCAAAATTCTGACAACGCAGGAGATACCTTGGCCCGATTGCCAATTTTGGCGCGTGCTTCCTCGGTAAACTCCCAAAGGCCAACGCTGATCATATCGCGTCCTTCGCCTTGGGAGCCGAGGATTTCGGGAGATGAGCCGATCGCACGGTAGATACGCACCATGCGCGCATCGAACACACCAACGTAATGCTCAACATTGAATTGGCGCATCACCTCGCCCCCACCAAGCATCAACGCAGCAGCGACGCGACTATCCGCGCTTGCCCCGAGACAGAAACGTGTGCATTCCCAAATAAGCGGGCTTTCGATCCGAACGCCATCCATCAAGTCAATGAAGTGGTCATTCACCATCGTGTTCCCCGTGGTCGGCAAAAGCCGCATTGAACCACCGTGGGTTCCATTGGCGTTTTTCCAGATCACGTAGAGGGGATTGAGATCGTCATACTCGTCTCGCTCCTCCCCATTATCGTTAACGCTCACTTCCCATCCAAGACGGCGCTTAAACTGATCCGCGCGGTCACGGAACATTGTATCACGCAGTGTTGGGTACATATGAAGTTCGTCGGCATAAATGTAGTGCAGCATAATGAAGACTCCTATCAGGTAGAATTTGGAAATATGGGCAACCCGACTGGGCGCCTCACACTTCATGGAGTCGCAGGATTCTCTTTTAGGTTGAGTCGCGCAAGGGCTGTGCGGTTAGATCCCGCGCATAACCGAGTTAAATCACAATTGCCCCCGACGAAAGCGCACGTGCAACGGCATGGGTGGTATTAAGTGCACCCAATTTGTGACGAGCGGCTTCAATATAGACTCTCAGAGTGTGTTCCGAGATCTCCATTTTCTGTGCGGCCTGGGCTCGGCTCAAGCCATTTGCGAGGTAGGTCATGGCTGTTACCTCCCTTGGCGACAGAGGCTGCGCATAAACACCAACCGCATCTTTTTCGAACGCCAATGCCTTTTTATTGAATTCGTGGGCGAGGATAACCAAATCCCGCTCACTGCGTTTGATGAAACTTTCCCAGTTCGCATCGCTAGTGTCCTCATTCAACGTGAACAACGCAAATTGCCCGTTGGGGCCACGAACAGGGACAGTAAACCCTTGATTGCCCACACCATAGGCCAATGCATCAATGAAGAATGCACGTGCGGCCCGCGACGACCAGTCGAGCTGCTTCCAATTCACAGGCGTAAACCTTTGGAAACAACCAAAAATAACTGGATCTATCCGCAAATATTCGCGTTCGAGATATCGGTCCACCCATTCCGATGAATAAGTTCCGACACCAAATTGCTCACCTGTGCTGCTCACCCAATGATAAATAACATGTTTTACGCCCAACAAGTCCCGTAGAATAAGCGACGCACCTTGAAACTCTTCAAATGAGTCAACTTCCTGTATTGATTCCAGAAATTTTTCCAGCTCCGTAGTCATTTAGATCCATCAGTTCCTGCTGCCGACGCGCAGTGTCCCGTTTGAGGTCCGCTGCGGCCAAGAGGCATGCGTCTGTGAGAATGTCCGCCGTAGCGTCCATCCCCTTTTGCTCTGCGAATGAACGCAGATCTGCTAGAACATCAAGTATCCAATCGTCTCGCATGTCAAATCTCTCGCCTCGATAAGCTGGCTGGACTTTAACCTTACTACACGAAGGGAACTCGACGGAATTCGCAAATTCACACTCCCCAGAAATAGCGAGGGGAGTATTTTTAAGTAATTGTTAACATTAACTAGGACACTTTTAGCATACTTATTAGGAAGTTTTAATCAAATTTTATTCAACCTAAACGTGCAGAAAAGTAGACACAATCCGAATCAAAAAGGCCGCCCCCCTTTTTCAGGAGGCGGCACGCGCACAATAACACAAATCCGCGTTGGGAGTTACATCCCCAAAACATCTGACAGCGTTCGAAGTCCCGCCTTGGGAGACTGTACCAACACCGCCATATTTCCAGGCTTATGTTGATTGCGCAGCATTTTAAGGTGCGCGGCGGGAATGTCGTCCCACGAGAAGACTTCCGACATACAAGGATCAATCCGCTTCTCAATCATCAGGCGGTTGGCCGCGGCGGCCTGCTTGAGATGGGCGAAGTGCGATCCCTGAAGACGCTTTTGGTGCATCCACATGTAACGCACATCAAAGGTACAGTTAAAACCAGACGTCCCCGCACAGATCACAACCATCCCGCCCTTTTTGCAAACGAGCGTGGACACTGGGAAAGTCGCCTCACCCGGATGCTCAAACACGATATCGACGTTGTTGCCTTTGCCCGTGATCTCCCAAATCGCCGCGCCAAACTTACGCGCCTCTTTGAACCACTTGGCATATTCAGGCGTGTTCACCGTTGGCAGTTGCCCCCAACAGTCGAAGTCCTTCCGATTGATCACGCCCTTGGCCCCGAGCCCCATCACGAAATCACGTTTATCCTCGCCAGAGACGACGCCAATGGCATTGGCCCCTGCGGCCACGGCCAACTGGATCGCAAAAGAGCCAAGCCCCCCCGACGCGCCCCAGACCAGAACATTCTGACCGGGTTTCAATTCATGCGGATGGTGACCGAACAACATGCGATAGGCGGTGGCGAGTGTCAGCGTGTAGCAGGCACTTTCTTCCCACGTCAGATGTTGGGGGCGCGGCAGAAGTTGCTGCGCCTGAACGCGGGTGAACTGCGCGAATGAGCCATCAGGCGTCTCGTAGCCCCAAATGCGTTGCGAGGGCGAGAACATCGGATCGCCGCCGTTGCACTCCTCATCGTCACCATCATCTTGGTTACAGTGGATGACAACTTCATCGCCAACCTTCCAGTTTTTGACTTTGTCGCCCACAGCCCAAACGACACCTGACGCATCCGACCCCGCGATATGATAGTCAGCGCCGTGCCCGTCGAACGGGGAGATCGGCACGCCGAGGCCTGCCCAAACACCATTATAGTTCACGCCAGCGGCCATCACGAGGACAAGCACCTCGTGGCTATCAAGCTTGGGTGTCTCGACGACCTCTTGGACAAAGGACTTATCCGGCTCGCCATGACGTTCGCGTCGGATCGCCCATGCGTACATTTTGTCCGGCACGTGTCCCATCGGGGGGATTTCGCCAATCTCGTAGAGATCCTTTTTTTCGGCAGTGTAAACTGGCTGATCGGTATCGAGCGCCATTGGGGTGCCCTCCTTGCTAAGTTTCGGTGGGCGCCCGTGGGAAGGCACCCTGTCCTGCGCCGCAATGCAGAATCGCGGGCTCTCTGTAAGCAGAAATAGGATCAGCAAAGTAATATTGCAACTTTAATTTGCACATATTGGTAATTTTATAACCGAGCAAATGCAGAAAAAGTTCCTTTAACCCCCACTTTTCATGGCCATTTCGCGCCCACCCGTTGCAGAATAACCTTACGTAGCTTGAGAAAATCAGTCCCGCCGCACCGCGGCGAATTGACAAGGGCACAATATTCCACATAAAAACATCCAAAGGAAATATTATTGCCTTACGAATTTGAGGATTGCCATGAGTGACGCTAAAAACGCCCTTGATCGCGACAGCAAGCCAAGTGCAGCAACACGTCAGGCTTCTCAGTCCGATCGCCAAGCCGATCGTCAGGCTCAATTGTCCGATCGCCAAGCCGATCGTCCGTGGCTCTTTCGCACCTACGCAGGGCACTCCACCGCCAAAGCCTCAAATGAGCTGTACCGTGGCAACCTCGCAAAGGGTCAAACAGGTCTTTCGGTGGCGTTCGACCTCCCCACTCAAACGGGCTACGACAGCGATCATGAGTTGGCCAAAGGCGAAGTTGGAAAGGTCGGTGTACCTGTCTCCCACTTGGGCGATATGCGGATGCTCTTTGACGACATCCCGCTCGAGAAAATGAACACCTCGATGACGATTAACGCGACAGCGCCGTGGTTGCTCGCGCTCTATATCGCCGCAGCCGAAGAACAAGGCGCGGACATCACCAAGCTGCAAGGCACGGTGCAAAACGACATCATCAAGGAATACCTGTCACGCGGCACCTATGTCTGCCCGCCCAAACCGTCCTTGCGCATGATCACCGATGTGGCCGCCTATACCCGCGAACACCTGCCGAAATGGAACCCGATGAACGTCTGTTCCTATCACCTGCAAGAGGCAGGTGCGACGCCGGAGCAGGAACTGGCCTTTGCCTTGGCCACCGCCATCGCTGTGCTGGATGACCTCAAAACCAAAGTCCCGACCGAGGCCTTCCCCACGATGGTCGGTCGCATCTCCTTTTTCGTGAATGCGGGCATCCGTTTTGTCACCGAGATGTGCAAGATGCGCGCCTTCATCGAACTGTGGGACGAGATCACCCGCGACCGCTACGGCGTCACCGACCCGAAATTCCGCCGTTTCCGCTACGGGGTGCAGGTCAACTCCCTCGGCCTGACCGAACAACAGCCGGAGAACAACGTATACCGCATCCTGATCGAGATGCTCGCCGTCACCCTGTCCAAGAATGCCCGCGCCCGCGCCGTGCAGCTTCCGGCATGGAACGAGGCGCTCGGTCTGCCGCGTCCCTTTGACCAACAATGGTCGCTGCGCATGCAACAAATCCTCGCCTATGAGACCGACCTGCTCGAATACGACGACCTGTTTGACGAGAACCCCGCCGTGGACCGCAAGGTCGCCGCGCTCAAAGAGGGCGCGCGCGCCGAGCTTGCCACCCTCGACGGGATGGGCGGCGCGATTGAAGCCATAGATTACATGAAGTCGCGTCTGGTCGAGGCCAACGCCGAACGCATCACAAAGATCGAAGGCGGCGAAACCGTCGTCGTTGGCGTCAACCGATGGACCGTGGGCGAGCCCTCCCCCCTCACCGCAGGCGACGGCTCCATTATGAAATCCGACCCCGCCGCAGAGGCCGACCAAATCGGACGGCTTGAGGCATGGCGCGCCCAGCGCGATGAAGCGGCCGTGCAAACCGCGCTCAAAAAACTCCGCGCCGCGTGCCAATCAAACGAAAACGTCATGCCCGCCTCCATTGAGGCAGCCAAAGCGGGCGCGACCACAGGCGAATGGGGCGATGTTGTGCGCGCAGTCTTTGGCCAGTATCGCGGCCCCACGGGCGTGTCGGCCAACCCGTCCAACCGCACCGAGGGGCTTGACGACATTCGCGCCGAAGTCTCCCGCGTTGCCACCGCACTGGGCCGCAAACCCAAATTTCTCGTCGGAAAACCTGGTCTCGATGGTCACTCCAACGGCGCCGAACAAATCGCCGCTCGCGCCCGCGATGTGGGCATGGACATCGAATACGAGGGCATTCGCCTCACCCCATCCGAAATCGTCAATGCGGCCAAACGCGACGGCGCGGATGTGGTTGGCTTGTCGATCCTGTCAGGCTCGCACCTGCCGCTCATCGCGGAACTGATGGAGCGGATGCGCGACGCGGGACTTGGCCACACCCCCGTCGTTGTGGGCGGCATCATCCCCGAAGAGGACGCAAAGACGCTGCGCGATATGGGCGTGGCTCAGGTCTACACACCTAAAGATTTCGAGCTGAACCGCATCATGTTCGACATCGTGGCGCTCGTTGATCCGACACCGTAAACACACGCGCACCCACGGATCACATCGCCGGCCCCATAAAAGAGCGCCCCGCAGCCTTCTGTTATGGGGCGCTACTCCTCGTCCAGTTTTTCGAGGGTTTGGACCAATTCGTCATAACTATAGCTGTCTTGGATCGGCCCCATATCGCCCGCAACAAATTCGGGATCATAGGCGACACAGCCAAGACCGCAAACCTGTGCGGCCACCATGTCTTGGGTGTCGATGTACCAAAGCCGCCCACCGGGAGTGGCAACCCAGCCGTCGATCCCCTCGGCCTCGTCGCCCTCCATGTCATCGCCAGAGGGCACTTCGTTATAGTAGTTCGGCGAATAGGCCCCGTGCGTATGGTAAGACGCAAGGATCGTCACCAACTCTTTGGGGTCTTTTGGGGTACAGCTGTCCGCACGGCCCTTTTTAGGCTTAGAGGACGTGAGCACACCCGCCTCGTCCAAACCGATATAGCCACAATACTCACGATTCTTGTCAATCGACACGGGCTGTAGCTGCGCAAAGAGCGCTTTGACAAAGGCCGTCTCTTCACTGTCTTGCGCACGAACACTCATGGGCAAAACTGCAAACCCCAATAACACCAACGTCAATCTATACATTTCATGCTCCCTCTGGCTTACTAAAGCCTAACACGTCCAACCGTAGGAGCCACCCAAATGCCAACGCCACATATTTCCGCCGCCAAAGGCGACATTGCCGAAACCGTTCTGATGCCTGGTGATCCCTATCGCGCAAAATGGGCTGCCGAGAATTTTCTCGACGGGGCCAAACTGGTCAACGAGGTGCGCGGCATGTTCGGCTTTACCGGCACCTATAAGGGCAACCCTGTCACCATCCACGGCTCTGGCATGGGGATGCCCTCGATCTCCATCTACGCCAACGAGTTGATCACCGAATACGGGGCCAAGACCCTGATCCGTATTGGCTCCTGTGGCGCGATGCAGGACTATATCAAGGTGCGCGACGTCATCATCGCCATGACCGCCACAACCATGGGCACAACTCCGTCCGTGGGGTTCTTCAAGGAAATCAACTACGCACCCTGCGCCGACTACGGGCTCTTGGAAAAGGCAGTTGCCTCCGCGCGCGGGCGTGATGTTGGCGTCCATGTCGGCAACATCTACTCGTCCGACGTGTTCTATGCCGAGCGCCCCGACCTCGACGAAGCCATGATCCGCCACGGCATTCTGGGGGTCGAGATGGAAGCGGCCGAGCTTTACACCGTCGCCGCCCGTCATGGCGTGCGTGCCTTGGGTGTGATGACCGTGTCCGACCACCTGCTGACGCACGAATCCCTGCCCTCCGACCAGCGCGAAAAGAGCTTTGGCGATATGGTCGAGATTGCGCTTGAGGCCGCGTTCTGATGGGATCGCTTCCCAAACGCAAAATCGGCACACATCACGTCAGCGCCATCGGATTCGGCGCAATGTCATTCGCGGGCTTTTTCGGCCCTGCGGATGACGCCGTGTCGATGCAAACGATGGCGGATGTGCTCGAGGTCGGGATCGACTTCTGGGACACGTCCAACATCTACGGCATGGGACGGTCCGAGACATTGATCGGACAGTTCTTTGCCCAAAACCCGCAAGCCTCAAAGGACGTGGTTCTGGCCACCAAGGCGGGCATCATTCCCGGACCGCCGCGCCGTTTTGACAACTCGGAGGACTACATCCGCGGCGAGCTTGACGCCTCGCTCAAGCGCCTGAACCGCGATCATGTCGAACTCTACTACATCCACCGCCGCGATCCCGATATCGCCGTGGAGGCGGTGGCCGAAACGATGGGCAAACTCATCGACGAGGGGTTGATCGGCGGGTGGGGTCTGTCCGAAGTCTCCCCCACCACAATAAGACGCGCCCATAACGTGACCCCCGTCATGGCGGTGCAAAACGAATATTCCCTGTGGTCGCGGCAACCCGAACTAGGCGTGCTTGGCACCTGTGCCGCCCTTGGCATCACCTTTGTGCCGTTTTCGCCCTTGGGGCGCGGTGTCCTGTCCGATGTGGACCTCAATCCGCCCACCTTCGAGGCACATGATTTCCGCAAAGCCAACCCGCGGTTCACAGAGCCGAACTGGTCGGACAATATGGAGCGGGTGCGGGCCTTTCGCACGCTTGCCGCCTCCAAAGGCCTGCCGACCTCGGCGCTCGCACTGGCGTGGGTGCTGAACCAAGGCGACCACATCATCCCGATCCCCGGATCTCGGACGGGCACGCATGTGCGCGACTGGCTCCAAGCGGCAACATTGGCCCTCTCACCCGCCGACATGGCCGAGATCGACGCAGTCTTGCCCGCAGGATGGGCCTATGGCGACCGTTACGCGCCCGAGCAGCGTCAAGGCGTCGAGAATTTCGCTTAACTGCGCTTCAAAAACACAGAAAGCCCCGCCATCACGGCGAGGCTTATCTTTGACGTTATTTACGCCTTAAGCGGCGTAGTATTCGTACATCTCGTCGAGGGCATTTGTCGCAGAGGACGCGTCAGCGTCGGCTGTTTTCGCAGTGATCTTGCGCTCAGGGGCATAGTATTCATCCCAAACCAAAACGGGTGTTGCGGGAGTGAACTCTTTAGTGGGTTGAACAGTCATGTCTTGCTCCGATTGTCTGCCCCCCTTGGCTCACAATCTACGCATCGATCACGTCCGCACAATCCCACCTTTGCGCATAGTCGCCATGACAATGCCGCAACGCAGCAAGGTCATTTTGCGAGGGGGACAAGGCCATAAAGAGCACGACTCACATCACTGTGGCTTGCGCCAATTCAACTCACCTTTTTTGTATTCGGCATTATAGTCGCTTGCCACATTCGCCCCGAAATAAGACCAGCACACGGCCAGATCTCCGTCCTCGGGGAAGTTAATTTCGGTCACGCAATCGGTTAAGACATTTGGCCCAGCCAGATTCATGACGCCCTTGTCAGTCGCAAACTCAAGATTGTGCAGACCTTGTTCGAGACAAAGCGCCATCGTCTGTGACCCTTTTTGCGCAGAAATAAACATGTTCGTAATCCGCATGCGGGCAACATCCAATCGGGGCACATACACCGTCCGACCGGCCATCTTCGCCAATTCTGCTTGCGTATTTGGCAGGGGAGACAAGTCGGCGTCCACATATATCCCGCCGGTTTGATACAGGACGCAATAGCGGAACAGATCGGACTTCACCGCCGCGTTAGGAGCCGTATCGAATATGTCTCCCGCCTTCGCCCCTGAGGTCTCGACGATCAGATCGCGGGCTTCTTCCTCGTTGTAAAGGCGATGGTTTTCCGCGCCCACCAATGTGCGCCAACGGTCAACCTGTTGCGCCACATCCTCGGGAATATCTTTGTCCCAAAACTGGATAATCGACGCAGGCTGCCCCGTGGGCGTGAGGCGCTCAGCGTCCCATGCACGCCCCAAAATCCACGACAGTGTCCGCGCCGCACGGCGACGCGCAAATTTCAACTCCGCCTTGGAAAGCACCTGATCGACCAAGGATCGAGCGCCCTCAAAATCCCCCGCGGCAAACGCAAGGGCAGCCTTATCAAGTCTGGTTCTCGGCGCCGCATGTGTTCGGCAAATATCCAAGACCGTGGAGCGGCGCTCCTCAGAGAGAAGGCTGGAGAAATCGACGGCCTTATACAGAAACCCTTTACGCGCATCTACATTCTCCGCGAGGATTCTTTCTTGCTCTGGTCCGATCGTACCGCTCTTGGCGACGGCGTTGTAGATCTTGCGGCCTTGTCTCAAATCAATTCGCATGATTGCTCACACTCCAAAGCAGCCAGACCGACACAAGCGCCGTCTCCCGCGCACACTCAGACAGAAGCTTAGTGCGTTCTCTCAAGCATCAACTTTTTGATCTGGGCGATGGCCTTGGCGGGGTTGAGACCCTTTGGACAGGTTTTCGCACAGTTCATAATGGTGTGACAGCGGTAGAGTTTGAACGGGTCGTCGAGAGCGCTGAGACGTTCGCCTGTCGCCTCATCGCGGCTGTCGATGATCCAACGGTAAGCGTGCAAAAGCGCGGCTGGTCCGAGGTATTTGTCGCCATTCCACCAATAGGACGGGCACGAGGTGGTGCAGGACGCACACATCACGCATTCATACAGGCCGTCGAGTTTCTTGCGATCCTCAATGGACTGGCGCCATTCTTTGGCAGGGCGGTTTGTCTTGGTCTCCAACCACGGCATGATCGACGCGTGTTGCGCGTAGAAATGGGTCAGATCAGGGATCAAGTCTTTGACCACGGACATATGCGGCAGCGGGTAGATTTTCACATCGCCCTTGATCTCGTCCAAGCCGTAAATACAGGCGAGCGTGTTGATCCCGTCGATGTTCATCGCGCAAGATCCGCAGATCCCCTCGCGGCAGGACCGGCGGAAGGTCAGCGTTGGGTCGATCTCATTCTTGATCTTGATCAGCGCATCGAGAACCATCGGGCCACATTTATCCATGTCGAGGAAATAGGTGTCGACCGAGGGGTTCTTTTCCTCATCTGGATTGTAGCGATAAATCTGGAACTTTCGGACGTTGGTCGCGCCCTCAGGTTTTGGCCAGGTTTTACCCGTCACAATTTTCGAATTTTTGGGAAGGGTTAATTGTACCATTGCCTTATCCCCTTGTTTGTCGCCGGACTGACCGGCAGGAAGTTGAGTTTCGTAGCTGTCTGTGGTCTGGCATCGATCTCAAACCTACGGTGGAATATGTGGCGGAGGCGTACATGTCCCCTCCTACCCGAAAAGCCCGCTCAGACTAGACTGAGCGATACATGTGAGTGTCTCTGGTTCGCTGGCGATCTCGGTCACGGTCTGAACCGTTTCGTCGTCCACGCCCGTCACCGCCGCTTTCGCCAAAGTGACCAGTTGATCCATTTCCGCATTGTCCATGATGCAATCGACATAGACATCGGCATCTACGCCGGGAAACTTGTCGTTGATCACGGCTTTCACAACGGTTTTAGCGGTCGAGCGCGTGGTGTCCTCGACAAGCGACGACCCGTCGAAGCAGCCGGATAATCCGGTGAGCAGCAAAGCCGCCGCTGCGGTTTTCAAAACGAGATTACGGGCCATACTCAATTTCCTTTGATGCAATAGCCTGACCCACCGACAAAGACGGAGGAGCCACAGTCATAGGAAGTGTCACCGCTATAACCGCCCGACAATTCGGGAACGTAATCTTCGCGGTCTTGATAAACCGCTTCGACCTTTTTCACGGGAGCACCCTTGGCGATGCAGGTATTGATCGCGCTCGCGAGCTTTTCGCTCACATTCGCTCCGGCCAAGACCGTGTAGCTTGCGCCTGCCGCCGCTGGGGGCAGCATCTCGTAGCTGTTCTCAACACCCGCAGCCGCGACACAGGCCTGCATGGCCTTCTCGCTTCCCGGATCTTGGGAGGCAACCAAGGTGGTCTTGGTCGCGTGAGGCTGCGTTGCAGCACCGCCACCAGACGCCTGTGCAAGACAGGTCTTATAACGGCTTTCAATCAAGCCCTTCCCGAGACCTCGCCCGATCGCAGCACCCACAAAGGATGCGCCGCTTGTCTGACCGTAGGTTTGCGTTGACCGTGCTCGGCTCATCGACGCATCAAACTCCGCTTTGCACGCCGCGGCTGTTGTCGGCAAAGGGACAACAGAACCAACCGTGCAACTCGACAGTCCGAGCCCCGCAAGACCAACCAACACGGCCAGACGCAACATCAGAACGTCCTCGCTTTAGGCGCGATCGTCTTGGCACTGATGCCACCTTCTTTTTCGGTGGTCAGGCCCTTCTTGATCACATCGCGGTAAGACAGAGTGACCTTGGTGCCGTCAACACGCGATACGGTGTGGACACGCCACTTCTTATCATCGCGCTCAGGGTAATCCTCATGCGCGTGAGCACCGCGAGATTCTTTGCGGGCTTCCGCGCCGTGGATTGTGGCGAGGGCGTTGGGCATCAAGTTCGACAGCTCAAGTGTTTCCATCAGGTCAGAGTTCCAGATGAGCGAGCGGTCGGACACTTTGAGGTCGCCCATTTTCTCGGCCACTTTGGTCATCTTCTCGACACCCTCTTTGAGGGTCTTGTCGGTGCGGAACACCGCTGCGTCGGACTGCATGGTTTTCTGCATCTCAAGGCGCAGTTCCGCCGTTGGAATGCTGCCGTTTGCATGACGCAAGCCATCAAAACGATCAAACGCCGCATCCACGGACGCTTGGTTCGGCTCGGGGTTCGGCTCACCGGCTTTGATAATCTCGCCCGCGCGGATCGCAGCAGCGCGACCAAAGACCACGAGGTCGATCAACGAGTTGGAGCCCAAACGGTTCGCCCCGTGAACAGAGGCACAGCCCGCCTCACCCACAGCCATCAGACCCGGCACAACGGCCAACGGATCTTTGTCAGTCGGGTTGAGAACTTCGCCGTGATAGTTCGTTGGAATACCGCCCATGTTATAGTGCACAGTTGGCAGCACAGGGATCGGCTCCTTGGTCACATCAACGCCGGCGAAAATCTTCGCGGACTCGGAAATGCCGGGGAGACGTTCGGCCAGTGCTTCGGCAGGCAGGTGCGATAGGTTAAGGTGGATGTGATCCCCCTCTTCGCCCACACCGCGGCCTTCGCGGATTTCCATCGTCATCGAGCGGGACACGTAGTCACGGGGGGCGAGGTCTTTATAGGTCGGCGCATAGCGCTCCATGAAACGTTCGCCCTCGGAGTTGGTGAGATAACCACCCTCCCCGCGTGCGCCCTCGGTGATCAGACAGCCGGACCCGTAGATACCCGTTGGGTGGAACTGAACAAACTCCATATCCTGAAGCGCCAGACCCGCACGGGCCACCATGCCGCCGCCATCACCCGTGCAGGTGTGCGCAGACGTGGCGGAGAAGAACGCACGGCCATAGCCACCCGTGGCCAGAACGACCATCTTGGCCTTAAAGACGTGCATAGTGCCGTCATCGAGTTTCCAGCAGACAACACCCTGACACACGCCATCTTCGGACATGATCAGGTCGATAGCGAAATACTCGACGTAGAATTCGGCTTTCTCTTTGAGAGACTGACCGTAAAGCGTGTGCAGGATCGCGTGACCTGTGCGGTCAGCGGCGGCACAGGTGCGCTGCACGGGTGGGCCTTCGCCAAATTCGGTGGTGTGGCCGCCGAAAGGACGTTGGTAAATCTTGCCCTCTTCGGTGCGCGAGAACGGCACGCCGTAATGCTCAAGCTCGTACACCGCCTTGGGCGCTTCGCGAGCGAGGTATTCCATCGCGTCCGTGTCACCGAGCCAGTCGGAGCCTTTGACCGTGTCAAACATGTGCCACTGCCAGCTATCTGGCCCCATGTTGCCGAGCGAGGCGGCGATGCCCCCCTGTGCGGCAACAGTGTGGGAGCGGGTCGGGAACACTTTGGTCACACAGGCAGTGCGCAACCCCTGTTCGGCCATCCCGAGCGTCGCGCGAAGGCCGGAGCCGCCCGCACCAACCACAACCACGTCATATTCATGTGTTTCGTATTCGTATGCAGCTGCCATTGATTTTATTCCTTACAGCGCGAGTTTGACGAGCGCGAACAGGCCTGTGGCCATCAACGCATAGGAGAACATATTCACCGCAATGATGGAGAGCTTGCGCTTGAGCCCACCCACGTAGTCCTCAAGCAACACCTGTGCGCCGCGCATGAAATGCACAAAGCCGACAACAAGCGTCAGACCCGCAACAATCGAGGGGAAAGGACGCGAGTAATAGGCGACCGCTTCCTCATAGGTTCCGCCAAGCACGGAGCCAAAGGTGAAAATAAACAACGGCACGAGGATCAAAAGGCCGATGGAGGAAACGATCATGAACCAGTGATGCTCTGCGCCATGTCCGCCGGCACCCAAGCCTTCTGCTCTTTTACGGTCGGTAATAAACGACATTGATGCCTCCTTAAACCACGATGGCGGTGAAGATGGTGAGGATCGTGGCACCGATAAACATGCCGTATCCCATTTTCTCGGAAATCGCGACTTCAAGGCAGTAGCCGAAATCCCAGATCAAGTGCCGCAGACCACCAAGCAGGTGATACCAAAGCGCCCATACCGAGAGGATCATAATCAGATCGCCAAGCCAGCAGGTGATCAACCCGTCCACGACCTCAAAATAGGACGACGAGGTTGCTGCGGCCAAAAGCCACCAGACGATCAACATCGCGGCGAGGATAAGGGCATTGCCCGTAATCCTGACCATGATCGACGAGAGCGCCGTCATTTGAAGTCGATAGTACTGTCCGAACATAAAGGGCGATAGCGGGCGATTGTCGCCTTTAGCATCAGCCATGGCACTGTCCTTTCACGATTGATGCGGTCATAGGTTGGACCATCTATTGCGCGTTTTACACGCCAAGTCACCACCTGAGTGCGCTAACATCTTGCGAAAATTGACGCATAAGCAATGAAAATCGGCTTGTGTGATCACAAATAATCTGCTGTGATCACAAAATACCGAAAACGGCGTTGCGTTTGAAATCATAAGGAAAGATGTGGAAAGACCGTGTGGAATCGTCAGGTTTACGCGTACCTATCCGCCACGCGCGCCCCGACGTCCCACCCGAAATCTAGTTAATCGCTACGAGTTTGCATGCCGTGGGATGCACTCCGCGACGCGTATTCCCGACCTCAAAGAAATCCACCCGAAACCCCATTTCATCGAACCTCTGAAAGTCGAGCCACGCCGCCCGTGCGGCGTCAAAGTCCTCTTCAAATTTCGACACCGCAGGCGGGTTGAACCCGATCACCACGGTTTTGCGCGCGATACGGCAAAACTCCCGCGCAATCTCAATCCACTTGGACGGGTGCGCGTTAATGCGCACCCAAGCCCGTCGCATATTCGACTCACGCATCAGATATTTCCACATCACCTTACGCAGGCGCTCCTCGGGATACGCGCCCAACAGATACCCCTCCCGATACCGATCTGGCATCGGCGGGGTCCATTCCATCAATTCGTCGACTTTAAACTGCTTCACACGAGCCTCCACGCAACACGTCTTCAAAGAGATGTGTCGCGCAATATGACTAATATTGTGTTGCTATGAATGCAGTTAGATCGGCATCAACGCCCAGTAGTCGAGATCAAGCAGGACATCGGGGTGGTATTTGCCCGCGTCCGTTTTGAGCGCAAACTCGGGCGCACCGTGTTTATACGCCACTAGACGAAGGCGCACAGCACCGACACCGGGCGCAGATGTCTCCGCCTTATCCAACACTTCGGAATAGGCCCGCACCGTGTCGCCCGCAAAGCACGGGTTGGCATGCGCGCCGCCGTTCAGCCCCACGATCATCTGCGCATTGGCCAAACCGTTAAACGACAATGCCCGCGCCATGGAGATCACGTGACCACCATAGATCAGGCGCTTGCCATCCTCGCGGTTGGTCGCGTCGAAATGCACCTTGGCCGTGTTTTGCCACAGACGCGTCGCCACCATATGTTCGGCTTCCTCAATCGTCACACCATCCACATGGTCGATCTTTTCACCCACCTCATAATCGCCAAAGCGATGCGGCTCGCCTGCGAGGGTGAAATTGTATTCCGAGAAATCCAGCCCCTCAGGGATCACCAGATCCGTTGGATCTATCACATCGGCCAGATCGGGGATCACCGTCTCGGGTGCGGGCGCATCAAAGTCGCGTTTGCGCACCATCACCCAGCGCACATATTCAAGCACGGCCTCATCGCGCTGATTGAACCCCGTGGTGCGCACCCAGACCACCCCCGACTTGCCGTTGGAGTTCTGCTTGAGCCCGATCACCTCGGACACCGAACGCAGCGTGTCGCCCTCGAATACGGGACACAACCACCGCCCCTCGGCATAGCCAAGGTTTGCCACGGCATTCAGCGACACATCAGGAACGGTTTTTCCAAACACCACGTGAAAAGCGATCAAATCATCCAGAGGCGATTTCTCAAGGCCACAGGCCGCCGCAAACACGTCGGAGGAATAGAGCGCGTGACGGGCGGGATAGAGCGCATGATAGAGTGCGCGCTCGCCCCCCGACACCGTGCGCGGCACCGCATGCTCGATCACCTGACCGATGGCGTAGTCTTCGAAAAATCGTCCTGAATTGGTCTTCATCTCTCTACTCTTTCCATGGCTGTCGGGCGGATACCGCGTGGGCCTGCGCATTCCGCCCGATCAGGGGGCCTAAAGCTGACCCAATTTCACGTCGGGAGAATATTCCCCCTCCGTCTCCTTTATGACCGCCTGCGCACAGCGCATCTGCCCCGTGCTTTCGTCATAGGCGTAGGCGGGGGAGCCATACAGCTCCCACCCCTTGCTCAACGCCTCTGTCACCTTGTGACAAAAGGCGGATGTGTCATTCTCTGTGAGTAAACGATAGGCCCGCATCTCAGCCCCCCATTGGAAACGGTGACGGGCCGATCCACATGTGCAGGCCACCAATGACGAGATAGACCACCAAAGTGATGATCACCAAACGGACATCGCCCGCTTTCGATCCCCCTTCATAGGGCTGGTAATCCTTGTCCTGATTGTTGATCAGCGCCATTTCCAACAGCGCCCAGATCAACAGACCGCCGAACAGGATGATACTGGCCGTATCGTTATTGACCAACATATGCGCCACAGACCAGACCACCACGCCCGTCAGCATCGGATGGCGCATCTTGGAGCGCAGGCGGCTCTTGGAGTTGCCCAACCCGAACAGCCCCACGGACAAGAGCATCAACAGGTTATTGATGTGGCGAAAGAACTCGGGGGCGGCATAGAGGTCGTATGAATCGGCAGAGCGATAGCCCACAACCATCAACACCACAGAGGCCATCAGAACCAGCGCAATCGGCCCGCGCCCCTTGGCTCCCATTTTGGCCCGCATGGCAGGTGCGAGACGCTTGAAAAGGTGGACGCCGCTCCATAGCAGCACCCCGATAACGAGAAGGCTCATAGTATTCTCCCTGACTTCGTGCGGCGACTACCCCACGGATTGAATGGCTTGGTATTTGGCAAGTGTTGCCCGAGCCGTCACGATATGCAGGTTTTCCACGATTTTACCATCCACAACTGCCACACCTTCGCCCTTCGCCTCGGCCTCCTCAAAGGCGACGATCTGACGGCGGGCAAGGTCCACTTCGGCCTCGGAGGGCGCAAAGGCGGCATTGGCAATCTCAAGCTGCGCAGGGTGGATCAGCGTTTTGCCGTCAAACCCCATGTCACGCCCCTGCTCGCATTCCGCCTGCAACCCCTCATCATCCTTGAAGGCATTGTAAACCCCGTCGAGCGCCACCAACCCGTAGGCCCGCGCGGCGATCAGACACAGGTGCAGCCCGCCCATCATCGGCAGGCGGTCAGCGCGAAAACGCGTATTGAGCTCTTTGGCCAGATCATTGGTCCCCATCACGAAGCCCGCCATGCGCGGATGGGCGGCAATCTCGGCGGCGTTGATCATGCCAAGTGGTGTTTCCATCATCGCCCAGAGCGGCACCTCGGGAATGGCCTGCGCTAGCTCTTCGACCATCGCCGCGCTCTCCACCTTCGGCAGCAGGATGCCGTCGATATCCGCGCCCACAAACGCGGCCACATCATCGCGGCCCCATTGGGTGTCAAACCCGTTCACACGGACGATCTTGGCTCGATTGCCATAACCGCCCGCCTTCAACGTCTCGACGAGCAAGGCGCGCGCGTTGACCTTTTCCTCAGGCGCCACCGCGTCCTCAAGGTCGAACAGGATCGCATCACAGGCGAGTCCCTTGGCTTTTTCCAAAGCGCGTTCTTTCGAGCCAGGGATATAGAGAGCGGAACGGTATGGGCGGGCCTGCGACATGGAGACTTCCTCGGGATTCTTTCGGTGAGCAATATTGTTGCGCAAGAGGCCACAAGTGCGCACCATTATGCAAGGGTAAATTTGCCGCAATGCAGAAAATCCACCCGATTACCGTCCGGAACGTCTTTACGTCAGCGCGTCAAAAATCAGCTTCACACCTGTAATCACAAGGAAAATATAGGCGAGCGCAAAGAACAGCTTGTCCGACATTTTATGGTGCAGATACGCCCCGACCAAAACGCCAAGGATGGCAAAGGGAAATAGCATCGCATCCGCTTTGAACGTGTCCGCGCTAAAAATTCCGAGGTAAAAATAGGGAATGAATTTCAGCAGATTCACCGCCCAGAACACGATTACCGAAGTGGCTTGGTAGGTGGTCTTGTCCATCTTGTGACTGAGCATATACACGGCGGCAGGTGGCCCGCCCGCGTGGCTGATGAACGAGGTGAACCCCGTCACCATGCCCCAGAACAAACCGCCCTTCGTGCCCATCTTAACCTTCGGCTGCGGCAACCACCCTTTGGCTTTCGCGCCTTGGTAGGCCACGAACCCGACCGCCACGACCCCGATCAGAAAGCGGAACACATCGGGCGAGGCGATCCCGTAAAGCACACCACCAAGCACAATCCCCGGAACGGCACCGATGATCAACCGTTGCGCCACGGCCCAATCCCACTTGCGCCAGAACACCCGAATGGCCGTCACATCCATGATCATCAACAGCGGCAACATCAGCCCTACCGCCTGACCCGGCGTGAGAATCAATGCCAAAAACGGCGTGGCCGCAAAAGCCGCCGCCGAGCCAAATCCCCCCTTCGACATCCCTGCGAAAATAACGGCGGGAATAGCGAAGGCAAAAAAATATGCGTCGAAAAGCATGAGGAAATCCAATGTGTTCAGAGACAACTATCCCTAATGAATAAGGACTCGTTATCGCTAACGCTATAATAATCGCATGTGTTCTGCGGCGCAGCGGGCTTGCACGGATGCAGGGAACGGGCTACCCATGCGCCCGATTTCATCGTGATTTCGACCAACAAACTGGAGTTATGAAAATGGCCAGACCAAAGATTGCCCTTATCGGCGCAGGTCAAATCGGCGGCACGCTCGCCCACCTCGCAGCAATCAAAGAACTCGGCGACGTCGTCCTGTTCGACATCGCAGAAGGCACCCCACAGGGGAAGGCCCTCGACATCGCAGAGTCCGGTCCCTCCGAAGGCTTCGATGCCACGCTCAAAGGCACCACCGACTACGCTGACATCGCAGGCGCAGATGTCTGCATCGTCACTGCAGGTGTCCCCCGCAAACCCGGCATGTCGCGCGACGACCTGCTCGGCATCAACCTCAAGGTTATGAAATCCGTTGGCGAAGGCATCAAAGAACATGCTCCAAACGCCTTCGTGATCTGCATCACCAACCCGCTCGACGCAATGGTCTGGGCGCTGCAACAGTATTCCGGTCTGCCCACCAACAAAGTGGTCGGCATGGCAGGCGTTCTCGACTCCGCCCGCTTCCGTCACTTCCTCTCGGTGGAATTCAACGTCTCCATGAAAGACGTCACAGCCTTCGTTCTCGGCGGTCACGGCGACACCATGGTGCCCTCCACACGTTACTCCACAGTTGGCGGCATCCCGCTCCCCGATCTGGTGGAAATGGGTTGGACCACTCAGGAAAAACTCGACGCGATCATTCAGCGCACCCGTGACGGCGGCGCCGAAATCGTTGGCCTGCTGAAAACCGGCTCCGCCTTCTACGCCCCTGCCACCTCCGCAATCGAGATGGCCGAAGCCTACCTCAAAGACCAACGTCGCCTCCTGCCCTGTGCAGCTTACTGCGACGGTGAGCTTGGCCTTGACGGCTTCTACGTCGGCGTGCCCACCATCATCGGCGCAAACGGCATCGAAAAAGTTGTCGACATCAAACTGTCCAAAGACGAGCAAGCCATGTTCGACAAATCGGTCGACGCAGTCAAAGGCCTCGTTGAAGCCTGTAAAGCCATCGACGCCAATCTGGGCTAATCGGCCCACAGGTCTCGACACAGCAATTGGAAAAGGCCTGCGCATCCCGCGCGGGCCTTTTTCGTGAGCAGGAACGGGCAACAAGCTTCCCCCAAACGGACAGCACGGGCCCATTTGATTCGTTCGAATTGCCCCACTGCCCATTTTGTGATCACACTTTTTACGCCTGTGATCACAAAATGTCGAAACATCGCGATTTTACCGCTAACACGGCAAAAAACCGTTTCTTAAGAGTCTTCGTGTGTGTCATGTCCTTGGGTAACCGAAAAAGGATAGGACAGTTTTATGAATATCCACGAGTATCAGGCCAAGAGCCTCCTCAAGGAATATGGCGCCCCCGTCTCCGACGGACGCGTTGTTTTGAATGCAAATGACGCGAAAGCGGCCGCAGGGGAGCTTGACGGCCCGCTGTGGGTTGTCAAAGCGCAGATCCACGCAGGTGGCCGCGGCAAAGGCTCTTTTAAAGAAGCCAATGCCGGTGAAAAAGGCGGTGTCCGCCTCGCCAAATCCGTGGAAGAAGCAGCCCAAGAAGCCAACGCCATGCTCGGCCACACGCTTGTGACGCACCAGACCGGCCCGGCAGGCAAACAGGTCAACCGCATCTACATCGAAGACGGCTCCGACATCGCACGCGAGCTTTACCTCGCTCTTCTCGTGGATCGTCAATCTTCGCGCATCTCCATCGTGGCCTCCACCGAGGGCGGCATGGACATCGAGGAAGTGGCCGCGAACACACCCGAGAAAATCCTGTCCTTCTCCATTGACCCCGCAACGGGCTATCAAGGCTTCCACGGTCGCCGTGTTGCCTTCGCGCTCGGCCTTGAGGGCAAGCAGGTCAAACAATGCGCGCAGTTGATCGCCAACCTGTACCGCCTCTTCGTCGACAAAGACATGGAGATGCTCGAGATCAACCCGCTGATCGTGACCCCTGAAGGCGACGTGAAATGCCTCGACTGTAAAGCAGGCTTTGACGGCAACGCTTTGTATCGTCACCCCGACATTGTTGGTCTTCGTGACGAAACCGAAGAAGACCCCAAAGAACTGGCCGCATCCCAGCACGACCTCAACTACATCGCGCTTGATGGCGAGATCGGGTGTATGGTGAACGGTGCAGGTCTGGCGATGGCCACAATGGACATCATCAAACTCTACGGCGCAGAGCCTGCCAACTTCCTCGACGTAGGCGGCGGTGCCACCAAAGAGAAAGTGACCGAAGCGTTCAAGATCATCACCTCCGATCCGAACGTCAAAGGCATCCTCGTGAACATCTTCGGCGGCATCATGCGCTGCGATGTGATCGCAGAGGGTGTGATCGCTGCCGTGAAAGAAGTGGGCCTCAAAGTTCCGCTCGTCGTCCGCCTCGAAGGCACCAACGTGGAGCTTGGCAAAGAGATCATCAACAACTCCGACGTTGACGTGATCGCAGCCGACGACCTCAAAGACGGCGCCCAGAAAATCGTTAAAGCAGTGAAGGGCTAACAGACATGGCAATTCTCGTAGACGAAAACACCAAGGTCATCTGTCAGGGCTTCACTGGCTCGCAGGGCACCTTCCACTCCGAACAAGCCATTGCATATGGCACCAAAATGGTGGGCGGCGTGACACCTGGCAAAGGCGGCTCGACCCACCTTGACCTGCCTGTGTTCAACTCCGTGCATGAGGCGAAACACGTCACCGAGGCCAACGCCTCCGTGATCTACGTGCCTCCGCCCTTCGCTGCCGACTCCATCCTTGAGGCCATCGACGCTGAAATCGAACTCATCATCTGCATCACCGAGGGCATCCCCGTGCTCGACATGATGAAAGTGAAACGCGCTCTCATGGACAGCAAATCGCGCCTCATCGGCCCGAACTGCCCCGGTGTCATCACGCCTGACGCCTGCAAAATCGGCATCATGCCCGGCCACATCCACAACCGTGGCTCCGTGGGTGTTGTCTCCCGCTCCGGCACACTGACCTATGAAGCTGTGAAACAGACGTCTGACCTCGGCCTCGGCCAGTCCACCGCTGTGGGCATCGGCGGCGACCCGATCAAAGGCACCGAGCATATCGACGTGCTCGACATGTTCCTTGATGACCCTGAAACACAGTCCATCATCATGATCGGTGAAATCGGTGGCTCTGCCGAAGAGGAAGCCGCTGAATTCCTCGCCGAGCAACGCAAGAAAGGCCGCTGGAAACCAACCGCTGGTTTCATCGCAGGTCGCACCGCCCCTCCCGGCCGTCGCATGGGCCACGCTGGCGCGATCGTCGCGGGTGGTAAAGGCGACGCAGAGAGCAAGATCGAAGCGATGAAATCCGCTGGCATCGTTGTGGCCGACAGCCCTGCGACCCTTGGCGAAGCCGTGATGGAAGCCATCAAGAACGGCTAAGCTGCTACGGGGCCGCACGTTGCCCCTCATCAATAGCCTGTGCCCCGACAAAACGGGGCGCAGGTTTCCGTACATAAGGCGATGCGCGCCGAAACTGCACCGAACAACCCCGCGCAACAGCGCCCCAGAAAGGTCACACCGATGAACGACCAAAGCCCGAACGATACTTTCCACGCATCCTCCTTCATGCAGGGCCATAACGCGGAATACCTCGAACAGGTTTACGCGCAATACACCCAAGATCCCGCCTCGGTGGACGCCTCTTGGGTGGAGTTCTTCGACGCGCTCGGAGATGCCGCGACCGACGTTCAGGCCGAGGCAGCAGGCCCCTCTTGGGCCCGCGCCGATTGGCCCCCTGTCCCCAACGACGATCTGACCGCCGCGCTCGACGGCCAATGGGCCGAACCCGCCGTGGTCGAGAAGAAGATCAAGGACAAAGCCGCCGAGAAAAAGATCGAAGTCTCCGATGACGCCGTGAAACGCGCCGTTCTCGATTCCGTGCGCGCCTTGATGCTCATCCGCGCCTACCGCATCCGCGGCCACCTCGTTGCCGACCTTGACCCGCTCGGTATGCGCGACAGCACCCCGCACCCCGAACTCGACCCCAAATCCTACGGCTTCACCGAAGCCGACATGGATCGCCCGATCTTCCTCGATCAGGTGCTGGGCCTGCAAACCGCCTCCATGCGTCAGATTCTGGAGATCGTGAAACGCACCTATTGCGGCACATTCGCGCTGCAATACATGCACATCTCCGATCCCGAACAGGCGGGCTGGCTCAAAGAACGGATCGAAGGCTTCGGCAAGGAAATCCAGTTCACCAAGAATGGCCGCCGCGCCATTTTGAACAAACTGGTCGAGGCAGAGGGCTTCGAGAAGTTCCTGCACGTCAAATACATGGGCACGAAACGTTTCGGCCTCGATGGCGGCGAAAGCCTCATCCCCGCGATGGAACAGATCATCAAACGCGGCGGCAACCTCGGCGCGAAAGAGATCGTGATCGGGATGCCCCACCGTGGTCGCCTGTCGGTTCTCGCCAACGTGATGAGCAAACCCTACCGCGCGATTTTTAACGAATTCCAAGGCGGCTCGTTCAAACCCGAGGATGTCGATGGATCGGGCGACGTGAAATATCACCTCGGCGCCTCCTCCGACCGTGAGTTTGACGGCAACAAGGTCCACCTGTCGCTGACCGCGAACCCCTCGCACCTTGAGGCGGTGAACCCCGTTGTGCTTGGCAAATGTCGCGCCAAGACCGACCAGAACAACGACCCTGAACGCACTTCCGTCATTCCGATCCTTCTGCACGGGGATGCGGCCTTTGCGGGCCAAGGTGTTGTGGCCGAATGCTTCGGTCTGTCAGGTCTGCGTGGACACCGCACGGGTGGTACGATCCATATCGTGGTGAACAACCAGATCGGCTTCACCACCGCGCCGCACTTCTCGCGTTCCTCGCCCTATCCCACGGATAACGCCCTTGTGGTGGAAGCCCCGATCTTCCACGTCAACGGCGACGATCCGGAGGCCGTGGTTCACGCCGCGAAAGTGGCCACCGAGTTCCGCCAGAAGTTCCACAAAGACGTGGTCATCGACATCTTCTGCTACCGCCGCTTCGGTCACAACGAAGGCGACGAGCCGATGTTCACCAACCCGCAGATGTATACCAACATCAAGCGGCACAAGACCACGCTGCAACTCTACACCGAACGCCTCGTCAAAGACGGCCTCATCCCCGAGGGCGAGATCGAGGATATGAAAGCGGCGTTCCAGGCACACCTCAACGAAGAGTTCGAGGCAGGCAAGGATTACAAACCGAACAAGGCCGACTGGCTCGACGGGCGGTGGAAACACCTCAACGCCGAAGGCAAAGAGTATCAGCGCGGCGAAACCGCCATCTCCGAGGAGACAATGGCCGAAGTGGGCCGTGGTCTGACCACCTACCCCGAGAACTTCAACATCCACAAAACCGTGGCCCGTCAACTCGAGGCCAAGGCCAAGATGTTCGAGACGGGCAAGGGCTTTGATTGGGCGACTGGCGAGGCGATTGCCTTTGGCTCCCTGCTCACCGAAGGCTACCCCGTCCGCCTTGCAGGTCAGGACTCCACGCGCGGCACCTTCTCGCAGCGCCATTCGGGTCTCATCGACCAAGGCACCGAGGATCGCTACTACCCGCTCAACTCGATCCGCGAGGGACAAGCCAACTACGAGGTCATCGACTCCATGCTCTCCGAGTATGCGGTTCTGGGCTTTGAATACGGCTACTCTCTGGCCGAACCCAACGCGCTGACCCTGTGGGAAGCCCAGTTCGGTGACTTCGCCAACGGCGCGCAGATCATGTTCGACCAGTTCATCTCCTCGGGCGAAAGCAAATGGCTGCGCATGTCCGGTCTGGTGATGCTTTTGCCGCACGGCTACGAGGGCCAAGGACCGGAACACTCCTCCGCCCGCCTTGAGCGCTTCTTGCAGATGTGTGGTCAGGACAACTGGATCGTCGCCAACTGCACGACGCCTGCGAACTACTTCCACATCCTGCGTCGCCAGTTGCACCGCTCCTACCGCAAGCCTTTGGTGCTGATGACACCGAAGTCTCTGCTGCGCCACAAACTCGCAACCTCCGTGGCGGCTGATTTCACCACAGGCTCGTCCTTCCACCGCGTGCTGTGGGATGATGCGGACCCCAAAGATAAAACAGGGAAATCCGACATCACCCTCAAGGCCGACAAGGACATCAAACGCGTCGTGATCTGTTCAGGCAAAGTCTACTATGACCTGCTTGAGGCCCGCGACGCCGCGGGTAAGGACGACACCTACATTCTGCGCCTTGAACAGTTCTACCCCTTCCCTGCCCTCTCCATGGTCAAGGAACTCGAACGCTTCAAAAAGGCCGAAATCGTCTGGTGCCAAGAGGAACCAAAGAACCAAGGGGGCTGGACCTTTGTCGAGCCAAACCTCGAATGGGTTCTCACCCGCATCAAAGCCAAACACACCCGTCCCGTTTACGCGGGCCGCAACGCCTCCGCATCACCCGCAACGGGTCTTGCGTCTCAGCACAAAGCACAACAAGCAGCGCTCGTGAACGACGCGCTCAACATCGAAGGGTAATCCAATGTCCGTAGAAGTCCGCGTCCCGACCCTTGGCGAAAGCGTCACCGAGGCCACCGTTGCCACATGGTACAAAAAGCCTGGCGATACCGTCGCCGTCGACGAAATGCTCTGTGAGCTTGAAACCGACAAAGTCACTGTCGAAGTGCCCTCCCCCGCGGCGGGCACCTTGGGCGAGATCGTCGCCGCCGAGGGCGAAACTGTCGGCGTTGACGCCCTGCTCGCCACCCTGTCTGAGGGCGAAGGCGCAGCCCCTGCCCCCGCCGCCAAACCCGCAGCAGCAGCCCCCGCTGCCGCCGACAGTGCCGCAAGCGCCGTCGACGTGATGGTGCCAACCCTTGGCGAATCCGTGACCGAGGCCACCGTCTCCACATGGTTCAAAGCCGTTGGCGACACCGTGGCCCAAGACGAAATGCTCTGCGAGCTTGAGACCGACAAAGTCTCCGTCGAAGTGCCATCCCCCGCCGCAGGCGTGTTGTCCGAGATCGTGGCCGCCGAGGGCGCGACCGTTGACGCCTCCGCCAAACTCGCCGTGATCTCCTCAGGCGCAGGGGCCGCCGCAGCAGCCCCCGCACCCGCCGCAGCCGCGCCCGCCGCGACAGGTGCCAAAGACGTCGAAAACGCGCCGTCTGCCAACAAACTGATGGCGGAAAAAGGCATCGACGCCGCCTCTGTGACCGCGACTGGCAAAGATGGCCGCATCATGAAAGAGGACGTGATGAAAGCGATCAACACGCCCGCCGCCGCAGCCCCTGCCCCCGCAGCAGCACCACGCGCCCCAAGCGCCCCTGACGATGCCGCCCGCGAAGAACGCGTGAAAATGACGAAGCTGCGCCAGACCATCGCGCGCCGCCTCAAAGAGAGCCAGAACACCGCCGCCATGCTCACCACCTACAACGAGGTGGACATGACCGAGGTGATGGCCCTGCGCAACGAATACAAAGAGCTGTTCCTGAAGAAACACGGCGTGAAGCTCGGCTTTATGTCCTTCTTCACCAAGGCCTGCGTCCACGCACTCAACGAAGTGCCCGAAGTAAACGCCGAGATTGACGGCACCGATGTGGTCTACAAAAACTTCGTCCACATGGGCATCGCTGCGGGCACGCCACAGGGCCTCGTCGTTCCCGTGATCCGCAACGCCGACGCCATGTCATTCGCAGACATCGAGAAAGCAATTGCCGAGAAAGGCGCACGCGCCCGCGAAGGCAAATTGTCGATGGCGGAAATGCAGGGCGGCACCTTCACCATCTCCAACGGTGGTGTCTACGGCTCGCTGATGTCCTCGCCCATCCTCAACCCGCCACAGTCGGGCATCCTCGGTATGCACAAAATCCAGGACCGCCCGATGGCGATCAACGGTCAGGTTGTGATCCGTCCGATGATGTATCTCGCCCTCTCCTACGATCACCGCATCGTCGACGGCAAAGGCGCCGTAACCTTCCTCGTGCGCGTCAAAGAAGCGCTCGAAGATCCCCGTCGTTTGCTGATGGATTTGTAAGATACGATGCCACTTTTAGCAGTCACCGATTTTGACGATCTCCCCATTGAGCCCGTTGCTCGGTGGCTGCAATTACGCGACCTGTTGGAAAAGCGCTTGGATAGCGAAATGGACTTCGCAGTGGAGCAAAACCAAAGTTGTCCACCAAGTTTGAAACAAGAATACTACTCAATCGTTAGAGCTACAGCGCCTGACACAGTAAATGGGATGCTGCCAGACATATCCCGCGCGGATCTAGAAAATGATTTTGATTTTTTCCGTGCCGAGGTCGCCGCAGCAGCTTCAAAAATCCTTTTTGAGAAACCCAAAGACAGCTCCCGCGAGACTAGACTACCTCTCTCCATGCCCGTCGTGGAGCGACTAAAGGAAGAGTGCGATAATCTCCGCAGAATTGTCGATGAATCTGACTTGGACAATGACAAGAAAACGGTTCTGTTTGGTTTGCTTGAATCGTTTCTTCGTGAAATTGAGTCTGGAAGCCTAGATTACAAGAAAACAACCTCAATTCTTGGCGCTATCGCGATCGGTGTTGCCGCCGCAACTTCATTTCTAGCGGACGCACCCGAAGCTTTGACAACAATTCACCAAATTATTGGGCTGCAACAGCAAGCCGAAGACGAGAAAAACAAACTTCTATCTGCACCTTCAGAGCCAGCCATCCCTGAGCTTCCTGCTCCAAACAAGAAACAGTTACCTTCCCCAGAGTCTTTCGGGACCACTGAAACATGACCCCCGACCTCATCCCCCTCGCCCTCGTAGGCCTCATGCACATCGCGCAGTTTGCGGTGGCCTCTGTCATGGCGAACAAGGACGTGGGCACGGGCTACACCACCTCCCCCCGCGACCGCGCGCCGAGCCGCGAAATGCGGACCGTGACGGCGCGGATGCTGCGGGCCTATGACAACCACGTGCAGATGTTCCCCTTCTTCGCCGCCGCCCTGCTCGCGCTCCATGTGACGGGACAGAACAGCAGCCTGACGCTTGCCGCCTCATGGGTCTATCTCGCCGCCCGCCTGATTTATATTCCCGCCTATGCTCTTGGGTGGAAACCGTGGCGCTCCTATGTTTGGATCGTTGCAATGGCCTCCGTCGCCGCGCTCTTTCTCGCCGCTTTGTTCTAAGCGGCCCCGCCTTCAACCTCGGGTTTGCGATAAACCTGACTAAAATAGATGACATACAGATAGCCGACACATAGCAGACAGCTATCAGACAGCGAAAATTGACCAAGGAGAACAGCACATGGCTTCCTACGACGTAATCTTTATCGGAGCGGGTCCGGGCGGCTACGTCTCCGCCATCCGCTGCGCCCAACTCGGTCTCAAAACCGCCGTTGTCGAGGGCCGCGAAACCCTTGGCGGCACCTGCCTCAACGTGGGCTGCATCCCCTCCAAAGCCCTGCTTCACGCCTCGCATATGCTGCATGAAGCCGAGCATAATTTCACCAAGATGGGCCTGAAGGGCAAAAGCCCCTCCGTCGACTGGCCGCAGATGAAAGCCTATAAGGAAGAGACCGTCGGCCAGAACACGGGCGGCATCGAATTTCTCTTTAAAAAGAACAAGATCGACTGGATCAAAGGCTGGGCCACTATCCCCGCTGTGGGCAAAGTCCAAGTGGGCGATGAGGTCCATGAGGCCAAGAATATCGTCGTCGCATCCGGCTCCGTTCCGACCTCCCTTCCCGGCGTTGAGGTCGACAATGACAAGGGCATCGTCGTGGACAGCACAGGCGCGCTCGACCTGCCGAAAGTACCCAAGAAAATGGTCGTCATCGGCGCGGGCGTCATCGGTCTGGAGCTTGGCTCCGTCTACGCCCGTCTGGGGGCAGATGTGACCGTGGTGGAATTCTTGGACGCCATCACCCCCGGCATGGACGCAGAAGTGCAGCGCAACCTGCAAAAAATCCTTACTAAACAAGGCCTTAAATTCACCCTCGGCGCCGCTGTCCAATCCGTTGACGCATCCAAAACCAAGGCCAAAGTGACCTACAAACTGCGCAAGGACGACAGTGAACACACCATTGATGCGGACGTCGTTCTCGTCGCCACAGGCCGCAAACCCTACACTGACGGACTGGGTCTTGAGGCGCTTGGCGTCGAGATGACCGAACGCGGCCAGATCAAGACCGACGCCCAATGGGCCACCTCCGTCAAAGGCATCTACGCCATCGGTGACGCCATCGTTGGCCCCATGTTGGCCCACAAGGCCGAGGACGAGGGCATGGCCGTCGCAGAGGTGCTCGCGGGCAAACATGGCCACGTGAATTACGACGTGATCCCCGGCGTGATCTACACCACACCCGAAGTCGCCTCGGTCGGTAAAACCGAGCAGCAGCTCAAAGAAGAAGGCCGCGCCTACAAGGTCGGCAAATTCTCCTTCATGGCCAACGCCCGTGCCAAAGCGGTGCAACAGGGCGACGGCTTTGTGAAGATGATCGTGGACAAGGAAACAGACCGCGTTCTGGGCTGTCACATCATCGGACCGGGCGCGGGCGATTTGATCCACGAGGTCTGTGTGACGATGGAATACGGCGGCTCGGCGCAGGACATCGCGCTCACCTGCCACGCCCACCCGACTTTCTCCGAGGCCGTGCGCGAAGCCGCCCTTGCCTGCGGCGACGGCGCGATTCACGCTTAAGTTTCAAAAGCATATCAAGATCAAAGGGCGGCCTTCGGGCTGCCCTTTTTGTCGTGCGCGTCGCGGACAGGTTTACTCGGCCTGAGAAATTTCAGCCATCCGTTCGGCGTGTTCGCGGCGCAATGTGCGGCGCATATCCGCAGCCCGCCACCGCTTTCGGTCGAGTGTGGTTTCCGGTTGGAATTGTGGTGCCTGAACGGATTTACCGTCATCATCAACCGCCACCATCGTGAAGTAACACGAGTTGGTATGGCGCACGGTTTGGGTGCGGATGTTCTCCGCCTCGACGCGTATTCCGATCTCCATCGACGTGCGCCCGACAAAGTTTACCGACGCGCGAAAATGCACCAACTCGCCCACGTGAATGGGCTCTTTGAACACCACCTGATCGACCGAGAGCGTCACGGCATATTCGCCCGAATAGCGTGAGGCGCAGGAAAAGGCGACGAGATCAAGCAGCTTGAGCAACGCGCCGCCATGCACCTTACCCGAAAAATTCGCCATATCAGGCGTCATCAATTCGGTCATTTCCAGAAAACGGTGTTGGGGCATAAGCCTCTCCCTAAACAGTCAGCATCCGCAAGCCTTGCGTGACGTCCGAACGCACGGCCAAACGCAATCCCGGCTCATCTCCCGCCTTGAGCGCCGCGACGATCAAACGGTGATTATGCGGGACTTCCGTGCGGTTCAGCCGCGCATAAAGCGCTCGCATGGTGGGCCCGAGTTGCAGCCAAACCGTCTCGGTCAAGGCAAGCATCGCAGGGGCCTGAGCACGCAAATACAACGTTCGGTGAAAATCGAGATTGGCACGCAGGTAGCCAACATCATCGTGCTTGGCCACCGCTTCGGCAATCACGGCATTGGCGCTTTGCAACCGCTCAATCAGCGCCATATGGGCGCGGGGCAGCGCTCGCGACGCCAATTCGGGTTCGATCAGGGCGCGAATCGCCGCAAGTTCTTCGATCCGCTCATTGGTTAGTGCAGGGGTCGTTACACGGCCCGATGCCGACAATTGCAACCCGCCATCCGCCACCAAGCGACGCACGGCCTCCCGCGCGGGGGTCATCGACACGTCGTACATCTTCCCGATCCCGCGCAGGGTCAGCGACGCACCGGGTTTAAACTCGCCATGCATGATTTTAGTGCGCAATGCGCGATAGACGCGATCATGCGCGGCGCTGCTTGTATCCGAGGGACGTGGGATGGGCGTAATCATAGGCGCACTGTGATCACAAACAGCGAGAGGGTCAACGCGAGAAATCCCATGCGTGCAATTCTTGGCCATGAACACGCAACCAATCGCGGTGACGGCGGTAGTCGGGGCACACACGCGCCACGTTGGCCCAATATGCGGGGCTGTGGTTCATTTCCAACAGGTGCGCCACCTCATGGGCCGCCACATAGTCCAACACCGCCTCAGGGGCCATCACAAGCCGCCACGAGTACATCAGATTGCCGTCCGAGGTACACGATCCCCACCGCGACCGTGTATCGCGGATGGATATCTTGCCAAACGACACGCCAAGCGCCTGCGCATA
This sequence comes from Celeribacter sp., assembly GCF_048266405.1. GTDB lineage: Bacteria > Pseudomonadota > Alphaproteobacteria > Rhodobacterales > Rhodobacteraceae > Celeribacter. The sequence continues at coordinate 96,949 of NZ_JBLWZO010000009.1, forward strand.
ACGATCCGACGCCTCCCTAAGACGGGTACGGGCCTGTAGCTTGAGAAAGGCAATCACCCGCGCCATCAGCATATTCTCTCCGCCAGGCACCACGAGATAGTCCCCCTCCACACGTGCGGCACGCCCTGTGCCTTGGGTGATTTCTAATGGGACACCCAAAACGGGAATCGCCGCACCAAATGCGGGGCGACGCACTTCGACTTGGCGATCCAATTGTCGCCGCAGCCAAACCTCTTTCTCGCGCACGAAAGCCACCGCCTCGCGTTCAGGAACATGGCGCGGCATGGTCAACGTCACTCGCCCGTCCAGACGCGAGACACGCAAGGACAGCCGCCGCGCTTGGGCCGAACGGCGCAGCGCAACCCGCACAGGAGTGTCACCTTCCAAAATGAAATCAGCCATAAGATCGGTCCGCAATAACGCCCCATTGGCCCGCAGGAATAGCCTGTGTGATGCCTAAGAGCTACCACGTTCACGCAATATCAATCCAAAAGCCTTTGACACCCTGCCCGCGATATGGCATGGCCCGTGAAATCTCCAATAATGGACATGAATTTACGAAAGGGATTGCAATGCCCAAAGAGGAATGGGGTGTAAAGCGCGTCTGCCCGACCACGGGTAAACGGTTTTACGACCTGAACAAAGACCCGATCGTGTCGCCCTACACCGGCGAAACCGTGACTTTTGACGCCAACAACAAAACACATGTTGCCGTTGAAAAAGCGAAACCCGAGCCGGACGACGTCGAAAACGACGAAGATGATCTGTTGGTTGACGACGGTGACGACATCGATATCGATGACGATTTGTTGGATGACGACGATGACGACAGCGTGTCGCTCGACGAAATCGCCGACGTGGCCGCGGACGACGACGAATAGGCCGTCCATGTGATTTTTGTACTTGCACTCATTTGCGAGTCAAAATAGATAGCGCGGGCGGGCGGACAACGCCCCCCGCACAACAGCCCAAAAGGTTGTTACCCATTTGGTTTTTGGGGCCTTAGCTCAGCTGGGAGAGCGCCTGCATGGCATGCAGGAGGTCAGCGGTTCGATCCCGCTAGGCTCCACCAAAACCGCCCAATCCCGATATTTAGAGTATAGCCGCACCGCGCCACATCTTTGCGCGCGTCCGAGCCGCAGGCTTCACCTCACGTTTGTTGGATTTCCCACAAGCGCAGACCGCCCCTAGCGCGCCCCTGCGCCCAGTTGCCGCGAAATGTCTTTGGCCATCGCGACCAAGGCCGCGCGACACTCCCGAGCCGAGAATATCGAAGTGCCGGAGATTCGTTTAATAAATGGGATGGTAACAGCGGCGACAACCTGACCAGAAAAATCAAACACTGGCGCCGAAATATTCTGAACGCCCGCAATGGTCAAAGACGGGCTTTCACAGTATCCCACCTCCCGCACATTTTCCAAATCCGTAACAAAGGCCTCGTATTTATCTTTCGGCTCTTGCCCCGCCTCCGCAAGCAATCGCTCCTGTGCAGCAGGCTCCATCCACGCCGCCAGCACCCGACCTGACGCCGTGTCATAGAGCGGGATATGCGCCCCCAAACGCACTGAGGTGACATTGTTGTCGGGACAATCCACCTGCGCAATCACCAAAACACGCCCCGAATGAATGATGCTCAAGTGCATCGACTGATTCACGTGATCAGCAAGCCGTTGCATCGCCTCGCCCGCAATAGACGTGAGACGCTTAATCGGCGGATGACGGTGGGCCACTTCAAACATCTTCGTGGTGAGAGCATAACGCTCATCTTCAGCACGCTGTTCGACATATCCACGCTGCACCAGGACCATCAGCATCCGAAAAATTTCTGACGTGGTCCGTCCGAGTTGCTTGGCAATCTCGACCTGTGACAACCCCTCGGCATCAGAGGCCAACAACTCCAGAATGTCCAACCCTTTGGACAGCGCTGGAGCGCGATACTTTTCGGCGTCGATCTGCTCTTCCAGTTTCTTGTCCATGTACCCTCACGCGCCATTCTGGCCGTTTCATCTATAGAATATATGCCCCACCCGCAAAACAGTGGCAACACGGCACATTGTAGCCCCGCTTATTTAAATATAAAACACTCTTTTACTTATAAATATCTTGCGCTAGTTTACCTTTAAACAGGAGGAAAACGTGGGCGAGAAACGGACACTTCGAGGCATGACATGGTCTGATCCGCGCGGATATGATCCGCTCGTAGCGGCCAGTGCGGCCTTCGCGCAAAGCCACCCTGACGTGAACATCACATGGGACAAGCGGTCACTCCAAGGCTTTGAAAGCACACCCGTCGACAGCCTTGCACGCGACTACGACCTCATGATTATCGACCACCCACATGTTGGTGCGATCGTCGACGAAGGGTGCCTGTTGCCGATCGACCTGCACGGCAACCAAGACGCTTTGAAACGCTTGGAAGCACAAACCGTCGGAAAGAGTTTTCACAGCTATTTTTATTCAGGACACCAATGGGCACTGCCCGTTGATGCCGCCTGTCAGGTGCAGGCCATTCGCAGAGACCTCATTCCGCGCCCGCTGACAACCTATGCGCAGGTCATCGAAATGGCGCAAGCGGGGGGTGTTGTCTGGCCCCTGCGCCCACCCCATGTCCTCATGTCATTCTTCACACTCGTCGCCAATCTTGGCGCAGCCTTTCCCGTGACACGTGGCACGCCAATCGATCGCTCGGCGGGACTTACCGCCTTGGTCACAATGCACGCGCTCTACGAGGCTGTTGATCCAGCGTGCCGCAATATGGACCCTATCGCCGCATTGGACGCCTTGGCCGATGGCGACCGCTTTGCTCTTTGCCCGCTCACCTATCTCTATGCCCCCTACTCAGCCGAAGGATACCGCGCCCACACCGTCGCGTTCCACGACATGCCAAGCCTCGGCACCTCTGGGCCTCTTGGCTCGGCATTAGGCGGCACGGGCATCGCCATTTCGGCCCGAACAGCCCATCCCGACCTGTGTACCGAGTTTGCCCTCTGGGTCGCCTCGGACACGGTTCAGAGCGGGCTTTATGCGCAAAACAACGGCCAGCCGGGGAATGCGGCAGCGTGGGGAGACCCGAAAACAAACGCCGCTGTCGGAAACGCCTATGCCAACACCCGCATGACCCATGAGGCCGCATGGCTGCGGCCGCGCCACGCGGGATACATGGGATTTCAAGAGGAAGGATCTCACATCCTGCTAGATGCGCTTTCAGGCAAAACATCTCACATCTCCGCCCTCGACGCCCTCCAAACCCGCTTTGATGAAAGCTTCGCGACATGACCGACACCCTCCCTCTCAAAGGCCTCAAAGTCCTCGACTTTTCGCAATTCCTCGCAGGGCCGTATTGCGCCCTCAAACTCGCGGACCTAGGCGCGGAGGTGGTCAAAGTGGAACGGTCGGGGACGGGCGATCTGTCACGCTACCTCTATTTGACCGACACAAAAATCGCGGGCGAAAGCACCATTTTTCACGCGATCAATCGCAACAAACGCTCGGTTGCGGTCAACCTAAAATCCGAAGCCGACAAGGAGGCATTGCGGGCTCTCATCAAGGACGCCGATGTGGTGTTACAAAATTTTCGCCCCGGCGTGATGGAGCGATTGGGGTTCGGTTACGAGGCGGTAAAAGCCCTCAACCCGACCGTGGTTTACGGCACTGTCACAGGCTACGGCTCAAACGGTCCGTGGGTCGACCTGCCGGGGCAAGACCTGCTCGCACAGGCCCGCTCTGGTGTCATGTGGCTTTCGGGCGGCTGCGACGACGGTCCCGTGGCAATGGGGTTACCTATCGCAGACGTTCTCGCGGGGGCTTCCCTCACCCACGGCATTCTCGCGCTCTTGTACCGTCGCGCCACGCAAGGGATCGGCGGACAGGTGGAAACCTCCCTCATCGAAGCTCTGGCCGACCTGCAATTCGAGCTACTCACCACATGGTTCAATGACGGAGGCCGCACGCCAAAGCGGTCCGCCAACAACCCCGCTCACGCCTATCTCGCGGCCCCCTACGGGGTCTACGCCACCTCTGACGGGCATGTGGCTATCGCAATGGGCAAGCTCGACCTTCTGGCGCAAATCACAGGACTGGACACCGCCACTGCCAATCTCGACGCCTTTACAGAGCGCGATGCGATCAAGGCAGGTTTGGCCACCCGCCTCAAAACCGCGCCCACCGAAACGTGGATGACCAAATTTGTCGACGCCGACATTTGGGCTGCTCCTGTGATGGATTGGGACGGCGTGATGCAAAGCGGCGTATTGGACACACTCGATATGGTCCAAGATATTTCGCGCGGCGATATGGCGATGAAAACCACTAAACTGCCGCTGCGCATTGACGGGACGCGACCCACATCCGCGCGCGCGGCCCCCGAGCTAGGTGATGCCAATGACCTGCTCGAAACGGGATGGTAGGCGTCCTCCCCCAGAGCCTCACCACCCCAAACAAAAAGCCCGCAGTCACCTGCGGGCTTTTTCAATTCTAATGTCAGCTTTGCGACTTAGACGTCTGCGACACAGACTTGGCTTTGCGTACCAAGTTTCTCAATGCCAAGCTCAACCTTATCGCCCACTTTCAGATAGCGTGGCGGGTTGAAGCCAAGACCCACACCGGGAGGTGTGCCGGTGGAAATGATGTCACCTGGCTCAAGCGTAAAGAACTGCGACAGGTAGGAGACGAGGAACGGAACGCGATAGACCATCGTGGCAGACGAGCCATCCTGAACGCGCTCGCCATTGACCTCTAGCCACATGCCCAAGTTGTTAAAATCGCCAACCTCATCAGGCGTCACAAGCCACGGACCTGTTGGGCCGAAGTTGTCCGACGACTTGCCCTTGACCCACTGGCCAGAGCGCTCGATCTGGAACGCCCGCTCGGACACATCGTTGATCAGGCAAAAGCCCGCAACGTGATCCATCGCATCCTCTTCGGAAACGTATTTCGCGGCTTTACCGATGACGAAGCCAAGCTCGACTTCCCAGTCGGTTTTCTCGGACCCGCGCGGGATAATGATCGGATCGTTAGGACCACAGATCGCCGACGTGAATTTCGCGAACATGACGGGTTCTGGCGGAACTTCGAGACCCGATTCAGCGGCGTGATCGGCGTAGTTCAAGCCGATGCAAATGAATTTTCGAGTGCCGCCAACGCAAGCGCCCAAGCGTGGATTGCCCTCAACGAGAGGCAGAGACTCAGGGTCGATGTCCTTGAGTGCCGATAGGTTAACGAGAACATCACCCGCGATATCAGCTACATGTGCCGACAGGTCGCGCAGGTTTCCATCATTATCGACCAGAGCGGGCTTCTCTGCGCCGCGTTCGCCGTAACGTGCGAGTTTCATATCTGTATTTCCTTTTTCTTGACGACTTAAGCGGTCCACCCGCCGTCGATAACATGCACTTGTCCCGTGGTGAAGCTGCTCTCGTCAGAAGCGAGATAAGCAACGAGGGCCGCGATTTCGTCGGGTTGACCAATACGGCCCATAGGCTGACGCGCAATGAAGGCCGCCATGGCGCCCTCATAGTCGCCCGTGTCGCGCAAACGCTGATGCAATGACGGGCTGTCAACCGTGCCGGGGGCAATGGCGTTACAGCGTACACCCTTGGTCACATAGTCATTGGCAACGGCGAGCGTCATACCTGCCACGGCCGCCTTGGACGCCGAATAGATCAGGCGATTAACGGGGCCGGTGATGGGGCCCGCCACAGACGACATATTGATGATAGAGCCTTTGCCCTGTTCCAACATCGCGGGCAAGAAGGCGCGGATCATGCGAAACTGTGCCTTGGCATTCAGATCGAACGCCAGATCCCATTCCTCTTCGGTGGCCTCCAAAATGGTGCCCCCATGCACGATGCCCGCACAGTTGAACAACACATCGGCGGTGCCAACCTTTGCAGCAAAGGCGGTAATTGCATCGCCATCCAGAACGTTGAGGTGATGCGCCTCGATCCCGTCGATCTGCGCCAATTCGGCCAAAGCGGCCTCATTTATATCGGTCGCGATCACCCGAGCACCCTCAGAGGCCATGCGCTCCGCTGAGGCGCGCCCGATCCCTTGTCCTGCTGCCGTCACGACGCAGGTCTTATTTGCCAGTCTTTTCATTGTTCTCTCCTCATACTCGGCTCGGCAAACATGCCGGACCGATGGGCTCAAAAGTCTTATACGTCAAAATGAACTCACGGTGTCCAAGTGCCTCCGACGCAGATGGTATACCATTTGAAATTGAAATGACCAGATCACGAATTTCGCGACCCACCTGTTCAATTGTGCGCCGTCCTTCGATGATGTCGCCTGCGTTCACATCCATATCCCCCGCAAGGGCGCGGTAGGTGTCTGGATTGGCGCAAATCTTGATCACGGGGGAGATGGCAGAGCCCACAACAGAGCCACGCCCTGTCACGAACAGGCTCAAATGCGCCCCGCTTGCGATCATCTCGACAATTTCGGCATTGTCGGAAATGTTGGGAAAGCCGAACCGCACCTCACCATCGGGCACAACATCCATCAGATAGAGCCCCCCCGTGGGCGGCACATCACCCGGCTTGATCAGACCCGCAATGGGGCTGTCACCTGATTTGACATAGGCGCCAAGTGATTTTTCCTCGATGGTCGACAACCCGCCTGCTGCGTTACCTGCCGCAAATGAGCCGTAGCCAAGCGTGGCGTAATAGCGCTCTGCCTTATGCACGCTTTCGCGCAACTGTTGGCCCAATTCAGGCGTCACGGCCCGCTCGGCCATGATCTCCTCGCAGCCGATCAACTCGCCCGTTTCCTCGAAGATACAGGCAGCGCCCTCACCCACAAGCAAGTCAAACGCCTTGCCCGCCGCAGGGTTGCCAGAAATGCCAGAGGTGCCATCAGAGCCGCCACAAATTGTGCCAATCACCAACTCGTCGACACCCATCGGAACACGCTTGATCTGACCGACTTCGTCCAAAGCACCGCGCACCCAGTCGCGGGCCGCAGCAACTGTCGACGCTGTGCCGCCCGCCTTTTGGATCACCAGTGTTTTGACTGGCCGTCCCGAGGCCGCAACCGCATCAGAAGCGCGAACCTTGTCGAAACTTTCACAGCCCAAAGACACAAACAACACTGCGCCGACATTAGGGTGAGTGCACAGTTTCTCCATCATCTGTGCGGCGTATTCGTTTGGATAACACCCCGGAAATCCGATCAGTTGAACATCATCATCGGGGAAGCCTGCGACCACTTTGGAGGCGACAAAATGTGCGCATTCCACAAGATAGGCCACAAGCACCGTGTTGCGAATACCTTTACGCCCATCGGCGCGTGGGTAGCCTTGAAGGAGTGGAGCGGTCATTGCGATACCCCCGCGCTAAGACCATCGCCGTCTTGAAGCGCATGGGTCGGTGTATAGGCCGAACGGATATTGTGGATGTGAACATGCTCGCCCGCTGCGATGTCGCGAGTGGCGATGCCGATGGGCATACCGTATTTCAGGATTTTCGCCCCCTTCGAGATCTCGTGACGTGCAATCTTATGCGCCAACGGGATTGGTCGCGCGAGCTGCACCTCGGCAGTCTCAAGCATCACGCGCATCCCCTCAGGGGCGGCCTGTCGTGCCACCAAAACATTGTCGCTCTCATGGAGTAAAAGAAACGGACCCGTCACGATTTCATCTCCACCATGTAAATATGATCTGCAACCAAAGCCGTCTCACCCGTTTGCTTTGTCACCGTCAAACGCTCGATCACGCGACCATATCCGGGACGTTTTTCCATCACCTCTTTGGCGGTGATCTCAACGCGGCTTTTGATCGTGTCACCAATGAACACGGGCTTCACAAATCGCAGACGGTCATAGCCATAAGAAAAGGCCACAGGATTGATCATCGTCGCGGTCAAACCGACGCCAATAGTGAACACCATTGTGCCATGCGCAATGCGTTGGCCGAACGGCAGCGTTTTGCAAAACTCCGCATCAAGGTGGTGTGGAAAGAAGTCCCCCGAATGACCCGCATGCACCACAAAATCGGTCTCTGTGATCGTGCGCCCGACTGTGTCGCGGGCCTCACCGATCTCGTAATCTTCATAGTATTTGACCTGCTCAAGCATCAGGCGCCTCCTTGATTGGGTGCATTGGTTGTTCCGAGCTTTCATAGGCCGCCTCCACGAGCGCCATCGTATGCCACGCATCATCCGCGGCACCTTCCAGTTGCGGATCAAGCCCCGCCGCGAACCGTTGCACCTGTGCAAACCGCCCGTGAAAAGCAGCGATAAACCAGTCCCCCACGAGCGACACCTGCCGCCATTCTCCGTCGGTGTTGAGCCAAAGCTCATCGGGTTCACCATTGGGGTAATCGAGGTTCACGCCGAGCTTCATATAGGCCGCGCCCTTGGTCCCGCAGATGCGGAATTCACAGGCCTGGAATTTACGCCCGAACGCGTGATTATGGTTGATCGACAAGACACAGCGCACGGCATCACCGTAGTCGAGCATCATCGACGTGCGGGTATTTGAAACGGTTGAGGACGGATGCCCCATCGTCTTGGCATGAATGCCCACAGGATTGCCCAGAATGTCGCGCACAAAATCGAGGTAGTGGATCGAGTGCAGCAGGATTTCCACCCTAGGCAGGTCGGCAAGAAACGCCCATAAGTGCCACGGTGTATCAAGGGCCAGCCACGCATCGAAATCGACCACATCGCCAAGCAGCCCTTGGTCAATCGCATCCTTGAGCGCGAGCGACATAGGCGCGAACCGCAATTGGAAATTCACCGCCGCATGTAGCCCTTTGCGCTTCACGATCCGCATAATCGCATCGGCCTGCGCAAGATCCGACCCAAGGGGTTTTTGAATGATCGCAGTCGCGCCATCGGGCAGTGCCTCAAGCAGAGTGGCAATCGCAGCAGGTGGAACGGCCAGGTCATAGACCACACCACCCACATCCACCGCGTCCTCAAGGGTCGCAAAAGCTGTTGTGCCCCACGCCTCGGCCACTGCGCGGGCCTTTGCCAAATCAGGATCGTAAATCCCCGCGATAGGCACGCCGAGATCGCGATACGCGGGCAGATGTGCATCGGTTACAATCGACCCCGCGCCGAAGATCACCACAGGGATCGGCGTATCGGGCATGTCGACGGTTTGACGCAAAGTGGTGAGGTCAGCCATGGTGAAAGACCTCTTCCATCTCGGCCCACCATTCACCCTCGGCGCGCGTCTCCAAGGGACGTTGGAGCGGCATACAGACATCCCACCATTTCTGCGTCACAGGATCAGCGGCCATTTTCGCCATATCCGCGTCGAAGTCTGTCCCGACATATTCGAAATAGGCGAACATCACGTTTTCAGGCTCGCGCAAAAAGATCGAATAGTTACGGATGTTGCAGGCGGTGATCATCTCGAGCACCTGAGGCCAGACCTCCGCATGAAGTTTTTTGTATTCCGCGACGGCCTCTGCGCCGATGCCAATCACCTGTCCGTGGCGTTGCATGTCAGCTCTCCTTGATCTCGAATGCGCTGCCCGCACTGGTGAGCGCCGTAAGCTTGTCATGGTCCCAATCAATGCCGATCCCCGCACGTGTAGGGGCGAGCGCCATGCCGCCGTCGCGCCCCATAGGAGCGGCCACATCATCAAGCTGAGGGATAAATTCCAACCACGGCGCATTGGGAACCGCGCACACCAGACTGACGTGCAATTCCATCAAGAAATGCGGGCAGATCGCGATGTTATGCGCTTCGGCCATATGCGCGATTTTGAGCCACGGTGTGATGCCGCCCACCCGCGCCACATCAGCCTGAACGATCCCGCAGGCCCCCTGCGCGATGTAGTCGGCAAACTGGCCGGCGGAATACAGGCTTTCACCCACAGCAACAGGCACCCGGGATCCCTCTTGCAATCGGGCATGTCCCGCAATGTCGTCCGAGGGCAAAGGCTCTTCGAACCACGCGATATTCAGTGTTTCCATCATCGGCACACGGCGCAGAGCCTCCGCAGCCGTCATCGACTGATTGGCGTCCGTCATAATTTCATAATCGGGACCAAGCGCGTCACGCACTGCGCCTAGACGCGCCTCATCTCCCGCTACCGTCGGAGTGCCGATTTTGACTTTCGAGCCTTTGAAACCCTGCTCACGAGCGGCAAGAGCGTCCTCCACAAGCGCCTCTGGCGAGATATGCAACCACCCGCCCTCGGTCGTATACATGGGCACCGACGCCTTCGCCCCTCCCGCCAGTTGGTGCAACGGCAACCCTGATTTCAATCCGCGCATATCCCATAGTGCTGTGTCAATCGCGGCCAGCGCCAGCGACATGATCGGCCCCACTGCGGTGGCGTGCGAACAAAACAACAAGTCGCGCCAGATCGCCTCGATGCAAGCAGCTTCCTGCCCCATCAATCGCGGCAGAAGCGTTTGCTTTAGCAACGCCAAAACCGACGGACCGCCGTCGCCGATGGTATAGGAATATCCCATACCTCGTGCACCATCACGATCCCAAAGCTCGACAAAAATCGTCTCTTGGGATTTGAACGACTGAATTGCATCTGTGCGCAGAACCTTAGGCTTAAGGTCCACCATAAAGGCGCGCGCATGGGTGATTTTCGCCATCGTCTAGCCTTTCAGCGCAGCGCCTGTTCCGGCGTCAAAGAGGTGGCATTTGTCGAGGGTGATCTGGAACATCATCCGTTCGCCAAGAGAGACAGGACGCGGGTTCAGCATCTTGGCCTGCACTTCTTTGCCTGCAATCTCTGCAAACAAAACGGTCTCGGTGCCAAGAGGCTCGGTAAGGTTCACCGTCATTTCGATCTCGCACATGTGCTCCGTCGGAGGGAGGGAATGGCCAACAGGCATAATGTTGTCTGCACGCACACCAAATTGCACGGCCTGCCCTTCGGATGCCGAACACAGAGGAGGAACGGGAACTTCGGTGCCGTCAGTCAGGACAACATTCCCGCCCTTCACTACACCGTCGAGCAGGTTCATAGGCGGCGAACCAATGAACGTTGCCACGAAGGTGTTTCTTGGATTTTCGAAAACATCCAAAGGCGTGCCGATTTGTTCAATATAGCCATCGCGCATGATGACAATACGGTCGGCAAGCGTCATGGCCTCGACCTGATCGTGGGTCACATAAACGATGGTAGAAGATACTTTGTGGTGCAGCTTTTTGATCTCCACCCGCATCTGGGTGCGCAGCTTGGCATCCAGATTCGACAGCGGCTCATCAAAGAGAAAGACCTCCGGATGGCGCACAATTGCACGCCCCATAGCGACCCGTTGGCGTTGCCCACCCGACAGCGCACCGGGCTTGCGATCCAACAGGGGCGTCAGCGACAGAATTTCCGCGGCCTCATCGACCGCCACTGAAATTTCGTCCTGAGGTCGCTTGGCGATTTTGAGCGAGAAACCAAGGTTTTCGCGCACCGTCATATGCGGGTAGAGCGCATAGTTCTGGAACACCATCGAGATGTTTCGGTCGCGCGGCGGCAGATCATTGACGACCTGATCCCCGATCAGAATTTCCCCACCCGAAATGTCTTCCAACCCTGCAATCATGCGCAGCGTTGTGGATTTCCCGCAACCAGACGGGCCGACCAGAACAACGAATTCGTTATCTTCAATGTCGAGATTGATAGAATGGACGACTTCGAGATTGCCGTATTTTTTGACCACATCACGCAGATGAACTTGAGCCATAGTTTTATCCTTTCACGCCGCCAAAAGTGAGGCCGGCAATGAGGTGTTTTTGGACGAGGAACGTGAGGATGAGCGCAGGAATGATCATCAAAACCGCAAGCGCACACATGCCGCCCCAATTAAGTGTAAATTCGGATGTGAAATCCAAAAGGCCGACGGGCATGGTTTTCGACGTCGTGGACCGCGTGAGCTGTGAGGCCAGTGCGTATTCGTTCCATGAGGTCAAAAAGGCAAAAATACCCGCCGATGCGATGCCCGATTTGGCCACGGGGAACTCGACGCGCCAGAAGGCCTGCCACCGCGTACAACCATCAATCTCGGCGGCTTCGGCCAATTCAGGCGGCACCTGGCGAAAGAAGCCGTCAATCAGCCAGATTGTGAACGGTACGTTCATCGCGACATAGGCAAGGATCATGCCAAAGTGCGTATCTATTATGCCAACGCGGGCAAAAATGATAAACAGCGGCAGCGACAAGGCCACACCCGGAACAGCACGCGTTACCATCAGACCGACAAAAATGGCGCCTTTAAATTTGAACTTGAAGCGCGCAAAGGCATAGCCACCGCTCATCCCAACAAGAAGCGCGATCACCGTCGAGGTCACGGAGATAATGAGCGAGTTACGGAAGTAGGTCAGCACAGGCACCCCACCTTCACCCGCACCGCCGAACATCGCACGGTAGTGGTCAAGGTTGAGGTCATTGGGAATCCAGACCGGCGGTTTAGCCATGATTTCGACCGTCGGGCGGAACGAGTTCAGCACGATCCATAGGCCAGGCACACACAGCACCATCATCGCCATAAACAGTCCAAAGAAGTGAAGCGCCTTGAGCATGCGCTTGCGATTACGGTGGGTCACGTTGCTCGCCATGATTTACACCCCCATCCCAAGTTCGGCTCGCGCCGACGTCAGTTTCTTGAAAAAGTAGACGGTGAAGAAAATCGCGAGGAAAATGGAGATATAACCCATCGCATTGGCGTAGCCCATTTTCGCGTCCACATATCCCGTTCGCCCTATTAAGGTCCAAATGAGTTCTGTACGTCGCGCAGGACCGCCGTTGGTCATGATCTGCACAATGTCATACGCGCGCGCCACGTCGAGTGACCGGATCGCCATTGCGATATAGATGAATGGCATCAAGAACGGCAAAGTGACGTATTTGAAAGTTTGGAACGGCGTACACCCGTCAACCTTTGCAGCCTCAAGCGGGTCTTGTGGAATGGCAAACAGCCCCGCGAGAATGAGGATCGCAAAGACCGATGTCGCGGTCCAGACCTCGGCAAAGATGATTGAGAACATCGCCAACTTTCCGTCAACAAGCCATGGAATAGCCCGTTCGGTCAAGCCTAGGGATTGCAGCGCATTGTTCACCAGACCGACGTTATCGTTGAAGATGAATTTGAATTGGAACCCTACAAGGATAGGGGAGAACATCATCGGAAACATCATGGCGGTGCGCAGCATCCGCTGTCCCCGCGTGACCTTTGAGACCATAAGCGCAAGGCCGAGACCCAACAGCATTTCGAGGTTCAGCGCGATAGTCAAAAGCAACACAGTACGACCGAATGCCGCCCAGAACTTCGCGTCTCCGATGGCCTTTTCGTAGTTAAACGTGCCGATCCACCGATAGAGAGTTTCGGGCCTCGTCAACTTATATGCCGTGAAACTCGAATAGAGCGACAGCACCAAAGGGATCAAGACAACGGCTGATAGAATGATGATGGCTGGCATCAAAAGGACCAACCACGGGGGTAGTTTTTTACGCTTCATTGGAACATCCCGAGGATTGGCATGATGCGACATGCCATGTCAGTAAGAGGTGGCGCGGAGATGATCCGCCGCGCCACCAAGAAGTGCGAAAGGCTTAGTAAACACCTTCTTCGCGCATCAGATCATCGACGGCCTCTTCGGCATCAGCCAAAGCCTCGTCCACAGTCTTGTCGCCAAGAATAGCCGCTTGCAGCTCTGGATAGATGAGGTTGGTCGCTTCAATCCACAGCGAGGTTGGCGGCACGGCAAAGGCTGTTGCTGCGGTCTCTTTGAATGCCGCAAGAACTTCCGAACGATACGGATCATCAGCAGCCTGCTCAGAGATATAGTCCCAAACAGCTGTGCGTGACGGCAGCGGGCCTGCGGCGCTTTCGAGCTTCTGACTGTCTTCGTTGGTCAGGAAGTCGACAAGCGATGCAGCCGCTTCTTTATGGGCGCAATCCTCAGTGACAGAGAAGCCGTGGAAGCCAGACCACCCTGTGCGCACGCCAGCCGAGCCTTTGGGCGCTGGAGCAACACCGACGTTGCCTGCAACTTTGGACGCCTCAGGATCGTTAAAGAACCCCGCCCAGCCTGGCCAATCAAGGTTGAGCGCGATGGTGCCAGATGCAAAACCGTTACCCAAATCGTCCCACAGGTAGTTCGTGGTGCCCGCAGGAACAGCGCTCGCTTCGTACAGATCAACGAACCATTGGAGCGCCTCTTTGCCAGCGTCCGAGTTGAACGCGGGAGAGAAGTCATCGTTGAACAGCTTGCCGCCGTCCGCAACGATCATCTCATAATAGCGACCCACAATGGCCTCATCTTTACCCGCATATTGCGTGCCATAGAAATTGGGGGGATCAGCAAAGAAAATCGCCTGATCTTTCAACTGTTCCCACGTTTCCGGCACAGCAAGTGCATAACCGTACTCCGCCTCAAACGCGGCCGCTTTGTCCGCATCCTCATAGAGATCTTTCTGGTAATAGAGCGCAGAGACGTCGAATTGCGCACGTGGCAACATGACGAGCTTGCCGTCTAGCGTCGCCGCAGAAATATTGGCCTGAACGAATTCAGCCACAGTCTCCGCAGGGATCAACCCTGTGAGATCCGTATAAAGAACGGGGTATTGCGAAGCGAAGGACGAGTGGTTGGACCCAACGCACCAGTTGGTCGTACCCGCAGCGATGTCGGATTTAAATTCCTTATCCAGCTCGAAGTGATTCTTTTTCGAGATGATTTTTACGGTGGCACCGGTCGCCGCTTCCCACTCGGGAATGCGCGCATAAAGTGCTTCATATTGCTGACCACCGATCAGCTTGGCTTCAATCGTGACGCCGTCAAATTCGCCCGCCTGCGCCGAAACGGCGACGCCGAGCATAAGTGCAGCAGCCGATACGCCACCTACAAAAGATTTCATTTTAGTCCTCCCGGTTATGCTGAGCCGTCTTTTTTGACGACCCGTTCTCATCTCCCAAATCCATTCACCCTCCCATTTGGTGAATTTTATATTCGGAAGCCTATTTCATATCTAAACTTGACTCTGAAATTGTGTCAAGGTGATCTCGGAAAAGAATTCAGTTAACCTGCACCGCAAAGACGCCATTCGGACAAGGAGCACCCCATGCTTATCGACACCCACCTCCACCTCGTAGATCGCACCCGCCTATCCTACCCGTGGCTGGAACAGGCACCTGCCCTGAATGCCGATTGGCCTTATGAGACTTACGCCGAAGCGGCCAAACGCCTCGGGATAACGGGCGCATTACATATGGAAGTGGATGTGGCCCCCACCGATATTGCGCGCGAGAACACATGGATTGGCGACTTGATGGTCAAAGACGGGTCACTCCTGCGTGGTGCCATCTCCTCTGCTCGCCCCGAAGACGATGGATTTGACGCGTTTCTTGACACACTCGACCTCACCATCGTCAAAGGCGTGCGGCGCGTCCTCCACGTCGTGTCCGACGACCTATCCCGATCCGAAACCTTTCGCGCCAATATCCGAAAACTCGGAGACCGCGGCCTCCCCTTTGATATCTGCATGCTCGCGCGCCAACTCGACATCGCGACAGAACTCGTGGACGCCTGCGAAGGGACCGAGTTCGTACTCGACCATTGCGGCGTCCCCGACATCGCGGGCGGGTCATACAAAGAATGGGCGGACGCAATTAGCCGTCTCGCAAAACGCCCCCATGTAAACGCCAAAATCTCAGGCATCACCGCCTACGCCACCCCCGACTGGACGCTCGACACCCTGCGCCCCTACGTCGAACACGTCATCGAATCCTTCGGATGGGATCGCGTCGTATGGGGATCGGACAGCCCCGTTTGCACCTTGAATGCCTCGCTTGATCGATGGGTGAAAGCAACACACGCCCTGACGTCTGGCGCCTCAGAAGACGAACGCGCCTTACTGTTTGCGTTCAATGCTGCCCGCATTTGGGACATCGCCTTGTGACGCATTCACAAGCGAGTCGAGATCGCGCAGGCGACCTCCTCACACACCCCCCCATCCCTGCGCCAGCGATGTTAGCGCCCACATATAGCCAAGGCCTCTTACCCTCTCATGCGGTCTTGGCCAGCCCCCTGCATTCAGCCACTCTCTAACCGCTTGCAAACACGCAAAGTTTTCAGTCCCGCTAAGGATATTTACAATAAATTTTCCAAATTGGTGAATTTGTTTACAAAAAAACGTAGCGTCAGCAATATCTTACACGCTTCTTGACAAAAACTCCGTTAAACCTCCCCCCTAGGAGGAGGTCCGTGAGCCACGGGCCTTGATACAGAGAATTTTTCAGGGAGCTTCCAATGTCCGATGAGACCCTCATAACAAAGCCAACCGCCGCGTTTACGGCCGATGCGCATATTGATCGCGCTGGTTATGATGAGATGTATGCGCGGTCTGTGTCTGA
>NZ_JBLWZO010000010.1:0-101547 GCF_048266405.1 Celeribacter sp.
AGTCTCAGATCATGAATTGAAAATGATCTGTGACCGCCTCAACGCAACACCCAGAAAATGCCTCGGATGGAAGACACCTGCCGAGGTGTTCCGTGAAAAGATGATGGAAGAGATGGGGCGATCCCCCTACCTTCAAAAAGAATAGGAGTCGCAGTTCGATTATCGCTCACACTGGTGCGCGCGATCTGAAAGTTTGGCTTGAATGTCAGGCTGAGACGGCCCGCTCGAATAAGGATTTGGCCAAACAATTTGTCAAGGAATGCCGTCGTACCCAAACGATCCTGCCGGGTGTGTCTGTCATCGAACGGCTGTGTGCTGATGCGCTTGTTGCTTCCGAACGTCGAATTGAAAGCCGTATCGTAGATCGGCTCAGCAATGAGGTGAGGGAACTACTGGACGGCTTGCTGACAGAAATGGTCGATGGCACTGTCAGCCGGTTTGTTTGGCTTCGACAATACGAGGTGGGCAGTAATTCGGCAGGGGCATCCCGACTTCTGGACAGGTTGGAATGCTTGCAGGCATTGGGATTATCACCCGATATTCTGTACGACATCCCCCCACACCGGGTCACTCGATTGCGCCATCAAGGGGAACGCTATTTTGCTGATGGTCTGCGAGACATCAGCAGCGACCGGCGGCCTGCTATTCTGGCTGTTTGCGTTGTCGAATGGCACGCGGCCATCGCCGATGCGGTGGTTGAAACCCATGACCGGATTGTCGGGAAAACCTGGCGTGATGCCAAGAAAATCTGTGACGCGCGGGTCGCGGATGCGAAATCAGCCCTTCATGACACGCTACGCTCATTCAAATCTCTGGGCGCGGCTCTACTGGAAGCCAAGGGGGATGGCGCATCACTTGATGTCGCGACGGAAACAGCCTGTGGGTGGCATCAACTCGAAGGGCTTGTCGCGACTGCCGCCAAGCTGACTGACACGATGGCCGCTGATCCTCTATGCCATGTTATTCAGGGGTTTCACCGGTTTCGGCGATACGCACCGCGAATGTTGCGCGCGCTTGAGATACACGCGGCCCCGGTGGCTGAACCATTATTGAAGGCAGCAACCATCATTGAGAGCGGCCAGAATGCCCACCTTAAACCTGTTGGGTTCCTACGTCGTGGGTCGAAATGGCACCGTCATCTCAATGCCGGTGAAGAGGACAAGCATCGGCTGTGGGAGGTGGCTGTCCTGTTCCACCTGCGTGATGCCTTCCGATCTGGCGACATCTGGCTGGCCAATTCCCGCCGCTATGCCGATCTGAAGCAAGCCCTGGTTCCAATTGAAGCGGCGAAGGCAACGCCCAGATTGACCGTTCCGTTCGAGCCGGACGCATGGATTGCGGACCGTAAAGCACGGCTCGAAGACGGGCTTGCGCGCTTGGCCAAAGCCGCCAGAAACGGCGCAATCCCAGGCGGCTCCATCGAAAACGGTGTGCTCAAGATTGATCGACTGAGTTCAGCGGTTCCAAAGGAAGCAGATGAATTGGTGCTCGATCTCTATCATCGTCTTCCCTCCGCCCGCATTACCGATCTTTTGCAGGAAGTCGATGATGATATCGGCTTCACCGACGCCTTCACGCATTTGCGCATCGGCTCACCCTGCAAGGATCGCATCGGACTGTTGAACGTATTGCTGGCCGAAGGGTTGAACCTCGGTCTGAGCAAAATGGCCGAGGCGATCGACACACACAGCTTTTTCCAACTCTCACGCCTATCCAGTTGGCACATCGAAAGTGACGCCATCAATCGGGCGCTTGCCACGGTGATTTCCGCACAATCGAATTTGCCGATGTCTGCGCACTGGGGCGGCGGTGTCACGGCTTCAAGCGATGGCCAGTTCTTTCCAGCAGCACGACAAGGTGAAGCGATGAATCTGATCAATGCAAAATATGGCTCTGAGCCGGGGCTGAAAGCCTATACCCATGTGTCTGACCAGTTTGGCCCTTTCGCCACCCAGAATATTCCAGCCACGGTAAACGAGGCACCATACATCCTGGACGGGCTGCTGATGAATGACACGGGCCACAAGATCAAAGAGCAGTATGCTGACACCGGCGGCTTCACCGATCTCGTGTTTGCGGTGACATCTTTGCTATCTTATCGCTTCATTCCGCGTATCCGCGATTTACCATCCAAACGCCTCCATCTCTTCGACCCGGTTGCCGCTCCGAAGGAACTGCGCGGTTTGATCGGCGGTAAGATCAGGGAAGGCCTGATCGTCCAGAACTGGCCGGATGTTCTGCGGGCCGTGGCCACCATGGCGGCAGGCATCATGCCGCCCAGCCAACTCCTGAAGAAATTTGCAGCGTATCCGCGCCAACATGAACTTGCGCTTGCCCTGCGTGAAATCGGGCGGATCGAGCGAACGCTGTTCATCATCGAATGGTTGCTCGACGCCGACATGCAGCGCCGCGCCCAAGTTGGGCTCAACAAAGGCGAAGCACACCACGCCCTCAAAAATGCTCTGCGCATCGGGCGTCAGGGTGAAATCCGCGACCGCACCACCGAAGGGCAGCACTATCGCATGGCCGGGCTGAACCTCCTGGCTGCAATTATCATCTACTGGAATACAAAGCATCTGGGCCAGGCTGTCACCGACCGAAAACGGGCCGATCTCGACTGCTCAACAGAGCTTTTGGCGCACATCTCGCCCCTCGGATGGGCGCATATCCTCCTCACGGGCGAATACAGGTGGAAAAATCGACGATGACACGCCTTAACGTACTATTCTGCACTCAGCCGGAATCTACCCCTTGAACGGCACCCCCAGAAAGTGCCTGGGATGGCGAACGCCAACCGAAGCCTTCAGGGAAGAACTGATAAAACTGAGATAGCGGAAATCGTCGCAACGACCCTTGAGAGTCCACAAGGCATCTGGGAAAAGGTAATTGAAAATCAAAATGCTTTTGGGTTAATAACTTCCAAAAGCCTTTTCAAATTTGGGAATTTTGTTGTGCGTGGCATTTCTTTTGGCGGTTTCTCTAAAGTCCGTAGACTTAAATTTAAGCAGAGTTTCACTTTTCTGAACTGTTTGTTAGTTGCGCTGCAGCCAATGATGGTTGAGCTTGCACACGCTCAAGAGATCGTCATTGATCCAAATGGAAATGTTGGCTTTGCGCCTTCGCTCCAGCGGTCGTCGCGCCCACAAATCGTAGATATTGCGACCCCAAATTCTGGTGGTGTGTCTCTAAACCAATACGAGCGCTTTGACGTCACTTCAAAAGGCGTGGTCCTGAATAACTCACAGGGCACCGTGGCCACCCAAATAGCGGGAACGATTTCTGGTAACGCAAATCTTGTGAACGGCACGGCCGCGACCATCGTAAATGAGGTCACTTCGACAGATAGCTCTGCTCTGAATGGCTCCATCGAAGTAGGTGGTGACCGAGCCGGGGTGATTATTGCGAACCCCAATGGCATCACGTGCGGCGGATGCAATTTCATAAACGCTAGCGATGGCACATTGACCACTGGCGTGCCAATTGTTGATGGTAGCAATGTGCGTTTGGATGTAACGCAAGGCGCCGTCATGATTGGCCGAAACGGTCTTCTGGGGGGCGATAATGGCGTCTCCAATATCAATCTGATCGGACGGACCGTCGTTATCGATGGCAAAGTGACGGCCATTGATGGTATCAATGTGCAGGGCGGCGCCCAAAGCTATGACGTGACCGACCAGCGCAAGCTTTCTGTGCTAGAAGGCGCAGATGTTGACTCTGACTTTGTGGTCGACGGTTCGGAATATGGCGCTATGGAAGCTGGCCGCATTCAGATCATTGGCAATGAACGTGGCATTGGTGTGCGGACACTCGGTGCGCTTCAGTCCACAACAGAAGGTGTTCGGGTTGTTAATGAAGGTGATACAACTGTGCGTTCAGTTTTCGCACAGGGTGAAGCGGAGTTGCGGTCTAACTACGGTGACTTGACTGTAGAACGCGATGTCAGCTCAGCCGGGGCCAACACACTGCTCTACGCACGACATCACGTGAATACTACTGATCTGACAGGCCTTTACGGTCTCACCGGGGTGCAAGTCTCGTCGAAAAAGCAAGCGCTTAGTTTCTCCGGGGGCGTTCAATCCGGTGCGGATGTCTCTGTCGGAAGTGCAAAATTTTTGACTTTTTCTGCGTATGGATCAGCCAGTGGGCAGTTTACCCTTCAGGGCATGACGGGTGTCTCGATCGAAGACGCGACAATTCTTGCCAGTAAAGTGGTTATTGATGAGGGTGGAACATCTTTTACGCTGAGTGACTCAGCGATCCTCAGCTCCGAAGATTTCTCCGTCACGACAGGTGATTTCTATCTTGGTGAAAACGTTGTTGTTGATGGCCTGACGGTGGGGGATGTTTCAAATCTCATCGTCACCGCGAGCGGTGATTTCCACAACAGTGCCGATATGCGCCGCCACGATACGGCCACGATCACGTTTGATGGAAATCTCTACAATGAAATCGGGGGGGTTATCCAGGAAGACAACTTGAGTATCGCGTTCGAAGGAGAATTGCACAACTCCGGTGTATTCTATGGTGTGACGTCGCTGGATATTGATGTTGCGACACTTTTCAACAATGAAACTGGCGTGATCCTCGGAGACCAGGTCGATGTCAGTACGACAGGGCTTTTGAGCAACGCTGGTACCATCTCTTCGGATGGCGATATCCATCTTGTCTCGGATCTTTCGATAGCCAACGATGGCTATATTCAGGGTGTTCGTGCGTACCTGACGTCGCTGGAGATTTCGAATGGAGGTGGTGCCGAACTGCGCGTGCAAAACTATGGTAAGATCACTGCGAGCACGAGGTTCTTCAACCAGGGCGTAGTAGGCTCAACTACTTCTCTGGATGTTGTCACAGGTCAGTTTGACAACACTGGTCTGATGTCCGTTGAAACCGACCTTTCCGTCACTGCAAATACAATTGTGAACAACGATGTTCTGACGGCTGGGAATCTTATTGATCTGGACGCCTACGGTGATCTGACCAACATTGGCACAATTGCGAGCTACTACAACGCCTCGCTGTCTTCGAACAGCCTTGTCAGAAACATAGGCACGATTTTGGTTGACAATGCGCTGAATGTCACCGGGCAGTCGTTCGAAAACAGCGATGTTGGCGCATTGGTGCGGGCCAAGGCTGGCAATATCAATACCGCGCGGGTGAGTAATTCGGGCAGCGTTTTCTTGATCAACGAATATCGACGCCGCAACAACATTGATTACTTCGAAAATTCGGGGGTGTTTGCCTCTCTTGGTAAAATCGAGATCAAAGGTCGCGATTCCGCTTCGGAGATTATACTCACTGAGGGAAGTGCTCTGATTTCTGGATTGCAGCCTGAAGACGCTACGCAGGAATTGCTTCTGGGAGCAGGTGTGACGCTTGCTGCCGACAATTTGACGCTGGATGGGCGTATCGGATCTGGTGGGACACTGTCGATCAATGGCTCGCAAGATCTACTCGTAAGTGGTGTGCTCGAAGCGCGCCAAGCGGTGAGTCTTGTTGCAGATACGGTCACAATTACTAGCGGTGCAACGGTCCAAGCGGATGGAAATGGCAACGTCTTGGCTTCGCAAGCGTTCACGAACAATGGGGTCCTGAGTCTTGGGGGAACGCTCGGGACCGGAATGGGGACTGGCGATTTTGTGAACCACGGTTTGATCTCTGCATCTGGCACCAAGAAATTCAGGGTTTTGGGCAATTTCTTCAATACTGGCGTGTTCCAGACCTCTAGCGGAGCCTCGATTATTGCCGCGAAGATCTCGAACGACGGCTTTATCCAAACTGGAAACGGGTTGAGCCTAAACGCTCTCACTTCGGCACTTGAAGAGTACACCACATCCAAAGGTAAGCTCAAAACGCGTTGGGTGAGCACCGGAACAGGCGATGTCAATGGTATCGGAACCTATTCAGTTGCCGGATCTGCGAGCTTCGCCGGCCAAAACGTCACATTGGGATCCAATAGCTATTTGGCTGCTGAGCAATTGCGGATTTCCGCAGACAATTTCGATATGTATGGGCGCGCGGCACTGTCTGGGACGAACCTCAACGATTTGACGATCACGCAGGAGTATCGTCAATATGGTACACTCTTTTCTGAAGGTGCATTGCAAGTCTACTCCGACACATATCGTAGTTACGGTGGTAGCCTAATGGGCAGTAGCGATGCGGTCACATTGTATGTCACAGGTGCTGCAAACTTGGGTGGAAGCTTGACGGCCAAGCGGGTGACGCTCAATGCCTCTTCTATTTCATTGGGTAGTACTTCATCCGTTTTTGCCTCTGAAACGCTGCGATTGAATGCGTTGGTTGGAACAGTCAGCAACTCAGGAGAACTGGTGGCTGGAGGAGATCTGTACGTTGATTCTAATAAGTTTGATATTTCCGGCAACGTCTTTGCCAAAAATGTACATTTTGACGCCGTCACGCGTGGCTTCACGGGCGGCAATCTTTATGGCGCAGAAACTGCAGAGATTACTGTCTCAGACGGCAGCTATTCCAACTATGGGTTGGTAGAGGCAAGAGACAATCTGTCGGTCACGGCGACAAACATCTCAAACTATGCAGGCGCGAAGCTCGCTTCTACTGAAATTGACGCCCTGTCGTCCTATGGAATATCAAATTTTGGCGAATTGTTTGGTGCATCAAAAATTGCACTGACTGCAGAAACAGGCGTCACAAACCAAACTGACGCGACGATAAAAACCGTTTCGCTTGGCCTGACCGCGCACAATTTTACAAACTACGGTGCTCTGGATCTCTATGGTTTCTTTGGTGACGTCTCGAACAATACCAAGAACTACGGAACGATTTCGGCAGAAACCTATTTTGGTTTGGATACCAAGAGCTTCTATAATCAGTCAGGCGCAAACCTGACATCGGGTGACCACCTCTATATCAAAGCTTCCAATTTGATCTCAAACAGCGAAACCGCACGCTTGCAGAGCGCAGTCATTGATTTGCGCGCTGGATCGGTTTCCAATGGTGGTGAAGTTAAAGCGAGCGACGTCGTCAATGTCGCTGATTTAACCGGGTCATTTAACAACGCTGCGACCGGCACCATCTATGCAAAAACGATCGCTTTGCTCACGGGCACGAGTGTACAGAATGATGGTATCATTGGGCAGACCTACTCTAGTGGCCTGCCAAAGTCCGAGGTCCTCAACATCTCGGCCGGAACCACCATTCGCAACTATGGTGGAATGTATGCGACAGATATTCGCCTCCTGGCGCAAGACAGCATTTTGAGCTCAGGTACAATTGAGGCAAATGGCGGGTATCTGGGACTGAAGTCAAATGCGAGCTATGTCACGAACACTGGCATCTTGCGGGGGGCCAATGCGGTTGTTGAATCTGATGGAGCATTCGACAACCAATCGCTCTTCAAAGCGACCGAGACGATTTATGTCGCCGCTGGCGGAGATATTCGAAACCGCAACGTTGATACGTCTTTCGCGGATATGGGAGCTAAAGAGATTGTCCTGTACGCCGCAGGAGGGATTTCGAACGGTGGCGGTAAGCTCTTCGGCTATCAGTCTCTGGGCCTGCAGGCGGATGGTGGCGATATCAACAATACGGGTGTGATTACCGGCCCCGATATCACACTTATCGCAGAAAATGGTGGTGTGTGGTCGCCGTCGGATATTACTGCAGGCGGCAATCTCTTGGTCCAAGCTAATAGTATAGGGCTGCGCGGTGTTGTCCGTGTCACGGATCAAGTTTCTTTAAATTCCACACTCTATGACATTGAAGTTAACGAACGGATCGAAACTAAGCGTCTCTTGGTGGATGCAGCCCGTCATATCAAATCTTATGGAGCAGCTTTCCGCGGTTCGGAACTGACCCAGCTAATCGCCAGTGACATCCACCGATTCGACGGCAATGTTCTAAGCAGCAACCGAACGAGAAAACTGGATATTATTTCCGGTGCTCAGAAAGATATCTATGTGCAATTGCGTGAGGGTGACATGGGGGCTTTGGGGGCCTCTGTGTACGATCCTTCTGGGCACTCGTTCGATACTGCAAACTGGGATGTCTCAGGATCTGTGTCATTGATCGCTGACGCAGGAGACATAGTGCTGCGCGGCACAATTCGGGCAGATGGTGATGTTTACATCAAGTCTGGCCAGAATACAGTTCTGGGATCTGGAACGCTCTATGCTGGAGATATCCTTCACATTGAGGGGCGGCAGCATCTCAAGAATTACGGTGAAAATGCGACCCTCTCTGAAACGCTCGAATCCCAAATCGGCTCGACGTTATGGACAATACGGAGCGGTCTGAACAATGATCAGCGCATGTCTGTTTCCGCAGGAAATAAGGTTCAACTCATCCAAAATGACGGTTGGTTCAATACTGCGGATTGGTTCTCGGGAGATATGACTCATAGCCTCAGTGTCCAAGCCAAGTCGATTGTGGTGAACAGCAGTCATCGGCTGCTTGGTGAAAATAGCATCTATCTTTTGGCTTCGAACGACATCAAGCAGAAAGACCAAGTGATCGTTGCGAATGAAATTACCTACAGCGCCGGGCGCGATCTCTTTGTTCGTTTCAATCCGTTCTACTGGAGAAACAATAATTCTGACGCGGTAGACACGGGCGTTTGGTGGGATACCGATTCTGCCGGCTTGCGGGGACATACTCTCCTGTCCGGTCAAGGTGGCACAACTCTCTATGCAGGCCGAGATATTACTTTCCAGTCCGGAAAGGTACACACTGGCGGGAGCATGACAATTGCCGCGGGAAGAGCTTTCTTGAGTGAGCCGATCTACCTGGAAACTGGACGAACCGACCGGCCCAGTTATGTTGGTTGGGCTTTCAGTTCAAAATATCAGGGCGTTGAAAGTGGTCATGACGCCAGCAAAGTTGAAATTAGAGAGTTGCGTGCCTATCAAAACGTGATATCGGCGCGAGACGATATCACGATCCTCGCTGGTGGTTCCGCAAACTTTATCGGCACCAAGATTGAAGCTTACGACGGAAGTATCTCAATTGAAGCTCTTCAGGGCGGCGTCAACATGGTCGCAGCGCCAGGCTTCTGGTCGTACAACTACAAAAATACAACCACCAAGAAGAAGTTCTTCGGTTTCTACAAAAAGTCGACAACCTATGAGTATGATGC
Source organism: Celeribacter sp. (assembly GCF_048266405.1). Lineage (GTDB taxonomy): Bacteria > Pseudomonadota > Alphaproteobacteria > Rhodobacterales > Rhodobacteraceae > Celeribacter. Next base: position 9,113 of record NZ_JBLWZO010000010.1, read on the forward strand.
GGCCGAAGACATCTACAAGCGCGCGTCTCTTAGTGCAGCCAATGGTAACATAACAATTCGTGCGACAGGGGAAAATGGAGACTATGCCTCTATTCTCTCGGCGGGAACTGAATTCACGGCGCAAAACATCAATCTCTCGACGCCGAATGGCAATATCTCTGCGGGAACGTATGCCGAACGCTCGATCACTCGGCAGGAGACTCATAGTAACACGAGTATTTTCTGGGTTGTCCCCTTTGGCTCGAGCGAAAGCGTTGAAGCCAACGATATCCTGATCAATTACGGCAATGATTTCTTGGCAGATGATCTTCTGGAAATTGCTGCCCCGTCTGGCACTCTGAGTATCACCGGCGGGACAATTCATGCGCAGACCGTCAATCTGACTGCCGCCCAACTTGAGATCAATGCAGCGATCAATTCCGCGCGCCAGTCTTTCTACTCAAACCACGACAACATGATCACGATTACTACGATTCAGTCGGGGTTCGAACGTGAGACAGCGGCGCTTCCGGAAATCTATGCTCCGGAAGTCAATTTCAATGTTTCTGGCGAAATAACCATTCAGGGTTACGAAGGCGCCACTCTCAACAACCAGTTGATCAACCTCATCGGCACGAAAACTTTTGATGACGCGACACTTGGCCTGGCCTCTCCGACAGATCAGGCAAATGCTGAGGCTGAAGCGCAGGAAATCAATCAGGACTATTACCGCAGCTATGATCTACCTGGTGCATCCGATGGACAGCAATTCGCCTATCTCGACACGTTGATCCAGGATTATGGCGCGACCTATCACACGATCGAACTGCGTGATCATGAATGGTATGACAAACAGGTCCAGCTCAACCCGGCCTTTAAGGCACTGCTTCAGGCGGTGGCCAGCTATATCACGGGTGGCATCAACTTCGGGATCGAGAACGCCTTCATCAGTGCCGGCGTTGAAGCCGCAACCACCAATCTCATTGTTGGTGTGGTTGAAGGCTCGATCACTGGTGAACTGGATATGGATGATATCCTGAGCGGCGCAATGCTCGCGGGGATTTCGGCGACGATCTCCAGCTATCTGAGTGATCAGATCAATCTGGGTGCCGGACTGAGCGATCAAAGCCCATTTGCGAATGACGTGCGGGGGACGTTTGCACCCTCCGTCATTGTAGACCGCTTTGGTGACAAGGTGATCAACCAAGTCGTGAGCAACTTGGTCTACGGGCAGGATCCGTTCGAAGGCTTAGACGATGTGGGCCGCACCTTCCTGGTATCCGAGACTCTCGCGCTGGCACAGTTCGGCATCGGGGAGCTTGGCAACGGGCAAAGCACTCAGTGGGAAGGCTCCGTTGGCCATCTCATCCTGCATGGCGGCGTCAACTGTCTCGCCCTCGAAGCGATGAATGGCGATTGTGTCGCGGGGTTCTTTGCCGGGGCCAGTTCGTCCCTGCTCGCAGGGTCGAACCTTTCCGACGAGCAAATCCTCGAACTCGCGCCCCTCGTCGGGGCCTTCGCGGGGTATTTCACGTCAGGCGGAAATGCCATCAACGTCAGCTTCGGGGGAACAGTCAGCCAGTCGGCAATCGTCAACAACTACCTGACGCATGAAGATTTGGAAAATTTGCAAGCCGATCTTGAGGCTTGCCGTGCCAGCTCAGATGGTTGTGAAGACGAAGAGCGTTATGCGATTATTGAAAAATTTCGGGAAATTTCACGGCAGCGCGATCTCGAATACTACATGTGCTACACCGAATCTTGTCGGATTGAGCACATTGCTCAAATGGCCTCAGTTGATGATTTGCGGTTGGCTGTCGGTGGAGATTCGATAGTTAGCGTTGAGCTCTACTTGCATGGACAGCATGGATTGGAAGTGCCAAACTGGCTGACGAGCACTGTATCTCTAAATATTCAAAACGAGGCCCGCATCCACGCAGAATGTCCAAGCGGGGATCCTCAGTGTGTGATGCAGGTTATAAGCGACATTCGGGAGGACAAAGCTCTCTACGACCTGATAGCATCGATACCTGGCCCAGATTTAGTCATCGCGGTATATGAATGCGTTACAGGTGGGGATGCATTAGCGTGCGTGACTCTTGCCATTGAGGCAAGAACACGCCTCGATATTCCTCGCGGGCAGTTGTCTGACTATGTTGGTGACGTATTTTCTGGAACTGGAATTGATCCGGACCAGTACTATGACTACGTCAGGCGCAAACTTGATGATGATAAGCTACCGATTACTCCAGAGGACTACCGGGACTTTATTCAATTTCGGAACGGTATTAATCAACAGCATCAAACGGCGGTTAATGGTCTGGATCGGTCGTTGGATGGACAAGGTCTGATAACGCAAACAGAGGTAACACTTGTTGGAGGCAATGGCAGGCGTGCGCGAACTGACATTGTCGTAGGCGGCCAACCAGGGCAAACAGTTGACATTCCGAGTGGATATACACTTGAGGACCTTAATGGGAATCCCGTTTTAGATGGCGCAGGAAACCCAGTATCTCAAGTAACGCTAGATACAAACGGCCTAGCAAACTTTGAAGTCAAAACCGGCAATGCGTGCCTCACTTCCAACCAAAGTTGTGTATACAATATGCAAATTAGTGGGGGCGAGGTCGTAGCAGTCGGTGAAAATGCTGGCAATATCGTACCGAGCGGTACAGCTCCTTCTGCTGTGTATGTGGTAAGGGAAAATTGATGCATGGGCCAATCTGCTGTTAAGACCTCCATTCTCACCTTAACGTCGGAAGCATCGCAACGGGTGGAACTAGAGAGGTGGCGTTACTTGAAGTCGGGTACGCAGTTTGTCTTACAGCCATGCGAAGGCGTTAAAGTGACTCTGAGACCTGGATGGACTTTCAAGGGCTGGTTTGGGATTTCTCAGCCTAGCATCACTTTTGAAAGTAAAATGCTGTCCAAAGCTTATTCTTTGGTTTTAGGGAGAAGTCCAGAATGCGCGCCTATTCGATATAGATATCAGCAACTTTGGCAACGGACTGAACGCTCAGGGTATCGCCCATCGTTTTGGGAAGATTTATCCGGCACGCATGATCGAGACGAACGTGCACTAGGCGAAGTTCCTGACTACATCGTAGAGTTGATTGACGATTTTGAACAACATATTGCTCCAATGCATAGCTTTGAGAACGAGGATGCATTTTTGCATTCTCTTCCCCCAACATACAGGTATCATGGATACCCGTTACAAGATGAACTTATGTACCTCCTAGCGCGGTGTATGCTTAATGATTGCAATGCAATAGAAAGATTTACCTCTGACGATTCAATCCCGCTAGGACTAAAAGAACGTATTGCGGACGATATTTCGCTTATTCAAGCAGCGGCGCCAAAACTCATCATCACATGATCTTCTTTGTCGAACTTGGAAAGTATCCCAGCCTCACCACGTTTTCACATCCATCCTGAGCTGGATGACGGGATCACCGATATCAAAGCGGTTGTCCTGGATAAGCGGCACGCCCACGGTCCCGGAGAGCGTAAACCGCTTGTGATAATACGAAAAGCCCAACCCAAACCCAGCGGCTTTTTCGGTCACGTCACGCGCATGATCGCGGGTAATACCCAGATCCAGGAAGAGATGCGTCTGCGTCTTTTTCGCGACCTTACCTGCGGTTTCTTCCGGCAAGAAGTTCCAGATATTGGGCGTGAGATAGAGATCGTTGCGCAAATAGACCCCCATATCTCCTGTGGCGACCGATGCTTCATAACCCCGCACAGTGGAAAATGATCCCAGCGACAATTGCTCGGTGCCGTAAAGCGTGTGAGGGCTCCACTGGGCGCGCAGATCGGTGACCAGCGTGCCGGTTTGTCCAAGTGCACCCTGGCGCTGCCAGCCCGCGTTGATCTTGAAGAACTGCGCCCGGGGAATATCGGAGCCAATACCCTGCGCATCCTCGTCGGCCCCAAAGAGCGTGGTACCGAAGGTCAGGGTCGCGTCATAGGAGTTTCGCGCAGTCTCGCCAAGGCGGAGATGTTTGACGCCCAGACTGAAGGTGCTGAGATTCTGCGGTGTCAGACGCACATCATTGATGAAGCGATCTCCTTTGCGGGTGCGCAGACCAAAGCTCAGCTCTGTCGTGCGCGTCTGATCTCTAAACGCGACATAGCGGGCCTTAAGACCGGCAGTGCGCGATGTGCCATAAAGTTCTGAGAGGGCGTTCAACGGCGTCAGATATTCAGAGTAAGACAAATCGCCCTCAAAGGTCCAATAGCCATAAGGCACGGAACCGTTGATGCTGAGCGCATTGGTGTTCTCGGAACCGGAATAGCCAAAGGTCCAGGCATCATTGGCCCCGAAGAGATCATCGACTTCGAGGTCAAAGGAGAGTTTGTTGCGCCCGGTGCTTTCTGAGCCTTGGTTATCAAGCCGTGCATAACCCCGCACACGATCTTCCTGCACCCGTTGAACGATTACATATGATCCACCTGCCTCTTCCCCGGGTTGCAATTTCAAAACCGCCTCGACCGAGGCCAAACGGTTCATTTGATCAAGACCTTGTTCAAAATCTCTCAGTTGGAAGAGTTCAGCTTCAGCATTCGGGAAGGCCGTCTTGAGCTGTCGCGCGCCTCGCTTGCTCTCGATCTGTTGCTCGGCATCGATGAGCAAGATATCCTCGACCGTGCCTTCCAGCATGGAAAGGGTAAGGGACCCATCCTGTAGGTTCTGTGGCGGGATGTAAGTCTTGGAAGTGATATAGCCTTGTTCGGCATAGGCCGCGTCCAGCTCACGCATCACCGCCTGGATATCCGCCCCTTGCATACAGCGAGGGACGTATTTGCTGGTGATCGCGGCCAGCTCTTCGGGGGAAAGAAGCGTCACGCCCTCGACGGTCAGCCGGTTGATCTGGAAACAAGGCCCGCCCCGGGCCTGAGCCGGGCCCGGATCGGGCGCGCCGCCACGGCGTTCCAAAGTACCAAGCTCGTTGGTGCGCTCTTCAAGCTGCCTACGGCTCTCTTCTTCAAGGATCGGGTCCGGTACTTGCTGCGCTATGAGAGGGGTGCTGACCCCAAACGTAAGGGCGAGTGCCATACCCGCCTTGGCGATGCAGCCTCGCCCATATGCGCCCAGAACCCTCATGGATCACTGCCGGATCAGCGGCAGGTCCGCAAAGAACCCGATGGTATGGTTTGGCGCATCTGATTGGGCCCCTGGCGTGCGAACGATCTCCTGACCGTTCTCTAAATCGACGCTGCCCCCAGCCGTGAGGGTGCCGCCTGTGATCTTGACGGGTCGTTCACTGGTGACCGTGATATTGCCGGTATCAGCCACGATAGAGCCGAACTGATCTCGCAGGAACACCCAAGCCGCTTTTGAAGCCCAGAAGTTATAAAGACCTTTGGGGCGGGTGACTAATGTGGGTACAAGGGCGGCTTCGAACTCAACATCGCCTGAGATGATGTCTATGTCGCCGATGGCAAAGAAGGAACCTGCCTTGTTGTGGAACCGCTCTGTGGCCTCAATCCTGATATTCTCAGAGGCATTTAGGCGACCACCAAAATAGGCGACAGAGCCATCGCCGTCATAGGAGCAGGTCAGAACGCAGGTTTTGCGCACATAGACCTTACCAGAGCCAAGCCCGATGGTCTCAACGCGCAGGGCTTTGATTTCCAGATCGCCATCATTGGCATTGATATCGCCGCCCTGGTTGATAAGAGAGCCGCTGGCCTCGATGCTCACGCCCCCCGTGGCTGTGATGGCCGCAAGTTGATCGGTGTTCTCCAGTGTGCCGTAATCATAGGAGACGTAGGACTCACGCTTGCGCTTGATCCAAAGCGTCCACCACTGACGTTTGCCCTTGCGGGTATATTGCACCACCTCTGGGTCTACGGCCCCGTTGGGGGCGTCTACCATATTGAGCACATCCCCTTCGGCGATGAGCTTCACATCGCCATTGGCCAGGATGCGGCCACGGTTGTTCTCGATGTTCACGCCGGTGCGGATGGAGACATCACCTCCGGCTCCAAAGATCACGGCCAGGTCGTCTGCGGTGGTGTTGATCACACTACCTTTGACATTGAGCGTGACGGCTCCTGCGCTTTCCGTATCGGCACTGTCCTTGAGACCCTCGGTCATCACGCCGCCCTGGATCAGGCTCCCGGTATTGGTGAGGTGTCCTGCGGAATCTGTGCCTAAGGTCGTCAGGATGAAGCTGCCATTCTCAGCCTTGAGTTCTGTGCGCCGGGTGCCTTTGGAAAGAGCCGCCTCGTCGGCAGTGACCAGCAAATGGCCAAAGGCATTGGCCACTGTGCCTGTGGCACTGAACGCTCCCTTGGTATCAAGCTGGATGGAACCCTCAGTTGTTCCAAGCGTGCTTTCTGAAAAGCTCAGACGCTGATCGGCACTGACCAGGAGATTGCGATGCGCGGCAAAGCTGCTGCCCGCATCGACAAATGCGCCCTTGGCCTGGAGCACGATATCTCCCGTGGTGGAGGTCAGGCTGGTTGTGCCTCCTTCAGTGGTCCCAAAGCTCAAATTGCCTTCCGAGCTCAGAAACAGGTTCTGACCGCTAAACGCAAAATCAAGCCCGGTGAGGCCATCCCCAGCGGCCTCTGTCGCAGCTAAGCTGATGGGACCTGTCGAGGCCGTGAGTGTGCTGTTATCAAGCGTGATCGAACTCGCCGAGGCCGAAATCCCTGCAGGAGCTTCAATCTTGGCCCCACTGAGATCAATCCGCCCATTGGCGCTGAGAGTAAAGCCGCGGGCCGTGGCATAGCCCTCACCGGCAAAACGCACCCCTGCGCCCAGATCACTGACCTCAATGCCCACGCGATTGGCCCGCAACACGCTGGGCCGGGTGATCTCCACCAACACGGCTCCATCAGAGGTGGCTCCCGCGCCGGTGATATTGCCCCAGCTGAGGCCGGTATTGCCAGGCAGAACGGAACTTTCAAACTCTATGCTGGAATTGCCAGCGGCCAGGCGAATGCTGGCTCCTGTATTTGTGCTTTCATTTGTGATCGGGCCATCAACACGGATGGAATGAGCTATGAGATCGATTGCGTCCATCTGACCGGACAGGCCACCGCCTTTGACGGTGATGGTGCCGCCATTCACAGTCGAGAGCACATTATCCTGGAAGATTCCCGGCGCGATCTGGCGCTGTGTCGTGGAGATTTGCCCTGTGGTCAGCGCTACGCGGCCCGTGTTCACAAAGCGCCCCCCATCAATGACGATGCCATTGGGATTGGCCACGATCACATGGGCGCGTTGCCCCAGCACCTCGACAGGGCCTTCAATGCCTGTGCGAGAGGCCCCGGTTACTTCGTTGACAATCGTGCGCGCCGCTTCGGTGCGATTGTCCAGTTGCACACCAGGTTCTGACACGTTGAAGTCGGTATAGCGGTTGAGGCTTACCCCGTCTGATCCGGTCGGAGCGACCCCGACCGTCACAGAGCCATTGGCGTTCACGACGACACTCGTTGATGTCGTTCTGTCAGCAACCACTTGAGCATTCAGGTGTGCAGGAACGCCGGAAACGAGAAAACTGAGAACAAATGTGTTGGTCGCAATGAATGTCCTGAAGCGGGTTGCTTCGGCGCGGTTAGAGCGCATCTTCTCAGTTCTCTGCGGCCTTGGCTTCGGCGGCGCTTATCCAATCACGTGCGGCTTTTTGTGCCTGAGTGATCTCCTCCGGCGACAATTCTGCCTCTATCCGATCACGAAGAGCAGGGGCTTCAGGATGTGCTCGGGCTGCCGCGATATTTGCGTAGGTGTAGGCTTTGATTTTATCTTCAGCTGTGCCAAGTCCGCCCTCAAGAGCTAAGGCGACCTCGAAAAGTCCCATAGGATTACCTTGCTCCGCTGTTTTGGAAAAAAGCTCAAAGGCTTTGGTGACGTCCACATCAATGCCGTTGCCAGTCTTGTAGGTGAGTCCTAGGAAGTTTGTCGCTGCGATATGTCCCTGTGCAGAGGCTTTCTGCCAATACTCTCGCGCTCTTGCGGGGTCTTTAGCGACGCCCTTGCCGTCTCCATAGGCGGCCCCGCAATTGAACTGCGCGTTAGCCTCGCCTTGTTCTGCCGCTTTGCAGATCAGTTCCGCCCCTTGGGCATAGTCACGAAGCACGACTTGACCGTCGAGATACATCAGGCCGAGGCGGTTCTGCCCCAAAGCACTGTCTTGGGCGGCTGCCACTTTGTAGAGTTCTGCTGCCTGAGCAAGATCCGGTTCAGTACCAAGCCCCAATTCGAACATACGGCCAAGGTAGAAGGCACCGTCCGGGTTTCCGGAGTCGAAGCTAGCTTGAAATTCCTTTGCAGCGGTTTCAACATCTCCCTGCTCGAGGGCCTTAACACCATTCGGAATATCCGCTGATGCTAAGCCAGCCCAAAGAACAGATACCCCAACCACCACATACAAACGCGACACAAATTGCATTTAAGAATTCCTCCAAACCACAATGAAAGTACTTTTCCAATCGTTTACCCAAGTTCATTCGCTCTCGCAAGCCGTGTGTCAGTGACTTGCCTCCGAGGTTCCCTCATTCATATTTAGAGTCTGTGGGTTTGGTTTTCATAGCCGTGGTCGCCAAGACCAGACCGCTCAGCGAAAACGGCTCGATCGACATTGCTGGCGACCTAGCGGATTGCATCGAAGAGAAAGGTATGGAGCACGTCAGGGCTCGCCATATCACCCACAGATACAGGGCCAGATCGAGCGCCGGCATCAAACCATGCAAGATGATTGAGCCTGCCAACGCCAACCTGTCCATCAGCAAGCAATGCAAGTTGCTGTCGATCTCGCGATCATCGTTATACTACGAGCCCAAGGGCGAAAGTGAGATGAACCTCGATCTGATGCGCGTGATCGACAAGCAGTTCCTTGAGACACCGTTTTACGGGGTGCGCCAGTTGACATGGCACCTGCGGAATGAAGACCGTCTCGTGAACGAGAAAAGGATCAGACGTCTAATTCGGCTGATGGGCCTCATGCCGATCTACCAAAAGCCCAATACAAGCAAAGCCGCGAAGGGGCACAAGATCTACCCCTACCTGCTGCGCGGTCTGCGTGTGGATCGGCCCAATCAGGTCTGGTGCTCGGATATCACCTACCTGCCCATGCGGCGCGGCTTCTTGTATCTGGTCTCGATCATGGACTGGCACACACGTAAGGTGCTGGCATGGCGGATATCAAACACGCTGGAAGCAGGGTTTTGCGTCGATGCACTGAACGAAGCCATCCATAAGTTCGGCCCGCCAGAGATTATGAACACCGACAGTCATATGATGGTAACCAGTTCACGTCATTCGCCTGGACGGACCGGTTGCGCCGATCCGGCGTGCGTATCTCAATGGATGGCAAGGGGCGGTTCCTCGACAACATCTTCGTGAAACGGCTCTGGCGACCTCTGAAATACGAGTGTGTCTACCTGCATGCCTGGGAGACCGGGTCGGACGCGAAAGCAGGTGTCGGCAAGTGGGTCGAGTTCTACAACCGCAAGCGCCCACATTCCGCACTTGGCGGCCAACCACCCGCTGTGATCTATTGGCAACGAAATGAAACAACCCAACCCGATCAGCAGGTGCATAGAGTAGCTTAAACTACGCCAGATATTGTCCAAGATCTGGGGAGTAGCTCAAACTCAAAAGTACCCATGAGCAAGATTGCTGCTGAGCTTGGTATGAGCCTCCCCCTTTGAAGTGGTCCGCCCCTATAGTTAGGAAAGCTGAGGACCAGAGATGGCCATTAAGAGACCCAAGCCCGAAGAGATCGTCGTGAAGTTACGGCAGGTTGAAGTTCTGATGGGGCAAGGCATGCCTCGGATTGACGCAATCAGACAGATCAGTGTGACTGAACAAACGTATTATCGCTGGAGTGCAGGTGGATAAGAAAAGGCCCCTGTGGGGCGTTTTCCCGCCAAACAAATACGGTGGAATGGGCACGGAGCAACTCAAGGAACTGAAGCGGCTACAGAAAGAGAATGAACGCCTCCGACGTGCAGTTTCTGACCTGACGCTGGATAAGTTGATCTTGAGGGAGGCCAGAACGGGCGGATCCCCTGAGCCCCTCGCGCCGACGTACCTGCATCAATCATGTGCGTAGGAGTTCAAGGTTTCTGAACGTCGTGTGTGCCGCGTTCTGGGTCAACTCCGATCCACGCAGCGGCAGTTGCCACACGGTCGTGCTGACGAAGAACGCTTGGTCGCGGACATGATTGCGCTGACCCGCAAGTACGGTCGATATGGCTACCGTCGGATCGCGGCCTTGTTGAGAGATGCTGGCTGGCAGGTGAAGGACAAGCGTGGCCGGCATGACGGCCTGCAGAGACAGATCGTCCTGGTTCGCAGCCTTGCCGAGGTTGGCGTTGAAGCCGTGGTTGCGGATGGTCAGCGTGTAGTAGTCCGCGCCGGTCTCCTTGTTCTGCTTCTTCCAGACGCCGCCACACTCGACCAGCTTGCCGCGCGGGGAGCGGCCGAGGACGCGGTGCGTAGAGGCCATTGGGTTCGTGCTCGCGACGGGTTCGACAGTGATGTCGAGGTCGAAGGTCAGGGTCGAGATTGAGCCGACGCCCTTGGCGGTTTCGACGTCGGCGCTGGTGAATTTGATGCAGTTCGTGGTCATTGCTCTTCTCCTTGTTTGCGTTGCAATGATGGTCACCTTGCAGCTGGCCAAGGCCCGGCCACACCGAAGGCGAAGCGCAGCGGCCGCGAAGGAAACTGGGTGAACAGCCGATGGAACTGCCGGGGGCCTTGGCTCCCTTCGAAACTCACCGGAGATAAGGCATAGTCCAGACGTCAAAGTCGCATCCGCCACGAAGCCTGCTGAGCTAATGGGATGAACTGCCTTCCGACCAAACCGCAGTTATTTTGGCGGGCAGCCGCCCGCGCAGCTCCGTATCCGGGGCACGCTGCGTTTGGTAGCGAACCATCTTGCGATCCGCGACAACAATCCGACAGGCCCGCCGCTCCGACAGGCCATGCTCGGCCCGAAGATATGCGACGGCTTCACGCTTCACGGCGGGCCCTACCATTTTTTTGCGACCAAATCCCTCATCGCCGACAAGTCCAGCATCTGCTCGGCCAGCAGCTTCTTCAGCTTCGCATTCTCATCCTCAAACGCCTTCAGTCGCTTCGCCTCCAACAATGTCATGCCGCCGAACTTGGCCTTCCAGTTGTAGGAGGCGCCTTCCGACATGCCCTGCTTGCGGCACAGGTCCGCGCACTTCGCTCCTGCCTCGTGCTCGGCGAGGATGCCGATGATCTGCTCGTCCGCTTCATTGTCCATCCTCAGGTTGGGGCGGACTCTAATCGACGGTGGAGAAAAAATCCCGTGGCAGGTCAGTCTGGACGAAGCAGGAGCAGCCGTGTTTCGCAAGCGCCTGCAGCGGCATCGACTGCTAGACTTATACAACAAAGCCACTTCAGCATTACGATCCGAAGAGGCCGCCAGCGGCAAGAGTGATGCCCGAAAGAGTTTCCTTCGAGCATCTACCGTTGCGTGTCGGCGCGCACTTTCTGTCCCTCAGACTGCCTAAACCGCGCTCCTGCAAATACATTTCGAGCCACACTCTGCCCTATTCAGTGGACTGCGCTGCCTGCATGATGGTTTGAACGACAGCGTCAGGGTTCGTCATGGGCACCAGATGTCCGCCTGCGACCTGAACTACGGTTGCGCCTGCCCGTTCCGACATCTGGCGCTGAAGATCAGGGGCAATCGTCCGATCCTCCGTTGCGATAACGGACCAGGTTGGCTTTTCCTTCCATGCGGCAGCGGTCGCCGGATAGGAAAAGGCCGCGCTGTTCCCCGCGATCTGCGACTGAGCCGTAAACCGTGCATCGTCCGGATCTGCGCCGTTGGCCACGTTCTCGATCCATGCGCGTGTATCTATCAGAAAGTGGCCATCTTCGAAAAATTGTAGGGCTTCTGATGTCAGGTGGGACACAGACGCTGCCGTCAGTTCAGCTTGGGTTTCTCCCACTTTCGGCAAGAATCCAGCGACATATACCAAAGCCTCGACATCCGGGTCCATTCCGGCCTCCCCCAGAACGAACCCGCCATAGGAATGACCTACCAGGACGACAGGACCGTCCTGCATCTTTAAAGCCCGTTCCACCGCTGTGAGATCGGCCTCGAAAGACGTCAGCGGCATTTGCACGACAGTGACTTCATAGTCGTTTGCCACCAGCCCGTCATGAACGCCGCGCCATAGTCCGCCCGTCATATTCATACCATGGACCAGCACGATATTCTTGGCCTCGGCCAGAGCGGGAGTGGCTGCAAGAAGCGTAACACCGAATGACGCTGCGGCTAAGATAGTGGCGCTCGATCGATAGAGCATCGTTTGTCTCCTTTTAAAACCTCGACGCCCTCAATCTAGACCGCGCGGAACTGCCCAACTATTGTGACTATTATTCTATAGCCTATCGAGAAAGTTTAGTAATGGACCAACGCGAATTGTCGGGCCTCCTTCTGTTCCAGACCGTGGCCGAAGAGGGCAGCTTCACCGGAGCCGCCCGCAGGCTGGGCCGGTCCCAATCAGGGCTGAGCCAAGCCATCAGTAATCTCGAGACCCAGATGGGGGTGACCTTGCTCTCCCGTAGTACCCGAAGTGTCCGACCCACGGCGGCCGGTTTGGCGCTGCTCGAAACAATCGTTCCGGCATTACGCGAGATCGAGAGCCGTCTCGTGGAAGTAAAACAGACGGAAGGTGCGATTGCGGGGACGCTGCGCCTATCGGTTACGGAGTTCCCAGCTCGAACCATTCTGGTCCCGTCGCTGCCGGGATTTCTTGCCGCGCATCCCAGACTGTCGATTGACCTCGACGTAAGCGACCGGTTTGTCGATATCGTCGCTGACGGGTTCGATGCCGGCATCAGGCTTGGCACACATCTTGAACAGGACATGATCTCCGTTCCGCTTAGCTCAGACGTCCAAGCCGTTGTCGTCGGCTCCCCAAATTATTTTTCCCGGCACGGCGTCCCGGAGAGGCTTGAGGATCTCTCATCTCATATCTGTTTGAACTACCGTCAACCCAGTCACGGTGACATCTACAAGTGGCGGTTTGTCCACGATGGTCGGCAGGTTGAACTCCCACTCAGCGGCAACATCGTTACGAATGACCGGCATGTCATGACCCGTGCTGCGATTGCCGGATTGGGGCTGGCCTACGTGTTCCGACCCTACGTTTCCGAAGAATTAGCCGATGGCCAACTGATAAACTGTCTAAGCAATTTCTGCCCAATTTGGCCCGGATATAGTCTCTATTATCCAGCGCGATCTCAGAAATCTACAGCGCTTGCAGCTCTCATCCAGCATCTTAAGAAGTCCGTGGACAGGGCAGTCGACCTTGAATCAATCAAATGATCGTGGCGTCCGGCGACCTGCCAATCCTAAGAAATTTGTCATGAGCTCTCAACTCGCAAGAAGACATGACTTAGCGACTCATAACTGTACTTTGTTTGCACACGTATCGCCCACAATCAGTAGCTGCCTCTTTCTAGCCCGGGAACGCTACGCTGCTTTGCTCCATCAACCCGCGGGCGATGCGAAGCTGTGTCGCTGGATATTCGTGGCAGACCGCACTCGGGCGGGCGGCAAAGCGATCATACCACCGCGTCAACTGCGGACAGCAGGCTGGTATTGGAACATCGTAAAAACTGGCTGTATAGTGAAGCAATGCCATCGCCACGCAATCCGCTATGGTCACTGTGTCACCGGCAAGGAAATCTGTCTGTTTGATCATGCGCTCGGCAAGCTGAAGCTTCTGGATATAGCCGTCAGATCCGATCTTGATCACCTCGCGATAGGCAGATTTGTCATGCCCACCAAGGTCACTGCCGTATCGGGCCCATAGGGCAAAGGCATCTAGCGCCTCGTCGAATACGGAGACGATTTCACGGGTCCGGGCGCGCGCGGCCGCTGTAGAACCACGCATGTCGGGGACGGGATATCTGTCCTCCAGAAACTCCAAGATCGCCAGCGATTGAGTGATTTTTGTGCCAACCTCGTCCAACAGAATTGGCAACGATCCGGTTTGGGAAATCGCTGCGATTTCGGCAGGTGGCCAATCGGTGTTGCCGGTCGGTGCGTTGAATATCACCCGCTGCACATCAGAAAGCCCCTTTTCCGCAAGGTAGATATTCACGCGCTGCGGATTGGGACCAAAGAAAAAATTGTAGAGCCTCCCCGTCTTAGTCCTTATTCGCCCAGGCGACCCAACCCCGGAAGGAAAAACCGGCATAAAACAAGGCAGGGTCGCGGAATCCGGCCTCAATCAATAGAGCCTCTTCCTCGGTTACGGTCAGCAGAGTCAACTGTTTGGCCATGTTCGCTGCGGAGGCGACCACAGTGTGGGTATCCGATGCTGTGTCAATTGAAAATGCCACCGAGCGAGCCAGCCAATCCTCGGCTGCCCCCGCATCTGACTTGCAATGATGCGCAATGATCAGCGGTGCGCCGGGTTTCAGCCGAGATTTCAGTTCGCGCAGGACATGCAGGCGTTCCGGCACAGACAGAAAGTGCAAGGTCAAGAGGCATGTTGCTCCCTCGAAGGGCCAAGACGGCGCGTCTGTGACAACACCTTTCATCAACTCCACCTGAGAGCGCCGCGGCCCCAGGACATCGGCGGCCAGATCGAGCATGGGTTGCGACGGGTCCACCCCGACAAAGGACCAATTCGGGCGCGCTTCGGCAAAGGCTAGCAACTCCAGCCCGCCGCCTGCGCCCAGCACAAGGACACAGGCATTATCAGGTACTTTTTCGGACAGCAGGACCAGCGCCATGCGGTGTAGGTCGGCGTAGCCCGGAACCCGCTGCGGTGTAGCTGTGATATAGCGCTCCACGGCTGCAGGATCAGAGAAGTGATCCATGGCCATCACCCAAAGACCAACGCGCGGTGTGCAGCTGTTCCGGCAGTGACGCCATCGCCCACGGCCCAACTAACGCTATGCGGTGCGCGGGCTATATCACCTGCGGCAAAGAGACCAGACACCGAGGTCATCTTGCTATCGTCCGTGACGATCATCGGGCCCATTACCGTCTCGGTGATATTGGCGCCCAGCTGGTTTGCCAATGGGCTGGACAGAGACGATTGTGGCGCGATGTACAGCGCTTCGATCGCAACGTCCCGTCCGCCGTCCAGAGTGAGTGAGGACAGGTCGGTGCCGGATCCGTTAAGGGCGGTCACTGTCTCGGTTTCGATCCGCACATGGCGTTGTTCCAAAACGTCGAGATGCTCTTTGGCCACGGTATGCCCGTTCAGAAACAACGTGGTTGGTCCCCACTCGGTGATCAATTGCGCCTGATGGATTGACATCTCGTTTCGGTAAAGCACGCCAAGGTGCCGGTCGCTGAATTCAAACCCATGGCAATAGGGGCAGTGAAGCACGGAGTTGCCCCATCGGTCCGAAAGGCCCGGGATCTCTGGCAGCGTGTCGTGCAGCCCATGGGCTAGGATAAGCGTTGGCGAAGAGATGCGATTACCGTCGGCGAGATCAACTTCAAAGCCAGCGTCCAGTTTTCTCGCCGCCACGGCTTCGTCATTTGCAATGTCGACGGTAGGATAGGTAGCAAGCTGATTGCGGGCATCACTGAGGATATCCATCGGCGCACGCCCATCCTGGCCCAGAAACCCGTGTGAAGCTGCGGAGAACCGGTTACGCGGGCAGCCGGTATCTAGCACCAGAACGCGGCGACGAGCGCGCCCGAGATAGGTGGCAGCGGCCAGCCCTGCAAAGCCGCCGCCGACGATAATGGTGTCATATTTCATTTGGTGTGTCCTTGGTCAAAGTTGTGGTTTTCGGGCCGCGGATGGCAACGAAAGCGAAAAGAAGGCCCATGACGACGACGCCAGCCCACATTGCCTGAACCCATCCAGCAACAAACGCATCTTTGGCGGTCTGACGGAGTGTTTCGGCGTGAATGCCGCCTTCATCGGCCAGCGCCAGCGCGGTTGCGATGCCGCGGGCGGCCTGCGCTGCCAGCTCGTGCGGAACCCCGGCCAGTTGCGGCATAATCGCGGCGCTGTAGCCAGTGCTGAACACTGCCCCAAAAGTGCAACGCCAAGTGCTGTTCCGAACTCGCGCGTGACATCGTTCAACGCCGAAGCCACGCCCTGTTTGTTTGCGGGCAGAGACGATGTGATGGCCTCTGTCGCGGGGGCCATGGACAGGCCCATGCCAACGCCCATTACCACCATGCCCGGCAGAACAGACAGGTAGCCGCCGGACGCGGACACCAGCATTGCAATCAGCGCCAACCCTACACCGCCCAGTAAGACGCCAGTCGCAAGTGTAACGCGTGGCCCGACACGTTTGGCCACGAGCGGGGCCAGACCGGAAAACCCCATCATCAGAATGGCCATCGGCATCAATCCTAGGGTCGCAAGCAACCCCGACCAGCCAAGCACGGCTTGAAAGAAGGGATAGAGCACGATGAACACGCCGGTCTGCACGCCAAACCAGGTGAGCAGAGCCACTGAGCCGCTCGACAGGCTCCGCTGCCGAAAAAGACGGATGTCCAGCAGCGGCGCGGTTTGGCGCGATTCCCAAGCGACGAAGGCGATGAACGCTCCGACGCCGAGAAGCAGGCCCGCGATGGTGGTGTGTGTGGTCCAGCCATGGGTCGGGCCTTCGTGCAGGAAATAGATCAGGCCGATGACGGCGATGATAGAGATCAGCGCGCCGCCAAAATCAAAGCGGTGTTCCGATGCCTCTCGCGAGTTCGGGACGTTCCGCGATGACATCACATAAGCCACGACGACAAGCAGGACCGGCAGAGCAAAGAGCCAGCGCCACGACAGGAAATCGACCAAGAGAGCAGATAGAAACATACCAAGAATTCCACCGCCGCCGGCCACTCCGGTCCAGATGCCAATCGCCTTGGAACGTTGATCATCCGGAAAGGCGGAAGTGATGACCGACAGGGTCACTGGCATAATCATGGCCGCACCGACCCCGCTGAAAAAACGCGCACCGATCATGAACGCGGTGGTCGGTGCCAGGCCAGAGGCGATATTGGCGGCTCCAAAGATCACCAGCCCGGCCAGCAGAACCGGTTTGCGCCCCCAACGGTCACCAACCGCGCCGAGCGGCAGAAGCAGTGCCGCAAGGGTGATCGCATAGATGTTGATCATCCAGAGGACTTGCGCCTGCGACGCATCCAGATCGAGCGCGAGGGGTGGTTGCGCGACGTTAAGGCCCGTGACGGCAGCAATAACCGCCATCAAGGCGAGGCAGACCGCCATGAGAATACGGCGGCGGTGTGCCGGGTCGTGAATGGTTGCGTTGCCAGCGGTGTGTGTGTCGAGAGTGTACATTGGGCCTCGGGTGACGTATCTTTAACTGATACAAATAAGAAAGTGATTCATGTATCAATTGAAGATACAATATGTTCTGACGCTGTCAATCGATCAATTTTGCCATCCTTTTCCGGGACAGAACGGTGCGGATGGGCGGCAACCATGAACAAAGACACCCGCCTGTCAGACGTGTTGCACGTACTCTTGCACTTGAACCAAGTTGATGAGCCTGTGACCTCGGAACGCTTGGCGAAGAGCATGGGGACCAATCCGGCGGTGTTTCGGCGCACCATGGCAGGATTGCGGAATGCCGGATACGTTCAGTCGGGTCGGGGACATGGGGGGGGATGGTCATTGGCCCGCCCTTTGTCTGAAATCACCCTTCTGGACATCTACATAGCACTTGGCAAACCATCTTTGTTTGCCATTGGCATGCGGTCCCAAAACGCAGAGTGCCTTGTTGAACGCGGCGTCAACGCGGCGTTGAAGGAAACGATGGCACAGTCCGAAGCGCTGTTCCTCGAGCGCTTCGGCGCAATCACGTTGGAAAGCCTGCTGCCCGCCGGATCGGTATCGCAGGCGGTCTCTTGCCCGAAAATCACGCCTGATTGATGGGCAGCAGGCACTGGTCAAAGCCCCACCCACCCAAGTTATGCGATTACCACGGTGTGAGGCCGTCAGGCTCGACAAAGGTTCCGGTTTCATCGCCGCCAAGCGCATAGCGCACCGGCAACACGGCCCCTTCCTGCGGGGTCATGCTGCCCATGCTCGTCAGGTCAGTCTTGACGAAACCGGGGCTGACCGAGTTGACCTTGATCCCGCTGTCGCGCAATTCTTCGGCCAATTGGACAGTCAGCATGTTCAGCGCCGCTTTAGACGCGTTATAACCAATGTAGCGGGCGGCATAATAGGGTGAGGTTGGATCGCCATTCACGGCCAAAGACCCGAGCGAACTTGACAGATTAACGATGCGGCCTGCCGGGGCCTTTTTCAGCAGCGGCACCATCGCTTGGGTCACCGCCAGCGTCATAACGAAATTGGTCTCCATCACCTTTCGCACGCTGTCGATGACGGCGGTTCCCGGCGCGCCATCCGCGAAATCGAAGATCCCCGCGTTGTTCACCAATATGTCGAGACGGCCATGCCGGGTGTCGATTTTCGCAGCTGCCGCGATGATGCTGTCATGCTCGTC
The DNA here is from genome assembly GCF_048266405.1 of Celeribacter sp. Taxonomy (GTDB): domain Bacteria; phylum Pseudomonadota; class Alphaproteobacteria; order Rhodobacterales; family Rhodobacteraceae; genus Celeribacter. The sequence continues at coordinate 27,552 of NZ_JBLWZO010000010.1, forward strand.
GAGGTCGAGGTGAAGCGTCTCCGCCTCCAGCCCGTCAGCTGCAAGATCATCGAGCGCGGCTTGTGCGCGCCCCGCGTCGCGCGCGCCCAGTATGACCCGTAGACCAGCTTGCGCAAGTTGCCGGGCGATCTCAAGTCCGATGCCCTTGTTTGCGCCTGTCACCAAGGCAATACGATCCTGTTCCATTTTAATATCCTTTCGTTTCAGTGTATTTCTGCAATATATGAAGATTTATTCAGATTTAGGATTCGCATATGAAAGCCTTGGCACCCGCAGCTATGAGGCCCAGAAAAACACCGCATCAAAGCCGCGCAAAGGTGACGGTGGACGCGATTTTCGAGGCGACCCTTCAGGTTTTGATCAGGGATGGTACGGCCCGCCTGACAACCACGCGTGTTGCCGAACGCGCGGGTGTTTCGGTGGGCACGATGTACCAGTATTTCCCCAATAAGCAGGCGCTGATCTATGCCTTGAACGCGCGCTATCTGGATGTGTTGGCCGAGCGGATAGAAGCGACCTGCCGCGATCAGCACGGCGCAGCAATCGAACGAATGATCGAGGCGTTGGTCGACACCTATTGGTGCGCCAAGACCGAGCGGGCCGACGTCACCCGAGCGCTGTACAATTCTGTGGCAGAGATGGATAACGATGCCCTGATCCAGCACTTCGCGGAACGCACCAATACCGCAACGCAAAGAATGCTGGACAGCGCGGCTGACGCGCGGTTTCAGGACCCCGAGATGACAAATCTTATGCTTGTAACGGTTATCTTCGGGACAATTCGCAACGCCTTTGAACGCAACCTTGATGCCCAAGCGGCAGCGGGTTTGCGCGATGAGCTGGTGGCGATGTGCTGTGCCTATGCCGGGCATGCGCGTATCGAACCGTAAGACGCAATGACCGCGGCGCGGTCAGCCCACCGGGCCGAAGGTTTCGTAGTGGATCTGCGCAGTTGGAACGCCCAGCCCTTCAAGGCCATCGCTGAGATCAGCGATAAACTGGGTGGGCCCGCAGATCATGTAATGTGCCTTTGATCCTGCGCCAAGCGCAAGCAAAGCTTCCGCCGTGACGCGCCCCTGTGCATCGTGGGTATTTTGCGTTTGGTCGTCTGGGTTGGGCGTAGAATAGTAGAGGCGCTGCGCTACGTTTTCCGCGCGGCGCACCAAATCCGCAACCTCTTGTCGAAAGGCATGGGTATCGCTGTTGCGCGTGCCGTGCACAAACCAGACGGGACGGGCTGCCGCCGCATCGACAACCCCGTGCAAGATGGACAGCATCGGCGTCACACCGACGCCCGCGCTGACCAGAACCAGCGGATCGCCTCCTTCAGGTGGGACAAAATCGCCTGAAGGGGCATTGGCGTCGATCATATCGCCGGGTTTCAGCACGTCGTGCAGGACCCGTGTGGCAATGCCGTGCGCCTCGCGCTTGACGCTGATCCGGTAGGTCTCCGCATCTCCTGGTCCCGAAAGCGAATAGCTCCGGCGCGTTGGCCCAGGCTGGCCAGGGACATTCAGAGCAATGGGCAGATGTTGGCCCGGCTTGAAGTCGACCAGTGGCAGCCCATCCGCCCGTGCGAGATAGACCGACGTGATTTCTTGGCTTTCCACAACTTTATCTGTTACCCGTAACCGCATTGCACCCGTATCCGGCGCATGCCATCGAAGAGCTAAAGCCTGCTGCCGCTCCACCACGCTGTCCACCGTCACAACAATCATTCGGCGCGCTTGTGGGTCCCGGCTTTGGCTGCCATCCCAGATAATCTGCGCCTGACCGCTCAGTTGCAGCAGGCCGCCGGTTGCGAAATCTACAAACAACAGGCCAACTTTTGGATCACGCACCAGATTTCCGATGGTGTTGAAAAAGTTGTTTCCCGTGTAGTCGGGTATATGCAGCTTGCCGTCGCGATCAATGTCGACAAAGCCCGGTTCGCCCCCTCGGTGCGAGGCATCAAATCCGTCGGTGTTGTGGCCCGCACCCGAAGAAAAGCCGGAACCGATGAACAATGTATCAGCGGCTGCAATCCATCGCTTTTGATCCGTGTTGAGCGAGGTTGTTACCAAGGGCGGTTCGGGGGTGTGCCGGGCCCCGTCAACGCGGTGCAACGCCCGTTCATGAATATATTGCGCGCAGTTGCCAAAGCTTTGCTGCACATCCAGAACCAGCTCGCTGGCGGTGCCGGATCGCAAACGACCATTTACCCTGTTGCGCCGCTTTGTCGCCAATTCGATCCCCAGAATGCCGACAGAAGCCCCCTGCACGACGCCCTGCACCAGCGGATCATCGGCGGCCAGCTGGCCCACCAAAGTCAGACTGCGCTCAGTATGAGCCGCGACAGGGCCGTCTTTCCCTTCAAGGATCGACACCCAAGGCTTTCCTGACGTATCGGCCCCCGCCACCACAAGAAACGGTTGGGTGGCGAAGAAATCACGGTGTTGAAGGGGCATATGATCGCGAATGAAACGGCCACCCTGTGATGCGCGCGCTGCCACCCCAGCATGGCGCTGCGCTTCGATCTCACCGGCGTGAAAGGGGCTGATCTTCTGGGCCATAGTGATGTCCGGGTTAGATAGAATCGACGCAATCAGGCGAGCGCGGGAGACCCTGCCATGCCGACGAAACTTGGTAGTGCTTCGATCCGGGAAAGCCAGGCTTGTATGTTTGGATAGGGAGAGAGGGCCACACCACCCTCCGGTGCGTGCGCGATATAACTATAGCCCGCAATGTCGGCGAGGGTGACGCGCCCCGCGGCGAGCCAGTTGCGGCTTTCAAGGTGCGCTTCCATCACCCCAAAGAGTTCATGCGCTTTGGCTTTTGCTGTTGCATGATCAATGGGCGCACCAAACAATGTGACAAGACGGGCCGAGCACGGCCCCTGATAAATCTCACCAGCCGCGACCGAGAGCCAGCGTTGAACCTCTGCCCGCTCCAGCGGGGTGCGCCCCGCCCAGTTTCCGAAATCGCCATAGCGGGACGCGAGATAGGTTAGGATGGCGTTTGAATCGCTCAGGGTCAGGTCATTGTCGTCGATTCCGGGCACCTGCCCGAAGGGGCTGATTTTCAGATATTCCAGCGCCTTATGCGCAGCATTCGCCATATCGAGTTCAACGGTCTCATACGGGACATCAAGCAGTGCCATCATCAGTTCAACCCGGTGGCAATGCCCGGATTTCGGGTTTCGATAGAGAGTGATGGGAGCGCCATTGCGGGCGTCTGCGTCGGTCATTGTGTGGTCCTCTCGTCAGTCATATGGCACGGCAATTGCCATTCAGGCAGACGTTAATAGATATCAATGAGAACAATAATGCCCTAAAACTGAAGTTCATTATTACTGAATGCGAAGCAATAAGGAGAGGCACATGGATCATCTACAGGCGCTCAGAGTCTTTGTCGCTGTGGCAAAAACCCAGAGTTTCACAGGAGGCGCACAGGCGCTTGGGCTAAGCGCCCCCTCTGCGACGCGGGCAATCAATACGCTGGAAGATGCTCTCGGGGCCCGCTTGTTTGCCAGAACCACACGGCGCGTCCGGCTGACGGAGGTTGGCCGTAGCTTTGCCGAGGAGGTGTGCGACATTCTCGCACAGCTTCAATCCGCAGAAGACGCGGTGTCCGGCGCATCGGCAACGCCCGTGGGCCGCCTTCGTATCACCTGTCCGCAAGAATTTGGGCGGATGTATGTCGCCCCCCTTGTCGCTGAATTTCTCGATGCGTATCCGGAAATCACTGCCGAGGTGCTGATGGTGGACCGGAACGTCAATCTTGTGGAGGAAGGATATGACGTGGCTCTACGGATTGGCGAGTTACCTGCATCGGGCCTCTCGGCAACTCGGGTCGGTGCGGTGCGCCGGGTTGTGTGCGGCGCGCCTGCCTACCTTGAGGCCTTTGGTCATCCGTCTGTTCCCGCGGATTTGGGGACACATCACCGTGTCGTGGGCACTGGTCCCGCCTTGCAGGAATGGCATTTTGGGCCCGATCAAAAGACGATCGTCCGCATTCATCCGCGATTGACGGTAAATAGCGTTGCCGCCGCGATTGCGATCGCGCGACAAGGATGGGGCCTGGCCCGCGTGCTGTCGTACCAGATTGCAGATGATCTGCGCAAAGGCAGCCTTGTGGCTGTATTGACAGACGACGAACCGGGCCCGATCCCGGTTCACCTGGTCCATCCTCTGGGCCGCAAGGCACCGGCCAAGCTGCGTGCGTTTCTGGAATTTTCTACAGATCGACTGCGCCAGACCGATGCATTGCGGAATGAGCAGGGGCCGTCGGTAAAAAATTGAAACCAATAGAGATAGTGACGAAGATTAAACCGGAGGAAGGGGCAGCGCATGGGCCTGCTCCATTTGATTTCGAGTTGGGTAAGACCTCGCTCTCGCATGCCACCTTACAGGTCTACTGTTTCGTCAAGTTCGCGCGCATCGGCCGTTGCGCCCACTGGATCCACAAATGCGCGGGGATGTCGGAGAGATTGTCATAAAAGCCATCACTCGCGCGCCGAACCCGCGCGGGTCCGGCCCCTGGGTGTCAATCAAAACCGGGACGGGCGTCAGCGGGCAGAAGGCTAGTATAACCGGTCCCAGCACGTTGCTCCAGCTCGGCCTTGGCCTCGCGCACCAGATCGGGATCGCAAAAGGCCTCTTTGGCGGTCATGGCCATGACTTTGGCGGCGTGGAACATACCGCGATAGGCCGAACGGCTCTTACCCTGGGCGACCATCTGCCATGTGTGAAAGGACGTGCCGATTGCATAGTTCGCACCCCAGATTTGCACCGTTGGAACGCACCAACTGACGTCGCCAACATCGGTCGATGCTGCCAGGGATTTGGGTGAATGGTCTTCGGGTAACAGAACGTCATACAGGGCTTTGTCTTCGCTCTTGGTGCAGCCGACGAATTCATAGGCGGCTTTGATACTGCCTGCATCCAGGGTAGCCTGAAACTTCGCGGCATAGGCTTTATCATCATCGTCGAACGCGGGCGGGCCGACCTGGCGCAAGACCTGTTCCATGGTCGCGGCCAGCCTGTCGTTCGGCACGATCTCGGCAACGGCGGTTAGAATGCGGGTCTGTACATGCGTTTCGGTCATCAGCGCCGCCCCCTGCGCCACCTTTTCAAGCCGGGCGATGAGATCACCAAGTCCCTGCGTCCGGGGGCTGCGTGCAACATAGCGTACCCGCGCCCTGGAGGGGACGACATTGGGCGAACAGCCACCCACATCGAGATAGGTGTAGTGCAGTCGGTCCTCGTCCGGCATGTGTTCCCGCAAGTAGTTGGCCCCGATGTTCATCAGTTCCGCCGCATCCAGGGCCGACCGGCCAAGATGTGGGCTGGCGGCGGCGTGGGACGAGCGACCATGAAAGGTGAAATCAATCCGCGAAGAGGCCAAAGAACTGCCGCGAATGATCTGGGTGATACAGCTTGGGTGCCAGGTGATCGCGATATCGACATCGCGGAAAAGCCCCGCAGCAACCATAAAGGTCTTGCCCGCGCCCCCTTCTTCGGCGGGGCATCCGTAATACCGTACACGCCCGGGCAGCTTGTGTTTGCGTAGCCAGTTGCGGATCGCGACCGCCGCCATCATGGCCCCCGCACCCAGCATATTGTGCCCGCAGCCATGACCATTTGCGTCAGGTTCGACCGGGTCTGGATGCGCGACATCGGCCTTTTGACTAAGGGACGAAAGGGCGTCGTATTCTCCCAAAAAGGCGATGATGGGGCCGCCGGTTCCGGATTCGGCAAGAATGGCGTTCGGCACCTCTCCCGCGTTCGGCTTGACCTGAAACCCGTGATGGTCCAGCTCTGCGATATGCGCGGCGGATGACTGAGTTTCTTCATAGCATGTTTCAGGCGTCGCCCAGACCCGGTCAGCCAGCGCGGCAAACCGTGTTTCAAGCGCCCCTAGCTCTGCCTCCAGCGCATGTTCGTTGATTGGCATTCTGTTCCTTTCCGGCGATCTGGGATCCGCAATTGCCAAAGCCAGGCAGCGATTGGCGGGTGGCCTTAGGCGTTGTGGCAGGCCACCGTACTTTCGTCGCCCTTATCGATAAGGCGCGGAAGCTCGGCCTTGCAGATGTCTGTCGCCATGGGACAGCGGGTGTGAAACGGACAGCCAGAGGGTGGGTTCAGCGGTGAGGGGATTTCGCCCGTCAACAGGTCATGCGAGCGCCGCGCACGCGGATGCGCCGCCGGAGCAGAGTTGATCAAAGCCTGCGTATAGGGATGCATCGGCGCCGCAAAAAGGCGTCGTTTGGGCGCGATCTCTACGATCCGGCCGAGGTACATCACCGCGACACGGTCCGCGATATGTTCAACGATCCCAAGGTCATGGGAAATGAACAGATAGGCGACCTGCATCTCCTGTTGAATGTCCTTCATTAGGTTGATCACCTGCGCCTGCACACTGACATCCAGCGCCGACACAGGTTCGTCCGCGATGATCACCGAAGGAGAAACGGCAAGCGCACGGGCGATCCCCAGCCGTTGCTTTTGACCGCCTGAAAATTCGAACGCATATTTTCCGATGGCATCGGGCCGCAACCCAACCTTGTCAAAGAGGTCTAGCACGGTCTCCCGCCGTTCAGCCCTGCTAAAGCGTCGGAAATTCTCTATCGGTTCCATCACGACGTCCGCAGCGGTCAATTTGGGATTGAGTGAGGCGCTTGGGTCTTGAAACACCATTTGCATGCGCTGCCGGGTTTGACGCAAGGCACGGCCCCGCTGTGCCGTCAGGTCGATGTCATCCAACAGAACCTGCCCCGAGGTCGGCGTCAGAAGGCGCATCAACACGCGGGCCAAGGTGGATTTGCCACAGCCTGATTCACCCACCAGGGCAAGCGTTTCCCCCCGCGCGAGATCAAAGGAGATATCATCAACGGCCTTCACCGTGCCCCTGTCCCGGCCAAACGTACCAGCACCAAGGCGGAAATGCCGCGTCAGCCCACGCGCTTCGAGAACGTTCGTCATTGTGCTTTCCCCTCTAGTGGCGGCAGGTTTTCAGCCTCGAAACAGGCGATTTGATGGGCGTCGCCCAGGGGCCGTAAATCGGGCGTTGCGGCGTGGCACCGCGACGTCGCAAAGGGACAGCGCGGCGCAAAGGAACAGCCGACAATGGGTTTGTTCAGGGCCGGCACGACCCCCTTGATTTCCGTCAACCGGTCACCAGACTGCGCACCAAGACGCGGTTTTGCGGTCATCAGGCCGCGCGTATAAGGATGCAGCGGTGTGTCAAAAAGCGTCTCTACCGGGGCCTGTTCAACAATCCGACCCGCATACATGACAGCTACGCGATCACAGGTTTCCGCCACCACACCCAGATCATGGGTTATCATGATGACCGAGGTGCCCGTTTCCTTTTGAAGGTCCGACATCAGCCGCAAAATCTGGGCCTGAATCGTGACGTCCAGCGCCGTTGTCGGTTCGTCCGCAATCAACAATCGTGGCCGACACGCGAGAGATATCGCAATCATGGCCCGTTGCCGCATACCCCCGGAAAATTGGTGCGGGTATTCGTTGAACCGACGTTCCGCATCCGGGATCCGGACAAAGTTCATCACATCAAGCGCACGTTTTCGCGCCTCGCGTTTGCTGATCCCTTCGTGCAGGATCACGGTTTCCGCGATCTGATGGCCGACCTTGTGAACAGGGTTCAGCGAGGTCATCGGCTCTTGAAAGATCATCGCGATCTTGTCGCCACGGATATCACGCAGGTCCTTGTCAGATTTGCTGAGCAGGCTTTCGCCCTGAAACACGATATCCCCCCCCACAACACGGCCAATCCGGTCCGGCAGCAGGCCCATGATGGACAAGGAGGTAACACTCTTTCCACAGCCGGACTCTCCGACAATGCCAAGTGTTTCCCCCTCAAGGACGTCAAAGCTCACGCCATCGACGGCACGGGTGACCCCGTCTTCGTTTAAGAAATGCGTTTGCAGGTTTTCAACGGAAAGCAGTTTTTCCATGATCACATCCTCCGGACCAGTTTGGGATCAAGACGGTCGCGCAGCCCGTCACCGATCAGGTTGATGGCAAGAACCGTCAACGCCAAAGCCAACCCTGGTGCAAAAATCGTCATCGGGGCCCGCGACAAATACAGGCGGCTTTCAGAGATCATATTGCCCCAGCTTGGGATCTCTGGCGGGGTGCCCGCGCCAACAAAGGACAGCGCACTTTCGATCAGAATCGCAGACGCGGCGACATAGGTGGCCTGCACGATCAGCGGCGGCACCGTCGCTGGTAGAATATGCCGCCATAGGATTTTGAACGTCCGAGCGCCCCCGGCGACCGCCGCCTCAACATAGGGTTGCCGCCGCACCGAAAGCACGACCGAGCGAACCAACCGCACCACGCGCGGGATTTCAGGGATCGTGATCGCCACGATGACCGTGCCGACACTGGCAGAGGTCAGTGACACCAACGAGATCGCCAGCAGAACCGCCGGGATCGACATCAGTGCATCCATGACGGTCATGATCGGCGTTTCCAGCCACTGAATATACCCGGCAAGCAGCCCAAGGATGACCCCAAAGGTGATGGCCAATACGGCCACCGCACAACCAACCAATAGGGACACGCGTGCGCCATAAATCGTGCGCCCTAAAATGTCGCGGCCCTGGGCATCGGTGCCAAGCCAATGCGCGGTCGAAATGGGTTTCAGCCGCTCCATCGGGTTCAGGCTTGATACGTCACCGACCAAAAGCGGAGAGGTCAGCGCAAGCACTAGGAAAATCGTTAGGATTGTCGCCCCGAATGTCAGGGTCGGATTGCGCCGAAGAAACCGTGTCAGACGCGCCGTAGCAATCGGCGCGGGCGTCGATTTATGGGTGGATACATAGGTCATGATTTACGGGTCCTCGGGTCAATCAGCCCATAGCTCAGGTCGACCATAAGATTGACGAGCACATAAACTGCGGACAGCATCAGTGTGATGCCCTGGATGATGGGGTAATCGCGCTTGGTGATGGCATCGATGACAAGCCGCCCGATGCCGGGAATGTTGAACACGGTCTCCGTGATCACCACACCGCCGATGAGCATGGAAAAACCCAGCCCAATGATCGTAACGATTGGCACCCCGGCATTCTGAAGGGCGTGGCCGTAAAGAACGGTGTTCGGCGCGACGCCCTTTGCGCGGGCCGTGCGAATGTAATCCTCGGACAGCACCTCTAGCATCGTCGCGCGGGTGATTCGGGCAATCAGCGCGATATACGTCAGGCTAAGCACAAGCGCGGGCAGGATCAGGGCGTGCAACCAGGGACCGATACCCTCTGACAGGGGGGTGTAGCCCTGTACCGGGAACCACCCCAGGCGAACCGACAGCACATAGATCAACAGATAGGCGGTAACGAACCCCGGCACAGAAAAGCCGACCACCGAAAAGATCATGACCAGGCGATCCGTGGGCCGCCCCGCCCGTGCGGCGGCAATAACGCCCAGGATGACCGCCACGACGATGGCAAACCCCATGGTCAGCAATGTCAAAGAGAGGGTCGGCCCCACCCGTTTCAAGATCATATCCAAAACCGGTTCGCCCGAGAAAATCGAAGTCCCGAAATCCCCCGACACCACCCGGCTGAACCAGTGACCAAACTGAAGCGGCAATGGGTCGTCCAGGCGCAGGGACTCGCGGATGGACTGAATTTGTTGTGCGGTCGCGTTGTCACCGGCAAGGATCGCGGCGGGATCTCCGGGGGAAAAGCGGATCATCACGAACACGAGGAAGGCAACGATCAACAAGACCGCGCCCATCGACAGCAACTTGCTAAGAATAAATTTCATGGCTGCGCTTTCGTGGCTGGGGACACCCCGGCGGGTGCCGCCAGGGTGTCGTGTGAAGGAATGGGTCGTCTTCAGGCTTTGCGAAGGTTCCAGAACGGAATGAGGTCCGGAATCTCTACCAACCCGCTGACATTGCTGCGCAGCGCGGCGGGCTGCTGCCATTGCCCGTAATTGACCTGCGGCACGAAATCCCATGCATTGGCTTGCATTTTCCGCGCGATTTGGGCCCGCTCTTCTTGCGATCCGGCCAGGGTCCATTGCGTCCGAAGGTCTTCTTGCTTTGGATCGTCAGGCCAGCCAAACCAGGCGTCGTCACCACCAGCGGCATGACCTGGGAACAGGATCGGGCTGCCGATGGTTGCGGTGTAGGTCGGGAAAATGTTCCACCCGCCCTCTTCTGGCGGCTTTTTCACCGCACGACGCGACACGATCGCGCCCCAATCGGACACGGCCAGTTCCGCATTGATCCCAGCTTTGCGCAGCCATTGGGCGGCGAACTGTGCGGCGGTGCCAATCACAGGGATATCGGTCGGTTGCATGATGATGACCGGGCGCCCGTCATACCCCGCGTCTTTGAACAGCTGCGCGGCTTTGTCGAAATCCTGCCCGTGTTCGAACCAGCCGATATTTTCATTGTTCGACATCGGGGTGTTGTTCCCGAACATGGAAGGCGTTTCGCTGGTGTACTCAGACAGGCCAAACGCCCCGGCCATGACCTCGGCCTGTTTGACAAGATACAGCATGGCTTGCCGCGCCCGGACATCGTTGAACGGCGGATGCAGGTGGTTCAGGCGATACACCCCGCAGGTGCCCGCCTCGTTCGGGACAGCCAGGTTGATATCCGCATTGGCGGCTAGATCACCGACAAAATCCAATGGGGGGTTTTCGTAAAAATCAATTTCCCCGGCGATAAGAGCATTCATCGCGGTCTGCGGGTCGCCGATGTTTTCCCAGATCACACGATCAAGGAACACCTGCTTTCCGCCCGCTGTGCCCGATGCGGCACCGGACCGCGGAACATATGTCGCGCTACGGTCATAGATATAGCGTGCGCCCATCTGGGTTTCGTCCCGGTTGAAAACAAATGGGCCGGACCCCACGATGTCCGTGATCTGTTCGTTCGGATCAACAGAGGCGTCTTGCTCCCGCATGATGAACGCACAGGAGCTGGTCTTGGCCAGCGTTTCCAGCGTCAGGCCAAAGAAATCGCTTAGGACCAATTCAAAGGTCTTGTCGTCTAGGGGCCGTAGCGTTTTGACCCGTGGCCACAGCAATTGACCGGCCACGTCCCGCGCACAGAACCGGGTTAGAGAGGCAACGCAATCCGCCGCCCGAACCGGTGTTCCATCCGAGAACATCAAACCGTCACGCAGTTTGAAAGTATAGCTTAGCTTGTCGTCGGACACCGTGAACGTATCGACCATCTGCGGCTGGACGTTGCCGTTTGCATCGGTGCCGAACAACGTGTCGTACACCATAGAGCCGTGGTAGGACGTGATATAGGCCGTAGTCCAAAAGGGATCGAAAGAGCGCAGGTCGGCATGCATGACCGCCCGCAGCGTCTTGTCCGCCGAGGGCGATGTTTGGGCCCGCAACAGGGCCGGCGTCGCGAGGGCCATGGCGGCGCTCGACATGAAAATACGTCTGTTCAGGTTCATTTGTCTCTCCGTTGGAATTTGGGTTTATGACGCGCGATGTTCCGCTTGCGTTTCTTGGTGAGAGGGCGACCAAAGTTCGCCCGTCTGTTCGTCAATTAGGTCCGTCTTGCTGCCCTCCTGTTGTCAGAGCACACCGGCCATACCGTCGCGGCGCGGATCGGCGGCGGCGGTCATTACGCCGGTGTCTGGGTTGATCTGAATGGCCTGCATTCCGCCCACGGCCATGGACCAGGCGTCACCAAAGGGCGTGGCGTCATGCCCTTTGGCCCGTAGCCCGGAAATAACCGCGTCCTGGCCACGTGTTTCGACCTGCACAGCCCGCCCATCCCAGGCGCGGACGCGAGGAAGCGAAATGGCGGTCTGAAGCGGAAAGCCAAAGTCAAAGAGATTGGCATAGACCTGCGGCTGAGTCTGAAGGATGCCGTAGCCCCCCGGCGTGCCAAGCGCGAGCACCGGACGACCATCGCGCAGCGCGATCGAAGGCGACATGCACATCGGCAGGCTGGCCCCCGGCGCGGCCCGGTTGGGCGACCCCGGCGCGGCATCCGCCCAGAACAGGAAATTGTTCAGGGTGACCCCCGTGCCCGGCACGATAACGCCACTGCCAAAGGCGCTGCCCAGGCTTTGGGTGATGCAGACAAGGTTGCCTTCGCGGTCAGCGACGGAAAAGGAGGTGGTATGCGCCGGGCTTGGGTCCGCGAAACTTGTCGCATCCCAATGCTCTGTCGCCCCGGTTAACCCAGCCCCCGCCGCAAGTTGGGCTGACAGTTCGTCAATCGCCCGTGAGTGGAACATTCGCACCAGGCCGTCGGCATTCGGTCGATTGGCATCGATCCTTTGGCCCGCCGCCAACCGGATCGCCCGCAGCACAGGGTCGAAATGCCCTGCGCTTCCGTAGGGGTGGTCGGACAGTCCGACTCGCTCTAGCATCTTCAGCGTCAGCAGGAATTGGAACCCCTCGCAGGGCGGCGGAGGGACGTTCACCGACAGACCCAGGTAATCCGCGCTCAGTGGCTTGCGCCAACAAGTTTCTACCTCCGCGATATCCGTCGCGGTCAAGGTGCCGCCCAATCCCTGTACGGTCGCGGCGATCTGATCACCAAGCGGGCCGTGATACAGATGATCTGGTCCCTCCTCACCGATCCGGCGCAGGGTCTGCGCAAGTTCCGGCAACCGCAAAACATCCCCGACGCGCGGCTCTCCTGCATGACCAAAGACCTGGGCAAAACCGGACCCAATCGCGGACCAGCCCGACACCTCATGCCGTGCATGTCGGATTTCGGCGGCGGCGAATTCGGTGAGGGCCACGCCTCTTTCTGCCAGGGTGATTGCTGGCGCAAAGAGGTCCCGCAAGGGTCGCGTGCCCAATTCGTCGTTCAGCATCGCCCAGCCCATCAAGGTTCCGGGCAAACCGACGGACATCGCGCCCCGCGCCGCATCGGTACGTTCGCTATACTGATCGGGATCGTAGGACATCGGCAGCCGCGGCACAAAGTCGAGCACCCGTACCTCACCGCGTCGGGCATCCCACATCACGGCATTTCCCATGCCTGCAAGGCCCGACATAAACGGTTCTGCGACCGTCAGCGTCGCCGCCGTCGCAATCGCGGCATCAAAGGCGTTCCCGCCATTCTGCAAGACCGACAGACCCGCCTGCGTCGCCAAAGGGTTGGCAGAGGCCACGGCACCAAATACCGACATCCGACTGCGTTGAGGGAGCATTGCTTGCATCATGCCACCCCTCTCCCCGCCTGCCAGTCACAAGCGATGGACAGCAGCGTGGCCTCCCTGTCCGGCAGTCCCAGAAATTCCAGACCGACCGGAAGCCGGGTTTCCCCCGGCAGGGCGGGAATGGTCAGGGCCGGGAACCCGCTACAGGCGCTTAGGCATACGTTCTCAGACCCCTCCTGGGTCGTGCCCAACCGGGCGGGCAGCCTGCGCATGGTCGGATAAACAATCGCGGTCAGGTCATGCATGCGAAATTGGCTGTGCAACCAGTGCCGCAGCTCATTGCGCAGACCAATCGCCGTGCGGTGCCCCTCGGCATTGGTGGCGGCCAACAGCCTGCGCCGCAGCACCTTGGCAAGGTCAGAACCCGGCGGCATCTGAGCAAGAATGTCATCCAACCTCCGGATCGACACGCCATCCCGGCGCCCCAGATAATCAGCAATCGCGGCGGCAAACTCGAAATCCGCAGTGCTGGCCGCATTGGTCAGCGCGGATCGCCCAGTGCCATCCAGATCAACAAGCTCTGCGCCTTGACGGCGCATCTGTTCCAGCGCCGCATAACAGGTGGCAGACACCTGGGCCGTTCCAGCCTCATTCCCAAAGAACGTGCGCAGAACGCCAAACCGCGCCCGCCTTAGAACCCCCTGCTCGATCTTGCCGGAACAGGTGTCGCCGGACCGTCCGCGCAGCGCGTCCATCACCAGGGCAATATCCATCGGATCCCGTGCGATTGGCCCCGCGACATCTTGGGTTGGACACAGGGGAACAATCCCCGTCATATCGATCGTGCCCTGCGTAGGCCGCAGCCCATATAGACCGTGAAAGGCGGCGGGGATCCGGATTGACCCAGCGGTATCGGTCCCGATCGCGGCGGCAACATACCCCGCGGCGACGGCGCTGGCCGATCCGCCACTGGATCCTCCGGCGACATACCTGGGGTCCCGCGCATTGCGAACGGCCCCATGCAATGCGGACACCGAGGTGATACCAGTTGCCCATTCGTGCATGGTTGCTTTGCCCAAGATGACCGCCCCAGCATCCCGCAGATGCTGAACGCACAGGGCATCGCGCAACGCAACGTTCCCCTGCATCAGCGGGGATCCGGCGGTCGTCGCCATGCCCGCAACGTCGATATTGTCCTTTATCAGAACCGGCACGCCGGTCAGCAAACCCGCGCCCTTCGACGCATCCGCAGCGTGCGCCTCGGCCAGGGCCAGTGGGTTCAGGGCAGCAACCGCATTCGGACCATCGTGCAACCGATCCTGCGCCTCGATCCGGGCGATGGCCTTGGTCACCAGGGAGGTCGCCGTTTCGACACCGTCCACGAGGTCCCGTCGCAGACTGCGAACCGTATCATCGCCATTGGCAAGACCGGTCGTGGTTGGGTGATCAGCGTATTTCGGGATCATCTGCACGACCTCACAGGACATGGCCGGGGCGCGTCCCGGTGTGACAACCATCCGCCCAGACCCGCCGCCCATTGACATAGACAGACCGGATTCCCGACGCGGATTGCACCGGGTTCTCATAGGTCGCCGTGTCGCAAACCGTGGTTTCGTCAAACAGCACGAGGTCCGCGAAATTGCCGACGGCGATTTCACCGCGTCGATCCAAACCGAACCGCCGAGCCGGGAGCGCGGTCATTTTCCGCACGGCGGTTTCAAGCGAGAAAAGCCCCGCGTCGCGGGCATAGCGCCCCAGGACACGCGGGAAGGTGCCCCAAACACGGGGATGTGGATGTTTGCCAAAGGCCACACCGTCGGAACACACCATCGTCAATTCGTGCGACAGGATGCGGCGGACCTCTGCCTCATCCATCAAAAAGAACACCCCAAGCGCCGGAACCAACCGATCAACGGCCCCATCCCGATCCGTGCCCCATTCTTTTGCGATGTCGTCCAGATCACGCCCGGACATCTCTGGATGTGGCGTAGATTCGGTGACGATCACCTTGCTCGCCTGGCGGTGACGACCAGAATTCAGCATCGTGGCGCTGGCGACATAGGGCGTGGTGTCCAACCCGACATCCTGTTGCGCCCGCGCCGCATCGATCATTGGCAGGGTGATTTCGGATTTCCCATGATTGGCAAGCCCCGCGCATTTGTGGTGGGAAACATGGACGCCGCATCCACAGGTGGACCCGATGGTCAGGGTTTCTTTCAACGCTTCGACAACCCGGTCGCCTTCGTCCCGCATGTGGGTCACGTACAGCTTGCCGTGCTGTGGCAGGACAGAGGCCACACCGATCAATTCCTCGGTCGTGGAATGGCGGGCGCTTGGGTAAAACGGCCCGGTGGACAGGCCAAGCCCGCCTTCGGACAATGCCTGATCCAACTGTGCGCACATCGCGTGGATTTCGTCGCGGGTCGCCGCCCGGTCCAGGTCAGACATGGCATTCAACCGAAGACTGCTGTGCCCGATTAGGCTGGCGGTGTTGACCGAAGGCGGTTCCGCCATCAGCCGATCACGATAGGCGGCATAGGTGGCGAACCGGGGCAACGCATCGCTGACAATCGCCCCAAGCGGCATGGGCAAAGGACCCGAAACACAAAGCGGCGCAATCGAAAACCCGCAGTTGCCGTTAATCACCGTGGTGCAGCCCTGACTCACCGCGTGATCCAGCGTCGGATCGGTTAGGACGGCTTCGTCATAATGCACATGCGGATCGATGAAACCGGGGGCAAGGATCATCCCCTCGCAGTCCACGTCGACACCGCCCCGCCAATCAGAAAGGTCGCCAATGGCCACTATCTGATCATCCGTCACGGCAACGGCGCCCAGCCGACGTGGATCGCCTGTTCCGTCCACGATCATAGCGTCCCGAAAGAGAATGTCCGCCTTCATCATATCGTCCTTTAATTCAATGCATCGGAGTATTGGCGCTCAAGCCCTCAAGAGAAACACTAATCATTTGCTACTATCATCGTATTTATCTATAGGTTGGACATGCGCCCGATCACCCTTCAACGACTTGATGTCTTCCGTGCCGTGTACGAACAGGGCAGCATCAGCGCCGCCGCGCGGGAGCTGAAGCTGACGCAGCCTACGGTCAGCAAGCACCTCAGAGATTTCGAATCCGCCATCGGGATCACGCTCTTTGCACTCGACAAGGGGCGGTTGCATCCGACCGTGGATGGCGATGCGCTTTTTGTTGAATGCCGCCACATCAAAGACAGCCTTATCCGCCTTGAGGGTCGAATCGATTCCCTGCGCCACGGGTCCCTGCGCACGCTTGAGGTTCAGGTCATCGCGCCCCTGATGCACGATTGCCTGCCTCGGGCGATCAAGGTGGCCCGCGACGAAGTTCCCGGTCTGAAGCTCGCCATCGACGTGGCCAACGCAGAGGAACAATTCCGGGCCATGCGGGCCGGGCGCATCGACCTTGGCCTTGTCGCCGGGCCGCTTCCGCCCCTTGATTTCCACGTAGAGCGGCTTGGAACCGGGCGGCTGTTGCTGTTGATGCCCGAAAACCATCCGCTGACCCAAAACAAAGAGATCACGCGCACGCAGGCCCAGGCCGCCTGTGGCAGTATCCGCCTTAGCACAGCGGGCACCATCGGTGGCCTTGTGATGGAAAATATCGGCTATTCGACGCCCCCGGATGCCGCCTCGATGACGATCCGCAGCCTCAATCTGGCTGCGGGCCTGAGCAGCTACCTGAATTCCGCTGTGGTGGTGGACAATTTCACGGCGGACCTGGCCCGGTTGCGTGGCCTGGCGACCCGTCCGATTGTGCCCGAAATCACCTTTGGCATCTACGCGGTCTCTAACCCGCAAACGGTGCGCAGCAAGGCCAGCGAAGTTCTGTTGCGGGCCATCAAACAGAGCCTGTCCAAGGGCTAGGACGCCAAAGTCGGGGGGAATGTGCCCCGACACCGTCATGCCTGTTGCAGGACTTTTTCGACCATCTGCGCCGTCTGCAAAAGCGTCTCATCCTGGCCATGCGCCCCCGTCAACATCAACCCGATGCCCGCCTGACCGGCAATCGGCAGCGTTATCGAACACCCGTCGATGACATTCGCGAAACTGGTATTGCGCAGCGCCAAGGCGTTGAAGTGGTCAAAGGCTGCATCGCTTTGGCAATCCGCGATCTGTGGCGGCAAAATCGCTACGGTCGGCAGGATGATCAGATCATCACCCAGAACGGCGGCGATCTGGGTCTTGTACCGCTCGCGGGCCAGCACGGTGGCGGCATAGTCTGGGGCGCTGACCTCATCCGCCCGCGCCATGCGCCGTGCGACATGCGGATCAATCCGGTCCGCCTCTGCCCAGGCATCGGGATGACAGGCGCGGCTTTCGACCGCCGCGAATTGCCATGCGGGGATCGCGCGATAGGGGCGCGTATAGCTTTGACCCAGATGCGCAACGGGCCACCCGGCCTTTTCTATGCGGCGCAGCGCGATTTCAAAGGCCGCCGCAACCGCCGGATCAAGCAGATCAAGCCCGAAATCGTCCGGAACCAACAGCCGCGGTTTGCGCCGGACCCTCTCAGGCGCGGGGGACAAACAATGAAACGCCGCTGCCACATCGACGGTGGACCGCCCAATCAACCCCACACTGTCGAGCGAAAATGACAAAGGCACCGCCCCGCTGCGCGACAATCTAGAGGCCGTGGGCTTCCACCCGACCAGATCACAAAAGGCCGCCGGGATACGCGCCGACCCGCCTGTGTCGCTGACCAGCGCGATATCGGCCAGACCACGCGCGACCGATGCGGCACCGCCGCTTGATGATCCGCCTGCGGTGGCACCTGAGACCAGAGGCGTTTCCGGTGTCCCAAAATGTGGATTCAATCCCAGCCCGGAATAGGCCAATTCGGTCATATTTGTATGACCGATAAGCGTGGCACCGGCGGCTTTGACATCCGCGACAACCACCGCGTCCTCCTGCGCGGGCGGCATGTTCAACCGCCGCGCACTCCCTGCATGGGTGACCTGCCCGACCACGTCGAACAGGGCTTTGACCGACACCATGCACCCGGCCAGGGGGCCCTGCGCCGGGGTGTGTCCCGGCGCAAACAGGCGGGTATAGATCGCCGCGTGATCGCCATTCTGGCAGGCCGCGCGGACCTCTGCTGCGCGGGTTTCGGGATTGATGTCATGCCAGGACGGCAAGGGTTGGGATTGTGTCATGGTGCCAAGAGCCTTAGGAATTCGGGGTTTTCACGAACGGAATCCGGGGCACCGGACAGGGCGATTTTGCCGCGATCCATCACATCGACGCGGTCCGCCAGCCTGAGCGCAAGATCGAGGTGCTGTTCGACGATCACAATCGCCATACGGTCCTGCAATTGGCTTAACCGGTCTGCGATTTCCTCGATCACGCCAATCCAAACGCCCTCTGTCGGTTCGTCGAGCATGAGCAAAGCGGGGCGTCCCAAAAGAGCGCGGCAGATCCCCAGCATCTTGCGCTCTCCGCCCGAAAGCGTGCCCGCCGCCTGGCGCATCCTGTCCGCCAACTTAGGAAACAGGGAAATGACCTGATCCAAGTCACCAGTCGTCTTATGGTTGACCGCCCCGGCCAACAGGTTGTCCCGCACCGATAGGTTTCTGAACACCGGAGTATCCTGCGGAACATAGCCCAGCCCGCGCATCGCCCGTGCCGAAGGCGCAAGAGCATCCACCGATGCCCCCCGAAACGCGATACCGCCCGACATCGGCGCGACCTCACCCATAAGGGTTTGCAAGAACGTGGTTTTTCCTGCCCCATTGCGCCCGATCAGGGCCACGGTTTGACCTACGGCAACGTTGAAATCAATGCCGAACAACACTTGGCTTCGCCCGTATCCGGCGGACAGGTCGGCGGTTCGCAAGATTGGGGATTCAGTGCCGTTTGAGATAGACATCCTGCACCTTTTGGTTGTTCTGAATTTCGTCGACCGTTCCGGCGGCGATAATCTGCCCCTGTTCGAGCACGGTCATGCGGTCCACGAGGTTTCGGATAAAATCCAGATCATGTTCGACGATCACGATGGCACAGCTGCCCCGCAGCGGACGCAGCAGATCCCCGGTTAATCGTCTTTCTTCGATACTCATGCCTGCAGTCGGTTCATCCAGCAGCAGCAGCTTGGGATCCAGCGCCATGGCCATCGCGATTTCCAACCACTGCTGTTCACCATGCGACAGCTGGCCCGCGCGATCATCGCACCGATCCATCAGGCAAAAGTCGCGCAGCGTGGCGGCAATCCGGTCATGGTGGGCGTTGCGGCTGCGCGAGGCGACCAGAGCCCCCACAGGTTCGCGGGATTGGCAGGCCAAAAGCATATGATCATAGACCGTCAGATCTGGGATGATCGACGTCATCTGGAACTTGATGCTCATCCCGGCCTTGATGCGCGTTCGGACCGGGGCATTGGCGATGTTTTGTCCGGCCAAGACGATCGACCCGCCTGATGGCAGATGCGCCCCCGCGATACATTTCAGGAATGTGCTTTTGCCCGACCCATTGGGACCGATCAGCCCATGGAACTCTCCTTGCGCGACGCTCAGCGCGGCTTTGTCCAAGGCGACGAACCCGCCATACCGTTTAGTTAGGTCAAATATCTCTAGCAGCGCCATAATGCCCTACCTCCCACGTCCGGACCGTATGCCGAACCGGCCCGCCCGTTCTGCATCAGACGAGATCAGGCCGATCAAACCCGATGGCTTGATCAGGATCACCGCCAGCAAAATACAGCCCAGCAGGATGGGCCAGGCAGAGGCAAACCGATCCGCAAGCAGATAGCCCGTCACCTCAATCGCCAACACGCCCAACACAGCCCCGATCAAGGTTCCGGTGCCCCCCAACAGGACATAAATCACCGCCTTGGTTGACAGGGCGACGCCCAGCAGGACCGGACCAACAAACCCCTCGTGAAAGGCATACAACCCGCCGCCAAGCCCGGCGACACCACCGGCGAAGACAAAAACGATCAGCTTCATCACCTGAACCGGCGCCCCCAGGAACACGGTCCGCTCCTCGTTCTGTCGGGCGGCGGCCAGGGTCAGGCCGAACTGGGACCGCACCAATGCCCTGGACGCCGCATAGACGACGATGACACAGGCAAAGGCGAGGTAGTAAAACGGCACGCCTTCGGCGATCTCCCGGCCCAAAACGTCCAGATAGGGCAGGCCCGCGACACCGTTTTGCCCCCCGGCCCAATACCAGCCCCGAAACAATCGTTCCGCGATAAACGCCCCCGATAGGGTCCCTAGCGCGACAACGATCATCGCCGGGCGCTGTTTCGCCAATAGGATCAACGCACCAACAGCCGCCGCCAATCCCATGCCGACGAGCACCGCCAAGGGCATGACCGCAAAGACCGAGGTCACCCCCAGTTCCCGCGTCAGCAGCCCCCCCGCATATCCGGCAGCGCCGAAAAACAGCGCCTGGCCAAAGCTCATCACGCCGCCATAGCCCCAGGCCAAATCAAAGCTAAGCGCGAGAAGGCACAGCAGCAGCACACGGGTCAAAAAGACGGTCATGTGATCCGCCAGCACAACCGGCAAGGCCGCCAGAACGCAAAGCGTGACCAGTTCGGCCGCGACCAATCGGTTCACCTGCCAAAACCGTCGGTTGGGAATGGTATCTGTGTCAGTCATGCCAAAAGATCCCAAAGGGTGGCGGGGCCAAAGGCCCCAGCCGTGTCATCCACATTCACCGGGGGCCACTGCCCCGTCGCTGCCAGCGCGGATCTGATAGGATCCTGCAGTGGCCTCGGCGATATACATCGGCAGGGCGCAATGGCGTGTTCCGGGCACCATGGCCGCCGCGCCGCCAGGGGAGGATTCGATCCGCGCGGAATCGAGCGCGACCGCAACCGCGTCGCGTTCTGTCGTACCCGCCGATTTGACCGCCTCTGCCCAAAGCATCACCCCGCGATACACGCCTGTTGCTGCGCTGCCCGCGGACATCAAGGCGCTGTCAGGGAACGCCGCATCATAGGCGGACTGGATTTCAGCGCTCACCGGATCCGTGTCAGAAACCGCCCGGAAATAGTCCAAACAGGTCGCCAGGCCTTCGATCTCTTCTGGCTGATTCAGGCCAAGGGTGTTTTCGTCGTAATAGGCACAACACAGCCGCCCGCCATTGGTGTTGAATCCGGCCTGGTGCAATTGCTTGAAAAAGGTGCTGACGCCTGGCGGGCTGATGGTGTTGAACACGACATCCGCCTTCTCGGCCATGATCCGCGACACGGTTGCCCCGAATTCGATTTGATCCGGCGTGTGGTATTCTTCGAACACAACTTCGCCGCCATGTTCTTCGATCTTTTTGCGGGCATATTCGTTCAGCTTTCTCGGCCACAAAAAGTTCGCCGCCGGAAGGGCAAATCGTTTGCCACCGTTCTCGATCAACCAGGGAATAAGCGGGTCGCATTGCTGCGCTGGCGTCGGACCTGTGCAATAGACATAGGGCGTACATTCCCCGCCTTCATAAAGCTGCGGATAGATATATAGGCTTTTGCCGCGTCCAACGATGATGTCTTTCATCGCGTTGCGGGTGGAACTGAGGATGCCGCCAATCACGACGTCGACCTTGTCCTGTTGGATCAGTTTCCTCGCGGCTGCAACAGCGGCGGATTCATCCGATGCCGTATCTTCAATATAAAGCTCTACGGGGCGCCCATCCAGGCCCCCGGCCGCATTCAAACGATCCACGGCAAGGCGTGCGACATTAGCATCCGCCAAACCGGCAAACCCCAAAAACCCGGTGATATCCGTCGCGATGCCGATCTTAACGGGATCGCCTGCGGCCATCGCCGGGCGGACGACCCAGCTTCCGACCCCTGTTGCGACCGCGCCAATGGTTGCCGTCAGTTGCGTGATGAAACCACGGCGGGAAATCCCGGTCTTGTTCGTACCGTTCATGTTAGCTTCCTCCTCTGTTAAGAAGCCCCCCGGGCTTCATGCGAATGGTGGTCAGAGCAATGACAACCAATAGAATTTCAGAAAACGCGGGTGACACGATCCAGGGCATGACCGTGGCCAGCGACCCGATAGCGGCGGCCCCGGCCATCGCCCCGGCGATCAGATCCGCGCCCCCCAGCAGCACGGCCAGAAAGCTTTGGATCAGGAACCGCAGCCCAAGATCACCGGACAGGGAATAAATCGGAACGATCAGCGCCCCCGCCAGCCCCGCCAGTGCGGCGCTTAACCCGAAGGTTGCGGTATAAATCCGGCTGGTCGACATGCCAGACGCGCGGGCAAGCTGAGGATTCTCAAGCGCGGCGCGGGCACGCAGGCCAAGATGGGTGCGGTTCAGGATCAAGACGCTGGCCACGACCATCGCAACCGCACAACCAATGATCACAAGCCGCCAGGCCGGCATCACCGCCCCCAGGAATTGTACCGTCCCGGTCAGCGGTTCAGGGACAGCGTGATACACGCCGCCGGTGGCCCAACGAATGGCCTCGCGCAGGATCTGACCAAGCGCATAGGTGCCGAACATCGCCGCCACCGGAATGGTATAGAACCGCCGCACCACTGTCATTTCCAGGGCCGCGCCCATCAGGCCAACCGCAAGCGGCGCGGCCAGGATTGCCAGCACCGGCGACACGCCCAATGTCACCAAAGACCAGTGGACATAGGCACCGGTGAGGACGAATTCACCATGGGCAAAGTTGAAAATGCCCATCATGTTCACGACAATCGCCAGGCCGACCACGATCAACAGCATGACCGCGCTATAGCTGACGATCTCAAATACAATCTGAGAAACAATCACGACGCACCGCCCACAGCGGTACGGGTCAAACCTATGGAATCGGATCTATGTCCTGGCATGTG
Organism: Celeribacter sp.; assembly: GCF_048266405.1. Lineage (GTDB taxonomy): Bacteria > Pseudomonadota > Alphaproteobacteria > Rhodobacterales > Rhodobacteraceae > Celeribacter. The sequence continues at coordinate 50,475 of NZ_JBLWZO010000010.1, forward strand.
GCATCCTCCCCCGGTGGTCCATGCATCAGATGCATTGGCTCCAGATATTCATTGATAGGGAGAGGATGTGTCGCCAGTCACATTCTGTCAAATCGATACAAATGATCATCAAAATTGATTGAATCAATTTAGGTGAACTTATTCCGCCACTAGCTCCGCCGACTGGATAGATTGGACAAAGCTGGCGTTTCGAATTCTTGATCTTAGCCAAATACTTCCGGGTTCTTGATCTGCCCGCATGGGCCAGGACATCGAAATCGGATTTGGGCTAAACGGAAGCGGAACGCGGCTTGTCGCTAGGCCGAATAGAGGGGCATAGGCTTCGGCAATCCGGGTTGGAAGCGTGGTTAACGTCGGGCTATCCCGCGCGATCATCAGGACCGACAGGAAATTCGGACCCGAGGCGACGATGTTCAACTTTGCCTCGATTTCCTCGAGTCCGGGCCGCAAACATCCCCAAAGATCGCCGTTCAACGACACGACCGCATGCGGCGTTTCCACATAGGTCTGCAGCCCGATCGGATTGGCACAGCGCAGCAATTCGGGATTGTAACAACACGTCACCCCCTCTTCGAACAACAGTTCACCACGCTGCCATGAATTGGGTCGATTGTAACACCCCACAACCAAGTCCAATTCCCCGGCATCCAACAGATCAGCGGCGTCGCCCGGATCCACGGACCGCGCCGACAGCGACACGTTTGGTGCGACTTGGCGCAATTCGGTCGACAATTCGGGCAGCAGCAGAACCTCGATCCCGTTGGTCATTCCGATGCGAAATTGACGGTCACTGCGCAACGGGTCAAAGGGCTGTCCGGCCCGCAACACGTCCTGGGCCTGTGCTAGCACCTTTCGGATCGGATCATGCAGCTCTAGCGCCCGGTGCGTCGGCTCCATGGTCTGTTTAACCCGCACAAACAATTCATCATCAAAAAGTGTGCGCAGGGTCGAAAGCGTATGGCTCATCGCGGGTTGCTGAACCTTAAGGCGCCGCGCCGCGAGGGTCACGCTCCTCTCCTGCATAAGAGCATCAAAAGCGATCATTAGGTTCAGGTCGAAAGACCGGAGATTAAAGTGGTCGATACCCTGCATCAGTTACCTCGATTTGAATTAACAGTTTCATTCATACTACTCATGGGCAACGAATTCAACAACTCCACGACCTGTGACGTCGTAAACCGTGAGGAGGCAGCCATGCTCTGCAACACCCGCAAGGTCAGCAATTGGACGATTTCCCGGATTGACGAGGTCGCCTTGGCCCTGCCGACGACGGTGCTTTTTCCGGATTGGGACGATGCCATCCTGTCTCCCGAAACTCGGACCTGCATGCAGGCGGGACTTGCCGCGAATGGCGCTGATCTGGTGGTGCCTGTCCATTCTTGGCTAATCCGCAACGACTCGCTGACCATCCTTGTCGACACGGGTGTCGGCAATGGACGGACGCGGGCCCTTGACGGGTTCAACAACCTCAACACCGACTACCTGTCCCGCCTTTCCGCAGCCGGGGTAGACCCGGACGACGTCGATTTCGTGCTTTGCACCCATATTCACACGGACCACGTTGGTTGGAACACCATATGGGACGGAAACCAATGGATCCCGACCTTTCCTAACGCCCGCTATGTTTGGGGTCAGGTCGAAGGCGCAGTCGCACGTCGCCCGTTCTTTCACGAGGGGCCAGCAGCCGGACTTTACGAAGACAGCATTTTGCCAATCATCACCGCCGGGCAGGCCGAAGAAATCGCCCCCGGCGCATATGATCCAATCGACGGGCTGACGTTCCATTCGACGCCAGGCCACAGCCCCGGACACATGTCGATATCGATCAAGACAGGCACCGATATGCTGATGTTTGGCGGGGACGTGCTGCACAATCAGGCGCAGGTCTTTCACCCTGAATGGAATTCCGTCTTTTGCGAAGACCCCGAAACCGCGCTGCGATCTCGTCTGTGGGCACTGGAATTCTGTGCCGACACCAATGCGCTGTTTTTTGGCACACACCTCGGCGGCTCTGCCGTTGGACGTATCAAACGCGTCAACGACCGCTTTACCTGGACCCATGAATAAGGAACCCGACCATGGCCAAAGTTCACTTAGCCCCCTATGTACGCAACGGCGATACCGTCATCACCTCCGGTCAACTTGGCTTTGACGAAAACGGTGTGATTTCGGGTGATATCACCGAACAAACGAACCGCATTCTCAAGCGGATTGAAACGCTTCTTTCTGAACAAGGCATGACCTTGCAGGATGTCGGAAAAACCTCTGTTTGGTTGGTGAATGCGGATGATTTCGCCGCGTTCAACGACGCCTATGCGGCGGCATTTGGCGATCACATGCCCGCACGTTCAACGGTGGTCTCTGCGTTGACGGCCCCCGGTGCTTTGATCGAAATCGAGGCGATGGCATGGACATCCCGGTAACACCGCTCGTCGGTCCGCTTGATCCGGGGGCGCAACGGCTTGTCGATGCGGCCCTGGCCGCCGCTGCGCCTGGCCTGGAAAAGGGCACGCCGGAAACCGCCCGCGCGTCCTTCCGTGAAAGCAGAAAGGCGCTTGCCCCACTGCGCCAAGAGGTCGCCGTGGTTCGCACCATCGACCGCAACGGCCCCCGCCCAGCGCTTCGGATTTATCGTGCCTGGGGCACCCGCGCCGAGGACCGTTTGCCCGCGCTGCTGTTCTTTCATTCAGGTGGCTGGGTGTCGGGCGACCTCGACACGCATGATAACGCCTGCCGGGCCATCGCGAATGCAGCAGGCTGTGCCGTGATCGCGGTGGATTACGCGCTTGCGCCGGAACACCCTTTCCCGGCGGCGACCGAGGACGCGGTGGCGGCCTATTCCTACCTGATCCAAGAGGCGGACGCGATTGGCCTGGACCGCGATCAAATCGCCGTCGGAGGGGACAGCGCCGGGGCCAATATCGCCGCGGTGTTGACCCTTTTGCTACGCGACACCCAGCACCCCGCGCCCTGTGGTCAAGTCCTGCTATATCCGGCGACGTCATTTGTGACGGAAACCCCGTCCCGTCAGGAATTCAGGAACGGCCCGACCTTGAACGGTGCAGCGTTGGATTGGTTCGCGGCGCAGTACCTGCCCGATGTAGCCACCCGCGCGGATTGGCGTGCATCGCCGCTTGTGGCGAAATCATTGGCCGGGCTGCCTCGCGCCTATGTCGCAACCTGCGGCCACGACCCGCTCAGGGACGAGGGCATCGCCTATGCCGACAAACTTAAGCGAGAAAGCATCACGGTCGAACACAGGCATTTTCCTGGTCAAATCCACGGCTTCCTGACCATGGGAGGCGTGATGCCGGAAACGACTGTGCTGATCGGGGAAACCGCTGCAGCCCTCAAAAAGATGTTTATGGGTCCTACGCGATAGCAACATCGAGATACACCCCATCCTCTACAACCTCCCTGTGGACGACCGACTGGCGGCACCGGTATTGCCGGTGCCGCCCTTTTCCGAAAGAGCAACTGAGCGGCAGATAATGTTTGCGAGACGGATAATCCCGTGACCTGCGTATCGGCAGGCATCCCATTCCGGCGATCTCGCGCCGTTCCAAGAATTCTTCTCTACACCTCCGAGTGTAACATATATCGCGTGGCGATATTTCGCGCGCCATGTCCGTTTCGCGGGCATGAACTTGCGGGACCGTGTAGCACTGAACATCCAGGAATTGAGACGCGCCCGCGGCCTCAGCCAAGAGGAGCTTGCTCATCGGGCCGAAGTGAGCCGCGGCCATATGGGCAAGGTCGAGAACGCCAAATTCGCTGCCTCCCTCGACCTCCTCGAACATATCGCCAAAGCACTGAACGTAAATCCAGAAGAGCTCTTCACAAAACGCTAGCCAGTTTTTGCCAGCCCCTGATGCGTCCTGGAGCGGAACGTTTCAAGAGGTAGTCAAATGGAGAGCTGTGAGTTCAATGGGTAAGAAGAAGACAGGCTGGCCCTTCCAAGACGGGTTTCTGAACGACGGTGCGCGGGAGATTCACCTGTTCACCGATTACCGTTGGAATGATGGCTCGGTGAGCCGCCGCTGGCATGTCGATCCAGAACGCTTTGATGCCAGCTTTGCCGAGCTTCGCCCGGTTTCCCTGAACACATCGGACCGTTCGGGTCAGTAAGAGAACCACTCCGAGTGGCCCATGTTGCCCTCGTAGTCGCCATATTCGACCATGATGCTGCGGGAATGGAAGTGCCAGAGGCCTCCGCTGGTCGGATAGGCGATCTCCTGTCCGCTTTCCGAGACGAATGTCGCGGGCCACGGCGTGTGCGATCCGTAGACCCGCTTGATATATCGACAGGTCCGGTTCTCGCGATCGCAGGAGCGGATCGACCAATCCCACTGACGCGGCGCGTCACGCGGCTCGTAGGATCGTCCGGTGAACCATATCACATGGGTTCGGTTCAACCATTCGTATTCCGGCAGGTTGGTGTCGAGCTCGCCCTCCCCGCCGGGGCCACCCAGCTCGACCGGGACATGGGCAAAGGTGCAGACCCCGAAGGGCGGCAGGCTTGGCCAAGGTGTGATCCGACGAATCATCGTGCGATAGGCGCGTGCGCAGACAGCGCTCGGGGGGAAACCTCCGGCCATGCAGAGCATGATGGCGCAGTCGATGTCATAGGCCTGCGCCTTCTCCGGCGCCCCTAGGATCGACATCACCCCCATCACCGCTGCCATCGCCTGTCGTTTCATCTCGCCCTCCCGCAAAAGTTGCGGCAACTATCGTGCAATATGTATTTATCTGCAATATGTCGTATTGACTCCATATGACTTTATGGCCTTAGTGTCGTGAAGTAGAAGGGCTCTCGTGGGGAGAGTCCGAACATGCCGATAGCGCGCAACCAGATCCTGATCACCATCGATGGTGTCAAAGACCTGTCCGAGAAGGGCATCGCGTTCCGCTGCCGGTATGAACTCGTGGGGTTCACGGACGATGGCAAGCCGCGCTACCAGTGCATCTACCTGCGCGAGGGTGAGCCGGAAGCCATTCTGGTCTCGACCCGGATTACCCCACACGGTCCCGAGCCGCGGTATTTCAACATATGGCCGGGGCTTTTCAAACATCATCTCGAGTTCGGTGACGGGCGCGATCTGCGCTTTGGTCCTGACTACAGCATCACCCTCGAGGAGCGCGGCTGACGTCATCGCCTTTGGCCGCGACGGAACCGCCCGGACCTCGGGCTGGACATTTCACGGTGAGCGGCCCGCCTGGGCGGGGCTGGGTGATGGCGCTGAGGCCGAAGTCGTTCTTGCCTTACTGGACGCCACACCGCCTACTAGTCGCGACGACATCCTCCCGCTGATCCATGCCACCGCAGGTCGTCACGCGGGCAATCGCGCCCTGCGTCAAGTTGGGCTGGGTGCGGACGACTGGCAGATCCTGTTCCGCGCCCTGGTCGAGGCGGAAAGCAGCTACAATCCGACCGCCGTCAGCCCAAAGGGCGCATATGGTCTCGGCCAGTTGATGCCGGACACGGCCCGCGCGCTCGGGATCGATCCGCGCGACCCGTCCCAGAACCTCGATGGCGCAGCGCGCTATCTGCTCGCGCAGCTTGCGACCTTCAAGGACATCGACCTCGCGCTCGCGGCTTACAATGCCGGGCCACATCGGGTCGTCGAATATTCCGGCATTCCACCCTTCGCCGAGACCCGCGACTACATCGCGCGCATCCACCGGATTCGGTCCCGGCTGGCAGGCACACCCGTTTCCGCGCCGGAGACCCGCGTCGCAGACCGGGGTCCTGCCCGCGCGCCCGTTCTTATCGATCTTCAGTAAAACAAGGGAACACCGCATGCTTCGACATCGCCTCAGCCGCCTCTTGCCTGCCGCCACAACCCTGGCAATTTTCGCAACGCCCGCCCTCGCGCAGGACTTGTCGCCGATCCAGACCATGCTGGAAACCGTCGAGGCCGCGCTGACCGGTCCGATCGGGATCGCGGTCGCCACGCTCGCCGTCATCGGCACCGGTTTTATGTGCATGATGGGACGGCTCAACTGGGGCTGGTTCGCCTCGGTCATCATCGGGATCGTGCTGATCTTCTCGGCCGGCACCATCGTCGACGGCTTCTCGTGACATTCCGGCAAAATAGCGTCCTACGAGCGACCCGAACGCGTTGTGCTGCGCAAAACGCTGCCTCGGGTCCCTCTCCGGACACACATTTTCTTCTAAGCCGGAATATCACCCAATGGCAGAACGATCCCCCCTCTTTCTGGGCCTCGCCCGTCCGCCCAAGTATCTGGGCCTCCCTGTCGGATACCTCGTGGTGCTGGCGACCGGGGTCGTTCTGCCGTTCATCTGGACGAAATCCATGGTTTTCTTCCTGATCGGCCTTGTCGCCTATCCGATCCTCTGGTTCGCAGCCGACCGCGAGCCGCATTTCTTCGAAGTACTGCGTGTCTCCTACGGCGCGGTGCGCCCGACGAAAAACCGGGCCCTGCATGGAGGCGACAGCTTTGGCGCTTGATGCAGGCACACTTTCCACTCACGGAACAGCCCTGCTTCAGGCTGGCGGCGGGGAATTCGCGCGGGAGAGCTATCTCGCGGAGCACCTGCCATATTTCGCGCTCGCGGATGATGACGTCATGGTCCTGCGCGAGGGCGACCTCTTGGCCACCCTGCGCCTCGATGGTCTGAACCCGATGACCACTGAGGACGCCCGGCTCGACGCGCTCAAACGCGCGGTTGCCGCCATCGTCGCCCAGATCGGCAACGCCTTCGGCTTCTACATCCACCGTATCTCCGTGCCGCAGGATTTGGGCATGCGCCCTATCGAGGGAGACAGCTTCGCCGCCGCGATTGATGCGCGCTGGCAGGCCCATGTCAAAGACCTGCGACCGGCCAAGCGCCAGCTCTATCTCAGCGTCATCCGGCGACCCGACATTTCGGCGCGCATCCCGCTCTTGCGCGCGCTGGCCCGCAAGGCCTGGGTCAAGGATCGCGCGACACGGATGCAAGAGCTGAACGAGGTCATGGGATTCTTCGAGGTTGCGCTTGCGTCGGCCAATCCCGTCAGGCTCACGAAGTTGGGCGGTGAGTGGCTGGGCTATCTCAACACGCTGAACGCGGGCACCTTCTCCCCCATCGCCTTCGGGCAAAGCGCATTGCCCCTCTCGCACACCCTGAGCAACTGCCGCGCGACCTTCGATGGCGACGTCGTCACCCTGACCGACGCCGTGACCGGTCAGGTCAAGTACGGTGCGCTCTTCTCGATGAAAACCTATCCGGCACTGACAGATGTCACGCTCCTCGATGCGCTCGACCTGCCCCTCGACATCGTGCTGACGAATTCCTTCAGCCCGATCCCGAACAACATCATGGCCGAACGCATCCAGCGGATCATCCGCCAGATGCACGCGTCCGACGATGCCGCCGTCTCCCTGCGGGAACAACTCGGCCAAGCCGCCGACGATCAGGAAGCAGGCCGCATCGCCTTTGGCGACCATCACCTCTCCATCGCCGTCTATGCGCCTGATCGCGACACGCTCGAACGTGCCGCCGCCCAGATCAAGCGGGTCGGCCAGGAGATTATGTCTGTCATCGTGCGGGAGAACATGGCGCTGAAGGCGACTTATTTTGCGCAGTCGCCAGGTAATTTCGGGTACCGGGCGCGGAAGACGCCGATCTCCTCGATCAACTTCGCCGACTTCGCGGCCCTGCATGGCAGCGTCGAGGGACGTGGGCCGGATCAGTCGCCTTGGGGTCAGAACATCTCGGTCCTCCCCACGGTCGGCACGTCGGGTTACCGCTTCAATTTCCACGAGGCGGGAGCCCCAAGCAAGGAACCGACCGTTGGCCATACGCTGGTTCTAGGGCGCACCGGCACCGGCAAGACGCTGACCACCGCCTTTCTCGCAGCGCAGGCGCAGCGGGTTGGCGCGCGGCTCTTCTTTTTCGACAAGGATCGCGGTCTCGAAATGGCCGTCCGCGCCCTTGGCGGCCGCTACAACGAAATACGGGCAGGCGTCCCGACAGGACTGAACCCGCTCGCCACCGAGACCGACGAACGTGGCCGCGCCTGGCTCTCGGACTGGCTCGCGACGCTGCTCACCCGAAATGGTACCCTCACCGGAGAGCAGTCGCGCCATATCCAAAACGCGGTCGGCCAGAACGCCGATGCGGGGGTAGCCCTGCAGCGCTTCGCAAGCTTCGAGACCCTGTTCCAGTCGCTCGATGACGACGGCGAGCTGCAATCCCGCGTTGCCGAATGGGCGCCAGGCGGACGCTATGGCTGGGTCTTTGACGAACCCGAGCGTGGCGCGGGCCTGAAGCTTACGGGCGACATCGTGGGCTTCGACATGACCGAAATCCTCGACATGACCACCGAGCGGATGGCCGTACTCTCCTACATTTTCCGCCAGATCGAACGCGTGGTCGAAGACCACCGCCCCACCATCATCGTGCTCGACGAGGCCTGGAAGCTCTTGGACGATCCCTATTTCGGGGCGCGGCTGGAAAACTGGCTGGTGACGCTTCGCAAGATGAACTGCGTCGTGATCATGATGACACAGTACCCGAGCCAGTTGCGCGACAGCCGCGTCGGCAAGACCATCGTCGAAACGGTGCCGACGCAGATCCTCTTCCCGAACGACCGCGCCACGATCTCCGATTACGACTTCCTGCGCGTGAACGCCAAGGAGGCCGCGCTCCTCGTCCAGCCCACCATCGGCCAGCGCATCGCGCTTGTCCGCTCGGCGGGCGACAGCGTCTTCGTCGATGCGGAACTCTCCGCACTTGGCGACCTCCTCCCCATCCTTGGCGGCGGCGCCACCGGTGAGGCCCGCGTGCCTGCCGATTGGCGCGCCACCCCCGATTTCTGGAGACATGTGATATGAGTTCAAAACCCTTCCTCGCGCTTTGGGCCGCCGCAGGCCTTCTCTCGGCTTGCGAAAAGTACACCGAGAAAACCTCGCCCTGCTTCGGACGCAACGGCGAGCCGCAGGTAACGCGCGCCGCCCTGTCCTTCTCGACCATGGGCGCACCGGTTCAAGAGGCTGCGAAGCCCGACTGCACATTCGAGCCCCTGCCCCGTCCGGAATGAACCGTGCCGCAATCATATTCGCCGGGTTCTGCCTCGGCCTCGGCGCCCTGCCCGCGCATGCCCAGGGCGTGCCGACGCAGGACAATTCCGCGATTGGCCGTGCCATCGCGCGGGTGACGGCGCTTGCCGAAGATCTGGGCGTCCAACAGGACAAGGATCGGACCGAGTCCACGCTGGCCGATGTTCAGGCCGATCAACTCCGTGTCCTCGAGGAGATGACTGCCGCCATCACCGGGCCCGGCTTCGATATCCGCGCCCTCGAAGGGAATGCGGATTTTGGCGTGGCGGCGGTCTATCCCAATACTGATCCAAACCCCATGAACAGCCGCCTCTTCGGCGAGGGCCGCGAGACGGTCGAGATGATGATCGTCGAGGTGGCGGGCGAATTCGCAGGCGCCCCCGGTGTGGCCCGCGCCGGGCTTTCGGCCACCCAATGGCGCTGCCTTTTTCAGGCCCTGATCAAGCAGGAAAGCCGATTCAACGTCACAGCACAAAGCCCGGTCGGGGCCTATGGTCTGACCCAGCTCATGCCCGGCACGGCCTCCGATCTCGGTGTCGACCGCTATGATGTGAAGGACAACCTACGGGGCGGCGCGCGTTACATCACCACGCAGCTCAACCGCTTCGGCAATATCCCCCACGCACTTGCGGCCTATAATGCGGGGCCGGGCCGGGTGATCGAATATGGCGGCGTGCCGCCCTTTGCCGAGACCCAAGGCTATGTTCGCAACATCTCCAAGTTCTACAACGAATACCTGGCCGTGGTGGGCGGCGCCGACGCGCTCGGCACGCTCTCGCCCTCGGACTTTGCGCTCGCCGAATATGCCAGCATCTCCGAGGCGGGCGTCTATTACGCCGCCGACAGCTCGGCCACGACCGAACAGGTCATCAATCGTCTGCGCGCGATCATCCTGCAGATCGACGCGCAGCCCAATGCCAAGGCGGCCTGGGAGCTCAACACCTACGCCAAGGCCGAGATCGGCCGCATCCTCAATCTCCGCGTCCGGTTGATGGCGGCAAACCAGCAGCGCGAGGCGGCCTATGCGCAGCACCTCGTCGCGGACCGGCTGGCCGAGCGCGACTTCATGCAAATGGGAGTTCCCGAATGAGACAGCTTCTCCTGACCGCCGCGGCGGTCACAACACTCGGACTCGCCTCGCCCGCTGCTGCCCAAGGAGTGCCAACCTTCGATGGCTCGCAGCTTGGCCAGCTCGTGGCGCAGCTCGAGCACATGGCGGAAGATCTGAACGTCCAGATGCAGCAGCTCGCCACAATGCGGTTGGAGTTGGAAACCCAGCTGTCGCAATTGACGAACCTCGAGGCGCAACTGACCTCGCTCATTGAGGGCAGCGGGCTCGGCGAGCTCTTCGCAACAGTCGAGGAATTCCGCGCGCTTCGCGGCAAGCTGGTCGCCCCACTCAACACCGCGCAGTCGCTGGCAAGCGGCGATTTCCTGAACGGCTTCAATCCCGGCGCCGAGCTGTCGGCCTCGGTCGAGCGGGTTTTGTCGGGGAGCGGCTTTACCTCGGAACGCCTGAGCACGCTTTCAGGCTCCGATCAGCCTGCCGACAACCGTATCGCCGCCTCGGCCGGGGCCAGCGCAATGCTGTCGGTCGCCGCGCAGGAAAGCCATGAAGAGGCAGGGCAAAGCCTCGGGCGGCTCGAGACCATGGTCGGGCTCATAGACGATCAGGACGGTCTGAAGGCCGCCGTCGATCTCAACACCCGCGTCACTGCCGAGCTTGGCATCATCCTCACCCAGATCTGGCGGCTGGAAGCGGCGCAGGGCGTCAGCGCCGGCCAGCTCGGCGTCGTCGATGCCGCGACCCTCGCGGATGAGCGCAAGTTCCGCTCGATGGCGGTGGATCCATGAGGCAAACCATGACTGTCAGCTTGGCACCAATTCGGTCTCTTTGTCTCGCCGCGCTCGTCGTGAGTGCCCTGACCTGTACCGCGCTGGCCCAGACCCCGAATACGGATCCGTCCGGCGAAACGCCCTTCAGTTCGATGGCCATCGCGCGGGACGCAGCCGACGCATGCCGTGTCCCGAGGCCGCCTGCCGATCTCGCCGAGACCGCTTACTTGCGCAATGGCTACCGCGCGATCCTGCGCATCCTGATTGCCGAAGAAGCGCTCGCCTCGGAAAATTGCACCTGCCTGCTCGAACAGTTCACCTGGGATCAGGCGCTTGATGCCCTGCCCCGGTTCCAGACCTCGGACAATCCTCGCCTGCCGTTTAAGGTGCTCGACCTCTACGCCAAAGCCGACGCGCTCGAGGCGCAAGTTGTGGAGGCCTGTGAAGAGTAGATGGGCGTTATTCGCGACATCCTGAGCCAGGTCGACGCCGCGGTGGATACCGTGGCGCAGGACGGCTTTGTCTCCTCGGCAGGTGCTGTCGGTGACGTGATTTCTGCCGGGGCCGCGCTCCTCGTCGTGCTTCTCGGGATCAACGCGGTCATGCAGCTTCGCCCCCTGCCCTTCGGCACCGGCTTTGCCTTCGGGATGAAGGTGGCGCTCGTGGGGTTATTCGCGCAGAGCTGGGACAATTTCAGCGTCATCTATGACATCGTCACGCAGGTGCCCGACTCCGTCGGAGCCTCGATCCTCGCCCTCACCGGCTCGGGTGACGAGGCCGGGGTCTATGAGAGCCTCGACAACATGGTCGCCCGCATCACCGCCTATGGCGACACGATCGGGGATCGCGCGGGCTGGGTCTTTGGCGCTGTGCTGGGCGCCATCTTCTTCGTCCTTTCCGCGGTCTTTGCCGCCGTCACTGCCGGGATCATCGCCTTCGCTCGCATCGTCTTCGCATTGATGATCGTGATCGCCCCCTTCATGATCGTGACCTCGCTCTTCAAGCCGACCCAGTCGCTCTTCGAGGCCTGGACCCGCGCGACCATCGGCTATGCGCTCATGCCCGTCGCCGCCGCCGGGGCCGCGGGCATCATTGTCGCCATCGCCGAAGCGATCGGGGACGCCTCCGCCGATCCCGGTGACGTGGAGACCGTCAGCCTGATCCTGCCCTTTCTCGTGATTCTCATCCTCAGCGCCGGGATCATGGCCTCCGTGCCCTACATCGCCTCCAACCTCACCGGCGTCGTCGGCATTGCCTCGAATGCCGTGGGTCTCACAGGCCTTGCGCGCCAGGGGTTCGTGAACACGCGCCAGTACGGCACCGGCGCGACCTCGCGCCTCGTCACCGGCAAATCCCCGCAGGAACTGAACCAGATGGCCAATGCAGGTGTGGTGAGAACCGGCGAGATGATCCGGCAAAGCCCTGGTGCGCTCCTCTCCGCCGCCAAGGCCTTCCGCAAACCCTGATTTGAAAGAAGATTGACTTGAAGAAGCTTGCGACCAGTTCCCCCGCGCCTGACCGCGATGCGTTTGAGGCGGATTTCATTTATGGGCCAAGACGGCGCGAGCGCTTCGCATGGTTTGTCGCAGCCGCGGGCGTGCTGGTTGGTGTCGCTGGCATGGTCGCGGGCGCGAGCCTCTTTCCGCTCAAGACGACCGAGACCTTCGTGGTCGTCGTGGACAAGGAAACCGGCGAAATGGACCGCGTCGCCGCCGTCCAGGCGCTGACGCTTTCCGAGAGCGACGCCATCATCCAGGCCAATCTCGTGGCCTATGTCGATGATCGGGAAACCTACGACCTGACCGATGGCGAGCAACGCATCAACTCTGTGCTTGATCGTTCGGATGGCGATGCCGCCCGCACCCTGCGCGATCTCTGGTCCTCCACCAACGAGGACTATCCGATCACCGTCTACGGCCGCGACGCCAAGATCGAGGTGGTGATCAAGTCGGTGAACCAGATCGAGCGCGGCGTGGCCCAGGTCCGCTTCACCCGCACCCTGCGCCGTCCCCGCGACACGCGCACCGTCACCCGGTCTTACGTCGCCACCGTCGGCTACGACTTCCAACCCGAAACCCGCCAGCGCCTTCAGGACGTCTGGGCCAACCCCTTAGGCTTCGTGGTGACCTCCTACCGCGTCGACGCCGAGACCCTGGAGAACTGACCCCCATGAAATCCCTGCCCGCGCTCCTCACCACGCTTCTCCTGGCGCTTGCCATTCCTGTCGCCGCTTTCGCCGAGGCCACGCCCCAAGGCGGCCCGCTCGACATCCGCATCCGCACTGCTGTCTACAATGAGAACCAAGTCTACCGGATCGAAACTGACTTGCGGCATTCGACCACGATTCATTTCGGGGCGGGGGAACGCTTCGAGGCCGTGATTGTCGGCGACACAGAAAGCTTCCAGGTCGATCCGATCCCCGAGCTCGGCAACGTGCTCACGATCAAGCCGCATGTGGCCAATGCCTCGACCAACATGACGGTGATCACCAACCGCCGCACCTATTCCTTCCATTTGCGCGAAGGCTCGATCCCGAACCGCACCGGCATGTTCTTCGAGGTCCGCTTCCGCTACCCCGACGAGGAACGCCGCACGACAGGTGCTACCCAGCCCAAGGGCTATGAGGCGCCGCGCAACTACAACTACCGGGTCTCGGGGATCGGCGACTTCCGCCCAAGCCATATCTATGACGACGGGCGCTACACGTATTTCGTCTTCCCGGAGAATGGCCGCCAGCCCGCCCTCTTCAAGGCCGATGACCAGGGCCGTGAGCGCACCGTGAACTGGACCCAGCAAGGCAACACGGTCCGGGTGCTTGGGGTGAACACCTACTGGACGCTGCGCATCGGCGACGAGGGGATCTGCGCCTGGCGCGACGAGAGCGCCATCTACGTGAGCAACTGACCATGGCCGATCAGACCCCTCCCGACCTGCAGGACCGCCTCGATAAATTCAGCCAGCGCGGCAGATCCAAACGCCGGGGCAACAGCCTTGGGGTCGGCGCGCTCGCCGCTGCCCTCGCCCTTGGCGGGGCCGGGGTCGCGTATTTCCTGGCGACTGGCCTGCAGGAAGGCGATAGCGCGCTCGAGACCTCCGATGTCGAGACCTTCCAGGACCGCCGCCCCGGCACCGGTGGGCGGTTGGAGTTTCCGCCCGACGAGACCGAGCAAAGGGTCAACGACGCGCTGATCGCCGTCGAGGAAGCGCTTGATGTGCGAGCGGCCCCTGCCCCCGAGCCGAGCGCCGAGGTGCTGGCCGAGATCGCCAAGCTCCGCGAGGCCCTTGCCGCGAGCCAAGCCGCGCGCAACTCGGAAATCCAGTCCGCCGTCGCGGATCTGCGCGACGCCTTCGACGAACAGAAGGTGGCGCTTGAAGCCACATTGGCCGAAAAGGAGGCCGAGTTGGCCAACCTGCAGCGCCAGACCGAAACGCGCATCGCCGGATTGCAAGCCATGCTCGATGCCGAACGGGCGCAGCGGGAAGGGCTCGAGGCCGAGCTCGACCGTGAGGGGCTGATTGCTGACCAGCGCCTGCTCGAGGAACGCCGCAGGCAAGAAGAGGAGCAGCGCCAGCGCGAGGCCGAACGGGTCGCCGAGGAGCTTCTGACGGCGCAGATCAAGTCTCCAGCCGTGGTCTATGCCGACGGTCCACGCGGCGGCGCGAGTGGCGCGGCGGGGGCCGATCCGGCGGCCGCCGGCACCGGGGGGCCGGTGCTCTCCGGCAACGAGCAGTTCCTGCAGAGTGCGCGACCGCTCGAGGTGCAGGAGGCCGCCCGTCTCGCTTACCCTGAGCGCACACTGACCCAAGGCTCCGTAATCCAGGCTGCGCTCCAGACCGCGATCAACAGCGACCTGCCCGGATCCGTGGTCGCGGTGGTCTCCGAACCGGTCCCAGCGTTTTCCGGGGACCGGTTCCTGATCCCCCGAGGCTCCCGCCTTTTTGGCCAATACCGCTCCGGGATCGAGATGCACCAGAAGCGCATCCTGATCCTCTGGACCCGCGTTTTGACCCCAGACGGCACCTCGATGGAAATCGCTGCCGTGGGCGGCGATCAACTCGGTCGCTCGGGGCTCACCGGTCTTGTCGACACCAAGTTCGCCGAGCGCTTCGGCGGGGCGGCGCTGATCTCCGTGATCGGGGCGGCACCGGCCGTGGCGGCGGAGAGTACCAACAACGAAACCACAAGCATCGTCCTGGGCGATGTCGGCAGCGATCTGCAGGACGCGGTCGGGTCGGTCATTGCCGACCAGGTCTCGATCGCCCCGACCATCTATGTCGATCAGGGCGCGTCGGTCACCGTGCTCGTAGATAGAGACGTGGTGATTTACTGATGGAGCAGGCGTCACCAGCCTCCTACCTCGAACGCTATCTCGATCCGTTCCGCGACCTTCTGCGGCGCGACGACGTGGTCGAGATCGCGATCAATCCGGACGGCAAGGTCTGGCTCGAGGTCGCGGGCGACGCCACCATGCGCCACGAGGGCCAGACCGTGGATCGGACCACTGCCCTCAACATGGCCCAGACCATCGTTGGCGACGCCAAGGCCCGCGTCTCTGAAAAGAACCCCCTCGTCTCCGGCAAGGTGGAATATGCGGGCCGCCCTCTTCGGGTCCAGGTCGCCGTGCCGCCCGCCATCGATCGCGGCGCCTCGATCACCATCCGCCTCTTCGCGTCGGGCAGCGTCCGGGATTACGCCCCCGCCTATCTCTTCGGCAAGGCCGTCTCGCTCGATGCACTCCGCGCCGAGAAGATGAAGAACATTGCCAGTCTCGCCGATGAGAACCTCGAGGCGGCGCTGCGGACTCTGGTCGAGGCCCGGCTCAATGTCCTGATCAGTGGCGGCACCTCGACTGGCAAGACCACCTTCGCCCGACACCTTCTGACGCATGTAAACGAACACGAACGGCTGATCACCATCGAAGATGCTTTTGAGCTCTTCCCCGGCCAGCCGAACACCGTCGCCCTCCTGGGCGACCGCGGTGCCGGGTCGCAACGCAGCGCCAACGCCCTCCTGCAGGCCTCCCTCCGCATGCGCCCCGACCGGATCATCGTCGGCGAGCTGCGCGGCGCCGAGGCTCTGACCTATCTCGAAGCGATCAACACCGGCCATGGCGGGTCTGTCTCCACCATCCACGCGGAAACCGCAGAACTCGCCATCGACCGGCTGGCGATCATGGTGCTGCAAGCTGGCACACCGCTGACCTTCGCCGAGGTGCGGGAATACATCCGGAAATCCATCGATGTGATCGTTCAGCTGGGGCGGTTCGAAGGGAAGCGGGGGATTACCGAGTTCTATCTGCCGGGACGTTGACATCTCACGGCAAAGCGAGTCCCGAAAACAATCGCTTCGACCGGTCTCATGGTACAACTTGGTTTGGACGTTGGTCTTTCCGATTGAAAACTCAGTCGGCGCATGGGACTAGTTTGACTATTGAACGCTCCCCGAGGCTCGATCCGTGCAGAAAATTGAAATTAAAGTCGAAAATGATCATATCCAGCGGGTTACCACCGCGAAACCGCTGGCAGCCATCTCTGAACTCATTTGGAATGCCTATGATGCGGACGCGCGCGAAGTAAAGGTTGAGCTAGAAGAGGGTCAACTTACAAAGCTTGGTGTCATTCGAGTTGTCGACGATGGAACCGGAATTCCCGCAGACGAGGTCGAAGCTTTCTTCCAATCATTGGGTGGATCTTGGAAGAAGCGCGCAATCAAAACCGATGGCGGCAGGTCAATTCATGGGGAAAAGGGTCAGGGGCGTTTCAAGGCATTTGCACTCGGCGATCGTGTAACTTGGGTATCCCATCGTGCCGGAAAGAAGTTTTCGATCAGCGGTGAAAAGTCGGATCTGAAGCGCTTCACGATTTCAGATACAGTCCCATCAGGGAACACTGGCTGCACCGTAGAAATTGAGAATGTCGTTCGCGATTTCGAAATATGGTCGGCAGACGGGTTCGCCGGGCAGGTCCGGGATGTGTTCGCACTCCAGCTCTACGAAGACCCAGCTTTCCGTATCATCTATGATGGCGAAGAAATCGACGCGCGGGATGCAATTCGCGATGTGACGCCCTATGAAATTTCGGCGATCACCGAAGATGGTCATGAGTACAAAGCCACACTCGACATTATTGAGTGGAAAAAGAAGGTCGAACGGAAGTTGATGCTTTGCCTACCAGGCCGATTCAGCTTCCACGAAATGGCGCCGGGAATTCATGCCCGCGGGTTCGACTTCACTGCATATTTGACCGCAGACCATTTTCAGGACCTTGCAGACGACAACACAGAAGGACTCGTAGAGCTCGACCCGCCTTCCATGGCACTTGTCGAGGCGACAAAGGCAAAGTTGCGCGAGCACTTTCGCGAGCGCGAAGCAGAGCGTTCTCGTGGTAAAATCCAGGAATGGAAAGAGGCCAAGATCTATCCCTATGAGGGAAAAACTTCTGATCCTATCGAGATTAACGAAAGACAGGTCTTTGATGTCGTCGCATTGAATTTGGCCGACTATAGCCCTGACTTCGATAGGGCACCGTCGAAGCAGCAAAAGCTGATCCTTCAGCTCGTCAAAGCAGCAATTGAAACTGGGCCAGGTGCCCTGCCTGCAATTCTCGAGAGTGTCGTAGACCTTCCCAAGGCAAAGCAAGAGGAACTGGCAGACCTTCTTCGAAAGACCTCGCTTACTGCTGTTATCAATGCCGCAAAAGCTGTCACCGACCGTCTAGAGTTTTTGCGTGCCTTACAGATCCTGGTATATGACCCAAAATCCAAACGTCAGCTACTCGAACGGTCTCAACTTCACCGGATTATGGCCCAAGAGACATGGATTTTCGGAGAACAGTTCAACCTGATGAACGACGACGAGGATCTATCCGCCGTTTTGCGCAGCCATATCGAATTGCTGGGCAGTGACAGTGATGATGGCGTTGCTCGGGAAACACTCGCGCCAAGTGCACCAGTTCTCGACGCCGAGGGCAGAGCCGCTATTGTTGATCTGATGCTGTCATGCCGGATGCCTACCGCCACCGATGAAGAGCGCAAACACCTCGTCATAGAACTAAAGCGCCCAAGCCAAAATCTCAACGAAGACGTCATCAACCAGATCAAGAAGTACGCAAAGGCCGTGGCGCTCGAGGACCGTTTCAAGCACTCGAACGTGGAATGGGACTTCGTCGCAGTGGCCAACCGCTTCACAAAAGACGCTGAGTTCGAGGCACGGCAAAAAGACAAACCTCGTGGGCTGGTCCTCGAAATCGATGACCCGATCAAAATCCGTGTCTGGGCCAAGACCTGGGGAGAGATCATTCAGGAGGCAGAAGGGCGGCTAACCTTCTACAAACGTCGCCTAGAATATCAGGCCAACGACAAAGAAGCTTTGCGGTATCTACGTACGATCAACGCAGACTATCTAAGTGAGGAGGTCAAGGAACGGATCTCGGCCCTTGATGCAGAAGAAGGCGTGGCCGCAGAGTAAGATCCGAACAAAGCTTTGTTCAGCTGTACCAGGACCTATCGTCGAAATGATGCGCAACCAAGGTTAGCTCGGTAGGCTTTTCAACTGGCGCTTCGAACCTCAACCAAAATGGAAAGTCGTGTTGGATTTCCGCCGCGTCGTGCTTGGAGCCATAGTGCAAGGTGACATTTGCAACACCTGAAAAGCGCACAACGATCACCTTTGAACGCAATGCTTCAACTTCGATTTCCGCATCGTCGATCCAAGGGTCGATTTCGTATCCTTTACCTGCCAGAATATCGATGTCATCGAAAGTCTGCTCGATCAACGCGTCCGACATTGCGCGATAGACATCATCCACCAACGCCTCTTTGACTGCGCTTCGTCCTTCAGAAAACGATACAAGTAGTCCCTCAAGCGCCGCCAAGGCTTCATCAACAAATGAACTGATGGTCGCCGCGTCGTTGACCAGCGTGTCCGGCCGAACATGTGTTGCCTTATTCAGGGCTTCTATCGATCGGATCGCCGCGCGGTGCAAGTCGTCAACGTCCAATCCCAACTGTTCGACGAATGCGTCTTCCAGGCCTCCCTGAGTGGAATAGATGGCCTTCTGGCGCCGTGTGACCGTCCTCGTGTTTGGCTCTTGTTTGAACCAACCGCATGCGCGCACTTCATCATCCGGCGCGTCCGCATGCAGGATGTGCCCGAACAATTCTCGCATTCCGGCCGCTGCAAGGTGCAATCGAACAGGATTGTTCTGATCGTTTGCAACCATGAGACTGCCTGCAAGCAAGTCCCGGGAAAACTGATCTGGAAGACGATCCTCGACGGCCAAGAGTTTACCTTTCTAGAGCAGACGCAGGAGCATGCGGCCAATGCCTCGATTTTAGAACTTCCCTGATGGGATCTGAAAGTACTGTTACGAAAAAAGTTCGAGCGATCGCAATCGCTACCCTATGACTTGACCGTTTTCAGCTTCATACCACTCGGCAACACGCTGACATAGCTGGCCAAGGAAGACATCAAAGATGAGGGGCTCGGCCGCGCCCTCAGGAAAGAAGGAGGGATGGGCGTTTTCATCCATCGTCCAAGTGCCAATGACTTCCCCATCCTTGGTAATCACCGACCCATCCTCACAGAGGTTGATCTTAAATCGCAACGGTTCGCTCAGCGAAACGCCATAGGCCTGCACCAACCCAGCCGCTTCCTCCTCGGTCCACTCGACCGGCTCAAGTGCGATTTCCGGTTGCCTTGGCGACTTGCGTTCGGTCTTCCGGCGGGTCTTTTTGACCGCCCATGGCGGCTCGGAGTTTTGCACAGCGGCATCGAGTTGGCGTTGCAGGTTCTCGGGGTGAAATGCCCCGCAGTCGCTCATTTGATCTTGGAATACTGCGGCGCTGCCGACCACCTGCGTTTCGTAGGAGCCTTGATGCTCAAACACCATTCGGACCGCACGTGCGCGGACCTCAGGCGAGTAGCGATTTGCCATTTTGCTTTTTGTCATAACCATCATCCTTACTTAAGTTGATGGTCTCCGGCAAACTCGGGGCAATTCAGTTTCGTGTCCGCTACCCTGTGGTAGTGGTTGCCCAGGCTTTCGATTGAGCGCCTGACCAAGTCCCAGGATTGCCCAACATAGACGATCTCACCCGCGCAGCCGATCAGGTATATCCCGGACGAAAAGCGCCTCGTGGCAAGTAGTCGATCGAAATCTTGATGCCGATTTCTCAAGAACACCTGACGTTTCCATAGATGGTAGATAGCGCTGCTTTTCATTTGGATTGAGAGATGATGGCCATTACTGAAAAATAGGAATGCGGTGTTTGTTTCGCAATCTATAGCGCGCCATCTATCTCAACTCCGCCCTCACAAGCCCGGCAAATCCACCCTCCTTGAAATTATCAGTTCTGACCAGACTCGGAAAATCTGGTAGCCGTTCCAGTTCAACCGAAGGCAGGAATATTGTCGCGGAACAGGCTGGCAACTTCGCGCATCGCGCCTCCAAGTACATCTTGGATAGTGCGCGAGCCACAGCATAGGCACCAGCCAGGTCGATTTTGGAAACGCGAGTTCGGTTAATCGGCATCAAACTACCCTTTTGAACAGTAGGCCCGACTTCGAAATAGATCAGTTGGCCGACCACCCCGAGACGGATAACGTTGCACCTATTCCCTCGTGAAATCGAGACCATCGGTACGAGATCACGCAGCCAAACCTTGTTCTGATCGCACCACTCCAGGGCTCGTTTCAGCATCAGTACACCGCCAATCTGCTCCTTCCAGATTGGGCAAAGGTGCTGAAACCCCGCGAATCGAACACATGGATCGTCTCTCGCATCGTTCGGAACTAGGTCTCCTTCGTATGTCACCCGAGGAGACCACAACGCCTCTTCGAGCCGAGGGGCATCCTCCATGCCGATGTGGAGGCCTTCCACGGAGACCTTCGTCGTCGGGGAAATCTCCCGATAGCGCGCCTTCATCAGGCTAACCGGCGGAAGCTCCCGTGTGGTCTGCGCGAAGAGGGATGGCGTGTTGGGCCTGAAGGTGGTCTCAGCGACGCCGCGCGGTGCGTCCGCGTTGATATCGTGATCAACCAGCCAACGGAACGGAGTCCCAAGCTCCATAGGATCATCGCGCATTAGCGAAAGGTGCGGCAAACCTTTCTTCAGCGCGGCCCGGATCTCGCGAGTGTCCTGCTGCTCAGCACCCATCACCTGTCCCATCACCGTCTGGCGATCGTGGTCGCTTTGGCGTGTCCGCAACGCAGCTTCTAAGCGCTCACGTTCTTCCACTGGCAATTGGCGTCGGTGATAGGTGATGGAAACATCAACATCACCGTAGTCGTCCCGCTCCTGCAAGGCGCTGCCAAATAGCTTCAAGGTGATACGTTGCAGACGATCAGGGTCCGAATTGATGATCTTCGCACGGTTGATCAGCTCTAAGACAGTAGCATTGACCTTTTCAGGATCGATGCGTTTTCGCTTCTTTTCCAAGGCCAGCCGATTGCCATTTGGCGTAAGTGTCCAGAATAGGAGCTGTCCTCGGACATCCGAGGGTTCGATGTAGCCAGCCACGGCCAACGCCCGTAGAATCTCATCAGCACGAAGCGCGTCGCAGTCAAACGTGCGAATGACTTCTTCCAGACCAATTCCACCACCAGGCGTCGCGGACCGAAGAACCGAGCGAGCTTCGTCCAAAGAGACACCTTCGATCGGATCGTGCTTTGGATTTTCCGCGGCCTCAACTCTCAAAATAAACTACCTTCCAGACCAAAACGATTTTCTCGGAACCACTGTAGGTTAGAGGGACCGTCACGTCATCACCCACCCAACAACTCCTCAATGAAGTCCTCCTGCCGGTCGAGGGCAGCCTCCCATTCTTCCGGCACGGCAGCTTCCCGCTCCAGTGTCTCGGGCTCAGGCTGCCCGCGCCCGGCCTCCAACGCCATCACACTCATCGCCCGTGCCTCGCGCCGCTGTGATCGGTCCCGGACAGGCGCGCGTTCGACTGGTTTCACCGGGTCATCAGCTTTTGCCTCGTCACCACCGTCGCCACCCACTATTCCATTCCAGGGCCCCACGCCCTGCACACTCGGCGGATAAGGGAACGGCTTGCCCTCCTGCCGAGCCAGCATGTCCTTGAAGAAGGGATCGTCGTAATACTTGATCCGGCTCGCCTTGATCGGATGCTGGGGCGAGGCGAGGATGATCACCTCGTCGGGGTCCATCAAGCGCGCTTCGGTCTCGGAAAGTAGCGGCCGCTCTTCCAGCCGCGCTGATGTCGAGGTCGCCCCTAGGAAGCCCTTGTTGCGGCCATACATCCGGGTCACAGCCTCGCGCGTGGTGCTGCCGACGGCGGCGGAGACTTCCTTCACGGTGCGCTGGTCCCGAGGGGTGATGTAGAGCTTCAGCCCTGCCCCGTTCTCGAGGCTTTCGCGGCCCTCGGGCCCATAGATGCGATCAAGCGAAGCCAGCGATTGCGCAATCATCGCGACGCGGCCGCCATAGCTCGCCAGCGAGTGGATCGCGCGTTCGAGATAGGGCATGGCCCCCATCTGCTGGAATTCGTCGATCATCATCATCACCGGCCAGGGCTCGTCCGGACCCGGCTCGTTCAGCCGGATCGAGGCGATGAGATCGGCGAACATCAGGCGCAGGAGCGGCGCCAACGTCGCGATGTGATCTTCGGAGACTGCGATGTAGAGCGACTGCGGGGTCTGCCTAAAGGTCGAGAAATCGAAGTCGCTCGCCTCGGTTGCCGAGCGCACCGCCGGGTTGTCCCACTGTTTGAGACCGGCAGTCATCAGCGCCTGGATGTTCGAGGTCAGAAGCCGCGAGGAGGCAGAGGCCGCGTTGGTCCAGAGCTCGCGCAGGATGTCTTCTTCGGCCTCGTCGGCATAGGTCTTGTACTGCGCGTTCTTGTATTCGCCCCCGGCGACGATCTTGTTCACCTCGCCAAGATTCGGCGTGCCACGCTGGATCGCCAGCAGGCAGGCCGCGACAAAGATCGACTTGCCGGCCTCGGAGAAGGTGTCGAGTTGCTTATTGTCCTTGTCGAGGAAGAGGTCGGCGAGGATCGAGACTTCGGTGAAGCGCTGCGCGAATCTCGGTGCCTTGGCGATCCGGGCGAGCGGGTTGTAGCGATGCGTGGCATTGGCCCAATCAAAGGGGCTGAAGCGATAAACCTCATCGCCGTTGAGCGCCCGAAGTCGCGCGGTCTTCTCGAAGTTCTCGCCCTTCACGTCGAGCACCACGACCGAGCCCCCGAAGCCCAGGAGATTCGGGATCACGAAGCCAACACCCTTACCGGCACGGGTCGGCGCCACCATCATCACATGCGGGATGGTCGTCGAGGAGATGAACTCCGCCTTCGAGGTCGGAGCGCCGAGTTTGCCGCAGACAAAGCCCTTACCGGGGGCCTGCAGCATGTCGTTCTTCTTCAGCTCCGCCTTGGTCTGCCAATGGGCCGAGCCATAGTCGTCCCGTTCCTTCTTCCAGGTCCAAGCGAGCGCCAGCGCGCCGAGGCCGATAGCCCCGAAGCCGACAGCGCCAAACCCCACCTTGAAGGCGTCGGGATGCGCCGCGCGGGTACCGGCGCCAGCCTTCCAGAGCGCCAGCATGTCGAAACTGCCAAAGCCGGTTTTCAGGGCCAGTATCAGGTAGAAGGCGGCGATGATGGTGCCGATGACGGCGCCGCAGATCACACCGAAGAGGAGCGCGGCCAAAAGGGGAAGTGTCTTGGTCATGGTGGTCATCCCCCTTTAGAATTCCATCTCGTCATCGAGACCACGATCCAGTTCTCTGGCACGGCCAAGGTCGCGCCCCATTTCCTGCGCCTCCTGCTGGCCGCGCAGCCGCGCCACTTCGGTCGCCTTGTCTTGCTGCAACCCGGCGGCGCGGTCGGTGAAGACCTGGTCGCCGGTCTCCTCAAAGGTCATCTCGAGGAACTCCTGCGTGACAGTGATCTGGTCAAGCTTGCTCGGAAGGGCTGCGTCCAGCACCTCGTAGTTGCCGCGCCGAAGTTCGGCCAGGCCCTCTTCGCCCAATTCCTTAAAGAGCTCGGATTGCAGGGTCCGCTCGACCGTCTTTTCCTGTTCCTCGGTAAGCTTGCCGTCCCGCAACATGTCGGCGAGGTCCTGCAGGTAGGGATTAGGCGTCCGGTCGTCCTCGTCGATGAGCGGCAACGTCGCCTCTTCCTCGTCCGCGAGGGTTCGACCGATCTCGACGCCCAGTTCCTTGGCGCGTTCCATCAACGCGTCCATCACGCCGTCGACCTTTTCCAGAGCGGCATCCAGTTGGTCATCATTGGCCGTCTCGACGCTGAAACCGTCCTTGGCCAGCACCGCGTTCATGTCCCGCTCGACCCAGTCCTGCGCCATGCCGTAGTTGCGCGTGCCGCCCGCTGCGATCCGGGCCACCAGCTCCTCGCTGTCCATGCCCGCGCCCTCGGCACGCTCGAGCACGTCGCGGAGCCCTTCGTCATTGCCGGATTGAAGCGCGGCGATCAGCACGTCGCTACCTGCCCCCGGGGGATACGGTTCCTCGAGCTGCTTGCCAAAGCGCGTGCGCAGCTCCGGGTCCGGCACCATCTGCGAAAGGTCCGCGATAATCGGCGCAGCCTTCGCCTCGAAGACGGCACGCTCGGCTGGGTCCAGTTCTTCGGCCTTGAGCCTGAGCGCCTCTATCGTGCGCTCGGAATAGTCGATCGCATCACCGACGGTCTTGATGTCCTTCATGTCTATCTCTCCTTCGGTGAAATTCCACGGCGTTCCCGAACCAAGCCCGTCCGCCATCCCACGCACGGCGCGGGCCATGTGGTGCCGATCCATCCGGTCCAGCAGGTCGGCGAGGTTCTTGTAGTCCTTGGCGAAGCCCACCACCTGCGCTTGCGCGATGGCGGATTCCTGGGCCGTCATGACGATCTCGCGCGGCAGGCGGGCCTCTTCCTTCGCGCGGTAGATCTCTTCGATCCCGGCGGGCTTCTCGAAAATGCCGCGCTCGAGCCGGGTGGTGGCGTCGAGCATCACGCCGTAGCCTTCAGCGATCTCGGCCTGCTTCTCGCGCATCAGCTGCGGCGACATCACGCCCTCGGCCCAGCAAGAGAACCAGGTGCCGTTTTCGACGCCGCGATTGTTCAGGATGATGTGGGCATGCTTGTGCGCCCGGTCGTCATGGACCGCGAGGACATAGTCCCACTGATCGCCATATTCCCCGCTCTCGAAGAAATGCTCCGTCCAGTCCATTGCGATGTCGCGCACCTGATCGACGGTCACGTCGGTCGGGAAGGACAGGAGCAAGTGCGAGGTGAAACCGAGCTTGGTCGAGCCGCGCCAGGTCCCTGCCCAGTCCTCGATAATGTCCTCTTTCTGCTCCTCAGAAAGCACCGTGGCATCGGTCAGGGCATTGGTCATCGTCGAGTAGGTGTAGACAGCCTTGTCGTTGATGTAGGAAATCTGCGCCCCGAGCGAAGCACGCGTCTTGCAGCCTCCGGCCCGGATCCGTTTGAAGACCGCCGCCCGGCTCTGACCCGACGCTGCCTTCAGCGCGTTGCGCGCCGACATGGATCCGACATGCGCGAAGCTCCGCCCCTGCCGACGCCCCGCCAGCCGCGCGTCGATCCGCGCCGCGGCCTGACCCCGGATGCGCTCATCTTCCCAGAGCCGCCCCATGACCGAGGTATAGAGGGCGAGCGGATCAGCCATTTCGAGAGTTCCGGTTCTTCAGAAAATCATCGGGTATCGCCGTTCGCGGTCGAGGCTTTCCGAGAGGCAGCGAAGGGCAATCCAATTCTGAACCGGAACTCTCACGCACCAGCCTCAGACCGCCGCCGGTCGCGGGCAAGCTGTCCTCCAGAACCGCGCCCTCCTCCCCCTGCCCTTCTTCCTTTCGCGACCACTCCCGATGACGCAGCGCCTGCGCCGCATCCTTCATCCGGCCCATCTCACGGCTCATCGACTGCGCCAGATCGAGCAACTCGATCAGCACCGCCCGGTCCGCCTCCGAGACCTCCAGCCGACCGCGATGGACCGCCTTGGCGAGCACCAGTCCGGTGTCGCTCACGTCCCTCGCCTGACGCCATGCGGCGCAGAATTCGGCGACCAGATCGCGGGGGACATCAAGGAATCCGCAGCGACCGCGCAGCACCGCATTGAGTGCCTGAGACCGGTTGGCATAGCCCCGCGCGCGCCACTCCGCATCGAAGGCGTCCAGCTCGGATCGGCTGGCCCTGAACGCCACTGTCTCGCTCGGATCGCGCACCGTGATCCCCTCGCCCGCCCCCTCTTTCGCGAGCCGGTTCACATGACGCGGAGAGATGCCAAATGCCGCCGCCAGGTCCCGCGCGCTTTCGCCCGCTGCAAAGCGCCGCGCGACTTCGATGCGCTCTTCAAGCTTCAGGTTTTCCGCTGGCCTCGGCACAGGTCAGACCCCTCGGACAAAATGTGCAAACATTGGCCATATCCTGCCAACGTCTTCCTTCTCTCCTTCGCTTATACTTCAATACATCACATTGCGCAATATTACGTTTTGCGTGTCGTGTATTTTTGCAGTCATTGGACGCCATCAAGACCCCGCGTCGCGGCGCGATATTGAACCGGTCCCGCCCTCATCGATGCAGGACAACCAGGTCGAAAAAGCTTCCGAAATTTACGCTCAAACAGCACGCGACGACGAGCAACCCAAGCGCCCGGGCCGGTCACGGATCGGGCGCCAGGAACACGAAGGTGGCCCGCGCGGGATGGCGCGGGGCAAACACTCAGAGGGCTTCACGATGCTTCAAAGAAACAGTTTCAGACCCCTGCGGATTCGAAGACCCGCAAGGGGGTGTCTGGGTCAGTGACCCAGTCCCGGAGAGCGCAGGTCGTCGTAGCGGATGCGGGCGATCAGCGCCTCGGTCTCGAGGCTGTCGAGGGTCTCGGGATGGGCGTCTTCATCGAAGGCGGCGAGGTAGGCCTCGAAGGCCATGTCGGCTTGCAGCTCGGCGAGGTCGATGGATTGTTCGAGTGTCATGGTGTGATCCTTTCCGTTGATCGTCGTTGGACGGATCGTGGAAAAGGCCGGGGGCATGAGAGCGGGCTGCACCCGGCACGGGGCGGAATAAAATGGAGCACGCCAGGAGCAGGTTTGTTGTGAGCGATGCCCCGCAGCGCTCAAGGCGTCACGGTGCTTTACGTTTTCAAAAGACCAAAGATGTTCGAAACACGCGTTCGAGCCGCAGGCGAGAGGCAGCGTGTTTCGAGGCTATTCAGCGTAAAGAACCAGCCGTCCAGAAACCTGCCCCTGGCGTTGCCGACCGCTCGACCCCGGGCTAGCGATCTGACAGGCCAACAGGTCGACGGAAAGGCGCGCGGCGGTGACCCTGACGTGAGACGTTGCCCCGGGATGCATGACGTTGATTTGCGATTTCGTTGCCTGCGGCAAAGGGCGAGTTCGCCGCCCCAGGGAGCTTCGCCAAGACGGCCCAGGCACGGGTTGCTCGACTGAGAGAAGGAGTGCGCTTGCCTCGCTAACTGGGCTCCCAGTTTTCCCTGCTGACTTTCGGTTCAGCCTCGGGTTCCCGCGATCCGCGTTGTCACAGAGCAGAAAGATCAAAGCCGCAACTGCGACATCTCCAGTCTGACTATCCGCCTCTGCGTCCGCTTCCAAAATATTCGGCATCCTTCGGAAACCGATATTTCGCTGGCCGTGGGCTAGTTCCCCGAAGCGAAAAAGCCAGACCGCCGGAGCGGTCTGGCTGTTGGCTTAGGCGGCGTCTTTGGGACCCCAGGGGATGACGGCCTGCAGGGACAGATCGTCCTGGTTCGCGGCCTTGCCAAGGTTGGCGTTGAAGCCATGGTCGCGGATGGTCAGCGTGTAGTAGTCGGCGCCGGTCTCCTTGTTCTGCTTCTTCCAGATGCCGCCGCACTCGACCAGTTTGCCGCGCGGGGAGCGGCCGAGGACGCGGTGCGTGGGGGCCATCGGGTTCGTGCTCGCGACAGGTTCGACCGTGATGTCGAGGTCGAAGGTCAGGGTCGAGATGGAGCCGACGCCCTTGGCTGTTTCGATGTCGGTGCTGGTGAATTTGATGCAGTTCGTGGTCATTGCTCTTCTCCTTGTTTGCGTTGCAATGATGGTCACCTTGCAGCTGGCCAAGGCTTGGCCACACCGAAGGCGAAGCGCAGCGGAGAGGGGCAGGCGACGGTCTTTTTGATCCGCGAGGAATGGCCCGCAGGGTCAGGGGAAAAAGATCGGTGACAACCTTTGTGGACGGGACGACAGCTGCGACCAACATGTCATGCAACTCAGACAAAAGGAGAAGTGCGGGGGCCGCGAAGGAAGCAGGGGAACAGCCGAAGGAGATGCTGCGGGGGGCAGTGTCTTCTCTTTCGTCTTGCCCCGATCCGCACCCGGACGGGTCAGAGCTTTGCCGAGCACTGCCCAACGTATCGCGACGGCTAGCATCCCTAGGCAAACTGGTTGAGCGCAGGGCTATCTGGCTGAGCGATTTCAAGCGGACCGTCAAGGCAGCTGCAATTGGTGCATTTTACCCAGGCTTTGAACGGACCCTCTACGGCAGCCCGATAAATTGCGATTTGCGCATCACAACCATCACCGGCCTTATGCCAGCTGCGGCCAATGCAATCCGGCCGTCGTCGGACATCGTTTGCTACACATGATCGCGGCGCGGAGCTGCGTGTCCGGCAAAGCGAGGACCAACACCGGTCGAGACGCGAGATACGTGATCACTGATGTCACACGCCCGCCCCAGTGACCGAAACCGGAAC
Organism: Celeribacter sp.; assembly: GCF_048266405.1. Taxonomy (GTDB): domain Bacteria; phylum Pseudomonadota; class Alphaproteobacteria; order Rhodobacterales; family Rhodobacteraceae; genus Celeribacter. Next base: position 79,082 of record NZ_JBLWZO010000010.1, read on the forward strand.
GGCCGAGATTAAGCGTTATCACGACCATGCGACGGCTGGCCGGGTTGGCTCCGGAGGAGACTGCCCGGACAGCGGCACGTCGCAGGGAGAGGCGACGTTTCAGCTCGGGGAGGGCGGCTGCGTGCAGCCGACCGAGTAGGGCGCGGTCCTGACCAAAAAGCAGGAGGGGCCAAATTCATCAAGACCTAACCATCACACGAAGGACTCGGTTGGCCGCGAAGGAAACTGGGTGAACCGCCGGTGGAGTTCCTGCGGATCGACGGTAGTGCTTCGAGCTAGGCCTTTGCCGCTGTATGTCCGACATGTTGCAAAGAACTGAGCCGACCCTGTCCGCAATTGCACAGCCTTCAGATCAGAGGACTACACGTGCATGAGGCATCGGCAGTGGATCAGTAAGGGCAGTCCGGCCCCGGCCGCAAAACGCCCTCCCCAGTGGCGCGGCCCAACGCAACATCTTGACCGCGCTCAGTCAGCTCGAGCACCCGATTATCGTCGTATTGGCCCAGCCGCACCAAGCCGAAGGTCTCCAGTGAGCAGGCGGTCGAAGTGAGTTCGTCTCGTGTGGCTGCAAGCGCAATTACTCGGAGCCAATCCAAAAGGACGAGTTCATGCGTTCGGTAGCACGGAGCCCGCTCGAGCGCCCGCAAAACAGCCAAAGCTCGATGCGTTTCTTTGATGTCTTCAATCGGCGCGACAATGTTAGACGTCATAAAGGATTCACGCCCATCACCAAATCCGTCTCCTTCATTCAGCTCGGTTATTGGCCTGATCTTGAAGAACCATCAGACGAGCCATTAGGTCATCGAAAGCGATGGCGCCTGACTGAAGTAGCCCTGCTTCCTGCATTTTCTGGTAGTCTTGGGCCAGCGCCTCAAGGGCCACCCCTTCTGGGATCAGGCAAAGCGACCCTGAGACGGCATCGGCATAGTTAATCGTCGCGCCCGCACGATCGGTTTCGCGAAAAAAGTGCTGTTTGTGCTTCGCAACATCTTGAGCAAGCGTCTTATCCTCCAGCGCCCGTGCAGCGATACCCACAGCCTGCAGACGATCAAGATCGTACCAGTGACGCGCATAGCGGTCGCCGCCTCGAAACGTGCCTCGCAGGCAATAGGCATGGATAGCTGTCGCCTTCTCCCAAAACGTCCGTTCGGCCATCATCACACGAGGCATGGCAACGGGCGTAAACAATTCAGGTAGCGCCCCAGAGAGGTCGCAAACCACTTCGTGACGCTGCGCCGGTTCACCTGTGGACCTGGCGCCAAATTCCAACAAGACCGAGGATCGAACATATCCGCTGCCGCTGCGCACCGCGTCGTAGTTCAGATAGATCTTGTCACCTTCTACCCGGATTTCTGCCGGGAGCGCCGCTGCCTTGACCTCGTCCGACAAAATGGGGGCCACTTTTGACGCCACCCACTCGCCCAAGCGATCCCGAACGGCTTCGGTCCATTTCTGAGCTTGCGAGCGGCTTGGCGGATATGGATCGTCTGGGTCCTTGATAAGATCGGGAATGATCTGCCGGATATCATATGTCAGATCGACATCTTCTGAAAACCGGTCGATCGCCTTGTAGACCTTCGAAAGCGACGTTCCGCCCTTGAACACCAAGTGTTCGCCAAGATCACTATCGAACAAGGCGTTTAGGACCCAAACGACCCAGATGTCCTTTTCCAAAAGGTCCGCGGGCCGCCCCAGTTTCGAGGCGGCCACTTCCAGCGCGTCGATCTTGTCTTCGCGCGACAGCGAAAAATAGGTTTGGCTTTCGGTCATTGCAATGACGCAAGCGCGCTAAGTTCCTTTGCCATCCAGGTCGGCGCAGAGGCGCGAAGGCTCAGAAGCTCTCGCTGCTCCTCTTCGTTCAACGTCGCCTTTATACGCCTCAAAGCCTGGGCAGCTTCAGACTTACCGAAATAGGCGAGCGCCCGAAAGGCGTGTCCGGCACGGCTGTTGGGCGCACGAAGCTGCCAGCTCGGCACATGTTTAAGCTCGACGCTTTGCGCTCCGAGCTTTAGATGACGGCTCGGCCCGGAGGTCCAAAAAACTTGACGGGATGGATTCTGCGTCGAAATGCCGAGTAGGTTCGCTGCCGACGCTCCGCTTTGCGACACGCGCTCACCTGTTGATTTCGCAATGTGCTCAACCACGGCCTCAACCGAGGGTGCCCGGTTCCCGAAGCGGGTTTTCATGGGCAAGGCGAACAATCCTCTCCTCACACGCAGAAGCTCCCCACGCCGCACCAACCGAGACAGCGCCTGATCGACCGCCGCACGCTCTCCGAGGTGCAACAACTCCCGCGCCGACAGGGTCGCACCCTCCGGCAGCGCTTCAGCATAGGCCTTGATCGCTTGAGATGTGGTTTGCATGTTCGCCTCCAAGTGTCGGATATATAGCTTGGTTTCTGACAGCTTTCAAGGTAAAAGCACCTAAAACAACGAAGGGAGCGTGCTGGAGAAGCCAGCTTAACGAATTGATTTAAGACAGTTATGAACTTGATATGTGCATTGAACCCCTCAGAAAACGAACAGTAAGCGGAAAGCTCTATACCCGACGGGATGAGATTAGTGCGTTTATCCGCTTGAGCCTTGATTGGCCCTTTGATGAACTCCTGGACAAAGCTGCGATGCGAGATCGGCGGCACGCCGACTACGTGCCTTCCGAAGTGCTGCTCTATCACCTGAGACAAACCAAGACCGACAATGCAGATGGCCTGTTTGTGGCACTTTACAACATTTTGTTGGATCGGATTGAAGCCGCCTGTCCCCGGCCCAACAGCCGACGCGGCGATAAGGATGTCGAGGATTTTCGCGTAGCCGAGATCCGCGACAAAATAATAGAACGTGTGACAGAGCTCATGTTTGAGGACCGGCGGGACTACGTCGAACAGCTTGACGCATATGAGGTGTTTTTTGACCGGGCCGTTCGCTCCGTCCGCATAGACAAATTCCGGCAGGTAAGTGGTCGGGAAAATGCCACCGAATCCGTTGTGCACCACGATGGCAGTGAGGACATCCGCGAGGAAGTCGAAGAGGCGCTTGAGCGATACAAAAAGCCAAGCCTGACAAAAGAAGAAGATTTTGATTACCGGTTTCGCATACGTCGCGCGATTGACGCCTTATCCGAGGAAGAACGAAAGGTGATCGATTTGATGCTCGCAGAATTTCCCATTGAGACAAACAAAGACGGTGAGCCTTCAATGACCCAGCTGCTCGGCTGCGTCGAAAAAACCATACGAAACAGGCGTGATCGTGCGTTTGAAAAGATCAGACGTGCACTCAAACTGGAGGACAATGATGACCAATAGAGAAGATGTCCTCAGCGACTTCACGATTGAGCCTGAAATGTCGCCTGCCGTGCTGAAAACCTATTTGAAAAAGTACCCTGAATTTGCAGACGAACTTCTGGATCTGTTCCACGAGCTGACAATGAGCGACATGGAAGCGGTCGAGGCAAGTCTTCCGCTTGAGACCAAGGCTATGACGACCAGCGTCTTGCGGGTTCAGAAGGTCGAGCAAGCACTGTACGGTGCCGACGTTCGTGAACTCTCAAAGTCGTTGGGTTTGCCGCGGAGTTTCCTCATGGGGTTGCAAGCAAGTGTAGTCCATATCGGTTCGATGCCGATTTCTCTCCTAAATAAGCTTGCGAAACTGTTGGATGTGAGACTGCAGGATGTCATTAGCGGTATGCAAATTGGCGATCAACAGGCCGTTGCGATGAAATCTGATGTGAAACCTGAAGGGCAACCGGCCATCGAATTCGAAGATTATGTAAACCAGGCTGGATTGACCGAGGAGGAGCAACGCGCATTGCAAGAGTTGCTTGCAGATGATGGATCGGATTGAAGCCGTTCGTCGATGCGCCTCGCGTCTTCATACTGAGCGTAGGAGCAAGGGAGGCGATCCAACCCAGCCCTATTCGTTTGCTCTTCAAGAGGCAGAAGCTCGGGATTACGAAGTCCGCAAGCTCGCTCCTGACCATCCGCAGCTCAAAGGTGGACGGGCGCTCTTGCAGCCGAGAGCCAAAGTCATCCTGCATGAGGATACGGGCATTGAGTTCTTAAATGCGTTTCTTGTTGCCCATGAGATAGGTCATGATGAATTTGGCGGGGGCATTGATGTCCAGCCAACCATGAACATCGATCCCGCACGATCGTCTGATCCGGCCTCAGTTGGGGCGGATCGCGTTGTCGATTACAGCAACCGTGCTCGCCAAGAAGTCCAGATGGACATGTTTGCGCGAGAGTTCCTCTTTCCGCGCAGTTTGGCCTGGTCATGGCATGTCGAAGACAACATTGGTGCAGAGGAGATTTCGGAGCGCCTTGGCGCCCCCTACGACATGGTTGCGGTCCAGCTATTTGATGCGCTTTTGTTACCGGTGTTGGAGGAAGCGCCGGATATCGCAAGCCCGCCCAAACCATTGAACCGCGAGCAACAGATTGCCGCGGATCATGACGGAAAGGCGCTTCTTCTGAAGGCGGGACCCGGGACAGGCAAAACCCAGACTCTCGTTGGCCGCCTGTCTGTGCTTCGAGACCGTGATGTGCAGCCAGAATCCATTCTGCTCCTGACATTTTCCAACAAGGCCGCAGGAGAGATGACCGATCGGGCCCTGCGGGTTTGGCCGGAAGCGGCTGGTGCCGCTTGGATTGGGACCTTTCATTCATTTGGGCTTGATATCCTGCGCAGGTTTCATGACCGCGTGGGTCTTCCCGCAGATCCACGTATGATTGATACGACTGAAGCCATTGCCCTGTTGGAGGATGAATTCCCACGGCTGCGTTTGAAGCATTTCAACGAACTTTGGGATCCGACAGATACCCTGCGCTCTCTCCTTTCAGCCATTTCACGGGCCAAGGATGAGGTAGTCGACAACATCCACTACCGTAAACTCGCCGAGCAAATGATGGAGGCCGCAGACACAGAGGAGGATATCGAGGCAGCAGAAAAGTGTCTGGAGATCTCAGCCGTCTATGATCTGTATGAAGGCCTGAAGTCGGAACGCGGCGTAGTAGATTTTGGTGATCTGGTCGCTCGACCGACAATGCTCGTCGAAAGTGACGCGGATGTTCGCGAGAAACTTCAACGACTCTATGACCATGTTCTGGTGGACGAATATCAGGATGTAAACAGGGCCAGTGTGCGATTGTTGAAAGCGCTGAAGCCCAACGGCACCAACCTGTGGGTGGTGGGAGATGCCAAACAATCAATTTACCGGTTTCGAGGCGCATCCTCGTACAACATTGATCGATTTGAGACCGAGGATTTCTTAGGAGGCGAAAGTCTCCCACTCAATATCAATTACAGGTCATCACAAGAAATATGCGACACATTCAAGGGTTTCGCTCAAACGCGCATGGCAGCTGCCGGGGTAGGCTTTGAGGCCACGGCGTTTAAAGGTGCTAATGGGGTTAGCCCTGTGTTTGTGGGTGTTGATGCCAAGGATCGTGAAATAGACGAAATCGCCTTCCGAATAAAACAGGCCTGCAACGAGACCACGTCTTTCAGTGATCAGGCCGTAATATGTAAGGGCAATGCGAGACTGGCAGAAATCGCCGCTGGTTTAGAGGCGCGGGGGATTCCGGTCTTGTTTCTTGGGCCCCTCTTTGACCGACCAGAAATCAAGCAAGCGCTTTCCGTCCTTTCCCTAGTGGTTGATCCGCGCGCCATGGGACTTGCCTGCGTCGCGTCTCTCCGCCCATTTCAACTGGCAATTGAGGATGTCTCAACCTGTGTTGATGCGATTCGTGCCGCTAGAAACACACTGCCCTTGGACTGGAGGCAAACGCTTTCGGGCCTAGACGACATCAGCGAGGAGGGTGAGAAGTCCCTCTCAAGGCTGATTGAGGTGTTCGGGGAGTTTGAACCCACTTCATCGGCCTGGCGCGTGATTACAACTCTCTATCTCGACAAGACGCGCTTGGCCGCCGAATTTGCGAAGGGAGCAAGATCAGGCAACGCAAATCCTGCGATTGCACTGTGGCAGTTTCAGAACTTTCTGAGATCAACATTACCGAAAAAATCCGGGTACCCCATTCGCGATCTTCTCGATCACATCCGACGCCTTGTCATAGTGTCAGATGAACGTGACTTACGCGACCTGCCTGAAGCTGCACAAAGCCTCGACGCTGTCCGAATCATGACCATTCACGGCAGCAAGGGCCTTGAGTTCAAAGTCCTTCATTTGCCGGCATTGACCAGCCGATCCATTCCGCTGTCAGCTAAGCAAAATCGCGGACTTGCACCTCCTGACGGCATGATCGAGGGTGCGCCCTTTAAGGGCTGTGACGCGCTCACGTCCGGGCATGACGAGGAGCAGCAATGTTTGTTTTTCGTCGCTTTATCCAGAGCGGAGGAGCGACTGATACTTTATGCCTACAGCAAGAGATCGAAGTTCGTGGATGACATATCTGGTCATGTTCTGAACGAATCTCCGCAATCGGCATCGGCTGAAGGTGCGGTATCAGCGAACGGAATAAAGTTGGAAGTTGATGGCATCGCTCGCATATCGCCTTCTCAGCTTGCGGCCTATGAAAAGTGCCCACGGCGGTTTTTCTTTGCGCATGTGTTGCAAGTTGGCGGTCGTCGCGCAGAGTCGCCCCTTATGCGTATGCACAACGCAGTCCAAGGCGTTGTCGATGAGCTGACGTCTCGTTTGAACGATGAACCAAGCGAAGCCGAACTCGCAGCCATCATGGATAAGGCGTGGATGGAAAATGGTCCGGTGGATCATGGATACGCTGCCGAGTACCGTCAAATCTCAGACGAGCTGCTGAGTTTTTTCCGATTGCTCCGCACAGGCGAAAAACGGCGCGCACCAACCCCAATTCCCTTGAAATTCGGTAAGGCAGAGATTGTCGTATCTGCACATGAGGAAGTCGATGCTGGATCTGCTGGATCTGGCAGGGTACTGCGGCGCATCAAAACAGGACGCAAGACCACGAACGCTGTCGAGTCCTTAGATGCGGCAGCGTTTCAACTAGCCGCTGAAGGCCACGGCGAGGCTGAGTTCGTATTCCTGACCGGCGCGACGCAGGACCGATTGACCATGAGCAGTACGAAGTTGGGGAACCGGAAAACAAAGATCGCTCAAGCTGCAATTGCGATCCTCGAAGGGCATTTCCCCCCAAAACGCAGCGATCGCTGCGCCCGCTGCGCATATTTCTTCATCTGCAGCGAACCGCCCTCAGGCACGCTCCGAAAAAAAATCGGATCAGGCTTACCGGATTCCTCCTGACGCCGCGATTGTCCTTGTGAAGGCGCAGACATGAGGTTTGCGTCCGCCAACTTCTTAAGGACGAACACAATGAAATCGCAAGGAAATGATCCTCGCTTCCCGGTCTTCATCGCCGATGAGGGCCTCAACTTCAAGAAACACGTTTTCGATGACCCAAAGGTTCTCGGTCGCCAGTTGATCGAAGCTGCCGATGGGCATCCTGTTGATGAGCATGTGGCAATCGCCATTTTGCCAAATGGGGACTTCGAAGACATTCGCCTCGACGAAAGCTATGATCTGCGCGGTCGCGGTGCTGAGAAAGTGCTGGTCGCGCGGACGGACCGTGTCTTCAAGTTTAAGATTGACGACAAGGATCTTGAATGGCCGCGCGCGTGCATCAGCGGATTTGTACTGCGTAAGCTTGCTGACCTGCCGGAAAACTACAATCTCTGGCAGGAAATCCCGGGCCAGCAGGACCGCAAGATTGCTGACAGCGATGTCATCAATCTCGATGCCAAGGGTGTGGAGCGGTTCATCTCGCTCATCGATCAGACGACGGAGGGGGACACCCTTCCTTCGTTTGATCAGACGTTTCTGGTGGACCACGGCTATCAGTTCGAAGTCGTTCAGGAAGGCCGTGAGACCGGCATCATCCTGAAGTCGCTCGAGCTGCCTGAAGGCAAATTCAATGTCGAAGCCGCGGATATCCTTGTACTCCTGCCAGCCGGGTATCCCGATTGCGCGCCTGACATGTTTTATGCCTCTCCGCATTTGACGCTGGCGAACGGTCAGGTCCCGAAAGCCTGCACAGTGCAGCACACTTTTGCAGGTCGTGTTTGGCAGCGCTGGTCGCGCCACAACAACGCCTGGCGGCCCGGCATTGATGGTTTGCGCACGATGGTGGCACGGATCAAAACAGCTCTCGCCGAGGCGCGGCCATGAAGGGCCCGTTGGATGTTATTCTGGCTGGTCCGCACGAAGCCGGTATCCGGTCCCTGCTCGCGCAGGGTGCCGGTGCTGAGCGTTCCGCCTACATGCTTTTTGGGACGGCGGCGATCGAGAAAGACCCCTGGACGGACACTGCTCGCACACGGCTAATTTCGCATGCGTTCATCGATCTCGATGATGACGACGTGGTCTCAGCCTCCGAGCGCCACGTGACGTGGCAAACCGACAGCTTCATGCGATTGCTTGGTCGCGCCAAGTCCGATGGTCTGGTTCCCGCCATCATTCATACCCATCCAAAGGGCCGGGCCCGTTTTTCCAAACAAGATGATCGGAACGAGGCGGAACTCGCGCGGACCGCCCTGATCAAGGGTGCACCCGGACTGATCAGCGTTTTGATTGCGAGCGACGGCGAGATTGCTGTGAGGATTTGGCGCTCGGCCGAAAAGCCAACGGCTATCGCACGTATTCTTCACACAGGACCGCGCCTGACCCTCACCGCGGAGAACGGCAGCAATCTGGGCTTCCTTGACCGTCAAACCCGGCTCTTCGGCGATCAGGCCAATGTAATGATCACGCAGTTTCGGTGCGGCATTTCCGGAGGGGGTGCTACGGGAAGCGCAGTGTTGCCCTTGCTGATGCGTCTTGGCGTGCGCGAAGCGGTCCTCTTCGAAAAGGACCATGCTGAAGATACAAACCTCAACAGACTCCATGGCGCACGACAGGAGGATGTTGATGCTCATCGAGCCAAGGCCGACATTCACGCGCGGACAGTTGCGGAGGCCAATCTTGGCATGTCGTTGGCAACCATCGATGCCTGGGCCGGAGAGCCATGCACATGGGACGCGTTGAAATCTTGTGATGTGATTTTCTGCTGCACGGATGACCACGCCGGTCGGCTCTTTCTGAACCGCTTCGCCCGTTTCTATGGCATTGCGGTCATCGATGTCGGTCTCGCAATGCAGCGTCGCGATGCTCAGTCGTTCGATCTGTTTGCCCGGGTTACCACCCTTGTGCCCGGACACCCCTGTCTGCTTTGCGGCGGGTTCATCAACCCGCGACGCGCTCGCGAGGAGGCCTTGCAGCGAACTGATCCAGAGGCTTATGAAAAACTTAAAGAGGAAGCCTATCTGCTCGGTGAGGGTGACCCCTCCCCTGCCGTTGTGACCTTCACGACAGAGGCGGGTGCCATGGCGGTAAATGAATGGCTGACCGGTATCACCGGGTTCGCCGGAGCGAACGGAATGGCACCGACGCGGATGCGCCGGTTTCACGCGCGCGATGAGCGTTTTCCTGAGATTTCGCCGCGCCCGGGCTGCCCGTGTTGTGATGCAACTGAAACTCCGGGCCGGGGGGACATGACGCCCTTTCTGGACATGGTGACGTGAGATGAAAAAGATATTGGCAAACCTGCTTCGGCAGCTTGGAGTACTTAAGTATGACTATCTGGTGAGCAGGCAGGACGCCTTCCCGCAAACGCCTGAAACAGAACCGGACGAGTTAGTCCTGGTCGAGAGCGGCGCGATCCAAAAATGGGCCTGTCTCTCCTGCCCTGGCGGCTGTGGTGAGAGGATCGCTTTGTCTCTCAACCCAGATCGTCGACCTCGCTGGAGCATTAGCACAGATTTCTGGCAAAGACCCACACTCCACCCGTCGGTGCACCAGCAAAACGACTGTGGGTGCCACTTCTGGGTAAAGAAGGGTAAGGTTCACTGGTGCAAAGGTGGACGGCCGCAAACGCCAAAAGAGAAAGCGGGACGACACAAATGCTAAGCGAGCGAACAAAGCGACCTGTGCGCCTCGAACTGCAACCCGAGCAATCGGGGGCATAATCATGCGGTTCGCATTAGACGACGACAAACGAGTTGAAGCCAGCCCAGGCGCCAAAGGCAGATGCCCTGGTTGCGGCGATGACCTCATTGCCCGATGCGGGACCAAGATGGTCTGGCACTGGGCGCACAAAGGACAACGCCACTGCGACCATTGGTGGGAAAACGAAACGCAGTGGCATCGGGATTGGAAGAACCAATTCCCGACAGATTGGCAGGAGATCGCTGCGCGCGACGATCATGGCGAGCTTCACATCTCAGATGTTAAGACATCCAAGGACTTGGTGGTTGAGTTTCAGCACTCATACATCAAGCCCTTAGAATCGCGAACGCGGACAAGGTTCCACAACCCTATGCTTTGGGTTGTTGACGGAACGCGTCGTAAGACCGACCGCAAGCAGTTTGCAGCCGCGCAAGCAGATGGCGTGAAGCATCCGACAAAGGACGGGCTGGTTGAGCAGCTCTGGGTTTACGATTCAAGGCTGCTAAAGGAATGGGTCCATGTCGGCGTGATCGTCGCCTTTGATTTTGGGGAGGACACGGTGTGGCTTCTTCGGAGAGTCAAAGGTGACTGGGCCTATGGTTTCGCCTATCCGAAACGATCACTTGTCGAGAACATTTCAAAGGGAACTCCGATACCGGACGTGTTGTTTGGCAAACCTGTTCGGCAAACGGTGCGGTACCGTCGGCTTCGTGCCAGGTTCTAGCGTTTGGTTTCCATCAGGTTCAACTGACACAGATCTTTATGGGACCGCAGACCCTCAGGCCTTTGCGGACAAACCTGCATCCTCCATCTGCTCGCGGTCCGGCAGGTCCTGCAGGGAAGGCAGGTCGAAGGCAATCAGGAACTGTTCTGTCGTCACGAAGGTGTAGGGCGCCCCTCGCCGAGGAGACCGCGGACCGGTCCCGATCAAGTTGCGCGCATGTAGCCGCCCGATCAGGTCTCGGCTGATCTCCTTACCGAAGATGTCCTTCAGCCCGTCGCGTGTAATCGGTTGATGGTAGGCGATGGCCGCCAGCACCGCGACGTCGAATTCGCTCAGGTCCAGCAATTGGTCCCCGATATCTGCCGCCGCGCGGATCGCGGGGGCGTAGATAGCCCGCGTCCGGAATATCCAGCCACCAGCGACCTGGGCGATCTCGAAGGCCCGCCCTTCCAGATCTGCGGCGAGGTCCTCGACCAGAAGGTCGACCGAAGCCCCCTGCCCCACCACGCGTGCCAAGTCGTCGCGCGGCACCGGCGAAGCTGAGGCAAAGAGCACCGCCTCGATCCGGCGCATCCACTCCCGCCAGCGCAGCTCTGGCGGCAGGTCGTTCAGTTCGCGATCCAGCTCGGGGTCAGAGCGATCCTTCGCCATCGCTACACCCCGTAAAGCCGGAAGGTGTCGCGCCCGGTCAGCTCGCGCACCGCGCCTAGGTCAACCAGCCGGTCGCAGAGCCGCCGCGCGGCGCGATCCGGCAAGGGCAAAGCCGAAGGCGCCACGGCATCACGGGTGAGGAACATCTCGATCGCCTCGCCGGCCCCCTTCGCCCGAAGCTTCGGGGCGACCGCTTTGAGGTGCGCGGCCCGCTGCGCGAGATCTGCGGCGAGGCGCACGGCTTCGACCACCGACGAGACGAGTGCGCGGTGACAAGCGAGCCTCACGTCGTCCCCCTGCTTGCGCAAGTCAGCGCGTTTCAGGCATAGGGCCAGCAGCGGCACGACATGATCCCGGCCGAGCGCCTGCGCGAGAGCCGCATCAGCGAGGATCAACGCAGCCACATCGGCGCGCGGTGCCACGCGCAATACTGCCTCCAACACCATCGCAGCCCGGGTCACAGGCGCCCCTTTCCCCACATCAAGCCACGCTGCAATCTGGCCCGGCTCAACGCTCGGCAAGGCGCGCCCCAAAGCCTTGATCGACAGCGGCCGTTCCACCGCGCGCCGCCAGGCCAGGCAGGTTTCGCCTGCCGGTCCGGGAAGATCGCCCGGGCGCAAAAGGTATACGGCGTCGCGAAGCTCCCCTGCCCGCTCCGGGCGTCCCGAAAACGCGACGCAAGCCTCAGCGGCGCGCAGCGCGAGCCGGTCCCGCAACAAGGCTTGGGGGACCTCGTCGTGTCCCAACACAAGATGCAGGTGGTTCAGCGCCGCACCCGACAAAAACGCAACATCTTCAAGGGTTTCAGGCCGCGCGGAGGTGACCCAGGCGGGCATCCGGGGTAACGTGTCCAAGTCGTTGATCTGATCCAGTCGGGCAAATGTCATGCCCAGAGCCTACACTTGCGCGGCGCTTTATTCCAGAAAATAGCGATCTAACCGCCCCACTCTGCCGCTCTCCATTATGTCCAATAAGTTTGCCTTATCGGACATATATGTATAGGCTGGAGAATAATCGCAAAATTTAAGAGTTTTTCAGGGAAAAGATGGCCACAGAGACCGACAAATCGACGTCAGCGCCCTCTGATAGGCTTGATGACGCTCGCAACGTCGAGCGAGATCAAGCGAAAAACGGTGAAATCACCCTACCCGCTCATGTCGCTGGCTCCGGCACGCTCGATCGACTTGTGAACACCGCCCAAGACTATGCGCGCGCCGCGGCCTCAGACAACACGCTGAAAGCCTACGCAAAAGATTGGGCACATTTCGCGCGCTGGTGCCGAATGAAAGGCACAGACCCCCTGCCGCCCTCGCCCGAGATAATCGGCCTCTATCTTGCCGATCTGGCAGCAGGGTCGAGCCCCTCCCCTGCCCTCTCGGTCTCGACCATCGAACGTCGTCTCTCCGGGCTCGGGTGGAACTACACGCAACGCGGGTTCACCCTTGATCGCAAGAACCGCCACATCACGACAGTGCTCGCCGGAATCAAACGTAAACACGCCCGTCCGCCAGTGCAGAAAGAAGCAATCCTCGCCGAGAACATCCTCGCGATGGTCACCACCCTGCCCTATGACCTGCGCGGGCTGCGAGATCGCGCCATCCTGCTTCTTGGCTATGCTGGCGGGTTGCGGAGATCTGAGATTGTGAGCCTAGACGTCCACAAAGACGACACGATAGAGTCTGGTGGTTGGATCGAGATCATGGAAAAAGGCGTCCTGCTCACACTCAATGCCAAGACCGGCTGGCGGGAGGTCGAAATTGGCCGAGGCTCGTCTGAACAAACCTGCCCGGTCCACGCCCTCGAACAATGGCTGCATTTTGCAAAGATCGACTTCGGGCCGGCTTTTGTGCGCACATCGCGCGATGGAAAGAAGGCGCTTGACACGCGCCTCAATGACAAACACGTCGCCCGTCTAATCAAGCAGACAGTTCTGGCCGCGGGCATCCGTTCGGAGCTTCCGGAAAAGGATCGGCTCGCCCTGTTTTCGGGCCATAGCTTGCGCGCTGGCCTCGCCAGCTCAGCCGAAGTTGATGAGCGCTACATCCAAAAACAACTTGGCCACGCCTCAGCCGAGATGACCCGTCGCTATCAACGCAGGCGAGATCGGTTCCTGGTGAACCTAACCAAGGCGGCGGGGCTATGAGTGTCAGCCACCAGGTAAGTCGGCTGTTCTTTGTAGCATTGCCAAGTTGTTTACCGGGGCTTCAAGGGGCAACCCTCTCAGTATCACGCTCAGGTAGAAGGTTTTCAACATCTGCGGAGCTCGAAACGAACCAATAATAAGCCAAGATGGCGAATGCCTTTCAGCCGTGGCAGACTCGTTGGGTTATTCATACGTTCGACGAGACTGGATTACTCAACCTTAACAAATTGGCGAAATCGATGCGGCAAGTCGTTTTAATTGTTTCCCCCTTAAGGTCAAAGATTGTTAGGTATCGACCCTGACCCGCCCGATTGTGGGGTCTATGCGCCGCCCTACACCTTCGATTTGCTGCATCAGAGGGGACTGGCGCGTTAGTTGACCCAGCCGCGAGATGCCTGAATCAGCGACAGGTTTATGCATCGGCGTGGCCCAACAGTTCGTCGGTGAACGCGGCATCGCCCGTATCTCCTAGATTTTTATGATGGATGTGACCGCGTTCGATGAGATTGGGTCGCCTCTTACTGTCGATAGGTCGGAGCTTTATCAGTGACGATGGAGACCAGGGGATGAAGCTTTACTGCTCAATCGTTTTTTATAGGAAGTCCCTAGCTGCCCCGGTATCTAAGGGCAAACTTCTGGACCCCGCGACACACGGTCGATCGATCAACTCTTTCGCAGCGCCCTTCCCGAAGATCGACAACACCTTGGTAAAACAGTTGACATCGAGAATACCAGCACACGGCATACAGGACAATCTAACGTGGAAAGCGGTGATGCTTAAACGGCGATTCACTCGCCATTGCAAACCCAAAAATTACATCCAACACAACAGCTCCCTTCAAAGCACAAGCCCTTCGCGCGTGTGCAAATGGTGGCGCGACCCGAAAGCAAACCAAAAGTTCACAGCTGTGAACATAACACAATAGAAATTACTTCGCGAAATTCGAGATGAAAAAGCACACTGGCCTCAGTTGGTGCGAAGAGAAGACAGATTAGCGAGCACACGGAAGATGATGCACAGGTAAAAGGTGATGTGACATAGAAGGGGCGGGACCAAGTCATACCTAATCGTGCAAGACAGAATCGAGACCCACCCACTGCCCGAAGACCGTATGAAAGAAAACAACTTCGAACAAACTTTGCTTGACCCGTTCACCCACAAATCCGCCGGCCAAACCTTTTCTTCACGGAGTGGCGTAATGACGGGAGCTATGAGACAATGCAAAAAAATCAAAGAAAGACACAGACCAAAAGCCACCTAAAGTACAGGAGTGGGCGTGACGCAATCACGACAGAAGCGCGTCTGAATACATCAAGGCCCAAACACCGAAAGGGTAGGGGTGGTGACCAACCGGCCAAGGGCAGACCTCCACATCAACGAAACAAGGAAGGGGAACTTCCTACGCAATTAGAAAGTGGTAGAAAACCTAGCCCACGCCAAAAATCCCTATCTCCAACAGCACTCCACGTTCACGACAAATACATTCGTAAACAGTTCCCTCGAAGAAACAATGCGGAAAGGTTTTGTCCGGCCTAGTGGCCGAAGGCATAAAAATTTTGTATAGGAATTCATCAATTCTCCCCAAAACAAACCGTCACGCTGCAAAAAACAAACGGTACTTACAAGACCCAAAACTGAAGGTTATACTAGGCAAACGGATAGGTCTCTCGATGAGCAAGAACGGCAGGGTAGGGCGGACACATCTCCTTCACGCGGGAAACCATCACAGAACGAAAATCAGATTCTCCATCTCCTAAAGGCAACCGCAAGAAGGCCTCTAACGAAGCTTCCCATGACAATGCGCGGGCCACTGGCGCTCTGGGGTACGCTCTTTTTGAAACCGTGAGAAAGAAGTGATTTCCCTCATGTAATCAAGCGGGGTCTCGGTTAGGCATTCGAGGCCTCCGTAGAGAGGAGGGCTAACAAAGAGGCCAGTTCACAGTTGTGAACCCACCCACCTCACGCCGCATCACGCCGCATCAGCGCCATGACCATAGGCCCCGACGAAAACTCACCAGTCGCTGCTTTGTCAGTCAAACTCCGCAAGTAGCCACCTGGTGAACGGATATCAACGACGCGTTCGAGCATCGCCGCCAGAACAACCGCAGCTTCGGCGGCACCCATATACCGCTTCGCGTCATCCCACGCAGACGGAGAAATACCCATCATTGGGCGGACAATCTCGGCAGTGCGGGTGAACTCGTGCCAATGACGGATCGGCCCATCGGAATAGCTGTGGATCTCGCGACAGGTTTGCAGGATCAAACCTAACGGCAGGTTCGGCAGGCGCTCGGTGGGGTTCTCTTCTGCTGCGCTTTCCGTTTCTTCCTCCGACCTCTCAACCATCTCCACGTCAGGGTTTTCAGGCGCAACGCCGCCGCCTTTGCCCAATTCTTGGGTAAGTTCAAAATCATAAGAGTCTTTATTTGAATTCTGATAGTGCTGCTCACTTTGAGCGTCATTGGTGCTCATATTCTCTGTATTTCGACCCGAGACACTGGGTTCGAGTATATCGCGGGCGCGGTCGAGCGCGGCACGCAATTCCCCCTCCAGAGCCTCTAGATCGGAAAGTTCAAACTTGCGGCGTAGCGCTCGGGCTGTGAGGGCCGCCTGATCGGCGAATTGGGTCCAGATGGGCAGGTCAGGGCGCATTTCCTCGCCATAGACGCTCAAAGCCGCCAGATCGCGCCGCATGAGGCTCACAGCCTCGCGTAGACGCTTGAACCGCTCGGCAGCAGCACGGACCTCCTCAGCGGCCTCACAGAACTCGGTGAAGCGCGCGACGAGGGGTGTAAGGTCAAAACCGTAAACAACCTTCTCATCCCCGAAACGGCGGGCATAGCGCTTGCCATTGGGGCTGTCGCGGCGGATCACCACGCCCGCATGAACAAGGCGCCCCAGATGCCGCCGCATGGTCGAGGCGGGCATACCATTCAGTCGCTCGCAAATCGACACGTTGGAGGGATGCACAATGAGGGCAGAGGGGTCATTCCCGCCCAGAATGGTCGCGGGGTAGAAACTCACAAGCGCCTGAAGCACGGTCATATCCCGATCAGTGAGGCCGAAATGCTCACGCGCCGCCGAAAGCTCGCGCAGAACTTCCCACTTGTTCACCCCACTGGGGGGCAAGTCGGTGGCCGCGCGGGCCTGATGTTTCAAGATGACAGCATCTATCGTTCGCCGAAACGGCGTTACAGGGATATAGTCCATTTTTCATCACGCAGACAAAACTTTCCCGCTCCGCGAATCACTTTGGACTTGCGGAAAATGGCGCCGGACACTACCTTGAAGGTGCTAGAAACAAACTAGGGTCTCGTGAAGCGCTGTCTTTGCGGGGCCTTTTCTTTGTCCTTTCGTGCCTCCTTTTTGTTTCTCTGCTCGGTCTTAATCTTCGCACTGTTGGGTGGACCAACGGCGGTGAAGTTCGGTGATCAGATCCTGCGCCTCGCGCTCGACCCAATCGGCAAATCCACTGTTCTCAAGTGTGATAGACACACCCTTGGCCGACCGTTTCACGATGCCGCCGCGCTTGCCATCAAGCGTCAGCGGACGCGGCTTACTGCGTGACGGGGCAGGGGGGCGCGACGCGCGGCCAGCGGCCTTTGCCACGGCTTCGAAGGCTGCAACGGACACATCTGTCGCATCGGACGACAGCCCCTCGATCACGGCGGCCACATCGGCCTGCGAATGGACGTCTTCGGCGACCTGAATAAGCCGCTCACGATCCACGCCGGTCTCCTCAATCGCACGGGCCAGCGCGTCCCAACGGGGCCGCCCGATCCCATGCGCCGCACCGATGGACCGCACGAGGTCGGGGCCAACGGCCACAACGATGGCAAGCGCCATGGAGATGGAGGATTTGGTGACGGTCAGCACCTCGGCTACTTGCGCCTGCGTGCCGAAGTCGTTTTCGATAAGCTCTTGTGCGAAGAGAGCTTTTTCGATGTAGGAGAGATCACGGCGGGCCATGTTTTCGGAAATCTGCGCCTTCACCGCGGCCTTGTCATCAAGGGTCGCGACAAGCGCACGGACCTTCGAGACACTGGCCGATGAGCGGATCGCTTCCAGCCGCCTGCGCCCGTATACGAGGAGGTAACGCTCGGCCTCGCTCGGATGGCGACGCACGAGGATCGGCACGGTCTGGCCATTGGTCTCAATCGCATCGCGCAAGTCGGCCACGTCCTCGGGATCGAGACGGTCGGCAAGGCGGTCGTCGATGATATGGTCGGGGTCCAGCTCCCACACGCGGTGCCCGTCCACGGCGTCCCGCGCCGAACGCAGGGCGCGGTTGTTAGACATCATTGATGGCGCAGAGGCGGGGGAAGCGGCGCCCGAAGCCGCAAGGCTATCGAGCATGGACATGCGTCTTTTCTTACTGTTCGTCATTCTCGCCCCCATGTTTTCTGAATCAAGGCTGCGATCTCGTCATTGACCGCATTGAGGCTTTCGATAGCGCGGTCATAGGTAGAACGAGTAAACGCAGAGCGCTCGACCTCGTACAGCGTCTGTTTCGTCAGGCCCGCGTCCGAAATCGCGGTGGATTTGAGCATGGGCGCATTCAGCACCGTTTCGCCATACATGGTGCGCAGGAAGGCCACGATCCTGTTTTGCGGCGCGTCCGACGGCTCGTAGCGGGTCAGCACATAGCGCATCCAGTCATGGGACATATCCGCGCCGCTTTCGGCAATCACATCCATCAGGTCAGCGGTCATGCGCAGGAATTGCGACATGGACATCACGTCGAGCATTTCGGGGTGGATGGTGACAAGCACCCCCGTCGAGGCCGAGAGCGCCGACATGGTGAGAAAGCCCAATTGCGGCGGGCAGTCGATCACCACAACGTCGTAGTCGTCATCCACCTGTGCCAGTGCCTCGCGGACACGGAAGAAGAACAGCCCCGCATTCCCCTGCGCCAACGCGCGCGGCGTGTCGTGTTCGAACTCCATCAGTTCGAGGTTGCCAGGGATCAGGTCGAGATTGGGGATATAGGTCGGGCGGATCACCGAACGCAGCGGCTCGGGGTCGTCGTAACGGATCGCATCATAGAGCGTCCCGCCGTCCACGAGGTCGAATTCGGGTTGCACACCATGCAGCGCGGTCATGGAGGCCTGCGGATCGAGGTCGATGGCGAGCACGCGATAGCCAAGCAAGGCGAGCCGTTGCGCGAGGTGGGCGGAGGTCGTGGTTTTGCCCGACCCACCCTTGAAATTCATCACGCCGATGATCTGCATATGGTCGCCCTCTCGGCGGCCAGGCAGGTAGTCTCCAGGCTTGCGGGCGGTTTTCTCCAGCAACTCGCGCAGGGCCTGAATGTCGTAGGCCGAATAGAGGCGCCGATTGCCGGGCGTGAGTTCGGGGGAGGGGCCTTTGCCGTCAAGATGCAGCTTGCGCAGGTAGCTGTCGTTCACTCCAAGCAGGGCCGCGGCCTCGCCCGACATGAATTTGCGCATCTGTTTGCTGGCGTCAGGCGGGAAGAGGCTCTCGCGCTGCGCGTGCAACTGTTGCGCCAACCGCTCGGAGTGGTGACGGATGACCGCGTTAAGGTCTTCGTGGATCGGGGTCTTGCTCATCTGCCCTCACAGCGCCGTTTTGGCATCTCATTGCCGTGGCCCCGCCGCCTGTCTTCTGCTAGAGACTTCACAGCGTGTTCACGGAATTTGACGTTTATCGCCTCTTTTCCGTGACTATTGCCCAAAGAATCGGATTCGTGCAAGGGAAATCTACATTTGGTAGGGTAGGAAACTATAGACACTAAACCCAAGGTCGCGCGCGGAGAAGGGAATACATTGACTGTCTGGTCCGGTCTGTTGCGCATGGCTGTGACGGGGGCGCAGGCGTTGCAGGGAGGATTTCGCAGCAGGGCAGGGGTGTTCCGTCTTGGCGGCACGTTGATCGGAACTGCGGCCTACGCGCTCTATCAGGGAGAATTGGGGGTGCGGTTCGACAGCGACGAGCTGGCGCAAACAGGAGACATTGACTTCGCCAGCTTTGAGCGGCTTTCCGTGGCGCTGAAAGATCAAGTCGAGGAGTCGCCCAACGACATCCTCAAGGCGCTGAAGTTCGACCCGGTTCCATCGATAAATGACCGACAGGTATGGCGCTGGCGGCAAAGCCACGGGGAAGCGTTGGTCGAGTTTCTCACGCCTGCATTCGGGGACGAGACGATCAAGCCGCTGCCCGCGCTCGGCGTCTCGGCGCAGGGGCTCAATTACCTGAACTACCTGATTGCCGAGCCGATCCCCGCGCTGGCGCTATACCGCTCTGGCGTGCTGCTTCAAGTGCCGCGCCCCGAACGTTTCGCGATCCACAAGCTGATCGTGGCGGATCGTCGGCGGGGTGGCGCGGATCACGCCAAATCGCGCAAGGATCGGGCGCAGGCGGCCCTCCTGATCAACGTGCTGTCACAGGATCGTCCTGACGATCTGCCGAGGCTCTGGACCACGCCCGCGCACAGGAACCGAAATGGCGCACGCGGATCGAGACGACACTCGCGCTCATGCCCGAAACGGCAGCGCGACTGGCGACAGTGGACTGACACGTAGGGAAGGGTAGGGGGCTTGGACGCTCTACTCGGTGTAGTGCTGGCTGTGATCCCTAAAAACGTCCTCGCTTTTGAATTAGAGTTTCCGACTGCCACTTTCCTGGCTGGAAAAGGAGTGGACGCGATGAAAGCACCTAAATTCACAGACGCGCAAAAGGCGTTTATCGTTAAGCAAAGCAATGTTGGCACGACGGTTGCGGAGATTTGCCGCAAGTCCGGGATCAGTCCTGCGACACATTCCAACTGAAAGCCAAGTTACGCGATGCAGAAAAGACGCTGTACAGACGAATGATGTCTCCTTCTCGGGGTCGTTTGCGGGAGGGACAAAGGCTTCCAAAGCCGGGGCACTAGCCAGATAACCGCTATATTCACGAATGACATGTAACAGGTCTTCCTGCCTCCATACGCCAGGCACTGTACCTCGCATTCTGGAGAGGGCCTCGTCTCTCAGTTTGGTGCGACAACTATCGTGTTGGCTGCTGGGAACACGGAGCAAGGCGCCCAAAATGTCTTTGATCTCAAGATCCAATGTCCGCTCGTTTAGAGCACCCCATATTGCAACGCGGCCTTCCGGCGTGTGGGGTAATACCTTTGAAAGACTCTTTGGAAAGGTTTCAGCCTCTGGCCACTCCTCTAACCCGCGGACGGCAAGGTTGCGTGCTTCGCCTTTCGTATCGGCGCTTGTAATAAGAAGATATCGCGTCTTCGCATGATCCAAATGATGTTTGGCTGGTCTTCGTTTAGTGCCATGATTAAGCAAGGCTTTAAAGGTCGACAACGACCATGGCTCAGTGGTAATCCCCCCATTTTTAATGGGGTCCAGCCGTAGAATTCAGGCGGCTGTTTTCAGTTTCATGGCGGGTGTGATGCCGCCGATGCCCATGTTGGGTCGCTCGTTGTTGTAAGTCCAGAGCCATTCAGTTGCCTGGTCTTGTGCCTCCTCAATGGTTTCAAAGATGTATTGGCTTAGCCATTCGCCGCGAACAGTGCGATTATACCGCTCAATATAGGCGTTCTGCTGAGGTTTGCCTGGTTGGATATGTTCAAGCCGAACACCTTGTTTCTCTGCCCATTCCATCAACTTTCCACTGATGTATTCGGGACCATTATCAACTCGAATGATGTTTGGCTTCCCGCGCCACTCAATGATTTGGCTCCGGACGACGCGTTCAGCGGGCAATGCAAAGGCCTTCTCGGTTGAAGTCGTCCAAGACGTTCAGAGTTCGGATCGACCTGCCGTCTGCAAGCTGATCCGCCATGACGTCCATCGACCACGTCTCATTCGGCCTGCCTGGCACCGCCAAATGACTGAATTGCCCGACAGGCTAAAGCAGAGCCTCGCGTGGGATCGGGGCACCGAATTGGCCTCACACCAGAAGTTTACTGTCTCCACAGACATTGATGTCTACTTTTGTGATCCAAGCAGTCCCCTCTCGGCAGATTGCTATGCAATCGCCTGCCGGGCAATGCATGGCAGCGCGGAACAAATGAAAACACCAATGGCTTGCTGCGCCAATACTTCCCTAAAGGTTCCTGCCTTTCCGGCTACTCTCAGGAACAGTTGGACGAGATCGCAAACCATCTTAATAACCGGCCTTGGGATTCCTGACGCCAGCGCATAGGCTAGAGCAGGTGTTGCAGTGACCGCCTGAATCCATCACCACTAATTTTAGGGGGGATTACCCAGTGTTGCGGAGCTTGACCTGTATCATCAGCTTATACCCACCAACGGTGTTTGCGTCGACCTGAACAAATCCAGGTTCAGAAGAGTCCAGATCGACTTCCAGATCCTCATCATTTACGGGTTCTAGTGTAATTTGGGTCGCAGATTTACTGATAAGCAGTAATTTAAGCGCGACAAAAACTGAAACATCGACTTGGTAATCAAAACCATCCAATGCAGCTTTGGCTCCAAGTGCTGACGAGGTATTTGTACACTCGCTCAAGACGGGTCACCCCAATAGCGGGGTTGATTAGAATGCTTTTCGTAAAAAACCTTCATTTTTTGAAGCGGAACCGTGAACTAAAAGAGGAAAGCGTTACCTGTAATCACATTCATAGTCTATTGATGGTGTGATGATCTACCCGTGGATTCTTTAGACGGCTATCTAAAAACCTATTTCAAATGATACGCTGGTGATGAGACAGCGGTGGGGAAGTATTCTAAAGGTCGGCAGAGTTCTTACCACTCGAACAAAGTTGCGTAAAATTCAATATCTGGGCTGCAGTTTGTAAAGCGCAGATATCCACAGGCATACAATTATAACATAATAAAACTTATGCGCACAAAGGATGTAGACTGGTGCGCGCTACTTTGAAGTGCGACTCCTATTAGAAAACAATGAGTTATCTAATGAGGAGTTTATCGCATGGGAACGGTTTACACGCAACTTTCACTTCAAGAACGCCGTAGGATCGAAGATTGGTGGCTGGCAAAGGT
>NZ_JBLWZO010000011.1:0-92497 GCF_048266405.1 Celeribacter sp.
AGACCAATCGGTGAGCATCACCCCCGCAAACATGCGGATTGAGGTGAATACCGTCAATGCCGCAAAGGCCGCCGTACTGGCCAGCCTCGGTATCTGGCACCTCCCACGAAGCGTGATCGAGCAGGAAATCGCACAAGGACGATTGGTTCGCATTCTACCGGACTGGAACTTGCCCACTTTGGGCATCTACGCTGTTTGGCCTGACATCGGCCCGCAAAAGGCGCTGACCCGACGGCTGATAGATCACTTCATCGCGCATCGCTCGGATTTGATGCTGTGAGTCCCCTCTTCCAACCCGCGCTTGTCATTGATCGTATACACGAATGACGTCACTGCGCACGAGATCGGATAACGTCCCTCCTATTTCATCCAGCAAGAAATCGACGAACACCCGCACTTTGGCTGTAAGCACATTTGACTTCGGGTAGACCAACCAGAGGGCTGTGTCTTGGTCTAATCTATACTCTGGCAAAACTCTGACCAGACTGCCGTTGGCAAGCTCACGGTGAACGCTCCACATCGAATTTATCGAGACGCCCGCCCCCGCCATCGTTGCGATTTTCTGGCTTTGCCCATCATCGCACAGGAGGCACGACGGTGCGAGCTTTGGGTCGAATTGTGCCTTTTTTCCCTCACGGTTTACCAAGCCCCGTGCCGAGAAATCCTTGAACGCAATTAAACGATGTCGCGCGAGATCGGATGGGTTTTCAAGGGGCGCGTGATCGGCCAGATATGAAGGCGATGCGCACAGCACGCGAAGGTCATCCGCAAGCTTGCGCCCCTTCAGACTGCTGTCCGACATCTCAAGATTGCGCAGGGCCAAATCGAAGCTCCCCTCGATCAGATCGAATTGCGTGTCTGACAGACGTAGATCGAGGGTAATATCGGGATACATTGTGAGGAATTTCGGCAATATCGGCGCGATGTAGTTTTGTGCGAAGGTACTGGGAGCCGCAAACCGCAATGTGCCGCTCACAGTTGGCGTGACCATCCCCAAAGCAGCAAGGGCTGCATCTTCTTGTGCCAGCATTTCCTTGGCGAAGGGCAGGAAATCCGCACCTTCTAAAGACAAAGACACCTTACGCGTTGAACGGCGTAACAAATCTGCGCCGAGCCTTTTTTCCAACTTGGCCAAACGCGCACTTGCGACGGCTGGGGCCATACCCAACTCGCGCCCCGCAGCGCTGATGTTCAGCTTCTCTGCACACAGCACAAACAATCTGACGCTTTCCGTATCCATACTATTATATGTAAAATCGGAATTCTAAAATCCGATTACTCCAGCTTATTTATGATCTCTATATAATTTAGATATCAGGTACAAAGTCAAACAGTCCGTCCCTATGTCAGAGCACTGAAATCAAAATGACCAAATTCAGTTCCATCAATACGGGCTATAACACTGTGTTTCGCCCGGACAGGCTAAGCCTCGGCTTGGTCGTCCCGTTGGAAGGCTACGCCTATGGGACAAAGCCCAAGATGGCCCGCCACCTTGAACGCGTCCGCATGGCCGAGGACCTCGGGTTTGCAGCGGTATGGTTGCGCGATGTCCCCTTTAACGTTCCGTCCTTTGGCGATGCGGGTCAGATGTTCGATCCATTTGTGTATCTCGGTCTGCTTGCCGGCCAGACCAGCCGCATTGCCTTAGGCGTTGCAAGCATGGTCCTGCCCTTGCGCCACCCTGCACATGTGGCCAAGGCCGCGGCGAGCGTGGATGTCCTGTCAGGCGGACGACTGTTGCTCGGCGTGGCATCTGGCGACCGTCCCGAAGAATACCCCGCAATGAATATGTCGTTTGACGATCGTGGCGACAGGTTCCGCGACAGTTTTGACTATATCCGAGCTATGGCGGATGATTTTCCCGCGTTTGATACGGCACAGGGTTCATCGCACGGCGCGATGGACATGTTACCCAAACCAGCGGGCGGCAAGCTGCCGTTACTGATCACAGGGGGCAGCCGTCAGCATCCCGATTGGGTCGCACAAAACAGCGATGGATGGATCACATATCCGCGAGATGCTCAGGCGCAGACACAAGTCATCACCGATTACCGCGCCCGCGTGACCGCAATGGGGCGGACCGACAAGCCTGTGATGCAGTCCCTTTATATCGATCTACTAGACGATCCAGATGCTAAAGCCCGTCCGATCCACTTGGGGTTTCAGTCGGGTGTCAATCACCTTCGCCGCCACCTTGAGGCCTTGCAACATGCGGGCGTCAATCATGTCGCACTGAACTTACGGCTTAATTCTGGCGATACAGAAACAACGATGAAACGGCTGGCAGGTGACATTTTGCCCACGTTTTCAACCTGAAGGACTTGTCATGTCTAAGACTATTCTCATCACTGGCGCCACCGACGGGATCGGCCTTGAGGCGGCAAAACTGTTGGCAAACGAAGGCCACACAATTCTGATCCACGGTCGGAGCGCCGCCAAACTGGATTCCGCTCGCACCGTCATTGGTGGGCATACCCAAGGCTATCTAGCGGACCTTTCGCGCACCGCTGAAGTGGTAAAATTGGTCGATGACATCACCCGCGACCACCCTCACATTGATGTTCTGATCAACAACGCCGGTGTCCTAAAATCGCCGCAAACCGTTACCGAAGACGGATTGGACCTGCGGTTCATGGTCAACACAATTGCGCCCTATATTCTGACCAAACGCTTGTTGCCATTGATGGGGCGAGACAGCCGAATCATCAACCTGTCCTCCGCCGCGCAAGCCCCTGTTGATCTCGCTGCCCTCAAAGGCGGTGTCACGATGGAAGATATGGACGCTTACTCACAAAGCAAATTGGCCATCACCATGTGGTCGCAGCATCTCGCATCGAACCTCACAGACGGGCCGAACGTGCTTGCCGTGAACCCTGGCTCCCTTCTGGCGAGCAATATGGTCAAAGAAGGCTTCGGTATCGCGGGCAATGACATCAGCATTGGATCGACCATCCTGCGCCGCGCCGCGCTTGATCCTGACTTTGCCAACGTTTCAGGCCGCTATTTTGACAACGACGCAGGCGCGTTCGGCCACCCCCATTCCGACGCCGATGATCCCGCAAAGGTCAACGCCGTCATGCAGGCGATCGACGCCGTCACTACTAGACTCTTGAACACCTGAACACTCCCGAAAGGACCCCACACTATGAAAGCTGTTGGATACAAAACCGCAGGCGCACTTGATCGCGCCGACTCTCTGATCGACATTGAAATCGACACACCCGTAGCAACAGGCCGCGACCTTCTGGTGCGCGTGCAAGCTGTGTCCGTAAACCCCGTGGATTACAAAATCCGCATGACCCGTCCTCCCGAGGGAGATGCCCCCGCCATTCTGGGGTGGGATGCAGTCGGTGAAGTTGTCAGTGTCGGCGAAGAAGCCACCATGTTTAAAGCAGGCGATTTTGTCTGGTACGCTGGCGCGATCAACCGCTCCGGAACAAACGCCGAATACCATCTGGTGGACGAGCGGATCGTCGGTAAAGCACCGACTTCTATCACAGCCGCCGAGT
Source organism: Celeribacter sp. (assembly GCF_048266405.1). GTDB lineage: Bacteria > Pseudomonadota > Alphaproteobacteria > Rhodobacterales > Rhodobacteraceae > Celeribacter. The sequence continues at coordinate 3,510 of NZ_JBLWZO010000011.1, forward strand.
CTGCCTCTCTGCCCCTCACCGCCCTGACGGCCTACGAAATGCTGTTTGACCGTTTGCGTGTAAACGACCCCGTTCCTGGTGCGGCCAATGCGGTTGTTATCATCGGCGGATCAGGCGGCGTTGGCTCCATCGCGATCCAACTGCTGCGTGCCAAGACAGATATGATTGTCATCGCCACGGCATCGCGCCCAGAAACCCAAGAGTGGGTCAAAGACCTCGGCGCACATCACGTCATTGATCACACCAAACCCCTGACGCCCCAAATCGAAGCCTTGGGAATTGGCCAACCGGGTTATGTGTTCTCAACCACGCATACACACCAATACATCGGGCAAATTGCAGAGTTCATCGCCCCACAAGGTCGGTTTGGCCTGATCGACGACCCAGAAACGCTTAATATCATGCCGTTCAAGGTCAAAGCCGTCTCGACTCACTGGGAACTGATGTTCACCCGCTCCTTGTTTGGAACCGCAGACATCACGCGTCAGCATGACATCCTGAATGAAGTTGCTGAATTGATGGATGCGGGGAAAATCCGCTCAACCGCAACAGAGACTTTGGGCAAAATTGATGCTGCCACGCTGAAACGTGCCCATGCGATCCTTGAAAGCAACAAAGCCAAAGGCAAACTGGTGCTTGAAGGTTTCTAAGACGTCGCGGGTGGCGTCATACATTTTGCGCCACCCGCACCGTGTCTCGTACCGGGCATCGCGACGGCATCCATCCTCATAAATGTTTGTCTTGCAGAACAAATTTCCAACCATATCGACAGGCCTACGACATTGGTCTTGTCTCTGTTTGCCCCATTGAAGCAGGCATTTTACGTGTTACCTCCGTGTTGAATGAACGGAGAAACAAAATGAAAAAGTCTTTAGCGATCACAGCACTCGCCTTGTCTGTCACTTTCAGCGCAGCCCATTCCGAGACACTGAACGTGGGCATGTCGGGTGGCTACTTTCCCTTTACCTTCGTTAAGCTCGATGAATTGCAGGGGTTCGAGGTCGACTTTATGAAGGCCATCGCGGCAGAAACAGGAGACGATGTGAACTTTGTCACGATGTCGTTTTCTGGATTGGTCGGGGCTTTGGAATCGGGTCGGATCGACACCATTGCAAACCAGATCACCATCACGCCAGAGCGCGAAGAGAAGTTCGCGTTTTCGCAGCCTTACGTCTTTGACGGCGCGCAAGTCGTGGTCAAAAAGGGCAACGAAGAGTCGTTCACGGGCGTCGAGGATCTCAGCGGCAAGACCGTCGCGGTGAACTTAGGTTCAAATTTCGAGCAGTTGTTGAACGAGCTTCCAAACGCCGCCGAAATCGACGTGAAAACCTACGAAAGCAACATTGCCCAAGACACAGCACTTGGACGTGTTGATGCCTTCGTCATGGACCGCGTGTCCTCGGCACAACTGATCGCGGAAAGCCCTCTGCCGCTCGCGTTTGCCGGTAAACCGTTCAGTGAAATCCGCAATGCGCTGCCGTTCCGCAATGACGAAAAAGGGATTGAGTTGCGCAATCGAGTGGACGCCGCCATCACCACACTGAAAGAGAACGGCACTCTGGCCGAGATTTCCGAGAAGTGGTTCGGGACCGACATTTCGGCCGTGGAGTAAGTCAATGCGCGCGCTGGACTTCGAATACATGTGGGACTTGCTCCCTATCCTTCTGGGGTATGTTCCATTGACGCTATTCATGGCGTTGGTCGGTATGGTGTTCGCACTCATACTGGCCTCGCTTATGGCGGTTGAACGTGTGTTCCGCGTGCCCGTTCTCGACGGTTTTGTGCGCCTTTTCATCAGCTTCTTTCGCGGCACCCCGCTGCTGGTGCAGTTGTTCCTGTTTTACTATGGCCTGCCGCAGGTTCTGGCATTCTTGACCACGATCAGTGGTGTGACCGCGACGATCATGGGCCTGACCCTCCATTTCTCGGCCTATATGGCCGAGAGTATTCGCGCGGCAATCCTTGGTGTCGACCGCAGCCAATGGGAAGCGTCGCAAGCCGTCGGCATGACGCAAACGCAAATGATGCGCCACATTATCCTGCCGCAAGCGACCCGCGTGGCAGCGCCAACCTTGGTGAATTACTTCATCGACATGATCAAAGGCACGTCGCTGGCTTTCACGCTTGGTGTTACAGAGCTCATGGGCGCGACACAAAAAGAAGCGGCAGGCAGCTTTCTTTACTTTGAGGCCTTTCTTGTCGTGGCTGCGATCTACTGGATTATGGTCGAGGCGTTGTCCTACGCGCAACGCCACTTGGAAACCTACTTGAACAAGGCCTATGCGAGATGATGTCAAAAGCCGCTATTTCAATCAATGGGCTGACCAAATCTTTTGGTGACACCCCAGTTCTCAAAGGTATCTCGCTGGACATCGCACATGGTGAACGGGTGGTTGTTATCGGACCGTCTGGCACGGGAAAATCTACTCTGTTGCGCAGCCTGAATTACCTTGATCGGCCAGATAGCGGAACAATCAGGGTGGGCGATCTATCCGTTGATGCCGCGCGCGCATCGCGGTCTGATATTTTGGCACTGCGGCGCAGAACGTCATTTGTGTTCCAGAACTACGCACTTTTTGCCAATAAAACAGCGCGCGAGAATATCACCCAAGCTCTCATCACAGTAAAAGGCCAGTCCAAGGCCAAAGCCATCGCCCGCGCAGATGAAACCCTGCGTGAAACGGGTCTCATCGACAAGGCAGATTCCTATCCTGCTGCACTCTCAGGAGGGCAGCAGCAGCGCGTCGGTATAGGTCGCGCGATGGCACTTGATGCAGAACTGATGCTCTTTGACGAGCCGACATCAGCGCTTGATCCCGAATGGGTCGGTGAGGTGTTAGACCTGATGCGTCGCGTCGCTGAGAAGCGCCAAACGATGCTGATCGTGACGCACGAAATGCAATTCGCCCGAGAAATTGCGGATCGGATTATTTTCATGTCAGATGGGCAAATCGTTGAACAGGGGCCACCAGAGAGTTTGCTCGAAGCCCCCCAAGATCCACGCACGAAGGCCTTCTTGCGGCGTGTTGCAAAGACCGGGTCTGAATAAATCGGTTCGGATAAACTGCACTCAGGGAGCAATGGATCCCCAATAAGTTCTGCGCAAAAATTGGTGCCGTATATGTGCCCATTTCCCTTGCCGCCGCGCCGCCAATCCCGCCCTTCTCTCAGGTGCAGGTTCATAAAAGACTGCACGCTGTTCTTGGTGATGCGATTTATGTCTAGCATTTTTATCTTTTGATAGGCATAATTGTGCCAAGCAAAAGTTGAAAGAGATAGGCATGACAGCCCTAAGTAGCATCGCAATGAGCGCATACACCGATTTGGTGCGTCTGTTGAAAGACGACTCCATGTCTGAAATCACGGGCAAACCAATGTTGAAACAGCGCGGCGCCAAAGCCTATTGGTACGCCGCGCGGCGGGTCGGATCACAGATGCGCTTCATTTACCTTGGCGAAGATTCTGATGAGATGCGGGCGCGTATCGACCGTATTGAAGAATTACGCGCCACAGCCAAGGCACGGCAAACTGAGCGGTCGCGGTTGGTGCGTCTGTTGCGCGCCGAAAGCATGACACCGACAGATCGCGCGACGGGCTCGATCCTGTCGGCAATGGCCAATGCGGGCACCTTTCGATTGGGCGGCACGATCGTCGGCACACATGCGTTCCGCCTCTATGAGGGCGAACTGGGTTTACGCTTGCCTTTGGGTGAAGTGGCGAACACCGGTGACATCGACATTGCACAGTTTCGCAAACTCAGCCTTGCGCTTAACGATCAGGTTGATCCAGACCTGACAGAGGTGTTTACGTCGCTGAAGTTTGATCCCCTTCCTAGCATTGATAACGGTCAAACGTGGCGATGGTCGCAAGGCGGCAGCGGTCAGTTGGTCGAATTCCTCACGCCTGCGTTCGGCGTTGAGACGATCCGTGACCTCCCTGCCCTTGGGGTCAAAGCGCAGGCCTTGAACTACCTCAATTATCTGATTGCGGAGCCAATCCACGCAGCAGCACTCTATCGATCAGGGGTGTTGGTGCAAATTCCGCGCCCCGAGAGATTTGCGCTCCATAAGCTCATTGTCGCAGATCGTCGGCGCGATGGTGAAGGACGCCTCAAAGCCGCGAAGGACCGCGCCCAAGCCGCGTTTCTCATCAACGCGCTCGCAGAAGACAGACCCGATGATCTGTCCTTGGCTTACAGCGCGGCAATGGACGTCGGACCGCGTTGGCGCGAGCGTATTCAAAATACGCTGAAACGGATGCCCGAGACAAATGAAGTTTTGGACGGACTGTAGTCCCGCCGAAAAGTTAGGTGTCTTAACTTGGTTGGGGACAACTGGAACAACCTAAATTTGAAGAGAGTATAGTCCCGAGTTTAAGAGGTAAGACCTGCGTTGTGTTAGATACCGATCATGTGATCGGTTCAGTTAGTGAAAACGTTGAACATTCCGCGGCCAGTTTGGCGACCTCCGCCACGAGGCTCGCAGCTTCATTCTGCCGATAGGCGGCCCAATATTGCACGGCAGGCAAGCGTGGGTTGGTGCGCAAGATCTTCAATTCTTTTCGTTCAATTTCTCCCCGATATAGATCTATCGGTAAAGTGCTGATTCCGAGGCCGCATTTTGTCAGGTTTGCGATGGAATACAGGTTATTGCATAAGGCGCGTCGGTGCATTCGCGCACCAGCATCGGAAAACCAACTCTCGATTATGCTGAATAGGTTTGAATGCTGCGACAACAGCAAGATCGGCCATTGGGCGATCTCGGTCGGTTCGAGAAGTCGATCAGGTAGACCCAACGATGGACTACCCATCCATGCGAACGGAGCCTCGCCAAGAAAGATTGTCTGGTAGTGGGGCCGCTCTGTGATCTTAGGTAACAGAGCCGCATCCAATTCGCCCTGATCCATCTTCATCCAAAGGTTTTCGGTTAAATCTATATCTAGTTCCAGAGTGACTCCTGGATATAGATTGCTCAGTCGATCAATGAGTTGCGGTAGCCAAGTTAGAGCGACCAATTCGGCCACGCCTAACTTTACCGTGCCCGTCACATTGGCGGGATTTGCAACCCTTTTTAAAATTTCTTCGCGTAGGGCCATCATATCTTCGGCCATAGGCATCAGGCCACGGCCATGATCCGTCAATTGGGCTCGCCGCCCGACACGCATAAAAATCGGGACGCCAAGTTGCAACTCAAGCTCATGAATTCGTTGTGAAATAGTCGGCTGTGTTACATTCAATCGTTCGGCCGCGGCAGCAAAACTACCAAGGCGGGTGATCCAAACAAATGCTTCAAGTTGCTGTATTTTCATAAATACATAAGATATTCTTATGAATTACCATAGTCAATTATGATTTGTTTCAATGTAATTTCTCCCCTAGCGTCAGGTCAGTCGTTTTTTGGGAGGAGACCGACAATGCATAAATCTGAGGACTACTCACACATCAGTGGAGATTGTGTGAACAGACCAGCGATCGAGGCGCGTTTTGGTGCGCCGGCTAGTTACGATGCCTTGTATGAGAATTTTAGGATCGATCTACCTGAACGTTACAACATGGCAGCAGACACGGTTTTGCGTCATGCTGGCGGGCCGAAAGGCCAAGCAACCGCCCTCATTTGTGAAGCCGCAGATGGCACAATTTCGCGTTTTAGTTACGATCAACTGGCCGAAGCGTCTGCGAAGGTGGCCAGCCAACTTAAGGCACAGGGAATCGGCAAGGGTGACGTGATTGCGTGTTACCTTGGTCAGGGTGTAGAAGCAGCGCTCACCTATTTGGCAGGGTTCCGTCTCGGCGCGATCATTGCGCCGCTGTCGCAACTTTACGGCCCCGAAACCGTTCTACACGCCTTGCGCGACTCTAAGGCCCGACTGATCGTAACCGATACGAGCCTTTGGCCGAGGATCGCCGAGCGGCGGGGGGAACTTCCAGATTTGCAGAAGGTTCTCATCTCTGGGGATGCGCCAGACGGCACGCAGCCTTTCGACAGCTGGCAGGACGCTGACCCTTGGCTGCCCTGCGCCGACACCCATGCTGAGGATCCCGCTCTTTTGCTGTATACCTCTGGGTCGACGGGCATGCCAAAGGGCATTCTTCATGCGCATCGTATCCTGCGCGGTTACTTGGCATCGGTGTCATTGTTTTATGAAATGCAGATGGACGACCCAGATCAGGTGCTATGGACAGCATCCGACTGGTCATGGGTTGCTGGCATTTTTAATGTCATGATGACGGGCTGGTATTTTGGCCAAACCATCGTTGCTAGCAACGCACGTTTTGATGAGACTGGTGCGTTCGCCCTGATGGAGCGGTTTAAAGTTACACATTGCTTCCTGACGCCTACAGCGTTGAAGCGGATGGCTGCAATCAAAGCTCCGCGCAAGTCTTGGCCGAAACTCGTCTTGCGTGCAATCGGCACTGGGGGCGAACCGTTGCCTGGCGCTGTTCTGGAATGGGCGGACCGCACGCTCGATGTGCCTATCAATGAATTCTACGGTTTAACTGAAGTGAACCACCTCATTGGCAACTGTCGAAGCCTTTATCCAATCAAACCTGGTTCAATGGGGCGAGCTTACCCTGGCCATATCATTGAAGTCATCGACGAAGAGGGCAATCCAGTACCAGATGGCGAGGATGGTGAAATCGCCGCCCGCGATAACGACCCGACGTTGTTTTTGGGTTACTGGAACCAGCCCGACCGAACGGCCGCGATTAAGGTCGGACATTGGGTTCGCTCTGGTGATTTCGGCTATCGCGACGAAGACGGGTATTTCTGGTATCGCGGCCGAAACGACGATTTGATCAAGAGCGCAGGATATAGGATCGGTCCGGCCGAAATCGAGGATGCGCTCGTGCGCCACGACGCCGTGGCGGAGGCGGCAGTCATCGGCAGCCCCGACCCCGATCGTGGCCAGATTGTCAAAGCATTCGTGCGTTTAAGTGGCGATCATGTTGGTGATGAAAAGATGATCGCCGCCCTTCAAACACACGTCAAGCAGGTGCTGGCGTTTTACAAATACCCCCGAGAGATCGAGTTCGTTGAAGAGTTCAAGCAGACGAGCACAGGAAAGATTGACCGAAAGCACTTGCGTGAAGAGGAGCGGAAACGAAAACCCGCAGTGGGAAGCTGAGGGCTAACGAAAAGACAATAATGAAATTCAGGGAGGAAAAATGATGAACACATTTTTAAGCACACTTAAGGCCGTTGGGTTGGGCCTTGCTTTATCAAGCGGTCTGGCTGCAACTGCACAGGCAGACGTGCGTTTGAATATGAACCACCAATGGCCAGCAACCACTGTCGGGTCCAAAGTCGATCAGTGGTTTGTGGATGAAATTGCAGCACGTACCAACGGAGAGGTCAAAATCAAGATCTTTTGGTCCGAGGGTTTAGCCAAATCGGCGGAGGCGTTGGAACTTATTGAAACTGGCGCCCTTGATATGGCGGCCATGTCACCAGGCTATTTTCCTGCGCAATTGCCGCTGCATGTCGCGCCCAATTCGATCCCCATGAAAATGGACACGGTCGACCAAGCAAATACACTCATGAAGCGGTTAATGGCCGAGCTGCCCGCCTATGCTGAAGAGGCCGCAGCGAATGGCATCAAGCCTTTGTTTTTTCACCACCTGAATCCTTATCTTCTCGTTTCGCGCGAACCGATCACATCGGTAGAGCAGATGGAAGGGAAGAAGATGCGCACTTGGGGCAACGATATGCCTCGCATGGTGCAGGCGGCTGGCGGCACTCCTGTCACAATGATGTTGCCGGAAATCTACGAGGGGCTAAGCCGTGGTGTGGTTGATACTGCACCTTTCGCTGTTGATCTGATCGTGAACTACAAGATCCATGAGGTTGCGAAACACGTCAGCGAAATTACGCTTTGGGAAGGCCCTAGCTGGGGGGTTTGGATTTCGCAAGCTGCGTGGGACAAGCTGTCAACTGAGCAGCAAGCCGTGTTCGAGGAAGTCGCTACGGAAGCGATGGAGCGGGACCGTGTAGCTGTGCTTAATGCCGACAAAGAGGCTCGCGCTACACTCGCGGAAGCTGGTGTAACGTTCCATGAGTTTCCACAGGCTGAGAAAGACAAGTGGCGCGCTGCGCTTCCAGACTTCTTCGCAGACTGGATTGCAACTATGGATGAAGCTGGAAAGGGTGACGCCGCCCGTGAGGCCGTTGCCATCTGGAAAGACGTTATCGGCGAAAACTGATTGCGTAATGCCACCTCAGTACCCGTCTGCCGAATGGCAGACGGGTACAACTTACGCCCCCCGCATCTTGCCTCTCCTACCGGTCCGTTTGTTGCGGACGATGTGGAACGCATGCGGTTGATATTTAGGCCTATGAAAAGGCTACAAGTCTACGAAAGGTGACACTGCATGAAGAATGTCCCACTTACCTTGTTTCCCAGCATATTACGCCGTGCCAACAGACTGCTCGCATTTCTATCTGGCATCGCGTTATTATTGATGATGTTTCTCGGCGCGATCGACGTGGTAGGCGCGAGCATCCTAAACCATCCTTTGCCTGGTGCTTTCGAAGCCACTGAGGCGCTAATGGTCACGTCCGTTTTCTTGGCGCTCGGACTGTCACAGCAACGCCGCGCTCATATCAGTGTAGAGGTGATTGTTGGCTTCATGCCACGTTTGGCGAAACGGATCGCGGCGATTTTCTCATCCATACTCTGCGCATTGTTCTTCGGCTTAATCGCTTGGTTCGGCTGGGGTATCGCAGTGAAGAGCACGCTTGCAGGTGAGTTTTCTTCTGGTCTTATTAATTTCCCAATTTGGCCAGCCAAGATCGCCTTGGCCTGTGGGGCAAGTCTGATGGCAGTGCAGTGTTTGTGGGATGTCGTGGTCACCACCTTGCACCCAGATGACGCAAAATCAGATCAAACCAAGTTGGGAGTTGAGTAATGGATTCTTTAATACTTGGATATACCTGTGTCGGCCTGCTGTTCGCGTTTCTGGCCTTAGGTGTGCCTGTCGGCGTTGCAATGGGCATCCTAGGTGTTGGCGGTATGTACTTTGGCATGGGCGAAGCATTCGCGTTTGGCCAGCTGCGCACTCTGCCCTTCGCGGTTGTTAGCAATTATGCTTTCGCCGTCCTACCGCTTTTCGTTTTGATGGGCGTTTTGGCCGAGGCTGCTGGGATCACAGCGCAACTCTTTCACGCTGCTGATATTTGGCTGCGTCGGCTACGCGGGGGGTTATATCAAGCCGTTATTGTCGGATCGGCCTTATTCGCCGCCATTTCTGGATCAACTATCGTGAATGCTGTAGTATTCACCCGTATCGCTTTCCCAGAAATGATGAAATACGGCTATTCGCGGAGCCTTTCGATCGGATCCATCGCGGCAGCGGGAAGCTTTGCAGCAATGATCCCTCCCTCTATCACGATGGTTATTTATGCCATCATCACCGAGCAATCTGTTGGGCAGTTGCTGATCGCTGGTTTCCTGCCAGGCCTGCTTACAGCGTTTGTGTATTTGGGCGGGGTCTGGCTCATGGTTACACTGAAGCCGTCGTTGGCCCCTATGATCGACGACGTGGCTCCTACGCGGCGTGAAAAGCTCTTGGCTCTGCGAGGAATTACCCCTGTGGCCGGATTGATTTTGCTCGTATTGGGTGGTCTATATTTCGGGTTTTTCCCGCCATCGGCTGCTGGTGCTGTTGGGGCAGCTGGCGCTTTTTGCATCGCTCTGTATCGGCGCTACGGGGAGCGGTTGGGTTGGCTCGCAAATGCTCTTCGCGATGCAGCCTCTATCAGCTCAATTATCTTTGTCATTCTTATCGGTGGACTGATATTTTCGCGGATGCTCGTGGCGTCTGGCGTGATCGACGGGTTCGTCGATTTGGTGAACACCTTTGCTGGCACACCCGTCAGGTTCTTGATCTTCGTTTCGATCATGTATCTCGTGCTCGGCTGTTTTCTCGACACAACCTCCATGCTGGTAGTAACGTTGCCCTTCATTTTCCCAGCCGTGGTTGAGTTGGGTATTGATCCGATCTGGTTCGGCATCGTCTTGGTCAAGCTTATCGAGATTTCGGTGATCACACCGCCCGTGGGTATCAACCTGTTCGCAGTGTTGGGGGCCGTGTCGGGTCAAGCAACGTTTGGCCATGTTGTCCGCGGGGTGCTGCCGTTTCTCCTTATGGAACTGCTTGTCCTTGCGCTTCTTATTGGCTTTCCAGCCATTGCCACGTGGCTTCCTCAACAGATGCTTCAGTAGGGATGAATGGCATGAGCTATAAACCAGTTGTTCTCGGCGGTGATGTTGTCCCCTTTCGCCGCTACAAGGACGGGAGCGGCGTGCGTGACTGGGTGCGCGCCGCGGCCCTCGGGGCTCTGGCAGATGCCGGGCTGGAGGCACGCGACATAGATGCAGTAATTGTCGCATCCGAAACAGATTTTCTGTCACTGCAATTGGTTCCGGGCCCGCTGATATTGGATGAGATTGGCCTTACTGGTGTTCCCGTTATGCGGGTTGAGAGTGGCGGGGCGAGTGGCGGCAATGCCCTGCGCGCAGGTGTCATGCATGTGATGTCCGGGCTAGCAAAGCGGGTCTTGATCATCGGCTATGAAAATGCAGCCAGTCACCTGAACAGTGATGATGTTCGCTTACTCTATGGTTTGTCCTTCGATGCCGATCTTGAAGGCTGGGCTGGTGCAACGGCAACCATGTTGTATGCGCTGTCGATTCAGGACCACATGGAGCGGTTTGGCACCACCGCAAAACAAATGGCGGCGGTTTCGGTTAAGAACCATGCGAACGCGGGACCAAATCCTTGGGCACACAAGCCGATGCAGATTAGTACCGAGGACGTCTTGGACTCGCCCTTGGTTAGTTCGCCTTACAGGATGCTAGATTGCAGCTTGATCAGCGACGGCGCGGCTGCATTGGTTCTATGTGCCGAAGATGCTCTGCCCGAAGGAGCCGCTAACCGTTGCACGCGGGTGGTTGCCAGTGCCTGCGCGACTGATCATGTGCGTCTGGGCGATCGTCCGCAACCAGGCATCTTTCACGGCAAGGCTCGGGCAATGCAAGCAGCGTGTCGTCAAGCTTGGGTATTGAACCCCGCAACAGACATAGATGTAGTCGAGCTATACGATTCTTACACTGGCGCCGAGCTACAGGCGATCGAGGCGTTGGGCCTTTGCCCCGAGGGGCAGGCGGGCCCGCGTGGGCTGGACGGAGAGTTCAGTTTACAGGGTCGTTTGCCAGTAAACGTTTCGGGCGGCCTTATCGGGCAAGGCGGGGCACCTGGCGCCGTCGGATTGGCGCAGGCGATAACTGTTTCGCGCCTGATTGAGGGGCGCTATTGGCCCGACTTGCAGGTAGGGCGTCGCTATCGGCGCGGGGTGGTCGACTGCCACGCGGGCGTTGGCACGCTGAACGTTGTTCACATATTAGAAGGGCCAGACGGATGAGTGAAGACAAAGCCCTGACAGTCGATCTGAAATTGTCGCTTGGGTATCACCACGGGTTCGGAGCGATGTCGCCATTCTTTCGAGCATTACAACACGGGCAAGCTCTGGGCAGTTGTTGTCCAAAGTGTGGCGATGCGCGCTTCCCCCCGCGCCACCTGTGCCTTCATGACAGAACACCAACAGAACCCAAGCATCTGGACGGCACAGGAAAGATCATTCGTGTCACTGTTGGGTCAATTCCAATCCCGCTTGCAACCCCTACGCAGGAGCAGGCGTTTGCCGAAATAGTCATAGATGGCACGAACAATCGCGTGTTGGCGCGATTGAGCGGAAACCCTGCCCGCTTTTGCCCTGGATCCAAGGTGCGCCTTGTGCCACCCCAAAATGCCGTCCCACACCCAATTCAATTACTTGTCTTTGAACCGTATTGAGAGAGCTCATCATGAAAGACTCACACTTTGAAAAAGTCGCCGACGCGTGCCCCAATCTAAAATGGAGCGACACTGAAGCGCGCTACGTTATCGACATTCCCGAGATGGCCAATATCGCGGCTGATACAATCGGTCGCCATGCACACGGGGCGAACAGCAATAAGGCTGCGCTGATTTACGAACACGATGACGGTCGAATTGAGACCTACACCTTTGCCGAGATCGAGGACCAAGCAAACCGACTTGCCGTTGCGCTTCGCGCAATGGGTGTATTGGAAGGCGACCCAGTTGCAGTGCATGTCGGCCAACGCCCCGAAACGGCGATTGCCCACATGGCGATCTACAAGCTAGGCGCCGTGGTATTAACGCTTTCACAAATGTATGGAGCTGACACCCTTTCGCATGTGCTAGAACACTCTGGCGCACGGGTTATCATTGCAGAACGCGCGATTTGGAAGCGAGTCGGTTTGGACCCGCTCGATACCGCAAAAATTTCACACATGATCGCTGTGGATACGCCCAGCGAGAATATGACAAGTTGGAGCGATTGCTTAAGCCATGATCCGACAGGCTTTACGCCCGTGGCTACTCACGCCGAATCCCCTGCCTTGCTGATGTATACGTCGGGTTCGACGGGTCTGCCTAAGGGGTTGCTGCACAGTCACCGCGTGTTGCATGCCTACATGCCCACGGTCAATATGTTCTACGATCTGGAGTTGGAGCGCGCGGATGCGATGTTCTGGAGCCCAGCCGATTGGGCTTGGGTCGGCGGGCTACTCGATCTCGTCTTGCCTGCATGGATGGCGGGGCAAACAGTGGTGGCAAGCCAGCACAGGTTCGATGCTGACTGGGCATTCGAATTTATGGCGCGTCACGGTGTAACACACAGCTTTATGACACCCACTGCCTTGAAACGGTTGGCGGAAGTTTCAGAAACGGGGCGAGCGAACGACCTTTCACTTCGTGTGGTTTGCACTGGCGGTGAAAGCCTGCCAGGCGAAATTGTGCGCTGGATGGACGAGACGCTCGGGGTCACTTGCAATGAATTCTACGGCCTAACGGAATTTAACCACCTGATCGGCAATTGCCGCGCGCTTTACCCGATACGCCCAGGTTCGATGGGACGTGCTTATCCTGGACGCGTTGTCGAGTTGATCGACCATCAAGGTCACCCTGTTCAGGACGGTGAAGTGGGCGAGATCGCCGCGCGCGAAGACGACTGCACCTTGTTTTTGGGGTACTGGGGGGATCCGGGTGTTCCCGAACGATTGCGTAGTGGCCAATGGCTTCGGACTGGTGACCTGGCCCGTCGAGATAGCGATGGATACTACTGGTATCAGGGGCGAAATGATGACCTGATCAAGAGTGCTGGATACCGTATTGGGCCAGCAGAGATTGAAGATACACTCTTGCGCCACGCGGACGTCGCGGAGGCAGCAGTTGTTGGCAAATCCGACGCGGACCGAGGTGCGATAGTCGTGGCGTTTATCAAACTGGCCAACAAGAAGGAAGGCAGTCCCGAATTGACGCGAGAATTGCAGAACTTCGTGAAACAGAATCTCGCCTTCTACAAATACCCCCGTGAGATTCACTATGTGCAAGAATTTCCGCTGACAAGTTCATCCAAAATTCGTCGCGGGGAATTGCGCCGCATTTGCGAACAAGGCGCATTTGCGGAATGAAAAGCTGGCGCATGGTAGGCCTCGCGGCCGTTCAGGTAATGGGCCTTGGGCTTCTTTACGCTTGGAGCGTACTGATCAACCCTGTGCAGGACTATTTCGGTGTCGACCGCACGGCCACCAGCCTCGTGTTTTCAGTCAGCATTGCCGTTTTCTCTTTGACGGTCATGCTGGCACCACAGCTTTTCGCGGGGTGGCGATTGTTAGTCGTGGGGGCGCTGGCGTGCTTTGTTGGTTCGGCAGGGCTGATATTGGCCGCACACGCGCCAACATTCACGATTTTTGTCTTGGCTTATGGCGGACTTTTCGCTGCGGCCAGTGGTCTTGGCTATTCGGCAGGCGTCCAGATGGCTGTGGCAAGTGGGGTGGCACGAACGGGGTTGGCGACAGGTGTGATCATTTCAGCCTTCGCTGTGGGCGCCGTCATTCTCGGACCGCTGATGGGAAACGCCAGTGCGATGAAAGGCTTGACCGCCGCGCTCTATTTCCCTGCCGCGTTATTGGCCGTTATCGGCTTTATGAGCGTGTTGGTATTACGCATTTTTTCAAACCCCGCGATGGCCTTCTCATCGGGCAGACCGTCGGACAGGCAAACAACGGGATTAAAACCGACGTCCCATCGGCGGCTGACATGGCTGTTATGGCTTGGGTTCCTCACTGGAGCCGCGGGCGGGCTGATGGTGCTCGGTCACGCTGCAGGAATTATAGCAGAACAAAACGGATCCGTGGCAATGGCAGGAATTGCAGTCAGCATGATTGCCGCCGGTAATGCTCTTGGACGGATAAGCAGCGGTGCAATTTCGGACTGGTTGGGGCCGCGAACTGTCTTGTTGTTGGCGGTTTTGATGTTGGGGGTGTCCACGGGCGTTATGGCTCTTTCTGTCAATAGTACAATCAGCGTCATGGCCTTGGCTGCTGTCGGGATGTCCTATGGTATCATCGCGACAGGCTATCCTGTCGCAGTGCATCTGTTCTATGGACCAGAGCGGTTCGCGGCGATCTATGGTTGGGTCTTCACCGCTTGGGGAATCGCGGGACTAATTGCGCCGCTACTGGCAGGTCGGTTGTATGACGTTACTGGTAGTTACCAACTAGCCTTGCTAGTTGCCACAGTGTCATCGGTCCTGTCAGCCTTGATCGTACTTCTGTTTCCACGACGTTCTGTAAAAATAGGCTGAAGCACCAAGTGCAGTAATGTCTATACAGCGCATTTTCTTCGAAAAGATAGGTATTGACCTGATCGTGACGCCCCTATTTCTATCTGCACTCTAGTTTTCCCCGACATCTTGGAGTGAAAACATAACTTTGAATTAGAGGCGATGTGTGAGGGGCCTTCATTTTTCAATCTTAAGCCTCACACAAAGACAAGAGACCCGATCGGTTTTCCTTCCCGATGCATCCGGCGCAAGGCCTGATAGGTTTGGATATTTTCCTCTATTTCTTGTGAGGTCATATCATGGACCAGGGTCGCACGCGCATCATTGTCTCGGCCGTCCAACCCGTAAACCAGCGCAAGATTACCGCGTACATAAGGAGCCGCAGAGGGGTCTTTAACCAACTCTTGCAAAATCGCCGTGCCGCGCAAAATATCGCCTGAAATCGCTAATGACAGAGCATAATTGCTACGCAAGATGAAGTTCGTTGGGTAGTAAGTCAGCGCATCTTCATAGACACCTTGCGCCTGTTTGTGGCGCGAAAGCGTATCCAATGCGACCCCCTTTCCCGTCAAGGCAGAGACATTGCGGCCGTCTATGCGCAGCGCGTTATCATATGTATCGACAGCTTTTTCTGACTGATGCTGCGCCAGATACACACGTCCCAATGTCGTCAGAACCTCGACATCACGCGGTGCCAACTCATGAGCCCGCAAAAGGACCGATTCAGCGCGGCTGTTCTGGGCCATCCGCGCATAGCTGTTGCCTGCCCCCAAAAGCGCAGGCACGGATGTCGGATCTGCCACCAACACCTTTTCAAACAAACGTGCAGCAGTTTCATTGTCTCCTGTCTCGGATGTGGCCTGCGCAAGTCGCAAGGTGTCTTGACCCACGGGTGGCCCGCTGCCCATTTCCGAGGGCAGTCCCATGGAACACGCAGACAAATTCATTGCGAGGATTGCAGGGATGAGGAAACGTGTCAGAAAAGAGGATTGGTGCAAAACAGAACTCCAGTCAGAGTGATCAAAAAAGCGCAAAGCAGAAGCAGTGGGAAGGCAGTATCAATGGACAAGTATGACCTTTCCGCAACTAACACCATCCAGTGTCAAATCGCCTTGCCCTATACCGATACCAAGAGTGTTGAGAAGGCCGTCGACAACGACATCCAACGGCTCCAAGAGAGCGCCGAGAAGTCGGTTGGGAAGAATGCCCAAAACCACATTCAACAATGAAGAGAACACAGCTGAAACCAATGAGAGGCTCTCACTTTCGACGTTCACCTCAAGGACATTCGGGTCCAACAAGGTCTGCAAAGTCGAATTCACCAGCTCACCAGAACTGATCGTTTTCGCAGCGCCGCCAATTTCAGAGACGAAAAATTCAACCACTGGCTGTTGAGAGACACCAACTCCAGCATGGGATTGCAATTGTAGCGTCAAAAGGTTCAGACGAAAGATCAAAACGGACAAACTCAAATCAAGGAAGTTGGCAGGTTGCAGATCGGCGGGATCGAGCGGCGTTGTGATATCCTTAAAGATCAGCGGATCAAAATTGCCGATTAACATTTCAACCACATGTGTCCCCGTCACGCCCTCGAAAGGGGTAAATCCTGTGTCAAATATCGCGACCGTATCGCTTTGCGCCATAGCCTTGCAATTGAGATTGGTCAGCGTGGCGGTGGCACTCGCAATCTCGACATAAAGTGGCACGTACAAAGCCAGAACTGACACTCCGGTACCGAGATTACTCAACAGAGTTGGCGACAGGTCCAAATCCAGTTTTAGCCGCACCTGCGCGGTATGAACTGTCGCTCCACGTTCGCCAAGCATGATCCAGCCTGACTGCTCCTCACGCTCCCCCACAACAAGGTCAAGATCGACATTCAATACATTCTCAAGGTTCAGATCTAATCCGTTCACCTCAACGATGCGGCCTTCATTCACGATATCCAGTGACCCTTTCAGAAGATCGAGCACATTGACATTCACACCCGCGAGGATGTCTTCCAACTGTAGTGCAACCGCGCCGCTATCCATGCCAATCAGGTCCGCCGCATTCAAACCCCTCACCGCGGTGCTGTTGAGAATTGTCGTCAACACATCGGTGGAGCCAGACACAAGCCCTGTGTCCAGAATGGCCCCCGCTATATCTGCCAACTCAATATTGGAGGTCAGAATCGTTTCATAATTTCCAGCCGCCGCACCGATGCGGTTTCCAAGTGCATCCGAGAAAGTCAAAAGATCAATCTGCGTGTCCAGCAACGCTTGATAGTCAAGAAGATCAAGATCAACTGTTGTATCAAACGCGCTGCCCAAAAGCCCGTCAAGAATGCTCTCTCCAGAGTTGAGCGACAGTAGGCGGGAACCGAGACTGAACGAAGCGAAATCAAACCGCGCTGCGGTGGCACTCGCAGACATTTCTGTGCTGTCTGTATTCAAAAAACTCTGCGCGAAAAACAAAGGGGCCGTATCCGAGAGCGTAGCCTTCGCTGCATTCAGATCCTCATCAGACACACTGCCATGCGTAAAACGGTCTTCTGTGGGCGTTGACGGGTCATAGTCATAACGCCCAACACTTAACGTCGTCAGCGCGCCTGCGGATAATGCGTTGCCCCTTACGGTCTTGGTTCCCGCATCGAGATATGGCGCAGAGGCGCTGCCCTGCATCTCTTCATGAAGGTTCAGAACCGCACTAACAGCGACCATATCCGCCTGCGTTTGAAGCGTTTTTTGATGAAAATATAGCGAACCGAGATCGATGCCCACGGCCAAAAGCCCCATCGACACCGTCAAGAACAGCGCAAAAATGATCACCACCGCACCCGATTCATCCGCAGAATATCGTTGGAGAAACGCCCTAATACGCAAGGTAGCTCCTTCGCGTAATATCTGGAATTCCCAGACCGAGGAAACTGTCCGCGACAGCTACGGCTGTCCCGTCGAGATCATACGTCAACGTGATCTGCACCGCGTCGTATATATTTGTCACGCCGCACGCGACTTGGTCTTCCGGAAACACACAAATCTTCTGAACGATGATGTGACTGACGTCTAAAAAGGAAAACCTGTCTCCAGGAGCCCCAAGAAAAGTTTCGGCCCGATCTTTTCTATCCGCAAAATATGGTTCACTCACCGAATACCGCGCCGCTTCTGCAGCAAGTTGCTGTAGACTGTTCGCAATTGCAAAATACTGACCGAACGCCACTATCCCGAAAAGAATGCTAAGTAGCAGCGGCAGAACAAGCGCGAATTCAATAGCGGTTGCACCCTCCTGCCGCCGCCAAAATGTGTACCACACACCCATTTTCATGATCCCCCGGACATAAGATTATCAAGAATACTGAGAACCGCGGGCCCAATCAGAACAATGAACAGCGCAGGCATGATGAAGAAAATAAGCGGGACCGTCATGAGCGCAGGTAAACGCCCCGCTTGCTCTTCCAACCGCAAAAGCCTCTGAGCGCGGGTATCCATCATCAGTGTCCGCAACGCCGCCCTAAATGGTGTACCGAAGCGGGCGGATTGCACCATAGCATTGGCAAAGATCGCAATTTCGGACAAGGGAAGGCGCTCTTCAAAATTGTGCCACGCTTGGTCTCTGTCGGGCAAGACCCCAAGCTCAATGACCAGTTGTTGCATTTCCAAAGCCAGATCAGGACAGGTTGCATAGACCTCCCGCGACACGCGCTTTAGCGCAGGTAACGGCCCAAGACCGGAGTCGCTGGCAATAACCAACAATTCCAGCATGTCGGGGAAGCCTCTGCGCACACGCTCAAGTCGGCTCTTCTTCTTTTGGATCAAAATTGCATCTGGAGCACGGGACAGGACCAATGCTGCGGCGGAGACAATCGCAATCGCCTTTAGTGGATTAACGCCCTCTGCTGCGTTGAGAAACAGCCAAAGCAAGGCCCCCACCCCACCAGCAATTGGCATGACCAATTTCAGGAAGGCATAGACCAAATGGGCATCCCGACTGCGAATGCCAGCAACTTTCAAGAGAGCGACTGAGGCGTCTGCCTCTCCCCCTTTGACAACGGAGACACGCTCGGCGGTCATTGCTGCAACGCGGATCACGCCCTGCACCAAACGTGCGGAGATCGACAGAGGAGTTCCAAGGGTGCTTTGGCCTTTGGGCTGGCGAGAAAGGCTGCGGGCCAATCGGTGTCGACGCGCCCGTTGATCCATCATTCTCAGGAGCAACAACTGCAGAAGGCTAAGTCCCAAAACGATCAAGATTATGACACCGACCTGCACCATCTCAGACATCAATCCGTGACAGTTTGTACATGCTATACAGGCCCAATGAGAGACTAATCAAACCAGCAAGTGTCATCACATGTCCACGCGGATCATCTATCAATGGCTTGAGGTAGCTTGGGTTGAGAACAAATAGGATGGTCCCAATCCCGAAGGGCAGCGCAGAAAGGATCATGGCACTGACCCGTGTCTCGGCTGAAAGTGCCGCTGCCTTTTTTCGCAAATTGCGACGATCACGAAGTAGCACGGCGAGGTTTTCAAGCGTCTCAACCAAATTCCCACCGGTTTCGGACTGCAGACTGGTGGCCACTGCAATGAACCGTGCCTCAGGTGTTGCTATCCGATCAGCCATTCCCGAAAGAGCTTCATTCAAGGGCAGACCGACACGGTGTTCATCCCGACAGCGTAGAAATTCTTCGCGTGCAATTCCGGATGCATGGCTTGCGACCAATCCAAGAGCCTCGCCGAGCGGTTGACCAGCCCGCAATCCGCGGGCGAAGACGTCAAGGCAATCAGGAAGCGCCTCTGTAAACTGCCGGATACGACGGCTGCGCAACAGATCGAGAAGGAGGTTCATCGTTGTCCATCCGCCTCCGATTGCGATCATAACCCGGAAAAGCAGAGGCAAGGACGTTATCAACGTGAGTCCCAACCAAATGACAATGGAGATCCCTCCCATACCCAACAAAACCATGCGAGGCGTCAGAGACAGACCCGCTTCGCGTTGCCGACGATCAAGAAGGCCCATAACCCCACTGCGGCGATGTTTCATTGCGGACATCGTGGATTGGCGGGCAGTCTCGGCCACGCGACGACGCACCAGTTCGGATGTGGTTTTAGATTTATCCGCAGAATATCGGATAAGCCGGGCCCGACGAATACGCCGCGCGCGATCGTACAGGATCAGACTCACAGCTCCAATCGTGACGCAAATTGTATAGATCAAAATGAAAGTCGACACCGATCCGATCATGATCAGCTCCTCACAATCTGACGCAATTTAGCATCAAACCCTTGTTCAACCGCGCGATCTATAAAGCTTGGGAGCAGTCCGCTCGGGGCGAATTGGCCTTTCAACTGCCCGCCCTGCGCACCCGGTTCCGGGACGAAGCGGAACAGTTCTTGTAGGCTGATAACGTCCTCTTCGCCGCCGACGACCTCGGATATTGATGTGATCCGACGAACCCCGTCGCGCATACGCGAGATTTGCACGATGAGATGAATGGCATCTCTGAGTTGCTGCCGCACGAAGCTTGAGGGCAGAACAATGCCCGACATAGCGATCAGGTTTTCCATGCGGGTCAATGCTTCACGCGGATTGTTTGCGTGCAATGTGCTCATCGACCCATCGTGCCCAGTATTCATGGCCTGCAATAGATCGAACGCTTCGTCGCCTCGCACTTCTCCAATGATGATCCGGTCTGGCCGCATTCGCAACGCGTTACGAAACAGTTGCCGCATTGGAATCTGGCCCTGACCTTCAATATTGGCCGCCCGAGTTTCCAGTCGCACGACATGTGGCTGCTGGAGGCGCAGTTCCGCTGCGTCTTCGAGCGTGACAATGCGTTCGTTAGTTGGAATCTCACGGGAAATAGCGTTGAGCAACGTGGTCTTTCCCGATCCCGTTCCCCCTGACACAAGCAGGTTCAACCGCAATTTTGTCGCGATCTGTAAGAACGCCGCCATATCCTTGGTCAGAGACTGGCGTTGGACCAAATCAGCAAGTTGCAGATCATCTTTCGGAAACTTCCTTATCGTCATGGTCGGTCCGTCCACGGCCAAGGGCGGGATAGTCACGTTGATCCGACTCCCATCTGCAAGGCGTGCATCCACCAAAGGCGTCGTCTCATCGATGCGGCGCCCGACGGCAGAAACGATCCGTGTGGCGATGGTCAACACATGGTCATCATCACGAAACGTAATATCTGCCAACTCAAGCTGACCTTCTCGTTCGACATAAACCTGGTTCGGGCCATTCACCATGATTTCCGAAATGCTATCATCGGCAAGCAACCGCTCAAGCGGCCCAAGCCCAAGCATATCGTCGACCACATAGTCGACGAGTTCCGCGCTCTCCATCCCGTTAAGATCAATACGCTGCACTTGACTAACAGACTGTACGGCATTGCGAATTGCATCTCGCTGCGCCTCAGTGGAAAGCTCTGCGAGCGTACGCAGGTCGAGCAGGTCCATGACAGCCGGTGCAATCTGTGTGCCAAGCCGCATAACACGTTTGGTAAAATCAGGCTGATAGTGTGCGCGGGCTCTGATCTCGACATTGTGTGGGGGCACATCAACAGGCAACGCCATCGAGAGCGGCAAAAGTGCCTGCATCAATTGCCGCTGGCGTTCACGAGAAAGATTATGACCTGTCGTGTCTTGATACCAATCAATCGCCAAACTCACGGCATAGGCGCCACCTTCGCGTCCCTCGGACAACAGCGTCTTCAATTGGCCCGTAATTTTCAATTGGACATTGTCCATATCCTCATGGACGTTCTCGGTGCTCTCATACATCGATTACACCTTTTCCCACCATGACACGCGCTGCGTTGGCGTCATGCCGCCAACGGATGGAGCCCGTTTGAGCTCTTCGGAAAATTGACGGACACAACGCGCATAGCGGCTACGTGGGAAAAGGGTTTGTATCGGCACCCCTTTAACCGACGCCCGAGATATGTCACTCGCACACAGTGGCAATTCAAGAGATAATGGTCGGTTAAGCGTATCAGCGACTTCTTTCGCACTTAGCCCTGCATCTCGCCGCATATGTGACATCACAAACCACACCCGAGGTTGCGACGCGTTATGTCGGGCCAAACGATCCAACAGGCGTCCGGCGGAACGCACCGCACCAAACCCGGGTGAAAGCACAAGGACAAGATCGTCAATATCCTCCAAAATAGCGTGATTTTCCAAGACAAACCGTCGTGGCAAATCCACCACCGAAGCGGGGAAGACCTCCTGGAATGCCCTTAAAAGACTACCAAGCCCAGCTTCATAGCGAGCGAGAACAAGGGGGTCCTCTACTTCGGCAGAGTACACCGAAAGGCCTGGCTGAACCTCCTGCATCGTCGCATGTAAAAACGTTGCATCAACGCGCTCTGGTGTCGTCAACGCATCAAAGACACCCATCGTCATTTCCATATCCAACTCGACCGCCACGGGTCCAAAATGAAGATCTGCATCTAACAGCCCAACACGGGACTCCGCTGTGGGAATTTCTCCACGTCCCTTCGCCTTCGTTGCCAAGGCGATCGCAAGGTTAACGGCAAACACACTGGCCCCCACACCACCACATACACCACAGACTGCAATGGATTGGCCTCGCGTTTGATGCGCATTCTTTAGAACCGTGGCGCCTCTCCACAGGTCAGGCAATGGGTTCCCGTCACGGTGCGGGGTAATAATATAATCCATCGCTCCAGCGATAAGATAAGCCCGATAGGTCGGCACATCTAACTCTGGCCCGAGTAGAATAATTTGAACACCGCCGACAGCAACTTCGCGCAGGATCTCAATCGTCTCATCCAATAGAGACGCACCAATTTCGACAAGAACGATATCGCCAAACTCGGCCAATCCCGACAGCCGCGAAAAGGTTTCTAATGTGCCCGCATGATAGGTCGCCAGATCACCATTTGGCGCTTGCTGCATCAGCGCGGCAACTGCATCGCGACCTTCCTCTGTTGCCACGAAAGCTTCGACACGACGGTCAGCCTGAGGACGGTTCAACAATTGGTTCATTGCACAGCTCCCCCGTTGGGCGCATCCCTATTCGCCATTGCGGCCGTTGTGTCAGGTGCGAGGACATCCCCCGGCTCATGAACCATCACAGCAAGGTTGATTGCGGAAGCACAGCCCAGATCATCCACACCTGGTTGGCACGACACCTTCAACCCGCGCGCGCGGGTAACGCGAATGATCCCCACCTGCCTGTAGGGTGACGGACGCGGGCCAAATGTGGTGTCTTGGAGATATTGCATCTTCGCAGGATAACGCGCCAAAAGCGACTGCATCATGCTTTGCCGTTCCGCATCGACACGCGGCTTGCCCGTTGCTGGGATTGTGACAATGACTACATCCCCTGATTGCAGCGCCAAGGCGTTTAAGAAGGCCGATAGACGCTTGTGCTCTTGCGCGGATAGTGCTGACGATCCTTTGGAAAACCGATACTGATGTTGCGCCTCGACGTAAGGTGCAGACAAGCGTTGCGTGACGCCGATCATTTGCGTTGGAGCCTCACAACCTGCTAACAAAAGCACAATCAAACCCGCCATCAATCCTTTTGCACTTCCAATATTCATTGCAACAAGAACCCCGCATTTCCGTTAATATTTTTGACTGAGACCGGACCGTTCTTGCTCGTTGGAACACCAAAGGAGAACGACCCCAGAAATTGGCGATCCAAGGTGCCGGCGGGCGTAAACCCATCTAATGGCGTTTTGAATTTGTCAGGGGTTGCGGGAGCGACGATGTAGGGTGTCACGATAATGACCAATTCGGTTTCACCTGATTGATAGCTGCTAGAACGAAACAACGCTCCGAGGATCGGAATATCGCTCAAACCGGGGACTTCGTTGAGATCCTGCTGTGTCGTCGCACTAAAAAGGCCTGCTATTGCAAAGCTTTGTCCGCTACCCACTTCGATTGTCGTGCTGGCACTGCGTTCAAGGATCAAAGGAATATTCTGCGTATTCGATGTACTGCCATTGGAAAAATCCAACTCACGGATTTGGGTACGCACATTGAGCTTGATCTGATCGCTGCGCAGCACCTCTGGCAGGAACTCAAGTTCGACCCCGAATGACTCAAATTGAACGGAGCTAGAATCGTCCCCCTCGCTCACAGTTTGAAAGGGGAAACGTCCACCCGCAAGAAAACTCGCCTTGTCGCCTGAACGTGCCGTCAGGTTCGGTTCAGACAGGATCGTCACCAACCCTCGGCTCTTCAGTGCTTCAATTGTCCCGCTGATCGAAAAGGCGGTTTTCAAACCACCGCCATTGGAATTACTGCCCGACGACGTGGTCCAATTGACCCCGAGATCCTCGGACACGCTGCGCGAAACCTCCGCAATGCGGACCTGTAGGTTGACTTGAGGCGGGGTTTCTAATGCCAAACTGTTCACCACAGTCACCGTGTCCCCCGCCAATTGGCGCACAACGGATTCAATACGCTCGGCATCTGTAATAGTGCCGACCCGCCCACTCAGGATGATTGCGCCTCCGGCCTCAGAAACCGAGAAGGTGCCATTTGGAACTGTGGCATGCGCTGCGCTGCCTAACGCCTTCATATTCACAGAGACTTCGACCGCGCTGCTGAGCGTTACCTCCTCTTGGTCGTCAATGACAAACAAAGTGGTCTCCCCAATCTGTTTGCCGTAAATGTAGAGGAGTTTTGGGGATTTGATTTCCACATCCGCGACATCCGGATTGGCAAGAAAGACTGTTTCGGCCGGTGCGTCGAGCCTAATCAGCTTACCCTGCCCTGCAAACAAATCAATGTCGCGACTGCGCGTCTCAATTAACGTTTGCGCCACCGCAGGAAGCGCGAAAATCATCCAGAGTATAAACAGGCATATGGTGCGAAACATTAAGGGCATACCTTTTGGCAATGAACTGAAGAAAAGATGTCGTGTATTATTTTGCTCGCGCAGGCGACTTTGTGGCCGTCGTGTCTGCCTTCGATATTACCTCTGACAACGCCTCCAAAGTGGCAACATCGGCGTCAGAGATGGTAAGCACGTTGACCTGTGTCTTGGCCCCACGAACCACAGAAACACGCTGGCTCGGTGCTGCGCGTTCAGAGAGCTCTGCCCCGCCGGAGACTTGGGAAGCGAAGATTGGCGTATCCGTTGAAATAATAGGTTTGTCTCCCTCCGTCCCGTCACTCAAAACCAACATCAGGTCCCCCATTTTTTGGGCGAGAGCCAAAACCTTGGCCCCAGCAGGCGGTAGTTCAAAAGTGATGATTTCTGGCGATGCCTTTAGCGGCTTCTGTTTCTTGCCGTCATGCTGTTCCGCGATTTGATCCGTTGCGATAACCCGCACATTGCGCAGCACCGTCCGAATGGCGAGTATGTTATTGTCGGCTGTATAAGAGAGCATTACATCAACGCGATCTCCATTGCGGACGAGGCCCGCCACGGAAGTTGCCTCCGTCACCGGCAACGAAATGGCGCGCATCCCTTCGCTCAGCTTCAGCATAGATGTATGCATCGGCTCCACCGTGTCGGGAATATTCGGCACGATCAGGTCAGAGGACACGAAAGGCGTTCCACTGGGCACCATTCTGACTGCGGGCACCTGCGTCAACGCTTCGCGGTTCGCAGGCGTGTCCCGCAGAAAGTTCTCCACAATTTGCTCTTCGCCCATCTCGACAGAGCCAATGCCATCATCGGAAATAGGCGCACCAGTCGACAACTCCGCAGCCGCAACCAGCACCCGATCAGATGCAATTTTAACTGGGGCCTGCACCGGAGCAGGTTGCGATGTGGCCTGATTTTCTTGACGAAAACCAAACCACATCACCGCCCCGGCGACCGCGGCAGAGACTGTTAACACAGTCCCGATACGGCCAAATAATCCGAGGGAACCGAGCATTAGTCACAAGTCGTTGCAGTTGATGTATCAATGCAGTCTTTGACATTTCCAAATTGTGTATCCAATTCGGTCCCGATACCGGCGACAGCCCCCACAATCACTGCAGCAATCAAAGCGGCGAAAAGGCCGTATTCAATTGCTGTAGCACCGTCTTCCTCGTGATTGAAGCGGGCTATAATTTTGAAAAGTTTCATTGTGCGCAGTCTCCTGAATCTTGTTTTTATAACGACCCAAATCGACCACAAATCCTTGGAAAAATTCATCCCAAAACACCTGTGCCAATTAGGGCCAGACCATACTTAAGAGATGACGAACGCACTATTTCCAAACAGGAAATAGAAAAATTGCGATGCAACTACTTACAAATTTTAACTAGAATTACTTTTGAAGGATACGCTACGCACGTCACCCGAAAATAGATGCTCCCTTCATTGAGGGAATAAGTTAACAATTCCTTAAGGCGCCTATTTTTATTCCGCTTTGGAATACATTTTTTTGTATTGATTAAGAGGCAGGCGCTCAGCCCCAATAATGGGCTCATTTTATTGGATTGCGGCAGTTAGCAATTTCACAGCTGGGATGATGCTGTGGCTTAGCGAGACTGACCGCCAAAACGATCGAAACCAAATTCGCAGGTACTCGTTCTAAGCGAGTGACTGGTTGGGACAGGTCATGTTCTACAATACAGACGAAGCAATTAAGGCGCGATGCCCCTTAGAAACATAGCAATCGCAAATTCTCGTCTACGCTCTACTTCGAGGTCGGAGGGCTGTTGGGCGTGGGGCTGTAGAAGGCGCGTGAGCGGGTTTTCAAGGGCCATATCCAAGAGGATCTCAACGGCCATGTCGATGTCACCTTGAGGTAGCGAAATCTCACCACTCGCGATGGCACTCTCAAGCTCGGCGCGCACAAATCCTACCAATGTTCCCCTGCCGGAGGTGTAGAGTTCATGTGCCAGGACGGGATAGGTTTGCGCCTTTGCAATGACAGACCTCAAGAGTTCGAGTTTGTTCATATCTTCGCCCGACGGAGCGTTAAAACGCAGTAATAGCGACAGTCTTTCACTGAGAGGGCGTTTTGCATCTTCGGCTTTGAGCGGCAGGAAAATAGTGCGCGCGAGGTTTATGACTGCACGTACAAGCAGGTCTTCGCGGCTTTTGAATATTTCATAGACCGTGCGCTTCGACATGCCTGCTGTCCGCGCGACCAAGGACATGGTCACATCGTCGAAAGGGATTTCCAAAAGAAGTTGCGCGGTCGCTCGCAAGATTGCGGCTTCTCGAGCTGCGAGGCACATTTGCGGCGGACGTCCGCGCCGTGCCTTCACAAAGCAGCTGCTATTCTTTTTCAACTTATTATCACTCATCATCGACGTGTTCCTTGGAGAATATGGAGCCTCCCGTACAAATACGCTTTACAAAACTCTCGGGTTTTTTTAAGCGTAACGCAAGTGTGTATTTTGGTTTTCCGTCCTGCACGATAGCAGGGCTGACACAAGTCCTCGATTTGCGGCGTTGCCCCGCGATTTCTTAATCTTTGGAGCTAATCCTAATGCATCGTTCTTTTTTCGCTCCGCTGAGCCGAATGACTGCCGCGCTAATTCTGGCCGCAAGTCTCCCTTTGGGCGCGACGGCTCAAAATGGCCCTCCACCATCACCTGTCACGGTCCAGACGCTGGAAGCCAACGATGTGACCTTGACGGCTGAACTGCCTGGTCGCGTTGCTGCCTCATCCGAGGCACAAGTCCGCCCCCAAGTGAACGGGCTGATTTTGGAGCGCCTCTTCGTTGAAGGGCGACCAGTTGAAAAAGGTGATCTTCTTTACCGCATCGACGCCGCTTCCTATGAAGCTCAAAAAATCGCAGCAGAGGCACAGCTTGCGCAGGCCAATGCATCTCTCAGGGCCGCTCAGTTGGAATTCGACCGTCAGCAAGAGTTGAAATCGCGTAGCGTTGTGTCCCAACAGAACCTCGACAACGCAATTTCAGCCCTCGAAGTGGCAAAGGCAAACGTTAAAGTCGCGGAAGCCCAAGTGCTTGCTACCGGAATTGATCTGGAGCGCACATCCATTCGCGCGCCGATCTCCGGGGTTGTCGGGTTGAGCGATGTGAGCGTTGGTGCGCTTGTGACCTCTGGTCAGCCGACGCCGCTAACTGTGATCCGCACACTCGATCCCGTTTACGTCGATGTCACGCAAGCCGCCGCCGACATGTTGCGTTGGCGCCGTGCTCAAGGTGGAGAAGGGTTTGCCGAAGACCTTGGTCAGGTCGTTGAACTCAAACTCGCGGATGGCACGACCTATGAGCATCAGGGCAAGCTATCTGCCGCAGAACCTCATGTGGATGAAGGCACTGGGACCATCTTGCTCCGCCTGTCTTTCCCGAACCCTGAAGGGTTTTTGCTGCCCGGCATGTATGTTCAGGTTGATATGCCACAGGGTGTATTGAAGGACGCAATTTTGGTGCCACAACAAGCCGTCACACGTGATCGTCGGGGCGAGCCTACGGCGCTTGTCGTCAACGATGAGAACGTCGTTGAGCAACGCAAGCTCACGGTTTTGCGGGACCACGGAACCGATTGGGTCGTGACGGAGGGCGTTAGTGCGGGTGACCGTGTCATCGTCGCTGGACTGCAAAAAACCGCGCCAGGTGCGACAGTGGTCCCTCAAGAGCAAGCGGCCACCGAGTCTCCCGCTGAAAATAACTGAATTCAAATCTGAGAGCATCCCATGGCACGTTTTTTCATTGACCGACCTATCTTTGCGTGGGTGATCTCGATCCTGATTATGGGCCTCGGCGTGTTGTCGATATACACCCTGCCCGTGGCACAATATCCACAGATCGCACCGCCGTCGGTGACGATTAACGCGACCTACCCTGGTGCTTCCGCCGATACGGTGGCCAATACGGTGACGCAGATTATCGAGCAACGGATGACGGGACTTGACGGGATGCGTTATGTGTCGTCCTCGTCCACGTCATCGGGGTCGGCGTCTATCACGCTAACGTTTGAGACGGGTACAGACCCCGATATAGCGCAAGTTCAGGTGCAAAACAAACTCGCACAGGCGACGGCCTTGTTGCCCGAAGCGGTGCAACGTCAAGGCGTCACGGTTCAAAAATCCTCAGCAGGCTTCCTGATGGTGATCGGCCTGATTTCCGAAGATGGCAGTTTGGATCAAGCTGACTTGTCGGATTACCTCAACTCCAACCTCGTTGATGCGTTCAGCCGCATTGAGGGGGTCGGTGGCACGCAGGTGTTTGGTGCAAAATACGCCATGCGGATCTGGCTCGACCCGTCTAAACTGGCTGCGTTTGATATGACGCCTTCGGATGTGGTGGCGTCTGTTTCCTCCCAAAACGCGCAAATTTCTGCGGGGTCGTTCGGCTCGCTTCCAGCCGTGGATGGTCAGGCGTTTACGGCGACTATCACCGCGCAATCCCTGTTGGAAACTCCAGAAGATTTCCGCAACATCATCCTGCGCTCCGAGGCCGATGGTGGGCTTGTGCTGTTGGAAGATGTGGCCCGTGTCGAAATCGGCGCGGAAAACTACATGGCCATTGCTCAGTATAACGGTCAACCCGCATCGGGGATGGCCGTGCAACTGGCGCCGGGAGCAAACGCGCTCGACACATCAAAACGCGTACGTGAAAAAATCGAGGAATACGCGGAGTTTTTCCCTGACGGCGTAACATACGTCATTCCCTATGACACCACGCCATTCGTCGAGATTTCAATCCACGAAGTGCAGAAAACACTGATCGAGGCAATTGTTCTCGTGTTCTTCGTAATGCTGCTCTTCTTGCAAAACCTGCGTGCGACGCTCATTCCAACCCTTGCCGTGCCCGTGGTTATCCTCGGAACCTTCGCCATTCTCGGTGTCTTCGGATTTACAATCAACGTGCTGACCATGCTTGCCTTGGTGCTTGCCATCGGTTTGCTTGTGGATGATGCGATCGTTGTGGTGGAGAACGTTGAACGGATCATGGAGGAAGAAGGCCTTTCGCCACGCGAGGCCACGCGCAAATCCATGGACCAGATCACAGGCGCCTTGGTCGGGATTGCCCTTGTGATTTCAGCAGTATTCATCCCGATGGCCTTTTTCGGCGGCTCAACAGGCGTCATTTACCGTCAGTTCTCTGTCACCATCGTGTCCGCAATGATGCTGTCGGTTTTGGTTGCCTTAACTCTGACGCCTGCGCTTTGTGCCACGTTGCTGCGCGGCAAAGATATCGAACATGCGAAAAGCGGCCCCTTTGCGTGGTTTAACAGCGGCTTTTCCAAACTCTCTGGTGGCTATGGTTGGACGGTGAACTACGTCATCCGCCGCCCATTGCGGATGTTGCTTGTCTACGGCCTCATAGGGGGCGGCATTGTCTGGCTCTTCATGCAAACGCCCACGGGGTTCTTGCCTGATGAAGACCAAGGGATCATGCTCGCACTTGTCCAAGGTCCATCGGGTACCACCGCCGAAAACACTCTCAAAGCCACGAAACAAATTCAGGACCACTTCCTGAACAATGAAGCTGAGGCTGTCGACTCTGTGTTTAGTGTTGTTGGCTTCTCCTTCGCCGGCGCGGGCCAGAACAACGGGTTGGCCTTTGTTCGGTTGAAAGACTGGGAAGAACGTCAAAGTCCCGCGCAATCGGTTCAGGCCATTGCAGGGCGTGCGTTCCCCGCGATGATGGGAATACAGGAGGCGATGGCGTTCCCGATTGTCCCGCCTGCTGTGACGGAGCTTGGCAACGTATCGGGCTTCGACTTCTACTTGCAGGCGCAAAGTGGCCAGACCCACGAGCAGCTTCTCGAAGCACGTAACGCCGTTTTGGGCATGGCTGCGCAAAGCCCGCTCATTGCATCCGCGCGCCCCTCGGGTCTGGAGGATGCGACGCAGTACAAACTGGACATCGATTGGCGTGCCGCAGGGGCTATGGGCGTGTCCCCCTCCACTGTCGGCAACACATTGGCAATCGCCATGGCCGGAACCTATGTGAACGACTTTAATGACAACGGGCGCACCAAGCGCGTGTTCATTCAGGGCGAGGCTGACGCCCGCGCTACGCCGTCGGACCTTCAACGCTGGCGTGTGCGAAACTCCGCTGGCGAATTGGTGCCCTTCTCTAACTTCTCCAGCGAACGTTGGGTTTATGGGCCTCAAGGCTTGAACCGTTACAACGGCACTCCCTCGATGCAAATCCAAGGCTCTCCCGCACCGGGAGTTTCCACTGGCGAAGCCATGTTGGAGATCGAACGCATTGTCGATCAACTGCCCGGCTTCTCAGTGGCGTGGACAGGGCTTTCGCTTGAGGAGCGTGATTCAGGTTCGCAGGCACCGCTGCTCTATGCCTTGTCACTCGCCGCCGTGTTTTTCTGTCTGGCCGCTCTTTACGAGAGTTGGGCCATTCCCTTCTCTGTGATGTTGGCGATGCCTGTCGGTATTCTCGGCACTCTCTTTACCGCATGGAACTTTGGCTTCCAAAACGGTGTGTTTTTCCAAGTTGGTCTTTTGACGGTCATTGGCCTTACGGGTAAAAACGCCATTCTCATCGTCGAGTTCGCGCGAGAACAGGTGGATAGTGGCAAAGAGCTTTACGATGCCGTTTTGACGGCGGCACGATTGCGGTTCCGTCCCATTATCATGACCTCACTGGCATTCTCTCTGGGCGTTGTCCCTCTGGTCCTATCCTCTGGCGCGGGTTCCGGTGGACGTCGCGCCGTCGGTGCCGCCGTACTCGGCGGGACGATCACAGGAACAATGCTTGGTATTCTCTTTGTCCCACTCTTCTTCATGCTGATACGCAAGACGTTAAGCAGGACGACGCCCAAAGCCGATTAAGTAAAGAAAGGGCCCTGAGCACATCGCACAGGGCCCCGATCGTAGTAAGCGGGTTCGCCACTGGAAAGAGACCATAGCCCGATTTTAGTGACAATCTGGCCGGGTGCCAGGCAGCAGAACCTTGTCAATGACATGGATAACCCCGTTGTCTGCCTGAATATCAGCAATAATCACATTGGCGGTTTTGCCAGAGCCGTCCGCAATCGTTACGCCGCTTGTTCCAGCCGTTATGCAAAGGCGCTCACTGTCGTTGATCGGCTTGAAATAGTTCGACCCAACCGGAAAATCGGCAGCCATCAAAACGCGGTCGTCAACATGGTACAGAAGGATATCTGTTAGTTGCCCTTTGTTCTCGGGCAACAGGAGCGTTTCCACAGTTCCGTCCGGCAGAGCGGCGAATGCGTCGTTCACTGGTGCATAAACCGTGAAATCACCATTTCCCGCCAGCGTCTCCGCCAATCCCGCGGCTGTAACGGCAGCAACAAGCGTTGAAAAACGATCATCGGAGGCGGCAATTTCGACAATGGATTCGGCGCTGGCGGCGGATCCTGCGACGGCCATCACAGCAGCGGCCGCAAATGTAGACAACGTAGACATGATATTTCTCCCTTTATTGGTCAATTTATAAAGGTGATACGGGCCTAAGCAGTTGCTGGATCATTCTTAGGGCATTCGTGGAACCCCTCTTACGCCAGATGGCCCACAGCCTGTCGACTGGCAACCTCCCGCGCAAGAGCAAGGGGGCGGTCCCTGCCTGATGTCGAAAGTGGTATGAATTCCCGCCAGGACAGGCCCGCTTTCTAAACCGAAATGCGATATTTCAAGCCAGACCGCTTGTAATTCCCCCTCACGATCGGGATAAAACGCTTTAAGGTTGGGCCGTTCGCCCGCCCCTCAGCAGGAGGATGCAGCGTGAAAATTTTAGGGCGTATTGCCGCCATCATCTGCGCGATCAACACCTTGGTCGGGAAGTTGGTGTCCTGGCTGTCTGTCGGCATCGTGCTTGTCTGTTTCACCGTGGTGGTTCAGCGTTATCTCTTCGCCGTCAGCTACGTCTGGATGCAGGATCTCTACATCTGGCTCAACGGTGCGATGTTTACCGCGGTCGCTGGCTTTGCGCTGCTGCGCGACAACCACGTGCGCGTCGACATCTTTTACCGCCCCGCCTCCAAACAGAAAAAGGCGGTGATCGACCTTGTGGGCGTGCTCATCTTCCTCTTTCCGGCCATGTGGGTGATCTGGACCTATGCGTGGCCCTTCGTTCTGCGTTCGTGGAAATACGCCGAAGGGTCGGCCAATGTTGGCGGAATGCCCGGTCTCTTCGTGCTGAAGACCTTCATCCTTGTCTTCGCCGCGCTGATCGCGCTACAGGGGCTGGCCATGATACTGCGCTCGATCCTTGTGCTTGCTGGCCGAGAAGAACTTGTCCCTGAAAGTATCCGCTACACCAGTGGCGATAATACATCCCTTCCCACGGAGGCCGTCTGATGGATCCCGTTCTGATCGGAGAGCTTCTCTCTGGCCTCATGTTTGTTGGCATCATTGCCTTTTTGCTGATGGGCTTTCCGGTAGCCTTCACTCTCGCGGGCACCTCTCTGATTTTTAGCGCAGCGGGCATGTATTTCGGGGTCTTCGATCCCTCTAACTTTGGCTCTCTGGCGAACCGCTACATCGGCTATATGACCAATGAAGTGCTGGTGGCCGTGCCTCTCTTCGTCTTTATGGGCGTCATGCTGGAGCGTTCGAATATCGCCGAGCAACTGCTGGCGACTATGGGCAAACTATTCGGCAACATGCGCGGCGGCCTTGCAATTTCCGTGGTGATCGTTGGCGCCATGCTGGCGGCCTCGACGGGCGTTGTCGGGGCTACGGTCGTCACCATGGGCCTGATCTCGCTGCCCGCCATGATGAACGCAGGCTACAAGCCGACCTTGGCCACAGGGGTGATCTGCGCCTCGGGGACGTTGGGTCAGATCATCCCGCCCTCTACGGTACTGATCTTCATGGGAGACATGCTTTCCGGGATCAACGCGCAAGTGCAGATGGCCAAAGGGAACTTCGCCCCCACGCCTGTCTCGGTCGGTGATCTCTTCGCCGGAGCCATGCTGCCCGGCCTGCTTTTGGTGGTGCTTTATATCGGATGGGTGATCTTCAAGGCGATTACCGATCCTGAGAGCTGCCCCGCCACGCCAGTGCCGCCAGAAGAAAAAGCACAACTGAAACGTGAAATCTTTACCGCCCTGCTTCCGCCTCTCATTCTGATCCTCGCGGTCCTTGGCTCAATCTTAGGCGGCATCGCCACGCCGACCGAGGCAGCCTCGGTGGGTGCTGTGGGGGCCACAATTCTGGCGGCCCTGCGCTGGAAGCTGTCGGCGAAAGTCCTGCAAGAAACGGCGGTGCAGACCGCAACCATCACCAGCATGGTCTTCATCATCCTCTTTGGCGCCGCGATCTTCTCGGTGGTCTTCCGGATGATGGGCGGCGACACTCTGGTGCATGAATTCCTGACGGGCCTGCCTGGTGGGCCGCTGATGGCGGTAGCGGTGGTCATGGCGATCATGTTCGTGTTGGGTTTCATCCTCGACACATTCGAGATCATCTTCATCGTAATCCCGATCACAGCGCCGATCCTGCTTGGCATGGACATCAGTCCGATCTGGCTTGGCGTCATGGTGGGGCTGAACCTGCAAACCTCCTTCTTGACACCACCCTTTGGCTTCGCGCTTTTCTACCTGCGCGGCGTGGCGCCCGACAGCGTGCCGACCTCAGCCATCTACCGCGGCATTCTGCCGTTTGTATTGTTGCAAATCTTGGCCATCGCGCTGCTCTTTGCCTTCCCTGGCCTGGTCACTTGGCTACCGTCTATCATCACAGGCTGACAGCCCGCCACGATCCACAGCGCACGAACAACAAAAAAGGGCCCGGAAATCGTCCGGGCCCTTTCACTATACGAAAAGAGTTGTTCCTCAGAGCGTGAAGTACTTAGCCCGCGCCTGAATGAAGTTCATGTCGTTGCCTTCAGTGCGAGTCCGCATCAGGTTCAGCGAGGAGATAAAGTGCTCGGTGACCTTGCGGGTCATCTCGTCGTCACTGTCACGCAGTTCCGAAATAATCTCCATTGATGCCTTCGCGCCCGCTTCAAGGATCTCCTCAGGGAACTGACGCACCTGAACACCATGCTCCTCGACAAGGGTCTTCAGGGCACGCGGATCGTTGGCAATGAAGTCTGCACTCACGGTGTCATACTCGGCCTGGCAAACGTCACGAACGATCGCCTGCAGGTCGTCGGGCAGAGCCTGGAACTTCGCCTTATCGACCACCAACTCGGTCGCAAGACCAGGCTCCACGAAGGACGGGAAGTAGTAGTTCTTCGCCACTTGGTAAAAACCGAGCGCGAGGTCATTGTAAGGGCCGACAAATTCAGCAGCGTCCAGCGCACCCGATTGCAACGCTTGGAAGATCTCGCCAGCCGCCATGTTGGTCACAGTGGCGCCCAGTTTTTCCCAGACACGACCTCCGAGACCAGGAGTGCGGAAGCGCACGCCCTTGAGGCTGTCAAGACTGGTCAACTCGTCGCGGAACCAGCCCCCCGCCTGAGTGCTGGTGTTGCCGGACAAGAAGCCCTGCACGCCAAATTGGTCATAGACTTCGTCCCAGAGCTCTTGGCCACCCAAGTGCTGCACCCAAGCTGCCAATTCACTGGACGTCATGCCGTAGGGCACGCCAGTGAAGTAGGACAGTGCTGTCGACTTGTTCTGCCAGTAGTAGGCAGCACCGTGGCTCATCTCGGCGGTGCCGTCGATCACAGCATCCAAAGATTGCAGCGGAGGCACCATTTCGCCGGCTGCATAGACCTGCACAGTTAGACGACCGCCTGACGCGGCGGTGATCCGGTCCGCCATACGCTGCGCGCCGACGCCGAGCCCCGGAAAATTCTTCGGCCAAGTAGTGACCATGCGCCAAGTGATGCGCTCCTGCGCAACAGCTGGGCTGGCAAGGGCGGCAGCACCGGCACCGGCCAAGGCACCACCACGAATGAAAGAACGACGATCCATGTTTCCTCCAACAGATTTAATACATGTTTTCCACGGCTTCCGGATGTATTCGGACCGCTTCGGGGCCATCAATACAGTATGAGGGGAGACAGTCCAATGTCGTTAGCATGTGTTTTTCTCATGCATGGGTTTGCACATCATATCAACGCAAAATGGCTGTGAGTACAGCCAACGAGAGCGGCATCCCACCGCCTTTTGGCGATCTCTGCCACTCTCAAAAATGCTGCGCTTTCTGCGGAAAATGGCATTGGGTCGTTTTGCCTTTCAGCAAGGAGCGGATCCGCAGGTCGGCTATGAAGTGCCCCTAGTTTATAGACACTTTGCTTCGAAAGTTACTCAGATAAGTGTCTACAATACTACAGTGCCCGCAATACTAGAGGCACCCCACCTTTAGGTTTTCAGCTTTCTACATGAACGTTAATGACACCGTTCTTTTCACGGATACTGTCCTTCACAACAGCCTTAACCAAGGCAATCCCCATAAGCACCATAACGAAACTAAAGGGCAGTGCTCCGATCACCATTGCGGTCTTGATCGCGTCCAAGCCACCGACGATGAGCAAACCACCGACAACCAAACTAAGTGCAATACCCCAGAAGACGATATGCGGGCGGCCCTTTGGTGTATCTTCTCCTGCTGCATTGATTGTGTTCACGATCAAAACGGCAGAGTCCGCTGTTGTGACAAGATACGTCAGCAACAACACCACAACGACAATGGCCATGATCCACGCGAGAGTTGGGCTCAACATGAAGTCCAACATCGCAAAGAGTTGGTTCGATTGTCCCGCACCGGAAATCAAATCACCGGCCTCGCCATTCAGCGTCAAATCAATGGCCGTCCCACCGACAATGGTGAACCAAACGAAGCACATCAAGGACGGCACAAGTACTGAACCGACAATGTATTCCCGCAAGCTCCGCCCACGCGAAATGCGTGCAAGGAACACACCGACAAAAGGTGCAAATGCAATCCACCATGCCCAATAGAACACGGACCACCCCTCTTGCCATGAAGCAAGCGCATCACCTGTTTCCGTGCCATCAGGGCGCCAAACAGTGACCAGAATACCAGGCAAGCGGACGATGTATTCGATCAACCCATTAAACAGCGCGCCGAGACCGAAGAACGTCGAGCCGAAGAGAATGAAAAAGGCCAACAGGAAAAAGCTGAGTCCCATGTTGATGTTCGACAGCCATTTAATGCCCTTGCCGACCCCGGATAGCGCCGAGAGCGTCGACGCGCCCATAATGACAACCAAAGCCACAACCACACCTGCAGCACTTGGGCTACCGTCCTCTGCGGTAATCCAATCGCCAAAGCCGATCCGTGACAGGCCAGAGACAAATTGCTCGACCCCGAAGCCAAGCGTTTGTGCGACACCCAAAATGGTCGCAACAACCGCTACCACATCAACGACGTGGCCAACGGAACCGGACAAGCGCTCGCCGAACAGAGGCGCAAGACCCGAACGGATAGTGAGCGGTAAATTGCGGCGGTAAGCGAAATAGGCAAGCGAGAGACCAACAAGCGAATAACACGCCCAAGCCGAGAACCCCCAGTGCAGGAAGGACCAAACATAAGCCGAGCCGACATTGTTGGCCCCACTTGCATCTGTCGTTCCTTTGATCACATCAGGGTTGGTGGCGAAATGATACATCGGCTCCGCAGTAGCGAATGTCAGCATCCCAATACCGATCCCCGCCCCGAACATCATGGAGAACCAAGAGAAACTGGAAAACTCCGGCTTATCATCAGGCGTTCCGAGCTTGAGCTTCCCAGTGCTTGGAAGCAAAGCAAGACCAACACAAATGAGGATAAAGAAGGCGACGATATAGATGTACCATGCCGCGAAACCTTTCAGCAAAAAAGCATTGAGAACGCCGAGAACAGCCGCGGCATTTTCAGGGACCGAAATTGCCCAAACAATAAGGGCACTCACGAGAATTTTGGACGTTATTGCAACGTGTTTATTGAAGCCCGAATAGAAACCGTCATCCGCGGTTTCGATGGGCAGTTCCATCAGTGGGGGTAGTTTAGCCATATTTCCTCCCATTTGGCTGTCAAACCTGCACCTGACGTATCAGCGCGACAAAGCGACGATATGAAAGTAGTTAGTGAGGTTTGGGTGAACGCGGCCCTTCGTTGAAATGAGGGCCGCAATTTATTTATTCATGGCCGACCGACCACCGCTATGCGGCGTCAGCTTGGCAGGTATTGCGCACTCCATGAATTGTTAATGCCACCAGATTTCAACATCGCCTCAATCGCCTGATCGGCATACCCGAGGCCCTTAACGACACTCTGTGTCGACGCGCCAAATTTTTCAGTCGGAGATAACGCAAAGACCTTAGTGCGGGTTGGGCGCACGGCGTAAGGGTCCAACTGCGTGACCTGATGGCCGCTTGGGTGATCGGGATAGATTGAGAATGCATAGCTGCCCCTGTCGGTGCCCGGCGTGCCATCTGCAATACGTGCATGTTCGGCACGAAGTGCGTCGAGGTTCTCACAAATAGCGACACCGATATCGGCCGCACGTAGACGCGATACCCACTCGGACGCGATCTGGCTTTGGAAGGCCTGCGCGAGATAGGAGGCACGTTGATCGACGGCAATATCAGGAAGGTCTTCTAACCCCTCCACATTGCGGAAACGTGGCAGGTCGCGCTCGTAGGTACTCAGGAAAATATGCTGTCCCGACGCGGTGCTATAAAAGCGGCTCAGATCATCCCAGCCATTGCTGTCGGGACCGGAGGGTTCATCGAACAAGCCGCGCCCCTTAAAGTCAAAAGCAAAGGGCACCTGCAACAATCCGCTATTGGCATTCAACGAGGTACGCCCACGACCGATACGGCCAAAACGATGCTTTTGGTACAGAGCCGCTGCGACAGACAACGCACCACCAAATCCGCACATCACGTCGATTGTGCCCACATGGGCGTGCTCCTCGGGACGGTCCATCGCGCCGCCAAACCGCAGCATAATCCCTGTCGTTGCCTGCACGAGATCGTCATACCCGATGTAATCGGTCCGCGCACCGCGCCGCACACCAGAAAAACAATCCAGTTTACAGAAGATAGCATCGGGGTTCAGCTTGTGCAGGTTCTCGGCATCAAGCCCCATACGTTTGATTTGACTGTCTGGCGCATTCCAAATGATGACGTCGACAGACTTCACCAAATCCTCGAACACCTGCCGCCCGTGGCGCGACTTCATATCTGCCAGCACCGACTTTTTACCGCGCCCCTGACTCATGCCGTAGATGACCGTGTTCCAACTGTCATAGAGCGGTGTGGAGGGATCGAGCTTGATGACCTCGGCACCGAAGCGCGCCAGATAACCCGCCGAATGCGGCCCCGCGATTACGTTACACAGGTCCAACACTCGCACGCCAGACAGCCACCCTTCAGGTGCATCTTCGTCCACGTCAGGCAACTCGGTGCGGTGTTTGCGCAGGATTTTCAACGCCTCGGGTATCTCGACCCATCGGCGCGGAGTGGGCTTCAATGCCTCCTCCCCGCTTTCCTCCATCCAGACCACAGGGCCCGGCTGGGTCATTTCACCATATTCCTCGTCAAACACGTCGATCATCAAACCCGATGTTTCGGCATACTCATCATGAATCCATTCTTGCAACCAGCGTTGCGGCGCACCGGGAATACCCGCACGGCCAAACATCTTTTTCCACTCATGTGAGGTGCGGGTCATAAAGACCTCTTTCATCCGCTCCGCGATAATATCGGCCCAATCCTTCGGCATAGGATAGACGCCGAGTGACACTGGTGACGACCATTCGGACCACGGTTTGTAGGTATCTTCTTCCTCTGTCAGCCCCTCTACGATCAGATCATCGAGAATACCCAAAACCTCAAGGCAGCGCCGTGCGTGGAATTTATGGCTAGGGCAGACCACATAAAACATCCGCCCGTCTTTACACATATACGCGCGGAAGAACGGATCGAGCAGTTCCTGAAGCTCCTCATAGCTGACATTCATCGGCAGACCCTCGGTCCGCCGTCGTTCAATCTCGACCTCACGCTGTGTGAGATAGCGCTCTGGCATGTTGTCGACCTTGATCGAATTGTAGCACAGCCCCTCCATCACCGCCGCCGCAAGCGGCACCTCGATGTGATCGCCAAGACCCGTTGTCTGACGCGACTGAAGCGCAAGAACGGTGGCCGATGCAGCGATTTGCGCAGCGTAGGCAGAGGCCAAGGGCAGCGGAGAAAACGACGGGTTGATGCCCATCAAAACGCGGTTCAACCCCATATCTGTAAAGACGCCAGAACTCGCCGCCACCACGCTTTCAAATGCGCGCAAATCCCTGCGCTCAGCATCATTCGAAGCAAACCCAGGTACAGACAAAGTAATCAATTCGGGACGCGCCTCTCGCAGCGCCGTGAAATCAATACCCAAAGCCGCGAGTTTTCCAGGACGGAAGTTTTCGATAACGATGTCGGCCTCGGCTATAAGGGCGAGCGCATCTTGAAGGCCCTGTTCCGACTTCAGATCGAGATTCACAATCACCTTATTGCGATTCAAAATCGCATTGGCAGGGCTATCCCACATCGGCCCATCGACGGGGTCCACATGCACAATCGTCGCGCCAAGATCGCCCAGTAGCATCGCAACTGCTGGCCCCGCGATATATTGACCGAAATCGACCACTTTGACGCCAGTCAGTGGAAGTTTTGAAAACGAACTATACATCCGTCACTCCATCGTAAAAGGGGTGTTCCCCGTGGTTCACTGTTGTTCAGCCAAGATCCAACGCGCCGCTTTTTCTGCGATCATCAGCGTTGGTGAATTCGTATTTCCGCTTGTAATTTCAGGCATCACACTGGCATCGACCACCCGCAGGCCGCGGACGCCTTTGAGACGCAAATGTGGGTCGAGAACCGCCTGCGCATCGTCCGCGCGTCCCATCTTCACCGTCCCGACGGGATGGAAAATCGTGTTGGCAATATCGCCAGCCAGTTTGGCGAGTTCTTCATCCGTTTGATACTGCAGGCCGGGTTTGTATTCCTCGGGAGCAAAGGCGGCCAACGCTGGTTGGCGCATGATCTCGCGCACTTGCCGCAGACTATCTGCAGCAACCTTTCGGTCCTCTTCCGTATCGAGGTAATTCGGCGAAATTTTCGGCGCATTGCGGAAGTTTGCTGATCCAATTTCAACCGAGCCACGGCTCGTCGGGTTTAGATTACACACACTGACCGTCATCGCGGGGAAGTCGTGGAGGTCTTCACCGAAAGCCTCAAGGCTCAACGGTTGAACATGAAATTCAAGGTTCGCATGTTTCTTGCTCGGGTCGGAGCGCGTAAAAGCCCCCAACTGGCTTGGCGCCATGCTCATCGGCCCAGAGCGCTTGAGCATATATTCCATACCAATCTTCGCCTTACCAAACATGGAATTTGCCAATGTATTGAGCGTCTTGACCCCTTTCACCTTAAAAACCGCGCGGATTTGAAGATGGTCTTGAAGGTTGCGCCCAACCGCAGGCGCATCAAGAACCACATCAATCCCATGGGATTTGAGCAAATCCGCGGCACCGATCCCCGACAGCTGCAAAATCTGTGGCGAGTTGATGGCCCCCGCCGACAGAATTACCTCTTTGCGCGCTGATACGGACACCGAACGTCCTTTGACATTGACGATCGCCCCATTGCATTTCGGCGTGTTTCCTTGCGCGGCGTCGAAAGTCAAACGCTCGGCCTGTGCCTGTGTCCAGATGGTCAGGTTCGGACGCTGCTTCGCAGGGCGCAAGAACGCCTTTGATGTGTTCCAACGCCAACCAACACGTTGGTTCACGTCGAAATATCCGACCCCCGCATTGTCACCGCTGTTAAAGTCATCAACCTTATCGATCCCCGTTTGAACGGCCGCATCCGCGAAGGCGTCCAAGACATCCCACCGTAATCTTTGCTTCTCAACACGCCACTCACCGCCGGAACCGTGGAGATCCGAGAACCGCATGTTGTTGCTCACTTCTGGGTCTGCCCCATCGTCCAACCGGTAGTGATCTTCGTGCGCTTTGAAGGCGTCAAGGGCGTTTTCCCAACTCCATTCATCCTCGCCTGTCAGCTTTGCCCAGTTATCATAATCCCGTGCCTGTCCGCGCATGTAGATCATGCCGTTGATCGAAGAGCATCCGCCCAACGTCTTACCGCGGGGGTAGCGCAAAGTGCGCCCGTTCAGGCCCTTGTCTGGTTCGGTGTTATACATCCAATCCGCACGTGGATTACCAATGCAATACAGATATCCAACAGGAATATGGATCCAGTGATAATTGTCGGGCTTGCCCGCTTCGAGCAAAAGAACGCGGTTCTTGGGGTCAGCACTGAGACGATTTGCCAAGAGGCATCCCGCGGTGCCCGCCCCGATAACAACATAGTCGAACACCGACGTTTCATCGCTCTTTGCAGTCATACTACCCCCCTATGTGGTTTCGCATTTCCACGGGGAGAGACATGCCAAAAGCGCCTGCGAAACAGGAAACCTCTAGCGTGATTTGGTTGCCTCCTCCCGACAACTGAAACAATCGGTAAAGAGCAAATCTGTCGAAAGCTAATGACAAATCTCGAATAGCATTATAAATAGTATTTATATGGAGCGCAGTTTCAACATTAACACAATGGTCGCATTTTTAACCGTGGCCCGCGAAGGCAGCGTCTCTCGCGCGGCTGCCGCCCTCAACCTGACACAGCCTGCAGTCAGCCATCAACTCAAGCGTTTAAGTGAAGAAACCGAGACGCAATTGTTCGAGCGCACCTCAACCGGACTGCGCCTTACACCTGAGGGAGAGAAGCTTGTCCCGAAGGCTGAACACGTCTTACATGCCTTCTCCGATTTCAAAAAAAGTGCGAAAAAATATTCAGAACGGATAAGTGGAAAGCTAAGAATTGGCACGATCGTTGACCCCGAATTTATTCGATTGGGAAATTTACTCAGCAGCCTGCGTAACTACTATCCTGACATCGAAACAGAACTGTCTCATGGCGTAAGCGGCGAAGTTCTGAACCGTATTCAACGCAAACAGCTGGATGCAGGATTCTACTTGAGCAGCGCGGATGACTTCGAAAAAATTGGGGAAATGACACAAGGAGCCGTATTGGCACTAAAACTTGCTGAGTTTTCCTATCGCGTTGTAGCTCCGGCTGGATGGAGCAAGGAGGTCGAAAATGCTACGTGGGAAAAACTCGCAGGATTGCCGTGGATAGGGACCCCAGAGACGTCGGTGCATCACCGCTTACTCAAAAAAGTTTTTGACGACATCGGCTGCGACCAAAACACCGTAGCATTGGTCGACCAAGAAGCCTCCATGCTGGAAATGGTCCGATCAGGCGTTGGCCTTTCTTTAAGTAGAGAGTCCATTGCATTGCACCAACGACAATCATTCGGGCTCGAAATCTGCGAAACTGTTTCTGTCCCCGCATTGCTGAGCTTTGTATATTCATCACAATCGAGGAACAGCACCGCGCAAGACGCCTTGCTCGAAATCGTCAAACAAGTTTGGCTGTCGGCAAATCGTTAGTGCGCGGCACTTTTGCACAAATCGTAAAAGTGATATTACGTATTTTTGTGTGTCATCTTGAGGCTTAAACCACACAACCAGTCGAGCGGTGTCAATAAGGTGACATCAGAACAACTGAACTCCCACGAATTGCTGCAATCCATATCTCAACACAATGACTTGGCAGTCCCCTGTTCGGCGGAACACTCACTTGCGATCCACACGCCCTTGCCCAAAACGGCGTTGATAAAGCAAGCGGTATGCTTCGGCCGAAGCCGGCAGGTGATCTCGCACTGCAGTTTCATATGCGTCTGTCGAGGTTTTTGTCATTGCTTCAATGATGGTTCTATGCTGCGCGACGATCGCATTCATATGTGCTTCATCATCATACTTAACAACTCGAATTGGTTGGGCCATACGGGCATGTCGCGCAATCAGATCAGCCAGCCTCGGATTGTTGCAACAACTATATTGCAGCTCATGAAACTTCTGATTCAACTCATAAACACCACGAAAATCATCTCGCCTGAGCGCCGCCTCGTGCTGATTAGCAATATCACGTAGTTGTTCAATAATATCTTTCGATACCGGCAAGGCAGTGCGGCGCGCTGCAGCAGTTTCTAGCACAATGCGAAGATCATAGAGCGCATCGACTTCATCAGGGGTATAATCGACAACTTCAACCCCGCGACGCGGGCGATGCACGAGCAACCCGTGGCTTTCAAGCTCTGAAAATGCGTGGCGCACAGCATGACGTTTCGCGCCATATTCCTCCATGACCGTGTCCTCGGTTATCCGTGACCCAGGCGGGTAGACCCCAAAAATTATATCGTTTTCCAGATCCTTAAGTAGCGGCATTGGAATTGCTTATCCTCATATTGAACTCCGCCAGGCACACTAACCAAAAGATCGCAGCAACTCCATCAATATTATTATCAATAATTTTATTGTCAGAACATCGCGCCCTTGTTATGGTCGTTAAAGTTTCAAATGGGAGGGATACTATGAAACGTTTCACGAGCGCGATCGCAATCAGCGCAGCACTTTTCTCAACAGGCGCCCAGGCTTGGGAGGCAACCGAGGGCAAGCCCTATGACGGCGAGACCGTACATGTCCTCGCGGTCAAATCGAGTCAATTCGAGGCCCACGAAGCGCGCCTTGACGCCTTCGAAGCCGCAACCGGCATTGATGTTGTTTACGACTACGTGCCGTTTCCAAACATGAAAGAAGCCCTCACGACAGAGATGGTCGCAGGAGGCGATTACGACGTTGTGTCTATCATGGATCAATGGGTGCCGTCGTTGTCGCTTCTGGTTCAGCCGATTGGTAATGAGATTGCCGCACAAGGCACTAACCTTGACGACTTCCCACCTGCACACCTGCGCCACGGCATGTTGAACG
Organism: Celeribacter sp.; assembly: GCF_048266405.1. Taxonomy (GTDB): domain Bacteria; phylum Pseudomonadota; class Alphaproteobacteria; order Rhodobacterales; family Rhodobacteraceae; genus Celeribacter. Next base: position 47,854 of record NZ_JBLWZO010000011.1, read on the forward strand.
GCGAACTGGTTGGCCTGCCTGTGCGCGGTCACGTGCAGCTTTTGTTCTATCGCCAAGATCTTCTGGATCAGGCGGGCGTCGACGCACCTAACACCTGGGAGGATGTTGTTTCCGTTGCCAAAGCGATCCAAGAAACCTCCGATGCTGCGGGGATCGCCCTACCCTATGGCAAGCTCAACGGTCAGAATCTGATGGTCTGGATCAATTTGTTGTGGGGTCACGGTGGCGACCTGTTTGACGAGGACGGCACGCCAATCTTCACTTCGGAAGCGGGAATCGCGGCCACCGAGCAATATATCAGCATGTTGCGCGACGAGAAGATTGCGCCCGCAGGATCGGCTACATTTGTCGAACAGGATGCCGTCAATAGCTTCAAGCAGGGCAATTCCGCAATGCTGCCAGTCTGGTGGTGGGTCCGTTCTCAACTGACTGACCCAGAACAGTCTCGCATCACCCCCGATCAGCTTGGATTCACCTCAATGCCCTCTGTTGGCGGAGCGGCAAAAACAACCTTTACCAACACATGGGTTTTCTCCGTCACTGAAGGTGCGGACAACAAAGGGGCTGCGGCAGAATATCTCGGCTGGCTTACCGACCCTGCCCTCGAACGTGATGTTTTGTTGGACGAAAACCTCGACGAAGTCGTATCCGTACATTTCTCGAATCTGCGCGACGATGAGGTCAACGCACGTTGGGGTGGCATGCATAGCGCCGCCGCCGACGCCTTGGCCAACGCCGAAGGCATGGAGTTTGGCGACAACTGGCCACGTGTTTCAGAGATCCTCGAAACCGCGATCTCAAGCCTTGCCAGCGGCGAAGAAACCGACACAGCTGCCGCATTGAACCACGCAGCAGAAGAGATCAAGCGTATCCGCTGATTTCCTAATCCTCGGTGGGCGGGCCCGTATAAGGCTCGCCCGTCACCATTGATTGAAAAGGTGCATCATGCGGGATCGGTCACTCTCTTACATTCTACTGGTGCCAGCATTCCTTATCGTGCTGGCCACCACACTCTACCCACTCGCCTATTCACTGGTCACCTCATTCCGTGAATGGGACTTGACCAAGCAACGCCGCCCCGAAGGCTTCGTTGGTCTTGAAAACTACGGATTTGCTTTCACCGAACCAGGCTTTCAGAACTCGTTGTGGGTAACTTTGATTTTCGTCCTCACAAGTGTCGCTCTGACGCTTGTTTTAGCCATGTCCCTAGCGTTACTGCTGCGCCGCAAAGGACGGCTGCACACCTTTACGCGGATCATTTTAATCCTACCGTTCGCGATGAGTCCTGCCTTGATTGGTGTCAGCTACCGCTTCATGTTCAACCCTGAATTCGGCGTCCTTGCCAAAGGGATCGGCGCAGTATTTCCCGCGCTCGAGGGTGTGCCATGGCTCGCTAACCCTGACCTTGCTATGGCCATTCTGGTGCTCACAGACGTCTGGCACTGGGCTCCTTATATGACCTTCATGTGTTTGGGTGGGCTTGCCTCCGTCCCGCGCGAGACCGAAGAAGCCGCCCGCATCGACGGCGCGTCGAGCCTACGGATTATCTTTGGCATTGTCTTGCCTCAGATGAAGGGCGTTTTACTTGTCGTTGCCGTGCTAAAAACAATCTTCGCGCTTAAAATGTTTGATCAGGTGGTGACACTAACAGGCGGCGGACCAGGCACCTCGACCGAAACGCTTGCCTTCTTCATCTTCAACGTCGGCTTCAAATGGTTCGACATGGGCTATGCCTCGGCATTGGCCTGGATCCTCACCGCAATCATGATGCTGATCTCCGTCTGGTATGTCCGGATGCTGCTCAGCGAAAGAAAGATGGCCACGGCATGACCAAATCCGTTTTCTGGTGGGTCGAGCGCGCCTTGCTGCTCTTGATCTCAACCATCGTACTCTTCCCGATCGCATGGATGTTCTTGACGGCATTCAAACGCCCGAAGGACGCCTACTCCCTGTCCCTCGACTTTAACCCGACGTTGTCCAATTTTGTCACCGTGTTCTCGGACCCCTGGAACCTAGGCGATATGGTGCTCAACTCGGTCATCGTTGCGTCCGTCACCGTTTTGATTGCGGTGCCGTGTGCGTCGCTAGCGGCCTACTCCTTCTCTCGCTTTCGCGTCAAAGGGCGGAAATTTTTGTTCTTCATGATTCTGTCGACGCAGTTCATTCCCGCCGTGGTGATCGTGCTGCCGTTCTTTGTTATGTTCAGGACATTGGGGCTGCTCGACACCCGCCTCGCGTTGATTGTGGTCAATCTGGCGATCGTCACCCCCTTTGTTATCTGGATGATCAAAGGCTTCATTGACGCGATACCGACGGATAGCGAAGAAGCCGCTATGATTGATGGAGCCTCGCGACTGCGGGTCATCAAAGACATTGTTTTGCCAATGGCCGCGCCAGGCATCCTGACCTCCTCGATCTTCTGCTTCATCTTGACGTGGAACGAATTCCTCTTTGCCCTCATCTTGACTCGCCGTGACGCGGTCACACTGCCTGTGGGCCTCGTGAGCTTCCGAACGGAACGTGGCGACCTTTGGGAATTGATGAGCGCAGCCGGGGTCATGATTACCGTGCCAATCTTCATCATGGCGCTACTCATTCAGAAACACTTCACGCGCGGCATGACAGCTGGCGCAGTTAAATAAGGGGCTTGAAACATGGCCGAAGTACAACTCGTAAACATCGAAAAGCGCTACGGTGAATTTCTCGCCGTCCCGCGCCAGAGTATGACCATTGAAGAAGGCGAATTCCTCGTTCTGCTCGGTCCATCGGGCTGCGGGAAAACAACGACCATGCGGATGATCGCAGGGCTGGAGGATATCACCAGCGGCGACTTGCTGATCGCGGGCGAACGCGCAAACGACAAACCGCCCAAGGACCGCGACATCGCGATGGTGTTCCAAAACTATGGCCTTTATCCCCATATGACCGTGGCGGAGAATATCGGCTACCCGCTCAAACTACGAGGGATTGACCGAAAGACACGTGACGCACGGGTGCTTGAAACCGCACAGAAGGTGGAGCTAGAGGCGCTACTCAAACGCCGTCCTTCCGAACTGTCGGGGGGGCAACGACAACGGGTTGCCTTGGCACGCGCCATCGTACGGACGCCAAAGATATTCCTGATGGACGAACCTCTCTCTAACCTCGACGCCAAGTTACGCGTGACCATGCGTGCTGAACTCAAGCACCTGCATCACGAGTTGGGTGTTACAACCGTCTACGTCACGCATGATCAAATGGAAGCCATGACACTCGCAAGCCGCGTTGCAGTCATGCGCGAGGGACGGATCGTGCAACTCGACACCCCAAAAAAAATCTACTCAGAACCCGCAGACCTCTTCGTTGCGGGCTTCATCGGATCGCCATCCATGAACCTCGTCGAGGGACGCATTGCAGACGGCAAGTTCGAAGCATCTGGCGTGTCGCTGACGGTAGAAGGCACAGACCGTGAGGGCGTCGTACTCGGAATCCGTCCAGAGGATTTGGAGATGACGGCGACGGAAGGCGCGCCAATCAAAGGCAGCCTCTACGCGCTAGAACTGACGGGAGATTCCACCCTGCTCACCTTGCGTGACGGGGCCACTTCGATTTGTGCCCGCGGGCCTGCCGATTTCGAAGCGCCGATCAATGCTTCATGCGCCCTCGCCCCAAAACACGGCGCGCGCATCCACCTGTTTGACAAAAATACCGGTCGACGCCTCGACGTCTGACTGATGGAAAAGGACTGAACTATGACCAAAGTTTCACAACACGAAGCAAACAACCGTCACATAACAAGTGACGACTATGTCTCCTGTACTGTCGCCTTTATCGACTGCAAGAAGCCTGGATCGCACCTTAAGGAAAACTACTCGATCATCGGTCCTGGCGTAACCTCCTCGGACGAACAGGTCGTGAACCTTCCCGAACCGCATGGCTTCAACATCGGAGCCGCCGCCATGCCCAACGGCATCACCAACAACCTGCACATTCACTTCACCGCCGAAGTCTTTGTCGTACAAAAAGGCGAATGGACCTTCCGCTGGGGCTCGAACGGCGAAAACGAAGTCGTAGGCCGCGCAGGCGACATCGTCTCCGTGCCGACTTGGGTATTCCGCGGCTTCACCAACACTGGACCAGATGATGGATGGCTGTTCACCGTTCTGGGTGGAGACAATACTGGTGGCGTGATTTTCCATCCTGAGATCATCCGTGAGGCTGCAGATTACGGACTTTACATTTCCAGTGACAACACCCTCATCGACGCCAGCCGTGGCGACACCGTGCCTGATGAAAGCGGACGTATACCACCCATGCCCGATGCTGAAATGGCTGATTTACGCTCCGTTTCGCGCGACGAGATGATGTCGCGGGTCGTGACCGAAGGCGCGCGAGATTTCCGCCCCGCCTTCATCGACGCGTACCTCCCTGGCGGCGGCGCACAGATCGCACCCGTGATAGGCTTTGGCCTGACCCAGAACCGCAACCACAGCACTCCAATCACCAACCCGCACGGCTTCTCGATCGAGTGGCTGCGCATGGAAGCGGGTCAAAAGGTCAGCCCCTTCACGCTTGATGACAAAATGGTGGTGATTGTCCGCTCTGGTAAACTTCGCCTACTCCTGAACGATGGCGCGGATGTCACAATCGATCTCGAGGCACGCGACACCTATTCTATCCCCGCAGGCGTCGTACGCTCAATCGAAACCTTGGGCGATGAGACCGCGGAAGCGCTCGTGGTCGTGGCGGGCGATCATCGCAAGCGCCCTGCGTTTTCTGCCGAAGTCATCAGCGCCGCACGCGATGCGGGCCATGCGCTCGACGCCGGTGGATACGTGGCCAAAGCAGCCCTACTGCCCGACTACAAGCGAGCTGGTTAATGCGCAGCAACACCGTCAAAACCAGACTCGCTTCGGGCGAGATCGTCGTGAACGCATGGCTGTCCATCGGATCAAGCTATTCCGCAGAGGGCGTAAGCCATAGCGGCGTGCATTCTGTCACGGTGGATTTGCAACACGGGATGATGGGCTTTTCGGAGGCGCTGCACATGGTGCAAGCGATCTCCTCCTCGCCCGCCATTCCGTTGGTGCGGGTGCCCGACCTTAATCCCGCGGAGATCATGCATCTGCTCGACGCGGGGGTATATGGGGTGATTTGCCCGATGATTTCCACCCCCGAACAAGCCGCGGAACTGGTCGCGGCCTGTCGCTATCCGCCCTTCGGCAATCGCAGCTTTGGCCCGTCGCGCGGGTTGCTCTATGGCGGAAAGGATTATGTAGCACACGCGAACGAGACCGTCATGGCAATCCCCATGATAGAAACCGCCGAGGCCGTTGAGCGGATCGACGCAATTCTCGCCGTCGAGGGCGTCGATATGATCTACATTGGCCCGAACGATCTCGCCTTCGCGCTCGACGGGAATGTGAGTTTTCCACGCCCGCGTTCCGAGGCCGCAATCAAAACAGTTATTCAGGCTGCGCGTAAACGCGGTGTGCCTGTGGGGATTTTCTGTGCAGATGCTGAGGACGCACAAGCGCGACACGCCCAAGGCTGCACGCTGGTGACACCGGGGAACGACTTCGGCCACTTAACCCGTAGTATGGCAGCTGCGGTCGATACGCTATGCGCCACATTATCCGGAAACACCCCTTCTCAAGCAGCTCATGGCTATTGACCTCGCAGACGGACGCCCCTGGATTCTCTTACCCGGCACATTGTGTTCTGAGCGGGTCTTCAGGGCGTTCCTCGACGAACTATGCGTTCCCGATACCGCGCTCCAGCCTGTCGCATTGCAACACCCACACGTCGAAGACTACGATGAAGTGCTGACTGAAACCTGTGCTCAGGGGTCAGTTGTTTGTGGTTTTTCACTTGGAGCGCTTGTCGCCGCGCATCTGGCGGACCGCCTTCCTGCAAGCACCTTTTTGCTCTTCGGATTGAACGCTCATGCTGACCACCCGGAGAAACGTGAAGGACGCGAACAACTCGCCCGCGACGTCATCATGGAAGGCGCAAATACAGCCCTTGCGCCGCGATTACCCATACTAGCAGGACCAGAGCCGCAAAAAGCACGCGCGTTGCTCCTCGATATGGCGCAAGAAACCGCTGGGCAGATCACCGCACAAACAGAATTGGCACTCACCCGCCCCGACGCCTGCGAAGTCCTTGCTCGTGCGCGCGCACCCATCGGTCTCCTTACCGGAACGGAAGACAAAATCACCCCGCTTGCCATGGCACACACTGCGGCGCAGGCCGCACCAACAAGCCGCGTCATACCACTCGAAGGGTTAGGACATTATGCCCTTGTCGAAGACCCCGTCGCCTGTGCTTCCGCCGTCGCAAACTACGCATCTCAAGTTGATACCCGCACTCACTGCTAGGAAAACCTATGGCCACCGTATTTGATTTCATCTCCGACGAGTTCACCAGAGCAACCGATATGACAGGACTGTTCGCGCGTTCAGGCGTAACCGTTTTATAGCGCATTGGCGTGCCACAAAGGGCCCAAAAGGACACAGCACCGATTGAAATCATCGCGCTCAAATGACTTCAAGCTGCAGGCGCGCAGCAATTCTTCTGGAAGTATTGCTCGACGTTCGACTCAACACCTGTGAGCAATATAGGACAGGTCTCTGAGACCTTGATGATCGATCTTGAGGTTTCCCAAACAGTCTATTGCCTCGCGCTTCCCAAGAACAGTCGCACGCTGTTTATGAGCAATCTGTTTTTAGGGGAAAAACGCTCGCCGAATGCCCTGTGAGGGATCATCCCTATGCCGAAGTGGCCCCCCCCACGACATTTCATCGAGCCATATGCTCGCGACAGCCGCAATCGCGAACACCAGAATTGCATAAGGTATCATTTTCAATATCCTTTCATTCAGGAATAGACAGGCTTCAGAAAACACAGGGGAGAGACATTCACATCGGCCATGGAATTTATGCCCGTTTGCTTTGCTTTCACGTTCGATGACTTTGTCATTCCACCCCTCCGCTTCGGTCGCAATTCAGAGACAAATCAAGATGATTTTCCCGACGACGTACCCGTTAGATGCAATTGGTACAGAAAGGTTCCCGATAAAATGACATGGGCAGATGGTCGGGCACATAGCTCCGACCATCTGCCTCAGCGCCCCAAAGATTGCACCGCCTACAAACGGTAAATGCGGCGGGCGGTTTGAGAAAATACGGCGTCGATCACATCGCGAGGCAGACCCGAGAACACGCGCTCTAACTGCTCCAACTGTCGGCCCAGAGGGCAGTTCACACTTTCCACGGGAAGGTTCGAGCCGTAAAGAATTCGCCCTGCCCCGATTGAGGACAGAAGGTGCAAAACGTGCGGCCTAAGCACTTCCGCGTCCCACCCGCGATTCATGGTCCAAAGGCCCGACAACTTGACCGCTACATTGGGCGTTGCGGCAAGTGCCGCGATCCCTTGCTGCCATTGCGCAAGGTTGTCAGGAATGTCGGGCTCTAACGTGCCAAGATGATTGATCACAATCTTCAACGCGGGATGTTCCGAGGCAAGCTCGGCCACTTCGTTCAACTGTGCGGGCACAACCACGCATTCAAGACACAGGTCATTCGCCTCAAGCACCGCGAGATTGTGGCGGAACACAGGGTCGCGCAGAACTTCGGGCTTCGACGCCACACGCCACCGTCCCGCGCCATCCCATGCGACGGGAGTGCGAATGCCGCGCAAGGAATGGTGTTCGAGATGGCGCGTGATTTGCTCCTGCGCTTGCGCGTGGCACAGGTCAACCTCAGCCACGATTGCCGAAGGCCAACCCGTTTCTTCACAAAGAGACTGCAGCCAGCGGGTCTCGTCAACGGGGTCATCCGCGCCGCAATTGGCCTGCACATGCACGCAGGCCGTCAGGGGCACCTTACCGAAGGCGGCCAGATGGTCCTTCGGCAAATAGTTCTTGCTGATCGATGCCTTGTCCCCGAACCGCGCGGGCGGCGCATCGGGCGCAAGCCAACGATAAGGAAACCGATCCAGATCCCAGAAATGGTGATGCCCGTCGACCAGTGCTATCCCGTCAAGCCAATGCGCCATGGTTCAATAAGTCGCTCGACCGCCCGACAGATCAAAGACCGAAGCCGTGGTGAAGCTGTTCTCTTTCGAACACAGCCACGCGATCATCGCTGCGGCCTCGTCAAGCTCAAGGAAACGTCCACGCGGGATTTTCGACAGCATATAGTCGATGTGTTCCTGCGCCATCTGGTCGAAAATCCGTGTGCGCGCGGCGGCAGGCGTTACACAGTTTACAGCGATATCCTTGTCGGCCAACTCCTTGCCCAGCGACTTGGTCAACCCGATGACCCCCGCCTTTGACGCGGAATAGGCGCTGGCGTTCGGGTTTCCCTCTTTGCCCGCCACTGAGGCGATATTGACGATCCGGCCATAACTCTGCTCGATCATCGTGGGAACAACCGCGCGATTGACGTGGAAGGTGCCGAGCAGATTGATCTCGGTGATGGTGCGAAATTCTTCGACCGAATAGTCAGCGAGCGATGCGTTGGAACCTGCCACACCTGCAGAGTTCACCAAAATATCGGCTCGCCCCGCCGTCTCAAGCGTGGCGCTCATCGCCGCCTCGACACTGGCCCAGTCGGAGATATCCACGTCATAGGCTAGCGCCCCTCCGCCAATTTCCTCTGCGGCTGCATCGGCAAGCGTCTTGTCGCGGTCCCAAATGACAATACGCGCGCCTCCGGCGGCCAGTCGGTTGGCCACGGCACGGCCGATGCCCTGCGCTCCTCCTGTGACAATTGCGGTCTGGTTGGTAAAATCTGTCATTGTGTTGCGGCCTTCTATTATTGTTTGATTACCTGTTCCGCGCCTTGGGATTGACCCGAAGCGACGATGGCATGAAGTGTCTCTACGGCGCGCGCACCGACCTCGCCCGTGCTTTCGTTGCGCCCCTGCCCCGATGCGATATCGACCAACCGATTGGCAGGGCCTTCGCAGCTGTATTTCCACGCGCCTTCAGGAACCTGTGCGGCCCGGGTCTCCCCATCGGGGAGCTTGAGGACAAGACGTTCGGTTTCGATATCCAGCAGGATCGAGCCCTTGCTGCCATAGACGCGAATATCAACCTCGAAACCGTGGCCGTTGGGCACACCGCAGCTCCCGGAAAGAACACCCGTAGCGCCATTCTGGAAGCGCACGACTGCCGCGTCATGCAGATCGATCCCCGTTGGCGCATCAAAGAGCATTGCGCGCACCGAGGCGGCGCGCAAATCCGTTAGCCAATAGAGAATGCCAAGTGCATGAGAGAGTTGCCCATAAGCATATCCGCCCCCCTGATCTGGAGCTTCCCATGTACTGCGGTCAGGCTGGATGGCAATGTGTTGCCAGTTGGACAGCGTACCGCCAGAGAAGATATTGCGCGTAAAAGAGGCCATGTGACACACAACATGCTCGATCTCGCCAATCTCGGCGACCATCTCGCGCATTTCGTCAAGGCCATGCTTATAGTGCCAGCCATATGCGACCAGCAGCTCACGCCCAGTCTTCTTGGCCACCCGAACCAGATCCCACGCCTGTTCGGGGTCGAGACACATGGGCTTCTCGACCAGAACGTGACAGCCCTTTTGCAAAAAGGCTTTAGCCTGCTCGTAATGCAGGTTGTGGGGTGAAGAAATCACAGCGATATCGATGTCGCGCTCAAGAACCTCGCGCCAGTCTTCCGTGGCAAAGGAAAATCCAAACTCGTCGGCAATCAGCTCCAATTCCGCCCGCCCCAAGCGACACACGGAATCGAGCACCACCTCGTCGCGCGCAGCCAGAACGGGGATATGCATACGATAAGCGAAGTGTCCCGCGCCGATAATGGCGGCTTTTACGGAGCCTTTTGAAGAGGTCATGTGCTTTTCCTGATTTTAAGGTTATATCCGATGTCGTGTGTGACGGCGCTTTCGCGGCCCCCGCCCAGTCTTTCCATAACCAGACTTGCGGAGCGTTCACCGATGGCCCGCCCCTTGATCTGAACAGTTGTCATTGGAACAGGCAGAAGGTTTGAGAGGCTAAGATCCCCGAAGCCCGCAATGGCAACATCCTCGGGCACGCGAACGCCGTTCGACATGCACCACAGCATCGCGCCATGTGCGGGCAATTCTGCGAGGAAGAAGATCGCGTCGGGGCGGTTCGGGCGCTTCAAGAGTTGAGCTATCAGTGCAACCCCTGCCTCGATTGTGGCGGGATTATCAAACTCGACAATCGTGTCCTCGGTCACGCTCCGTCCCGCCGCACGCATCGCATCAACAAAACCACGCGTCCGGTCCTCGGCCTGATCATTGTGGTGCGACGAGCCGCCGACCATTACGATATTCTGGTAACCCCTGCCAATCAGGTGGCGCGTCATATCGATTGCCGCAGTGTAGTTATCGAACCCGACAGCAGCATCAATCACATCGTCACGCAGGTTCCATGCTTCGACAACAGGCCCTGAAAACCGCGACAGCAGCTTTCGCGTGGTGTCGGTATGCGAAAACCCCGTGACGATAATCGCGTCGGCCTGCCGCGCGATAAAGGTGCGCACTGCCTCCTCTTCCTTTTGTGGCGACCAGTCACTGACAGCCAATAGCATTTGCTGCTTCTGTGGCTCCAGAATGCGGCTCACACCTTGGGCAAAATCGGCAAAAAGTGAACTGGCGAGGATCGGAACGACCACACCGATCATATCCGAGCGTTGCGACACCAGCGAGCGTGCAGTGAGATTCGGAATATAGCCAATCTCCTCGATCGTGCGCTGGATTTTGGCGCGCGTGTCGGCATGAACGGTCTCGGGATGGCGCAGCGCACGCGACACGGTGATCAACGACAACCCTGAAGCTTTCGACACATCTTTCAGCGTCACCTTTTTCTGTCCACCATGCGCCATATATGGCCCTCCCCATGAGCGTGCGACCCAATTAACGCGTGCAATTGCACGAATAAATGCGTGAAACACATCTCACCAAAATCATCATTGACATACGAGTATCATTGCCAATAACGTTCGTCAATGTGAAATGATACTCGTATGTCATTAGCATTCACCGCATTACGCGGAACGCCGATAAGGCACAAAAAGGGAGGACGAAATGTCGAATTCAATCAGCCGCCGCAGATTCCTTGGAACCACCGCTGCCATCGGTGCAGCCGCGCTTTTGCCGGGGACTTCCGCATATGCCGCAAGCGGAGAAATCTCCGTTTGGAAGTTCGGGGGAACACCTCAAGAAATCGAAGTTTGGGCCGAACGTAATGATATGTTTACCCAAGCAAATCCTGACATCAGCCTGAACTATTCCTACTTCAATGGCCAAGTACGCCGTCAGAAAATCCTCGCGGGTTTCCAAACCAACCGCCTCGCGGACGTCGTGATCGCTTTCGGACAGGACATCCCCGAATTTGCCGGTTTCGGTATGATCCAGCCGCTCGACGAAATCGCAGGCGACCGCCTTGATGATTGGAAGGAGAGAATGGTTCCCGAAGTCTACGAATCGGGGATGCACGAGGGAAAACTCTACGCGCTTCCGACCAGTGTAGACATGGCCAGTTTCCTCGCCATAAACCTCGACGCCATGGAGGAAGCGGGCTTTGATCGTCCTCCCGAAACATGGGAAGAACTGCGTGAATACGCCAAGGCGATGACTAAACCCGATCGTCCCGGCATTGCGTTCCCCGCAACGACGGCACCTGTGGATATCAACATTTTCGAAGGTCTCCTGTACGCCAACGGCGGTCGGATTTTCGACGAGGAAACGGGGAAAGTGACCCTCAATGATCCAGGTGTTGTCGATGCATTGCAATTCTACCTCGACCTGATCGCGGACGGTTCAACCCCCGCTGCTACCTCGCTAACCGAGACGTTCTTCCGCGACACTGCACAGCTCTTTGGTCAGGGTCGTTCCGCAATGTGGATCGGCCTTTCGTGGCTGAATACGCCGTGGGGTGTAAACGAAGATGTGCGTTGGACGGGTGTTCCGATGCCCAAGCCCGAAAAGCCGACAGGAAGCTTCGATCCCGTGAATGCGATCATGGACGGCTCAGCAATGCTGATGGTGTCCTCACGCTCGAAAAATCCAGAAGCGGCGGTCGAGTATCTCGACTTCTGGGCGCAGGACAAACAACTGGAAATCTGGGGCGGGCAGCCCGAAACCGCGCGCATCCCCGCCGGCAAGGCTGCATGGGACAACCTCGAACTGGCCGAAGCTTGGCCGAACTGGGTGAAATCCTATGAGGCAGGAACACTGTTTGAAAACGGCGCACCGATGCCGCGCTTCATCGGCGTCTCCGCAATCGAATCCGCTCTCGGCACTGCACTCCAACAAGCGATTCTTGGCCAGAAGACGCCGCAAGAAGCACTGGATGAAGCCACTGCCTCGGCACAAAAGCAGATCGATCTGATCCGCGGCTGACCCGAAGCAACCATAAACCAACGAAAAAGGAGGGCCTGACGATGCTGCGAAGTGATCGTTTTCTGGCGTATATCTTGATATTGCCTGTAGTTGCCGCTGTCTTGGCTTTTGTTGTCGGGCCCACTTACAACGTGGCCACGCTAAGCCTTACCCAAGTGGTGATGGGCATGGAGCGCGGATTTGGCACGCTTGGGAACTTCCAGGCGCTCGTCGACGATCCAGTCTTTGGTCTCGTCTTGAAAAACACCGCCATTTGGATTCTTGGTGGCACATTACTTTGTGTCACTGTGGGTCTCGGCGTCGGAACATTTCTGGCCATCGACAGTCGGATGACGGGCTGGCTTCGCGCGCTCATCCTGTTGCCTTGGGTCTTGCCCGATGTGGTCACCGCGATGGCTTGGAAATGGATGCTGCATGGACAGGTCGGCATCATCGGTCAAACCCTGCAATCATGGGGTTTTACCGAGGGCGCGGTATCGTTCATGGGTGACCCCAAGCTGGTTATGTGGATGCTTGTTGTCGTGCTGATTTGGCGCAAGATGCCACTCGTGGCGCTGATCTTGTGCGCCGCAATTCGAGCCGTTCCAGACGATCAGGTTGAGGCCGCGCGCATGGATGGGGCGAATGCGATCGAACGCTTCCGTTTTGTTACCCTGCCAAACATCGCCTTTTCCCTAACCGCTGTGACCGTGATCTCTATGATCTGGATCACCGCCGAATTTGCCCTGCCGTGGATCATGACAGGTGGCGGCCCCGCCAACGCCAGCCAGATCATGGCAACCTACATTTACCAACAGAGCTTCGAGTTCTTCAACTGGGGCGTCGCCTCGGCCATGTCGGTGGTCAACCTCGTCATGCTGGCCTCCATCGTCGCACTGTATCTTTACGTTAACCGCCGCTCTTGGGCTTCGGAGGAACAGAAATGAACGAGCAACCGCGCACCCTTTATTGGATATTCCTTGGCTTTGTCGGCCTCGTGATTTCGATCTACGTCCTGTTCCCCGTGTTCTGGCTGTTCCTCGCGTCGTTCAAGACACAAGCCGAACTCGCACAACTTCCGGTCTCCTTCTGGCCAGAGTCCCCGACGCTGGATGCCTATAAGGCCCTGTTCTCACCGACCCACCAGAAAGGGCAACTTCTCGACTGGCCACAACTGATCGGCAACAGCTTCTTTGTCGCAATCAGTTCCACGGTGATCGTCTTGGTCTTTGCAACGCTGGCAGGCTACGCCTTTGCCCGACTGCGCTTCCCTGGCCGTGATCTCATTCTCGGCGGGTTACTGATCAGCCGGATGTTCCAAGGTGCGGCCCTGCTTTTGCCGACCTATCGGCTGATGTCTATGCTGGGTTTACAGGACAGCCTGATCGGCCTCGTGCTGCTCTACTCCGCCTTCGGCCTGCCCTTTGCCACATGGATCATCGCCTCCAGCCTGCGCGAGATTCCCAAGGAGCTTGAAGAAAGCGCCATGATGGACGGGGCAAGCCGCTTGCAAAGCATGGTTAAGGTGGTGTTGCCTCTTGCGACACCTGCCCTCATCACTGCCGCAATGTGGCATTTCGTGGGTGCATGGTCCGAATTTGCCTTCGCCTCAATCTTGCTCGAATCCAATGAGCACAAGACCGTCACCATCGGGCTTGCCAGTTTCGTGGAACTCTTCACACTTGAATTCCAATACGTCGGTGCCGCTGCAACCATTGTTGCCCTGCCGATCATGTTGGTCTTCTTTTTCGGGCAACGCTACTTCACGCGCGGTCTTCTTGCTGGGGCGGTGAAGGGATGAAGATCACCTCCATCACCGCGCGCGCTGTGGACTGCGGCTTCAACAGCCAAAAACTGCAAACGTCCCGCGTGGCCTCCCCTATGTCCCGCTTTCCCCGCTTTGCCGAGCAAAGGGCCAGCTGGATGTGGCCAACCAAGAAGGTCTTCGTCCGTGTCACGGGCGAGGACGGCAGCACAGGCTGGGGCTGCACCAACGGTGGTGAGATTGTCGAGATGATCGTCAATGAACACCTGTCGCGGCTTCTGGCCGGCCAGGACATGAACTATCTGCGCTTGCTCAATGACCAGATGTCCGCCTCCTTGCTGCCCAACGACCGTTCTGGCTTTGCCATGATGGCCGTGGCTGGGGTCGATATTGCCCTGTGGGATCTCGCGGCAAAGGCCAATGGCCAACCGCTGGTCGACGTCCTCGGTGGCGCGGATGTAGACGCCCTCCCCGTCTACATAACGACCCCGCGCCCCGAGGTCTTTATCGGAGGGCCTTGGAAAGGGCTCAAAGCCGCCGCGCCCTATGGCCCTGAAAGTGGGGAAGACGGGCTGAAGGAAAACGTAGCACTCATGCATCGCTTTGCTGAAGCCGCTGGCGAAGGCGTACCCATTATGATCGACGCCTTTCTGGCATGGGATGCCGATTACACCCTGCGTTTTGCCGAAGCTGTGGCCGACCTTCCCGTGGCATGGATCGAAGACCCGATCCCTCCGCAAGATATCGAAGGTCTGCAAAAGATCCGGGATGGCCTCGACCCCGAGGTTGCATTGGCACTTGGCAATTTTGCCTTCTCATATGCCGATTGTGCAGACCTGCTGCGCTCGGGCGTAGTGGGCATGCTTCAACCTGACGTGGCATGGGCGGGCGGCATCACCGAGACCCTGCGCATTCTCGAACTGGCAGAAAGCGCGGACGTGCCCGTAATCCTGCACAACACCTGCGAACAGCCGTGGGCCCTGGCAATCGCCGCAGCCCGTCAATCCGGCGTGCTGGTCGAATGCGTGGATCGGGGAGAAAGCTCGCCGCTCTACGAACTCATCGGCCCGCGGCCCGACTTTACAGATGGCCACGCCGCCATCCCCCGTGACCCGAAGGGCAACCAACCGCCCGCACATGTATTCGAGGCCTTTGGGCCCTCCGCAACCGACATCAAGAAAGGATAGACCCATGGGCTCTGTCGCACTCAAAAATATCCGCAAATCCTATGGCGCCGTCGAAGTGTTACACGGCATTAACCTCGACATTCGCGACGGTGAATTCACCGTTCTGGTTGGCCCTTCGGGATGCGGAAAATCAACACTCCTGCGCTCCATCGCGGGGTTGGAAACCATCAGCAGCGGCGATATTGCCATTGACGACACCGTCATCAACTCACTGGTCCCCAAAGACCGTGATATCGCAATGGTGTTCCAGAACTACGCGCTCTATCCGCATATGACTGTGGCCAAGAACATGGCGTTTTCACTTCGCCTTGCCAAAGAACCGCAATCGGAGATCGACCGCAAGGTCAACGCCGCTGCCGAGATCCTCGACCTCACGGCCCTCCTGGACCGCTACCCGCGTCAGCTTTCGGGTGGCCAGCGCCAGCGCGTCGCCATGGGGCGTGCCATCGTGCGTGACCCCAAAGTGTTCCTGTTCGACGAGCCGCTTTCAAACCTCGACGCCAAACTGCGTGTGCAAATGCGCTCGGAGATCAAGGAGCTTCACCAGCGCCTCAAGACCACCACGATCTACGTGACGCACGACCAGATCGAAGCCATGACCATGGCTGACCGTATCGTCGTCATGCGCGGCGGCCACGTCGAGCAAGTCGGATCACCGCTGGAACTCTATGACAACCCCGCAAGCATTTTCGTGGCGGGCTTCATCGGCTCGCCCGCGATGAACTTCATCACCGCACGCGCCAATGGTTCGACGTTGGAAACCGAAGACGGCAAACCGCTCGGTGAAACAAGCGCCAAGGTGGGCCAGGGACAGACTGTCACAGCAGGTTTCCGTCCTGAAGATATCTATTTCGCGGACGACGGCATCCCCGCGACGGTCGCCCTTGTCGAACCCACGGGCGCGGAAACCCAACTGACGCTGCGCCGTGGCGATGACTCGATCATCATGACCACCCGCGATCGCGTCACACAAAAGCCTGGCGATACGGTCCATTTCGCCGTCGCATCGGGAAAACTGCACGCCTTTGATCCGCAGACCGAGAAAACTCTCACGGAGGCGCGTCCATGAAAATCACCGATGTGCGCGTAATCCGTTTCAAGACCCATGCGGATCGCTGGGACATTGGTCACGCGCGCCTGAAACCCAATGCCGAGGTGCATCAGACGATCACCTGCATCGACACCGACGAAGGACTCACGGGCTACTTCCTCGGCGGCGGCAAACATGGCGACCAAGATGGCATGAACCCCGACGAGCAACGGCTGATCGAGGGTCAAGTCCGCGACATGATCCTTGGTGCCGATCCTTTTGATCGCGAGTTGATCTGGAAATGGATGTGGGTGCGCAACATTCCCGAAGTGGCGCAAAGCGTGATTGACTGCGCTCTGTGGGATCTCGCGGGTCGCGCGGCGGGTCTGCCTGTCTACAAACTGATGGGCGGCGCACGCGACAAGGTTCCTGCCTACGCCTCCACCTACCCCAACATCGGCCAGCCGGAGGTCTACGCCGAACATGCGCTGGAGTGCAAAGAACAGGGGTACCAGGCCTATAAGATCCACCCGCACTACTTTTGGAACCCCCACACGGGCCAGCCCACCAATGGTCGCCCGTCGAACATCCGCGCCGATATCGAAACCATCAATCTGGTGCGCGAGGCCGTGGGGCCCGACATGGTGCTGATGTATGACGTCTGGGGCACCTATCACACCATCGAAGAGACGATCAAAGTGGGTCGCGAGTTGGAAAAGCTCGACTTCTATTGGTTCGAGCACCCGATGCCCGAATACCGCGTCGAGAGCTACCGCCGCCTGTGCCGCGAGCTGTCGATCCCGATCCTCGCTCCCGAGATTGCAGCAGGTGGCGTCTTCACACGCGCAGAATGGATTCTGCAAGGTGCCTCCGACATGAGCCGCATGGACATCCGACGCGGTGGCGTCACGGGCTGTCGCAAAACCGCCGTGGTCTGCGAGGCCTTCGGTCAGAAATGCGAAATCCACATGGCGGGTTGGGGCAACCTTCAGGTCATGGGCGCGACCTCGGAGGATACAAGCGAATGGTATGAGAAGGGTCTGCTCGCTCCTGGCGTCGATTACGATGCACCGCACCCCTACCTCAAACGCAATTGCGACCCGATGGATGACGAGGGCTATGTCGCTCTGCCGCAGGCCCCCGGCCTTGGCTACGAGATTATCTGGGATCACATCAACGACAACAGGATCGGAGCATGACTATCTATCGCCGCGCTTGGACGATGCAACTTCGCGACGGGGCGGAGGCGGCTTACGAGGCTGCACACGCCTCAATCTGGCCCGAACTCAAGGACCAGATGCGGGCCAGCGGCATCGTGCGCTTCTTTCTCTACCGATCCGGGCGGACAATCTTCGCGTTTCAGGAACGCGACCGTCCTTTTGGTCAGGATACAACCGCCCCGCCCAACGACGTCTCAATCCGCTGGTGGCGCGAGATGGCCCCGCTCATGGTCACAGAAGGTCCCGAGTATCGTCCCGTCCACACCACACTGCGCGAGGTCTTCGCGCTCGACACCATAACGGAGGTCCAGACATGACTGGTATCGAGGGCATTGTTCCCATCCTTCTCACACCTTTCAATGACAATATGTCAATCGACTACGGCAGCTTGCGTCGCGAAATTGACGTGACACTGGAAACTGGCGTCCATGGCGTTGGCATCGCGATTGGCAGCGAAATTTTCAAGCTCACACCACAAGAGCGTCGCGAGATGTTGCGAGCTGTGGTCGATCAGGTCGAGGGCCGAGTGCCCGTGATCATGAACACCTCCGCTCCCGGCACGGCACCTGCGGTGCAGTTGGCCGTCGAGGCTGCCGAGGCGGGAGCCGACCGCCTGATGATCTGGCCGCCCGACTTCTTCGCGCTCGGCCCAAACGCGGTAATCGACCATCTGTCGCACATCGCCGAAGCCACGCAATTACCGATCGTGCTCCAAGACGTGGTGCAAGCCCCGATCTCGCCCACTCTGGCCTTGCGCATCGCCGAAGCGGTGCCGCAGGTGGACACCATCAAGGTGGAGACAAACCCGACCGTCGCACAGGTCGACGCAATGGTGCAGGCCATTGGGGGTAAACTTACCGTCCTTGGCGGTGCGGGCGGTGGCACGTTGGTCGAGGAATATCGGCGCGGGGCACGCGGAACCATGCCATTTGCCAGTCAGGCCAGCCAGTTCATGCAGGTGTGGAATGCACTGGAAGCTAGGGACGAAGACCAGGCGACCCATGTCATCGAGACTGAAATCCTTCCCGTCAGCCGTTTTGGATTCCAGTCTGGGGACATGTTCTACCACGTCCACAAGGCACTCCTGTGCCAAGCGCGCATCTTCCGCAACGCCCACGTGCGCCCCCCGACCGCACCACCGGATCCAATCTCCAGCGACGAGTTGTCACGGCTGCTCGCGCGCAGCAACCCCGCGAAACGTACGCAAAAGGAAATCGCATGAAACTTCTTCGTGTCGGGCCGAAAGGCCAAGAACGCCCCGCCCTTCAACATGATGATGGCACGCTCCGCGATCTGTCTTCGGTCGTCACCGACATTACGGGCGACACGCTGCTGCCCGAAAACCTGGACCGTTTGCGACAGGTCGACCCTGCGACCCTGCCCGTCATGGACAACAATAGCCGCATCGGCCCCTGTGTCGGTCAAGTGGGAAAGTTTATATGCATCGGCCTGAACTATGCCGATCACGCCAAAGAAAGCGGCATGGCCATTCCCGAAGAACCCGTCATTTTCATGAAAGCCACCTCGGCGATCTGTGGTCCGAATGACGATGTCATCCTGCCTAAAGGCGCCGAGAAAGGCGATTGGGAGGTTGAATTGGGAGTTGTCATTGGCTCTCCGATCAAGAACGTCAGCGAGACCGAAGCCTTGGACCACGTTGCGGGCTATTGTGTGGTCAACGACGTATCAGAGCGCGCGTTTCAAATCGAGCGTGGCGGTCAGTGGGTCAAAGGTAAGTCCGCCGATACATTCGGCCCCCTTGGTCCTTGGCTCGTCACCCGTGACGAGGTTTCCGATCCCGCGAACCTGTCCATGTGGTTGGAATTGAACGGTGAACGTGTTCAAGACGGCTCCACCAGAACCATGATTTTCGGCGTTGCCGAAGTCGTGTCCTATCTATCGAAATTCATGTCACTGCAACCAGGGGATGTTATCTCGACAGGCACCCCTCCCGGCGTCGGTTTGGGCATGTCCCCGCAACGGTTCCTCAAGGAAGGCGACGGCATGCGACTTGGCATTGAGGGCCTTGGTGAACAGCGCCAAACCGTCCGTCAGGCGTAGCGCCCAGATAATTCAATTCAGTCTGCCCCTGTCCCATCTGGATTTGGGGCAGATTGTCGATCGCCTGCATACGATCATGCCGCCCTCGCCAACTGAGGGGCCCTATTGGTCTAAACGCTTTTCTTGATAATTTTAGAACCAAGAAGAGGCGTGTATAAACAAGGCAGAAGTCTACAAAATTCGGGGCTATTCAAGTTTCCTGTAGCCGCCAAAGGGTGGGGTATTGCGCATGTTGCAAACATTGGGCGGCCACACTGATGGTGTGACCACCCAACTTGAGGCTTAAAAATCGAAAGCCTTACTTGACTGGGGCCAATCCGGAGTAGCGGAAGGCTTCTGCTTCGAGCGCATCGATTTCTTCACCCGACATGCCTTTGTGAGCTATGACCATCCGACCAAGGAACACCAAGGGCAACTCGTCGGCTCGTCCCTCCAGCACGGCCTTGACGGATTCAGCCGCCGCAGAACCGATGTCGTCAGACATCCGCATAGGCGTCGCATCCAAGGTACCATCACGGATCGCGTCGAGTTCGAGCGATGTGCCACCCCATGCTGTAGTGTAGAAGTCCTCGGTTTTCCCGGATGCGATTTGCGCTTCTACCGCGCCAATCCCCATTGCCGTATTTGCCGTGTGGACCACTTCAACCTCTGGGAACGCGGTCATGATTTGCTCCATGGCCGTGTAGCCCTTCTCACGATTGAAGTCCGCATATTGCTCGGCAACCCGTGTCCAGTTTCCAGTCTCTTCGACACACTCCGCAAAGGTCTGCGAACGAAGATTGTCGATGGATCCAGGGATGCCACGGATGAGCGCATAGGACTTATCGGACCCGAGGTCGTCGACCATGAAATCACAAATCGCCTTTGCGCCCGATGGAGAATCGAAGTTGAACCACGTCACAGGCTGTGTTGTCAGATCCTTCAACGGCGTGTGATTGCCCCAGATCATTGTGGTAAACCCTTCGGTGTCCACAAGGCGCTGGATGTTGTCACCTTGAGCCATCAGCTCTGACGGCGCATACATCACGAAGTCCCAGATATCGTCATCATTGACGACCTGTGCGACGAATTGGTTTTGCAACTCGCCTTCATTCATACGTGTCGCAAACTCGGTTGTCTCATACGGAATGCCGAGTTCGCCCAACCGCGTCGTGAACGCAATGTAGTTGCGGTTGAAGAAGTCCGACGTATCCGCCGACGGGTAGATTAGAGCGATCTGAACAGGGTCCGAAATCTCTGCCGCTACCTTGACAGGTGCTGCGGCGACGGTCGCCTGCAACGCTGCCAACGCAGCGGGATCGGTTACTTGCTCTGGCCGCCAGACCTCGCGTTCATCGTCATCCGGCAGTGTAAAGAGCGGCAGCTCTTGAGCCATAACGGGACCAGTCAGCCCCAGACACAACGCCGACGTCATTGTCAGTGCATAAAAACGTTTCATTTTTTCCTCCCTAGAAAGTTTATGTTGGTCGTATCTTTAGGTGGTGGCAGCCCCTGGCAGGGCGGCCCCCAGAATGAACAGCGCGATAAGTGCGGCGATCAAACCACCTATAAATTTGAGAATTGACAGGTTCTGACGTGAGCCGATCTTGGCCCAGAGGTTGCCAGTGACGTCTTTGTCTTTCGACTGTAGCCACGAATACGCAGCGACCGAGACGACGATCACAATACCTGCGGCGACGGATTGCCAGAAGAATTCAATGCGCAAGATGATGGTGGCATTGGTGATCATGGCGAGCAAAATGACACCACAGAAAGCACCCAGCATGGAGGCTCGGCCTCCGAACAAGGATGTCCCACCAACCACAACCGCCGCGATGACGTGCAGATTGAGGAAGCTGGCAGAGGTCGCCTGAATGGAGTTCAGTTTGCCCGCCAACATGACGCCGCCCAATCCGGCCAGTGCGCCCATCAGAGAATATGCATAGACACGCTGGCGATCGACCGCGATGCCGGCCATCTCGGCAGCCTCAGGGTCAGACCCGATCCCGAGCGCATAGCGCCCGAAGAAGGTACGCGTCAGCACGAAGTAGCCCGCGACAATGGTGAATATCCCGATAAGGACAGGCACAGGCAGAAACCCTTCGATCCGCCCGCGGCCAATGACCTTGATGATCTCAGGGAACTTCGCCAAGACAAGCCCCTTGGCAAGCACCAAGGCGATGCCACGATAGATGAGGTCCATGGCCATGGTGCCAATCAAATCGGGCACATTCAATTTCGTGACCACCATACCGTTGATCGCCCCGAGGGTTGCCCCGACGGTGATCGCGATCAAGATACCCACATAGGGCGAAAAGCCGTATTGCTTGATCATAAAGGCCATGATGAGCGCGCTTAGCGCTGCAATCGAGCCGATTGACAAATCGATGCCGCGTTGCGCGATGACAAAGGTCATCCCAACCGCCATCGGCATGAACATGGCCGCTTCCATGAAAACAATCTCAAAGTTCGAAAGGCGGAAGAACCTTGCAGGCTCCACAAGCAACATGAACACCATCAGCATGGCGATCATTAAAAGCGGGCCGAAAATTGACACGTAGGGGTTAATACGTTCCATAAACGATTGCCGCGCCGGAACTTGAATATTTGTGGTTGCGTCCATTATGCCACTTCCTTCTTCTCATGCGCGCCAACAATCATTCCGAGCACTTCTTCATGGGTCGTTTCTGAAACTTTCAACGTGCCGACCTTGCGGCCACGGCGCATGACCTGAATGCGGTCTGCGACTTCGAAAACATCATCGAGAGAGTGGGAAATCAGGAGAACGGCGAGGCCTTGATCGCGCAGGTTGCAGATCAGTTTCAGCGTGCGTGCTGTTTCTTGTGGCCCGAGAGCAGCTGTGGGTTCATCCATTACAAGCACACGCAAGTCGCCATGATAAATAGCGCGCGCAATCGCAACCGCCTGCTTTTGACCGCCGGACAAGCTTTCCGTCGGCGCATCCATATCTGGCAAGCGAGTGCCGAACCGCTCGAACAAGACACGGCTGGCCTCCGCCTTCATCCGTGCATTATCGAGAAACGGAATGCCCAAGACGGATTTGGTCAGCTCATTGCCGAAGAAAATATTGGCAGCTGGCGTAAGGTCGCCCGCAATCGCCAGCGTTTGATACACCGCATCAATCCCCAGCTGGATCGCATCGTCGCGGCCGTTCAACGTGACCTCCTGGCCAGCGATTTTGATCTGACCTGCAGAGGGTCGCAAAACACCCGTGAGGATCTTGATCATTGTCGATTTGCCAGCGCCGTTGTCGCCCACGATAGCAAGGACTTCCCCTGCGCGGGCCTCAAGATCCACATCGTTCAACGCTACAGCGCCACCAAATCGTTTGGTGATGCCCCGCATCTGTACGAGTGGCTCGTCACCGGGTGGCGAATTTGTATTGGTTTGTTTGTTCATAGGCTCCTCCAGAATCTTCCGTGGTGTGCGGATTGGAGGTCAGTATGTTTAATTGTTGATTAAATTGTCAACAATTTAATCAACAATTATTTGTCTTCCGAAATTAGTACCTAATTTCAATCAGAACGGACTATGTCTCACACCATTCTTTGATGGCATTGGCAGTTTTCTGAACTTGCTCAAGTAGAACAAAGTGCCCCGCGTTAGAGATAACTTTATGTGTCCCGGCACGCGCTGCGGTCGCAATTTCTTCGCCCAGCTCCATCGGCGTAAGAACATCTTGCGCCCCATTGATCACCAAAACCGGAGCAGTAAAGTGAGACAAGTCCTCCAAGGACGATGGGCGCGTTATAGCCAGTTCAATCTGATGAGAAAAATCATCAATACGCGTGTTACTGGCCATGTCTAAAACCAACGACTTTATATCCGTGCGCGAAGTCTTAGGCTCGGCGACATATTTTTCCCAAAGCTGCGTTTCGACAAACTCTCTTGGCCCCATCTGCTCGAATTGATGGACCATCGCACGCCGAACCGGCGTCATCTCCGGCAGATCTGCGCGCGCCGTGGTGCTGATCAACACCACGCCCTGACACCGCTCGGGATACTGACGCAGTATCTCAAAAGCAACCTGACACCCGAGTGAAAACCCGACGACATAGAACCTGTCGGCCATGCCAGTAACCGAGTGAGCCGCGAGGTCAGCCACGGACGCACTGTTGATCCGTGGCACCACACGCCCCGCCCCGACAAAGGACGGTCCCAGAGCCGCCATTAGGGGATCAAAAACGCGCGCATCACACAGTGTCCCTGGCAAGAACATCCACGTCGGCGCGCCCGTGTCTTGACCGCTTGTCATGTGTCGATCGAGCGGCTTTGAGCAACGGCAACGGTCATCGCCTGTGTTGCGAGGGCAAAGTCATTGCCCGGCGTGACCAAGGCGAACCCTTCGTCGATGCGCTGCTTGGCCAATGTCGCGTTACTACAGAAAATGCCAACAGGCACACCGGCTGCGGTGGCACGCTCCAGAATATGAGCAATGGCCGCCGTCGTTTTACCTGGTCCGTTCTCCGCGCCGGGCGTTTCACCAAGTGCGAGCGCCAGATCATTCGGGCCGATGTAGATCATATCGATCCCCGGAACGGCGAGGATATCATCAATATTTGCCAACCCTTCCGCGGTCTCGATCATTGGGATCGTTAGAATTTCATCATTTGCATGTTTGAAATAGTCATCCCCGCCATAGAGCTTGCCACGTGCGGGTCCGAACGAACGGGTGCCAACCGGAGCATAGCGACAGGCCGAGACCAGCGCCGCAGCATCTTCTTTGGTCGACACCATGGGACAGATAACGCCATAGGCTCCCGCATCCAAAAGGTGCATGATACATTCGGCCTCATTTGACGGGGACCGCACAATTGGAACGGCGGGCGTCGATGAAATCGCCTGAAGCATATGCACCGCCGCTTCAAATCCGAGCATCCCGTGCTGAAGATCGACGGTGACGCAATCATACCCTTGGTGCCCTGCCCCTTCGGCAAGGTAGGCGGAGGGGATGGAAAGCCAGCCGCAAACGATTGCTTGCTGCTGTGAAATCATCTCTCTCAACTTATTTTTACGCATGGCAGTATGTCCTAATATCTATAGTGAGGTATGGGCGCATACGGCCCGACAGATGTCTGGTTGGGCGGCGTCAGACCGCACAAAGAATTGCGGGGAATTCATACCCCTGCGCTTCAGCAATGCTCTGAATTTCAGCCATCAAGGATGCGGGCACAGGCAAACCATCGCGCTGGCGCTTCATCATCGTTTCATGCTCCAATTCGCCCGGAATCAACATGCGGCCGCCTTTTGCTGACATCGGCGATGCCTTAATGGTCTTATGCATATCCGCCATGCGCGCCTCCAACTGCTCCCGACCAAGGAAGGCATCGGGGTCGATAACGATGAACATGTGACACGTGTCACTCGGCTCCTTCGGATTAGCATACATGCTTTTGATGTCGAATTGATACGCACCACCCGTCAAGACTCCACAGAGAATATCAACCATAAGGGACAGGCCGAACCCTTTGTGCCCACCAAGGGGAAGCAGGAACCCTTCGAACCCGACAAACGGATCATCGGTAGGCTCACCATTACGATCCGTCGCCCAGCCGAACGGAATCTTCTCGCCTTTCTCTTGCGCGAGCAGCAGCTTGCCTCCTGCGACCGCTGACATCGAGATGTCGAGGATCATTGGGAAATCGCCTCCGGTTGGCGCGCCAAAGGCCAAGGGATTGTTGCCTGTAATCGGTTTGGCGCCACCAGGCACAACGAGGTTTGGAATCACGTTTGTCATGGCAAGGGCGATCATGCCTGCATCAGTCGCCTGCTTGATATAAAGACCCGCAGCGCCAAAGTGATTGGAATTGCGCACACCCACAGCACCAATGCCGTTTGTTTTGGCCAACTCAATGGCACGATCCGTGGCCTTATGGCCGACGACATACCCAAGGCCGCCGTCCCCGTCCCAAACTTCAAAACCGCCTCGCCCACCGAGACATTTAATATCAGGGTGCGAATTGACGGACCCGTCCAATATCCGCTGAGCGTATATAGGCAGGCGCAACAGACCGTGGCTGTCGACGCCCCAAAGGTTGGTTTGGACAAGGTCGCGCGCGCAATCCGCCGCATCTGCTGCCGAAAGCCCCAAGTGTGCGAGGAGGCCCGTGAGGAACTCTGTGGTGTCCGCAACAGGGATAGTTAAATTATCTGACATCTCTTGGATCCTTTATTTGGCAAACTGGGGAAGTGGCGCGGCGCTCACCATGACTGAAGCAAAGACACAGGGCGCGTTCGAGCGGTTGTGCCACGTATGGGCTGTCCCCCTCTGGATCAGCACGTCCCCTGCCCGCAAAAGGGTTTCTGCGTCGTCTGTGACAGCAACCACCTCACCGGAAATGATAATGTTGTAATCGACCGTCTCATTACGGTGCATGGTCGGGTCGTCGGACCCTTCGACCTGAATGTTGGACGCCGCAATAGAATCGAAATCTTGATCGACGGCATCAGCCCTTTGCTGGGTATCTGGAAGAAGCTCGACGATTCTGAACCGCGTGCCACCTTCTGGAGGATGGTGCTTAACAGGCCGCGCCGCTGCGTCTTCGGTGCCCGCATTTGACGCCAGCGGCCCGTCGGTTTCCCAAAGTTCATAAAACGTAAGCGCCCGCCCAGGTTGCTCAGCGATCTGGCTGGGCGGCGCATCATGTAGAATGTAGGAGCGCCCGCTTTCACTGTTCGCCGTGACAACCCGTTTAAAACTTAGTGGCATGACTGCAATTTCCTCGCCTGAAATTATTCTCACCATTATTGTTGACAATTATTTCAACAATTGTAAAGCTCCTTTGTATAAAGAATTTTCAGGGCTCATCTCAGGGAGGATACAATGCTCAAAGGAATCTTACGGCGGACTGTTATTGGCGGCTTGTCAGCAGGACTGCTGCTCAATGTTGTAGCCGTTAGCGAAGGCGCGGCTCAGAACAAACCACGTTATGCCATGCTTGTTCGCGTCTTGGGGAACACGGCGTTTGAACTTGCAGGCGTAGGTGCGCAAGAAGCTGCAGACGAACTTGGCGTCGAGCTGATTTACACAGGGCCAACCGAAAACACAGCGGAAGGCCAAGTGGCTTTGATCAACTCGCTGATCGCCCAAAAGGTCGACGCAATTATGCTGTCCGCGAATGACGCGACCGCGCTCACTCCATCATTGAAGCGCGCCATGCAGCGCGGAATCAGTGTTGTCACATGGGACCAAGACGCCGAAGTTGCAGCCCGTTCGCTGCATATTGCGTCAGCAACGAATGAACTCATTGCACTCGGGCCCGTCAAAATTGCGTCGGACCTCACAGACGGAGGTGGTGATGTCGGGATCGTGTCTGGGCCAGCCAACTCTACAACACAAAACGAGTGGGTCGACGAGATGATCCGGCTGACGACCGAAGACCCGGCATATGACGGATTGAATGTTGTCGAAGTTGTCTACGGAGACGAGCGCTCTGACAAAGCCTATAATGAAGCGCTTGGCCTTGTGAACAAGTACCCCGATCTGGAAGCCATTGTTGCATATACATCCGTCGGCATAGCGGCGGCCTCGCAAATGGTCCAAGATCAAGGCTTGATCGGAAAGGTTAAGGTCACGGGCCTAGGGTTCCCGAATGAAATGGTGGATCACGTGCTCTCTGGTGCGACACCGGCCTTCGCTATCTGGAATATGCAAGATGTAGGCTACACTACCGTTTATGCCACACATGGTCTTGTGAACGGCGACATCACGGGCGCACCGGGCGAGGATATTTCAGCGGGTCGCATGGGTGACGTTCAAATTGGTGACAATAACGTGGCCGTCATGGGTGAATTGTTCGTCTATGATGAAACGAACGTCGAAGCCGCAGCAGACCTCATTAACTCTGTTGGAAAATAACGTTGCTTTGACCTGACATCACGATGCGCGCCTGCCTTGTGTGGGCGCGCAGTTTCCAACACATACGAACAGGTATTTATTTCGATGCTCGAAGTAGTCGATCTTCACAAGAACTTTGGGGGCGTTAAAGCGCTGTCCGGCGTATCGCTGACGGCCCGCCCTGGGCGTGTTCTAGCTGTGATTGGTGAAAACGGAGCGGGGAAATCCACAATCATCAAATGTCTAACGGGCATTCATCGCCCGACATCCGGAGACATCTGTCTTGATGGAAAACCGCACGCTTTCAAAAGCCCCTTAGACGCCGTCAGCGCCGGCATTTCGGCCATCCATCAAGAGCCATCCATGTTCGATGATCTAACCGTCGCAGAAAACATCTGTGCCGGTGCAATACCACGTGGCTTTGGCGGGTTCGTGAATTGGTCCAAGATGAAACACCGCGCCATCGAGGTGCTCGACAGGATCGGATCAGACATCTCCCCTAGCACAAGCCTCAAGTCGCTGAGTGTTGCAGAGCAACATATGGTTTCTTTGGCAAAGGCACTTGCGGCAGACGCCCGTGTCATACTTTTCGACGAGCCAACTGCGGCCCTGTCCCAGACCGAAATACAACACCTTTATACGATCATTGATGCCCTGAAAGCCGAAGGGAAAATCATCCTCTTTATCAGCCACAAGTTCGATGAAATCTTCAGGATTTGCGACGACTACGTCGTGCTTCGAGATGGGGCGCCGGCAGGTCACGGCGAGATTAGTGACACCTCCGAAGACCAATTGATCAAGATGATGGTCGGACGTTCCGTCAGCGACATTTATCCCAAAGCCCAAGCCGACATCGGAGACGTTGTTCTGGAGGCTTCGGCTCTATCCCATCCGACAGAATTTAGTGACGTTAGTTTCCAAGTTCGCCGCGGCGAAATCCTCGGGTTTTATGGACTCGTCGGCGCTGGCAGAACAGAGGTCATGGAGGCCATTTTCGGCCTAAAGACCCTCTCTCGCGGAACCCTTCGTTTAAATGGCAAGGAGGTCACAATTGACACCCCTCGTCAGGCAATGGACGCGGGCCTCGCCTATGTTCCAGAAGATCGACAACACCACGGCGCGATACTGCCATTTTCCATCACCGCGAACATGTCTTTGCCGCAGCTTGAAAAAGTATCTCGCGGGACGTTTTTGAATGCAGAGGCGGAAACAGAATTGGTCGAAAGTTTCGCCAACAAAGTGCATATTCGTGCGCGGGATTGGGATCAAAATGTGTCCGAACTTTCGGGTGGCAATCAACAGAAGGTCGTCATCGGAAAATGGCTCGCAACACAACCCCGCGTCATCATTCTGGACGAACCGACCAAGGGGATCGACGTCGGCTCCAAATCCGCAGTTCACGAGACGATCGGAACCCTTGTGCAAGCAGGCCTTGCCGTTGTCATCGTATCCTCCGAACTAGAAGAGGTACTGGGCATATCGGATCGCATCATCACAATGGCGCGGGGACGCGTGGTTACGGAATTTGA
Source organism: Celeribacter sp. (assembly GCF_048266405.1). Lineage (GTDB taxonomy): Bacteria > Pseudomonadota > Alphaproteobacteria > Rhodobacterales > Rhodobacteraceae > Celeribacter. Next base: position 76,848 of record NZ_JBLWZO010000011.1, read on the forward strand.
TAGATCGTCGTTCTCGGGAGAGAAGATTGTCGCAGCAGCATCGGGAAACATGTCATGAAAACCGTTCTCCGGCACCGCGAAACAAGCTTGCTCTTGGTCATTGCCGTCTTTTTGGCAATCATCAGCGCACGGGCACCTGAATACCTTGCAATGAGCAATATCGCCAACCTTCTATCGAATTGGGGGTTTCTGATCATCCTTGTCGTGGGGCAACTTGGCGTATTGTTAACGCGCGGAATTGATCTTTCTCAAGCCTCTATTCTTGCATTTACGGGCATGTTTCTGGCTTTGCTTTCCCAAGCTGCTCCAGACCTCCCCTCCATTGTGTACGTCGTTGCTTCAATCGCTATGGGCGTTGTGCTGGGATGTATAAATGTTCTTTTGATCGCTTTGGCTGGCCTTCCCCCCATCATCGCAACACTCGGAACAATGACCATTATCAGGGGTATGATTTTCGTCCTCAGTGACGGTGCGTGGATTTCATCCCATGAAATGGCGGCCAACTTTAAGAGCCTGCCTGCGGGTTCATTTTTAGCACTGCCGAATGTGTTTCTGATCGCCGTTGCCACAGCCGTATTTGTGTGGGTACTTTTGACATTCCGTCGCGCAGGACGAGACGTTTACGCGTATGGCGGCAACCCGACGGCTGCGCGCAATTCCGGCATCTCACGCATTAAGGTAGAGTTTCTGGTGTATGCCCTCTCCGGCGCTGTTGCCGGCCTTTGTGGCTACCTATGGGCCGGTCGGTTTGCGATCGCATATTCTCAATCCGCCGAAGGTCGAGAATTCGCGATTATCGCAGCCTGCGTTATTGGCGGCGCATCCATAACTGGCGGGCGCGGGACGGTACTAGGCGTAGTCTTAGGGGCGTTTTTCATCGCCATGCTGGACACAGCACTCCCGTTTCTCCGCATTGACCCCTTCTACCAACTGGCAGTGACGGGCGCCGTCATTTTAATCGCGGTAGGCGTAAATGCTCGCGCGGAACGCGCACCAGGCCGACAACTGCTTGCTCCGGAGGACTCTAAATGAAGACGTTGAAATTTGGCCTTTGGGACTCAGCCCTTGTCGCCATCCTCGTTGGTGTGATGGCACTAATGACATACTTCACACCTTACTTTCTGGACATCTACAATCTGGTCGACAGCACCGTTAACTTCTCGGAAAAGGCGCTGATCGCATTGCCAATGGCGCTTCTGATTATCGCACGTGAAATAGATGTGTCGGTCGCGTCAATAGTCGCGTTGGCTGCTGTATTGATCGGGGTCGCTGCTGATGCCGGCGCACCCGTGCCTGTCCTCGTGTTTGTTGGACTGCTTACAGGCACACTGGCGGGCGGACTAAACGGAGTGATGGTGAATTACCTTGGGGTCCATTCGATCGTTGTGACAATTGGCACATTGTCGCTCTATCGCGGTATTGCAGTCAGCATTGTTGGCGACGGTGCTCTCACCAGCTTCCCCGCCTCCTATGCTTGGTTTGGGCAACACTATCTGTGGGGGTATGTGCCGGTCGAATTCGTCATCTTTCTGATCTTCGTTGCGATCTTCGGCGTCATTCTTCATGGAACAATTCACGGGCGCCGAATTTTCGCAATGGGCACTAATCCAGAAGCCACAAGATACTCTGGCATAAACATCGCGCGCTATCGCGTTGCCATCTTCGCCGCGACTGGATTTATGTGTGGCTTGGCTGCAATCCTTTTGTCGAGCAGACTTGGTAGTGTCAGGTTGAACATCGCTACAGGTTGGGAGCTTCAGGTCATTACAATGGTCGTCCTCGGTGGCGTCGGCATTGCAGGCGGTACCGGAACAATCATCGGTGTAACGTTGTCCGTATTTATCATCGGATTTTTGACCTTCGGGTTATCTCTCATGAACATCCCCGGGATCGTAATGAACATCTATATCGGGCTGATGCTTATCGCAGCTATCGCCCTACCGAAAATTATCTCCGCACTTCCGATAAATTACAAATCACCTCAAAAGGAACAGTAAACCATGCTCACTTACTACATCACTGAAGAAGTTACTCGCGAAGGGATGATGACCGTCGATGAAGCTCCAGAACGCGCCAAAGGCGTGGTTGCATTCGCACAATCCATGGGAGTCACAGTCGAAGAATTCTTTTTCTGCACGTCCCAGTTTGATTTCATCATGAAAGTCACCGCTGAAAGCGAAGAAGCTGTCGCCGCGTTGTGCATGGCGGTGCGCAGGTCGGGCAATGTGACGGCCAAGATGACACGCGCCTATACCCCCGAGGAATGGGGCGGCATTGTTGGCCGCCTTTCCTAATCCTTAGAGAACAATGCGACGGCGAGGGCGTATATTTACGCTGTCGCTGTCCGCTCCGTGACGCACGTCATATTGTTCCCGATATCTTTCGATCCGCGCCAAATCAAAATGAGCGCGGATCTGCTCTGCAAGAGCATCATGGTCAGTGCCTGCCATCGCTTTGATAATGTTATTGTGCTGCTCAATCACATTTTCCATGAGTTCCGGATTGCCGAACTTCATCGCAGTAATTGGATGTGTGCGCATCGCGTAATCTTCAATCGCTGCCGCCAGAGCCGCATTGCTGCAATGGGAATATTGAACACGGTGAAACTCGGTGTTGAGGTGTAGAACCTCACGATACTGCGCATTGCGGGTTGCTTCGCTATGGCGCTCTTGTATCTCACTCATCTTTTCAATGATCGCTTCTGGAGCAGGTAAGACCATCAGCTTAATGGCATGTGTTTCCAGCAATTGACGAATTTCGAATAGGTCTGTGACCTCAGTTGGGTGAGGCTCTCGCACAAAGACGCCTCGATTAGGAATGCGTTCAATAAAACTCAATTCTTCCAGGTGACTAAAGGCTTGGCGTAAGATGTGCCGCTTGGTCCCGTAACGCTCGACCAACTGCTCTTCACCCAGCTTGGCCCCAAAAGAAAAGGTACCAACTACAATGTCTTCATATAGTTGCGAGAGGACTGTCTGAGAGTTTGAGGTCATTGATATGCTGCCCAGTTCGTTTCTTAGTCCAACACTTACGTTGGCCCATTCTCTTACTTAATACTGTATTTGTTATGAGCATTGTCGACAAGATCGTTTGATAAACGAAGTCAGTGCGGAGGGTAGTTTGGTCAGGATTTCGATGTCACCGGAACTGTCTTTGAATTGGCGGTCTGTCAAACCGTGCGATTAGACCACCAATACTTGAATATCCGAAATACTTGTCACCTTGTGACTCACCGATCCGAGTATATAGCCTTTCTGGACCTGTCGCGGTTTGATGCCGCTCCTTTGCTAGCATTTACTGCAACACAGGAGGTCGACAATGTCGAAACGGAAGCAACATCATCCAGAATTCAAAGCCAAGGTGGCGTTGGAAGCGCTGAAAGACGAAGAGACGGTCAGCGAACTGGCGAGCAGATTCGGGGTTCATCTATTACCGGCAGGTGTTTGCATGCACACACCGAGAGGCGACGATGATCCACCAATACAAACGAGCTCTGCTAGAGGGCGCGTCGGGTGTTTTTGAGCGCGGCAGCCGTAAGAAGCCTGAAATCGACGAGGAGCAAATGAAGGAATTGCACGCCAGGATTGTGGGGTAAGCCCGCGAACGCCATGCATTCGAGAGCGAGATGAACCTCGATCTGATGCGCGTGATTGATAAGCAGTTCTTAGAAACCCCGTTTTATGGTGTGCGTCAAATGACGTGGCACCTGCGCAATGAACAGCATCTGGTAAATGAAAAGCGTATCCGGCGCCTTATGCGATTGATGGGTCTCATGCCGATCTGCCAGAAACCCAACACGAGCAAAGCGGCGAAGGGCCACAAGATTTACCCATACCTGCTGCGTGAGTTACGCGTGGATCGGCCAAATCAAGTTTGGTGCTCCGACATCACATATCTACCGATGCGGCGCGGCTTCCTTTATCTGGTGGCTATCATGGACTTGCACACGCACAAAGTTCTGGCGTGGCGTATCTCGAACAACGAGACCTTGGCTGCCATTGGTCCGAGGACAATGGTCGAGTGGAGGCTGGCTTTTGCCCTCTCGGAAGATTGCTTGGCAATCGCCTGCCGGCAATGGTTGATGCACTGAATGAGGCTATCCACAAATTTGACCCACCAGACATAATGAATACCGACCAAGGCAGCCAGCTCACGTCTTTCGCCTGGACAGATAGATTGCGGCGTTCAAACGTGCGCATCTCAATGGACGGCACAGGTCGATTCCTCGATAATATCTTTGTCGAACGGCTGTGGCGGTCTCTGAAATATGAATGCGTTTACTTACACGCTTGGGAAACCGGGTCAGAAGCCAGAGCTGGCGTTAGAAAATGGATCGAGTTCTACAACCACAAGCGCCCGCATTCTTCTCTTGGCGGCAAACCCTTTCCGACCGATGGGGAGTAGCTCAATTCATCCTATTGTGTCACAGATCTAAACTGCAAAGGATCGCATAAGCCAAGTTTCTCAGCAATGTGCCTGAACAAAACTAACCATTAACAAATACGTGGCAACTGTTCACCGACCAGCATATCGACGATACGTGCTCCGCCAAACAACGTTCGCATCGTCACACGCGGTCCAACGCCAGCTTCATGTGCGCGACCAATCGCAACAGCTCCCTGCCCTTCAGGCACGGAACGCATCGCCGCAAGCGCAGCATCTACGTCTTCCGCCGCAACAAATAGGACCAGCGTCCCTTCGTTGGCCAAGTAGAGCGGATCAAGTCCCAGAATTTCACACATTCCTTTGACTTCTGCGCGGATTGGCAACGTGTCTTCGGCAATCTCCACGGCCACCCCCGCTTCATCCGCGATTTCATTGAGCGCAGAGGCCAGCCCCCCACGCGTCGCATCGCGCGCACAACGCAACGATGGACATGCCTGAGCCACAGCGGCCATCAGATGCCCAAGGCCTGCACAATCCGACGGAATGTCCGCGCTTAATGCCATCTCCCCACGCGCCGCCAGAATAGCTGCCCCGTGATCTCCGAGCACATGATTGACAATCGCAACGTCTCCGGGCCGGACATGCGTCGCGCGCAGGTCACGGCCAGCCGGAATCACGCCTATGCCGGAGGTGGTGATGAAAACCTTGTCCGCCGAACCTCGACCGACCACCTTGGTGTCGCCCGTGACAATCCTGACGCCCGCCTTGTCCGCCTCGGCTTTCATCGAGGCTACAATCCGGCGCAAAAGAGCAATCTCGGTTCCTTCTTCAATAATAAAGGCCGCCGAAAGCCACAGTGGAGTTGCGCCCCCGACAGCGAGGTCGTTCACGGTCCCGCACACCGCAATTTTTCCAATGTCTCCGCCAGGGAACTCCACGGGATCAACCACAAAACTATCCGTAGTGAAGGCCAGCCGCGCACCGGGCTCCCGCACGGCATCACTCATCAATCGCGCCTGATCTTCGGAGCTTTCCGGCTCGAACACAGAGGTAAAGACCTCACCAATCAAATCGCGCATTGCCTTGCCACCGCCGCCATGCGCCAACGTCACATGTTGATCCCTCAATGCCATGTCTGTTCTTTCTTTTCTTGGCGTGAATGGCTATTCGGCGACCTCTGCCGCACGTGCGCCACCATATTGATAATAAGCAGCGCAAGCGCCCTCAGAGCTGACCATCAATGCGCCCAATGGCATTTCCGGTGTACAGCCTTTCCCAAACTGAGGGCATCCTGTCGGCTTCAACTGACCAGTCATCACCGCGCCACATGCACAGCCTTCCGGTTCCTGCACCGAGCGGGACCCAGCCGCATAGCCAATCCCGAACTTCTCTTCGGCGTCGAATGCGCGGTATGTGTCGCGGATGCGCAGACCTGAATGATCAATCTCACCCAAGCCCCGCCATTCAAAGGACGGCCGAAGCTCATAGACATCTTCGATTGCCGCCAAGGAGACTGGGTTGCCGTGTTCTGGAACCACACGGGCGTATTGGTTCTCAACCTCGGCCCGTCCGTCGCGCAGTTGTTCAAGCACCATAAGAACAGATTGCAACAAATCGAGAGGCTCGAACCCCGCAACCACGATGGGCTTGCCGTATTCATCAGCGATAAAGTCATAAGGATGTGTGCCAATGACCATCGACACATGTCCTGGTCCGACAAACCCGTCGAGCATCATATGCGGATCATCGAGAAGCGCCTTGATGGGCGGTGGAACGGTGATGTGATTGCAAAACACGGAGAAATTCGTGAGGTTCTCACGCGCGGCCTGTTGGATGGACAAGGCTGTAGACGGCGTCGTTGTCTCAAATCCCAACCCGAAAAACACCACCTCGCGATCAGGATTACGGCGGGCCAGTTCCAACGCATCAAGCGGCGAATAGACCATACGGATATCCGCGCCCTCGCTTTTGGCCTGCAAAAGAGATTTCTTCTGTCCTGGCACCCGCATGGCATCGCCGAAGGTGGTAAATATGACCTCCGGCTGTTCCGCAATTTCCACACATTCATCCACCCGAGCCATCGGAAGCACGCAAACAGGACAGCCCGGACCATGGATAAATTCAACGCCTTCAGGTGTGAGCTTGTCCAACCCGTAGCGGAAAATCGCATGAGTATGCCCGCCGCAGATTTCCATGATATAAACTGGTTTCTCTTTCGTCGCGCCGATCTCGTCGGCCAACGTGCTGATCCGTGCCAAAAGCGCCTTGGCGGCCTTCGGGTCGCGAAACTCTTCTGCGTATTTCATGCCTGTACCTCCGCGACGGAACCGTCTTGTCTCAGTGCCTTCTCACCTTCAGCCATCGCCTCAAGCGCCTCTTGCGCTTCGCCCAGATCATGGAGTGCCTGAAGGGTGGCCGCGGCCTCCTCTTCGTCGATCAGCGCCATTGCGAAGCCCACATGGATCAAAGCCCATTTCCCGATCAAGCTGTCCATCTCACCAACTAAAACTGGTGCGATATTCACCTCGCGTTTGACGCCGGAGACATCAGCCAAGGCCATCATACGCGCCTCATCAGTGATCTCTACGATCTGTCCCGGGATTCCCAGACACATGGCTATCTCTCCTCACTTGTGATTTCATCGTCTTGATGCTTCCGCTCAACCAAACCATAGCGCTCGATCTTGGCGCGCAGCCCGACGCGCGAAAGGCCAAGCTCCGCCGCCGCACGGCTTTTATTCCATTTCAATCTGGTGAGCGTCTCCCGAAGAATGCGCATTTCGATCTGTTCTACCCTATCCTTAAGAGTGCCAGTTCCGATCAACACACGATCAACAGCTGTCTCTGGCTCGGCACCTTTGGTCGGGATTGCTTGTAAAATGTGACGCGAAATCAATTCAGGGCCCAGCAGGGCATCCTGTGAAAAGATCAACATACGAAGAACTTCGTTTTCAAGCTCCCGCATATTGCCCGGCCAGTCATATTCAGACAGAAATTGTAGCGCATCATCGGACAAGCCACTGACGGGCTTGCCATGTTGTTCTGCCATCTCGAACAGAAAGGTTTGCGCCAAAACCGGAAGATCTCCCTGACGTTCACGCAAAGGTGGCACAGTCAGCCCCGCTTTAGATAAAGCAAAGTAGAGCTCGGCATTGAACCGGCCCTCGGCCACTTCAATGCGCAAATCCCGCTCTGTTCCTGTCAAAAGCCGTACCTGAGCATGTCGCATTTCGTGACTGCCCACAGGCCGGAAAGCCCCGTCCCGCGCCGCACGTAACAACAAAAGCTGAAGGCGGGGCGACAGGCTACACACGCCAGACAGATAGAGTGTACCCCGATCCGCTTTCTGGAACAGTCCCGTTTTGTGACTGGTGATCCCTGACAAAGCCCCGCGACGGGCACCAAACAATTCGATCTCCAGAATATCGTCATCGACAGACGCACAGTCGAATTCGAAATAGGGTTTGTCCGATCGCAACGAACTATAGTGCATCGCCCGCGCCAAATTCCGTTTACCCGTGCCTGTCTCTCCTGTGAGCATAACGGGCACATCGAACGTGGCAAACTGGCGCGCCTGTTCGATGACTGCATTGAGCGGGGAATTTGCCGCACGCAGCACAGTCTCGAACCCCATCCCCTCGCGCAAGGCCTTACGCTGTTCTTCGAGCTTCACCTCAACCGAACGAGAAAGGTATCGCATTTCCAGAGACATACGATCATAGTCGCGGTTCAGTTGGAACAGGTCCGTGGCATTTTTTGCCACCATCATCAAATGGTCAGGGTGCCATGGTTTAGTGAGAAACTGGTAAATCCCCGCATCATTTATCGCGGAAATCATATCCCCTGTTTCTGTGTATCCCGTAATGATAATTCGCACCGTTTCCGGCCAACGTTCGCGCACCTCTGTCAGGAATTCGACACCGGTCGTACCCGGCATCCGGTGATCACAAAAAATCACCTGCACAAAATGCTCTTCCATCAGGTCTCGTGCGTCGCTTGCATTCAACGCAGTCAGAATATCGAACTCATCTTCAAGCGCCATGCGCATGGCGGCGAGGCTGTGTTCCTCGTCGTCCACCAACAGAATTGTGGGCAGGGAATCGGTCATGGTCAGACCCGAACTGCCGGTTTCGCCGCGAGCCGATCGTGAAGCCATTGCACCCAGGCTTCCATCCCTTCGCCCGTTCGCGCGGAAATACGCAAGATTTCAATCGCCGGGTTCACGCGCCGAAGGTTTTCCTCATAGAGGTCCAGATCAACGTCACAATACGGTGCCAGATCAATCTTGTTGAGCAAAGCCATCTCGGACACGGTGAACATGTCGGGGTATTTCAGCGGCTTGTCTTCACCTTCCGTGACCGAAATAACAGCCACTTTGCAATCTTCTCCAAGATCGAACCCTGCCGGACACACGAGATTTCCGACATTCTCAATGAACAGCATAGAATTGGGGTCCAGCGACAGATGTTCCATCGCGTGCCCCACCATATGACCGTCAAGGTGACAGCCCTTGCCAGTGTTGACCTGAACCGCCTTGGCCCCTGTGGAACGAATGCGCTTGGCATCATTCTCGGTCTGCTGATCGCCCTCGATCACGGCGAGAGGTTGATCGCCAAGCATCTCGATTGTCTTACACAGCAATGTGGTTTTGCCTGACCCGGGAGAAGACACAAGATTGATAGCAAAGGCACCCTTATCCTTTAGAACAGCACGATTTGCCTCGGCGTACCGGTCGTTCTTGGCAAGGATATCGGTTTCGATTTCGATCAAGCGCTCCTGCGTCATGCCGGGCACTTCAACGCCTGCTGGACCCTGCCCGAAATGCATGTTGGACCCGTGATGATGGTGAGCATGGTCGGGACTATGCCCGTCCCCATGATCGTGATGATGGCCATGCCCTTCGACACTTGCTGTTCCGCAACCGCACACATTACACATCAATGCACCTCCAAGTCTTTGATCCGCATTTCATCGCCCCCAACGGGCATCAGCTTTCCACCGCCACAAGTTGGGCAAAGGTCCAGCCTATTCTCGATCTCAACCTCTTTCATACAATCGTAACACATGGCCCGCCCCGGAAGGTCGATCATCTCCAACAACGCGCCTTCGGCAACCGAACCGCGCATTACCACATCAAATGCAAAGGCAAGCGCAGGCTTCTCGACACCGGCGAATTTTCCGATTTCAACCCGAACAGATTTCACCGAAGAAAACCCGTTTTTGACCGCAGCATCTTCGATCACGGTGCGAATGCCCTCACATAATGACATTTCATGCATTGGCGATCCCTCCACCTTTTGCGCCACCATGCAATGTCACTGGAGAGCATGGGTCCAAAACATCAACCAGAAGTGTCGCCAAATGACGGCTTGCCGCTGGTAGACTGGCAAGGGACTGAGCCATAATCCCCCCTGCCGCCATCATATGGTCGGTCGGAGTAATCCGTTCAAATTGTGTCACGATACCTTCCCGCACACAGGCCCGCATCGCATAGGCTCCGCGCGAAGCTGGTACAACAACCCAACCGTCGTCCAGTCGCTTAGGTGCCGGAACTTCTCCCCGCGAACAAGCGGCCAGATCCAGCATCCGCGCGAAGACCCGCCACAACGGCCCGCGCCCCCGCGTCTCGGCAATATGCTGCATCACCGGATGGGTGCCGTGCCGTGCCGCCACGGAGTTTTCACAGGCATTGGCCTGAACAACCCGTAGATCATCTATGTACGGCAAATCAGCCACGGCCTCCCCCGATTGAAACGCTGCATCCAATGCACGCAACATCGGGGCAACCCCTTCAGTCTGGCGAAGATATAAAGAAAAATCCGCCTCTGTTTCAGGCATCTGTGGCGGCAAGACTCCGACTACTCCTTGCGCAACAGGCAGGGTGGGAAGCCCGAAATGACGGGGCAGAAGAAGACCCAAACGAACGAGGTGGTCACGGATAAAATCCTGAGCAAGCCTCTGGCGCACGTCCGAGTCCAAAGGCAAGCCAAAAGCAAGTTTTGCCGCAGCCTCTTGCGCGCCTCGACACAGGTTGAACACTCTCGGGATCAAGGTCACCACCTCTTCAACCGGCTTGCCGAGCACGAGCTTCGCCACAGGCATAGCCTGCGCCAATGTCGCACTCAAAGCACCAGTATCCGAGGCAGATACAGCCATGATTACTCGCTTTCCTCAATTTCATCTTCGCTTTTCGGCGCCCCACTCATTCCGACGGTCAAAACCTGTCTTCGGGTCGGAGCCACGGTCAGCTCTTCAGCACGGGCCTCTTGCTCGGCCGCCTCACGTTCAGCCTGCTCCGCGATTTCCTGCTCGCGTGCCGCACGAATATCGGCGCTACGATCCGTCTCGGCCCGATGCTCATCCTGAAACAATGCCACCATCACAGCCTTGGCGACATCAACGGCCTGCGCCTGAGTTTTGAACTCCCCCATAGGAGAAAACAACGAGCAGGCTTTATAACCGCCCGTTTGTTCGCGTGTATTGTGAATAAACTCATAGTCGCCGGACGGGAAAGAAATAATCTCTTTCTCGCCTGCCGTGAGGGCGCTCCAGTCCTCACCCTCGGCGGGCAGCTGGAGCAGGTTCATGAACCATGGCGAAATCAATACGCCCAGTGGGCGGCCCTCATATTCCATGAACCCGACAGCCTGCACATGCAGAAGCTTGTTCACAATCGGCACGTCCCGCATTTTCGCATGCCAGACTTCCGTGAAATCGCTCACCAGTGCTTCGGTCTTTCTGGCCAAACGTGCAGCTGCTTGCATCGCGTCGGAGCCGGGATCTTCCGACACCAGAAACTGTTCTTTTGGAGCATCACAATTCGGACATTTCCAATCATCTGGCAAAGCCAGAAATGGCGTACCTGGCAGGATCGACCGTGTGTCATCTCCCTCCTGCGGATCATAAGGCGTCCAGCAAATTTTGCATTCCATGATCGCCTGATCCGAAATCTTGTCATTCGCGCCAAGGAACGAACCCTCGAACCCGACCGCAGTCATTGGATCGCCTCCATCACTTCTTGCAGGCGTTCGCCACTATCCATGAGGTCTTCATCCGCAGCGAGCGCCACCTCTGGCATGGCCGTGACCTCGAATGTATCAAGAATGAGAACATCCATCGAATTGAAGAACTGCACCCGCCAGACATGCGGCATAGCGGTTGCCATCACCCGACAGTTGCCATAGCCGCGCGAGAGGATGTCTGTCGAACCCTGCCCCAAGGCCACATCGAGCCACGCCAAATCCTGTTCGGTATGCGGCAAGAGTGTCAGATTGATCACATGTGGTTCCAACCCCGGAGCATAGTTGCGAGATTTGTCTTCGATCTCGATCAGCAAGGGTGGCGCATTGACGACAGCGGGGCTGCGTGGCGCATTTGCGCCCTGCCCCGCGCGTAACGGTTCAAAGGCGCGAGCCCGCGCCATTTGCGGCACATCGCCCACTTCTATCACATCAAGACCCGCCGCCTTGAGCATCCAGACGCCGGCAAAAACGCTTTCCTGAACCTTGATTGCGGGAATACCGCTTATTTTCATTGCGACTTCACCCGCTCCCATCGTCTCTGCGATCAAGGCGCGGTTGGCCTCATCGAGACCGGTTAGATCGAATTGTTCAGGAACATGGGTTTGCGCGACCCGCGCGCAGGATTTGGAAATTTGCGACAGAAGGTCCAGCGCCGGTTTGAGCGCATTGGTGATTTCAACCTCGGGAATATGCACCGTATAGGTCTGCATATCCTGCGGCATCGGCATGTATTCGAGTTCTGCCCCATCCTCTTCGGGTGGTTGCGTTCCGGGGCCAAAGCCCATCGGCGGGAGTTGAAAATTATTGACCATTAGCAGGCTCCCTCAAGCGGCTTGTGGTGTGGGCATGGCAAGGATTTGCACGATGCGATGCATATATTCATCCCAATCCCGAACCTTCGGAATGCCTGCGAGAAAAACTCCGTCGCGGTAGAACAAAAGGGACGGTGTTTTAAGAACGCGTGTGGTTTCCCGCAATTCGGCTTCGATCGCCTCGCCAACCACAGCGCAATCAAATTTACCCTGAAAGGCAATTTTGAGTTCCGGAAGAATCACCGCCACATCCGCCGTTTCAAGATTGCGTTTTGCATCCCCAGGTACAAACAGAACATGAGTGCCTGCGCGACGGGTAAATTCGGTCACATCATGGTCCGTATCCAATACAGGCCAACCAAATTCGGTCGTCAGACGTTCAATTAGCGGGTGGCTCATGCGGTGGTCTCCCCTTTGTCACGTGCCGCCTGAAGATGCGGCGGAAGTTGCGGTTCACGGGTGTCGAGATCCGCAAATGCGTCCCCGAGATCGCGCCCTTCCATAAGCGCGCGCAACCCGTCCAATGCGTTTTTGATTTTGATTGCTTCCACTTCCGAAAGAACCTCCCGCGCGGTGCCAAGAAACGTCAGCACCCAAGTGCCCGGCTCCAAAGGACCGGTCAGAGCAAGGTCAATCAGATGTGTGTCTGTCCCGTCAGAAGCGGTCGCAGCAAGCTCTTCACGGGAGAGGATTTTCATTGGGATGCCAACACACATATCAAACGTCCTGCGGCAGGAAACGGTCATCGCCAACGCGACAGGCCTCCTCTTCCGAAGGGCGCCCCATTTCATATGCAGAACGTTGGATAGATGGATCGGCGAGATCCGGACTTTTGGTTTGACCTTCTCGCACTTCAACACCAAGACCGCGCAATTTCTCGGCCGCAATCTCGATGGCAGGCGTAATCTGCGCAGAAACAACGTCGCGCAGCCCCCCGCCGTAGTCTTCCAACTCTTCAGGCTGACAACCAATCAGGATCAGTTTTTCAGGGCAATACCCCATGAGCTGCGCTGTGGCGATAACGTCCTGAAATCCGGTTTGATGCAACGACATCTTTTTCGCCCCCATAAAGGCGGGAACATCGTCATCTTCGACGATTTTCAGTGTGCCCGGCGCAAGCCCGTAGTCCACCGCATCGAACACGAGCAACGTGTCCACCTCTTCCAGAAACGGCAGAAGATAGAGCCCTTGGGTGCCGCCATCGAGCAGCCGAACATCCGGACCAAAGGCGTATGTTTGCGCCAGTCGCTCGACACAGCGCACACCAAAACCTTCATCCGCCCACAGAACATTTCCGATTCCAAGGACGAGAATCCTCGCAGTCATTGTACCCCTCCTCCAAAGGCCATCACATCTCCGCCCGCGCGCTTTTGTGTCTCTATCGGGCCGGAAGATATACTTTCGACATATGTGCCAAGTGATCGTAATCCTTCTGATCAGGCGCAGCCCAGAAAATTCGGAATACAATGGAATACAATTAAACGCTTAGAAACGCAGGATTTTTCAGCAAATCTCATAAAACCTTCACAAATTGCATGAAAAGAAACTAACCACTTTGTAAATATTCTGGAAACCAAAAATGCAGAAGACGGGAACCTGCCCCGCCTTCTGCTAAACTAACTTTAATCGTCGTATATTAAGGTCGCCGATCCTTGAAACTCCGCGTGCCCGAAATCATGGTCGAAACCATGGACTGACGCGACAGAATATCTTCGCGGATCGCGGCATAAATATGGACGATCATAAACACCACGATAAACCACATTCCCAAATGATGTACGGAGTGGACGATCTGGCTATTGCCAAAGAGCGTGAGAACCCAGCCCGCCATCGTGTCAGCAAAACTGCCCTGCCCCGTGCCTTCGGAATAGAGCGCCCAACCCGTGAGAATCATAAAGCTCAGACCCAAAGTCATGAAGAAGAACATAGCCATTTGTGCCAGCGGGTTGTGGCCCACATATTTCTTCGGCTCTTTTTCCAGAAACGCGTACCACTTGAGTTCGATCACCACTTCTTTCCACCACCGCTTTCTCCACACTGGAATGTAGAACAGCTGCTTGGCGTGATGATTTCCAACAAAGGCCCAGTAGATGCGGCCAAAGAAACCCACGGTAACGATCATGCCTGCCGCAAAATGTGCAAAACGGATATAGCCCATTACAAACTGATGCGTTGCCTCGGCAATCTGCATTGATGGCAAGGGCGAGGCAATGAACCAGCCAGTCACACAAAGTATCGTGATTACCAGAGCATTGACCCAATGCCACACACGCACTGGCCATTCATAAACAAAGATCGACGTCTGATTGCGAAGGCTTTCAAGATCTTCTTCTGTTGCATCTCCTATCAACGGCGTGGCCAATTCAGCTTTCGGATAAGGAAGAGTGTCTTGTTCCGACATTTTTATTCCTCCTTACGCTTGGCCTTACGCCCTTTGATTGTGTTCACAGCAAGCCAGACTACGGCCACAGCAAGTGCGGCTATCAACAGATGCGCCTCTGTGTGTCCATGTGCTCCCGGCAACGTGGCATGTCCTTCATGTGCCAACACCGGAGACGCCACAGTTGCGGCCAATACAGTTGCAGATACGATTTGTTTTTTCACGATATTCTCCTCCCTTAACGCACTTTGACTGTCGTCAACTCATCACCATCCGGCGACATGACATGGGTCGAACACGCCAGACAGGGATCAAAACTGTGCAATGTACGCAGAATCTCCACCGGCTCTTCAGGACGTTCCATCGGCGTATCCAGAAGCGAGGCCTCAAAAGCCCCGATATTACCCTCAGTGTCACGCGGGCTGCCGTTCCAAGTGGTCGGCACCACGCATTGATAGTTCTCGATGCGCCCGTCCTTGATCTTGATCCAGTGACCCAAAGCCCCACGTGGGGCTTCGGTCATGCCTACACCTTTGGCCTCTGACGGCCATGTGCTCGGATCCCATTTCTCCACATTCGCCGTGGAGCTATCGCCGTTTTTGATATTGGTGATCAGCTTGTCAAAGAAGTGTTGTTGCAAACGTGAACAATATTCGGATTCAAGCGCACGGGCCGCCGTTCGGCCCAGCGTCGAGAACAACGCATCCAAAGGCAGATCCATGGTCTTGAGCAGCCCCGTGACCTGATCGGAAATGTCTTCATGCCCTTTCGCATACCCGATGATATACCGCGCCAGAGGGCCAACCTCCATCGCGTGCCCTTTCCATCGCGGAGCCTTGATCCAGCTGTATTTGGCAGCCTCGTCCAACTCTTCGATATTGGTGCGGGTGCCTTTCGCATTCGGGCCAAGCTCATAGTTCGGCTCGGTGATCCCGTCCCACGGGTGAAGCCCCTTACCCGCCTCACCATAGGTGTACCAGCTGTGATCCACGAATTCCTGCACCTGCTCCGGATCACGCGGATCAACATCATAGACTGTCGACAGATCACC
>NZ_JBLWZO010000012.1:0-72143 GCF_048266405.1 Celeribacter sp.
ATTGATCGTTTCTGCCGCGATCAGTCGTGTGTTCAGGAACGGCGTCGCAAGTGCCGCTGATGACATCGCCAAAAAGGCTCTTCTTGATGATTTCATGGTATCCTCCCTTAGAAATCCCGCGTCCTGCGCGGTCAGTATTGTTTAGGTCTGACGCTCAAACGGCCGCGTCCTCCGTCTCGCCAGTGAGAGCGGTTGTCAAATTGCTGAAGAATTCAGCGGTCAACTTTTGTGCTGTGGATTTGATGAGACGATTTCCCAATGCGGCAAGTTTTCCTCCAACCGCCACATCAGCTTTGTAATCAAGTGTAGTAACGTCACCCTCTGGCGTCAGCGTCACACGCGCATTTCCTTTGGCAAATCCCGCAATCCCGCCAGACCCTTTGCCCGACAGCGTACATGATGACCCCGGCACAATATCGCTCAACTCGACGTCACCCTTAAAGCGCGCCGAAACAGGTCCGATTTTCAACTTAACCACTGCGGAGAAGCTGGTGTCACTATTCTGGACAAGGCTCTCGCATCCCGGGATTGCCTGTTCCAGAATGTCGCGGTCAAACAATGCCTGCCAAACCTCATCGGGTGTTGCGGCAAGTTTTTGGCTTCCTTCAAGTTCCATCGAAACGATCCTTTTGTTGAGCGCAATCACACATGGCCTAGAGCCTTCAAAATTCGAATTGGTGTCATCGGCGTTTGAGAAATTCTGGCCCCCATCGGGCGTAATGCGTCGTTGACGGCATTCATCGCGGCGGCACCCGCTGCGGCGGTTCCCGCCTCACCAACGCCCTTGGCGCCCAGAATTGTGTCTTTCGTTGGTGTCTCGACGTGCGCGATTTCGATATCGGGCATCTCACCTGCCATCGGGACCAGATATTCCGCCAAGGTGGCGTTGGTCATTTGGCCGGTTTCATCATAGAGGCATTCCTCAAAGAATGCGGGGCCAAGCCCTTGGACGACGCCACCGCGGATTTGTTCGTCGACCAAAAGCGGGTTGATGATGCGGCCACAATCTTCAACCACCCAATGTTTCAATATGCGGGTCATTCCAGTTTCAATATCGACCTCGACATAGCTGGCTTGGATGCCGTTGGTGAAATCAAACGGATAGCCCGATGGCGCAAAATGCTGCGCCACGGTCAGGGAGTTGTCGCACCCTTTGGGAAGCGTGTCCGGGCGATAAGTCGCAATACGCCCGATCTCAGCCAAGGTGATCCGCTCTGCACCTGAGGCCGCATCAACCACCGCATTGTTCGCCAGTTTTAAAAGCGCGGGGTCCGTCTGCAAGATTTCTCCTGCCAAGGTCAGGATCTGAGCCTGTAGTTTGCGGCCTGCACGCAGCGCGGTTTCCCCGCCAATGCCCGCGCCACGACACGCCCATGTTGCACCGCCACTTGGTGTGGTGTCCGTATCGCCAGTGACGACTTTCACCTTATCGGGCGTGACGCCCAACTGATCGGCAACCACCTGCGCGATAATAGTCTCGGTACCTTGACCCTGCTCGGTCACGGAAATCGCGCAATGCACATCGCCTGAGGGCGTAAGCCGCACAACAGCGCCGTCTTGGGCCGAAATACGCGCACCTCCGACCCCGTAGAACGTTGCACCAGGGTTCGTGATCTCAACGAAAGGCGCAATACCGATGCCACGATAAATGCCCTTTTCACGAAGCTCCGCCTGTTCAGCGCGCAACGCATCATAATCCATCGCCTCGCGCAGTTTTTCCAAACTCGCCTGATGTGACAGTTTCTCAAACTGATATCCTGTGGCCGAGGTATGCGGATAGGCATCATCCGCCAACAGATTCCGCTGCCGCATCTCAAAGGGATCAATGTCCAGTTTTTCAGCGGCGTATTCAATCAGCGCTTCGGTAACGGCACAGGCAATCGGGTGGCCGACCGCACGGTACTGGCTTGTTTGCACCTTGTTTTGAAACACCACCGACAACCGCCCACGATAGTCGGGCATCTTGTAAGGTGCGCCCATCAGACGAATGACTTGGTTACCCTCGGCAGCACTGGTGCGCGGATAGGTCGAGAAGGCCCCGATCTGGGTCATGTCGTCAACATCCATCGCAAGGATGTTTCCATCCGCATCAAGCGCCATACGCGCCGACACACGGTGATCACGCGCGTGAATATCAGAGACAAAACTTTCAAGTCTGTCCGCGACGAACCGCACGGGGCGTCCTAATGTAATACTGGCCGCGACAGTCGCCATTTCCTCATTGTAGACGTGGAGCTTCATCCCGAATGACCCGCCGACATCGGGTGCGATGACCCGCACTTTTCCCTCGGGCAAACCGAAATGACGCGCGTAGACATCTTGGAACTGGTACGGCGTCTGCGTGCCCTGATGCACATTGAGTTGCCCTGTCGAGCGATCAAAATCCGCAACGATTGCACGAGGCTCCAGTGTCACCGCTGTGTGACGTCCAAAGGTGAAGTTGCCCTCAACAATATGAGCCGCCCCCGCAAAGGCATCTTCGACATTGTCTGTTTTGAGGACCGTGCGAAAGCAAAGGTTGCTCGCGCTGCCTTCCGCGGCCAAAGGCGCACCCTCGACCAATGCGGCATCGCCATCGACAACCGCTTCTTCGTCCTCGATATCGAGCATGACAAATTCGCAAGCGTCTTCGGCCTCAGCACGACTGTGGGCCACGATCATTGCGACGGGATGACCGACCCATAGGACTTCGTGTTCGGCCAGAATATTTTGCGGCGTACTTTGCATGTTGGCAAAGTGATCCAATGTCCCGATCCAAGGCTCGCATTTATCGTTGAGCGTTTCTGCGGTGAAGACACGGACAACACCGGGCGCGGCCTCTGCCGCTGAGATGTCCAACTCGATGATCTTGCCCCGCGCCATTGGGCTGCGCACGAACGCCACATGCAACATGCGTGGAAGGCTCAAGTCGGTGACGAACCTCCCCTGCCCTGCGAGATGGCGCAACGCGTTCTCGCGGCGGTAGGATTTGCCGATATGAGGGGCCGGAGCTGTCATTGATCCGCCCCCGTGAGCGCCTTGCGCTGTTTTGCTGTGGCCGCGATGGCATCCACAATCGCTTCATATCCAGTGCAGCGACAGTAATTCCCCGACAGGGCGTCCCGAATTTCTTCGCGTGTTGGTGACGTATTTTGCGCCAGAAGCGCTTGGGCCGACATCATCATCC
This sequence comes from Celeribacter sp., assembly GCF_048266405.1. Lineage (GTDB taxonomy): Bacteria > Pseudomonadota > Alphaproteobacteria > Rhodobacterales > Rhodobacteraceae > Celeribacter. Next base: position 3,167 of record NZ_JBLWZO010000012.1, read on the forward strand.
CATTGGTACAAAACCCGCATTGCAGGGCGTTGCGTTCAAAGAAGTTTTTCTGAAGATCGGAAACATCTCCACTGTCGTTGAGCCCCTCAATCGTGTCCACGCGTTGACCCGCAGCCTGAACCGCCAAGACCAGACAGGCATGAACAGGTGTGCCGTCCAACATGACGAGGCACGCGCCACATGATCCCATTTCACAACCCAAATGGGTTCCCGTAAGCTGCAATCCGTCTCGCAAAAAATCTGCGAGACTTGTACGCGGCTCAACCGCCTCACGCACATCTTCGCCGTTTACCGTCAGTGTGATCTCGGTCTTCATGCAACTGTCCTCAAATTTGACAAAACGCGCCCCAACAACACGCGGGCTAAATGCACACGCATGTGCGCAGGAAATTCCGGATCGTCGGTCGGTGAGAGATCGTTGGTCAACGCCGCTTGGGCCTCGGCGATTGTCGCCGCATCAATGGTGCGCCCGTTCAGGGCCGCTTGGGCAGAAACGGCGCGTGTTGGCCGGTCGCCCACGGAGAACAATGTGATGCTCATGTCCGTTGCAATGCCATCTGTCACGACACCCTGCACCGCGGTGCCGACCATCGCGTAATCACCACGCCGACGCGCGATTTCATCAAATCCGATAACCTGCCCTGCAACTGGGAGTGGGACAAAAATAGCCCGTAGTATCTCACCAGGCTCGATGGCTGTTTCATAGATATCGATAAAGAAATCATCTGCGGGAACACGACGGATTCCGGCTTCAGATACGATTTCAAATTCGGCTTTGAGCGCTAGTGCAACTGCTGGAAATTCAGAGGCGGGATCGGCATGGGCGACGCTGCCACCCAAAGTGCCCCGATTGCGAATAGCAGGGTGCGCAACAAAGGGTGCTGCGGCTGAAAACAGCGGCGCGTATTTCTGAATAAGGGGGTCGGTAATGGCCTGAACATGCCGTGTCATCGCGCCGATCCGCAGCCATTCACCATCAACAGTTACGCCCGACAGCTCTGCTATTTCGGACAGGTCAATCAACAGGGCTGGACCTTGCAAGCGCAGGGCCAGTGACGGCACAATGCTATGCCCGCCAGAAAGGTACACTGCGTCACCGCCAACGCCCGCATGGGCCGCAAGTGCGTCCGCAATGCTATCGACTCGAACGTATTCAAAAGCTGGTGACTTCACCTTCGCCCTCCCCTTTATCCTCCTACCAACAAGATTTTGTAACCAAGTGGTCACTTTTGATAGGCCTGCGACATATCGCCCGTCAAGAAAAAAGTGACCACTTGGTAATTTCTGCAATTCAGGCTAACATTGTCGAACACCAAGCAAGAGACGGATGACATTGGCAGACAGCACCAAAACCCAAACCGCCCCACGGCGTAAAAACATGCGTAGCGCGGAGCGTGAAAAACTCATCGTGACCGAAGCAGTGCGATTTTTTGCCGAATGCGGATTCGAGGGGAAAACCCGCGAGTTGGCAAAACGGATGGGTGTGTCCCATGCCGTGATCTACAAGCATTTTGAAAGCAAAGAGGCGTTGATCGAACGGGTTTACGAACACGTCTATCTGAAGCGTTGGGACCCAAACTGGGACTCTCTGGTATTGGATCGCAGCCTGAGCCTGCAAGAACGGCTGACACAGTTCTATATCGCTTATGCCGACCGTGTTTTTGAATATGATTGGGTAAGAATCTTTGTCTCTTCAGGGCTCAAATCCTATGGTCTGACAGAGCGATATCTCGGAATCATTCGCACCAAAATCATTCGCCCTGCTGCGATGGAATTCCGTCACGATTGCGGCAGAGCTGACGATCTCAGCCCTTTGACCGAAGAAGAACTCGAAGTGTTCTGGGGTCTACACGGCGCCGTCTTCTACATCGCTATTCGTAAATACGTGTACGGAGAGCCCTTAGAGATCGACGTCAAACAGGTCGTCTCCAGAACGGTGAGCAACTTTTTTACAGGACTAAAAGAACAGTCAGCTCAGACCTGAATGAGCTGGATTATAACAGCAATATAGGTAGAGCTTTTCAACAAAGGGTAGAGGGTCGCCCAATCTGGCGGATCAAGCATCTGCCAGATGATAAGGTGCTAAAGCCGCATAAACTGATCGTTTAATAATCAAATGGCACCCGCCATCATTGTTAAACGATCATCATCACGGTGAAACAGCAACCGTTGGCATTCGGTTTCCATCTCGAAAATGAGGCGGTTGATGCATCTCTATATTTTACATGACCTCTTCAATAGTCAGGTGCTAGACCTGAATGCACGGCGTTGTTCGGACCTATGACGCGAGCGCTGCGTTGACATGGAGGTCGCCCACATGAGAACGTAAATCGACAGTTTTCAGGAGAGTCTCTATGCGCCGTATTTTCGCCGCCCTCGTTGTTCTGCTCACTTTCACATCCGCCGGATTTGCGCAGTCGCCACTGCCCGAGCAACAATTACTCAATACCCGCAATGTGGATTTCTACGGGGCTGACTTAAAATCGATTTTCGACACCACTTTGGATACCTGCCAACGGGCTTGTCTGAATGATGCGCAGTGCAATGCCTTCACGTTCAATAGCCGCAGCGCTTCCTGTTTTCTAAAATCGGCAGTCGGGGAACAAACCGTCTATGACGGAGCGATTTCGGGCGAGTTGCGCCGCGTGCCGCAGGCCCGCCACGAACTTGCGAAACTGCGTGCGGGGGAATTGGACTGGTTGCGTGCGGGAGATTTCGATGCGGCCCGTCGCCAAACACAAATGCTCGGCGCTCAAACCTACGCAGGAAGCTGGAAGCTCGACGACGCGCGCGAAGCCTATGCGACCAAACTGTTCTATGACGACAAAATCGCGGCATTCAACTGGCTCGGCGTCGCGCTCGCACTATCCGATGAGCCCGACATGTGGATCGACTATGCGAGATTGTCGCAACAGGCCTATCACCTCATGGTCCAGAACAAACACCCTGCGGACAGTCGCCGCACGGCGCGCAATGCGATCCTGCCAAGTGCCATCAACGCCTATCTCCGCCAAAGCACAGATCAGGGCCGTGCCGCCGCACTTGTGATTCTCAGTCAAGCACTGGAAATGAATGATCGGGGCCGCGAGCAAATTCCCACTCTGCGCTTGGCACAACGCCTTGCCCCAAGTAGCAGCACCGCCGAACAACTTGCCCGCGCCGAACGTCTCTACGGATTCCGTATCATCGACAGTGACGTTGACAGCAACATTGCCCTGCCACGGGTTTGTGTCGAATTTAGCGAGTCTCTGGCCTCTGCGGGCGTCGATTATAGCAACTATGTCAGCTTACCCGACACAGCGACCAACGCAGGGTTTGCCGTCACCGCCGAGGGACGTTCGCTTTGCATTGAGGGCGTGGCGCATGGCGCTCGCTATGCCTTTACCTTTCGCAAGGGCCTGCCAGACGAAAATGGCGAGAAACTCGCCCGTGATGTCCCGCTTGAAGTCTATGTCCGTGACCGCTCACCCTCTGTCCAGTTTCCGGGTCGTGCCTATGTTCTACCGCGGGTGCCAGAGGCGGGCTTGCCCGTCGAGACCGTCAATCTCGACCATCTCGACCTGAGCCTATACCAGATCAGTGATCGCACGCTGATTTCCGCAATCCGCGAGGAACATTTCGGGCGGACGCTCTCCGATTACAGGGAGAAAGACTTCCGCAATAATTTCGCCAACGTGATCTGGCAGGGCGAAGCAGATGTCCAAAACACCCTGAACAAAACGATGGTCACGCGGCTGCCGCTTGACGGGCCAATGAAAGATCTCGCCCCTGGTATCTACGCGCTTGCGGCCTCTGTGCCTGATGATGATCGCGATTATTCTCAAAGCGCGCTGCAATGGTTCGTCGTCTCCGATCTTGGCCTGACCAGTTTCTCAGGCACAGACGGCCTACACGTCTATGTGCGCGGCCTGAATGACGCGAAACCAAAATCCGGCGTGACGGTCGAACTCTTATCGCGGGCGAACGATATTCTGGCCACAACCGAAACAGATGCTGAAGGACATGCCCTCTTCGAGGCGGGTCTCACACACGGCACGGATAGCGCCGCACCCGCAATGCTTCTGGCGCAGACGGGACCCAAGGACGCACCTGAGGACATGGTATTTCTCTCGCTGACCGATCCGGCTTTTGACCTGTCGGATCGTGGGGTCGAAGGGATGCCCCCTGCCCCGCCGATTGATGCCTTCCTTGCAACCGACCGCGACGCCTACCGTCCGGGCGAGACCATCCATGCAACAGTTCTTTTGCGCGATACAAACGCGACGGCGCTCTCCGGCCTGCCGCTGACCGCGATCCTGACACGCCCTGATGGCGTCGAATATTCACGCGTTCTCTCATCGGGGGACGTTGCGGGCGGGCATGTCTTTGACCTGCCGCTTGGCACCAGTGTCGCCCGTGGCACATGGCGTTTGGAACTACGTTCTGATCTGGAAGCCCCCGCACTCACCTCCGCGTCACTCTTGGTCGAGGATTTCTTGCCCGAACGCATTGATTTCTCGCTCTCGCTCCCAGATGGCCCCATCCGCGCGGGCGACACTCCGCCGTTGACCGTCGATGCGCACTATCTCTTCGGCGCACCTGCGAGTGAACTTGCGGTCGAGGGCACCGTGCGCCTGTCGCAGGCAAAAGGACTTGAGGCATGGCCCAAGTATCATTTCGGCCGCTATGATGAACCGCTTAGCTCGGTGATGCACGGCTTTGGCAACGGGGTGACGACCGATGCTCAGGGACAGGCGACAGTCCCGCTGGAATTGCCTGACCTTACAGCCAACGGCCATCTGGTCGAAGCCACAGTTGTCGCACGTGTTACCGAAGGCTCGGGCCGTCCTGTTGAGCGAAAGATGACCCGTATGCTCGCCCTTGACACACCCGTCATCGGCTTGCGTCCCGAATTTGACGGCCTTGTCGGAGAAGGCGATACAGCGCGGTTCAAAGTGGTCGGTCTTGCACAGGACGCAACACCCGCACCGATGGACATTCACTGGACCCTGAACCGTCTGGAACGCCACTACCAGTGGTATCAGGCCGATGGTCATTGGGATTGGGATGTCACCACAACACGCACACCGATTGCCACTGGAGACCTCACCACAGGCACAGACCCTGTCGCACTAGAAGCGCAGGTCGACTGGGGCGAATACGAGATGGTCGTCGAACGCACCGATGGCGAATATGTTGCCACATCCTACGCGTTTTCGGCGGGGTGGCATGTCCCCGTGGGAGCCGATAGCCCAGACACATTGGACATGTCCCTCGACGCCAAAACCTACGACGTGGGCGATACGGCCAAACTGCGACTGGTCTCACGTTATGACGGCACAGCGCTCATTGCGGTGATGTCCAACCACCTGATTGCGACACAATCGGTGGCCGTGAAAAAGGGCGAGAACCTTATTCCCGTAGACGTGACCGAAGACTGGGGAACCGGCGCCTATGTCACGGTGCAGGCCATCCGCCCAATGGATGCAGGGGCAAAGGTCGGTCCCGCCCGCGCACTCGGCTTGGTCTATGCCAAGATTGAACCTGGCAAGCGCGCGCTTACCGTATCTCTGGACGCCGATGAGGTCATCGACCCACGCGGGCCACTGCCCGTGACGGTGAATGTGGAGGGTGCAACGGGCTCCGCCTATGTAACCGTGGCCGCTGTGGACCTCGGAGTGCTGAACCTGACAGGGTTTGACTCCCCCTCCCCCACACAACATTACTTTGGCCAGCGCCGCCTCGGCGTGGAAATCCGCGATGTGTACGGGCGGTTGATCGACGGCATGAACGGCGCAATGGGACAAATCCGTTCGGGCGGCGACGCCACAGGCGGGTTGCAGCGCCAAGCCCCACCCCCAACAGAAGAACTGGTTGCCTATTTCAGCGGCCCCGTGGAAATAGGCGCGGATGGCACGGCGCAAATCTCCTTTGACATTCCGTCCTTCAACGGCACGGTGCGGCTGATGGCCGTGGCGTGGAGCGACGAAGCCGTGGGCGAGGCTGAACGCGATGTGATCGTGCGTGATCCTGTCGTGGTGACGGCAAGCCTGCCACGTTTCCTTGCGCCCGACGACACCACGCAAATGCTACTGGAGTTTGTTCACACCGAAGGGCCTGCGGGGGACATGCCTCTGACAATTGAGGCCACGGGCCTTGATCTGGGCACAGATATCCCCACGACAATCTCGCTCACCGAGAAAGGCAAAACCGCGCTGCGGATACCTGTGTTGGCACGCCTCTCTGGTGATTACGAGATGACGGTCACACTCACCACGCCCGCGGGCAAGGTGCTGACCAAAACGCTGCATGTGCCCGTGCGGGTCAATGATCCGCAGGTCTCGCAAACCCGCCGCTTTGAATTGGCTGCAGGGGATACTTTCTCGCTCACCCGCGACGTGTTCACGGGCCTGCGCGAAGGCACGGGATCGGCACTGATCAGTGCGGGACCATTGGCGCAACTCAATGTTCCGGCATTGATGCGCGACCTTGACAGCTACCCCTATGCCTGCACCGAGCAACTCACCAGTCGCGCGATGCCTCTGTTGTATTTCGACGAGGTCGCCGATGCGATCGGGATGACCCAAACGCAGGATGTTGATGACCGTCTCGAACAAGCGGTGCAACGCATTCTGACACGACAAAACAGCAGCGGCGCTTTTGGCCTGTGGCAGCCTGAAGGTGGTGATTTCTGGCTTGATTCCTATGTGAGTGACTTCCTGTCACGCGCAAAACTGCAAGGCGTCGATGTGCCTGACAATGCTTTCCGCACGGCAATGGACAATCTGCGCAATGAGATTTCCTACGCCTCGGATTTCGAGGTGGATCGAAATGGTGGCGGCGTGGCCTTGGCCTATGGCTTGATGGTTCTGGCGCGTGAAGGCGCGGCACGGATCGGTGATCTGCGCTATTATGCCGATGAAAAGGCAGAGGATTTCGCAACGCCACTGGCACAAGCCCAACTCGGCGCGGCACTGGCCTTTTATGGGGATCAGCCAAGAGCGGACCGTCTCTTTACCCTCGCCAGTCGCAACATTATGCGCCTCGCCAACGACAGCGAACGCGGGGTTTGGCGCGATGATTACGGCAGCACCCTTCGCGATGCCGCCGCGATCCTGAGCCTTGCGACAGATGCAGGAAGCAACGCGGTGGACCGTGAGGCCCTGACGCGGATGATTGCGCGCCATGATGGACCCCGCTCGACACAGGAAATGGCATGGGGACTTCTCGCCGCGCATAGCCTGATCGACGATCCGCGCACGGACGGGCTGACCGTCAATGGCGCATCAATGTCGGGCGGATTTGTGCAACGTGTCGTGGACGGGACTGGCCTGTCACCGCTTGAGGTTCGCAACACGAGCGCGGAGGACACCGACATCACACTGACCACCTTTGGTGTTCCAATCGGATCGGTGGAGGCGGATGGCTACGGCTACACTATCACTCGGCGCTATTTCACGCCAGAGGGCACTGCCATAGAGGGGCCTGTGGAGCAGGGCACGCGGCTTGTTGTCGTGCTCGACGTGACCCCATCGGACGACCTCAGCGGGCGATTGATGATCGACGATCCGCTGCCAGCGGGGTTGGAAATCGACAATCCGCATCTGATCTCTTCGGGTGATATGTCCATGATGCCGTGGCTCAAAACCTCCTATGCGGAACATGCCGAGTTCCGCGGCGACCGCTTCCTTGCACAGGTTAGCCGACAGGACGGGCAACCAATCCGATTGGCCTATGTGGTGCGCGCGATTACGCCAGGCGACTACCATCATCCCGCGGCCTCGGTCACGGATATGTACCGCCCTCAGTATAACGCGAATACCGCTTCGGGTCGCTTTATCGTCACGCCATGAGGCGGTCCCGCGCGGCGCGTATTGGCATTTTAACCGCCGCAGTTTTACTGGTGGCGGGCCTCGTGGGATTGGTCGGTTTCGGGCGGGCGTGGGTGGCGGAAACTCAACTGCCCTCACTCACCCCCGCGACCTCCGCCGAGGTGCTGGATGCCGATGGCCGTCTGCTGCGAGCCTTCACCGTTGAGGACGGGCGTTGGCGATTGGCGGCAGATCCCGAACGGGTCGATCCGCACCTGATCGAGATGCTCATCGCCTATGAAGACAAGCGGTTCTATTCCCACCACGGCGTTGATCCATTGGCCATGCTGCGAGCCACCGCTCAGGCGGTGCAACACGGTGAAATCATCTCGGGCGGCTCGACCCTGACCATGCAGGTCGCACGGCTTCTGGAGGACAGCGGGACGGGATCATGGCGCGGAAAGCTGCGGCAAATCCGTGTGGCCTTGGCGCTTGAGGCGCAGTTGAGCAAGGCCGATATTCTCTCACTCTATCTGACGCTTGCCCCTTACGGCGGCAATATCGAGGGAGTGCGGGCCGCCGCACGCATATGGTTTGACAAGGAACCAGACCGACTGACCCCTGCGCAGGCCGCGCTTCTGGTCGTGCTACCACAATCGCCCGAAAGCCGCCGCCCTGACCGTCACCCTGAGGCCGCAAAAGCCGCACGCGCCGCCGCCCTCACGCGATTTGTCCGTGCAGGAATTATCACGCAAGACGATGCCGATGCAGCGCTACGCGAACCCCTGCCCCGCAATCGCCACGCCTTCCCCGCGCTCGCCCCTCATCTAACCGCGCGCCTCCACCATGACGCCCCCGATACGCCAGTCCTGCGCACAACGATCAACGCTCCCCTGCAAGCCGCATTGGAACCTCTGGCGCAGCAAGCACTTGCTGGCCGCGATCCGCAAAGCTCCGTGGCGATTATGGTGGCCGACCATCAGGCAGGCGCAGTGCTGGCCACGGTCGGCTCAGGAGGATGGGATCGGCCCGGTGGATTTGTCGATATGACACGCGCGCTGCGCTCACCCGGATCGACGCTCAAACCGCTGATCTATGCCTTGGCTTTCGATGACGGGTTGGCCCATCCCGAAACCCTGATCGACGACCGCCCGACCGCCTTTGGCAGCTATGCCCCGCAAAATTTCGATGGCCAGTATCGTGGAGAGCTGCGCGTCTCCGAAGCCCTGCAACTTTCGCTCAACATCCCCGCCGTGGCACTGACCGAAGCCCTTGGTCCCGCCCGCCTGATCGCCGCCCTGCGCCAAAGCGGGGCGCAAACCGCGCTGCCCAATAGCGAAGCCCCCGGACTGGCGGTGGCGCTTGGCGGTTTGGGGATGACCCTCGAAGGACTGACACAGGTTTACATGACCTTGGCGCGGGGCGGCACACCGATACCGCTTCATTATCTGGCCGAGGACACACCCCGTGAAGGCCGCGAAGTGGTGCGTGCTGCAAGCGCATGGCAAATCGGGCATATCCTCGCGGGATTGATGCCACCTGCGGGACAACCCTTGGGCAAAATCGCCTATAAAACGGGGACGTCCTATGGCCACCGCGACACATGGGCCTTGGGGTTTGACGGGCGCTATACGGTCGGCGTCTGGCTTGGGCGCCCTGATGGCACCCCCATTCCGGGCGCCTTTGGTGCTGATGTCGCCGCCCCGTTGTTGTTCGACGTGTTCCAACGGATCGCCCCGCAAAGCACGCCGCTGCCCCCGCCCCCATCCGATGTTCTCTTGGTCGAAAACGCCGCACTACCCGCGCCGCTAAAACGGTTCCGCCCGCGTGGCGCAACCTTTGCACCCCACGCGGATGCACCAAAACTGACCTTCCCGCCAGATGGAGCCACGCTTCTCCTCGACAGCGCACCGCTCACTTTGCGACTACGTGACGGCGCGCCGCCATTCACTGTGTTACTGGACGGGCACCCCGTGATCATTGGCGCACGCAGGCGCGAGGTCACATTGCCACCGCTTGCGACTGGATTTGCGACCATCTCGGTGGTCGACTCAACGGGCCGATCAGACCGTGTGCGGATCGGCGTCACCCCCACGCCGTGAACCCGCTCAAAGACGGTGGGCAGGTCTAACCGTTCCCCTCGCGCTCTTCGTCCTCAACCATTTGGACCAACTCCTCATAGAGTGCCCTGTTTTCGGGGGAGAGTGTGCTGTCGAGGATAGGGTCAAACTGATCGGCACGGATCTCCGACATCGGCATGAGCAACTCGGTCAAAAAATGGTTTTGATTAACGTCCAAAAGCGCATCAAAAACGCGGGCAAGCTCTTTGGCCAATTCAGGTGACCAGTTGCTCTCCAACTCGACCGATGCCTCCCTGATCAACAGATACAGGTTTTCATCCCCGTTTCCGGAAATGGTTTGAACCTCACCAAGCCGCGCGAGATAGGATTTCCCGTGTTCGGATGCCTGAACCTGCCCCCCAACAGACAGGGCCGCAATCACAGCGCAAAGGCGAACTGCATTCAGTGTTTTCATTCGGACTGCTCCCAATGGATTACCAGTGTTCACAAAAGACTATAACCTCTTGGCCTTCGAGCGAAAGCCTGTCTAAATAAGTTGAGAAATTGGACCGTAAGCACGGCCAGACATCATATATTCAGTTTATTTTTCACCCGATTGGATCGGGTGAATAGGCAACATGAACCGCCGCTGTGCATAAGGAGAGGAATCTTAAATGCTGAAATCAATCATGTTCTCAATTACGCTTTTGTGGATGCCTCTCATAGCCCACGCCGACCTCGCGCTCGGGATGGTCACAACCCGTCTCGAAGGTGAGGATATGAAAACCTGGCTCATCATTGATAACGAAAACGCAGACCTGTCAGACATCGCAGAATTCGCGCAAGGGACTTCCAGCTTTGGCTACTTGACCATCACGGCTATGCCAGCGGAGAATCTGAACCCCGAGCAAAACGCCCTGACGTTGGAGGCTATGCTGGAGAAAGAAGGCGGAAAAATCCGCGCGATTACCCCCGTCGTGTCCGTTCTGCCAGAAGGTCCTTCCGCGCCCTATTGGAAGTCGGATGAGGACTCGGGATCTATCGAAATCAAGGCATTCAAAGTGACAATTTCCGAGGGCTGGCTTGATATCACAGGAACCTTCAACGGCACCGTCTACAAAGCTGAAATGACGGATTACGGAGAGCAGTTTTTCTACGAAGAACCGAGAAAGATTCTTGGCCGTTTCAACGCCACTCTGCCCGTGGAGTGAGAAACGAAACACGGGGCAAGGCCCCTTTCTCGCGATTGATCATTGCAGTTCATCGTAGCCACCGAAGAGTGAAACCTAAGACTGACGCGATCAATACAGCGGTAAGAAAAATGGCGGCCGCTCAGGGCTTAGAAGCTCCTTTATATTCCGCAATTTAACAAGGGCGGGGCATCCACATCAAACGTATAGAGGCCCATAAGCGCAAGTTGCACTTACAGGCCTCTAACACCCGGGAGGAAGGATTGGGTTACGCTTTTGGTGCGCGTTTCAGCGTGTTGTAGAAGTCCTCGAAAATCGCATCCCGATCCAGATCGAAGGCCTCAAGCATCATATGCGCGCCCTCTGGATGCTCCCAATACAACTCGTCATTGAGAACAGGCGACGGCATGATCTTGGTCGAGACATAATCAGGATCAAACAGCCATGCGACGTTGATGATGTCCCAGATCACCCATGTCTTTGTTTCCGCATCGGTAATCGCGAACATGTCGTGCAGCGGGTTATGCGTATACAAATGGTGGAGATAGTCGCCAATCGCACCTTTCCCGCTCACAAACCGCTCCATCTCGGGCAGCGAAATTTTCAGCTGCGCACCGACGTGATAGCCGGGCAGATAGACATGCGGGACGCCGCTTTCGAACAAAAGCTGCGAGGCGAGTTTGTCCTGCACGAGGTTCAATGACGGTTCATTGCAGAACGGTGCGTAGGACGGGAAGGATGCGGTCCAGACTACGACGATTTTCTCGATGATATCGGGCGCCATAAGCAAGGCGGACGCGATGTTCGTCAGGGCACCCATAGCAAGAACATACAGCGGGCGGTCATCTTCCGCGCGAGCCCTCTCGATGATGAACCGTGCGGCGGGTGTGTCGATGGGCTGATCAAAACTTTCGAGATAAGCGGGCGATCCTTTAAAGACCTTCCCCTCACTCGATACGCCGCATTTTTCGAAGACGCGCAGGATCTCTTGATAAGAGAGTTCCACCCCTTCGGCGGGTCCGACAAAGGTGACGTCATCAACGGTGCGGCCCTGTTCGATCAGACGCTTGGCCCAACCGCCGAAGCCACCCATGAACCGCTCGGCATCGCCCTTGCCTTCTGCCTGTTTGATCAGGTCATAGGACTCGAGCAAGCCTTCTCGGTGGTGGGCAAAGGAAAACGGCACGGCGGTGACACCTTCCAAATCCATCCGCTCGGGAGAGAGCAACGACCATGCGAGCGCATATTGGTCATCAATTTCGTTGGCGGTGTCGGTATCAATGATCACACGCGGGGATGGGCCGGGCCGACCAAGTCGCGCCTCAAAGGTTTTGGGGTCGATCTTAGGAAAGCGACTTAGGATTGTTGGGTTGATCATGTGAAACGTCCTTTTAGTTTCCAAAGCCTTTGCCGAAAGCTTCTTCTTTGATGAAGCGCTCGGAGATGATGAGCAGAATGATCCCGGGTACGGTCACAATCAAAGCGAGGCCAGCGGCGGAGGCATCGAGCGTTCCGCTTGAGATTTTCGAGAACAAAAGCGTCGGCAAGGTGATGACCTTCCCTTGTCCAAGGAAGAAGGTCAGCAAGAAGATGTTGGTTGACACAAGGAAGGTGAACAACGCCCCCGCCACAACACCAGGCAACAGCATGGGAAGGGTCACAAGGCGCAGGATCTGCAACGGGCTTGCACCCAAGATCATCGCCTGTTCCTCGAAATCACGGCCGAGGCCCTGATAGACAGATGTGAGCATTCGCACCATGTAGGGAATGGTCGGGATCAAATGGGCAATCACGATCCCCACGTAGGTACCCGCCAATCCGAGATGAATGAAGATCATCAACAGAGCGATACCAATCGCAGCTTCAGGCACAATCAGTGGCAGTGACAGGAAAAACTCAAACGCGTTTTTTCCACGGAACTGGTCACGCGCCAGAACCTTTGCGGCAGGCAGGGAGATCGCGAGACAGATGAATGTCACCACAAGTCCGATGACTACAGTGTTAACCGTCGCCTCCCACAGGTTGCTGTAAGGCGAGAGAACATAGTCCCATGCGAGCGGGAACATGGATTTCTCGCGCTGTTCAAGCCACCACGTACTTGGCAGGAGATCAGGCCACGCCCAACGGAAGGCGAAACTCTGAATGATCAAGGGAATGAACGGCCCAAGGATGAAGCCGACCACGATGATCAGGTAGAACTTCTGAAACGGCGAAAGACGTTCGTTCAGTGAAGTATCATGTGTTTTTTTCATATCAGTTCCGCCCCATACGACGCTCATAGCGTCGGTATACTGCGAGGTATGAGAACAAGATCACACCCGCGACCATTCCGATGGACACAACAGTTGCCATGCCTTGCAATTGCAATGTGTAGTCTGCGTCGTTGAAGTAGCGCCACGCCACCACTGGTAGGGTATCGGGGAACCCTCCCCCCAGAATGAACGGAGCTTCGAAAGCGCCGACGTTGAAGGCAAAGCAGATGAGCGTCGACGACACGATCCCTGGCAGGATTTGCGGCAGGGTAACGCTGAAAAAGATGCGGTACTTGCGTGCGCCAAGGATCGCGGCTGCTTCTTCGGTTTCGCGCCCTACACCAAGCAACACGGCATAAACCGCCAGAGTGATGAACGGTGTCTGCTTCCAGACGTAGACAGCAATGATGCCCCACCCGTAGTGCGTCTTGAGGATTTGGATGAACTGCGACGGGTCGTCTATCAGTCCGAAGAATGCCGCCAAGCGAGAGAGCATGCCGCCATTGCCGAGCATGATCATGGCAAGGGCGATCCCTACGGTATAGGGGATCATGAGCGGCAGTTTGTAGAGATATTTATAGAGCGTTTTGCTTGGGAAGGTTTTAACTAGCGCCAACGCCAGAAGTGTCCCGAAGATCAAAGCTAGGATCGTAGACACTGTCGCGTAGTAGAGCGTCAGCCACAGTGACACCCAGAACGTCGATGATCCCCACAGAGCTCCAAAGAACGAGAAGTCGGGGAAAGTGTTAACACCGAACCAAGGCGCAAAGCCGAGAGATTGCAGGACGGCAAGGAAAAGCGCACCGCCAAACAATACCAGCAACACAGCCATCATCGGGACGAGTTGCAGAATTTGCCAATACCGCGCCCTGCGCTGCCGTTCGGCGAGGGTGCGTTTGGGCGCACGCACAGGTTCTGGGACTGTCGCTAAAGGATTTGACATCCTGATCTCCATGTATGGGGATGGCGTCCGCCGCGTTTTATGCGCGGCGGACAAAGATTGTTTTACTTCGAAAGGTTCGTGTAGGCGCGTGCCACGATTGTTTCGATGGAGTCTGTGCTGTCACGCTCAATGTACTCGAGCCATGTGGCCTCGATTACATCAACTAGCGTCGCGTTGGTATCGGGCGCAACGTTGGCCGCAAGCTCCTCGGGCGTTACGCCGATCAAACCAGGGGACGCCTCAGCGAGAGTGGCGGCATCAGCCTCGCTAAGCTTCCACTCATCGATGCCTGCGGGCTGACCCGCCATCTGCATTTTCGTCGCCTGAGACTCTAGCGAGGTCATCCAGTTGGCCAGAACCATCGCCGCTGCGGGGTGTGGCAAATTGGATGGGGCACCCAGATAGTTCTTGTTTTTGATCATCGTATTCTCGGGGAAGATGAACTGCTGTGCAGCTTCTGGGAATGTCCCCATGGCTAGCCCTGTTGCCGCACCGTAGAGGCCAAACGCACAGGAGAAGTCGATCTCTCCGTTCAAGAACAAACCGTCCAGCGAGGGGTTGTCTTCAGGGTAGCGTGCGCTCCCGTTCGTCCCGTCGAGAAGAAGAGGCTCGATCTCGCGAAGATACTCGAACGCAGGTTCGATCAAACGCGCCAGCTCTTCTGCAGGGATGTCGTCACGCGACTGTTGGAATGGCTCCGCGCCCGTGCCATCAGGATTGAAAGCATAGACAACTTCCTGAACGAAGGTGTTGCCCAAATAGTGTGGCGGCTTGACGTAAGTGAACTTACCTGGGTGCTCTTCCAGATAGGCGTGCATCTCTTCGAAGGTGGAAGGTACATCTTCTGCTGCAACGCGGTCTGCGTTGTAGGAACAGACGTATTGATCACCCGACCACGGCATTTCTGCGGCGTTGTTTTCAACACCGAAGTCACGCAGGTTCAGTTGCGAACGCGGATCTTCGGGATCGAATTCAAGGTTTGCCGAGTTCGGCAGAAGGGTTGCAAACGAACCGAACAATGCGTCTTGTCGCTTGAGTGTCGCGAAGTTTTCACCATTCAACCAGATGAGGTCAATGCTTCCCTCGCCCAGACCCTTACCAGAGTTTTTCTCCGCAAGGACCAGATCCACCGCATCTTTGGTCGCGGTAATGCGAACGGGGTTCAGCTTAATGCCGAGATCGGACATAGCGGGTCCAACAATGCGGTCCATCCACACATTCAACGGGTCGATCCCGCCGTAGTAGTACAGGTTGACTTCGCCCTCTTCTTTGGCGCGCGCCTCGACAGTTTCCCAATCAAGCTCACCTGCCAAGAATGCTTCACGGAAGTCATTCACATCGTCTGCTGCGCCAGCCTGTGCCGCTACAATGGCGATAACGCTCGCCAGTTTCCATGAGTGCTTCATTGTAGTCCTCCCTAAAGTTTTCATTAATTCACTCCTCCAAAGTAAGTTTCAGGCTCAAGCGCCAATTCAGTTCCGCAGGAGCCAAACACGCTCGGGCGGGATATCGAGCCACACAGGCGTCCCGACGTCGACCAAACGGCGTCCACCTGGCTCATTGACTTCGATGGTTTGGCCTCCACAATCGACGGCATAACTTACGTTTGCGCCGAAGAAATCGCGCCCCGTTACCGTCCCGCCGATAGCATTGCCTGCAGGAGCCTCCAGCTTCAGATCAAGAGCCTCGCTGCGCAGCATGACCTGCACGGACTGGTTTGCAGAGATGTCATCACGCGCAACGACGCTGACTTCCCCGAGATCAGTTGTGACACTCGTGGCTGAACTCATACGGCCAGGCACGATGTTCGACGCGCCCATAAAGTCGGCGACATCAAGCGTCCTCGGATGATTGTAGAGCGCCTCAGGCGTATCGAATTGCGCCAGATGTCCGTTGAAAATCACAGCCACACGGTCGGCGAGTTCCATTGCTTCAACCTGATCGTGCGTCACGAAGATCGTCGTGATTCCGAAACGTTGCTGCAACTCGCGAATAAACTGGCGCATCTCGCCGCGCAGTTTCGTGTCAAGGTTCGCAAGCGGCTCGTCCATCATCAGGACAGACGGTTTGGTGATGAGTGTTCGTGCAATTGCGACACGCTGCATCTGTCCGCCCGAAAGCTGGGCGGGAAAACGGTGGCGAAACTGCGTTAGTTGTACCACGTCGAGGATCTCATCCAGACGCGGAGCAATCTCGGACTGTGGCGTGCCACGTACTTTCAGGCCAAACGCCACGTTCTTTTCAACGGTCATGTGCGGGAAAAGCGCATAGCGTTGGAACACCATGCCAACGTTACGATCTTGCACAGGCTGCTCGGACACGTCATGGCCATCAAACAGGATCTCACCACTTGTCGGATGCTCAAGGCCCGCGATCATACGCAAGGTAGTCGTCTTGCCGCAGCCCGATGGCCCCAACAAAGCGACCAGCTCGCCCGACTCGATGTCCAAGTCGATATTCTCGATTGCGGTGAACCCACCGAATTCTTTCCTAACCGACTTTATCTGCACTTTTGTCAACGAGCTTCTCCCACCCTAAATCTGTATTGATCAATTTGTAAGTACAAGCTGTACACGCTTTATGGAACCTGTCAAGCAATAGAAAGACTCGGCAGCCCATCATGGGCGGAAATAACCGGGAGTTGTTCCATTGCCATCCACGCCGAGAACTCATTGAAATCGGCTGACCATTCACCAGGCACCAAGACATAGTGGTGCTCAAGCCCGTGTTCCATCACTGTCGTAACCACATCAGATGCAGTGCAAGAACCTGTATTTGAACAGAAATTCGTTATCCAGCCGCGCGTTCCGGTGAAGCCTGTTTCGCCTCCAGCCTGCACATCCCCTTCAATGGTGAAGGTGGCTGTGCCACTGCGAGCAACTCGCAAAATCGTGTGCGGACCATCACTGAATTCATAGTCCACAATGGCCCCGAAACAGGCCCCTTCGGCTGTGCCTCGACCGATCATGGGATTATTGATCCACGCGGCATCTCCCGCCGCCATATAGAGAGGTCCGCCCCCGCCATGCCACATCAGAATACGATTCTGTTCCAACTGCGGGGAGGTCATATCCAGCAGGCAACCGACACGTCCCGTCAGTGCGCGGGCAACGAGTTGCGTCACCGTTCCGAGTACATCGCCTTCGGAGGCCACTGGGATATTGTCATTCTCTTCAAGCCACGTGAACGCCGCACCCGGATGGATACCCTCGACCTCTTGCAAAGTCGGCCAGTCCGATACGGCCAAGCCCGCGAACCCCTCTTGCGCCGCAATGTCACGAAGGGACAATGCCGCCCGCGCGGTTTTCTCCATATGGGCATCGGACACGCCGCGCATCGGTGCCTTCGCAAGCATCGCCGCTACTTCACGCGCAACAACATCCTCGGCACAGTTCGCCATGCCTGCAGTCATGCGCATCATATCAACGTGGACGGGTTCAACCCCCGTGCTGCGCTTCAACGTGTCGGGAGACACTGCCATATTGTAGAAGGTCGGCGCCAAACCACCGACGACCCCCACCCGCGCATGCCGCAGAGCCTTACGCGCCATCAAAGCACGAAGAGTGCGACCCAAACGCGTCTGGAATTCCTCGCTTTCAGGTGCGCCGAAATACCATTGCACAGGCGCTTGACGTAAATCGCGCACGCCGCGTGCAATGGACAGGCTCATGTTCAAGGATACAAAGTTATTGAGCTGAATGTCGTTTTCATGAACGGGCTCAGGCGTGGCCCAAACCCCCATCGGCATTCCGCTCGCGGCGATTTCGCGTGCAACGTCGCCCATGGTAAAACCACCATGCACAAGCAGGATGAAATCCACGCCGTTGCTTTTGCAATACTCGACCGCCTCTCTCGCATCAGAACCATCCATAGGAATGCGCGGCACTTCCACCACACGGGCATCAACGCCAGAGGCGACTTCCTCGACCGCCGCAAGAGCGGCAGGGAAAACCCCGTATTTCTCTGGGAAATAGCTGGGAAGAGACCCTTTGATAATTCCGACCACGAGAGACATGATTTTGTTCCTTCTTTAGATCGTGTCGGAGGATCTTTGCGCTCCGACGAGATTGAAAGTGACAGGGCCTACGCGGTAGACCTGATCGAAAAAGACAGGGTTGTGATCGCTATCGAACGCGGTACAGGCCTGCGACAGGATCGGCGTGTTCTTCTCGATACCGAGATGTTCTGCCGCGTCTTCGGGAGCCGCACAGGGTCCAATGGTTTCACAGGCACGGCCCCAATCGAGGTTGAACCGCTCGGACAGGATACGCAGGATCGACTGGTCCTGCCCTTCTTGCGGGAAGTCTTCAGGGCTCATCCCCTCGACAAGCCGACAGGGCAGCCATGTGCTCACCAACAGTGTCGGCACATCATCCACCGTGCGCAGACGTCGAATGAGTGCCACCGGTTCATGGAACAACGAGGTCACTTCATTCGGTGCCTCGTTATCGACCTCGCGAATTTCAATCAGCCGAGCACCCGGTATCTGACCGTCACGCAGAACCATATCCGTGAATGACGTCAGACAGGTCGTCTCTGGCGGGGACAGGGTATTGACGAGGTAGCCACTGCCCTGACGCGACACCAGATAACCGGCATCAACCAAAGGCTCCAATGCGCGACGCGCTGTAAGACGGCTGACACCGAAAGACCGCGCCAAGGCGTCTTCCGATGGCAGGCGTGTTCCGACGGAATACATCCCCGCCTTCAAGCGCTTAAGCAGCTCGTCATGAACCATCTTATATTTTGGGATCGTTGGGGTCTTCATACTAAATTACTCCCGATGCTAAAACTCGCGGCATCAAACCATGCATTCGTTAACCTTGCCAGACACTCTTGGTCTGCGTGTAGAGCGCCAGAGCATCTGGCCCCATTTCGCGGCCATAACCGCTTTGTCCCATTCCGCCGAAGGGAGAGGCCGCATCGGTGTCTCCCCAGCAGTTGATCCAGATCGTTCCCGCCTTGAGACCCGCCGCCATGCGGTTGGCGCGGCTGATGTCTTGGGTCCAGCATCCAGCCGCCAGCCCGTAGACCGTATCGTTTGCTCGGGCCAAAACGTCATCCTCGTCGTCAAAGGGAAGCACACATAGAACGGGCCCGAAGATTTCCTCGCGCGCCACAGCCATGTCGTCCCGCACACCCGCGATGACGGTGGGTTGCACGAAATAGCCGCTGTTGCCTTGACGAGCTCCACCCGCGACAATCTCGCCACCATCGGCGCGACCGCTTTCGATATAGCCGAGAACCTTGGTCATCTGAGGCTCGGAGATGACGGGGCCAAGAGCATGTGCGTCCTGCGCCATCCCCGGCCCAATGCTCAAACCGTTTGCCAGCTCTTGCAGCCCATCAAGAACTTCATCCATTTTCGAACGATGGACATACAAACGCGCACCCGCCGTACACGACTGCCCGTTGTTGCCAAACAACGCCCAGAACGCGCCTGGAATGGCCTTCGACAAATCCGCATCGTCGAACAGGATGTTCGCGGCCTTACCGCCAAGTTCCAACGAGACCTTCTTGAGATTGCCCGCCGACGCCTCAACGATCCGACGCCCCGTTTCCGTGGACCCCGTAAACCCGACTTTGTCCACACCGTGATGCGCCGCGAGTGCGGCCCCTGCGTCACGCCCATAACCGGGAATGACGTTCAGAACCCCTTTGGGAAACCCGACCTCATGTGCCAGATCCGCGAGATAGAGCGCGCTCAGCGGTGTTTGCTCGGCAGGCTTGAGGACAATCGTATTCCCCGCCGCCAAAGCGGGCGCCAGTTTCCATGCGACCATCAGCGTGGGATAGTTCCACGGTGTGATGATGCCACAGACGCCAACAGGCTCGATGCGGGTAAAATTGAACCGATCCGGCGTCGAGACGGGAATGGTCGCGCCTTGGATCTTGCTCGGCCAGCCCGCGAAATAGCGGAAGTGACGGGCCGACCAAACGGCATCCACGTCACGCGCATGGGCAAAGGGCTTGCCGTTATCTAAAGCGTCCAACTGTCCGAACACGTCTTTTCGCTCTTCGATCGCATCCGCAAGTTTCCACAAAAGCTGCCCGCGATCGTGAGGCGTCAAACTTGCCCACGGACCAGTCAGAGCCTGACGCGCGGCGGAAACGGCCTGATCGACATGACCCGCGTTGGCACAGGCGACCTGCGCCAAAATCGAGCAGTCGGACGGGTTTTCGACCGAGATGGTTTCGGAGGTTGCGATCTGTTCACCATCAATGCGCAGCCCCTGCGCAGCATCGAGAAAGGCAGCCACTTCGGGTAAGAGTTGGATCATCTTCATCTTATTTCCTTTTCATCTCGGCTTCTGGCAGCGCATTCAGGCGGCTTCAGCATTGCGCAAAGCGCGGCGATTGATTTTTCCTGAGGAGGTCATTTCAAAACTGTCGACAAAGGCGATTTCGCGCGGTGCCTTGTATGCGGCGAGGCGTTCACGCACGTGGTTTTGCAGCACCTTCACAAGGTCATCCCCCGCGCTCGCGCCCTTCGCCAGACGCACGAAGGCTTTCACGATCTGGCCACGGTCGGCGTCGGGTTTGCCAATCACGGCAACCTCGGCAACATCGGGATGGGCCAGCAAACAGCTTTCGATCTCGGCAGGTCCAATGCGGAAACCCGAGGATTTGATGAGATCGTCGGAGCGGCCCTTGTACCAGAAGTATCCATCCTCATCACGCACGGCCAAATCGAAAGTCCGCATCCAGTCACCAAGACGCAGCTCGGCTTCCTTCTGCTCGTTCTTGAGATAGCCCAAGTAGCGCGTAGGGGCCGTGGCGGGGGTGACGATTTCACCCTCTTCGCCATCGGGAACCTCATTGCCATCCGCATCGACCAGCTTCACCACATGCCCTGGATAGGCCACGCCCATCGAACCGGGACGACGCGGGTAAAGCGCCGCGCAGTTGCCGATGAGATGGTTCACCTCGGTCATGCCGTAGAACTCGTTGCACACAACGCCAAGCTTGTCTTCGGCCCATGCCAGAGTATCCGCCGCCAGCGCCTCGCCGCCAGTGCAAATCACACGCAAGGAAAGGTCGTAGATGTCACGCGGATTGGCGGTTTGTGCCAGACGTTTAATCGCGGTCGGGGCAAGGAAGGTATGCGTGATCTTGTGACGGGCCATGAAGTCATAGGCCCATTCGGCCTTGAATCGCGCCTCCGATGTGACCACGGGACGCCCCGCCATCCACGCGGGAAAGAGCATGTCGAGCAACCCACCAACCCACGCCCAGTCCGACGGGGACCAGAACACGGCATCCTCATCATACATGCTGAGATCGAAGAACAGGTTGATCGACGGGCGGTAGGACGCCAGCACGCGGTGGCCGTGACGGATACCCTTGGGCATGCCCGTCGAGCCCGAGGTATACATCAAGAGCGCCGTATCGTTCGCGCCTGTGAAGGCGGGTTCGAAATCGGTGGGCGCGTCTGAGGCCAGCACGTCACCGAGGTTTTCCTCGGACCCTTCGCAATCGGCCACAAGAACATGCGCCAGATCGGGGAAGAGGCTCTTTGCATCGGCACGCAATCCCGACCAACCTTGCTCGGACGTCAGCAGGCAACGTGCGCCGCAATGGTTGAGCGCGTGGGACAGGGCGTCGGGGCCGTAAAGCTGCGAGAGCGTCACAGCAACGCCACCGAGCTTGCATACGGCCATATGGGCAATGGCGGTCTCGGGGCGCATCCCAGTGTGCAGCCCGATATAGTCGCCCTGCCCGTAACCGAGAGCACGAAGCCGTGCGGCGAGGGCCGTGGCGGCGTCATCGACCTGCCCGAAACTCCAATGTTCCAACGTGCCGTCGGGCTTTTCGAACACCATCGCAGGCGCATCCGCACGCCCTTCGGCGATCTGCTTGCCAACCGTCATGGCGTAGATATTGGCATCTTCGGGAATGTCGATCTCGACACCCGTTTCTGCCCGTTTCAAACCGATATGTGCGAGTTGATCCGCAGTCCAATCCGTAAACATCTCTTTTTCCTCCTACGACGCCGTGATCTCTAGCCACAGGCCCGTTTCATTTTCGGAGCGCACGAGCCGTCCGCGCGTTCCCTCTGTCTGGTCATGCGCAATCCTGACGAGCGCGGTTGTGTCCGCCCCGTCGAATTGCACCAATGCGAATGCGGCATCTGCCGTATGCGTGATGTGAAGCACCTCTGCCTCCCCCGTCAGGTCCACCCAGTCGAACCCGTCAGCGTGACAGGCCGCGCATGTCGCGCGCGGCGGGAAGGCTGTCTGTCCGCAGGACGAGCAGGAGCTGGCACAGGCCCGCCCTTCAGCCAAAGCGGTGAAGAAGGGTGCCATGCGACCTGTCGCGAGGGTGTAATCAAGTGCGATGTGATACTTCATCGGGGCGCCTCCAAAACGGAGACGGCACACAGGGTGGCAATGCCGCCATGGGTATCAACAAGAGCAAAACGGGGTGGTGTCTGCGGGCGCAAACCTTCGCAGCGCCCCTCAAGTTGCAGGGCGGCAGTCAGCACTTGCGCCACGCCCGTTGCTCCGACAGGAGCCCCCTGCCCCAACAGCCCGCCCGAGAGGTTCACGGGAAGCGCACCATCGGCGGCGAAATGCCCGTTGCGCTCGGATGCCAGTGCATCCTCGACCACACCCAAAGCGTCCAATGCTTGAAGTTGTGCGCCCGAGAAGCTGTCGTAGACTTCGGCCAAACCGATGTCGGCCGGACGGCAGCCCGTCTGCGCATAGGCACGCTGTGCGGCCGTGGTTTTCGCGCGGAAACGACCAACGTCAGGACGATCACCCAACCGCACCAGATCGTTTGCGACGGCAGTGCCCGCCAGTGTCGCACGTCCCCTGCCCGCCTCAGGGAGAGCGTCAGGTAGCGAAAGCACAACACAGGCCGCGCCATCGCTCAAGGGCGAACAATCCAGACGACGGTAAGGCGACGACACCATGGGTGAGGCCAGAACATCGGCAACGCTCACATCCAGTGGCAAATGCGCCTTCGGATTAGAGCGCGCATTTTGGTGGTTCCGCGCGGCGATGCCTGCGAAATCTTCGGCTGTCGCGCCCGTTTGCGCCATATAGGCAAGCGCGGACAAGGCGTAGATGGAGGCCGAACCGATTTCGATCATCCCCTCCGCCCATGCGTCATATGACATGGCATAGAGCAGGCTCATCGACGCCGGCGGAAGATGGGAGGCCGATCCTTCGAACCCCAGAACCGCGACGCGACGCGCTTGCCCCGAGGCGACGAGCGCGGCACCTGCCTGCACGGCCAGATGCCCCGTTGCCCCGCCCCCTTCGACGCGCTGGACATGAATGTCGCGTAGTCCGAGGTGATCCGCGACAAGTGCTGCGGGATTGAGTTGCAGGGAGAAGAAGTCACTTTCGGTGGCGACAACCAGCGCGTCTATATCCGACGCTTCCAGACCCGCATCCACGCAGGCCGCGTGAAAAGCGTCAGCACACCAGTCGCGATAGGAGCTTCCATCCTTGCGACGGTTGAACGGCGTCATTGCGCCACCTGCGATGACAATATCCATCACGCCCATGCCTCCCTACGTGCCGTGCCGACCAAGACCAGCAACAGAGCCAACCCCGCCAGATTTACTGCGAGAACCAGTGCGACCAGACCGTTGATCCCCGATACCGTAGCAACCCATGCGCCCAGAACTGGCGCGACGGCCATGAAGAGCAGTCCGATCATCGCAATCAGGCCAAGCTGCTGTGCGAAACCCGTTTCAGGGAGCCAGTGTGCTGATAGCATCGGACGGATAACCGTCTGCACACCAAAGCCCGCGCCTTGGATGATGAGAGCAATCAGGGCGACAGTCAGACCCGAAGTCATAAAGAGCAGAAGCGGCGGCAGAAGCATGAAACCAAAGAGCACGATTGCCGCGCGGTCCAATGCCATCCGCCCCAAGAGCGCACCCCACACCAAACGCCCGAATATCTGCGCAGGCCCCAAGACCATTGGAAGCAAAAGGGCCGCATCCCCGTCAGTCAGCTTTGCCAGTTGAAGCGGCAGCTGGAACAGCAAAAGCGCATGGCCGAGCATCACCAAGGCAAAGGCCATTCCGATAGCCATCACACGGGATTTACCGCCCGAATGTGTGAGCGCCCCGTCAGGCCGAGGCGCGACGTTTCGAGCAACTCTATCGGCGGGCATAATCACCACGGCCACGCAAACGAGAACGGCAAAAACGCGAACGATCCAGCGCCAGTCCATCCCAGCGGACGCGAGCCATGCCACCAAAGGAAATGTCAGCAGTGTCGCAAGACCTGCAACAAGCGTAACGACAGTAATGGCACGCCGCGACGACTGACCCGCGCCAAACCGCGCGATCATGAGACTAAAGCAGGGATCATAGAGGGTCATCGCCATGGGAAGCCCCAACACGACGAGGATTCCAAGAGCCAAGGTCTGGCTCTGCACCACTGAGAAGACCAGCAGCAAAGCCGCGCCGATACCGCCCGCCAAACGCATTGCAACCGCTCCATACCCGAGATCAATGATTGCGCCAGCGACGGGCGAGAGAACCGCCCAGATCAGAAAGACCGCCGTGAACGCCCCCGACACGACAACACCCGACCAACCTGTGCCCGCAAGCATATGCGGCAGGATAGCGGGCAAGAGATAGTAGAAGGCAGACCACATGATCAGCTGGGCCATAGCGTGACGCATCACGAAGCCGCGCGGGATCACCCTTGATGCGGAGGCGGCGACACTCATGCGTCCGACCACCCTGTCCGAGAAAGACAGACCGTGACGTGTGTTATGCAGGCTGATGCTATGCGACACATGAAAGTCTCCGAAAGAGGGCGCGCGGTATAGTGTCGGGAGGCCAGACGCCACGCGCCCGGCCTCGCCGTTCACCTAGTGGAAGTAGATACCGCCACAGACGTTGATTGATTGACCCGTCACGAAGTTCGACAGATCGGAGCCGAGGAACGCTACGGGGCCGACAACATCCTTGGGATCGCCAAGACGCTTGAGAGCAGCGACATTTGACCAGTGGTCGATCTCTTCCTGACTTCCGAGGTTCTCTTTGCCCATTTCCGTCAGGATGATACCGGGGCAAATCGCGTTAACGGTGATGCCGTCCATTCCGACTTCCTGCGCATAAACACGCGTCAGGGTGATCGCGGTGGATTTCGTCGCCGCATAGTGGCCTTGGGTCGGAGAGCCTTGGCGTCCCGCGATAGAAGCGATGTTAATAATCCGCCCCTGCTTGCGCGCACGCATTTGCGGAAGAACAGCGTTTGTGCAGAGCAAAATGCCCTTCGCATTCACGTCGAAATGCGCGTCCCATGTGGCTTCGTCGAGTTCCTCAAGACGTTTGGGCACAAGAATACCCGCGTTGTTCACAAGGATGTCGATTCCGCCAGCGGCCTCTGTGACTGCTGCAAAAACGTCCTCGATGGCCGATTTGGACGTCACATCGAGTGCATGGTTGTAACAGGTCCGCCCCGCCGCTTCGATTGCGGCTTGAACCTTGGCCAGATCGTCAGATTGGCTTGCCAGATCCGTGATGGCGACATCTGCCCCCTGCTCTGCCAGCCCGATTGCGATTTCCGCGCCTATACCGCGCGATGCACCTGTTATCAGTGCCGTTTTTCCGTCCAGTAGCATGTTTTCCTCCCGAAATTTTATGTTGTGCGCAGACTATGCGTCGCGCACAGGCCATGAGTTCATGGCCTCGATGGTGGCATCGAACGAGGTCAGCTTGCCTTGGGAACCCAAGCCGAGCGCGACATTCGCAGCCACTGCGTTTGCGAAGCGCGCGCATTCGCGGATGTCCCACCCTTTGGACAGACCGACGATAATGCCCGCGGTAAAGCTGTCGCCGCATCCAGTCGTATCGACCACGTCGATCTTGTGTGCAGGCAGATGGAACGCTTCCCCGAATTCGGGATCGACCCAAACGCCGTCACCTTCCAATGTCAGGATCGCATTCTTGACGCCCTTGGATTTGAACCAACGCGCAACTTCTGCGGGACCATCGACACCGGCCATCGCCGCGGCTTCCACGATGGAAGGCACAAAATAGTCGATATACGGAAGCAGCGGATTGACCTTGGCGATTGTCTCGGGGTTGGCCTGAATGAGGTCAAAGACAGTCGTACGACCCAATTCTTTCGCGCGCTTCAACAAGGCAACCGAAGGCTCCCCGTCAAAGGCTGCAAGCAGACCCGTGCCACCGAGGTGGATGATATCTGCGTCGAGAACGTCATCCCAAAGTTCGGGGCCGATTTCCAACGTATCGGACGTGCCAGGAACGAAGAACCCGCTGCGCGATCCGTCAGGACGGATTGGCAACATGCTGGCCGAGGTCTGCACGTCGTCGTCATATTGCACCAAGGAGGTATCAACACCAAACTCGCCCATTTTGCTGACGAGGTATTTCCCCATGTCATCGCGACCTACGCGGGTGACGATCTGGCCATTCAAACCGAGGATCGCGCAGTCAACAGCCGTTGCTGCCGCCGTGCCCGCAACCGTCATCTGGATCTCGTCCACGAAGGTCGCACCACCTGGAGGAGGCATGTCTTCCGCGTAGCGGCAAAGCACATCGAGAACAGAAAAGCCTACCGCTGAATAGTCGTACTTAGGCATCGAGAGCCTCCTTATTTTTTGTCGCTCAGGCCGTAGCCTGCCATTTTGTCGATGACATCCTGAATTTGCTGATCCGTGAGCAAAGGCGGCTCACCCAGAAGCAAGGCGCCGTGATACTGCCGCGCGAGGGTTTCAAGCTCGGTCGCATACCAGAATGCCTGTTGGATCGAGGCGCCGACGGAGATCATTCCGTGGTGCTCGAGGATACAGGCCTGACGATCCTCCAATGCCTCAATCGCATTGTCGGATAGCTCTTGGCTCCCGTAGATCGCATAGGGGGCCACTCGGATATTCGGCCCGCCGAAAACCGCCAGCATGTAATGGATGGCGGGGATCTCTTTGTTATGGATCGAAAGGATCGTGGTGTAGGTCGGGTGCGCATGGACCACAGCATTGGCGTCCTTGCGCGTCTTGAGAATGTCACGATGGAAACGCCATTCGGTCGACGGCTTCCAGCGACCGTGCGGCTCCCCGTCGCCATCGATGAAGACGATGTCTTCAGGGGTAAGGCTCGCATACGGCCGCGACGTCGGAGAGATCAAAAGACCGTCGCCATGACGGATCGAAACATTTCCCGACGTCCCTTGATTGAGCCCCGAGCTATTCATCAAGATGCAGTGATCGATAATGGCTTGCCGCTTTGCCAGCTCATCGGGGGAAAAGGTCATGAAGCAAAACTCCTACATTGCGAACGGGCATCGGCCAGCGTGGCCATCCATGAAAGTTCGGCAGCAAACGCGAACCGCCGCCCCACTGAAACCGTGAAAAGCGAGAGCAATTCGACGGCCTTAAATTTGTATAGTCCAATTTGTTACTACAAATAAAATAAATGGCAAGAGCAAATGTTCACAATCATTCACGACATGGGAATTTCCAGCGTCGGCCCCAGAAAAGCGCGGACCAACGTTACTACCTTCAATCAATCTGTGGTGATCCAAATAAGAGAGACCCTGCATTGAGATCATTGGAATGGGACATCCCCCACCTGCCCTGATCGTTTAACAAGCCAGCCGGGGGCAGTCGGATATTAAACGATCAGTCGTCCGCGAGGAAATCGGGACGGATCGCGAAGACACGAGTGGCGTTCGGATAGTCCGGCAGACACACGTTTTTCTTGCTGCGCCCACCTTCGCCACAGATCAGCGCGCCACGGGCTTTAGCGATCTTGATCATGAGGTCGGTCTCGTGAGGCCCGCAGACATCGCGCCCCCATGCGAACGGCAAACGCGCAGGCGCTCATTGATGTACTTGGGACGTTTGACTGCATTCGAATGCCATTGACCGCACCTGAGAACCAAAACGCCTTCTACAAACTCTATGCCTATGTCGAGAACGACAAGCTCTCCGAGGGGTGGTCGCGTGATCGGATCGTCGCTGAGATCAACGCTAGGGGTGTTCCTTGCATGCAAGGCAGCTGTTCAGAAATTTACCTTGAAAAAGCTTTCGACGAAACAGGCTGGCGGCCAGAACACAGTTTGCCGGTGGCAAAGGATCTCGGCAAGACAAGCCTGATGTTCTTGGTCCACCCAACGTTGTCGCGCGAGAATGTTGAGGAAGCCGTTTCAACCATTCGCGATGTGATGAAAGCAGCGACACCATGATTTAAGGCGCTGATCTGTAAGCAAGAAATGCTTACAGATCAATGTGGCTCCAATGTCCCAGAAGATTGACCCTAACCCCAAACCTCTAGCTATCTTGGTGGGAGCTGCGCGCAAAACCTGGGACTCCGCGCTAAACTGGAGGAAACTTGGGGCTCAGGTCTTCAGCACCCCGGCCCCGGAATAACAGCACTTCCGTTAGCTGCTCAGAAGATCGCTGATGTCCGGCACGGGGAGACGATTGTCACGCATATAGAGCTCATACCCCACTGCATCGTCGAAAAGCTCGGCGAGGCGTTCATCTTGAGGTGTGCCATCATGGAACTCCGCAGCGCGTTCCTTCATCGCGTCAATGTTTGGGCGCTTATGTGTTCTGCCGTGAATGCGTGCGTTGAAGAATGCGGTGAGTTGAACGGCCATATTCACCAATGCGGGATGGGTCCATGCCGCGTTTGAAAACGTAGACAGACAAGTGTTCACCCGCGCCCAGGCTTCAATGGCCTCGACATGCTGCGCCATACGTGCCTCACGACCTTTCGCGATAAAGTGCTGATAGTCGGCTTTCAGAGCGCCGTGAATAGCGGCGCACAGTGCTTCAAAAACATCGATAGACTGATCGAATGTCAAATCCGAAATTTGGGTTACCGACAGGTCGAAGGGCGTGATAGCCTCGGGAATAGCCATGATGATCTCCTCTTAGATCGTTGTGGTCAGAATGAGGATTAAAGTTGCAGCTCGTTTCCTCATGTGTTTTATATAGTATTTGATATTAAAAAATCAAGTAATCATACGGAGAAAAAGTCGTGACGACGCGAGGACGGCCAAAAACAGACACACAACCCGTTATGGTGCGCCTTCCAGCCGGGGTCATCGCGGAGATAGACGCCGCGCGGAAAGAACAACCCGACCTTCCAACGCGGCCGGAAATGATCCGACGTATGATAGAGGCGTGGTTGCAAAAACAATCTGACGAGGCCTAAAAAGGTCTCAACCCCAAATGACGTGGTCCTGTGCGGCCAACGATACGACGGACATCCGATCAGGGGCCGCTTTTATCGACATTAAGGTCACCCGTGACTTTACCCGCGCACAGACCTAAATACCGCCTTCTTGATCCTTTCGGACTCAACCCACTCACGCAGTAATTGGACATCGCTCCCAAATCCGCCGAACCTTTTGTCGATGCTGAACGCGTCGAACAAGTGCTTCGAAGTAAGCTCAGGATGGCACACCACGAAAGCTAGGCAGCGCGGATATCTGGATGGGAGCGGGTGAAAATTCTGCACCGTAAAACTGCGAAACCTCACATACGCCCCGCAGTTTTTCTCAATCGAGACAGTTGCGGTGAAACGATCCAGATACTCGTCTCTGTGGTATGAAAAATGTTGGCTTTCTGCTTCGAATAACGGGGCCGCGCCGTCTACCAAACGCAAAATTTTAGTTCTATACTTCATTGGTGGAGCTTTCCGACGGAGCGTATCCAACGTAACCAATGACTCTGTTCACATCATGAGACGGCGAAACTCTCGCGCCTTTTCAGCCAACGTCTCCCGAAGCGCGGCTTGCCCAATGACACATCCGCATAGGCGATCTACGAACACAAGATCGCCCGCATGCGCCGTAGCCGGCGATCCCAATTTATACCACCGCGACACGGTACGCGCGATGCCGGCATGCACATCAAGCCACACGAGATCAGAGGTCGAAATCAGCGCCGTACCGAGCACGGGATGTTTCTCGACGTCACCAAACAACACAATTCGACCCGGCGGAGTTTCAACGGGCACATAGCCTGACAATGTCGGCGCGCCCTCCACGTCAACATCTGAACCGCGCTCTACTGCATCAAGTGCTCGATTGTAACTCGCGATCATTTCAGTCGTATATCGTCCCATTGGGCCCTCCATGTCCATCGTTTAAAATATGACTAAGAATAATCCCCGCATTTGATAACCGCAGAGCCACTTGCGAAGGCATTTAAGCATCTGGGGTGTTACGAGGATAACACACTGATTTGATGCGAAAAATTTGAAACATTAGGAGAACACATGTAAGTTTCAGGTGTTTTCTCCATATTTTCCATTTGCGAAAAACAAAAGCCACAACGGTGAAAAGAACAGGGCGCATTTTTTAGCACAAGGGAGAAAATCTGTTCTGATCAACCACAGGCCAGCCACGCGATCCTTGATCGCTTAACAAGGATCGCGGCGAAAGGTGGTTATCAAACCCCGCGCACGGAATACCCCTTCCAAGCCGCTGTATTGGTGGGGGATGTGCGGATTGCGCGGCAAAGCGAGGCCTTTGGCCTCTCCATTTCAACATATTCGCATCTTGTAGCCATGCCAAATGCGAATATGTATTATGGGAACATTTTCTCGCGGCACTGAGGATAGATCCAATTGGCCTACGGTAAAGGAAAGACCAAGGACATGTTGAAGCGGATGGCTGACCTCGGCCGCCCGGTGATGTCCGATAATCTGTCCGAGCTACGCAGCCGCTGCCTTGATATTACCGGGCAAATGGCCAAGGCCGGATTCTCAACTCACGTGACGGACCCCGTTCCAAATGGGAAAGATCTTGATGCCACCATGCTGAGAATGCAGCGAGATCTGATCAAAGCCAGCGTCATGAATGTTGTCTGGATCGAGAAGTGCCGCCTGCTTGCGAAATCAGCAATCACAGAGCAAATGAAACGTCGGCAGCGCAATCTCTTTGGCCGTTTTCGCCATATCGATACAATCGGGGATCGGAAGCTGCCAGATGGCACCGCCCGCCTGATCAATCTACCAGAAGAGTGGTCCTATCGCCTCGGTGCCGATGACGTAGCTGAACTGAAGCAGCTTGCTGAGACCATGGACTTCCACGAGGTCATCGACTTCTTCGGCCGACTTCATGCTGGTGAGACACCGGGCAATCTCACGGATATGCAGCGCGACGCGCTTCTTGCTCTCATGAGCCAGGTCCAGGAACGCTTCCAGTGCCCGGAATGGGGTCAGGAGGCCGTGATTCAGCTGCATCTCGACTATCGCTGCATCAAAGGTACCAAGCAGGCCCTCAGCTCGGCTCTCGAGGCAATTGGCAGCGGGTTGGGCCAAGGGCGCCCTGCGGCACATCACATTGCCCTGGCATCGCACACCGCGCGTGGCGCAGGGATTTCTTTGGAGATCAGGCTTGCGCCGGGCACGGCCCAAAGCATTCATGAGCATCATGACCCGGACCGTCCATATAGACTGACCGGCCTGGCTTTGGAACTTGGGCCCGAGGTCGCACAACTGCGGGGCATCCTGGCACGCCCCAAGGTGACTATGGATCTGTCAGAGATCACCCATGTCGTCGCTGAAGACTTCGGGTTGGTGGATACTTCAAGCCTTGTGGTCCTGGAATTGCCGGGATCGATTGATCCGGAGACACTGCCGTCCGTGAACAAGACGAAGACGCAGGCGGAGAAACACCTCTCCAACAACGTCTCCGGAGAAGAGATCCGGCTGGTGGAGTCGCTGCAGCTTTCCGGCCGTAACTTCCTGGTGCGCATCAATGAGATGGCAGGTGCCGTGGATCAGCTCCGCTCCGAGATCGATCGCAGCTACAACCGGCTCGACCGGATCCGCCAGGAAATCAACCGACTTCTCGGTCGTGACCTGCGAGAGATGGTGGAGGAGGCTGTTCTAACCGCGCCACGGGGCCTGAATGCCGCAGATGTCGACCGTCTATTGCGAATGCATGGTCGTTTCTTCCGCCTGCTGGGTGGGATCGGCAAGATGAAGGCGCGGCGCCGCAGCATCTACCGCTCCCTGGCCGGCCTGAAGAAAAGCTGGTTCGGGTATGTGGCCAATATCCGCATGCGCCTGGCCTCGAAATACCGGGCCCTGGTAGTGAGTGAAAAACTCGACTACCAGGTCATTCCGACAGATAAAACCAGCTACAAGGGCCGGACATTCAACCGCATGATCAATAATGGCGCGAGGGCGCAGTATACCTCTCGTGCTGACAACAAATTGGACTGGAGAGGCATCCCGCAGATCAAGATCCCGGCGTTCTACACGAGCTCCACCGACTGGCGGAACGGCCATGTCGACAAGGCACAGCGACGTGGTGAGGTCTTCACTGCCGCAGCAGATGGAGCGCGCTGGCACGCAGACCTGCATGCGGCCGAGATGATCGGGCGCTGGTTGTTTCTCCGGCCAAGGAATACGGCAGCTCAGGCTGCCGCGTGACAAATGTTCCCCATCGACGTCGGAGGGCTCAATGCCAGCCGGCGGCGATCATGGGAAGCCCCTTCCAAACCACTGTATTGGTGGGGGTAGTTCACTAAACCAATCACGCATACACGGGTACCGTTGACTGATCCCACCTACGCGTCGCCTCTCACGAATGATACTAAATAGCCTCCAGCGCCATGCGCTCAAACTCGGGAGAGAACGTGTTGACAAAACGTTTCATCGCTTTGGCTGCATCCTGATCAATAAAAGCCATCTCGACAATCGCGCAATCGAGACTATCGCGGTCCGCCAACATCTGCGGCGGGAGGAAGCCGCGGAGGACTTCGACGTAAGGTTCGCCCCGCGCGCGTCTCTTTACCAGTTCCAACCGCAAGGCGTCGATGCCCCCCACTTCGTCGCGCTTCGGCTCGACATTTCCATCATGCATCATATCAATTTCCTTTCTCTACTGTGCGATGTGATCTTTTACCTATGCGTAGAATACGATGATGGAAGGAAAGCAGATGGGCTTTTCCAAAGTTATCCACATAAGACCGCAAATGCGGTCTCTCTCCGTAGATTTGACAAACGACATGACAGGACGCGCGCACTCGGGGAAAAGTCCCAACGCGCTCCGCACCTTCTGACCCCCAAAAGTGTCACAAGCACCGACAAATGGTAAATATCATTATTTCAATGACTTAGGGAATTTTCTCTCCTTTGTCACAAGATCTGTGACAGGCTGTAACAAAATCTGTGACATGGTTTTTTCTTTATAAATCAATGAGTAAGAAACTATTTATATATATCTGTCACAAGTCACAGATATAAATATATACGTATACACACACACACGCGCACACGCGCACGCACGCACACATATGCGCATGATATACATTCCTAGGTGTGACATGTGACAAACTGTAAGTCATTGACTTTAAACAATACCCGTGTCACACCCTGTGACAGAATGCAACGCTACCCGAAAATTGTCTCTTAAAATCAACAACATACCAAAATATCCCCTCGGGTCCACTTTTGTGGACCTCTCTCCCATTTCAATGATCAATATTGCGAAGGGGGCGCGGCGCAGAGCACTTGCCGCCCTACCCTGTTATGACCGTTTACGTTGTTGGCGCGCTGATACAATCTTAACATTCGTACCCTCATTTTTCCCTTGGTAAAAACCGAGTGGAGAGATATGGAAATTTATGAAATGTGACGTGAAATATTTCAAAGCTTGAGACAGCGCCTTTCTTCAAGGAGATATTTATGCGGAATACGACTGCGGCGGACGTCGCTCTTGAAGCGGGGGTTTCGCGATCGGCTGTGTCCCGCGCATTCCGTCACGATCGATCTTTGAGCGAGGACAAACGGGTCAGGGTTTTGGCCGCCGCAAACAAGCTAGGTTACTTGCCGCCCTCCGCGCAGGCCGTCGCGCGCCTCGCAGACAAGACGATCACGTTAGTCGCAGCAGACATGGACAATCCATTTTATCCGCTGGCGGCAAATGCGTTGTCGCAGGCGATTCACGCGACCGGACGGCGACTCATCTTGCATGCCGTACCGCCGCAAGAGGACGTGGACAGCGTCCTGAGACAGGTCTTGGACTACAAATCGGAAGCAGCCATCGTAACATCGTCGTTAATGTCGTCACGCATGGCCCGTGATTGCCGCGCGCAGAACATGCCGGTCATCCTTTTCAACCGGGTTCAACCGGATCGGCGCATGACCGCAGTGACCTGCGACAACTACGGTGGCGGTCGGCTCGCCGCCGAAAAGTTTATCAAATCTGGATTTAGAAAGATCGGCATGGTTGGCGGTCGGGTCAATACATCGACCCACCTGGAACGAAATCGGGGATTTTGCGATCGACTTGCAGAGGCCAACATACCGCTCTCGGTGACGGTTTCTGGCGAGTTCAACTATGATGTCGCTTTCACAGTGGCGCGAGAATTGTTGATCGCAAACGACCGCCCCGAAGCACTCTTCTGCCTCAACGACATTATGGCGCTGGCGGCCATTGATGCCGCGCGGGTCTTGGGGCTGCGTGTTCCCGAGGACCTAGCGGTCATTGGGTTCGACGATATTCCGATGGCCTCATGGCCATCCTACGGGTTGACGACAGTACGTCAGCCGCTCCGCCAAATGGTTGCGGACACGTTGGATCTCATTCAAGCGCAGCTGTCCGATCCAGAGGTTTATGGAACAATACGTATCGCACCTGTTCGCCTGATTGAGCGGGATAGTGCGTGAAATAATTTCAAACATAAATGCAATTATTGAACAATGATTGGCATCTCGCCTAGGTGGTCCCAAATGCTTTTTGAAAGGACAGCCCAATGGCAATCGCATATCTCAAGACTGGCAAACCTGAAACAGAACGCGCCGAAGATGACGCAAAGGTTCGCGGAATCGTTGAAACGACCCTCAAGGATATCGAGACCCGCGGCGACGCAGCGATCCGCGAGCTATCCGCGAAATTCGACAAATATGAGCCGCAGAGCTTTTTGCTGAGCCAGTCCGAAATCGATGCGGCGATGCAACAAGTGTCGACACGCGACATGGAAGACATCCAATTCGCTCAAGCACAAATCCGACGCTTTGCCGAAGCGCAACGCGCCTCGATGACAGATGTGGAGGTCGAAACCCTACCCGGCGTGATCCTTGGCCATAAGAATATCCCGGTCCAATCCGTTGGCTGTTACGTGCCGGGCGGCAAGTTTCCTATGGTTGCCTCCGCGCATATGTCGGTTCTAACCGCCTCGGTCGCGGGCGTTCCGCGCATCGTGGCCTCAGCCCCGCCCGTGAACGGCGCCCCCCACCCCGCCATTGTTGCCGCCATGCATATGGGCGGCGCCCATGAGATTTACGTCCTCGGGGGCATGCAAGCTGTCGGCGGCATGGCAATCGGGACCGAAACCATCAAACCCGTGGACATGCTTGTTGGCCCTGGCAACGCTTTCGTTGCAGAAGCCAAGCGCCAGTTGTTCGGCCGTGTTGGCATTGATCTTTTCGCCGGACCGACCGAAACAATGGTCATTGCGGATGAAACCGTAGACGCGGAACTGTGCGCGACCGACCTGCTGGGACAAGCGGAGCACGGCTATAATTCACCCGCCGTTTTGTTGACGAACTCGCGCAAATTGGCCGAGGATACGCTAGCCGAGATCGACCGCATTCTCGCTATCTTACCAACCCGCGACACCGCATCGGTCAGCTGGGCGGACTATGGCGAAGTGATCGTATGCGACACTTATGACGAAATGCTCAAGGTCGCGAATGATATCGCCTCCGAGCACGTCCAGATCATGACCGACCGCGACGATTGGTTCCTTGAGAACATGCACAGCTACGGGGCGCTCTTTCTAGGGCCGCGTACCAACGTAGCCAATGGTGACAAGGTGATCGGCACGAACCATACTTTGCCAACCAAGAAAGCGGGACGTTACACTGGCGGGCTTTGGGTCGGAAAATTCCTGAAAACGCACAGCTACCAGCGCGTCGTCACTGACGAGGCCGCCGCTCTGGTAGGCGCATACGGCTCGCGTCTCTGTATGCTCGAAGGTTTCGTCGGCCATGCCGAACAATGCAATGTCCGCGTACGCCGCTACGGCGGCCACAACGTTCCCTATGGCACCGCCGCAGCACATCATGAGGCAGCAGAATGAGCGTTGCGCCATCCTTCCGACTGGACGGAAAACGGGCGCTGATCACCGGTGCGGGGCGCGGCATAGGCCGCGCCATCGCCGAGGCCTATGCCGAAGCAGGCGCGGAGGTCATCCTTTGCGCACGCACCAACGACGAAATCGAGAGTTTGGCGCATAGCTTGCGGGCTCAGGGTGACAAAGCCTCGCCTTTGGTCTCTGATGTGACCGATATCGCCGGTTTCGCTGCTCTCGTAGCGAACCTCCCGCCTGTCGATATTTTCGTCAACAACGCAGGAACCAACCGACCCAAACCCCTCTCCGATGTAACCGAGGACGATTACGGCACGGTGTTCGACCTCAACGTGAAGGCGGCGATCTTTGCCGCCAAAGCGGTGTCGACCGCTATGGTTGCCGCACACGTGCCAGGCTCAATCATTAATATGTCGTCTCAGATGGGCCACGTCGGCGCAGCCAACCGCACGCTTTATTGCGCCTCCAAATGGGCTATCGAGGGCTTTACCAAGGCACTCGCTGTCGAACTTGGCCCCAAAGGTATTCGAGTCAACACCATCTGCCCAACCTTTATTGAGACACCGATGACCAAACCATTCTTAAATGACCCCGATTTCAAGGCTTCCGTTCTCGACAAAATCAAATTGGGCCGGATCGGGCAGGTTGAAGACGTTGCCGGAGCCGCGGTGTTCCTTGGCTCCGACGCGTCGTCTATGATGACTGGTAGCGCACTGATGCTCGACGGTGGATGGACGGCCGACTAGCCCTGCAATGTTAACCTGAACGTATTTCGTCCGACGGATCACCGGGTGGCCACGCCATCCGTGGGCGTAAAAAGACGCTCGCGCTGCGCCATCCGCATTCCAACAGACGAGTTTAAAATTCGACCCTAATCCGGCCAATTGTGGGGTCTATGCGTCTCACAACACCTTCGATGCGCTGTATGAGATTTTTCTCGATATAGTCTTTGAAAAATTTGCTTGGGACCATGAGTGTTAAGGCCCCCTGCCCTTCCTCGATTACCTTGGCATCTTTGAGCCAGTTGTCCACGATATGCGGTGAGATACGGTAGAGCTCGGCTTGGGCCTTTCCCCATACATCAGACCCGAATGCAGGCGTTAGACCCTTTGAGAAGGCCACGACGTTGCCGCTGTCCTGTGGCGCGACGCTAGGTGTGAGACGTTCCACGAGATCAGGCCCGACGTTCTCCCACGTCGCTTTGGTATCGGCCATAATCACGGCTACATCCAAACCATAGACGGCCACCCTACCCCGCACACCGGCGCGTTTCTCAACCAACCAGCCCAAAGCACGGAACTTCGCCATTTCACGCTTTACGGTCCGCTGATCTACTGACCACATCTTTGCGATCTCTGCTTGGCCAACACAAAGCTCATCGCGCTGCCAGTTGTAGCGCGCTGTAATCAGAGACATTAGTCTCAATACGCGACGCTGGAGATGCTTGTCTTGTGACAGTGCATAGGTCGCCAATACTGTGAGAATGTCATATTTCCGAGCCGAGGCGTTTTGCCCGACTGCCTTTGCTACGCGCAAATCCGTGCCCTCACTCATTGCCTTGGGTTCAAGGCTGCCTCGATATCGGGAACTTGTGCCCCGTTTAGAACGCCGAGCACTATAGAAAGAGATAAGATTTAAGACCGACCTGCCGTTTGAAATGGCTGACTTCGGTAAACCCAACGCTATTTGCTCGATCTACGCCATTTGCGTCCAGTGCGTCGATTCTGTCAAGAGCGGAGTGGTCGAGCCCGTGGATTTTCTAAATTCTAAAATCAAATCTTCAAAAGATAAATTGGTATCAATGGTATTGGGGGACAGCCTGGATGTCACCTTATCCGCGAGTTTTGTCACCCTATTTGTCGGTAGGGTACTCCTCCTGTCCCCCTAAATCTAGTGTCGCGAACTAGGGGGATTGGCGCGAGACAGCGGGTTTTGTCCGTCTGGTCCCCGAATCGCCCCCTGCCCTGTTCTTATGGCTTTTTTTGTCTGGGTTTGTTTGTTTCGCCAGATTGTAACTTCTCTTTTGCAATTTTGGCAAATCCCGCGTATTTCAGGATATGTAAATAATCTACGTCCGCAAAAGAGGCTATTCGCTGATGTACACTCATGAAGATCTTGAACGACTACAGGCGCAGTCGCTCAAAATGCAAAGCTGGATCCGCAAGCAGACCTTTAGTCCCGAGATGGAAAAGACGCTTCGGCGCTTCTCGTCTTGGGAGGTGTCTGAGCTGATCTTCAAGATCAATCAATCGACCTTCCGTGGTCGCTTGGCCGCGGAGCCAGACCTTCCCGGCGGGGAAGTTGAGGCGGATGGCCGTCAGCGGTGGTTCTCTCTTGATGAAATCAATGAGCTGCGCCGCAAGATGAAGGTGAACCGCAAGACCCTTATGCCGCCGCGCCCTGCAGGCAAACGTGCCTTCCGCGCCGCCATCGCGAACTTCAAAGGCGGGGCGGGTAAGTCCACCGTTGCCCTGCACTTCGCTCATGCCGCAGCCCTCGACGGTTACCGCGTGCTTTGTGTCGATTTCGACCCGCAGGCCACGCTGTCACACTCTATGGGCCTGAATAGTGTCTCCGAAGATCACACCGTTTGGGGCATCATGGCGCGGGATTTGATCCGCGAAACGGACCGTATGAATGCCTCTTCTCAGGGGGCTGCAAGTGGGACCGCCCTGCCCCAACGGCGTATTCCGTCGTCGATCCGTGATCTTGGTCTCGATCAGTTGCGTGTCGCTGATTTCATTCAGGCTACGGCATGGTCGACCATCGATATTGTGCCGTCCTGTGCCAATGCCGCCTTCGTCGAGTTTGCCTCTGCCCAGTACCGTCACCTCAATCCCGAGTGGACGTTCTTCGCAGCCATGTCGCGCTACCTCGACTCCCTGCCTGATGATGCCTACGATTTGATCATTTTCGATTGCCCGCCTGCTATTGGCTATCAGTCGATGAATGCCGTGTTCGCTGCGGACATGCTTTATGTCCCGTCTGGCCCTGGCTACTGGGAATACGATTCCACAACGTCGTTTATCGGTCAGTTGGCCGAGGCATTGGGAGATTTGTCGGACGGCTATCCGGGGTCCTTCCCCGCGGGGAAGGTTAAGTTGCCGAAGACCTTTGCTGACATCAAATTCCTCATGACGCGCTACGAGCCCAATAACGAATTGCACAGTGCGATGTTTGAAGCTTTCCGAAAGGTCTTTGGCGAGAGAATGGCGGAGCACCCGATTGAAATGACTCGCGCAGTCGAGCAGTCGGGACGGTTTTTGAGTTCGGTCTATGAGATCGACTATCGCGATATGACGCGCGAAACTTGGCGTCGTGCGCGGGCTACGTTCGATCGGGCTTATGACGAGTTCAAGCAAACAGCGCTGACCGCGTGGGAAAAGGTGGAGACGAATGATGAGTAAAAAACGCCGCGTATTTGACATCGATCTTCCCGATGACGTTGAAGTTGATACCTTCCCCGCGGGGAAGGTCGCTTCCCCATCCGAGCCAAAGCGCCGTGGTCCTATGGCCGCCGCAATCACCGAGAATGCGGGCAGCCTGCGCGAGCGTGAAGAAGTTGCCGCGAAGATCCGTGCCGAGAATGACGCCTTGGCCCATGAACATGTGCGGCTCAAGGGGCTCGGTCTTGTAGCGGAAATGATCCCGCTCGACAAGATCGAGACCTACAAGTTGACCCGCGACCGCGTTAAGGGAGACGACTTTGAACTGGCCGAATTGGTTGCGTCGATCAAGGAGATTGGCCTGTCCAACCCGATCCGTGTCGAGGCGCGTGAGGATGGGCGCTATGAGTTGGTGCAGGGGTTTCGGCGCCTGAGTGCCTACAAGCATCTCTTGGCTGAAACGGGCAACACTGATGCGTGGGGCGCGATTCCTGCCGGAGTTGCCGCGACGGGGGAGGCCTTGGAAACCCTGTACCGTCAGATGGTCGATGAGAACCTCGTGCGCAAGGATATCTCCTTTGCCGAGATGGCGCAGCTTGCCATTCACTATGCGGCTGATCCTGCGACGGCAGAGAATGATCCAGACAAGGCGGTTGCAACTCTGTTCCAGTCTGCGGGGTATCAGAAGCGCTCGTATATTCGGACGTTCATTCGCGTGATGTCGCTGCTCGGTGATGATCTTAAATTTGCCCAACACATGCCGCGCTCTCTTGGCCTAGCGCTCGCTGCTCAACTGGATGCGGACCCGTCTATTGCGGGCGCAATTAGAGCCGAACTCGGCCCATTAGACTCTCGAACGGTGCGGGAGGAGTTGGACCTGTTGCGGCGCTATGCGGGCGTTATGGATGCCAAAGAGGCGGCAACTCCTGCGCCGAAAGGGCAGGGGGGGCGGACGTCATTGCCGAAGGCCAAGACAACATTTCAGATCGCGCGAGCGCAGGGCAAGGCCAAGTGTACGGCGGGGGCAGGGCGGTTGGAGATTCGTCTCGACCGCGATTTCTCGACCATTGATCGGCGCAAGCTCGAATCGGCTGTTCGAAGCCTGCTCGACGAGATCGAATAGGGCTGATGTGAGTAACCTTCCCCGCGGGGAAGGTGCTGCTTCGCGCGTTAGGGGCATAGAATAAAGGGTATTCTGTTCTCGTTTTGTTCGTTTTGCGCGGAGCAATTCAAACTGAAACGACTGCCGCTTTGCGTAGGCAGCTTTTTGCCTGTTTGTGTCCCGTGCTCTTGTTACAACAATTGGTCGCGTTTTGACGAAATAAACTCGATTCGACAGTGGCGAGATTGAGGCGTACAAACTATGGTCTGCACAAATATTCGCCACTGTTTGGATGCCCCATGTTTTTGACTCGTCTCTCGGTCGCATTTTGCGCTGTTCTTTTTCTTAGCTCTTGTGGCGTGACCTATACGGCGCAGACAGTGGGTACGGAGGACACGCCTCTGGATGTGAGTGTGGTGCCGTTGACGCCCGAGAATATCAAGGTGGCAAACCGGTCAAGCTATACGCCGCGTGCTTTGCCTGCCGCGTTTTTCGCGACGGCCGGAGCAGGGGGCGCCGTACACGGGCGTGGCGCATTGCCTCAGGCTCCGACGGTTCCAAATCTGACACCGCCCGACGAGATGGTGTTGCGCGTGCCGCCAGAGGTTCAATCGGGCCCTTATCAAATCGGTATTGGCGATGTCGTCATTCTTGCGACGCGGGCAGGGGGCAATTCGGTAGAGCAACTTACGGGTCTCTTGGCTGCGCAGCGTCAACGCCAAGGATACACGGTGCGTGATGACGGTGCGATTGCTATCCCCGAAGTCGGTGCCGTCGCCATCGCGGGCCTGACGGTCGAAGAGGCGGAAGACCAAATTTTTCAACGCCTGGTGCAAAACCAGCTGAACCCTGAGTTTAGTCTCGAGGTAGCGGAATTTAACTCCAAGCGCGCAAGCATTGGCGGCGCTGTTGCGAATTCTGTCATCGTGCCAATTACACTGTCGGCGTTGCACCTTGATCAGGCGATTACTGCTGCGGGTGGTATTACGCTCAAGAACAATGAGTTTGGCGTCATTCGCATTTACCGCGATGGCACGCTCTATCAAATTCCGCTCGATGATTACTTCTCGACGCCAAGTTTGCAGAAAACCAAACTGGCAGACGGTGATAGTGTTTACGTCGATACGGATTATGACCTGACCAAAGCACAGGCGTATTACGAGCAAGCTATCAATGCACTGGACCTGCGACAGCGGGCGCGGACGGCGGCTTTGGCCGAACTGCAATCCGAAATCTCCATGCGTCGCGCCGAGCTGTCAGAGCGCCGCGAGATATTCAATGCGCAGTTGGCTGCCAATGCCGTTGAGCGCGATCATGTGTTCCTCGTCGGTGAGGTGGCAAAGCAATCCCTTGTGCCGCTGCCTTTCGAGCGCACGGCGAGCCTGTCCGAGATTTTGTTTGAAACGGGCGGGTTCTCAACAACCACAGGGAACCCTGCGCAGATCTATGTTTTGCGGCCAGCGGAAGATGAACAGGTCATAGCCTATCACCTCAATGCCAAGAATGTCGTGAATTTAACGATGGCATCGCGTTTAGAGCTGCGGCCAAATGACATTATTTTTGTAAAAGCCCAACCGATTACGACATGGGGCAGGGCGCTCCAACAGGCTCTCCCAATCCTCCTGAACCAAGGCGCGGACGCGCTGTAGGTGCGCAATTGATCGGCTAAGTTTGGGAAGAAGAGAAGCAATAGGTTAGTAAATCAGTCATTGTAGAAATCAATTCTGCGAAGTGAGTAAATAATGTTTGTTGAACGACTGTTGGCGCTTCCGCGCAAAACGAAACGTATGATTTTGTTCGCGATGGATTTGGCGCTGATTGTCGTTAGTCTTTTTGCGGCACATGCTTTGCGCTATGGCATGTTCTTCCCGCTCCCGATGGTGAAAGACAACTGGATTTTATTTGCGTCCATGGTTGTCATTGGCGGGGTTATTTTGAATGTGATGCGCCTGCCGCGTGTCAAACTCCATGCGATGGAACATGGCGTAATTTTGCGCTTGGGGGCGACGGCCATTTTGCTGTCACTCTCTGCAATGTCGGTGTGCTTTATCTTGGATTTACCAGGGCCGCGGTCCGTTCCTTTGATTTTTGGGGCGCTATTCTTTTTGTTGGCGGTGCTGGCCCGTGTGAGTGTGCTTTCTCTTTTGATTACGATGGGGGGGGAGCGTAAGGCGCGTGTCCCAGTGGCCATTTATGGCGCCGGATCGGCGGGCATCCAACTGGCGGCGGCGTTACGTCAATCCCGTGAAGCGCGGCCGATGTTTTTTATTGACGATAACCCGAACCTATATGGGCTTTTGATCAATGGTCTGCATGTTTACGGCAAGGATAGTCTTGAGAGCCTGATCGAAAAGCACCGGATTGAGCGTGTTCTTGTTGCGATGCCCTCAATTGGCCAAGATGTTCGGTCTGTGATCGTCAAGCGTTTGGCTAAGATGTCGGTCGAAGTTATGGTGTTGCCGTCATACGTCGACATCATGGCTGACGGTGGCATGATCAACGCGCTGCGCCCTGTGACGCCCGACGAGCTACTGGGGCGCGAGAAGGTTGCGCTTGATATCCCGGAAATCGCGAAGGCCTATGCAGGGCGCACGGTGATGGTGACGGGGGCAGGCGGATCAATCGGTTCTGAGCTGTGTCGCCAATTGTTGAATTGCACGCCTGCCAAGATCGTTTTGTTCGAGCGCAGTGAATTTGCACTCTATGCGATTGATCGGGACCTGCGAGCGCTTGCTGCTCAAATGGGGCTGTCTTTGGAGATTGTGACACGGTTGGGCTCGGTGACGGATCGCCAGCGCGTGCAGGCGTTGGTCCGTGAAGAGGGGGTCGAGATCATCCTGCACGCCGCCGCCTATAAGCATGTGCCTCTGGTGGAAGAGAACGAGCTTGAAGGTGCGCGGAACAATGTCCTTGGGACAAAGACCGTGGCCGAGGTGGCATTAGAGGAAAAGATCGAGCGGTTTATTCTTATCTCGACGGACAAGGCGGTTCGTCCGACCAATATCATGGGGTCGACCAAACGCATGGCTGAATTGGTCGTGCAAGACCTACAGACACGCAGCACGGATACCAAGTTTTCCATGGTGCGTTTCGGGAATGTTTTGGGGTCATCCGGTTCGGTTCTTCCTCTTTTCGAGTCTCAAATTCGCGCGGGCGGACCGGTCACAGTGACGCATGAAGAGGTCACACGGTTCTTTATGACAATTCCAGAGGCCAGCCGTTTGGTGCTTCTCGCGGGGGCCTATGCGGAGGGTGGCGATTTGTTCGTGCTCGACATGGGTAAGCCACAGAAAATCATCAACATTGCACGTCGCATGATTAATCTGTCCGGCCGCACCGTCAAAGATCCCGAGACGGGTGAGGGCGATAT
Source organism: Celeribacter sp. (assembly GCF_048266405.1). Lineage (GTDB taxonomy): Bacteria > Pseudomonadota > Alphaproteobacteria > Rhodobacterales > Rhodobacteraceae > Celeribacter. Next base: position 47,319 of record NZ_JBLWZO010000012.1, read on the forward strand.
CGAGATCAAGGTGGTGGGGCTGCGCCCTGGTGAGAAACTCTATGAAGAGCTTTTGATTGATGACGACAGTCTTGTCGCCACGCCACATCCGAAAATTATGCGCGCTCAAGAGAACATGCTGTCACAGGCCGACGTTACGGCCATGCTGCAAGAGATTTCAGCCGCCATTGAGGTGGATGATAGCAATCAGTTGCGTGAGGTCATCCAAGCGCGTGTCGAAGGGTATCATCAGCCCGCTCAAGACACATAAGCGTTTCGCTCCGCTGGCGGTGCGGATCGACGCCACCCAAAAGAAAGCCCCCGACACATATCGCGTCGGGGGCTTTTTGTTGTCTGGTAGGGTAGGGGACCTAAGCGTCGTAATACCCGCCGCCGTAGCTTGAATAGGCGCCGTAGGATTCGCCATAGCCGTATTTCTTCATGCCCTTGGGGTCGATCTGGGACAGGACGAGGCCGGTGGGTGTGAGGTTCACGGTTGCAAGCTCGCGCAGGGCGGCAAGGAGTTGGGTCTTGGTCGTGCTGTCCCATTTGACCGTATACATGATCGCGTCGCAATGCTGGCCGATGACGCGGGCATCGGGGACCACGAGAACGGGAGGCGTGTCGATGATGATGTAGTCGTAGAGCGCGCGCATCTCCGTGAGGAAGGCTACAAATTTATCCGAGGAAAAGATGTCGGCGGCGTTGATGTGGGAGACCTGACCCATGAGAATGTCAGCGCCGAGGTGCTCGCTTTTGACGATGGCGTCCTTGAGTGTGACATCGCCCGAGACGACGGAGAGGAGACCATGTTCACCGGCCTCGGATTTGAAGTAGTTGTCGAGGGTGCGGCGGCGGATGTCGCCCTCGATCAACAGCACAGACTTGCCCATGCCGGTGAGGTTTTGCACCAGGGAGATCGCCTGCGTGGTTTTGCCTTCGCCGGGGATGGTCGAGGTGGACATGATGACCTGTGGCGGATTGTCGACATTGGATAGAAGAAGCGACGTCCGCAGGTTTCGCACCGCCTCAACCGCAGGCGAGGTCGGCTTGTCTTTGAGATATTTGATAAGATCGGTGCGAGCCGTCATCGGGAAGACAGGAATCTGACCGATAACTTGCACCCCAGTGGATTGCTGTAGCTCGTCTGCATTGCGGAAGCCATTGGCGCGCATTTCTCGCATCAAGACAACACCTGCGCCGACCATGAGGCCGAGGATCAGGGAGAGCGCTGCAATCATGCTGGTGCGGGGGGCGACTTTTCTACCGTCGATGGCGGTGGACAGCACACGGGCATCGGGCTGTTGGATGCCTTGCTGGATCGTGGTTTCTTTCAATCGCGTCAGGAAAGTATCGTAAAGCACCGATGTCGTATCGATTTCGCGTTGTAGGCGCTGCAATTCGGCCAACATGGTGGCCTGTTCATCAACGCGTGCTTCCATGTCTTCAATAGTTGAGGTGATGGCGGCAACCTGTGCGTTGCCGCGCTCGACGTCTTTTGCAGCACTCTCAATGAGAAGGTCGAGGCGTGCGTTAAATTCGCTCCCTTCGGCCAGTACCGTTGTGGGGGCTCCTTGGGTGGACAGGCGGCGCAGAACCTGATCTTGCGTGAGGGTCAGGATGGCGTCGATATCGCCAGAGGCAGCGACGGCTTTCAACTCGGTGAGGCGGGCGATGGCGCGGTTGGCGTCGTTTTGTTCACTGATGAGGCGTTCACGAAGTTCGCGCACCTGAAGGTTCAGCGCCTGTAGGCCCTCGTCGTTGATATAGTCCGCTTCGGCTGTCTGGATTTTGAGTTCGTCATTGCGCGTTTGCAATTCTGCCTTCAGTTCCACCACGCGCGCCGAGAGCCATGTGACGGCATCTTCCAAAGTTTCAAACTTCACGCGAATTTGGTCTTCGCGATAAAGTTGTGCCAGAGCATTGGCGATTTTCCCTGACTTTTCGGCATTCTGTGTCGTGACAGAAATCGAGATGATGAAGGTCGACCGCCGCACGGATGCAGAAATTGCACGTCCGAGGTTTTCAACGATCTTGTTGGTAATTTCTTGCTCTGTGTAGGTCTGATCATCACCCCCCAAGAGGCTACCGATGAACGATTTCGGCCGGATGGTCGGATTGAATTCCGGATCATTGACCAGATCGAGTTCGGCCGAGAGGCGCTCAAGCAGATCGCGTGATTTGAGAACTTCAATTTCGGTGTTGAGAGAGTCACTGTCAGAGGAGACGCCAGACATCACCGACTCGATGTCGATCACCGATGGACCATTCTCTTTTATGGCGAGCGTGGTGGTCGAGGTGTAGATCGGAACGGCGACAAATTTCGCATATGCGACCCCCAAGCATAGCGCGACTATGGCGCAAATGATGATCGTGACCTTCCCGCGCCAAAGCGTGCCCAAAAGCGCCCCAAGATCAATCTCATCATTAAACTCATTACTTTGATCTGCCACAAACTCGACCTTTCTTTGTCGTTACGGTGATACTTCGCCACCTGTGTGTGCTTTTATCAGGACACGCATAAACATCAATCATAGTAAGGAAGTGTTGAGGTGGAAACCTACCGGTGCGACTGTGTGAATTCCACGTCGCCTCCGGAAAAGACCGCAGCCGTCAGGCGTCCCGTGGCATAGGCGCCCGTATCAATACTGACGCGGCTTCCTTCTATCAAAGGTTGATCGACAATCGTGTGGCCATGCACAATCCAATGGCCATCAAGGCGTGGTTGTTTGCGAAATTGTGGATGCCCCCAGATCAAAGGTTTTTCGCCTTGTTCCTCAATGGGGCGGGCCGGATCTGCCCCCGCGTGGATCGCATAAAGGGTGCCAAATTTGGCGTAGAGCGGGCGGTTGGCTAGCCAATTGATGACCGTGTCACCCATTGCGAGTGCAAGCGCGTCGCGCATTTTGGTCATCTCGGTTTGAGTCCCCGACACGCCATAACTTGCAATGGTCTGAAGGCCGCCGTTGCGCAACCAACGGGCGCCGCGTTCCTCTGGTGCATCAAGAAAATCCAGACACATGCGCTCGTGGTTGCCCATCAGGCAAGTGGCCTCCGGCATCTCCATCAGCATCTCGATCACCTGACGGCTTTCCTCGCCGCGGTCGATGTAATCACCAACGAAAAGAAGCTGTGCGTTCGGGTGATCGGTGTGGAGCGTGGCGACTAGTTTGGATGCAAGTGTGGCGCAGCCGTGAATGTCGCCGATGGCGGCAATGGGGGAGGGGACAGAAAGGGGCAGAGGTTCAATCTCGACGATCGGATCGGGCGTTTGTGATTTACCAAAGAGGCGCGATAGGAAACCTGCCATTTTATGAACCTTCTTTTGAGACCGAGGATCGCTAGGATGCGACGTTCTTTAAACTGTTTCCGAATGGAAATGCCACGATTTTCCCCGCGACATCTTTGCTAATTTCAGAGCTCATCGTGTCTTCGGAGTGTTTAGATGTGGAGTAAAGAGTTAAGATCCGTGTCGTGGATAAAGTAGTCGGGGTGCGCCTCCACGACAGATTTGACGTGTAATTGCAGGCCCGTCAGGTGGTGCTCCATGGCTGCGCTTGCGCTTGCGCTTGCGGTGTCGCGAGCCTCGATCGCAGCAACAACTGCCGCGTGTTCTTCGATTACCATCGTCATGCGTCCGACTTCAGGAAGGGTTAGGCGGCGGAAACGATCAACTTGCAGCTTGATGTTCTGGATCATCGTCCAAAGTCCGGGAAGCCCGCCGATCACGGCGACGTGCTCGTGAAAGTCTTCGTCTGCAAGGTGAAAGTTTGGCATGTCGCCTTGCGCGGCCAGTTCGCGCTGTCGCTCCAGAAGCGCATGGAGTTCAAGAATTTGACTACGCGATGCCACTTGCGCGGCAGCGCGGGCGGTCGCACATTCTAGTGCGCAGCGGGCAATTAGCGCCTCTGGAAGGGCCGAGACGGGAATGCGGGCGACGAATGTGCCTGACTTCGGGACCACTTCCACAAGGTTCTCGCGCGCGAGTCGCAAGATGGCTTCGCGTATCGGGGTGCGGCTGACACCGGATTGTGCAGCAAGTTCTGTTTCCGAGATGGGCGTCCCCGGGGGGAGGGCCATGGAAATGATGTCGTTGCGAATTTTCTGATACTGGCTCTGAGCCAATGTTGGCGCGGCACCTAATGGGAATCGTACGCGGCCAGTGGGCGCTGTGTTTTGCGCGCGTTTTCTGTGTTTTGGCACCTGAAAGTTACTTTCTGTTTGGGTCATTCATTCAGGGTATCCACTTACTTCAGAAAAGGAGCCGCTGCAAAAGTGCCTTGTCTTTTGCCTTAACTTGTATATTAGATATGCAACATACCGTCAACTACGTCGGGAGGACGATCAGATAGACGGTCAGATCAGCCCATCGAAGGGCGTTAAGGGAGAGAAAGATGTCGATACGAAATTTTGCTTCAATTTTAACGGCTGGGTGCATCATGCTGTCTGGCACAACAGCAGCCTTTGCGGCGGAAACACTGAAATGGGCTCACGTCTATGAAACCGGTTCCGCATACCACCAAGTTGCTGAGTGGGCCGCTGATGAGATCAACAAGCGCACCGAAGGCCGCGTGGACATCGACGTTTTCCCTGCCTCAACTCTGGGTAAAGAGGTCGAGATCAACGAAGGGCTCGGTCTTGGTTCGGTTGATATCATCTACACAGGTCCAAGTTTTGTTGAGCGCTATTACGGTCCGATTGCGATCTCTGACTATCCGTTCATCATGCGCGGTTGGGATCACTGGCTGTCGTATCGTTCAAGCGATTTGTTTTCCGAACTGTCTGAAGGTTATCACGACGCGACAGGGAACCAGGTGCTTGGTCTCGTTTACTACGGTCAGCGTCACGTGACCTCCAACAAGCCAATTTTGAAGCCTTCGGATATGGAAGGGCTGAAAATTCGTGTTCCGAACTCTCCTGTTATGTTGATGTTCCCGAATGCGGTTGGCGCCAACCCGACGCCGATGGCCTTCTCCGAGGTTTACCTCGCACTTCAGCAAGGTGTGGTTGATGCCCAAGAAAACCCGCTGCCAACTATCAAGTTCAAAAAGTTCTACGAGGTTCAGTCGAACATTAACCTGACAGGCCACATTTTGAATTCGTTGCTCGTGATTGCCTCGGACAATGCGCTTGATCGTGTTGGCGATGACGAGGCAATTGTACGTGAGGTTTTGGAAGATGCTGCACTAAAAGTGTCGAAAGAGATCTATCAATCAGAGCTTGATCTGGTTGCGTGGTTCCGCGAGCAGGGCATCACGGTAAACGAAGTTGATAAAGGGCCGTTCCAAGATGCGGTGCGTCCGATGCTGACTGGCGATGATGTTCCATACACGATGGAACAGTTCCGTCGGCTTGGCGAGCTGTAAGCTCTTTCAACTGAATGTCAGATATGAATACTCACAAACAGTCGGTGGAGGGGCGCGCGGAAGAGACGCGCCCCGACATCACGTTCACCGATTCAGAGGTCGATACCTCTGATTTCGGTCTCACTGATCTGCCGGGACTGATTGCTTTATGGTTCTTGGCGGCAATCGTATTCCTTCAATTCTTCACACGTTACGTGCTCAATGACAGCTTGGCATGGACCGAGGAAATCGCGCGATACATCCTGATTTTGGTTGCGTTCTTGGGCGCCATTTCGGTCACCCGCAAGGGGACGCACATCTTTCTCGAATTCTTTTATCGTTATCTGTCACCGAGCGCTGGTAAGTGGTTGGCGGTACTGATGGAGCTGTGTTCGACCTTGTTCTACGGCTACCTTACATGGCTGGCAGTGGAGTTGGCACAGAAGACAAGAACCAAAATGGCATCGGTCGAAATTCCGAAAAGCCTGCTCTACTGGGGCGTTGCTGTGTCCCTCGCGGCAATGACGGTGTTCTCCATCTATTGGCTCGTACGCAAGATGCGCCAATCCCCTGAGGATGTTCTGCGCGAGCTTGAAGAGCATTCACTCCACGACGTAACCAACTGACAGGCGGCATTCCGATGACACTTATCCTTCTCTTTGTTCTCTTGTTCCTGTTGCTGATTGCTGGCGCGCCGGTGGCGGTGGCTCTTGGAATTTCATCGTTGGTTTTTATCATGCTCGATGGTCTGCCCAGCGTTGTTGTGCTGCACAACATGGTCAACGGGATTAACTCCTTCCCCTTGATCGCGGTGCCGTTTTTTATCATGGCAGGCCATTTGATGAATTCGGCGGGCATCACCACCAAGATTTTCGCATTTGCGCGCGCGACCGTGGGCTGGATGTATGGCGGATTGGGGCACGTCAATGTCGGCGCCAGCGTGATCTTCGCCGGCATGTCCGGTGCGGCTGTTGCTGATGCCGGAGGGCTCGGTAACATCGAGATAAAGGCGATGCGCGAAGCTGGCTATGATACTGATTTCTCGGTAGGCATTACGGCTGCATCTTCGACCATCGGGCCGATTATTCCGCCGTCTTTGCCATTGGTGGTTTACGGCGTGATTGCAGACACTTCTATCGGTCAGTTGTTTGCCGCCGGTCTGATCCCGGGGCTACTCATGGCGTTCGCGCTCATGCTTATGGTCGCTATCTTTGCCAAGATTAGAAACTATCCACGCGATGAACGGTTCCAAGTCCGCTTGTTCCTGACAACACTGTGGCACGCAATCTTGCCGTTGTTCACACCGATGATCATTGTCGGTGGGATTCTCACCGGTATATTTACCCCAACCGAAGCCGCTGTTGCAGCTGTCGCCTACTCGTTGTTCTTGGGGCTGTTTGTGTATCGCACTCTCAACCTGAAACGTATTTTGCGGGTGTCGATGGATACGGTTGAAACGACAGCCTCGATTATGATGATTGTCGCGGCGTCGTCGATTTTTGCCTGGATTCTTACGGCAAATCAGGTCGCACAGTCCTTTGCAGAGTCCATGTTGGGCTTCACCGATAATCGAGTTGCCATTCTTCTGATCATTATGGTGATCGTTCTCATCGTCGGGTGTTTCATGGAAACCTTGGCCGCGATCACCATTTTGACTCCAGTGCTGCTCCCTGTTGCGATGCAGATCGGTATTGATCCCGTTCATTTCGGAATCATTTTGATTTTGAACTTGATGATCGGGTTGCTGACGCCGCCTGTTGGCTTGGTGCTCTATGTTCTGGCCAAGGTTTCGGACGTGCCGTTTGAGCGTTGTGTGACTGCGACAGCACCGTTCCTCGTTCCCTTGGTGATGGTGTTGCTGTTGTTGACCTTTGTCCCTGCCTTGTCGATGTGGCTGCCGGAAACCATTTACCGATAGAGCGCTTTTCCAGTTTTCACATTGGTTTAGTAGAGCACATCAATAGCCGTCGCCCGTCATGATTTTTGTGACGGGCGGCGGTTGGATTGAGGAGAGTTAGCCGATGAGTTCGCTCATCTCTACCACGCGGTGTTCCGCGATGGAGAGTTGTGCGGCCATGCCCATGAGGACGGCCATTTTCCCGTCGTTGAGCGAGACCTCTGGGGCGTCGCGTTCGCCGCGCACCAGTTCGAGGAATTTTTGGTGCTGGTAGAAGGTGGAGCCGTTGTGATCGCCCGCCGCTAGTAGGGCGGGGTCCACGGGGATGTTGCGGCTTTCGGGGCCTTTGGGAGACCGCGGGCTGACGATAAGTTTCGGCACGGGAGCGGCACCAAGGTGTTCGGGCCAGAAGCGACCGGGGCCGGGGACGTGGGCTTCGATCTTGCCCTTTGGTCCGACGGCGCTGACCTCTTCTTGATATTCCGCGCCTTCAGCGAACATGCATAGTTCGAGCATGGCACGGGTGCCGTTTTCGAAATCCACGATCACATAGCCATTGTCGAGAATGTCGGGTGTTGCGCCGTTATAACTCTCGTCGAGGTGGTTTACGTCTTGTCCCCCCGAGGCGCTGACGCGGACTGGTTCGCTTTGCAGTGTCAGGCGCATGAGGTCGAAGAAGTGGCAGCATTTCTCGACAAAGGTGCCGCCCGTCTGGTGGTTGAAGCGATTCCAGTCGCCGACTTTTTCGAGGAAGGGAAAGCGGTGCTCGCGGATGGTGAGCATCTTGATGCCGCCCGTCGCATCTGCGGCGTTGTGCAAAAATGCGGCAATCGGCGGCATGTAGCGATATTCCATCGCGACCCAAACGGGGGCGGGATAGGTCTCGGCAAAGGACTGGATACGGGCCACATGTGCGGGATCGGTAAAGAGCGGTTTCTCGACCAAGACGGGCAGGGCGCGTGTCGTTGCGATCTCTTCAAGCTGCTCCATGTGGCGGAAATTCGGGCTTGCGATCATCAGGCAATCGAGCGCGTCAATGGCGAGCAGCTCCGCAATGCTGTCCACGAAAACGGCATCAGGTGCGAGGCGCGCGGATCGGGCGCGCATTTCCGCGTCGGGCTCGAAGATGGCGGCGACTTTCGTGTCGGGCAACAACGCGATGTTTTGCAGGTGTTCCTGTCCCATCATGCCGCAGCCGATGATGCCGTAATGCGTTACTTTTGACATTGTGTCTCCTATTGCAAGCGCTGCACGTAGCGCGCATTTTTTGTGTCAAACCATGTGCGTGAAAACTCGACGGGGGCGGGATCCTGTGCCCAGCTCAGCCGCTCGATGTAGCCCGCGATGCCACCAAGCGGGACGCCGAATTCTTTTGGGGCCCAATCGGGTGTAGGGTCTATCGAGACGGAATCGACCGCGCGGGACACCCAGAATCCGAGTTTCTTTTGATAGTAGAGGTAGAGGGAATCGGAGAGCTGTGCGGGGTCAACGCGGCCACTGTCGGCATCGAGCCAAATTTCTTCGACGGCGATAATAATGTTGTCGAGATAGCGCAGGCGGCGAATCATCGACGCGTGATTTGATGCCCCGAATTCGGGAAGGTCAGCGGGTTTTTCGCGATACTCCACGGTGAGGATGTCTGCCGACGGAAGGCCGCCCCCCGTGGGCAGTTCGAGGCGGAACATCGAATAAATTGACCGTGCATCCGCGTTGTAGCGCACGTAGTTCCCCGACCCCTGAATGCGCTCCAACATGCCGTTTTTTTCAAGCTCTGTCAGAGATTTACGCAAAGTCCGCACCGTTGTTTTGTAGGTCGCGGCCAAGCTGCGTTCGGGCGGAAGGCGCTCCCCCTCTACATAGCGACCACCCGCGATATCGCGCATGAGAGACTCGCTGATCTGCATATAGATCGGGAGGGCTGTGTGTCCGTCTTTGCTGTGCATTTTTGATGAGACCATCTGTCGCAGAAAAAATTGATGCACCATTGATCTACATCAAAGCGGCTGCTACGCAAGAGAAAATGTCACGGAGCATTAGGGAGAAAAGTGATGACGGTCGTGCCCATTACGTCAGCGGATTTAGATGCAGCCGAGGTGTCCTGGTTTGCGGCATTGTGTTCCGATGACTATCAGTTTCTCGGAGTTCCTGACGGGGCGTTGCGGTCATCATGGTCGCATTGCTCGAATATCGTGAAGACGGCCGAGGCGCAGGGATTTCGCAACATTCTGTGTCCTTCCTCTTATCAGGTCGGGCAAGACACGCTGAGCTTTGTGGCGGGCTGTGCGCCGATCACCGAGAAGATCAATATGCTCGCCGCTGTGCGTTGTGGCGAGGTGCAGCCGATCATGCTGGCGCGAACTATCGCGACGCTTGATCACATGCTCGAAGGGCGTTTGACCGTGAATATCATTTCCTCCGATTTTCCCGGTCAAACCGACCCGAGTCTCTATCGCTACCAGCGCTCGCGTGAAGTGGTCGAGATCCTCAAGCAGGCGTGGACACGGGACGAAATCAATCACAAGGGCGAGATTTACAATTTCGAAGGACTTACCACCGATCCTGTGGTGCCATATCAGACGGGCGGGCCGCTGCTCTATTTCGGGGGCTATTCACCTGATGCGCTCGACCTGTGTGGCGAGCATTGCGATGTCTATCTGATGTGGCCTGAAAAGATGGAAGAGCTAGAAGGGCGTATGAAGGCCGTGAACGCTGTTGCAGAGAAATACAACCGCACTCTGGATTACGGTTTGCGTGTGCATGTGATCGTGCGCGACACCGAGGCCGAGGCCCGCGAATATGCCGATTACATCGTTTCCAAACTAGACGACGAGCAGGGCAAAGCCATCCGCGAACGCGCCTTGGATTCCAAGTCGTTGGGCGTGAGCCATCAGGCCAAAAACCGCGATGTGGCCGATGATGACGGCTTTATCGAGCCGAACCTGTGGACAGGCGTCGGGCGTGCGCGGTCGGGCTGTGGTGCGGCTCTGGTTGGCTCAACCGATCAAGTGCTCTCGAAACTGGAAGCCTATCAAAAGATGGGTATGCGGGCCTTTATCCTGTCGGGCTATCCACACACCGAAGAGGCGATGCATTTCGGCCAGCGCGTGCTGCCGCAGATGAAGACCTGTTCGTTGCCCCATGAATACGGGCGCGTTCCCGCGTCTACACCCGCAACACCCCTCGGTAACGGAGTGCGTCGCTAATGGACCGCGTTCAACTGACAAAAGATCTCGATTTCTCTCGCATCGTCTATGGCATGTGGCGGATTGGTGATGACGCCGATACCTCCCCCGCTCATGTCGAAGCGAAAATTCAGGCCTGTCTCGATCAGGGAATTACGACCATTGATCAGGCCGATATTTACGGCGGCTACGCGGCGGAGGATGTTTTGGGCGGAGCGCTGCGTGCGAACCCTGCGCTGCGACCTCAGATGCAGATCGTCACCAAATGCGACATCGTTGCACCGATGGGGCGCTATGCGGACAAGCGGGTGAAATACTACGACACCTCCCGCGCGCATATTGAGGCGTCTGTTGATTACTCGCTCAAAGCAATGGGCATTGACGAGATCGACCTGTTGCTCATCCACCGCCCTGATCCGTTGATGGATCATCATGAGACGGGGGCGACCTTGGACGATCTCGTGGCGTCGGGCAAAGTGCGTGCTGTGGGCGTGTCGAATTTCAAGCCGTGGGACTGGGAGCTGCTGCAATCCGCGACCAAGACTCCGCTGGCCACGAACCAGATCGAAATTTCACTGAGCGAGATTTCTCCTTTCACCAATGGCGATATCGCGTTCCACCAAAAGAATGGTGATGCGATGATGGCATGGTCGCCCTTGGGCGGCGGGAGTTTGATGACAGACGCTAAGGGTCTGTTGGCCGAGCGGATGGACGCGCTGGCCTCTGAGTATGGTGTTGATCGTGCAGCGATTGCGGTGGCGTTCTTGCTGCGCCACCCGTCGAAAATCCTTCCGGTTTTGGGAACCAATAACTTGGACCGTATCAAAACACTTGGCGCGGCGATGTCGGTCAACTTGGACCGTCAAAGCTGGTTTGAACTCTACGAGGCGGCTCTGGGCCATGAGGTTGCATAGATGAGGGCGGCAATGGATATGGCGGTAAAAAACTTCGTCCCGAATGAGGACAATACGCGGCTGTTGCGTGATGCCTACGGGCGGTTTGCCACGGGCGTGACCATCGTGACAACGATGACGGAGCGCGGTCCGATTGCGATCACTGCGAATAGTTTCTCGTCACTGTCGCTCGACCCGCCACTGGTGCTTTGGGCACCGGATCGCAAGTCGCGCAGGTTCGTGCATTTCGAAGCCGCGCAACGGTTCGCGATTCACGTCCTTGCGGATACGCAGCGCGAAATCTGTTGGCGCATTGCGAAGGATGGCTTTGGCTTGTCCGACAGTGATTTTGTGATGAGTGACGTCGGTGTTCCGTTGCTAACAGACTGTCTTGCCTGTTTTCATTGCGAGCAACACTCCGTGTTTGACGGCGGTGATCATGCGATCGTCGTTGGTGAAGTGAAGCACGCAAGTTTCGACGATAGCCGCCATGCCCTTGGATTTTTTGGCGGCCAGATGGGGACGTTTGTTCCGCAATCTTAAAACGCACATGTCGATGCGGCACCTTGAGGAGGGGGTTCGTGCCGACACATACTAGACCAGCCTATTTCTTTAGAGGAGGAAACAAGATGGGCACTATCAATTTCACGAAAGCGGCGGCACTCGCCAGCACGATCCTTGCAGGGGCCACCGCGGCCTCCGCAGATGAGATCACGTTCCTGTGCTACCAAGATGGCACCGAATGCGACGTCATCGGCGAGATGATCCCAGGGTTCACAGCTGCCACGGGCCACACGGTCAAGATGGACACAGTCGGTTACGACGTCATCCGCGATCAGCTTGAGAACCAGTTGCAAACGGATGCGGCACCTGATGTGGCGCGGATCACCAACCTTGGCGGTCTGAACAAATACTATCTCGACCTTAGCCCCTATGTGGATGTCGACGCTTGGGAAGCTGATTACGGTGCGACCCTGCCATGGTTCCGCGCGCCAGGTGGCGAGGATAAAGGCATCTATGGTTGGATGTCGCAGCTTACTGTGACGGGCCCATATGTGAACGTGTCCTTGTTTGATGACGCGGGCGTCGAGATGCCCGGTGAAGGCGCGACATGGGACGATTGGGCAGCGGCCCTCATGGAAGTCAAAGAGGCCACAGGTATTACCGCGGGTCTCGCTATGGACCGCACGGCGCACCGTATTGCGGGGCCAGCGTTCTCCTATGGCGCGAAATTCTTTGACGACGATGGTCAGCCGATCCTCGTAGATGAAGGCTTCAAGAAATTCGCAGAGAAATTTGTCGAGTGGCACAAGTCTGGCCTGATGCCGGAAGAGGGTTGGCCCGCAGGGTCCGGAACAAGCTACAGCAACGCCGCGCCGTTGTTCCAATCGGGCACTGTTGCGATGCACATGTCCGGCTCTTGGATGATCAACAACTACGCGGAGAATATCACCGACTTTGACTGGAAAGCGGTTCCTGCGCCTTGTGGCGAAGGTGGTTGTGGCGCAATGCCAGGTGGCGCGGGTATCGCGGCATTCAAGTCAACCGAGCATCCTGAAGCAGCGGCGGCCTTTGTCGACTACCTTGCTCAACTGGGTAACGCGGCAACATTTGCGGCCAAGACCAACAACATCTCCGCAAACGCAACGTTGCAAGCAACGGGCGTCGATTATGTGAATGCGTCTCCTGCGGTCGCAAACGCACTGTCTGTCTTCGCGGCCAACGCGATCAAAGCGGCAGAGACGACACCTCAGGCTTACACCTTCCAAGGCTACGCCAAGAACTTCGTCATCTACGGTGTTGTGCCTGATTACCTGACACGGGCAATTACGGGTGAGATGACACTTGAAGAAGCCTATGCAGCCATCGACGCGGATGTTGCCGCGAAGATCGCAGAATAAACAGAAGCATGCGGTCGGGGAGGGACAGCTATGCGTGACGCATTTGCGGCAGCGTTTTCAGGATCGTCCTGGCCGCTTGCTCTGTTAATTTACATGCTGATCGGGTGGGCGATCCTTCGCCCGTCCGGCTCGTTCTGGACACGATTTTGCACGGTGATCGGTTGGCCGCTGGAGATGGTTCAGCGGCTCGCAGGGGCGACGGGTCTACCGTATCTCTTCTTGTTGCCGAACATGTTGATCTTCGGGCTTTTCACTTTTGCGCCTTTGTTTATCAATATCGGATTTTCCGTCACCGACGGCCAATCTATTCAATTCGAAGAGCGCACCTTTGCGGGGACCGATAACCTGTCGCGGCTCCTGTCGGAGACGCAGATCGACACGGGCGCCGAGAACCGCGAAGACGACAAATTCAAAGCGGCAGTTTACGACACGGCGATCTTTGTGATCCTGCAAGTGCCCGTGATGATCGTTGTGGCTTTGATGACGGCCCTTGCACTCAATCGCAAAATCATTGGCCGCGCCTTTTGGCGCGCGGTGTTTTTCTATCCCGTCATGCTCTCGCCGGTCGTGGTTGGATTCCTGTGGACATTGATCCTCAAACGGCAGGGGGCGCTTAGTCAGACGCTTATCAGTTGGGGGTGGATTTCGGAGCCGATCCAGTGGCTCACTGACCCGAGCTGGACCATGTTCTGGTCGGTGCTTGTCTACACATGGGCGCATCTCGGGTTTTACATGCTGATCCTTTTGGCGGGGCTGCAAGCCATTCCGCGCGATGTCTATGAGGCCGCCGAAATGGACGGCACGCCCGCGTGGCGACAACTCACTCGCATCACCATTCCGCTGCTCGCGCCGACGCTACTTGTGGTCACGGTGCTGTCGCTGATCAAGGCGGTGCAGGCGTTTGAGGAACTCTACGCAATGAACGTGCGGTGGATTTCGCTCGTCGCTTATATATTCGACACCTCGGGCCTGCGTGGCCAACCGACCACGCACGGGCTTGGCATTGCGGCGATGGCCTCGCTTCTGGTGGCGGTCGTTCTCATCTGCCTGTCCCTGCTACAGGTCTACCTCTCATCGAAAGCGAACAAGCCATGACCGGTATCATGACGTTTTTGACCCGCAAATCGGGCGGGCGCCGTGCCAACTGGCTCGATTATCTGACCTATGCCTATCTGGCCTTTGGGTTCTTGATGATCGTCGTGCCCGTGGCGTGGCTGTCCCTCAATTCGCTCAAGACGAAATCACAGCTTGAAAAGCAGGACCTCTCTTTGCTGCCAACGGTTTACGAACAGGTTGCGCGGGCGACGGTGTCGACGCCCGAGGGGCGGGAGATTTTCATCATCTCCGATCTGCCCGATTGGGTGCTGAACTGGAAAGAGTTGGATGCCGAGACGCAGGCGAGCCATGATGCCGCTGCCTTTATCGAGGATTACGAGGGGCTGACCTATTACGCATTGCGTGCCCATTTGGACCTCTTGCCCGTGCAAATGCGCGAGGTGATGGCGTCGCATGATCTTCCCGAATGGCTGTTGCGCTATACCACCATGTCAGCGGCGGCAAAGGCCGAGCATGATGTGGATGCGGTGCTTGCGGGGTTGGATGCCGAGGACGTGCGTGTGGTGTCGGAATTTCTGGGCCTGCCCCCCTATGAGCAGTCACGGTTCGTCGGGCAAATCCTCGTGACCGCGCCCGACCCCGAGACAGGCGAGGAAACCCAATTCGCGGTCTCGAACATCCGTCCGAATTCAGAGATTACACCCGCGCGTTATGTCGACAATCGCACCGATGCAGTGGTCAAACTCGCGACGGACACCCTGAGTGCGAAGCGGGTCTTGGCCCCCTCGTGGGGCAACTACACCGACCCGCTGACGGGCAAGGCGTTTGGCGTCAATGTCAACTTCGCCACCTGTTTCACCAACTCGATTTTGGTCACTGCGATTGCCACGATCCTGACGCTGTTGATCAACTCGATGGCGGCTTTTGCTCTGGCGAAATACAAGTTCCGCGGCCAGCTCGGGTTCTTCATTGTGATCCTCGCGACGTTGATGGTTCCTCCCACCATCACGCTCGTGGGGGTGTTTAAGGCGGTCCATGCCACGGGCCTGTCTGGGTCGATTTGGGGCGTCATCATTCCCGGTGCTGCGACGCCAACGGGCGTGTTCCTCTTGCGCCAATATATGTTGTCGATCCCTGATGAGTTGTTGGAAGCAGCGCGGATGGATGCGGCCTCCGAGTGGAAAGTCTACTGGCGCATCATGCTGCCTTTGACGCTGCCTGCGCTTGCCGCTTTGGGGATTTTGTCGGTGATCTGGCGGTGGAATGATTTGATCCTGCCGCTCGTTGCTATCGCCACCACCAAGGAAGCTTACACCATCCAGCTGTGCTTGTTGGAGTTCAGGGGTGAGCATCTGAGCCAAGAGCATTACCGCCTTGCCATGACGATGGTCAGCTTGATTCCTTCGACGTTGGTTTTCGTCTTCCTTCAGAAATACATCACCGCGGGTATCGCGAACACAGGATTGAAATAATGGCCGATCTTACCCTCAAAAACGTCAAGAAAAGCTATGGCCCGGTCGATGTCATTCACGGCATTGACCTTGAGATCAAGTCGGGTGAGTTTTGCGTGTTTGTTGGCCCGTCGGGCTGTGGCAAGTCGACTCTGCTGCGCATGATTTCAGGGCTTGAAGATATTACCTCGGGTGAGGTGTGCATTGACGGCGAGGTGGTCAATCACGTGCCAGCCGCGCAGCGTGGCCTTGCGATGGTGTTCCAAAGCTATGCACTTTATCCGCATATGTCCGTGCGCAAGAATCTCAGTTTCGGGTTGGAAAATCTCAACGTCCCGAAAACCGAGGTCAAAGAGCGCGTGGATGAGGCCGCGCGGATGTTGCAGATTGAGCCGCTTCTCGATCGTCGCCCGGGGCAGTTGTCGGGCGGGCAACGCCAACGTGTCGCCATCGGACGCGCCGTGGTGCGCGAGCCGAAGATTTTCCTGTTTGACGAGCCGCTCTCGAACCTCGATGCGGAGTTGCGTGTGGCCATGCGCCGCGAGATTGCGGCCCTGCATCAGCGTCTCGGCAACACGATGATTTATGTGACACACGATCAGGTCGAGGCCATGACGATGGCTGACAAAATCGCTGTGCTGCGGGCAGGGAAGGTAGAGCAATTCGGCACGCCGCTTGAGCTGTTCAACCATCCCGCCAATCGTTTTGTTGCGGGCTTTATCGGCTCGCCCGCGATGAATTTTGTGGATGTGATGGTTGACGAGGAAGGCACCTTGATGCTCGCAGACGGAGAGGTTATCTCGCGCGGTCACAGTCATTTGGCGGCCAAGGGCGGAGCCGCCTTCGAGCTTGGTGTGCGCCCTCGCGATTTGATTGTCGATCCAGAGGGGCCGTTGATGTTCCACGTTTCGGAGGTGGAGCAACTGGGCACGGAAAGCTATCTGTTCGGCGCGTTGCACACGGGGCAAACGCTGACCATTCATATGGCCGGTCAAACAGATGTGGTTGCGGGAGCCGAGATCCGTTTGCGCCTGAATGTCGACGCTATTCACCTGTTCGAAAAAGACAGTGGCCTGACGGTTCCTGTATTCCAAAAGTGAGCCCATACATGACTGTTTCTCGTGCGCGCGCCCTTGGGCCGGGCCTCCTTATTGTTGCGCTCGTGGCAATGGCCGCGCAGTTTGTCGCAGACCATTACGGTGCGCCCGTGATGCTGATGGCGATCCTGTTTGGTATCCCGCTGCACTTTCTCATGTATGACGGGAAATGCGCAGAGGGCATTGATTTTGCAGCCAGACATATTTTGCGGTTTGGTGTGGCTCTCTTGGGGCTGCGCGTCAGTTTTGACATGGTGCAGGCGATTGGGTGGGCGCAGGTTGGCACAATCAGTTTGGGCGTCGCGGCTACGATTTTGCTCTCCGTCGTTCTTGCGCCACTGGTGGGTAAGGATCGCTTGTTCGGATTTCTGACGGGCGGTGCCGTGGCTATCTGCGGCGCCTCGGCAGCTATGGCGATTAACTCCATTTTGCCCAAGACCGAGGAAAGCGAGCGCAACCTGTCGTTCACGGTGATTTCTGTCACGGTTTTGTCGACGGTGGCGATGATTGTCTATCCTATCGTTGCCCAATTCCTCGGATTGTCTTCGCAGGCAACAGGCGTGTTTTTCGGCGGCACTATCCACGATGTGGCGCAGGTCGTCGGTGCGGGCTATTCGGTGTCCGAGGAGACGGGCGACGTGGCTACCGTGGTGAAACTCTTTCGCGTCACTTTGCTTGCGCCCGTGGTCTTTATCGGTGCGCTGATTTTGCGCCGTACAGCAACACAGTCCGAGGGTCGTCCACCTTTGTTGCCGCTGTTTGTGGTTGGTTTCTTGATCTTGGCGGCATTGAATTCCTATCACTTGGTCCCGTCGATTGTGACCGACGGAGCAGGTCGCGTGTCGCGAGTTGCGCTTGTGATTGCGGTGGCGGCGGTCGGGATGAAAACCTCTCTTGAAAAGTTGAGATACGTTGGCCGTGAAGCCATTTTCATGCTTGTGGCGCAGACGATATTCTTGGGGGTCTTCGTGCTCGTGACGCTGTCGGCATAGGTTTTATCGCAGACGTGGCGCGATTTGTGTTGCGTCTCAGTGCGACGGCTCCGATGTCGTGTCCGTCTCTAATGGGTTGTTTTTTTCTTCCGTCACCTGTCTACAATCGCGGATAGAGATAGGAGTGCGAAGACGTGTCGAAACCTAAAAACACCGACGAACACGCAGTTCAGGGCCTTATCTCGGGTGACCGTGTGGCGTTCGAAGCCGTCTATCGTCGACACAATGGCGCAATGGTCCGAGTCGCCTCGGCTATCCTGAACAATCGCGCCTCCGCCGAAGAAATAGCGCAGGACACATGGATGACCGTCCTGCGCAAAATCGACAGCTTCGAGGGGCGCTCCTCGCTTGCGGGATGGATTTTCACCATCCTCACCAACAAGGCAAAGACCCGCGTAAAGCGCGACGGGCGCAGTGTGTCACTGGATACCTCTGATGGCGATGATACCTTCGACGATGCTTTTGACGGCCGTGGCCGGTGGAAAGATGCGCCCGAACTTTGGGACGAGATAACACCAGACAGGATCGTGAATGGTCGCCAGATTCTGAGCCATGTGGGCGAGGCGATCGACGCGCTTCCGCCCGCACAACGCGCGGTTCTGATCCTGCGCGGCCAGCAGGAACTGGAGGCGAAAGAGGTGTGCGACATTCTCGGACTGACCGAGGCCAACCTCCGTGTCATGCTGCATCGGGCCCGTTTTAGCCTTCGACAAGCCATTGATAATATTGAACGATGATAGAAATCGAAAAAACTTTGTAACGAATACGATCCTGAGCGGTCTTATCTATGTGAAACACGGAAAAGGAAAAACATCATGCTACGCTGCCGCGACATTGCCCATGAGGCCGACGCTTATCTCGATGGAGAGTTAAGCAGTTTGATGAGGCTGCGGGTTCGCCTGCACCTTTCGATGTGTCATGGCTGTTCTGCCTTTATGGAGCAGATGCGTACCACGCGTCGGCTCGTTAAAGCAGAAGCGCAGGCGTCTGACAGCGATGACGCCAAGATTGACGATATCCTTTCCGCGTTTCACACGAAAAAATAGTCAGGAAGACATGACGTCCTCTGCGACTTTTGTGAAAGGATAAGAAAATGACAAATCTCAAGAATGGCGTCGTAGCCGGTTTTATCGGAACAGTTGTGTTGTCGGCGATGATGGTTGTGAAAGCGATGATGGGCGTCATGCCCGAACTCGACGTCGCCGCAATGATTGCAATGATGATGGGCACGCCCGTTATCGTCGGTTGGATCATCCACTTTATGATTGGCTCGCTTGCATGGGGCGGTGGATTTGCCCTGTTTTACGATATGATCCCAGGCAATAGTGCCATTGCCAAGGGTACCGTTTTTGGCGTGGCTGCATGGCTCGGCATGATGATCATGGTGATGCCGATGGCGGGTGCCGGATTGTTTGGCATGAAGATGGGCATGATGGCGCCGATGATGACCCTCGTGCTGCACATCATCTTTGGAGCTGTGATGGGCGCAGTCTACCAAAGCCGTTCCACGCCAGCCTTGGCTCAATAACGTCTGCGCCGATGGCGCTGTTTCAAAGTGGTTATCTTGCGTCGACAAGCACCGATGCAAGATAACGGATGGCCGCTGAGAATGATCGTGTTCGAACGCAATTTGAAGCGGTTCTGCTTTTAGGCCGATTTTGCGGCTTGGCTGCAATCTCCTGAACCGTCTTGTCACCGCGCAGCGACCCAAGCGCTGGAGCAACATTCATCTCTCTGAAAAGCTCCGGTGTTTCGTTGTTCTTCTATCCATTTGTTCAGGTTTGATACGCCGAGGCGCATTGGTAATGTAATCTTCTATTGCGTCCTTGCGGCGTGACTGACACGCTTGGAGCAGGAGGTCTCTATGGCGAACATTTCCACAAAAATGGGCGGAGAGCTCAAGCCCGGCTTTGATGACGCGGCATGGGTGGATGTGCTTGACGCGGTGGACAAAACATATGCCGAGCTGGTTGATTATCAGGAGCAGCTAGAGGCCCAGAACGCGGAACTGTCCAGCCTGCGCACCTTCCTCGGGTCGATTATGGCGTCAATCTCGGACTATCTCGTGGTCACGGACAAGGACGGATTTATCGCCGATTTAAGCCAATCTTTTTGCTCTGCGATTGGAGAAGAAAAGAGTGCATTGATCGGACGGCCAATGGGGGCCTTTTTTGAAGGCGCAATGCGCGACCGTATGGGCATGGCGATGTCCGAAGTTGTGCGGGACAAAGAGGAAAAGACGTTCGAGGTTGATCTGGAAACACCGGGAGGGGCTAGTCCGGTTGATTTTCGCGT
This sequence comes from Celeribacter sp., assembly GCF_048266405.1. Classification (GTDB taxonomy): domain Bacteria; phylum Pseudomonadota; class Alphaproteobacteria; order Rhodobacterales; family Rhodobacteraceae; genus Celeribacter. The sequence goes on from NZ_JBLWZO010000012.1 coordinate 67,407, forward strand.
TGCGCCGCGTTTGGATCGCCGCAAACGTGTGAACGGGATTATCCTGACCGGGCGGCCTCTTGGCGAAGTGCGTCGCGCTTATCGCGAATTGGAGCAAAGCCTCGAAGAGCTCAAGCAGGCTCAAACCCAACTGGTGCGGACCGAGAAACTGGCCTCTTTGGGGCGGTTGCTGGCCGGTGTGGCGCATGAGCTGAACAATCCCATCTCATTTGTTTATGCGAATACTCATAGTCTGCAAAAATACCTCGACCGGTTCGAAGCCTATTTTGAACAAGTTCAGGCAGGTGCAAGCCGTGAAGAACTTGTTGAGCTGCGCTCTCAACTGAAACTCGAACGGGATTTGAAAAATCTGCGTGTAGCCATTGAGGGTGCCCATGACGGGGCGGAGCGTGTGCGCGATATTGTTGAGGATTTGCGGCGACTGTCTGCCGATGGTTCCGGTGAAGTCGCACCGTTCGATTTGGCAGAAACCGCGCGGATCGGCGCGGAATGGGTCAAACGCGGCCAGAAAAGCCGGATGAAAATCTCGGTTGTGGGGGAAAGCCCCTGTATAGCCTTGGGCCGATTGGGGCACGTCCAACAAGTGATTATGAACCTTGTGCAAAATGCGGCTGACGCTATGCAAGACGTCGAAGAACCGGAAATACAGGTCAATCTCTCATATCATGAAGATTTTGCAGTGCTTCAGGTCTGCGACAACGGTCCTGGTGTGCCTGAAGACCTACGGGCCGCGATTTTTGATCCATTCTTTTCCACGAAAGAGGTCGGGCAGGGCACGGGGCTCGGCCTGTCTATTTCCCATAAAATCGCAGAGGAGCACGGCGGGTCTTTGACCTATCTGCCAGACGTGGCAGAGGGCGCCTGTTTCCGGCTGACCCTTAAACGGGGGGATAAGATTTGAACATTCTCTGGTTGCAATCGGCTGGCTGCGGGGGCTGCACAATGTCGCTTCTGTGTGCAGAAAGCCCGAATGTCTTAGATCTCTTTACGGCAGCGGGGCTCGAATTTCTTTGGCACCCGTCCTTTTCGGAGGCCAGTGGGGCGCAGGTGCAGCATTTGTTGGCGTCGATTGAGGCAGGAGAGCAGGAGCTTGATATTCTGTGCATTGAGGGCTCCATCGTCCACGGTCCCAAAGGAACAGGGCGCTATCATATGCTCGCAGGGACAGGACGTTCCATGCTTGACTGGGTGCAAAGTCTTGCGCCAAAGGCGAAACATGTGGTCGCGGTGGGAACCTGTGCCACATATGGCGGCGTGACCTCTGCAGGCGACAACCCCTCTGATGCTACGGGAGTGCAATATGAAGGTCGGCATAGTGGTGCCGCGTTGCCCTCTCATTTCCGGTCGCAATCGGGGTTGCCTGTTATCAATATCTCCGGTTGTCCGACCCACCCTGATTGGGTGACGGAAACTCTGATGCTATTGGCCTCTGATAGTCTTTGTGCTGATGATCTGGACAGTTTTGCCCGCCCCCGCTTCTATACGGATAATCTTGTGCATCACGCATGCACCAAAAACGAGTTTTACGAATACAAAGCGTCTGCCGAAGAATTGAGCCAAATGGGCTGTATGATGGAGCATCTCGGTTGTGTGGGCACGCAAGCTGTTGGTGATTGCAACATCAGGCTCTGGAATGGCGAAGGAAGCTGCACACGCGCAGGCTATCCCTGTATCAGTTGCACTGCGCCTGAGTTTGAAGAGCCAGGGCACGGGTTTACAGAGACCCCAAAATTTGCGGGTATTCCCGTTGGGTTGCCGACGGACATGCCAAAAGCGTGGTTCATGGCACTGGCCTCGCTATCGAAACGCGCAACGCCAGATCGGGTGGCCCAAAACGCCGCCGCGGATCGTATTGTCGTCCCACCCTCAGTGAAAAGCCGTAAGAATGACTGACTCGACCACTTTGCTTGTAGGCCCTTTTAATCGTGTGGAGGGAGATCTTGAAATCCGGTTGGAGGTGCGCGAGGGGCGTGTCTCTGCGGCCTATGCCAATTCGCCGCTGTTTCGAGGATTTGAAAGCATTTTGCAGGGCAAGGCTCCCATAGATGCGCTCACCATTACACCGCGTATTTGCGGTATATGTTCTATCAGTCAATCTATGGCGGCTGCGCAGGCTTTGGCGGATTTGGCCGGCAAAACTCCGTCGCCTGAAGGCGCGAAAGTGGCGCAGCTTTTGCATATGATTGAAAATGCCTCCGATCATTTGATGCATTTCAACATGTTTTTCATGCCGGATTTTGCTCGTGCAGAGTATGCAGATCGGCCTTGGTGGGATCAGGTGCTGATGCGGTTCACCGCAGCCAAGGGCTCCGCGCTCAAGCGGGCAGTCGAGGCGCGGGCTGGATTGATGCATGTTACTGGCCTGTTGGGAGGGAAGTGGCCCCATACTCTGGCCATTCAGCCTGGTGGTGTGACCCGTGCGCCTTCGGTTCGCGATAAAATCCGTATCAGTGCCGATCTTGCCGCGTTTCGTGCCTACCTTGAAGAGGTGGTGTTTGGAGGGCGATTGGAACAGTTCGTAGAATTGTCGACGATTACACAATTGTCTAGTTGGACAGGCGGTGACGTTGCGCTTTTCCTTTCGGTTTCAGACGATCTCGCACTTGAAACTCTAGGGCGCGGAGCGGAGCGCTATTTGTCGTTCGGGGCTTACCCGTGTCCGGATGGCCCGCTATTTAAGCGCGGAACGTTGATCGATGGTGCGGCAAGCCAATTGGAGCCGGAGCAGATTGTAGAAGAGATCACACATAGTTGGATGCTCGGACAGGATGCGCATCCGTCTCGGGGTATGACGCGTCCAGATGAAGACATGCGCGAAGATGCCTACAGTTGGTGCAAAGCGCCGCGTTTGGCCGGAGAGACTTTTGAAACAGGGGCTTTGGCGCGACAAGCGATTGACGGTCATCCGTTGGCTGTGGCGCTCGCAGCCGAAGGCTCTGTGCGGGCGCGGGTGATTGGGCGATTATTGGAATTGGCGCGTACCCAGATCGAGATGGAGCGACTTCTCGACTCTATTGACCCACGGGCGACGTTTATGCGTTACGTCAGAATGCCGAAGGACGGCGAAGGGGTAGGGATGGTTGAGGCCGCGCGCGGTGCCTTGGGCCATTGGGTGCGGGTCGAAGGGGGCGTGATAACGTCCTATCAGATCATTGCGCCGACAACGTGGAATTTCTCGCCGCGAGATGGACGGGGTGTGCCCGGACCAGTCGAGGCGGCCTTGGTCGGTGCCGAGGTGCGTGAAGGTGAGGAAACGCCGGTTTCTGTTCAGCATATTGTCCGATCTTTTGATCCGTGCATGGTCTGCACCGTCCACTAAGGCATCTTGAATAGTTTCCACGGGAAGCAGGAGTGAGAGTGTGACTCATAGTGCAGAGGTGACTTCTCAAGGCGTACATGGACTGGAAATCCGTGTGCGCGGACAGGTGCAAGGCGTAGGGTTTCGCCCCTTCGTTTGGCGACTTGCGCGTGACATGGGACTTTCGGGGGATGTGCGCAATGATAGCGAAGGGGTGCTAATCCGTATTGTCGGCGATGCGGCGGGGTTCGAGGATCGCATGCGGGCGCAGATGCCGCCGCTTGCACGCATTGATGCTGTTGAAACCCGTTCTCTTCAACTGGCGGACATACAATTCGAGGGTTTCGAGATCGTCGCCTCACAAAGTGGTGCAACGCATACCCGCGTGACGCCCGATGCCGCAACCTGCAACGCTTGTTTCCACGAGGTTTTTGACCCGCAAGAACGTCGTGCGGGGTATGCTTTTACGAATTGCACACATTGTGGCCCGCGGTTCACCATCGTTGAAAAGTTGCCTTATGATCGAAGCCGCACCACTATGGCCCCGTTCGAGATGTGTCCGGCCTGTCGGGCGGAATATGAAAACCCCGAAGATCGTCGCTTCCACGCGCAGCCCGTGGCCTGTGCCGATTGCGGTCCACGACTTTGGCTACATCCTGCCATGGAAGGTGACCCTGTCACCAATGCTGCACAGCTTTTGCGGGACGGAGAGATTGTCGCGGTGAAGGGGCTTGGGGGCTTTCATCTGGCGTGTGATGCCTGTGATGACGAAGCCGTGGCGAGGCTGCGCAGGCGCAAGCACCGTCCCGCGAAACCTTTTGCCTTGATGGGAACGCTGGAGATGATCCGGAAGTGGTGCGACGTGTCGGATGCGGAAGAAGCCCTGCTCAGAGATCCTGCCGCTCCCATTGTTCTTTTGTCAGCCCGACGTGTTTCAAAGGGGATTGCGCCCGGACAAAATACGTTGGGCTGGATGCTGCCCTATACGCCGCTACACCATCTGTTGATTGATGCTGTGGGCGGGCCATTGGTGATGACGTCCGGCAACCTGTCAGGAGAACCGCAGGTGATCGGGAATGAGGAAGCTCGCGAAAAACTGGCTGGGTTCGCAGATGCGTGCCTCTTTCATGACCGCAGAATTACCCGTCGTCTTGATGACTCTGTTGAGCGGATGACGCCGCATGGGGCGATGGTGCTGCGACGTGCGCGCGGGCGGGTGCCGGGAACTCTGCCTTTGCCGGAAGGCTTTGAACAAGCGCCACAGGTTGCGGCCTATGGTGGTCAGATGAAAGGCGCGATTTGTCTTTTGAAAGACGGGCAGATGCTCTTGGGTCATCATCTTGGCGACATGGATGATGCCTTGACCTACGAGGCATTCTTGCAGGCAGATAAGGACTATACCGCACTGTTCGATCACCAGCCGGAGGTGGTGGCTTGCG
>NZ_JBLWZO010000013.1:0-68262 GCF_048266405.1 Celeribacter sp.
CTTGATAATACCTTTCTTTTTGATAGTCTGCGTGACCTGATGCTGGTCAATGTCTTGATGCAACTTCCCAATTCCTTTTCCGACCTTCTGCAACATCAAACAGTATCCGGCGCAATTCCTTATTATGTTAAACGCGCCCGTGATTATGTTCACGAACATGCTGATACTTCGATCACCCTGCAAAAACTTGTCAGCCATGCCGGGTGCAGTTATCGGACACTGCAGGTCGGTTTCAATGAAGCCTATAGCATGTCGCCAATGGCCTATCTGAAGTCGGTGCGACTGGCACGGGCTCACCTCGACCTTATGAATGCAGGCCCGGATGGTACAGTTTCCGAAATTGCGGCAAAATGGGGTTTCATTCATATGGGCCGCTTTTCCCATGCCTATGCAAAGCGCTTTAGTGTTTTACCTTCTGAAACCTTGCGCCGCAGCCTCTGACAGATCCACGTGCCTTATCCCCAAACGCAACGGTTATCCATAAAGACGAGCTGATAACCAATATGTTTAAATATCCTGCAATGATGCAGTCTGCGCGCGGTCTAACGCCCGCACTCAACCTTCAGACTAAAATTGCTTCACTGGAGCAATTTCTTGCAAAAAACGAGGCACGATTGGAAGCAATGTCTTCGGCAGGCCGCCAAATCGAGCGCGAACTTAGGCTAAGCTTCGTCGGGCCCGACAAGAGGAAATTACTGCCGAGATTATTAAATTGGGCACCGGAATAACATCCGAAAATCATAAGAAAAAATATGATTTCTGTTCATTTTCGCCCATTTCATCTATGGTAACAACCATGTGCTTCATTTAACCAGCCTAACAGTACATTGGATTAGTCAATCTGGCTGAACCACACCTAGCTGGTTAAGGATATTGCCTTGGCATATGTTCCAACACCACTTGGCCTAGACACCAAATATGATCAATTCCTGCAAACACTGGTCGGCAACGATCAAACAGGAACCCGCGTTACGGTGCTTTCGATGCTTGCAAGGCTTGGCGTCGACCCATGGCAAGAAGCATCTGATCTGGCAGCTCTCCCCAAAGGTTCTGCTTGGCAACGGTTAGACGCGCTGATGGCACGCTTCACCGATGTCCCTTCTTTGATTACCGAACGCGCTGACGTTACAACACGCCTCATTGCATTTTTGCCGCACGGCACCCTATACGACAATACCAAAACGACCGGCAATCGAACGCCAAAAGCATTCGACACACGCATTTATTTCATTGTCGCAATCGCAGTTTTTATTGTGCAAGTAAGCATTCTGATATTCAGAGACTAGAATGCGCTTCACACAATAACTCGTAAATTGTGTGCGACATCCTGCCGGAAGGGCTTTTGATGACCGATACAGACAACCTATGGGTACTGGAAAAAAAATTCTGGACAGAAGGTGCGGACGGTGTTCACCATTTGACCGCAAAAGGAGCACTTGCTGTTCTTCCATATCCCGCCGGAATTCTTGTTGATGAAGCCATTTGGCGTGATAATGCCGTCGCACAAAGATGGCGAACGGTTGCATTCACCGAACCTGTCATAACCCTCAAAGGCGATGTCGCTGTTCTTGCTTATCACGTGTCGGCAGAACGGGCCGAGGTGCCAATTTACGAAGCGCTCTGTACCTCCACCTATTTACGTGACGAAGACGAATGGTTCCGGCTGTCGCATCAACAAACACCGACTGCAGAACAAGACTGAAAGCAGCACGGAACACTCTTTTCGGCCTAACCGGATGAACTTCAACATCATAAAAATCTGCACAGTCAAACTGGTCGCTCCGTCGTAGCAACAGCTATTTTTAAGGACAAAATATTCAAAAATGGGGACCTAAATCCCCTTGCAAGCGACAATTCGCTGTTAAGTCGATTTTTATGATAATTTTTCTCTTTCCGATTGAGTTCGTGACGCTTATAAATTGAATGGATCAGAGGTACGAAAAGCAGTTGTTATGCATGCAATTCATATACCCTGAGATTGATCGAATAAAAAATCCTCACATTTGCGGCATAACACAATCAGATCCCCTTTTCTGACCTGTCCATAGCTCGACCTCCACGCGATCTCGACCTTCAGAGTCCTCCCGGCATAGCTCCCTGATCGCAAAGTCAGCCAATCGGCCATTATTGCCGAACGTAAAGCCCGAAACATAGCCATCCCACTTGTGAAATGGCCACAGAACCGGGTTGCCATATACCTACCTAAAAAAAATCCGACACCTAATGTCGATCAACTCTGCTCCACACATTCTTCGGAACTCTTCGTCATGTGCATTACCAGCGCCTGCGTGCGTATCGGAACCGATAACTCGCGGCCATAACTTTTGCCGAACATCAACGTTTGGCGACAATTTCACAGCTTCAAACATCTCAGGAGAACGACATGGCAAAAGGCAACAACCGCCGCGGCAGAGAAGAAAAGAAACCGAAGCAGAAAAAGACTGCGCCCGCGCCGATCCTGTCACTCAACAAGGGCCTGACCATCGCGAAAAAACCGAAGGCCAAAAAAACCTAACCCGGATTCCAGATACGGATCTTTCAAACCGAAATGAGAAGCACAGCGAACGCCCCAAGGCCCATACAGGGCAGATCGTTGTCCATCCCGTAGCTATAAACTGTAGCGCGAATATTTTCGCATTCATCGTTCTGTATGCGGGATATTTCATTCTATGGCGCGTATTTAGCCAATTATTGCCCTGGAGGCTTCTTAATGAGCGGCCGATTGCCTAGATGGTTACCGCTCCGCCGTGGCGACACAGCCCCTTGGAATGACATTAATCCCGTACGGGCCGAGCTTTTCGGGCTGGAACGGCTGGAACAGCATGCGAGTAGTCTTGCACGGGAACAGAAAGTCTCTGCATCTCCACCGCATGTTGCCTCGCTTCAGCAACGACTGGAAGACAATGCAATCGCCTTGCTGGCCACCCGCAGAGCCTGCAGCCTTGAACTTACCGCAGGTCACCCGATTGTACCTGCGGCTCAGTGGTTTCTGGACAATTACCACCAGGTGGACGCTCAAATTCGCGAATGCCGCACTGATCTGCCCCCCAGCTACTATCGGATACTACCAAAACTCGCCGAAGGACCATTTCGCGGCTATCCAAGGGTATTCGGACTGGTCTGGGCTTATGTCGCACATACTGACAGCCATCTAGACGGGCCAGCACTATCACGGTATTTGCGCGCATATCAACGGGTCCAGCCTCTTACCATCGGCGAACTCTGGGCCGTGCCGATTACGCTTCGCCTCGTCCTTCTGGAAAATCTCCGGCGTCTGGCTGATCAGATCGCCTTCGGGCATCAACATCGCCACGACGCTGACCTGTTGGCCGACCGAATTCTGGGCATCGACAGCGTGCAGCCCGTCCAGCTTACCGACGTCGATGCTTGCCCTAATGGCGACCTCCTGCCTGAAGTCTTTGCCGCACAATTGGCCAAACGACTGCGCGACTGCGATCCGCTTACCACACCAGCCATTGCATGGCTCGAAAAACGGCTAGCGACGCAGGGCACCAAAGTCGATCTGGTGGTACAACATGCCCAGGAACGACAAGGGGCATCCAACGTTACTGTGCGCAACGTCATCACCAGCCTGCGCACAATTTCCGAGATGGACTGGCAGGATCTGTTCGAAGGCGTCAGCCTTGTCGATGCAAAACTACGGGAACATCCCGGATTTGCCGACATGGATTTCGCAAGCCGCAATCTCTACCGCACGGCCATCGAGGATCTTTCCCGCCACAGCGACAACAGCGAAACCAAGGTAGCAGAGCAGGTGCTGGCGGCTGCAAAGGCAGCACCGGGGACGGCCGATACACGACTTGCCGATACGGAAACTTTGCGCCGCAGCGATCCCGGCTGGCATCTGCTAGCCGAGGGCCGAACAGCCTTTAACCGCCAGATTGGCTATCGGCAAACGGGATGGCATCGGATAGGTTTCCGCCCCGGGCTCTCCGGTTATATCTGCAGTCTCATCGGTGTCACCCTTGGACTGCTTGCGATCGGCCTCTGGGCGCTAGGCATTCTGGCTGGACCGAACACAACCGGACCATCACTGGCCCTGTGGGCCCTGTGGGCCCTTTGGACCTTTGCCGCCCTGATCCCGGCCAGCGCCATTGCACAGCTTCTGGTCGACCGGCTGGTCGGCTGGACCGTACCCGCAGCAGCGCTGCCGGGACTTTCGCTTGACGGCGGGATTCCGGCGACGCTCCGCACACTTGTGGTCGTACCGACCCTTCTGACCAATTCCCGCGATGACATGCAGGAGCAGGTCGAGGGGCTGGAAATGCATTTTCTCTCCGGCGCGCAGGGAGATATTACCTTCGCGCTTCTAACCGACGGGCTGGACGCACCGCAACAGGACATGCCGGAAGATGCTGCACTTCTGGCACTTATCACCGAGCGGATGCTTGAATTGAACCAACGCTACGGTCCGGGGCCCTCTGGTGTTCGCTTTTTGCACCTGCACCGCCAGCGCCGCTATAATCCGGTCGAGATGATCTGGATGGGGTGGGAGCGCAAGCGCGGCAAGCTGCACGAGTTGAACCGCCTGCTGCGCGGCGCCACAGACACCGATTACCGTGGGCCCGATGGCAGCACTCCCGTCGTGCCCTCTGGCGTACGCTATGTGCTGACGCTGGATTCCGACACACGGATGCCGCGCGACACAGCTCTGCGACTGATCGGCAAGATGGCCCACCCGCTGAACCGGCCAGTGATTGACCCCGATCTGCGTCGGGTAAGTGCGGGCCACGCAATTCTGCAACCGCGGGTCACCCCGTCCCTGCCTGCAGGCCGAACCGGTACGGCCTTTTTGCGCGCCACATCCGGGCCAGGCGGGATGGACCCCTATGCCGCCGCCGCGTCGGACATCTATCAGGACCTCTTCGGCGAGGGTTCCTTCACCGGCAAGGGCATCTATGATCTCGACGCTTTTGAAACGGTAATGACCGGACGCGTACCCGAAAACACCTTGCTGAGTCACGATCTGCTTGAGGGAATCTTCGCGCGGGCGGGGCTGGCCTCGGACGTGGAACTGGTCGAGGCTTTCCCTGATCGGCAGGACCTTGCCGCTCGACGCGTGCACCGATGGTGCCGGGGCGACTGGCAACTTCTGCCCTGGCTCGGCCCGAACGGCGGGCTGAGTACGCTGGGACGGGTCAAGGTACTCGACACTCTACGGCGCTCGCTGCTGGCACCTGCGACCCTGGCGATGCTGATCTTGGGCTGGCTGTTTCCCGGTCTGGCTGCTGCGTTGGCGACGGCGCTGGCTCTGGTAGTCCTGATGCTTCCTGCGTTCCTTCATGCGGCGATCTCCGCCGTACCGCACCGCACAGGTCTGCACCTTCGAACGCATCTGCGCCTAATGCGCGAGGATCTGGCGCTAGCACTTCTGCAAATGGGGCTTGCTGCGGCATTTCTGGCCGACGCCGCATGGCGATCACTAGACGCCATCACCCGTACGCTCTGGCGACTGGGGATATCCCGACGACACCTGCTGGAATGGACCACGGCCGCCTCCGCCGCCGCCGCGCCGCGCCCCGACCTACGCGGTTTTGCCCGTGCCATGGTGCCCGGTACTGCTCTGGGACTAACAGCAGCCGGGCTGGTCGGCATGGCTGCTCCTACCGCGCTACCTCTGATCCTGGCTTTTGCCGGGGTCTGGCTTGCTGCCCCATTCATAGCCTTCCGCGTCAGTCAGCCGCCCAAAGCTCAGCCAGATGCTGCGCTGACCTCGCAGGATGCGCAGACCTTGCGCCTGATCGCCCGCCGGACATGGTGCTATTTCGAAACCTTCGTCACCGCCGAGGACAGCAACTTACCACCTGACAACTTTCAGGAAGAACCGAGCCCAACAGTTGCTCACCGGACCTCCCCCACCAATATCGGGCTCTATCTTCTCGCGACGGCCACGGCTCGGGATTTCGGCTGGATTGGGCGCCGGCAGGCCGCCGAACGGATTGCAGCGACCCTTACCACGATGGAGGCGTTACCGCGTCTCAACGGGCATTTCTACAATTGGTATGACACGCGGGACGGCCGGGTTCTCGACCCGCCCTATATCTCATCAGTGGACAGTGGTAATCTGGCGGGTCATCTGATCGCGCTGGCAAATACCTGCGACGAGTGGGCTGAAGTCCCCGCACCCGACCTGCAGCGCAGGGCACACGGAATGATCGATCTTCTGGATCTGGCAGAGATTGACGCCGCCAAGTCCCAAACCCCAACGGATCCATCCCTGACCGCAACAATCGCGGAGCTACGCAAAGGCCTGAAGCAGGCAAAGATCGACTGGCACGATCTGCAACGCCTTGCCGCCAAGGTCGAAAGCCCCGCCTGGGCCGGTAGCCTGGCAAACGGAATTGGCCCCTCGTGGATGTCCTTGCTGCGCGACGGTCTGGTCAAGGCGATCGTCGACGCCACCGTAACCGAAATCGAATGTGCAGAACTGACCGGACATCTGCGCCAACTTGGGAGAACCGCGCGCCAACTGGCCATAGATATGGATTTCACGTTCCTTTTGGATCCCGAGCGCAAGCTGCTCTCGATCGGCTATTCGGTCCACGAAAACACCCTTGATCCATCCTGCTATGACCTTCTGGCCTCCGAGGCTCGTCTGGCCAGCCTCTTCGCCATTGCCAAGCAGGACGTGCCTTTGCGCCACTGGTTCCGGTTGGGCCGCGCCGCGACGGCGATCCCCGGCGGCACAGCGCTGGTTTCCTGGGCCGGATCAATGTTCGAATATCTAATGCCCGAACTGGTGATGCGCGAACCCGAGGGCGGCCAACTCGGCCGCACCTGCCGTTTGGTCGTCGCACGTCAGATCGCCTATGGTCGAGCGCAAGGCGTACCCTGGGGCATCTCTGAATCCGGCTTCAACGCGCGAGATGTCGAATTCACCTACCAGTATTCGACATTCGGCGTACCGGGGCTCGGGCTGAAGCGCGGCCTTGCCGGCGATCTGGTGATCGCCCCCTATGCAACCGGGCTTGCGACGATGCTCGACCCGGGTGCCGCGCGACGCAATTACGACGCGTTGGAGGCCTTAGGCGGGCTTGGCGTCTACGGATTCTACGAGGCGCTGGACTTCACACCCGAACGGGTATTGCCGGGACAACGCGTTTCAGTGGTGCAAAGCTATATGGCGCATCATCAGGGTATGACCATCGTCGCCATCGCCAATGCGCTCAGTGACGGGCTGATGCGCCGAAGGTTCCACCGCGAACCAATGATCCATGCCAGTGAATTGCTACTGCACGAACGCCTGCCCCGCGACATCGCCCGCGCTCTGCCCCCCCTTGAGGAGCCCTCAGCGCCACGTACCCTCCCTTCGGACGCAGAGCGCGGTCGCCGGATCGAAGGCTGCCCGAGCGGACCGCCAGTCAGCCATCTGATGTCGAACGGACGTTACGCGGTGATGCTGACAGCAACCGGGGGTGGTTACAGCCGCTGGGGCGACATCGCCCTGACCCGCTGGCGTGAAGATGCCACGCGCGACAATCAGGGCGCCTTTCTGCATCTGCGCAACCTTTCGGAAGGGACAGAGCAGAGCTTTGGCCCCTGTGGCCCTGACACGAAAAATACCCAGCAAGATGTACAATTCTTCGAGGACCACACGACATTCACCGCCCGGACCGGCCAGCTCGACACGGTACTAGACATCCTCGTCTCGGGCGAGGCGGATGCCGAGGTGCGCCGCCTGTCGGTTACCAACTCTGGACGTAAAGCCTGCGAGATGGAGGTCAGTTCCTATGTTGAACTGACGCTCGCCACACCCGCCTCCGAAGCAGCACATCCCGCCTTTTCGCAGATGTTCGTACAGACAGAATTCCTTCCCGAATACGGCGCACTAATTGCCTGGCGGCGTCGGCGCAACCCGAAAGAGCCCGAGATCTGGGCCGCGCAGTTCACCATCGTCGAAGGCGAGACGACTGCCCCCCTGCAATATGACAGCGATCGAGCCACTGCGCTTGGTCGTGACCACGCACAAGTGGAACCGTACGCCACAAGTGACCCTGCCCCACTGGCGGGGCATACAGGCACCGTGCTTGATCCCGTTTTCGCTTTACGCAACCGGCTGCGTATCGCACCGGGGCGCACCGCACGTGTGATGATCTGGATGGTGGCCGCCGACAGCCGCGAGGCACTGATCGATCTGATTGATCGTCACCATGATCGCAATGCCTATGACCGTGCTCGCACGCTGGCCTGGACACGGGCCCAGGTACAATTGCGTCACCTCGGCATCTCGCCGAGCGAAGCTGCCGATTTTCAACGCCTTGCCGCCCCGATCCTCTATCACGACGCCCGTTTTCGTCCCCCCGCCGAGGTGCTTGCACAAGGCGCGGGACGTCAATCAGGACTCTGGCCTCTGGCAATATCGGGTGATCTGCCGATTGTATTACTGCGTATTGACGACCCAGCTGATATCGGACAAGTTCGTAGCTTGCTTCAGGCACATGAATATTGGCGCAACAAACAGCTCACCGTCGATCTGGTCATCCTGAATGAACACCCGGCGTCCTATGTCCAAGACCTGCAGATAGCGATTGATACCGCCCTTCGCCGTAGCCAATCACGGCCAGGCAGTGGCGAACACATGGCACACGGATCGGCGTTCGCGCTACGCGCTGATCTGATTTCGCCCGAGGCACGTGCGCAGCTTCTGTCCGCCGCAAGGGTAGTTTTGCTGGCACGGCGTGGTGACATCAGTGGCCAACTTGGTACATTACTCCATGATCCTGAACTCGTCTTTACAGCGGTCACAGCTCCGAATACACGCCCAATCCGTCTCAATGCAACAATCCCCCAAGCCAGTGGAGAGGGGCTCGAGTTCTTTAACGGCACAGGCGGTTTTGACCTGAACGGACGGGAATATGTAATCCAGCTTGGTCCGAACGACACAACCCCCGCGCCCTGGATCAATGTCATCGCAAATCCCGGCTTTGGCTTTCAGGTTTCGGCAAGCGGCAGTGGCTTCACCTGGTCCGAAAACAGCAGAGACAACCAATTAACACCATGGTCCAACGATGCCGTAGTCGACCCGTCCGGCGAGGCTTTTTACATCCGCGACGACACGAGCGGCGTATTGATCTCGCCGACAGCACGCCCGCTTTCTGCAACCGGGAACAGGCAGGATCGTGAGGGCGGGCTGCATGTCGTGCGCCACGGTTTTGGCTATAGCCGGTTCACCCATCAGGCCGACAACATCGCCTGTGACATGGTGCAATTTGTTCCGCGTGATGCACCGGTCCGAATATCTATATTGCGCCTGAGCAATACCGGAACAAAACCACGTCAGCTTAGCGTTGCGGCCTATAGCGAACCAGTCATGGGTGTCTCGCGCGCAGCCTCGGCCCCCTTCCTTATAACGTCTCGCGATAATGAGACGGGTGCACTTCTGGTGCGCAACCCTTGGAACACCGCCTTTCCAGGCCGTGTCATGTTTGCCGACCTCTTCTCCCCTGACAGCAACACCGAAAGCTGGACAGGCGACCGCACAGAGTTTCTCGGATCAGGCGGCAGCCCGGCCGCGCCCGCAGGCCTGCGCCATCACGTGACACTGTCGGGCAGGCTTGGTGCCGGGCTTGATCCCTGTCTGGCTCTGATGAAAACTGTGACATTGGCCCCCGGCGAAAGCGTGGAGTTTATACATCTGCTTGGACAATGCTCCGACGCGACAGCAGCTGTTGCGCTCGTGAAAGAGATGCGCTCTACCGATCCGCACGCAGCGTTGGCAAAGGTTCAGGGGTATTGGCAAGAAACCCTGGGGGATCTTCAAATCGAGACGCCAGACCGCGCCATGGACATCATGGTCAACGGCTGGCTGCCGTATCAAACACTTTCCTGCCGGATCGAGGCCCGCGCTGCCTTCTATCAGGCAAGCGGTGCATATGGTTTCCGCGACCAATTACAAGACAATATGGCCTTAACCCTGACCCAACCTGCGCGCACCCGTGCACATTTGCTACGCGCCGCCGCGCGTCAATTCCCCGAAGGAGACGTTCAACATTGGTGGCTCCCCCATTCCGGCCAAGGAGTGCGCACCCGTATTTCGGATGACTGTGTCTGGCTCGGGCACGCAGTTGCCACCTATGTCACTGCCACAGGTGACACGGCAGTACTGGACGAAAAAATCAGTTTCCTCGACGGGCATAGCCTTCACGAGGACGAACATGATGCTTTCTTCCTGCCCGATGATGCGGGCCATGGTGCCTCGTTGTTTGATCACTGCGCGCTGGGGCTGGATCGTGCCTTGAGGCTAACCGGTCAACATGGCCTGCCGCTAATTGGCACTGGCGACTGGAATGACGGCATGAACCGCGTGGGTGCCGAAGGACAAGGCGAAAGCGTTTGGCTCGGCTGGTTGCTGTTGCAAACGCTGCTGGCTTTTGCATCGCTGGCCGAACCACGCAATGGCGCCATTGCACATCGTTGGCGCGAACAGGCCGAGAAACTGCGCCAGTCCATCGAAGCCAATGCCTGGGATGGTGCATGGTACAAACGCGCAACCTTTGACGATGGCACATGGCTGGGCACAGCTGCGTCCCCTGCCTGCGCCATAGACTCTATCGTGCAAAGCTGGTCGGTGCTATCGGGGCAGGCCGATCCCGCGCGTGCCAAACAAGCGATGGAAGCGTTCGACCAATATCTTGTCCGCCATAACGACGGTCTGTCGCTGCTTTTCGACCCGGCTTTCGGAACAGGTCCGGTACCCGAGGCGCATGACCCAGGTTATATTGCTGGATATCCGCCAGGCTTGCGCGAGAACGGCGGGCAATACAGCCATGCTGCCATGTGGGCAATTCTCGCCTGGGCCCGACTGGGCGATGGTGACCACGCAGCCGAGTTGTTTGCTCTGCTCAACCCGATCAACCATGCACGCACACCGAAGGCAACTCAGCGCTACAAGACCGAACCCTATGTTGTGGCTGCCGATGTCTATTCCGTCGCCCCTCATGTTGGACGCGGCGGCTGGAGCTGGTACACCGGCTCTGCCGCCTGGATGCACCGCGCCGCGATTGAGGGTATCCTTGGCATAACTCGTGAGGGCAACCGCCTGCGTATCGCCCCTAACATCCCAAAAGACTGGCCGGGCTTTTCCGCCCGACTGAAGGTGGCCGATACTGTATGCAACATTCACGTAGAGCAAACAGACATAGCTATAACTCGGCTTGACGGAGAAGTCATCGCCGCCGCGCCACGGGTCTATCTGCCGCTTGACGGCGTCCCGCACGATCTGTTTCTTGCTCTCAACCGTGACCAAGCAAAAACGCCTGCCAAATGATAAGACCCCGTCTGAAACATACGAACTTAGTCATCGTCTTCGTAGAGCATGAACTCAGCGTAACACGATCAATAGCTTCATTTACTTAAATACAGGCATTCTCAAGCGTCCACGGCTTAGAGCACAGCCGCTGCCATTCCCTTGCTAAAATCAAACATTGATCATCGACGGCCGGAAGGACGGTTGCACCGGCGCCACAAACAGCATTCACCTGTTCTCTTTCATCCGTTTAGCTTCCAAATAAAAAAACACCTCAGCTGATTTCTCAGCTAAGGCGTTGATATTATTGGTTGCGGGGGCATACCTGATTGCCCAATTCTTTTCCCCGAGAAACATCAGTTTTGGTGCCTTCGGTAGAGAATTGAGACCATACATTTCCGATCCTTGTCAAGTCGTTAACGACGCGATGGGGGTCTATAATGCCAGCCGAATGGGGTCAGGCAAAAATCGAAATTCTCGCTCTGCAGGATGAAATCCTTGCAGAAATCGAGAAGGGTATTTCCGCCCGCCAAATCTTTGACAATTTATCCGCCGCCAAGCGGATCACCATTTCACGCCGGTCGTTTTATCGCCGCGTGAAACTGCTTCGTGCTGAGCGCTCTGCGCCCAAGACCACGGCAAGAACACAGCTTCAGTCCAGCCAAGTCAGCAATCCGGCACGGCGACCAAACAACACTCCAATCTCAAGCACATTGCCAACGCTCAAAGCCGAAGAACAGGCCGAGTTTAATCGCCTATGGGATGCACCCTCCGATGATGGAGAGGACACCCAATGAGCGCTTGGCAATCTGACTATCTCACCCTCCATACCCGGCTGCGGCAAGCGCGCCAGTCCAAACGTCTCACTCAAGCAGGTGCAGGCGAGCGCATTGGCGTGTGCGAACGCACCTATCGCGATTTTGAAGCAGGCCGAACCGATCTGCCTGCCGCCCATGTCTTTCGCCTCGCCCATGTGCTGGGCATCAAAATTATCATTTCAGATGGAGTTATCGCCGATGGCGTTGATTAATCTCACCCTTCAGGGCAAGGGCGGGGTCGGCAAGTCGTTTGTCGCCAGCCTTCTCGCGCAGCATTACCTCAAACGTGACACCCCGCTTCATTGCTATGACACAGATCCGGTAAACCAGACTTTTGCCGGATACAAAGCTTTCCCGGTCGAGACCATTCGCCTTGGCGAACGTCCCGACGAGATCAACCCACGCTATTTCGATGCGCTGATCGAACAGATCATGACCGGCCCGGAAGACGGCGTTGTCGTGATTGATAACGGGGCCAGCACCTTCTTGCCGCTGCTTGGCTATATGGTCGAAGCGCAGGCGCTGCAGATGCTCGCCGATGCCGGTCATGAAGTTCGCCTCCATACGGTGCTGACAGGCGGCCAGGCGCTTAACGACACCATGCAAGGTCTGCATCAGGTGTTGCAGAGTGTTCCTGATATTCCCGTCGTCGTTTGGCTCAATGAGTATTTCGGGCGGATCGAACGCAAGAATGCATCCGGCGAGATCGAGAGCTTCGAGCAGTCCGGGCTTTACAAGAAAAACAAGAACCGCATTCACGCGCTGGTTCGTCTGCCCGAGGTTCGCAAAGAAACCTTTGGCCATGACATCGAACAGATGATGCGTGCCCGCCTGACCTTTGATGAAGCAGGCAGCCACGCAGACTTTCCCTTGATGTCGCGCCAACGCCTGATGATGACCTGGCGCAGCATTGGATCCGCCATGGAACAGGCGGTGCTGTAATGGCCAGTGTTCTTGATGAGGCTCCCCCGCCGCCCCTGACCATGGACAGCATCGAAGAGCTGCGCACGCATTTGTGGAAAGTTCATCAGGTCACCGTCGAGGACGGTGATCCGGTGCTGATGATCTACACCATCCACAAGGTCGTGCTCGACGAGCATCGTCGCCTGATTGATCAGCATAACCGGACCTTGTCCGGGATCATCCAGGCACAGGCAGAAACTTTTACCAATGATGTCACCGCCGCCATCGAGGACTTCAAGAATGAAGCTCTGACAGATGCCGTGCGCGAACGTCTGTCGGCCATGCAGGAAGCTGCCCGTCTTGCCGATACGGCACAGGACCGCTTTCGCAAGATGGTCAAGCTGATCTCCATCCTCACCGCCCTCAATCTGGTCGCCGTCGTCTTCACGCTGGGCGTCCTCACCGTTTTGACGATTTGACGACAAGGAAAACACACCATGGATAAACGTAACCTTCTCAAAATTGTCGCCATCGCAGGCCTCGCCACACTGGCCATGACCGAACCGGCCTTTGCTCAAAGTACTGCCGGTGGGAACTGGTGGGATCCGGTTGTTTCCTTCCTCGAACTGCTGGCCGAAGGCTTTGGCAAGATCTTTGCCATCGCACTGGGTCTTGGTCTTGTCGTTTACGGCGGCTGGGCGGCCTTTACCGGTCGGCTTGATCCGCAACGCGGCATCATGATGGTGATTGGCGGCATTCTGGTCACCGCAGGACCGGCCATTGCTTCGGGTCTTCTGGGGGTTCTCAAATGAAAGCTGCCAGTGCTGTTCTTATCCAGGCCCAGCGCCAAATGACCCTAATCGGCCTGCCCGTCAGTTTGCTTCTCGTCGCAGGGCTTGCCGGTGTGCTGGGTTTTGTTCTCCCGGTCGTGTTCGACTTTCCGGTTTTGGTTATTCCAGGCGGTCTTCTCGGATTTATCGTCGCATGGATCTATCTTGTCAAACATCAGCAGATCAATCCGAACCATGACCGCGAGTTGCTGGTTGCCCCAATGTTCTGGGGCAGCCGCAAGGGTGCGCGCCTCCTGACCACAGGAGGGCGCAAATGATCTGGACCGATGTGATCACGACGGGCCTTGTGAGCGGGATGGCTGGCGGCTTGGTCGTTCCAGCAGGCCGCCGCCTGTTGCTGGGCGACATTACCCAAGACTGGCTCCAAGACGAATTGGAACTCGACGGGATCGATCCTGTTGATGGCGTCACCGTCCGTGGCAAGGATGAATCGCTTTCGCGTGTTTGGCACCTGCAGGGCACAAGCTATGACGCAAGGATTGAGACCGAGCAGCAGAGCTTG
Organism: Celeribacter sp.; assembly: GCF_048266405.1. GTDB lineage: Bacteria > Pseudomonadota > Alphaproteobacteria > Rhodobacterales > Rhodobacteraceae > Celeribacter. The sequence goes on from NZ_JBLWZO010000013.1 coordinate 14,341, forward strand.
TTGCTAGGCCGTCAATCGCTTCTGCAGGAGCTTGGCAAACGCAACATCGCTGTCCGCCTGTTTGCGATTAAACGCCGACGCGAGATTGCCGCAGATGCCACATGGCCAAACACTGTGCTGGATGAGATCGGCAGGGCTGAAGCTCAGCAATATAAATCAAGCTATTTCATCGACTGGTATCTGATGGCAACAACACAGGCCATGCAGCCCTTGCTGGATGCCGAAGAGAAGATCCCGGCCATTCTTTCCGAATACCGCCCGGAGTTGCTTGCCCGTTCTAACGACGATCAACCCTGTCTTCTGACCGGGTTCCTCAATGGGTTGGTCAGTGGCGAATATCGCCGCGATCTTCCGGCGATCAGCCGCAATCTGTCGGCCAACCTGCCTGCTTCCGACCTTCACTGCAACAAGGTGAATGGCGCCATCACCACTCAGGTTCCGGCACAGCAGTTTCAGAAAGTCATCACGGTTACCCTGTGGCCAGAAACAGTGTCTGGTCATCTGATCGGCGAGATCCTTGCCCTGCAGGGTGATATCGAGATTTGCCAGATCTGTGATCCATGGGGCAGTGATCAGGCGATGCTGGTCAACAAGCGCCGTATGGCAGGTGAGTCAAACTCGTGGTTTGGAAATCCGGCAGCTGCGGCAGAAGTCTCGACCCTGCTCGATCTTTTGGCCGAAGGCAAAACAGCCCTCTTTGCCACCCAGTTCCAGATCATTCCGCGTGCTGCAACCGAAGATAAACTCAACACCCTGATCCGCGAGATCACAGAGATTCTTGGCAACAAACGGATCGGCTATGCGGTGCAAACACGCGGCGCACCGGTTTGCTGGTTTAACCGTTTGCCTGTCGTCTCCAAACGCAAGATCAGATTGCCGGGCAGTCAGTTTATGGCCCCGCTTGATCTGCGCGATCAGAACATCGCGGCCCTTTGGGCTTTACCGCATTCAGCCACCGGCCTGTTGGCCAGCCAGTTTGGCCCGGCACCCGTGCGCTGGTTCAAAACCCCGACAGGCCAATCCTATGCGTTTCAGTTTCAGGTCGTGAACAAGCCCTTCTCGCTGGGCAACTTCCTTGTCTTTGCTCCGTCGGGTGTCGGTAAATCCACCCTGATCATGCATCTGATGGGTGGGCTGGCAAAGTTCGACAATATCCGCTCCTACATCTTTGATTCCAAGGAAGGCACGCGCTTCATGGTCGAAGCCATGGGCGGCCTTTATCAGGCCTATGATGGATTGTCGCTTAACCCGCTGGATGTCGGAGACGATAGCCCAAAGAACCGTGAACGTGTCTATGCGATCCTCAAATCTCTGGCCGGGATTGATCTGGAAGACGGAGACATTGATGCGCTGAACCATGCCGTCGATCTTGCGTTTCAGATTGAACCGCCACACCGCACGCTCAATGCAATCTATCCCTTTGCCTTTGCCCGCCGTTCAACACTCCGGCGTGCCTTTGCGCAGTGGGTTTCTGACGACAAGGGAAACACCGGACTTCGCAGCCATATCTTCAATGCCCCCCATGACAGCCTCGGCGGGTTACTGAACCAATCACACATGGTTGGGATCAATATGAACGAGGCGCTGGCCGATCCAGCGCTGGGTGCGCCTGTGGTTGGCCATATATCTGAGGCGATCAGTAAATCGGTTGCCGGGCGCAATGGTGGCTTTGTCATCTTCATTGATGAAGCCGCCAAACTTCTTTCCAACCCCGGCTTCCGGGATCTCGGGGCTGAGATGTACCGCGAATACCGCAAGCTTGGTGGTGCGGTCGGCATGGCGTTTCAGGATCCGGCAGGTCTTGGCAAAACCGGGGCGGCGGAAGCCATCATCGAGAACACCGCGACGATGATTTTCTTCCCGAACTCCAAGGTGACGGAAGAAAGCCTCAAGCCGTTCAATCTCAATGAAGAACAAAAGCTGTTTGTCCAGGGCCGTACCCGTTCGCGCAAAAAGAATGATCGGCGGGTTCTGATTATCAAGCGCGATGAAGCCAGCGGCTTTGAGGAAAGTGCCATTCTTGATGTCGATCTGACACCGCTTGGTGATGCCGTCCGTTTCTATCGTTCTGGCCCGGATGCCAACAACGATCTGGCCACCATCCAAACCAAATGGGGGGATGCATGGCAGAGCCATCTGTAACCCGTACCAATCACCCGGACATGATGAAAGTGCCTTTGGCCTCTATCACCGTTGCCAGTCTCATTGGTGTCATCGGCCTGATTGGCATGTTGAACTGGCCAATCACCACCAGCGCGATCCTGATCCTTTTACTTGTCGCCATTCTCCGTGCAGGAGGTGCGTCATGAACAGGCGTCTGCGTTCAGTAGCTCTGGCCTTCGGGATTGTTCTGGCAACACCTGCCATTGCCTATGCCACCTATCCGGTGATCGATGTGTCGGCCATCGCCAAACTGGGCGAGCAGCTGAGCAAAATGCAAAAGCAGATCGATCAGCTTAAAGAACATACCGAATGGCTGACCAAACTCAGTGCCCAGGCACAGGGCACGATTGATGCTATCGGCGCAATGGGTCAGATCACCCTGCCGATCCTCAACATGCAAAAACTCACCAGCCGGATCATGCGCGACATTCAGTGTCTGACACCGGATCTGTCGGGTCTGATGCCGGGCCTCAATCTTGATGATCTTGATTTCTTCAGCATCTGCGAAGGGCGCAGCATTTACCGTAAATCGCTTTGGTTCGATCCGAACGATCCTTCGACCTGGACGTTTCCGGAGGGCAGCGAATTTGAAGGAACCAATAGTGGCTCTGGTTCAGGCAGCGGTGTCTGGTCGGATCCGGATCACCCGGTCAACAAGGCCAAATGGCAAGCACAACAACAAGCCCGTGCGATGGTCGAAGCCCGGCGCGAAGAGCTGACCAAAGATGCTGTCACCACGGGGCTCGCACAGAGCGACCTGATCGTTCAAAGCACAGAGGAAATCCAGCAGGCCATTGAAGAGCTTGAAGCCGCCACCAATGGTGCGGCGGATATGAAGCGGCTTTTGATGGCGCTTGCCAAATGGATGGCAATGTCAAACCGCCAGCAGGTTCAACAACAGCAGCTTACGGCGCAACTGGTCAAGATCCAGTCGACGATGTTGTTGCAATACCTGCCGCCCCAGCAACGTGATGGTGGGGAGGAAGCGGAATGATCGTCAAGAAATTACAAATCCCCGCCCATATACCAGGGATAGTGTCCAAACGTCTTTTTGATCTTTCGTGCCCGCTTTATGCGTATTGGGTCTCCATCGAAAAGTATCGCCTCGGTAGCGCGGGAACCCGTTATTGGACCATCATTTTTCTGGTCAGTATCTGCATTGTTTTTCTTAAATTTTGGGGCTCCTGTGTTCTCAGGATTTTTATCCTTACCGCTCCTAAGTTTTCCGAAGACGCCGAGCAAAAGAAATACGAGAAATATGGCCGGAACAAAGGGGTAGAGATACCCGATGTAAGTACCTCCAACAAAAATCGATATTGCAATAAATATCCGCAGGGGAGTCTTTTTGTTCCATGCGTCCGCCATCCCAACACTGAGAAAAAGCAACCCGGTGATGCAGACGATGTAAAGGACGAATTCAAGCATCGTATTCACTCTCTACTGTTTTGCTTCGGAAAGTATGGCGTTGTCGCGTCTGATGTCATTCTCTGTGCGCCAATCAGGAAGATCGCGGCACGAGTGCGTGAAAACGTTTCGCTGTTCCATCGTCCAGCAAGACCCACCCGATTTCCAATCGTTCCAGGCGAACGCTTTGTCCTTGTTGGTAACGGCGCGATAGACGTGCTTCCAGACTTGATAGACCCGGTCCAAGTCATGCCCGCGTTTAATCAGATCGCCTTCCGGATGACTTGCCAAACGCTGCAGCACTTCATCTCGCGAGCCAGAGAAAAGCGCTTTGTTAGCTTCATATACCGGCATCACGAGATCCCATTCAGCGACCGCTTCTGCGCGGTCGTAACTCTCCCAAAGAGATACCGCGTAACTCCAGTCCAGATAGTCAGATTTCTGGGCATAAATTTGCGCGTTTGCGGTTCCCCAAAAAATCAAAAGGAAAGCGGCAATGAATGAAGATGACATCACCTGCATGACCTGCGACGTGGTGACGGAGTATGTCGATCTGGCAAACAGCTTCACCCAAAACCTGAGCAGTGTGCTGCTCGACCCCATGTGGTTCATCTATCTCTCCGTCGTTAGTCTGTGGATCGTCATTCATGGCGGCAAGATGATCATGGGAAAGGGCGATCTGATTGGATTCGCTCATGAATTCGCGTTCATCACTATAGCCGGTCTGCTGCTCGGCGGGCAAGGGCCCACTCTCGTAAATTCCATCTATCAGATGGCTTTATCAACGATGGGTAGTGCTGCCGGAGTGGTGCTGTCTGCCGGAATGGAAGGTGGCATCGCAAGCGCCAAAATCCCAAGCGAAGCATCATCGCTGGGTGGCATGGCCCAACTGGTTTATGTCGCCGAACGCGGCTTAATGGTTGTCTTGCGGATTGCCTTTGAGATTTGGGCGTCAATCTCGCTGGGCAACCTTATGGCCGGTGTATACGGCGTGCTGCTGGCCCTGCCCTATATCATCCTGATCATTGTCTATTTCAGCCAGGTCGTTGTTAGCATCTTCCGCGTGATGATGTTTTCAGCCCTCTCCCCGATCCTGATGCTCGCCCTCGGGTTTGGCTGGGGACGCGGGATGGCGATTACCGGTGTTCGTACCGTCTTCGCCGCCTTCATGGTGTTGTTTGGTTCAACACTGGCTTTGGCATTGTGCCTCTATGGTGCGGCCTCGCTTGATATCCAGAACACCGAAAACGTTCGTGAGATCACATCCATCGATAATCCCGGTCTGTGGGTCGCCATTGTTCTTGGCTGGATGGGCACGGCCTTTATGGCCGAGGCAACCGGCATGGCCAACTCGATTGCCGGATCTCAGCTGACCAATCAGGCGGCTGCGGTCATTACCGCAGGCATGACCGCAACCGGTCTTACTGTTCTGAACCACGCCAAACAGTTCGCACCTTCTGGCCTTAAGGCTGCGGGGAATACTCTTGCTGCAGGCGCAAAAGGGTTTGGAATGGGACAAGCTGCTGCGGGCGACCCCGCTGGCGCATTGAATGCGGCCAAAGGTCAATTTGGTCGGTTCGGTTCAGCCTTTGATGCCCATCGTCAAAGCGTCATGGAACGCCTTAAAACCCCGACCTTTGATCGGGGGGACAAGTCATGAGTCGCCTCAAACAGTTCCTGCGTGATGCCCTGCGGATCATCCTCGCCTTCCCCCTAGTCGCGCTCTGGCTGCTCATTCTGACCGGCATGATTTCGCCGGAAAGCCTGATTGTCTTTGTCATGGCGCTTCGAGAAGTCGATGCCGCCCAGCTTGCCGGTCTGATGCGCAGTGCCGTCCATATTTGGATCGCACTTTCCATCGTCCTTGCCCTTGCCCGACTTGCATTCGGGCTTGGTGCCTCTTCCCCCCAAACCGCTACCAATCAGAAAGGATCGCAGCCATGCGCCTGATCCAACCACGTCTCATTCCCATGCTTTGCCTTGTCGTTCTTCTGTCGGGCTGTGTCACCGCTTCAAAGGATCGCGAGATCCCCAAAGACGGAACCGGCACCGATGAAATGAAACTCAGCCCGTGCGTTTGCGATCCCGTCGAATTCAACGGCGAGGGTTTCTCATGGCTTGGTTAGGACGTATCGGCAAGCGCGATCACGAGCGCACGTCGATCTCGGCTCCGGTATCCCCTCATGCGCAGACGGTCGCAGCAGATCCTTACAGCTTTCAGGCAAGCCATCGCCGGTTGGCCTGGATGCTGCGGCTGTCTGCCGGAACCAACATCGTGCTGGGGGCCGGGGTTGTCGTTTTAGCGCAAACCATTTCCCATCTCGTACCGCTCAAGGAAACCGAGATTGCCCTGGTTCGGACCTATGGCCCGGATGAGCGCACCTATGTCGTTGAACCGATCAGCAAGAAAGTTGGTGGCTTTGAGGTTTTCCTTGAAGCCCAGGCAAAGCGCTTTGTCCTGATCACCAACGAGATCGATCCGGTCACACAGGAAGAACGCCAGCGCGAAGCATCGCGGTTATCCGATGCCCGCTTCTGGGAACGTTTTAAACGCGAACGGATCGATAGCGGCCTGATCACCGAGGCCCTTGAAAAAGGCATCGAACGCGAAGTGCGGATCGTCTCCATCGATCCCATCGCCACCCTGTCATCGGACCATAAATACGCAGTCGATTTTATCCAGATCGATCACCGTCGCGGCAAAGAGATCTCGCGCAAAGCCTTGCGCGCTTACCTGACGCTGGCCACCCGCCAGCAGAACGTCTCCGAAGCCGACAAATACACAAATCCCTTTGGCGTCACCGTGCTCGACATGGTGCTGAGAGAAAGAGGTGCGTCATGAAACGCCTGAGTAATCTTGTTTTCCATCTTGTTCTGGGCAGCCTGATTTTGGCTGTCCTCGTGCTTGGCTATCAACGCGCCAATGCGCAAACAGCAGCCCGCCCACCAATGCCCGGTCAATCGCAGCAACCGTTTTCTGATTCGTCTGCCTCACCACAACACTCCGCCCCGGCCATGCCCGTACCTGACAGCGTGGTCGATCAGGCACGCGATCAGAATGAAGGCTATTTCTCGGCCATGCGCCGACCGCGCACAAGCGGGCAAGTTCAGGATGTCTGGGATCGGGCCGAACCTGATGATGCGGTCTATGCAACGGATCTCTGCAGTGACTGCACGTATAAAATCCGCACCCGTGAATTCATGGTCACAGTTGTTGAACTGCCACGCGGCGAGATCATCGAAGCTGTTGATTTGGGGGATGATGGCGGGTTCTCGGTCAAACCGCGTGGGGAGCGCCGTCTTGCTGTTCGTCCAAGTGGCTATGGCTACGACACCTCACTGGTCGTCTATGGCAAGTCCGGTGCAGTCTATCCGTTCTATCTGCGGGCCGAGAGTTTCAATTCGGTCAATGTGCCCGATCTCGTTGTCCGCATCGAAGGATCGGTGCAAATCGATAGCGATCCGGCTGTCCCCGGCTTTACTGGTGTTTTGGACGACACAGGAAAACCGGCCCTTCCGGCGATGTCTGTTCCGAGGCAAGGCAATAAGTCTGCTGCTATCGACAGTGCGATTGCCGGACTGAGTGAGACCAATCCCGGCACGCCTGACGGTGACTTTGTTGCCCAATCCCCGTTCGATCCAAATGCGCTGCGCGGCTGGGGTGAGTATGACCTCTGGGGCGATGAAACGCTCCGCCCCGAAACCGTTTTTCGCGATGATCATTTTACGTATATCCGCTTTGGCAAACGCTGGAAGGATGTCGAACTGCCGACCGCCTATGTCGTGGTCGATGGCATTGATGAGTTGGTCAATACCCGCGTTCAGGGCGAGACCTACATCATCGAAAGCACGCGTCCGCTGATCACGCTCAAAAGCGGTCAAAGCTTCCTCTGTGTTGAATATACCGGGGACGCAGCATGAGTGCGTTTTGTGATATTGCCCTGGTGCTTGGTTTGACCTTTGGTGGCGTGTGTGCGGAACCGGTGGTCAATGAACCACCAACCCTGCCTGCCGATGATCCATCGGTCTGGGCACTTCCGGCACCGCCACCACCAGCGCCTGCAACGCCTGCCCCGGCAATGCCACCGATCATCATCAAGGAGGCAAAGCCTGCCCCCGAACCGACACTGGCACCCGAACCCGCGCCGGAACCTGAACCCGTTCCTGAACCGCCTGCGCCAGATCCATACCGCACGGCCTTGGAGGCCGCCTGGCAACAGCGCGTTTCCCTGTCGTCAGGCTGGGGGGCTCCGGCGTGGCAGTCTGGCGATATGGCAAGATTGTCGGGCAAAGCCTCCCTGCCCGGCATGACGGCACCTGCGGCAATGGATCCGCTAGATCTGCCGGTCGGTGAAAACGACAAGGCTGATTATGAAGGTCCACGTCGCACCTCGACGCTGCCGGTCGATAACAGCCGGATCATTACGGCAGATCGCTACATCACCGTCATTCTCGAAACCGGGATCAACAGCCAGGTTGGCGGTGACGCAACCGGCACCGTGATCGTGCAGTCGGCGCGTGATGTTTATGGCTATCACGGGCGCAATGTCCTGATCCCCAAAGGATCCCGGCTGATTTGTAATTATGATCCACCCAAGGATATGGGCAGCTCACGCCTGTCGATTTCTTGTGAACGCATTCTGATTGCCGGACATCGTGCCGAGATCCGCCAGCTTGCCTCCCCCATCGGTGACATTCAGGGCCGACAAGGGGCTGCTGGCGAGGTGGATCGCCGTTTCTGGGAGCGCTATGGCACCGCTTTCATGCTGACCGGCATTTCGACGGCTGTGCGCTATGCCGCGGCCTCAACAAAATCCGAAGACAGCGACGGCGAAGTCGCAACGGCGGCTTCTGAAAAAGCCGCTGAAGAGCTCTCGACCCGCTTTGGTGAGATCAGCGCCAGCGTGCTCGAAGAAACCCTTTCCCTGCAACCCATCATCACCATTCCCCAAGGCACACGCCTTCAAATCCGTCCGGCAACGGACTGGTACATCGCAAATGTGGAGTAATAGCATGAACAAACAAACGCTTTGGTGTTTGCTCCTGTCATCCTGTCTGGTGTCTCCGGCACTGGCACAGATGCAAGAAACACCAAACCCATCATCCGAAACGAATTCTGAACCCGGCATCGAGGAGATGGTGCGCAAGGTCAACATCGTGACCCGTGCGATAACCCGCACCGCCGTCTCGCAAAATGAACCGATGGCCATTGATCTTGGTCTGGTCGATGTGCCCGGTGCACCGCCCAAACTGACCGAAGGTGTGACGGCAAAAGCCTATGCCCGTTATGTCAATTACGAAGACAGCCTGATTGCCCAACTGGTCCTGACCGGGGTTGAGAAAGACGGCAGATCCGAGCCACTTGATTCAAACGATTTTGTCGCGCAGTTCAATATGGACAGCCCGGAGCTTGATCCGGCTTCGCCGGTCACCATTGAAGGCAATCAGGAAACCCTGATTGCGGCCCTTCAGCGCTTGAATGCGGTCGAAGACGACGACGACAAGGAAGAAAAAGAAACCGAGACGTCAGAGGCCGATACCGGGGCGTCAAACACTGTCGGATCAAACGCCTCAAAGAATGCCGATGCGGCAGGTTATTCCTCGCCTGCCGCTTTGGATGTTGCGGAAGATACCAGCGCGCCAACCGTGCGTGTGACGACAGAAGGCTGCAACATCCGGGTGGATCTGGCCCAGCTCGTTGCTGTCCAGCAAAGCCGTGTCGAAACCACCGAAGACGGCAATGTTAGCGCGGGCACCTGTGAAGATGGCGCAGATCGCTATCCGCTGGATCGCAGCTATTCAGTTTGCGGCGATACCGTCGATATGGAAACCCGTCAGGCAGTCGCGCAATACCTGCTTTATTACACCGATGGCGGCGGCAACCGACAGGAAGTTACCGACTGCCTGAAGGACGAAGACAAGGTCTTTGATATTACCGAGAAGGCCTCTGCCTGCTCGGTCTATCTTGATTACAACGAGATGATGGCGGTCCCACAGGCCTCACTCGCCTATGACAATGCCAGCAACAACGAAGTTCAGGTACGCAGTTGCGAACCGTCTGAAGAAATTGAACCTGTTCCGCTGGTATCTGTCACCGATGGCTGTTCAATCCGGCATGATTTTGCCGCTGGTTTGTCCTTGCAAACCGGTCGTCATATCTATGAGCTGAACGGCACCACCTGGCAGGCAGATGCCTGCTCGGACAATGGCACCGAATATCCCCACGAAACGGTTTACAAGAACGCTGCCGGGCAGGAAGTCTGCGCACCGATCATTAATCAGGCGGCTGGCACGGTAACCCGTCAAAGCCGCAAACAGATTGTGGTCAACGGGGTTGAGCAATTCATCACCGAATGCAAACCCGATACGGCCAATATTGCGATCCAGTCGACGATTGATGGCTGCGATAATCCATCGCTTTGGAACCATGATCTGGCGGCTGGTGCCAGCTATGGCCGTGAGCGGTTTTACTACCAGCTTGATGGCGTTCCGCAATATGTCACCGAATGCCAGGATAGCGAGATTGCCTATCCGCATCAGGTCGAAACCACCGGCTGGCAACCCCATGATGACCAGCTATTCGCCTATCGTCTGACCACGGTCTATATCGAAGGCACGCCCAAAGGCCGCTTTAACATCAAAACCAGTGAGGTTTTGCCGGGTGAGCCCCAGACCGCCTATATCTATTCCGGCGAAGCCCCTGCAACGAACGGCGAGCATTTTTATGAAGACTGCACGCGCTTTGATGCGCGGGATTTGGTCCAGTCCTATGAACGTCCGGATGGCTCAACTCACAAGGTCATTGTTGGCGATGCCACACCATTAAACCTTGGGGACAAATGCACTCCGAATGTCGCGTGGAGCACGATCACCACCCGAACCTATAGTTCGAATGGTCAAAGCTCTGGCGGTCCATGCGGCACAAGTTCGTATTCGACAACCGTCGGGAGTAACGATAGCCCCTGGTCTGATACCCGCAACATGAACTGCACCTGGTCACGTGCCTCTGCGACCAAAGCGATTATCCGTGAAGACGGTGTGGCTATCGGGGATCCTGATACCCGGCTTTGCGAAACGCCCCCGAACACCTATCCGTATGTTGTCGGCTACTTTAGCTACCGTGCCCTCGCACAATACAATTACACCTTTCCAGCACATACCAACGCGGCAAAAACCAATTGCATGGCTGCGTGGGGATGGTGGTGATGAACGCCCTTTCCCCCAATCCCCTATTTGAGAAGATCCTCGGGCCTCTGGCCAGCTATTACGGCGATCTCTCCACCGTCGAAATCCGTATGAACCGCCCACACCGCGTCGTTACCGAACGACGCGGGGAAGGCAAGCGTGAGATCGAGGATCCAGCCCTTACGCTAGCTGCCATCGAACGGATCGCCATCAGCCTCGCCAACCAGCGCGGTCTGAAGTTCAATCCCGATGACAGTCCAAAGCTCTCCTGCGTCCTGCCGGGCAATCATCGCTGCGAGATCCTCGTCGGTGCATCGGTGCGCAGCCACCTCAGCCTTGCCATCCGCTGCAAGCATCCTTTCACCCCGACCTGGGAACAGGCCGGGGTGACACCAACCATCCGCGACTATCTGATCGATAAGGTGGCGGGGGATGCCAACATGATCATTAGCGGGGCGACCAACACCGGCAAGACCACCCTGCTCAACATGCTTTTGGCCACCGTCGATCCGGCGCGGCGTGTGCTGGCCATAGAGGACACACCAGAACTTCATATCGAGCAGTTCTGGGATGGCAATGGCCTGATTGCAGCCCGTGAGGCCGGGACCGGCAGTGGCATGGTCGGCTGGCGCGAGATCTATGATCATCTGATGCGCATCACGCCCGACCATATCCTGTTTGGCGAGATCAGCACCCAGAACGCCTTTGCTGCCTTAGCGGCCCTGAACTCCGGCGTGACCGGCTTTATGTGCACCATCCATGCCGAAAGCCCGTGGCAGGCCATTCACCGCAAGTTCGATCAAAACATCGCCTGGGCGGGAGAGACCATGCCACGTGTGCCGGAGTTTCTCGCCGAGCTGGTTGATGTTGTCGTTCAGATCAAACGCAACGCCGATGGCTGGCGACGGATTACCGACATCTGGGAACCACGCAATGATCGCTATGTGCTGAAAGACAGCAAGGAGGTGTTGTCATGACAGCACTCTATCGTCTGACACTGCCGGTCATTCTGGTTGCCATGATCACCGCCATTCTCTGGCAATGGCATCTGGCTGTTGGCTTTGACGCGCTTGATCTGCGTTGGTGGCAATGGTCGCTGAGTGCAGCCACCCACCCAGCTGGCCTTCCCGATGAAATGCTCTATCCCGCTCTTTGGATCGGCATCACTGGGCTGCTTTCAATGTTTGGCGTACTGGCACTGGCATCTCGTGCCAATAACAGCACGGTCAGAGGCAACCGCAAAGGCGATGAACTGCATGGCTCCGCCCGCTGGGCCAAGCTGCGTGATCTCAAGAAAGCCCGGCTGTTTCGCAAAGACGGTGTGGTTGTCGGTGGCTGGCCAACTTGGTTTGGCCGGATCCGTGAATTGCGCCATGACGGGCCAGAGCATGTTCTGGTCTGGGCCCCAACCCGCACCGGCAAAGGGGTGAGCCTGATCCTCTCGACCCTGCTCAGTTGGCGTGAAAGCATTCTTTGTCTTGATATCAAAGGGGAGAACTTCGCCAAGACCGGTGGTTGGCTTGCCAGTATCGGGCACAAAGTCTTGCGTTTTGAGCCATCCGCGACCAATGGGTCGGCCCGCTTCAATCCGTTGGCCGAAGTCCGCGTCGATACCGAACAGGACATCGCCGACTGCCAAAACATCGCAGCCATGATCATCGATCCCGATGGCCAGGGCATGAAGGATTATTGGCGACAGGAAGGCTATGGCTGGCTTTCGGTCGTCTTGCTTCATGTCATCTATCGCGTGCGGCGTGATGAAAACCGCGCGGCCTGTTTTGATGATGTGAATACCTTTCTCTCAGGCATTACCGGCGACGGCGAAGCAGAAGAAAGCGACGATAATTTTGAGCATATTCTTGCCGACATGGCCGCCTTTGATCACGGCAAAGCTCATGTAAATAAGGAAGTCCGGCGCGGGGCCAACAGCATGATGATCAAGGCCCCCCAAGAACGCTCCGGCGTACATTCCACGGCCAAAACCCAGTTGACCGTCTTTGCCGATCCGATCATTGCGCGCAATACCGCCACCAGCGATTTTCGTCTGCATGATCTGATGAATGGCGATGTGCCAATGGCATTATTCCTTGTCGTTTCACCTGCGGACAAGGACCGCCTGCGGCCTTTGCTGCGCATCATCCTTAATCTCTTTATGCGGCGCATGACCGAACGCATGGAGTTTGGATCGGGCCAGACACTGGCCGGATATAAACACCGCCTGCTTTTGATGCTCGATGAGTTCACCGCCATCGGCAAACTGGAGATCTTTGAGGAATCGCTCGCCTTCATGGCGGGCTATGGCCTCAAAGCCATGATCATCGTCCAGAACACCGAACAGTTGTTCAAGCATTACGGTCGCGATGAGTCGATCATGGCCAATTGCAAGATCCGCATTGCCTTCACGCCGAACAAACTCGAAACCGCCAAGCTGCTCTCGGACATGACCGGCAAGGCAACCATTGTGCAAAAGCGACGCTCGCACTCCGGGCGCATGGGTGATCTCGGATCGGTCTCAGACAATCTCGCCGAAACCTCCCGCCCGTTGCTTACCCCTGATGAATGCATGCGCCTGCAGATCATTGATACCGAGGGCCGCAAACCGGTCCCCGGCGATGCTCTGATCTTTGTTGCCGGTCTGCCGCCCATCCTTGGCCGTCAAAAGCTCTACTTCCTTGATCGCGAACTGTCGCGCCGTTCGCAAATGACGCCCCCCCAAATGGCGATCTCTTCCACACCCTCTGCATCTCACAAAGGACCCAAATCATGACAACACCCAATACACCTGACAAAGGCACGCCTGCGTCTGCAGCCCTCAATGACCAGGACTATCTCGCTCTGGCCTCTTCGATGATTAATACCGAAAGCCTGAACGGCCCGGTGCCGGTTGATCCGGACATTGCCGATGCCATGGGAGCTTTCACCGAAGACGCGCTGTCTTCCGATGACGCGCTCGACAGTCACTTTGACGGCATCGATCCGACTGCTGATGCGGAGGGCGCGAACCATGGCTGAGAAGAAGAAAAGCTATCGCGATCAGGTGGTCGAAGAACTGCTTGGCCATATCGAAGCAGGCACCGCCCCCGGGCAAAAGCCGTGGGAACCGGGAAAGGTCCGCATGGCCCCGTTCAATCCTGTTTCCGGCAAGGACTATCGCGGCATCAATGCGCTCTGGCTTGAAATGCGCGGGCGTTCCGATCCGCGCTGGATGACCTACCGCCAGGCGGCGGCTCAGGACGCCCAGGTCCGCAAGGGTGAGAAAGGCACCATGATCGAATATTGGAAATGGTCCGAGCGCGAGAAGGTGCTCGATGACACTGGCAAGCCGGTTCTCGACGACAAGGGTGTCGCCAAAACCCGAGACGTGCGCCTTGATCGGCCAAGGGTGTTTCATGCTGTCGTGTTTAACGCCGATCAGATCGATGGCCTTGCCTCTTATATCGCGCCCGAGCCGACCTTCAGCCCGGTTGAACGGGCTGAGCTGATCCTCAAACAGGGCAATGTCCCGATCTTCCATGATCAGAATGACCGAGCTTTTTACCGGTCTTCATCTGATGACATCCACATGCCCCACCAAGCCGCGTTTAAAGGCCAGTATGAATATTACGCCACGGCTTTGCATGAGCTTGGCCATGCTACCGGCCATGGATCGCGTATGGCGCGTGAGTTTGGGCCGTTTGGCTCGGAGGTTTATGTCAAGGAAGAACTGCGGGCCGAAATCGCCAGCTACATGCTGACCACCGAGCTTGGTCTTGGCCATTATCCGGAACGCCACGCCGCCTATGTCGGCTCCTGGATGAAAGCCATCAAGGAAGATCGCAATGCGCTGTTTGCCGCTGCGCGGGATGCAGAGAACATCCGCACCTGGATCATGGAGCCGGATCTGCGCCAAAGCCTGATCCCGGTTAAAGCCAAAGAACAAGCCAAGACCATTGCCCAAACCCCGGCTGTTGAACGACAGAAGGAAAATGCCATGAAAGCCGAGATGTCACAGGCTCCGAACCAGGACGCCAACACTGACCGCAAACGCATCTATCTCAATGTGCCGTTCAGTGAAAAGGATGAAGCCAAGGCGCTCGGGGCAAAATGGGATCGCCGCGCCAAAGCCTGGTATGCGCGCGATGATATGGAGCTCGAACCGTTTAAACGCTGGCAGGAGACCAAAGCCAAAGCCCCGGAACCGAAGATCAATCCTGAAGACGAATTTGCCCAGGCGCTGAAGGAAAACGGCCTGATCCTCGATGGACCTCCGACCATGGATGGCAAATGGCACCGAGTTGCGGTTGATGGGGATCGCAAAGGCCAGAAAAGCGGGTCCTATCGCGGGTTCCTTGAAGGTCTCCCGGCAGGCAACATCACCAATTACAAATCGGGACAGGACCCGGTCAAATGGGTGGCGACCGGCACCAAGATCGATCCAAAGGAGCTTGAACAGTCCAGAGCCGAAGCCGCTGCCCGCAAGGCGGCCCAGGAACAGGAATTGCGTGCGCAATATCGTGCCGTTGCCAAACGGGCCTATGGGATCTTCCAGAACGCCGAACCAGCTCCGACCAATCATGCTTACCTGCAAAACAAACAAGTGCCCGCAGGGGATCTGCGCATTGATCAGTCAGGTAACCTTCTGATGCCGATGGCCAATGACAAGGGCTTTATCGAGAACATCCAGACCATCCATCCCGATGGCACCAAGATGTTCCTCAAGGACGGCAAGAAGCGCGGTCTGATGCATGTGATCGATGGTAATCCCAAAGGTCCGATGATCGTGACTGAAGGCTACTCCACCGGTCAAAGTCTGCATATGGCCAGCGGGTTGACTGTCGTCGTTGCACTTGATTCCGGAAATCTCGCCCCCGTTGCTGAGGCTCTTCACAAGCAGCATCCGGATCGCGCCCTAGTGATTGCCGCTGATGACGATCATGCCAAGCATGTTAACGCCGGGATCAAGGGTGCTGAACGGGCATCTGAACTGACCGGTGCGAAGATCCTGCGTCCAGATCTGAATGACGCGGAAAAAACCAAAGGCCTGACTGACTTTAACGACATTCATCGGGAACGCGGGATTGAGGCGCTGAAACGCCTTGTCACCGAACAGCTCGGCCTGACCAAGCCGAAAGCCAAAACCAGAACACGGGGACGCGAGCATCAGGCTGCCAGCTTGGCAGTCTGACCCCCGAAAGCCGGTGGCACAATGAATGCCACCGGCACCTCTTTCCTATTTGCCATTTTACCCGGAGAACACCTCATGACCGAAAAGCATGTGAAGGATATTTTTGAAAAGCGCGCCACAATTAAAGGGGCTCAGGACCTTGATTGCAACGCTTGTGGCCCGGCAGTTGTCTTCGCCCTGCAGGTAGGCGAGCATACCTTCTCGCTTGATCTGCCCACCCTGCTGAAATGCCTCTACCTTGCCGAGCAAAAGGCATCTGTCCCCAAGCTGGGGGCTGCATGGTGGAACAGTGTCATAAACCATTATAATATCGGTTCTTCCATCCGTGAGACCGTCGCCGGGAGATCAGATAATGCACGTTTATAAATTGCAGGCAGGTACGATTGGGGAGAAAGACATCGAGCGGACGGCCTTTGAACGCGACACCAGAAAACTTGAGCCTTGGTATCAAGTAGCGGGTAACAAGCAACGTGAGTATGCCGTATGCCCGGCCTGTGACAATCCGATCCAGATCATTGGTCTTTATGAAGAACTTCCTCACACCGACCGTCCTTACGGACGCCACTCGGAGAGGAGAATCCCAGGCTTTGAGTTCGAAGAAGGCATTTTTGACTGGTGCCCCTACATCAGAAAGAACAAGAGTAAAGGCAGCGGCGAGAAACGTGGAGAGGGCGGAATTAGCCTTCAGATACTTGCTATCGTTCTCACTCAGTTTGACCGTGTGATTTACGTCATCCGTAAAGAGACCGGCATTTGGATTTCACCAAAAATTGCTGTCACCATGCTGGAAAACTGGATTGAAGCAGAAGGCTACCGCTTCCACGATGCGACCCTGCGCAACATTCCTTGGATGTTTGCCTATCGCTCCAAAGGACTCTCGATCTTCGGTCAGAAAATCAGTAACGGACAGGACAAACTGCGCCAAGCGATCACCGAGCGCATTCCCCATGCCCGTTTTGATGAAAAAGGGCGGATCGCAAAAGGTGATCAATTTTACCAAGTGACCTGGTGCTTTGTTGATTACCGCTTCAAGACCGAAGACGACAGCCTGATCGAGATGATCGAGTTTGAAGTCTGTGATGGAGATCGCAACGTGGTCTTCGCCAAGACCATCACTTTTGATCCACGGTATTTTGCGAACCTGATCAATTACAGCAATCCCGACAAACGAGAGCCGCATCTCATCGCAAAGGCCAAAGAGGTCTATGACCGTAAGTTCGGTGCCGATTTTACGCGTGGCATCGTCAATCTGGTTGGTGGTTTTGATGCCACCCTTCCCGAGAGTATCCAGACCGAAATGATGCCAGGCGGTTCTCCCGCAGGATCTTCCGGGCAATAGCGGAACAAGAAATGGCCACCGAACGTCACGTCATCAAGACCTATCTCAACGACGAAGAGAAAGAGCGTATCGATCAGCTTGCGCATCAAATGCGTCTGTCACGCTCGGAATTGCTCAAGCGGCTATTGATGAACACCAAGCTGCCGAGTGCCGCTGACTTTGCGGCATGGCAGGGCATTCGTGATCTTCTCAAGGTCAATGCCGATCAGGCGCGATTGGGCAACCTGTTTAAACTCGCTCTCGATGAGCCGCTCTCGGCAGATCTGCTCAAGAAGTTTGACGGCCTGGTCCGTGATATTGAAACAACCCGAGCAGACCTGAAGGCTGCCATTGGCGATATCCGCGACCAGCTTCAACCGGGCATTCGCAAACAGGACAAATCATGATCGCGACCAAAATCGGCAAAAAGTCCGGGGTGCCGGATAACTACACCCGTCTGGGCGAATACATCGCTGCAGCCGAGGAAAAAGGTGAGAAGCTTCATCAGTTCTGGATCCGCAATTGCGATGCCGGCACAAATATCGAGGATCTCGATCTTGCCCTTCTGGAAATCGAAGCGGTTCGGCGGCAAAAGCCCGATATTGCAGATAAAACCTATCATCTTGTCGTTTCTTTCCGCCCTGGCGAGCAGGACAAACTGACCAAGGATGACCTAATGGCGATTGAGGCCGAATATGCCAAGGCACTTGGCTACGAAGATCATCAGCGGGTGGTTGGAACACACATCAATACCGATAATTTCCACATGCATATCGCCTTTAACAAAGTGCATCCGGAAACACTTAAGGTCATCACACCGCATCGCGATTTTAAGCTCCTCGCCAAGGTCTCGCGCGAGATGGAGAAGAAATACGGTCTCGCCATTGATCCCGGCATGACCGATGGCAAAGAGCGCGACCCAAACAAGCTTTCGCCTGCAGCGCGGGATTATGAAGCCCATACTTGGCAGGAGTCATTCCAACGGCATGTTCTAAAGCACCGTGAGGAAATACTGGAAGGTTTGGGAAAAGCCAAAAACTGGAAGGAAGCGCATGAGGTTCTGTCCGGATATGACATTAGCCTAAAGCTGCGCGGTAATGGTATGGTCCTGATGAGCCCGGATGATCAGGCGATAAAGGCAAGCCAATTGGATCGATCTTGTAGCAAGAAGAAGCTCGAAGAACGGTTCGGGGTGTTTGAGGCGCAGCAAGCCAAACCACGCAAAAAAGGTGAACATCTAACCAGAACGAAACGACACTACAGGCCCCGACCGCTTGTTCGGCATCGCAACACCCCTGCCCTTTGGCGTCGTTACCTTGACGAGCGCAAACCCCTGCCCCGGCAGCTCAGCCTGACGGCCCGGGCCTTACGAAACTGGAAGATGTTTCTGCTAACGGAAGCATACCAGGATCCGCTGGCCATGGTGTTGGTCATAGCGCACCACGAGATGCTGTACATCCTCTCATCCAAACCTGCCGCAGCCCGTGTGAACTCTCAAGAACGAAGAAATATCCACACAGGCTTGTCAAGATAAGCGATTGCACAGGGCTTGGCGAAGGCTTCGGAGAGTGGCCGTTTCTCGCTCCTGCCGAGTAATCACTCAGGGACTGATATCTCCTTAGAGGGCGTAAAGTCTATCCCGCGCCTGCGGGGAAACAGCCCCTGAGCTGGCCCCTTTGTAAAAATCAATAATTTACAAGAATGATTAACTTACGTGCGCTACGCGACTGCAGCGGAGATCGCCGCCAAATACGCAATCCGGACCGAATGGGCCCAGAAGACGCAGTTCGATGCTGTGATCATCGATCAGTTTCTCCGCTGGGCCAACGGACTGCAACTGAAGGTGACGCGCCTGTTCGTGCCGGTCTATTTTGCAACTCCGGGGACAAGCAAGACGGCGAAGGCGCTCATCAGGTCGACCGAGAAGATCAACTTGGCCCGCAATGCCGTCGTCCATCGAGGCTCCTTTAGCAAAACCAAGGAGGCCGATGAAATCATCACTGAGACGAAAGCGTTTATTAATATGATCGTCGGCCTATCGATTGAGGGCTTTGACATCGAGGATAAGACGCGCCCAATCTCGGAGTAGCTTAGCGACATAGCCGCCAAAGGCCCTATAAAACCGCCGGTCACCGCACACCACTGGGCGATACGGATTTCTTCCGGCAATGGCTATATGGAGTACCGGGAAAGCACTCATGGCAAGACGATTAGGAAACGCTGGTTCTTGTTAAACCGGGATACTCTAGGATGAGGTGGTAGCAAGAAAAGGCGGCGGGATAAGCCTTACCGGCGGGCACTGTCCTCGAATGGTTGGAAACGCGGTTTTTTCTCGCCACCTGCCCAGGTACCGGATCGAGTGTGCAAGCGAGCTTTTGCGCAATCGTTACGAATGCATCGTCTGCATCGCCGTTCAGTAAATAGCCTAACATTGCGCCAGAGTTAGAGAATGGAGCGTAACGGCATGTCAGAAATTGGTTGGTGACGTCGGACACATAGCTTGCGACGGCATTCGGGGTTTTGAGAACCTTGGCTTCGATCGGCCACATAATTCGCTCGTTGCCCCTAAGAACGAAGGCAAGATCATATTCGGGCGGTTGTGCAGGTGGAGGCATCATTGTCTCGCGCTCGAAGGGACCATGCTGAATGTAGAAGGGCTCAAATCCTGACATCGAAGACCGCACGCGCGGTTCGAGCAACTGGGTAATACTCCTCTCCAAGTCACGCGAGTCAATCTGAGGCTTGTCAGCCTGCATACATGCATATGCAGTCCAGATGAAACCTAACAGTGCTTCCGTCGGATTCTGCATCCACGACTTGGCTTGGACGATGAAGTTTGGGTCCACGATTTTTGCCGATCGGATATCATCAACCTCCTTTATCAATGCAACGAGCCTTCCGGTGTTGTTTCGGTGGTCTGGGTCCATTGGAAGAGATCCAGCGCGACTTCGTCGCCATCCTGCAGAGCGGTACTTCGCGTCCAAAAACGCTTCTGGTCTGGCTTGACAACGAAAACTGTCGGCACCCCGTCTTCGACATCGTAGATGCGCACCACTCGTTGATTAAAAATGCCCCCTTGCGAGCGCATGCGCATGTCGAGCCGACGGAACTCATTGAGAAGTTCGTCAGAGTCCACTTTCTTAACACCGATGCTGTTAATCGACGGCCCCCCAAGCTCGAATGCGACTAGCCGGTAAGGGATGTACTCTTCTTCAACTTGGAAAATGGTTGCAGAAATTGATTTTTGCTCGCCAAAGCCTGCTTTCAAAACTCGGGTGAAAATCTCACAATAGGCCCGTAGATGTTCATCAGGATCTGCCCCCGCCGATAGTGTGGACTGGCGGCCAATGGACTGCTCGTTTCCGATGAAATCGCCCAAGGTATAGTCGATCATATCCTCGACCAGTATCCGCTCGGGCTCATTGAGCTGAAACAAGTCGAAGCTCAGTCGATCAATCGTCTCCGGCGTATCGAGTGTGTAGGTCCATTGCGCGTCGCTGTCCGGCACCGGCAGGCCGAGTAATTCTCCCTTGGATGGTTTGGGACGGTAAAGAAAACGACCGCTTGTTAGGAGTAGGACATAGACCGCGACCTTGCTGTTGAATACCAAACACGCGGCATTAAGCAATGCCTCTGAATCGCAGTGGATCGAATAATAGCTTTCGTTGCAAAGTATCCCTTCGCCATGCGCGCTTCGTGTCAGACGTGCGTTAAAGCGTCCTGAAGGCTTGGTCCAACTTTGCTTGACGATCAACTGCGGCGCGGCGAAGGAGGCAACGCTCGTAGATGCCCGCGAGTGAATCGGCGTATTTCCTATCTTTGGAAAATCGGCGACATCTAAATAGCGGGATGCGCCATCGGGAAAAGAAGTGTCGTTGAAGATGCGCCATTCGCTGAGAGCGGGGACGACTTTGGTGCGATCTCCGAACTTGATGCCTTGTTGACTCAGCATATCCGCCCTGCTTGAGAGCGAAGGGTAAGCTCGCAGCCGTTTGAGCAGAGTAATGTCGCGTTTGCTGCCCCACATTAGCTGCGTCCAAATCAATTGATTGCCGATAGCCTCAGCCACTGTTAGAGCACGCCGGTCATTGGGCTCGATCACAACTGTAAATTCGTCGACGAATGGTTTCAAATATCGCGGGCTGATATAGTCTATTGTGTCCTCAGCGGTAGGTGCCGCCTTGGTCAAAACAATTACACAAACCGGCGCCGCCGATGTTTTGGTGGTATGTGTCTTCCGCTTGAAGACCCTGAAGCGAAGTGCCGATAGATTATAAATGGTCTCCACCCGGTGAGAGCCCAGCAGCTTTTTTCGGAATTCGATTGCAGTCGGACTAATGTTGAACAGCAGGCTATTCGCCGACTGGATCAATGCGACCCGTCCGTCGCCCTTTGCTAGCTCGGCTGCCTTGACAACAAACAGGCCACCAATGTCATTGTTGGTGACCGGCCATTTGCGGCGCTCATCCGTAGCCCATTCGCGTGCGCCGTCAGTGATCACGCCGTCGCCCCACGGCGCGTTGCCAATGATCAAGTCGTAGGAATTCTCATCGCTCTCACAACTGAATCCCTTGTGGGCCTCGTTGAAGAAATCCGACTGGATCAGACGCACGTCGCGCATCGACGGGAAACTGACCTGTGTCCAGTAGTGCCGCGGCTCAATCTCGTCGCACATCGCGAGGTATAGACTAAAGCACGCGACACGCACTGCGTGCGGATCGATATCGACGCCAAAGATATTGCGCTCGAGGAGGCGCCGTAACACTTCGGCACGCACCGGCTGATCCGGATTCGCAGCTTTCCAGCGATGCACCAGCCGCTGGAAAGCCTTCACAAGGAAAATGCCGGAGCCGCAGGATGGATCGAGGATCTTCAAATCCCATGCCGCGCCATGCCAGGGCAGCACGCGATCGAGTACGAAGTCGACCATATGCGGCGGGGTATAAAAGATCCCATCCTGCGACGCACGTTTGGTTACGAAGGTCTCGTAAATACTGCTAATAAACTCTAGCGGGATCACGTCGAAGGCGTACTGCGGCCACAGACAGGCTTGTCTCGAGTGCATGTCGAGATCACCGCGTATAAACTCTGCGAGCAATTCAAGATGGTCCCGCGAAACGATGCTGCGTTCCTTGTTCCATCCGATGGCGCGAGCCTCAGCGGTATCCCCCTTGCCAGGAAAGAGGTCGCCATTAAACTTAGTGTTTAGCCAGTCGAACAACCTGTAGGTATCTTCGTAATTTGCAAGGACACTGCTGAACGACGAATGGCGCTCTTCGAGAACCTGATCTTTGTGAAGGCGGTGTAACTTGGCCTCAGTCAGTGCCGGATTGCCGTCTTGGTCTTTGCGATCGAAGAGGAACTGGACGAAGATAACCCTAGCAAGGAGATCGTGGCATACATCGTCATCGACCAACCCGCGCGCGGCAAGCTCGTCGCGGATATAGCGCATATTGCCGAGCAGCATCTGATCGGCGCGACCGTCTCGGTCGAACCGCCCCTTATGCATGGCGAAGAAATGACCGGAGATCAGGTTAACCCAGTGAAGCGCGCGCGCCGCACGTCTCTGCAAATCTGTCCCTTGATCTCCTGCAATTTCGCCGGCCGTGAGAGCCGTGACAAGATAGTCAGCGATTGGCCGATCCGGATCCGGCGCTTCGCAACAGCTCCATACCCGCAGCGTCGTTGGTTCAATAGTGATGAGCGTGGGCGAGTGCGAGAAGTTCCACGATAGACGCTGAAGCTCGCGCAGAGCATCGGCGCTTGGGCTTTGATCGAACTCAACGACAATCGCGAGAGGCGGCTCGGAAGTCACAGCGTCGGGATCCGCCATCAATACGCCAAGACGTGCATAGCGAAAATCGCGGGAAGATCCAAGGGAGCGCCCGATCTTGTCATGGACCAGCGACGCATAGACAGACGCCCCGGAACCCCGAGGATGGGTCACTTGCTTCGGCTCGGGCCATCCGAGCATCGCGTGCGCCATATCAAGCGTGATGGAGACGGATTGAGTCATGGCAGCAAATCAAGGCGACCTTGCTTGTCGCCTCCGAACTTGCCTGCAGCAGAAGCTCCCCGGGGCTTCTTTGCGCTTTTGGTCAAATTGAGACGCGAGAAGATTGGGTCGATTGGGATGCGGTTAGCCCGTAGCTCAGAGAGCAACGCGGCGATCACGGCCAAATGCGTCGGGACTTCACCGCGTTTCGCATTGTTCGATACAGAATTGGGACGCATGCCGACCAAATCGGCAAACTTGCGCACGCTCAAACCAGCCTTGCCGAGTTCCGATATAAACTCCTCATATGACAAGACTGCCTCACATTAATTGCACACATTTTAATTATCCGTAACACATTAAAATATGAGCGTCGAGGCTCAATGCTCCTGTTATGACCGAACTCTCTCAGCGTCAAGGATCATCGCGCGGTAAGCCAAGGTAATAAGATATGAACAGCCCCTAGATTTGTAGACACCTTGCCCCCTAAAAATGAGGACAAGGAGAAGATTATGAGCACCTCCCGATTTACCGAAGATTTCAAGATTGACGCGATCAAGCAGATTACCGAGCAGGGAGAAAGAGGCAAAAAACCTCTGGCTTCCCCGCAGGCATTAACAGATCTCATAAAGTCTATGAATCGTTCAGAATCTGTCAAACCCCACAGTACAAAACCAGTCAGATTCCGCGAGTGCTTCATACGTAGCCGTCTGCCAAGAATTAATACGATTCGCCCTGCGCGATTCCCCTTGAAACTCAAGCTCTGCTCGCACAGCACCGGCCCCACCAGAGTTGAAATGCCGCTGTAAATTTTTCCTAATATCAGTAATCTCGCGCGCGGCTTGGCTTGAATAAAGATTAGCGAGCTCCAACAGATCAAACTGGTGCACTATTCTAGCATTGAGGGTTTCATCCCACTCGCCTACTTCTAAGACATGAAAGATAAGTGCGGCAGGTGTCTGCTGGACAACATGCGCTCCGAGCCATTGTATTTCAGTCACATCATCAAAGTATGGATGTAGGACCGTATCGTTTTCGCTTGTTGGCTCGGCGTGCCACTTCAACTTATTGCAGTCAATACATGAGCCAACAAGGTTGATCGGCGTTACAGCAAATATTGGGTACAGTGTTTTTGGAAGAACATGATCCAGAGTAGAGACATTCCTATGATCACAAAATGGGCAGCGATCGCCCTCGGGCAAAAGCATGATCTGATCATAAATAGGGCGGCCCGGCTGACCTTTCTTTGCCATGCGCCCTTCATAAGTCTTAACCATCTCGCTACCTGGAACTAATCCTATAGGATCAATTTTTGGTATCAGGCACAGTTCGCTGTTCTCAGCTTTAGCTACGTAATCGTCGGCTGCTGTCTCTA
The DNA here is from genome assembly GCF_048266405.1 of Celeribacter sp. GTDB lineage: Bacteria > Pseudomonadota > Alphaproteobacteria > Rhodobacterales > Rhodobacteraceae > Celeribacter. The sequence goes on from NZ_JBLWZO010000013.1 coordinate 38,945, forward strand.
TGTTTGGGCGTATCGCTGTCAAACGGCGCCGGTTCTCAGGGTTTCTGACGCGGCTAATGCAAGTCGTAAATGTTTCGCCCGCATCAAAGTCAGGTTGTTCTACACGCCACATCTATTCGCCCTCGCCAGCATTTCGTGATGCAATCATGCTGCTAATTAGAGCACGCCCCTCAGCGCCAACTTGATTTTCAAACTTCTCTGTCACTTCTCTGATCTGCTGTTCGTCGTCCACGGAGTCAGCCAATAATCTGTGGAATCCAGAACGCGTAACTTCTAGGCCAAAAATTTCACTCGTTAGGAGACCAACATTTTCGGCAAAGGTCTCTATTCCAGGGCGGCTTGCTTCCGCTGCGTGACCATGTCTAACAATTTTCCAGACACACGATCGCGGAACTTCTTGAAGCACCACCGGGGAGTGTGTCGCAATGATTGCCACACCGTTTCGATTGATAAGCAGATCTGACAGGGCTCGAATAAAAGCAGCTAACAAAGGTGGGTGAAGGTGAGCTTCAGGTTCATCCATTAGAACAAGCGTTTTCTCCTCCACATGTTCAACAAGCTTGGTGATGGTAAGAAGCACAATTTTGTGACCTGAGCTTAAGCGTCGATATAGTTTGCCTGACGCCCGCCCGAAATCTTCTTTATCTACATCAGCAAGGCTGGCGACTTCGGCTTCGGCGAATAGTGGGTCTGCCTCAAGTGTCGTTAGCGCTTTGCGCCACCGTTCCGCCCGAACTCCACTCGTACAAAGTTTTGCGCTAGCCGAAAAATTCTTCGCAAGTTCTTCAGGATCACGGGTAGTCATAATCCATTCATTTTTATTATCTTTTATTCTTTTTCTCAGGCCGACATTAGTATACCTCACGCCCTCTGTAGCATTACGACGTTGGCGCAGAATTTTAAAGTCATCGAAAGCGCTAAATGAAATTGATAGAATGTTTGAGAATGGGCTTTCATGCGTTTCTTCAAATGTACTTAACTGACTGATAAACTGGCCATTCACATCTTGGCTACTATCTGGAGAGACTAGGGCCCGCGTCATTGCGTTTAGAAGGTATGTTTTCCCGACACCATTTCGTCCTATCAAAACGTGGATGTTCGTAGGGGGTAGTGATTCTGGTGTAACTTCGAAATCCAAACGAATTGACTCCACGCTCTCGTGCAAAGGAGTTGGACCTACATAACTAAAATTGTAGTCAGTCAGTTCGACACCGCCGCCAATAATGCGGCGAAATTGGCCTTCAATTGTTTTCCTGTTGACGGAACGTAGTAGCGATACACCCGTCACGTTTTCTTCAAGGGCTTGAATATAAAGCTCTTTGTCGGCAGATATGTCGTTGAGCGCTGCCAGGAACTCAGCGGCTGTTTTCTTTCCTAAGGACATTACCGCTGTATAATAATCGGCGTCCTGACCCAATGAAAAAAAGCGTTCATCCAGCTCGTTGAACACATCAGGTAGCTCTGGTCGGGCTTGTTTCTTACCCATATCGAACTGCCCGATTTTCACCGCCCCTATTTCGTGCTTTTCACCGTCAGCATCAAAAAAGGTTGCGCTGTATAGTGTTGAGTATTCAAACCAATCATTCCAATTGTCTGTCCAAAGGTATCCGATGGACGCACCCTCACTAGGTACATGGCTATTATTTGGAATGACATGAAATCTCATGGCAGCCTGCGTAATATGTTGTTGAAATCAAACCTCGAAAGACTTCGATGGCTTATAGCTGGACCCCGAAAACAATAAAAATTATCGATGTCTATCCAATTAGATCGCTGCATAATCCCCACCTTTTTCTACGGTAGAGGAACGTTGCCTTTCAAAAAAACTAAACAACACATCGGTTTTGATGCCGAGGTCTGCTTCGTCATATTGCTCCACCGGCAACCCCGTCCGATCATCATAGAGAAAATCATAGATCGACTGGCGGAAGCGGTCACGGGTTGAGACCTTAGAGAAGATGTCCTGCACGTCCCGCATCTGCTTTTCGAGCTCTTTCAAAAGCGACACAGCGACAGACTTGATCTTCTTGATTTCGGCCTTTGAAAGGTCGGGCTTAAGCAGCATATCGAAAACCGCGAGCTGCTCCTCGCTCTCAAGACCTTCTTTGACGTGGCGCTGTTGCTCCTCACTCATCTCGGCTGTGAGCTTCATAAGAGCTTCAAACGTCGCCTCAATGGTGTTTTTATCTTTTTCCTTGTTGTAGTCGCGAACGATCTCGTCAAAGCGTTCCTGAAAATCAACACGCAGCGGATTTTGCATCAGCATCTTACGCAGCCGATCTTCAACAACCGTTTTCATATCCTGAACATCTGAACGCTTGCTCTCACTCTTCGCGAACTCTTTGCGCAGCAGATCGAAATTGATCTTCGAGATATCGAAGACCTTGTCATCCGATTCTGTGTCGGCCTTGACGTCGATTGCCTCACTGACAATCGCATTCAGCTTCTGGATGATTTCCGAGGTATCGGCTTTGTCCCGATCTTCCTGCAATGTCTTGTAGAGGAAATTGATTGCCTCGCAGTCGCTGCGATAGTCCTGCACGCCCTTGAAGGTCAGGCAAGCTTTGTATTTTCGAAAGACAGAACGAGCGGAAATTTCGAACTTCTTGCGGCTCTCATCGTCCACATTCACCGCTTCTTTCGCATCGACCAGCGCCTTGTTCTTGGCGAAGCCGGTTGCGGTCTTAAGTGTTGCGAGTTCGAAGCCATTGTCATGGAGATGCTGGCGGACAAATTCTATGGTCTCAGACAGCTCATCCAGCAGCTCTTCCTCTGGATGGAGCGGATCGGTTTCCGGCCCTTCGCCGTCAAATCCAACTTCTCCCGTGTGGCCAGCGAAGGTCGCCAGTGCCTTTCTAAGGTTCTTGAGGATACCGCAATAGTCGACGATCAAACCGTTATTCTTGCCCTCTTTGACACGGTTCGCGCGCGCGATGGCTTGCATCAGCGTATGCGCCTGAAGGGGCTTGTCGAGGTAAAGCGTCGAGAGTGATGGCACATCAAAACCGGTCAGCCACATGGCGCACACGATCACCACACGAAACGGATTCTCTTCTCGCTTGAAGGCGGTTTCAACGTCCAACCGCTTCCCGTCTTCCAGCAAGAAGCCGTCCTTGATCAGCTTACGATGCGGGCCAATATCGAGATCCCACTTGCGGAACCTATCCACTTCGCCCTGTTCATCACTGACAACAACGGCGATTTCGGTTTCCCGCATCCACGCGATCTGGCGCTCCCGAACTGCCTGGTCCTGGTCGTCACGGGCGTCTTTCTGCTCAGCTTCCAGCGCAGCAATCCGCGCGTCCCAGGCTTCCTTGATAAAGCCATGCATACGGACGGCGGTGATCTTATCAATCGCCACAAACATCGCTTTACCCGTTTCCCAATTGGTCGAGTAATGCGTCGCGAAGTCCTCCGCGATATGGCGTAGGCGTTTCTCTGCCGTGATGACGTGGTATTCGCGCTTCAATTCATTTTCGAGCTTGGCCGCGACATCGGCATCTTCAATCTCCGCTTCTTCAATCGCTGCGGAAAGCTTCTCGTTCAATCCCTCCGCTGATAGGCCGAGCTTGTCCCCCCGCGCATCGTAATAAAGCGGCAGGGTGGCGTTATCTTCAATCGCCCGTTGGAAGTCGTAGGTCGAGACATAGCCGCCAAAGACACGCTGGGTTATTTCATCGCTGGTGAAGAGCGGTGTCCCGGTAAACCCGATATAGCTGGCGTTCGGCAATGCATCGCGCATGTTCATCGCGAGCGTCCCGTACTGGGTACGGTGCGCCTCATCAGTCATGACAATGATATTGTCGCGAGCCGAGTACTCGTGTCCGTCTTCGATTTCCTGATTGAACTTCTGCACGAGCGAAAAGACAAAGGCCTTTTGCTCACCCAAAAGCTTTTTAAGCTCCGCTCCGTTATCGGCGCGGCAAGGGTCCTTGTCGTTGTTGACCAGTCCAACCCCGGCAAAGGTCTTGTAAATCTGGTTGTCCAGATCTGTTCGGTCGGTCAGCACAAGGAAGGTGAAATCACCTCCGAGTTTTCGGCGTACCTTCTGCGCAAAAAGCGCCATAGAATAGGACTTACCCGAGCCTTGCGTGTGCCAGAACACGCCGAGCTTCCCGTCGCGCTCTTTGCGATTGATCACAGACTGTAACGCACGGTTGACGCCAAGATATTGATGGTTCCGAGCAACGATCTTGGCGAGCTTGCCGGTGCTTTCATCGAACAAGATGAAGTTCTCGAAAATGTCGAGGAAGTTTGCCCGCGTGCAGATCCCCTTGATCAGGGTCTCCATCTGCACCACGCCCTTGTCGCCCTCGGCCAGACGTTTCCAATCACTGAAATGCTCGTACTTGGCAGAGATGGAGCCCATTTTGGCTTCCACCCCGTTTCCAAGCACCACAAAGGCGTTGAAGTGAAAAAGCTGCGGGATCGTGTCCATATAATCGCGGAAATTGTCGTCATAGGCACGGCGCAGCGATTTGTCGGGGCGTTTCAGCTCCACGAACATCAAGGGCAGGCCGTTAACGAAACCAATGATATCAGGTCGGCGACGGTGCCCGTTGGGACCGCTCACCCACATCTCGCGGACGCAAAGAAAATTGTTGTTGTCGGGGTTGGTGTAATCAAACACCTTCAGGCGGCTTTTCTTGATCTCGCCGTTCTTTTTGTAACTCGCCAATACGCCATCGCGGATCAGCTCATACTTCTCGCGGTTGGTCTGAACGACGGATTGGAAAGCGAGTGTGTCGGTGACTTGGCGCAATGCGCTTTGATAGGCCTCATCGGGCAATCCCGGATTGAGGCGAACCAATGCTTCGCCCAGATGACGGGTGAGAACGACATCCCGATCAGATTTGCGCCCCAACGTTCCTTCGAGCCCGAAGGTCTCAGTATTGAAAGCAAACACACTGTCCCAGCCAAGTTCCTGCTCCAGGTACTCCGCCAGTGTTTGTTGTGCCAATCTGTCTTCGGTGTAATCGTTCACTAGCTAGACTTCCAACCTCCCATCCATCAAACGGGGGAGAAGAAGGTCGCGAGCCTGAGCAAGAGCTTCCATCTGCTTTTTTAAGCGACGAACCTGATCCAAGATAGGACGGACTCTCTCGTCAAAATCCACAAGCAACTCGTTAGTTGGGATTGTGGCAGGGAGCGCTCTGAATTTGCTTTTGCTAATTTCCGCGTATGTGGAACCGCCAGCATGCGCCCGAATTTCTTCAACGCGATGTATCAGATTAAATAGTAAATAGTACCGCAGTACTTCCTCATGGGGAATTATATTGATGAAGCCTTGATTAGTACAGACCTCACGATCAATGATTCCAAAAAAACCAACTGACGCGCGACTCGTCATTAAAATTGTGTAAGCGGGCACAAGCTTGGCTGAAGACTTTTTCAAGCCCGCTTGACTGATCTTTTTCTCTCCATCCAATAATGCGAGACAGTTATTTCTAGTGATATCAGTTGGAGTAATCCAAGTAACATCAGCGTCAGCCCAATATTCTGGGACTTTGGTGGATGGTGTGCCGCCACCGATAGTATCGCAAACGTCCGCAAAGATTTTTTGTTCCCACCCCTCCGGTACGCCATCGATGATTTTGACGTGTTCGTGGCCGGGGAAGCGGAAATGGACGAACCATTCGCGATACAAAAGCCGCGCCGCTTCCTCCAACAACGCAATCCGCCGCCGGTTATTTTCAATCAGATCGTCATATGCGGTCAGAGTAGCCGCAATCTTCTTCTGTTCATCAACAGAAGGCAGAGAGACATTAACGCGATAGATTCGCTCAGGAGCTGTATGGCGGACCTTTGTACCAGTCGCACTTCCGTTGACCTGCCCCCGAACACCTCGTGTGTTAAATAAGTAATAGAGAAATTTCCTATCCGCTTTTGTTTCATCGATCTGATTTATGAGACCGATACGCTGATTGTGCAGATAACGTGCACCTTCGGGAATAACAGCCGAGCTTCCCAACAACCCTGGGCCTTGCTCAGTCATGGCGATGACGACATCACCTTCATTTAATATGTATCCGTTTGGGATTTCACCGCTATAGGAACGGTCTTTTCCCATACGAGATCGAAAGCCGCCACTTTCGAAGAAATTACCAGGTGTCAGGACAACGTATGGTCCTTCATCCTCAAAATGTGCACTCTTAAATGCAAAGCCATGCTTCACACGTAAGACGTCTCCCAGAGTGCATTCAGCCCAACTCATATAACCAACTCTTCGAAGTTCTTTTTGATGGTAGCCGCTAGCTCAACCGCCTCAGTATTCAACCCTTCAATTTCGATGTGAATGTCGCTGAGCGCTTCCTCGAAATCGAACTCTTCGTCCTCTTCCTCCGGTGCGACGCCAACATACCGCCCCGGTGTCAAGCTCCAGTCATTGGCTTTCAGCTCATCGCGGCTGACGAGCTTGACCAGCCCTTCCACATCGCAGAGCTCTGCATCAGGAAAACGCGTTTGCAGCCATTCGGCCTGGGTGTGAAAGTACCGCGCCATCTTCAGGTGCTCGGTCACCTCATGACGCGCGACATCAAGCTCATTCAGGCGCTTTTTACCCTCCGCCGGTTTGGTGCCATCTTGCACTTCCTGCTCATGCACGCGGGTAGCCAGCTTGTAGAAATGGTCAATTTCCTTGGCCAAGGCCTTGGCCTGATCTGCCAAAGGCTCGAATGCAGTGGCTGAATCTTTCAGTCCCGCATTATCCTGCGCGACATCATCCCAATGCTCCGCCTTGACTGTTTTCGCCTTCTCGGCCAGCAGGTCTATGTCGGCTTCGATGGTTTCGGCCAGCGCATCGAGTTCGTCGTTCTTATGCGCGGTGGTGACCGCATCAATCGCCTTGACGAGGCCTGAAAAATCGCAGGCCTGCATTTGGGTGTAGGCTGTTTCCAGATAGCTTTCGACAAGTCCAAGGAAACGATCCGTCTGGCCGCGATAAAGCCAAACGATGGCGGTTATGTTCTGCTGCTGCTCCGGCGTGAAATCGAAAATCTTGCGCGTCACCTTGCGGTAGATATTCCGCGCATCGATCATCAGCACCTTGTCTTTGAGGTGTTCCGGCTTGCCCTTGTCAAAGAACCACAGCTCACACGGCACGGCACGCGTATAGAAGAAATTGCCGCGAATGGCGACCATCACATCGACATCGCCGGTTTTGATCAGCGCTTCACGAACCTTGGCTTCACCGCCTCCGGCAGAAGACGCCTGCGAGGACATTACAACGCCGGAGCGCCCGGTCGGTGACAGATATGAATGGAAGAACGACATCCAGACATAGTTGCCGTTGGAAACCTTGCCGCCCTTGTTCACACCCGGCAGGCCAAATTCCAGACGCGGATCATTCTTGATTTTTTCGGCGTCGATTTCATCCACGTTGAATGGTGGATTGGCCATCACGAAGTCGGCCTTACCGACCATGTCGTGCGGGTCTTCGTAATAGGAAATCGCCTTTTGAATATCGCCTTCCAGGCCATGAACAGCGAGGTTCATTTTCGCCAGTCGAATGGTCGTCGGGTTTTTCTCCATCCCGTAAAAGGTCACGCGGTCGCTTGGGTTCGCCTCCATCTTTTCAATGAAATGCGCCGACTGCACGAACATCCCGCCCGACCCACAAGCCGGATCGATGATTTTGCCGTGATCAGGCTCGATCACATTGACGAGGGTTTGAACAATGGAAACCGGCGTGAAAAACTCGCCGCCGTCATGGGCCTTCTGATCGGCAAACTGGGTCAGGAAGTACTCATAGATTTTGCCGAATACATCGCCGTCCGCTTTATCAAGCGCTGGGTCGCTGAAGGTCCGTAGAAGCTGGCCGAGATCTTCATCTCCCAGTTCCTGGTATTCCGCTTTCGGCAAAGCTCCGTCTAGGGAAACATAGTCGGCCTCAATGCTTTCCATTGCCGCAATAATCGCACCAGCTCTGTCGCCACCGTCAGGGATAGCGACAAGCTGATCAAATTGAGCGTCAGGCCTCAGGAAAATCGAACCGCGCTGCGAGAAGTCTTCTTTCGTCAGTGGCCGGGTGACACCACCACGGGACGGGAGCGTGGCTTTTATCTCATCTTGGACACGAAGGAACCGGCTATAGGCGTGGCGCAGAAAAATTAACCCCATAACGGGCAGAAAATATTCGTTGCTCGCGAAGTTCGAGTTTGCACGAAGATGGTCTGCTACAGACCAAAGCCGCTTTTCGATTTCACCGATATGTTCCATTTAGACCTTTGTATTTTCTTTCTCGGTCAAGGCTATCCGCCTAACGACCACCATTTATAAGTGACTTGCAGCGCAACCAGATCGACCAGTTCATGTCTGACAGCCCACGCCTGAGCACCAAGAAATCATTCTAATTCAGTTGCTCAATACTCTCAGCGAAACCTTACATGCAACAGATCTAGTGGCACATCTGGCATTATCGTTTTTCTTTTCCGTTGAGCATGGCACCGCCATGCGAATAAGCAGGAAGCCCGTTTGGGCTGTTTGGTGGGCCCACCAAACCTATCCTGCCCCCAGCACGACAGGGTAAAGTTGTGCAATCTTAGGCACAGAGTGGCACAAACTGGCAATCTCCGTCAATCTCTGGCAATCTTTGGCACTTTCTGACAATGCATTGTAACTGTTATATTTTTATAAATACCTACCCTTAAGAGAACATGCGTTTTTTGCCTTGCACATGAGTCATTCCGACAGGTAATCAATCTGATCCAACCTTCGAGGACACAATCAGTGCATGTAGCAATCTACGCCCGCCACTCCACCGATAAACAGGGAACAAGCACCCAGGACCAGATCCGGCGCTGTCAGGAATTTTGCCAAGGCAAAAGCTACAGCATTGCAGAGATCTATCGTGACGAGGCGATTTCAGGATCCCACATCGTAAACCGCCCAGGTCTTAGCGCACTGCTAATCGGGGCTTTCAATGGGAGGTTCGACCTTGTTGTCGCAGAGGACTTGAGCCGCATCAGCCGCGATCAAGCTGACACAGCCAACTTCTTTAAGAGAATGCTGTTTCTGGGCGTGCCCGTTGAGACAGTCAGTGAAGGCCTTATCAACGAATTGCATATCGGCCTCAAAAGCACGATGAATGCGCTCTACCTCAAAGACCTTGCCGACAAAACACACAGAGGCGTCATTGCCGCTGTTCTTCGCGGCGGCGTCCCCGGCGGCAAGCTCTATGGCTACGATTTGGTCCATGCGCTAGATGAATTCGGCGAACCCATACGCGGCAAACGAACGATTAACCAGGAACAAGCGGCCATTATCCGCGAGATTTTTGAATATTATGCTGAAGGCCGGAAACTGAAGCATATATGCGATGATTTGAACCGGCGCGGTATTGATTCTCCCAAAGGCGGCAAATGGGCTCCGTCCAGCCTGGTTGGCTCGTTTGTCCGCCAGACGGGCATGTTACGCCAAACGCTTTATAACGGCGTCGTCACCTTCAACAAAATGCAATACCGCAAACACCCCGAGAGTGGTCGACGTGTATCAATCATCCGCCCGGAAAAAGAATGGATATCAGTCCCGATCCCGGAACTGGCCATTATCGATGAAGAAGTGTTTGCCAAGGTGCAAAAAGCCCTCGATGAGCGCTCCAGCAAACACATGCAAAGAAAGCTCGGACCCAAGGTCATAACCGAAGCGGAAAAACGGGAAATCTCAATCCGGCGCTCAAAAGAATGGCGGCGCAGTCAGGCAATCACGCCCAAAAGGGCCAATGCTGTCTTTAGTGGTAAGCTTTACTGTGGCAAGCATGGCCACAAGATCGTGGCAACCTATGCAAAGCACTATTCCTGCCCGGTAAAAGGCTGTCCGAACCGCAGCCTGAATTATGATCAGATATTGGCAATGGTCCTGGAAGCCATCAGCACGCTTGACCAGGCTACCATCCGCCAGCATTTCGACAGCGGAGAAATGGCCAGAACCAGAAAGCATCACGAACAGGAAATCGACCGACTGAAAAGGGAACTGGAAACACTACGCGCCAGCGTCAACAAGGTTATTGACGCTCTTGGACCGGATGCACGCTCTCACGAAATCCGTGCTTTTTTTGACGACAAGTCAGAGCAGATCCACAGAACCAAGCTCGATATCTCCCGTCATCAGCGTGAGCTGGGGGAAACAACCATCCCTAAAAGTCTGGATCGCATTATTCAAAAACACAACAATTTAGTGCCCAGACTGCGCGTATGGTCAAGAGATCCAGAAGCAGTTGTTCCATTACGGCACATCATCGAGAAACTGACGATCGAAACCATCTGGGACGACGAAAACCAAATTTGGCATCGCGAGTGCAAAGCCGCCTTTGATTTTACGGCACTAATCGCAGCAGCAAAAAGTTAATTCTCTGGATTGCTATGCCACAGATAAATAACCGGCATAATTTTGCCGGTTATTTATCTACTTGATGCTCGTTATTTGGAAAACATGGTGATGTCATTTCATCGACGCGAAGGCACGAACCATTCCGCAAAACCTACTGCCTTCGACGTTCATCTATCCCATTACCAGCGACGTCCAGTCTGGAAAGCAACCGCGTTCCAAAAGTGCTTTGATCACCCTTGAGACAAGTGTATCCGCTGCATCGAGGTCTACTTTCGCAACACTCGAGAGTTTGCCCAAATGAACCGCTTGCGAGCGAGCATGATAGAGGGCCTTCATCTCATCGAAAATGCTTCGCCGTTCATTGGAAGTGCTGCCGATCAGCCATCCAGCTCTGGTGCTTATTTTATAGGTGATCTCAGTATTACTGGAACTGTGGTCATGCATCAGAAGAATTTCAGCCGCAATACCAAGTTCAAGCGATCTGTCAATTGGGCTGTCTGCCAAACGCGACCGTCCCAATCTATTGATTGCGCGAATCATAATCTCTTTGTCGGGAAATGATACGATACCAGAATAGGCGTTCTGTATATCAGTACCTTTTACAACAGAGCATTCAAATCCTTCAATGTCTGACGATGCAGGAGGCTCAACGAATAAACCAAGATACTTTGGAACCTGCAAAGAACTATGAATTTCCACGGGGCCTGAACTTGCGACCACGCAGGCTAAACGCACATTCTCCCGAACCGATTGACGAGCATTCAAATCTGGAGAAGCATGATGGCCTTCCATCTCGCCTGGAGGATTAGGGTGGAAGGCTGGAGCCGCAAAATAATCCTGTTTTAACAAGCTCGTGCCAAAAAACGAGAACAACTTTGGAAAGTGGCTATAGAATAATGCCCGGTCAATTGTTTCTGTCGGCATTGCTTCGATGCAAACGCCCTTATCAAGCATCGTGGTCTCGTCAATCTGAACACCAAGTACAGGCGATGTTTCAATATAGACAGCGCTATTTCGGTCGGCTTCGTCCACAAATGAATTAACAATATTTTCTGGCGATAACTTCTTAACGAGACAGGTAACTGCCCAATCGCCTAAGCGGCTCATAGCGTCGAAATTGTCGCCATTACACCGTAGTGTTTGCGCATGTTTGTATGTAGCGAATGGCTCGACCATACTTAGAGCAGCTGCTAGACGACTTTTGGTTTCGTCACGCCACATCGCAAAATCTTTGGTTCGATGAATGTTTCCTAATTCATTGGCTGCCTGCTTAAGCAATGAAATTGCTTCGCTATAAAGCTCGCCAGTATCAATGCCAATCTCGTTATTTGGAAAAGTGGGATCTGTCATTGTCCACCCTTACCAAGCCATTCAGAAAGAGCCGAGGGGTTAATGTCAGGGTTCTTCATCCGGCCTTCCTCAATCAAGATAGAGATTGGTTTTCCAAGCCTGTCCTGAATTGTTTCCGCTGATACGGGACGATCATCAATAATGTCCCGCTCAGCATCTAATTGATCCGCGATAAAGTCCGTGTCGCCGTCAAAGCGGGTTAAAGCCGTCCATTCGCGCACAGCCTCTTCAGTGCTGTCGAAAATGGCCCCACCTAAAGTTACCGGGACGTCGTGAACACGGTCGAAAAAAACGAACTGAATACCCATCGGTGTTTGTTGCGTCATGTGGGTCTCGTTATCTGGAAAATTCTGATCTGTCATTTTGTGGCCCCAGTGGGACTGATAGAAGGGTGAAACACCCCAAGCTTGAGATTGTGGCTCATCCGAATGAAGTCACGTGTGGATTGACGCATAAATCCAGAAACTAACAATACAGTTACCAGTGCAATCTCGAAGTTTGCGACATATTTTCCTAGATGGCATCGAAGTATAAATTCAGAATTTACTCGCCCTCAATCGCAAAAGAAGCAACAATGTTCTCAGTAAGTGCTTTGGTGGTTAACGCTCGGGTGCCGTTCAGCGAGTTGACCAATCCGGCCACGTATCCCTGTTTATGATAAACAGAAGGTAAGCAAGCTTGGAGTCTGCTGCCTATCCCAAGTGAAGTTGGGCCAGTCGCTGTGCTGCCAGTTCCATTTGCCCATCACAAGACTCCCTCGTGAGCCGATTAATCACCATATTCGGCTCATATAATGACGTGAATAAATTTCACGGAAGAGGCAAAACCTACAACAACTCGCGATTTTGGCAAAAAATAACCCCCCAAGAGGCGCATCACTGAGCTCCTAAGAACTGCAGGCTAAGCGTGGGGGGTGTTGTTAGTCACAATAGTACTGCAGCCTGATATCTCTATGCAACAAATCTCGCTCATTAACCAAGAACAGTGAGGTTTCTTAGAAACAACAAGAAATTAATCAGCCAACTTTTGCGCCATCTGTCACTACAGCCAACAAATACGTTTCACCAAAAGCGGGAAATAAATAGCACTAATCAAGGCTTACTGAACTGCATTTGGACAAAGATGTTCTTCAAAGCCCTGACATTTTTAGTACCGCTTCAGGTAAACGTTCCCCAACAATCTCGATGCTCGCGAGTTCTTGCGCAATCTCGTCAATGTCGGCATCGCTTAGTTCCAGATCAATAGCACCCAGGTTTTCATCAAGACGGTGGGCTTTAGTGGTGCCAGGAATAGGCACAATCCAGGGTTTTTGCGCCATCAGCCAGGCAAGGGCGATCTGAGCAGGAGTTGCGTTCTTGCGCGAGGCAATGACTTTGACCAGTTCCACCAGTTTCATATTGGCCAGGCGGGCCTCAACGCTAAAGCGCGGGACAAGATTGCGGAAATCGTCTTCGGCAAATTTTGTGCTGGCGTCGATCTGTCCGGTCAGAAAACCGGCGCCCAGCGGGCTAAAGGGAACAAAGCCGATATCGAGCTCTTCAAGCACCGGTAACAGTTCGGTTTCAGGCCCCCGCCAGAACAGGGAATATTCACTTTGAACCGCCGCAACCGGCTGTACGGCATGCGCCCGGCGAATGGTGTTGATACCCGCCTCGGACAGACCGAAATGCTTGACCTTGCCTTCGGCAATCAGGTCACGCACCGTCCCTGCAACGTCTTCGATCGGGACATCAGGATCGACACGGTGCTGATAGAGTAAATCAATCCGATCAGTTTTCAGGCGTTTAAGAGCCGCCTCGGTTACCGCCCGAATATGTTCGGGACGACTGTTGGTTCCGCCACTGTTGCGTTCTCCGGTTTCAAGATTGATATCGAAGCCGAACTTGGTCGCAATTACGACCTGATCACGGATAGGGACAAGTGCCTCGCCCAGAAGGAGTTCATTGGCAAAAGGCCCATAAGCCTCAGCCGTATCAAACAGCGTAACGCCCTTGTCATGCGCGTAGCGGATCAGCTTAACCATTTCGGTCGTGTCAGACGCAGGACCATACAGTCCGCTCATGCTCATGCAACCAAGCCCAAGTGCCGAAACTTCGAGTTCCTTGCCTAGTTTGCGATATTTCATGTTCATCTCCGATTTTGATGTTCGAAAGAGTGTCAGTTGTGGTTCATTTCGTGAGGGGCATGGAATTCAGGCCGATGTTTTGATCGACCGACTACCTTCAGGGGAACGGATGATCAAAAGAGAGACAACGAGCAAGGCCGCACCCAGCATGACCGTCCCGGCCGTCATCGCATTGGTCACCCGATGGGTCAGAAGGGCGATACCGGCGAAGGCATCGGCGTTAAAGCTTGCTGCTGCAACCAGCACACCCAGTCCAAGCGAGCTGCCCAGTTGATGAGCTACATTGACTAGCCCAGAGGCAGCGCCAGCATCCTCGGTGGCAACATTTGAAATACCCGAAGTCGTCAGCGGACCAAGCGCGCCACCCTGTCCGATACCGATCAGCAACATCGGTAAGGCCAAACCACCAAGATAGGTTGTCGACGATGTCAGTTGAGTCAGCCAGCCGACGCCGAGCATGCCAAGCAGGATACTGCCGGCAAGAACCGGTCCCTGACCAATTTTGCGCATCAACCGGGGCGCCATCAGTGCAGAAACAAAATTGACGACCATTGCTGGTAAAAATGCCAGCCCTGTCATGGCCGGGCTGTAATGGCCTACTGACTGCATGAACTGGGTGGCAAAGAAAAAGAAGCCTACATTCGCGCCAAGAAACAACATGCGTGCGAGATAAGCACCACTGCGTTCCCGACTGGCAAATAGCCGAAGTGGCATGATCGGTTGACGCGCCCGCCATTCGGCAAAGACAAAGGCAATCAACAAGACAATACCTGCCAGAAGCGAGATGTCCGTCACATCGTTCTGCCAGCCGGTTTCCGCCGCATTTACAAACCCGAAAACCAGTGCCGTCATCGCTGCCATAGAAAGAATGGCTCCGGCGATATCAAATGTTCCCGAGCGGCGTTCTGTTTCCTCGACATTTTTACGTGTTGCGATGATCAGGGCAGCCGCAATCGGCAAATTGATGAAAAATCCGACCCGCCAAGACAGCCATTCGGCAAGGATGCCGCCCAACACCAAACCGATACTTGCCGAAATACCGGCAGCCGATGCGTAATAGGAAATTGCACGGGTTCTTTCTGGTCCTGCCGGGAAGTTGGTTTGCAAAAGAGCAAGCGTTGACGGGGCGAGAATGGCCGATCCAATCCCCTGAATAGCGCGTGCAGAAATCAGCCAAACGGGCGCCTGCGCAAAACCGATCAGTACAGAGGAAATGGCAAAAATCCCAAGTCCAATAATGAACATGCGCCGACGTCCCAAAATGTCGCCTGCTCGTGCCCCCAGCAAGAGGAAGCCCCCGAAGGTCAAGGTATAGGCGCTTGAAACCCATGACAGGCCGGCGTCCGTGAACCCTAGGTCGGTATGGATTTTCGGCAACCCGGTAATCACAATCGAGATATCAAGAACGATCATGACGTAACTAACAAGAATGATCGCCAGGATCGCCGAGCGACGTGTTGAACTATCTTTGGTCATTGGCTCTCTCAACGAGAAGGCAGACACTCTATTCGTTCCCATAACCACGGCTGACACAGGTGAAGGACCAGCCAAGTTGAAGGTCAAAGAGACGTGTTCGCACGGAATGAAATGATTTGATCGAGTTTTATCACGTGCATAAGTTTGCGATTAGACGCTATAATCGGTATGCGGTAATAAGCAGGTCTAATTAATCATGCGTGAGAATTTCAACGATTTGTCTGCCTTTGTCGTGGTAGCCCGTGAACGGAGCTTTACCCGTGCAGCAGCGCAGCTTCGGGTATCGCAATCGGCACTCAGTCAAACGATCAAGGGACTTGAAGAGCGCCTTGGGATTCGGCTTCTGACCCGAACGACACGAAGCGTCTCGACCACGGATGCCGGGCAAAGATTGCTTCAGACCGTCGCGCCGCGCTTTGAAGAGATCGAGACCGAGCTGGCTGCATTAAGTGCCTTGCGTGAAAAGCCTGCCGGAACGATCCGCCTGAGTGCCGGTGAACATGCCGCCATGACCGTTCTGCAACCTGCCTTGAAAAGATTTCTGCCGGAATATCCCGATATCCACATCGAAATCATCGTCGATCACGGACTGATTGATATAGCCGCCGAAGGGTACGACGCGGGTGTGCGGCTTGGCGAACAGGTGGCCAAGGACATGATAGCAGTCCGCATCGGACCCGATATGCGTATGGCGGTAGTCGGTACACCGGAATATTTTGCGAGACATCCCATCCCCAAAACGCCACAGGACCTAATGAACCACAATTGCATCAATATGCGATTGCCGACTTATGGCGGCATTTTTCCATGGGATCTGGAAACCGATGATCAGGAAATCCGGGTGCGTGCCGAAGGACAGCTTGTTTTTAACAATATCACCCTTCGACTGAGTTCTGTTCTTGACGGGCTTGGCATTGCCTATATGCCCGAAGATCAAGTTCTTCGTCACATCGAGGAAGGCCGGTTGATCCGCGTGCTTGAAGACTGGTGCCCGCCTTTTCCCGGCTATCATTTGTATTATCCCAGTCGCAAACAGTCTTCGCCAGTGCTGGCGTTACTTGTTGATGTTCTGCGGTATAGGACGCGCTGAGCGGTTGTTGCGCTTTGAGGTCTGAAACAGAACCAGCGCATAATGGGTAGCGAAGATATAAAACCCCATGATCGCAATCGTGTGGACAAAGAAGCCAATGACGGATTCTTCGAAATTCCACCAGTCGAGCGTCATGGTCATGGACAGGCGATAGCCCATATCAAGAGCCGATGACGAGACCATAGCTCCATACAGGGCAACCCCCGCAGCCATTAAACGCATTGCAAATGTTACCTCGCGACCGGGTTTCGAAACACCAAACAGATTACGTACGATGCCCATGATCATTTGCCAGCGAAAGCCAAGGTGAATGGCAACAATCACCAATCCCCAATAGCCCGCCAGAACATGGATTTGGCGTACCGTAAAGCCGTCATAAAACCCAAAGGACAGAGTTTTGGAAATGATGATGCTGGTGCCAAGCAGAACCAGCATCACCAGTGCAAGCACAAAGGTCAGCACAACATTTAAAAGACTGCGCGGTTCCTTTCTGGTTTTGGGTAAAGTCCTATACCAGCGGCGATTGATGATGTTGTGGGCGATGACCAGAACGAACATGGCAGTGCCGACAAATTCATGTATGGCATTGCCAAGCCACCAGTAAGCCAGCCCGATGAGAAACAACCCGGCAGCAACAATGTCCATCGACAGTCGAGACAGGATTTTTGCGTTCACGATGTGCTCCGTGGGTGATCAGTCTATCGGGGTTCCGTCAAAATGCGGAATGCGATAGCCGGTATAAAGATATTCACTGCGTTCCTGACTGCTGTGGCAGCGTTGGCAACGCGCTGTGTTTTCATCCATGTTGATGGACCGATCTCCCCAATACCATTGGTACTGCCAGTCACCGGTGCGGCGATCCTCGTCATAGTCAAGGCCCCAACCTTCGCCCTTTTGCATTATGAAATAGCGATAAATTTCACCATTTCGATAGTCTTCGAGAACAAAATGAGTGCCAAACGGGACAGGTTCGCCCGCCTTGATCGCGGCAATGGCTTCGGGGGTGGTTTTGATATGTTCGGTCACCTCGCCACGGCGCACCGTGGTGTAATGGATCAGATCATCCAGATTTTCGGGAAAGGTTACCCGTGTTTCCTCGGCAAAGGCGGTAGTTGCGATCAGAGCAAGAACACCCGAGACACCGATGACTTTCTTCAAGGCGGAATTGAATTTTAACATTGCTGTTTCTTTTCGACAAATTGGGACTGAAGACCGCAAGGGCCGAGTGGCCGGAACCGGTGTCTACTTTCCTGCGACGGTCAGCGTGCGTTCGAAGAAGGGGATAAGTTCGCCCATTGCCGCCCCGACATATTCGGGAACCCAATAGGTTTCGATATGCGACGCACCGTCGATTTTGAACAGCTTCTTATCCGTTGTTCCTGTGGCTTTGGCGAAGGCATCTTCGGTCATGTAAAGCGTGTCTGCATCACTGCCAGCAATCATCAAAAGCGGCATATCAATCAGTTCAATCTGATCGGTCGCATCCCAGCGCATCAAATCGAGCAGGCTGCTCATGGTGTAACGGAAGGTCGAATTGGGATGTGCGTGTGTACGCCAATAATATTGGAATCCCTCGCGATACAGCTCGAACGGCAAAGCCGCGATCTGTTCATCGGTCAGATTGGCGTCACCCGCATAAAGAATCTCGCCGCCTGCAGCTTCCTGCGCGCGGGCATCGGATGCCTGCTTCAGGCGCTGCTGAATGGTATCGAGTTGAGAGTCTTCAAACCCGTTCCGGCGGACACGCCCGGAATTGAACATGCTGATGGTTGCCAGCGATTTGAAACGCTTGTCGGTCTTGGCAACGGACAAAGAATAGCCGCCGCCGCCGCAAATGCCGAGCAATCCAAGGCGGGCGGCATCAACACCGGGATAGCTTGAAATATAATCGGCCATGCCGTGGATGTCTTCGATCCGGTTAACCGGCTTATCCACGCTGCGCGGCATGCCGCCACTTCCACCCTGATAGGCTGCATCAGCCGCGATAGCGATGTACCCCTGTTCGGCAAGATGCTGGGCATAAAGACCAGCAACCTGTTCCTTTACGCCACCGTTGGGATGCGCCACAACAATAGCCGGATATTTCTGGTTCGGGTCAAAATTGGCCGGGGTATAGACATTGGCGACGATATCAAGGCCATTCAGCTTATATGTGACTGGATTGATATTGACCATGCCCGGTTCATTTTTGGTGATGGCCCCGTCATAAGCGAGTGTGAAGGGGTTTTGCTGATAGTCGGCAGCCATGGCAGGAATTCCTAGTGTTGAAGCGAGTAAAACGAGCACAGACGCACCGAGAATTTTGCGTCTTGTCTGGTTGATGCGTTCATTGATCATTATCGGCTTCTTTCGCGTCTTTGGGGATCGGGGGGATTATTAAGGTTCGGGGAATTTCAGGTGTTTCGGGCATGAACACCATTGATCAGCGCGCGCCATACTGTTCGTCGCTGACCTGTTCCATCCAGGTGACTGATTTCCCGTCCTGGGTTTCGGAAAAAGCGATATGAGACATGCCGTTATCGGCACTGGCACCATGCCAGTGTTTTGCATTGGCAGGGATCACAACCACGTCGCCCGGTCTGATGGTTTGAACGGGATGACCAGCTACCTGCACATGGCCGACACCATTCGTGACAATCAGGATTTGCCCCAATGGATGGGTGTGCCATGCACTGCGTGCACCGGGTTCAAACACAACCGTTGCACCGCGGACCGTTGCCGGATCGGTCGAGGCAAAGCGATCCTCGACCCGCACCTGTCCGGTGAAATATTCAGACGATCCAAGCGTTGCCGGTTGGGAGCCAGAACGTGTCACCGATGCATCAGAGTTTGTTTGCGCCAATGCGGGGACGGCCAGAAAGGTCAGGGCCGATGCGATAGCTAAATGCGATCTCATTTTTTGTCTCCGATTGTTGGTCGTAGAATGTGAAACCGAGCCGTTATTGGGCGGTTTGCGCATCGAATGCTTCGAATGCGTCGCGAGCGACACTGACGGCGGTTACGGAATTGGGCCATCCGGCGTAGAACGCCATCTGGGTGATGGTCTCGACCACTTCTTCCTTGGTCACGCCATTACGTAGTGCCAAGCCGATATGCGAGTGCAGCTGAGCGGGGCGGTTCATGGCAACAAGTGCGGATACGGTAATCAGGCTGCGATCCCGTTTTGAAAGTCCTTCGCGTTCCCAAATGTCCGCATACAGAACATCATCGGTCAGTTCGGCCAACTTTGGGGCAATGTCCCCCATAATTTGCTGCGCGCGGGACTGTTGGGTGGCTTGACCCTCGGCTTGGTTTGAAGTGTCGGCAAAAGCAGGTGCCATTGGTGTCGCCAGCGACAAGATGCCTGCAGCAATCATCATCTGTCTTTTAAGTTCGATCATAGATCTGTTCCTTGTTTTGGGAGCCGGGGCATATGTTCCATGCCCCGGTTCTTGTGAAGATCAATCGAGGTTCTTTTCGGTGAGGAACTTGGAAACCAGATCAGCGATTTCGACGTTGTTCAGGTCAGAGAACGGAAAATGGGTGTTGCCGGTAATCCCGATTTCCGGGAGGTGAATCAGGGTTGCGTCACCGCCATGGGCATTGATGGTCTCTACCCATGTCCGGGCCATTTCGAGACGCACGCGCCACGCATCCATAGTCGGAATGTCGGTCGCCTCGGACGGGATATTATCGCCATAGATGATGACAATCGGGATTTCGGTCAGTTTGGCGAAATCAGATGCAGCGACCGGAACACCTTTGAGTGTGTCAAAGGAGCTTGGCAGCGGTTCGGGAACTTCGCCTTCCGGGAAGACGAAATTGCTGCCTGGTTCAAAGGCGACAATGGCCTTGATGTGATCGCTTTTCATTCCGGCTGCCCAGCCCATGCCACCACTGTGCGAATGGGTAAACAGGATGCCATCACCCGTTTTTTCAAACAGGGCAGCGACCGCATCAGCATTCAGGTCAATATCAATCGGGCCGGTGTCGGGCACTATTTGACGGAAATACTGGTTCAGTGTTTCCGGGTCTTTGGCAAACTGAACACCTTCGAAGTAATCGGGCCAGACGCCTACACGGAACTGCCCGAACCAGAACTGCTCGTCGGGTTTTGGCGTGATGGTGGTGCCAAGAGTACTGCGTGCCGCATTACCACGACGAGGCTGATCAATCAGATAGACCGGAAAATTGCGGCGCAGAAAGATATTCTGAAATCCTTCGCGACCATCAGCCGTGGTTTCCCAAGTTTTGGAAAATTGGCCGAAACCATGCCACATCACAATGGGTAAAGGACGAGGATCAACCGGGATCTGATAGAAGGTATAAAGATGGTCACCGTGGAATGTCTGACCTTCGGGGGTGAAGGGCTTGCGGGGATCAAATGTGCCTTCCTCGGTCAGAACCGTACCGCCAACGGTAAAGCTACCCTGATCGGCAATGACCAGCGGATCGGCCGCAGAGGCGCTCTGGACATACAGGAAAGCGGAAAGTGACAGCGTTGCCGCCAACAGCACAGGTTTCAGCGTCTTTGCAAAAGTATCCATCTTTGGTTCCTTCGGGGTTATGTCGAAGCAACCAGAAGGCTAACAGTGGTCCGATCAGTTGATTAGATGGATAAATTGGATAGGCTTAATAAGGACAGCTTATTAAATTGGGTTTCTGTTTTTAGGCTGTCCCTTGTTGGGCTCCGGCCTGAGCTTATTCAGTTCGGTCAACAAAGGTAAAAGTATCAAGAGCTTCCGTCAGGCCTCGTACCGGGATGGAGCCAACAAATTCAAGTTCTATATTCCGAATATGCCCGGCTGTTGTTGCCGAGATCAGAATCGGTTTATCAAAATCTTTGCAAAGGGACTGCAATCGGACAGCAATGTTCACGGTGTTGCCGTGAACAGTATAGGACTGACGTTCATCCCCACCGACATTGCCTGCGATTAACGGCCCCGTATTGATTCCAATGCGAACATGCAATTGTTCTTCGCCAAACATCCTGCTGGCAACGCAATCCAGAATATCTCCTGCAGCAAGTACCGCATTGGCGCCGTGATTGGTGTCTTCTATCGGCACGTTGAAGGTCGCAAGAACAGCATCCCCCTGATATTGCGTAATGACGCCATTATGGCGCCCGATGATACGGGTGACTTCCTCAAAGAACGAGTTCAGAACATCCACGGTTTTTGCGGGCCCAACTCGTTCTGTAAGTCGGGTAAAGTTGGCTATATCGACAAAGAGAACGGTGGCCTCACTTTCGACAGGTTCAAGCACTCCTTTGCCGCTTATCAAAGAATCAACGACTGCTTGCGGGACAAAACGACCAAACATCCCCGATATGGCACGGCGTTCACGTTCTGCATCAAGTTGGCGTTTCAAGGTTTTCCGTGCACGCCACATGACAGTTGCAATCGACAATGCAACAACCAGTAACAGCAAAGTTTCCTGAAGTCGACTTTCAGGTCCGGCGAAATTGGGGTTGAGAAGCACATCCATGACTTGTTGCGCATTGGGATGGTTCGGGATGTCGTTCCAACTTAACGGATCTGAGATATTGCGCGTGATGTAGACAAACGCACTTAGCCATCCAATTGCGCCAGCAAGTCCAGTCCAGATGACAAGGAATGGCGAAAAGCTGAAGGCTGTCACGCCGAGAATCACAAAGTAATAAGGAAAGTAAGGGTTTTGCAGTGTCAGGGTTTGCGGCAGGTCTGGTGCCGTATAAAACAGTGGCTGGGTCGCTATCAGTATCGACATCAGGGCAATGTCGATTGTGACAAATACGTATTTCACCCATCGCCGGTCATAGGCCGACCCAATCAGGAAATAATGCGCCAATCCCAAAGCCAGAAAAACGGTAATTACCATAAAATACCCATAGGCGCGCGTTGCATCTTCGGCCCGGGTTGCAACCAACCAAACGCCGAGGAGAAACAAAACAACGGTCCGCCCCATTATTGCCAGACGCTGGCCGGAATGCTCGCTTCGAAGCAGGGTTTCCTCAGCGTCTTGCGAGACTTGGATATTTACTTTTTGGTCAAGATATTCAGAAATCTTCCCCATATGTCTGCTCCCAGCAGGGTCTGGCAATACTTTATTCAACTAACTGACAAATGGGCTCGAATTGAAAATTGGCAAACCGCAATTCTCTGCAGCTGATGAGCCAAGCCGAAGAACCACCTTATTCATTAGCAGTGCTTATTGATCTATTCCGGTTTTCTCACCTAATTCCGCGGATGGAAATGGTTTAACCTTGCCGCGTAATCGGAATTTTACATCCTCGTTGCGCAGGTTTCCCCATGTTAGCCAATATTTTCAAAAGGTTGCGCATTGGCGCGATTGCAATTCAACCCGTTCTAACAGCGTTACCCTTGGCGATCGTGCAGTCATTTGCCCTTGCTGAAGAAGTTGCGGCACCTCAGGGCAGCTTGCAGTCTCGATCCGATATTGAGGAGGTTGGGCGCCACTCTTTTGAGCATTTGTCAGCCGATAGCAATATTGGTGATTTGCTCAGCCATCCGGCACTGGCGTCCTTTGGACTGCAGATCATGCCATGGGAGAACCGCAGCTATGACAACGGGCTAGCGTTGTACGATTTCGGACAGCTTTTGCCTTATCATAGCAATGTGTTGGCTCAGGATGTGACTGGCGGTCTGAACCGCATGATTGATGATATTGCAAAAGGGCAGCAGGTTTTCTTTGACTTTTATAGTGACGCTCAAATGCGGGCCGACCCGTCACTTGGACATACGGGTCTGTTTTTCTTTCGCGGCAAACCCGGTGCACCATTTGCCGTCATCGCACCTGGTGGCGGCTTTAGTTATGTCGGGTCAGTTCACGAAGGCTTCCCCTATGCCCTAGCAATCAATAAAGCTGGCCTGAATGCCTTCGTTTTGAAATATCGGACGGGGCGAGGACAAAATACCGCAACACAGGATCTTGCTGCCGCCCTTGGCTTTGTTTTTGATCATGCCGATACCCTTGGCGTTTCGCGCTATGGGTATTCGCTTTGGGGCAGTTCGGCCGGAGCCCGCATGGCCGCAGCAATCGGGTCGCACGGTGCAGACGCTTTTGGCGGTGAGAAACTGCCAAAGCCATCAACTGTTGTCATGGCTTATACTGCACATTCAGATCACGCTTCCAAAGAGCCCGCAACGTTCGTAGTCGTTGGAGAGAACGACCACATTTCACCACCATCAGCAATGGAAGATCGAATCAGAGCTCTTGAAGAGCTTGGCACGGATGTGTCTTACCACCTCTATCCAAACATTGGGCACGGTTTTGGCCTTGGGACTGGAACCAGTGCAGAAAATTGGGTGTCAAATGCTGTGACGTTCTGGGAACAGAATATGCATTTTTAATGGATGCATGCTCACGCCCACTTTCTGCACTTCTTTGATTCTGAATGCTTTCTATGCAGATGAATGTGTGTTTTCGAAATTCACAACATTAATCATCACAGTACAAAGACAAGAGATCTAGGTAGCTAAGAAAGGCCACCTAGATCTCTGACGCATTAGCATCCGTTTCCAACTTTATGCGTCACAGATTCTAAAGTTATGCGTCGCGTTTCCAGTTTCATGAGTCAATTCACACATCTCTTTGGCCGGCCCGCCCTTTCCTTTGCGTTCGAGATTAACGCCAAACACAAACAAGGTTGATCTCTCGCTGGAAAGCATAGACCGGGTAATATGCTTCCTGAATTCGATCATTTTGCCCGCTCGTTATTTGGAAAATCAATCATCTATATGCTCGGCCTCGAAAGCACGGCGCACCATTTCTGCCGCAGTCGGATCACAGGTTTCAACTATGTATCCACGCGAAGTTACTTCAACGGACACATCTGGCAAATTCATAGCCTTACAACTTTCTCGGATGTCATCCGAAGAAAGTGCTGTGCTGGAAATCCGCAGCCGGTATGGATCCTTGCTTGGCAATAGACATCGCATGAAATGACTCTAACAACTCTCGGTTTCTGGAAAATCAGTCATCAAGGACCTCAATATGCACTGGAGAATCTAGTTCAGCGACGTTCCGCAATTCCGGCCGCCTAGTCCGATAGAGGGCTTCGGAAACGCATGGATTTGTGACCGGTGAAATAGAAAACGGCCGCGACAGATTGTCCAGGGCGAATCCGGAAGGGAAAGTCGACTAGCCGAGACAAATTTCTACATATCGCCATACAGGCACCTGCCTGCCAGCAAGCTAGGAGTGTGAAAATCGTATGGGCAACCTGCGATTGATTGTTTCGCCATTTTTCCGCTTGTCAAACCAAAATTAACAGTGGTTAATATTCGATCTTCCTAAATCAGTGATTGCGCCAGCGATGACAGCCTGCGCAGGGGAGGGGGCTCATGAAACCAATGCAGAGCTTGCCGCCAATCTGTCAAAACAGGGCCTTGTCGATGCGGGTGTTGCCTCGACCTCCTTTTAGAGGATTGCACTTATCGGATAGGGAAATTTTAATATGTCAGATATTCATGACGAACTAGAAGTGCTCTCAGGTGCCCTCCCGGCTGGATATATTAGGACATTCCCTTTGGCTCGCGTTGTGCTAACGCGATTGCTCCAAAATATTGACTTACTTAAAGGAAAATCAATTCCTGCCGGCAACATGCAGCTTGAAGCCACTCTACGTGATGTTCAGTGGGCTGGCGCAGCAAGAGCTGTGCTCGCACCGCCCAAGGCAGCCGCATTTCCGGACAAGGAAGTGGATATACTTGTAAACAGTTCGTTTGCAGTCATCATCGACATATCCGTATCTGGTGATCCGACTCAGGTGGTATCCACGATAACCATGGATATTTCAGATGCTCGTTCACACATGCGAGCTTCTGAAAATTTACTTCTGATCGAAGGTGCGGATTTCGATGCCAAGAGAAAGATCGAAAGAACACCAGCCGCTGACAATATCCTACAGAACGCCGGAATAGACCCTACTGAAGCTGCCTATGTTGAAGGCCATGTTGGCTACGGTGTTGTTTCGCAAGCAGTTGCAAACATATTGGGGGAACGCCGAGAAATAAAATTCTCCGACATTTTTCCAGTTATTGATTTTGGAAAAAATATTAGCTTAGCCATTATCGACAACGGCGATGCTCTAGCAATCCTTCCTTCGGAGCGTGTTTCGATCCATTCGACATCTGCATGTCGTTGTACTGATGGACCAGATTTCGAAGTTGAGCGAACAACGATCACTAACACCGCTCCAGCGAACCCAGGTGTTAATGACGAAATCGGTCAAATTTCTTTAGGCGGACCTGTAGCGGATGATAAAGACCCGCATACCGATTTTGGTCATAGACCTGAAGGCAGAGAAGGTATGGCAGGCCTATACATACCAAAAGATTTTGCACGATCCATGACAGTGGAGGAGATGCCCGCTGTCAAGATGGTTGCTTCTGATAATGGAACCATCGGATATCGCGCCGAAGCTACGGTCGGCTTTTCAAACTTCAACATCAGCTTTGATCTTAATGGAGGCGGCATACTTCTGGATATCGATCTCGATGTATCTGTCAGTGCTTATTGTGACTTCGAGCTTTTCAAAGGACTTCGGCTTCCAATCGGGTGGGCTATTATTAGTCCACAGGTTGGAAGCAGAGCCCATCTTCAGATGGGGTTTTATCCTTCCATCGATAATTCCGGCACAGTGAAGCTAAAAAGTACTCTGAAGAAAGTTCATATGGGGAAATATGTTGCTATTGTTATCGGCATTGGAACTGCGTTGAAGCTCTTGGGCGTCACAGCGTGGATAGGTTTTCTGATCGATGTCGTTTTGTCCGCAATTCTAAGCAACGGCCTGCCTGTAGTTTTGAAAAAAGAGATATCAAAATATCTTGGAAACAAGGAGTGGAAGTTGATTGAAGGCTTGCCAATGGCCACAACCGAACAATACTGGTCAGCACCATATAGCGTGAAGCCAGATAGCCTGCTAGCGAGCTTCGACTACAGAGGCTAATCTCACGTTCCGCAGCCACCTTCTTTGGCCGACTTGAAGGCGATAGCATGGAGCCTGTTATGCATGATGGGGACCTCTTGGTCGTCGATCGAGCAATCAAGGCCATGCCAGGGCATGTTGTGGTCGCGACCCATGAAGGTGAATTTACAGTCAAGCGCCTCACGATCGAGCACAACCTGTATCGTCTTGTGCCTGAAAACCCGGCATATCCGATAATAGAATGCAATGAATCAACCGAAATTTGGGGCGTTGTGCATATCAGCCTGCACTGGCCATCACGATGATTGGGCTGGTTGATTGCAATAATTTCTACGTTTCCTGTGAACGCCTGTTCGATCCCACATTGCGCGGACGACCGGTGATTGTCCTGAGTAACAATGATGGTTGCGCAATCGCGAGGTCCAATGAGGCCAAAGCCTTGGGCATCAAAATGGGCCAGCCCCTTTTTCAGATCGAAGATCTCATTCAAAAGCATGGCGTGATCGTCAAATCAGGCAATTATACCCTCTATGGCGACATAAGCCGCAGGGTGATGGAACTCGCTGCATCCTGTGCGCCTGACAGCTCGATCTATTCCATCGACGAGATATTCCTCGATCTGGATGGCTTGTCTCTGCCCGGTCAAACGGCTTGGAGCCGCGAATTGAAAGACAGAATTTACCGCGAAACCGGTATCCCTGTCGGCATCGGAATATCACAGACCAAAACGCTGGCCAAAATTGCCAATCGACTGACAAAGAAATCCGCCAAGGCTTCTGGTGTTCTTGTCCTCAATAACCCCAACTGGATAAATCAGGCGCTTGAACGTACCGAAGTCGGCGACGTCTGGGGGATAGGTCGGCAATATGGTCGTAAACTGGCCGCCATGGGCATTCTAAATGCACGGCAACTGAGAGATATGCCTGATCGTGCGGTGCGTGATATGATGGCCGTAGGCGGGCTCAGGACAGTCCGGGAGTTGCGGGGCGAGCGGTCGATCCCTCTTGATGATAGCCCAGTCGATAAACAGACTATCTGCGTGTCCCGATCCCTTGCGAGCGAGGTAAATGATCATGATCAGATTTGCGAGTTACTGATCGACTTCACTGCTCGCGGCTGTATGAAGCTGCGTCGCACCGGTTTGGTCGCCGGTCGATTACAGATATTTATTCTCGGCAATCGGTTTCGCAAAGACCGACCGCAATTCTCACGCGCTCTCGATATCGCTTTGATACCCTACAGCAACGATACAAGAACCGTCAGTTCAACGATCAGAGATCACATCGACCAGCTTTGGCAATCCGGCCTTTTGGTAAAGAAAGCCGGTATCATGTTGCTTGATCTATGCCGTCCGGAAACCGCTCCGAGGGATCTGTTCTCCCCGGCCCCTGCTCCACCCTCTCTTTTGATGACAACATTGGACATGCTCGGCGAAAAGTATGGTCGTGACAGCGTAACAATCGGACGATTGCCGCGCACCAGTCCAGACTGGTTTATGAAGTCCGATAGCCGCAGCCCGTGCTATACAACGCAATGGGCTGACATCCTTGTCTTCAGATAGATGAATGACATAGCAGAAAGACATTTTCGACCCTGTTTGCAGCGCGGATCAATCTGTCCTCGTGGAATAAACAATCAGCTCAAACACGAGATAGCGCCAATCCCCAGTCCGCGGAACTTAGCTATCGATTTAATTCTATCCATGAGGTGATGCTCGGTCGTATCCCGCACACAGCGGTTTTTCGCCACTAGCTGGATCGTTTTGCCTGTAATACTCGCCTGCACCTGAGACAGCCAGGCACCGGGATTACGGCATCCTGGCACATTGGAACGACCAACTATCGTGCATATTTCCTGCCATTCAGGCGGCCCAATAAGGTCACACTGAGTAGGCATGTCCGCAGCATCACGTTCACGCTCCGGCATCAAACCATCGAGCGCATCAAGAATGTCCATCCTAGACGGTCGCTTTCCCTTCTGTCGTAAACCATCCAGCTCCAACCTGACGGCATCGATGCCAACGCGATCAATCGCTTCATTCACCCGCAAACAAGCGTTTGCCAAAGTCCAAGGCTCACAACACAACCGCTGCCATTCTCTGGCTAAAATCAAACATTGATCATCGACGGCAGGAAGGACGGTTGCGCCGGTGCCAGAAACAGCATTCGCCTGTTCCCTTTCATCCGTGTTTTCTTCTTTATCCGTGTTCTTCTTATTGGAACCGGCACCACGTGCCGGTTTAACACCGGAATCTGATGCCGGTATGATGGAACCAGATGCCGGTTTAGAACCAAGACCGATCAGCTGATACGCATTTCGATTACGAAGCCTGCCAACGGCCCGGCTCAGCTTTGCGACCAACCCAAGTTCGGCCAAACGCTTAAGCGCCTGCCGCACCTTGCGATCAGAAAGACTTGCCTCTTGGGCAATCGTCTCAATCTTGGGGAAGCATGCTTGCGTACGATCATTGACGTGCGATGCCAGAACAACGGCAACGCAGATCTCGGCTGTCGTCAAATCAGGGTTGGGAAGGATCTTGGTCTGCACCCAGTGCCAGCGAGCAACGGCAGACGTTCCGACGGGTGCTGATTGTTCAGCAACCGCGCCAATGTGCGCTTGGGAATATGAAGATGTCATGCGTGGTATCGGCAGAGTTCAAACATCGCATTTGCACTTGACAAAGCGATCCCGTCGCCTAAACTTTACCTCAGATTTCAAGTCGAGGGCAGTCTAAGCCTTTTCAGAAACCCGTTGGTTGCCGCCGACGGGTTTTTCTTTATCTATTTGAAAAGTCCGGGAAAAATGAAACTCGTTTGTGCCGCCTCCTCTGTTAGAGGCATGCACCCGAACTTTTTCTCTTGTTTCGCGATTCCGTCGAGTCTATATCTCAAAACTCAACGGATCGGAAAGAGTGGTTGCGGGGGCAGGATTTGAACCTGCGACCTTCAGGTTATGAGCCTGACGAGCTACCGGGCTGCTCCACCCCGCGTCAGGGTGTCTATTAACCGGTGAGGTTAAACAGATAACGCCGCATCAGGGAT
>NZ_JBLWZO010000014.1:0-56526 GCF_048266405.1 Celeribacter sp.
CTAGGTCAAACTCGCCGCGCCGCAGAACCACAACGCAACATTTTGTGCTTATCCACAGACCAACACGCAATAAACATGAATACAGACGTGAATCACTCTGTTCTTCGACGCGATTCAGCGTGAATCGGTGAGCAGAATCGCCAAACGCACGGATTAAAGTGAATCGATTAAGGATGTGATCAGCTTTTCGCGGCGCGCAATTGCTTGGGGAGGGTCATACGTGTCGCCAACAAAGCAACAACAATTGCCAGATAGACCAAAGGCTCGACCTGCCATCCTTTGACCAACATCACGAAGTGAACAGCCCCAAGCAAGATGGCAGGGTAGAAGAGCTTATGGAGTCTGCGCCACTTCGGGCCGAGCTTTCGGATCGACCAATTGTTCGATGTGACTGCGAGTGGCAACATCATCACGAAGCCCGCCATCCCGATCGTAATGTAAGGTCGCTTTAGGATATCTTTTATGATCTGGCTGAGGATTTGCACATCAAGAACGAGCCACACTAAGAGGTGGAGAAAGATGTAGGTAAAGCCAATAAGCCCCAAAGCGCGGCGGAACTTGATCAGGTTCACCCCTGCAAATTTGCGCAGGGGCGTAATAGCGAGCGTAACGATCAGAACCTTGAGACCCAGTTCACCCATCTCATGTTCGAGGTTTTTTACAGGGTCCACGCCGAGGCGGCCCGTTACTGCCCAATAGAACATCACAACAGGAGGAATGACCGCCACAATATACAGGAGCCACGCGGGAACACGACGCGCCGCTTTGTTCACAGAGTCAACAAGCGCCATTAATACTGCACCGTGAGGTCCATACCTTTATACAGGCCCGCAACTTGTTCTTCATATCCGTTAAACTTGACGGTCTCGAGACGGTTGCCAAAAAGACCACTCCCAATGCGCCGCTCAGTGGCCTGTGACCACCGCGGGTGACTCACCTCTGGGTTCACGTTGGAAAAGAACCCATACTCACGGTGATTGATCGCCTTCCATGTGTTTACTGGTTGCTCCTCTGTCAGTGTGATTTTCACCACCGACTTGATCGACTTGAACCCGTACTTCCACGGCACGACGAGGCGCAGCGGAGCACCATTCTGATTTGGAAGCTCTTTGCCATACAGACCCGTCGCCATCAAAGTCAGCGGGTGCATCGCCTCATCAAGGCGAAGACCCTCTACATAGGGCCAATCGAGAAGAGCGCGTTGTTGGCCACGCATTTCCTCTGGACGATAGAGCGTTTCGAACCGCACATATTTGGCTTTGGACTGAATGCCGGCCAACTCCAAAAGTTGGCGTAGCTCAAAGCCATTCCACGGGATCACCATCGACCATGCTTCGACACAGCGGAAACGGTAGATACGCTCGTCGATATCCATCTTCGCGAGAATGTCGCCAAGGTCGTAAGAACCGGGGCGCTCGACAAGGCCGTCGATCTCAACCGCCCACGGGTCCGTCGTTAGGGCTTCCGCATATTTGGCGGGGTCGCCCTTGTCCGTACCGAACTCATAGAAGTTATTGTAGCTTGTGATTTCTTCGAAGGTATTTGGCGTTTCCGTTGTATCGAACCCGTTAATTTCGAAGTCGGGCTTGTCTTGCGCCCGCGCCCCTGTCGCGCCGAGAACACCCGCGCCCGCCATGCCCGCCAAAAGCGTGCGGCGGTTCATATACGTGTGTTCGGGAGTGATGTCGGAATATTTGAGTTTGGACTTAAACGTCATGAGGCTACCCTTTTGGTGTTTGCAAAAGGGTAGCCTGTTTAGGGCGAATGGCAAAACAAACTCATGTCACAACTGCGTTGGGACAGTGTAACTTTTGCTTTGCCCCATTCCGCAGATCAGCTTTCAGCGTGATAGCTAGGCACAATACGGTCGAGCGGGATTGATGTGCCGTCCGCCTGAACGATCCGCACATGTTTGCGCCGCATCTGACGCGGCTCCAGCACACCAACAGAGTGCGCAATCATCTCCAACTCTTTGATTGATGCTTTTGCGTAAGCGGCTACCTTTTTGTATTTGTCCTCGACCACGAGACCTTTTTGAAGTTGCTCGTGGTGTGTCGTGATGCCCGTCGGGCAGGTATTCTTGTTACACTTGAGCGCCTGAATGCAGCCCAATGAGAACATGAACCCCCGTGCGGAAGTGACAAAGTCCGCGCCTGCACAAATCGCCCACGCTAAATCGGCGGGGTTCACGAGCTTACCGCCAGCGATAATACGGATGCGGTCATGAAGCCCGTATTTGTCTCGCAGATCCACGATACGGATCAGAGCCTCCTTGATAGGCATCCCGACCAAATCAATCAGCGGCATAGGAGCCGCGCCCGTTCCGCCCTCGCCCCCGTCGATGGTGATAAAATCGGGCGCACTTTCCGCGCCGCGCTCATTGATCAACTCAAAGAACTCTGCCCAAGGCCGCGAAGACCCAACCACGAATTTGAAACCAACGGGTTTGCCAGTGACCTCTCTTATATGTCCAATGAAATCGAGCAAATCGTTAAAATCGTCGACCTCACGGTGTCGGTTCGGGGAAATGCCATCCTCTCCGGGCTTGAGGCCACGGATCGCCGCGATCTCGGCGGTTATCTTTGCAGCGGGGAGAATGCCGCCCTTGCCGGGCTTTGCACCTTGGCTGAGCTTGATCTCGAACATCTTTACCTGCTCGTGTGCCGCCATCTCACGCAGCTTACCATCATCGAGGTTTCCCGCTTCATCGCGGATACCGTATTTCGCGGTGCCAATTTGATAGACAAGATCACCGCCCCCTTCGAGGTGAAACGGTGACAGACCCCCCTCCCCTGTATTCAGCCAGATGCCCGCTTCTTTCGCCCCTTTAGAGAGCGCAAGAACGGCGGGTTTTGAAATCGCACCAAAGGACATGCCAGAAATGTTGAAAATTGACTTGGCCGTATAGGGCACGCGACAATGCGGGCCGATCACCATCGGCTCCGAAGTGGCGAATTGATCGTCGAGCGGGGGAAAAGCCGCGTTCATAAATATGGGGGTTCCCGGAATGGTCAGACTGCGAGTTGAGCCAAAGGCCACCGTGTTCCCTTTGCCGTCAGCGGCCCGATAAATCCAGTCGCGTTGCGCGCGGTTGAACGGCATTTCTTCGCGATCCATCGCAAAGAAGTATTGCCGGAAAAACTCACCTAAAACAGTGAACCAGTGACGGAAGTGCCCAATCACAGGGTAGTTGCGCAGGATCGCATCACGCGTTTGGCGCTTGTCGACAAAATACATCACTAACGCCCAGAGTGTCGCCATTCCTACGACAACAACAAACAAGAGCGCCAAAACCTGCAATGCGCTCATCGCCCAATTCCAAATCACCATTCTTTGTCTCCCTTTTGGCGTACCCTGACATAAGGAATTCAGATGGCAACAGAGTTAACGCAAACATGATCACCGACAGCACATGAAAAAGGCGGCCCTCTCGGACCGCCTTCTTCGTAAGTCTTATGACCGTGGATTAATGCACGACGGCATCATCCGGTTTAGGTCGGTTCGATGCGCCTTTGCGCTCCCCGATAATGAGGCCATCAGCTCCAGCCGTCACCGCAATGGTATCTCCATCAGAGACTTCGCCAGACAACAGGCTCTCGGCCAACGGATCTTGCAGCGCACGCTGAATAACCCGTTTAAGAGGCCGTGCCCCGAAGACTGGGTCATACCCCTCATCGGCCAACCATTGTTTGGCAGCATCATCAAGGTTCAGCGTAATATCGCGCTTTGCCAAACGTTTGCCCAAGAGGCCAAGCTGGATATCAACAATCCCGCCCATGTCCTCACGGCCCAAACGATCAAAGATGATTGTCTCATCGAGACGGTTCAGGAACTCGGGACGGAAGTGCGCACGGACCGCGTCCATCACATCGCGTTTCGCCTGTGACGGGTCAGCGCCATCTGGCATCTGGCTCAGGGCTTGCGCACCCAAGTTCGACGTCAGAATGATCAGCGTCTGCTTGAAGTCCACGGTGCGACCCTGACCATCGGTCAGAACGCCGTCATCAAGAACCTGCAACAACACGTTGAACACATCGGGGTGTGCTTTCTCAACCTCGTCGAACAACACAACCTGATAAGGTCTGCGCCGCACAGCTTCGGTCAAAACACCGCCCTCGTCATAGCCTACATAGCCGGGAGGGGCGCCGATCAAGCGAGACACCGAATGCTTCTCCATGAACTCCGACATGTCGATACGAACCATTGCGTTGTCGTCGTCAAACAGGAACTCGGCCACGGCCTTCGTCAGCTCGGTCTTGCCCACACCCGTTGGCCCGAGGAACAAGAACGACCCAAGTGGACGGTTCTCGTCATTCAAACCAGCGCGGGCACGACGCACGGCGTTTGCCACAGCGTGAACGGCGGCATGCTGACCGATGACGCGTTTGTGCAACCCGTCTTCCATCCGCAATAACTTATCGCGCTCACCCTCAAGCATCTTGGATGTCGGGATACCCGTCCACCGTTCAATCACCTGAGCGATCTGTTCGGGACGCACGGCCTCTTCGACCATCAAATCCCCGTCCGCTTCGGCCTCAACAGCTTCAGCTTCCGCCAGTTGTTTCTCCAACTGCGGGATCACGCCATAGGACAGTTCGCCCGCTTTCGCGAGATCGCCTTCGCGCTTGGCAATTTCCAACGCCGCACGCGCTTGGTCCAACTGCTCTTTGAGCTCACGGGCCCCCTCAAGTTTACGGCGCTCGTTTTCCCACTTTGCAGTCAACGATGCAGATTGCTCCTGAAGCGTGGACAACTCACCCTCAAGTTTCTCAAGGCGTGATTTGGACGCGTCGTCATCTTCTTTGCCAAGCGCCATCGCCTCGATTTGAAGCTGAAGGATCTGACGATCCAACTGGTCCAACTCTTCGGGCTTACTATCCACCTCCATGCGCAAACGCGATGCTGCCTCATCGACGAGGTCAATCGCCTTATCTGGCAGGAAACGATCCGTTATATAACGGTGCGACAAGGTCGCTGCCGCCACAAGCGCACTATCGGAAATCCGAACACCGTGGTGCAATTCGTATTTCTCCTTGATACCGCGCAGGATCGACACCGTATCTTCGACCGTTGGCTCCTCAACCACAATGGGTTGGAACCGGCGGGCAAGCGCGGCGTCTTTCTCAACATACTTGCGATATTCATCAAGCGTAGTTGCGCCGATACAATGAAGCTCCCCACGAGCAAGCGCAGGTTTGATCAGGTTTGCGGCATCCATCGCCCCATCGGATTTACCCGCCCCAACGAGCGTGTGCATCTCGTCAATAAACAAAATGATTTCACCAGCTGCGGCTTCGATCTCCTTGAGGATGGCTTTCAACCGCTCCTCAAACTCACCACGGTATTTAGCACCCGCAATGAGCGACCCCATGTCGAGCGCCATCAGCTTTTTGTTGCGCAGGCTTTCGGGCACATCGCCATTGACAATGCGCAGCGCAAGACCTTCGGCAATTGCCGTTTTACCCACGCCTGGCTCACCGATGAGCACAGGGTTGTTTTTAGTCCGACGTGACAGCACCTGCATCGCGCGACGAATCTCTTCGTCCCGTCCTATAATGGGGTCAATTTTTCCTTTCTCGGCGGCCTCGGTCAGATCACGGGCATATTTTTTCAACGCCTCATATCCGTCCTCGGCAGAGGCACTATCCGCAGTGCGGCCTTTACGAATGTCGTTAATCGCTTCGTTGAGATTTTGCGCAGTCACTCCGCCCGCTTCCAATGCCTTCTTGGCCTCGGAGCGCGACAGGGCGAGCGCAGTCAAAAGCCGCTCAACAGGCACAAAACTATCGCCTGCTTTTTTGGCAATTTTTTCGGCTTCATCGAGCACTTTAGCGGTGCTCTGATCCATATAGGTCTGACCCGCATCGCCAGTGACGCGCGGCAATTTCTCGACAGCAGCATCCACAGCGACCGCGACCGCTTTCACGTCACCACCTGCACGCGAAATAAGGTTCGACGCGAACCCCTCGCTATCATCCATAAGAGCCTTCAGTAAGTGTTCGGGTTTAAGCGATTGATGACTCTCCCGCATAGCAATTGTCTGCGCAGCCTGAAGAAAACCGCGCGAACGCTCCGTGAACTTCTCCATGTCCATCGGTATCTCCTTTCATATAAAGCGTTCCGCTTTTGTTGGCGCCCATCGTGGCACGCCTCAGGTCGGAACCTTGATTATTAAATGGGGGGCCATTGACTGAATCTCAAGAGTTGCGGGTGCAAATTGGGAACAATCGAGCACCAAAAACGTTGACCTTAAAAGGAGGCTCACAATGCAGTCCTACCGCGCCCAAGTCAGCGGCTTGACGTTCAACGCCGCAACACAGTGTTTTCAGGCCCGTGTCATTTTCCACGAGGGTGCAGATCGCATCACCTATCCCGTGGAGCTGGCGGCACCGATCACCGCCGATTTCAAAACCGTCTCCCGCGGCGTGCTCCTGCGTGCCCGCGCAATCCGCAAACAAGAACGCGGCGCAAATATCGCGCACCTTAAATCTATCGCAGCGCAGGCCACGCATCTCGGACAAACAATCTCACCCTCGGGATAATGACTACAAACTCTTGACCCACAAAGTGGGACAGCGCATGTGAGGGCAACTGTTTGAAAGAGGATTTCCCATGTCTGCTCCCACATCTGCCCAAGACCGCCTGATTGTTGCCCTTGATGTCCCAAACGTTGTGCAAGGCCTCGACCTTGTAAACCGCATTGGCGACGCAGCAACTTTTTACAAAATCGGCCTCGGCATGTTGACGGGCGGCGGCCTCGCTTTGGCCAATGAGCTCAAGCAGGAGCATGGCAAGAAAATCTTCCTCGACATGAAATTTTTCGACATCGGCGCAACGGTGGAAAACGCAGTGCGCGGGATCGCCCAATTCGACATGGATTTCCTAACCGTCCACGGCGATCCCTATGTGGTCAAAGCCGCCAAAGAAGGCGCCGCAGGATCAGATATGAAAATCCTTGCCGTCACAATCCTCACATCGCTTGACCGCGCCGACCTTGATAACGCCCTGATCAAATCGGGCGATATCCGTGATCTGGTCCAGGAGCGCGCAGGCAACGCCTTTGCCGCAGGGGCCGATGGCGTTATCGCCTCCCCACAAGAAGCGGCACTAATCCGCGCCCTCCCCGAAGCGGAAGGCAAACTCATCGTAACCCCAGGTGTGCGCCCAACAGGTGCCGCGCTCGGTGATCAAAAACGTGTGGCCACACCGGCACAAGCCATCAAAGACGGCGCAAATCACATCGTCGTCGGGCGCCCGATCTGGCAACACGACGACCCACGCGCCGCCGCCCAAATGATCCAAGATGAAATTGCCGATATGTGAATAACGGCACACGCGCTCAAGTTCGAATAAAGAACGGCCCGCCAGTCAATTGGACGGGCCGTTCTCTTTTCAAAAACTTGGGATCGGCTCTCACGAAACAGGAATCCAACAGCAAAGCGGAACACTCAGCCTCAAACATCGTCGTTGATGTCGATGTCCCACTTTTTGATCTGACCTTTTCGGATACCAAACACCCGCCGCATCGCGAACCACGACAGCAATGAGAGGGCGGCAAAGACCAACAGGATCACCGCGATGTTTGAGCCAAACAAACCAAGCCCCATGAGACCTGCCATAATGGCAGCGCCAACACCGAAGCCCAAGAACACGAATCCTGGTGCGATGACCTCAAACCCGAACAAGGCGATGGCCAACACCGCCCATGCCCACCATTGCAGAAACAGTCCTCCGTCCATCACTTCGCCCCTTTGAACAGCTTGAACGCATCGCCAAAGGCCTCAAGCGCCGCAGCAGGAACAACAACGGTTTGCTTACCCGCTCCATTTCCGAGCGCAGTCAACGCCTCAACTTGTTTCAGCGCCACCTGATACTGCGCCGACTCGACCCCGTTTTCTGCGATAGCTGCCGCCACAACGCTCGTCGCATAGGCCTCCGCATCAGCCTGAATACGGCGCGCTTTAGCGGCTTGCTCAGCGGCATAAAGCTGTGCATCGGCGTTCAATTCGACCGAGCGTTTTTGCCCTTCAGCTTCTGTCACCGAGGCGCGACGGGCGCGTTCCGCATTGAGCTGTTGCAACATCGCGGAGCGCGTCGCCTCATCAAGGTTCACGTCGAGGATTTCCGCCCGCGTCACCTCGATGCCCCAGTCATCCACCGCGTTTTCGACTGATTCCTGAATCGTCGAGATGAGCTGCGCACGGTTCGATTGCACCTCATCCAACTCCATCTTACCGATTTGAGAGCGCACAATCCCCGCCACCGTCGTCGCAATCGCGGCATCGACATCACGAATACGGTAAACCGTCTTCTCCGGTTCGGTGATCCGGTAGAACACCGACGTCTCCACCTTAACCAACACGTTGTCAGAGGTGATCGCGTCCTGCATCGCATTGGGCAACTGACGCTCAAGGATCGAGATTTTATGGCGCACATTATCCACGATTGGCACGATCAGGTTGATCCCTGGCCCAAGCACCGCCCGTAGCCGCCCAAACCGCTCCACCACATATTTCTCCGATTGCGGAACAATCCGCACACCTTTGAGAATGAGGATAATAATAAAGACGGCAAGCGCCAAAGCGACGACATTACCGCCCATCAAAAAAGGTGTAAAATCAGAAGGTTCCATTCGCGTCCCTGTCTACTTAAAAGTTATTTGTTCTATGGATAGTATAGCGTCTTATCTGGGTATAGTCTTGCATCCATTCAAGGACTTGTCATGCCCGCCCTTTGCCGCGATTGCCTCACCACCTTTGACACTGGACGCCGCTGCCCTGCTTGTGGGCGGCCACGTGTAGTCGCGCATGATGAACTTTTTGATCTCGGGGTCGCGCATATGGATTGCGATGCCTTCTACGCCTCGGTCGAAAAACGCGACAATCCCGATCTACGTGACAAGCCCCTCATCGTCGGAGGCGGGCGGCGCGGCGTCGTCACAACGGCATGCTACATCGCGCGGATCAAAGGCGTGCGCTCGGCAATGCCGATGTTCAAAGCCCTGCAACTATGCCCCGAAGCCGTCGTCGTTCCGCCCCGTATGGAGGTCTACGCCGAAGCATCGCGGGCGATCCGTTCATTCATGGATGAGCTCACTCCTGTTGTAGAGCCGCTCTCGCTTGACGAGGCATTCATGGACCTGCGCGGCACGGCCAAACTGCACGGCCAACCGCCCGCTGTCATGCTTGCCCGCCTCATCAACCGCATGTCCGACGAACTGGGGCTGTCAGGATCCATTGGCCTAAGCCACAACAAGTTCCTCGCCAAAATCGCCTCGGACCTCGACAAACCGCGCGGGTTCTCGGTGATTGGCAAGGCGGAAACAATGGACTTTCTCGCTGACAAATCCGTCAGCCTCATTTGGGGCGTCGGCGCGGCAACGCGAGCCTCACTGGAAAAAGCGGGCATTCGGAGCTTCACCGACCTGCGCCGATGGGAGAAAGAAGATTTACACGCCCGTTTCGGTGCAATGGGTGAGCGCCTTTGGCATTTGGCACGGGGCCAAGACATGCGACGCATCTCCGCCAAGCGCCCGATGAAATCCATCTCGAACGAGACCACATTCCATGAGGACACCGCAGCCCTTGATGTACTCGACGGCCACTTATGGCGTCTGGCGCAAAAGGTGTCGGATCGCGCCAAGGCCAAAGGGATCGCAGGGCGCGTCGTGACGCTAAAGATCAAAACTGCGAAACACGCGAGTTTCACCCGACGCCTGACCCTCTACGATCCGACGAATACCGCCGACCGCCTGTATCGCACGGCTCGAGGGTTACTTGAGAATGCGATGGATAAAGCCCCCTTTCGACTTGTCGGGGTTGGCCTGTCGGATTTGGTAGATGCAAACGGCGCCGATCTCTCGCCCGATCTTCTTGATCCTGATGCGGTCAAACGTGCCCGCGCCGAACAAGCCAGTGACAAAATCCGTGAAAAATTTGGCAAGGACGCCATCGTCAAAGGCCGAGCCCTCCGCTAATCCTCATTCCGCAGCGAGGGGTAGGTCATCGGCCTCAATAGCTGCCACTCGACGCGCCGCACGTAGCAAGGCCGCACGGACCTTCGCGAAATCAGCACGCGGCTCAATGCGGGCTTCATCCATATAAAGCGAACGGTCAATTTCGATCTGAATGGCATGGCGGTTCTGTGCAGGTCGGCCATATTTCTCAACAATATACGCGCCCGCAAACGGCATATTGCGAGCCACGACAAAGCCTTCGGCGCGAAATGCTGCCTCGACCTGCCCCACGACACGCGGATCGGCCGAAGCCCCGTATCGGTCGCCAATCACAATGTCGGGCAGCTTTGCTTTACCTGATCCATTCGACACCAAGGCCTCATGGGGCATGGAATGGCAATCAACAAGAATCGCCTGCCCACATGCCCTATGCGCCTCGTCCAAAAGCGCCTGAAGCGCCGCATGATAAGGCTTCCAAAAGACCTCAATCCGCGACCGTGCTTCTTCACGGGTGAGTTTCCCGCGGTAGATATTGCGCCCGCCGGACACCACCCGCGGCACGACACCAAGGCCAGAAGCAACT
The DNA here is from genome assembly GCF_048266405.1 of Celeribacter sp. GTDB lineage: Bacteria > Pseudomonadota > Alphaproteobacteria > Rhodobacterales > Rhodobacteraceae > Celeribacter. The sequence goes on from NZ_JBLWZO010000014.1 coordinate 10,539, forward strand.
CGGGGGCTTAAAGCGCCGCGTGCGATGCCCTCTATCAGAGCAGGGTCGAATTCGTCGCTGCGGCGATTGAGGTCGACCCACGCCCGCGGAAACACCGCGCTGATCATCGGGGCTCCGAAATCGGTCACTTGTCGAAACAACAGATCGACAAAAGCATCTTCCGATGAACGCAATGTCAGAGGGTCGAGAACCGATTGCGTCACAAAACTTGACGGGTATTCACGACCGCTATGCGGAGAGGAAAAGACGACCGAAGAGGTTCTTTCCTTGGGATGTTTCAGCCGATATGACGCGTTGCTCATGCATGGGTCCTCTTACTCGAAACTATAACGAGTGAAATTACTCACCAAAAGCCCTTGATCAATCATCCGACTCCTTTTATACGCCCACGAACTGACGCGGGAATTGTCTTGTGATTTGTTTTCTGGGGCTAATTAAGCCATAGAGTTCAAGGAGCAGCATTCCCAAGGTAGGATGGGTGTATAGCTCAGTGGTAGAGCACTTCGTTGACATCGAAGGGGTCACAAGTTCGAACCTTGTTACGCCCACCATTCTTTGACGTTAGATAGGTTTTAACTGGCGCACGCAGGCGCCGCGATTAGGAGAAAGACTATGAAAGTTCGTAACTCACTCCGCTCGCTGAAGAACCGGCACCGCGACTGCCGCGTCGTGCGCCGTAAAGGCCGCGTGTACGTGATCAACAAGACGCAACGCCGTTTCAAAGCTCGTCAGGGCTAAGAAATTCAGCAGCGATTATTGATTGAGCCGCACGGGGCGACCCGCGCGGCTTTTTCGTTGTCTCGTTCCTGTCTGGATTGACGTCTTTATTGTGCTTCCAACACTTCACGCGCCTGCGCACTGTCGGCCACTCGCGATGTCGTCACGCCGATAAAGCGATTGTCGGGCAGCACAGTCACAAACGATTGGATATATCCGCCCGACTCCAAAGCCGCCGCGAAATAGCCGCCGCTTTGTCCCTCGGGGTTTATGTTGGTGCTGGCACTCGCGGTCATCTCGGCCCCGCCCACGCGCCACTCTGACGTCGCGACAGCAAACTCAACAATATCCGTTCCAAGCGCCATAATCTCACAGGTCTGACCGCTTTCATGCGCCACGACCAACACGCGGGAATCATCGGTGCGGTAGATCTTCGCCACCTTGCCATTGAGGAGTTTCCGCTCCATGTCCTTTGGCGCACGTTCCAGGCCGAAGCCAAGCGCAATCTCTTTCTCCAAAGGCGTTATACAATAGGATTGCACCGCCTGCGTAACGGGCTCCGCCGCCACACTCATTGGCAACACAACGCTCGCCACCAAACCTGTCAAAAATCGCATTGGAATCTCCTCTCCGCTTCCGCATGTGTAACAGAGAGGATAGAGTTCCGACAATCACATCGCCGAAACCCGAGCAAGTTCACATTTTGCGATAAAGCTCATCTTCCAATTCGGACGTATCCACACCAAGCGCTTCCAAACCGTCCTCAAGGTAATCAGCCAACAGAGGGATACCGAGCAGGTAGTTTTCCGTGGGGGTAGTGGCCTCTTGCTTGGCGGTCTCGAACGCCTCGTCATAGTCATCAGCGGAGAAGGTTTCACGACCGATCCACATGATCGCAACGAGAGCGGCCTTTTCGTCGTCATTTAGGTTTTTGATGAAACTCTGGAGTTCGCTGCCTGTCGCATCAGAGCGGCGCGATTCGAAAATGGTATCAGAATCGGCGTCATCGCTTGACCGATCCCAACGGCCAACTTTGACAGAAAGCTCTCGCGCTCTGACAATAACAAAACCGACTTTGTTTGGACTGATATCCATCACATCTCCTCCATTGGGTTGCTGATGGAGTGTGCGCCCTTTGGCCTTCCTCAGAAATGACCTAGGTCAAACGCAAAGCAGGTTGATGGATCACGTTTTGGACGAAATCGGAACGACGGGTGCGACAGTCCCATCTGGGGCCAATTCCTCGAAATCGAAATTATCGAGGCGGTGCGCGCGCTTACCCGCCTTCTCCGCCGAGATTTTAATGTCTTCCAGGTCTTTAGCCGCTTGACCGAAATGGCGGTCTAGATTTCCAACACGCGCCCCAAGTCGTTCAACGTCAGCATGCAAAAGCGCCAGTTCTTTGCGGATAGCGCCCGCTTGTTCACGCATCCGCGCATCTTTGAGAATCGCCCGCATCGTATTGAGCGTGGCCATGCAGGTGGTTGGAGAAACAATCCAGACCCTCTTATCGAAACCTTCGCGCACCAATTCAGGGAAGTTCGCGTGAAGCTCGGCATAGACCGCCTCAGACGGCAGGAACATCAACGCCCCATCAGCGGTTTCACCCTCAAGGATATACTTGTCGGAAATGTCGTTGATGTGCTTTTTCACCGAGGCGCGGAGCATCTTGGCCGCTTCATTCAACTCCCATTGCGTGTCCGCACGGCGCAGCGCCTCATAGGCCTCAAGCGGGAATTTACTATCGATGGCAATCGGTCCAGGCGGGTTGGGTAGATGAATCAAACAGTCGGCCCGCCTCCCGTTCGAAAGCGTCGCTTGCAGCGTGTAGCTGTCTTTGGGGAGCGCCTTGCCCACGATGTCATTGAGTTGGATTTCGCCAAACGCGCCACGTGTTTGCTTGTTGGACAGAATATCCTGAAGCGACAGCACATTGCCCGAGAGTTTCTCGATATTGGCCTGCGCCTTGTCGATGGTCTGCAAACGCTGTTGCAAATCGCCAAGCGACTGCGCCGTGCGACGTGCAGACCCTTGCAGGCTTTCATTCATGGTCTCGCTGACCAACGCCAAACGTTTTTCCATCAACTGGATCATATTGCTCTGCGCCGCAGCCTGCGCCTCAGAGACATGAGTCAACCCGCCCGCGAGCTGCTGTTGCCCGTCCGAGAGCATCCGGACAGTCTGGCTCAAGTGGTTCATCTGCCCTGCGAGCGGCAATGTCATCCGTGCTGCTTCGCCTGACCGTTTCAACACGACAAACAGCAGAATCACGACAAGCAAAAGCACAGCCGCCGCGATCAACGTCAAAGCCGTTAAAGGATCAGAAAGATCAATTGTCGTCGCTCCAGTTTGGATCATGTGCGCCCGAACAGCCGTTCAATATCACTGAGCTTCAATTCCACATAGGTCGGGCGGCCGTGGTTGCATTGCCCCGAATGCGGGGTTGCTTCCATCTCGCGCAAAAGCGCGTTCATCTCTTCTGCCCGCATTCTGCGCCCTGAACGGATCGACCCGTGACAGGCAACACGCGACAACACGGCCTCAATCCGCGCCTGAACGCTTAGGCTATCACCAAGGTCTTCCAATTCATCAAGCACATCGGAGATCATCGCTTTTGCATCAACGCGCCCTAGAATGGCGGGGGTTTCGCGCACGGCTATGGCACCGCCACCAAATGGCTCAATCACAAGGCCAAGCCGCGCCAGATCATCCGCCATTTCCAAAAGCGTCTGCGCATCATTCGCGCCCAGTTCGACCACTTCGGGGATCAAGAGGGCCTGAGACGCAACGCCGTTTTCGGCCATCTGCGCTTTGAGTTTTTCATAGACGAGGCGCTCGTGTGCCGCGTGTTGATCTACAATCACTATGCCACGCTCGGTCTGTGCGATGATGTAGTTTTCATGCACCTGCGCACGAGCCGCCCCAAGTGGCAGAGCCTCAACCTCGGGCGCAGCCTCAACATCCTCGAACCGTGCCGACGGATGCGCCGCCTCGGCAAACCCTGGTGTCTCGAACCGTTCTGGCGCTTGCCATTGATAGCTTTGATCCAACACCTCCGAAGAGGGGCGCGGAGGGGCCGTATAGCCCCCCAGACGTCCACCCAATGAGCGTTGATCCATCTGATAGGACCGCGGCGCATCGCCCTGCCCCTCTGGCCGCATCGCGCCCAAAGTTGCGTTGGCCACAGTGGTCGAGGCACGGTGGCCTGCCTCCGCCAATGCATGGCGCAGCGCGGAGACAATCAACCCACGCGCCAATCCGGGATCGCGGAACCGCACTTCGGACTTTGCCGGATGCACGTTCACATCGACCAAGTGCGGATCACAGTCGATGAACAAACACGCCGCAGGATGACGATCACGGCTCAGAAAATCAAAATAGGCCCCGCGCAACGCGCCGACCAACAGCTTGTCTTTGACGGGGCGTCCGTTGACGAACAGGAATTGTGTCACGGCTGAACCGCGTGAATAGGTCGGCAAAGCGGCGTAACCCGTCAGGTGCAGCCCCTCACGCTCTGCATCTATGGCCAAGGCATTTTCAGCAAACTCCTTGCCCAAGACACGCGCCAACCGTCCATGCAAAGCATCGAACAAATCACCGCTTTCAGGATCGGCACGAAAGGTCACGCGCCCTTCACCGCCACCCGAGACATCGCGCAGGGTAAAGCCCACAAACGGTTCAGCCATCGCAAGACGTTTGATCACATCACCAATGGCCTGAGATTCGGCGCGGTCTGTGCGCAGGAATTTCAGTCGCGCAGGTGTCGCATAAAACAGGTCGCGCAATTCAACGATGGTGCCCTTTGACAAAGCCGCAGGTTTCACTGGCTCTGAGCGCCCCCCAGACACGGTCATAGACACGCCCTCGCCCCCCTCGACGCGAGAGGTGATCTTAAGGCGTCCAACAGCACCAAGCGAGGGCAAGGCTTCGCCGCGAAAACCGAAGGTATGAATGTCGAGCAGGTCGGAGCCGTCGATCTTTGACGTGGCGTGGCGTGATAGTGCGAGAGGCAAGTCGTCACCCGTCATCCCACATCCGTCATCTGTTACACGGATGAGGGTTTTACCGCCGTCGGCGTAGTCCACTTCGATCCGACGTGCGCCCGCATCGACAGCGTTTTCAACGAGTTCCTTCACCGCAGAGGCAGGCCGTTCAACCACTTCGCCTGCCGCGATACGGTTTATGGCCCCTTCGTCCAACTGACGAATTTCGGGGCGCTGCTCATAGCTTATATTGGGGCGCGGAGAATTCATGCCACTAGAAGTAGCATGAGCCCTCCCGATTCGACCATGCTGAATTCCGCGGGATTTGGTGCAGATTTCATTCGGCTTCCAAACCCTCTGGCTGTCCGACAACGACAAAGGTCAGATTTTGAGGATCATACAGATCCCACGCCACACGGTTGATCTCGTCCAGCGTTACGGCGTTCACCAAATCATTCCTTTTGGCGATATAATCGGTACTCAGGCCGACCATCTGCATCCCGACCAAAATTTTCGCGATCGGCGCATTGCCATCAAAACGCAGCGCATAGGCGCCCGTCAGATAGGTCTTTGCGATATCCAATTCCTCGGCGGTGATCCCATCGCGGACGATTTTAGCCCATTCGTCTTTGACCACCTGAACGGCTTCCGCCACAGCGCTATTGGCCGATGAAAACTGCCCCACAACCAAGTTCGCATGATCATACGAGGCCAAATACGCACCGATGCCGTAAGTCAGCCCCCGTTTTTCACGGACCTCCTCCATCAAACGGCTCTCGGCTGCACCGCCGAAAATTTCATTGGCGATATAGGCGGGGATGTAATCCTCATCGTCCCGCGCGATACCCGCGTGCCCGAACAAAACCACCGATTGCGGCGTTTCATAGGGAACAACAGTAACACCACCGGAGATCGCGGGTGTGACGGTAGTGGGCATTTCAGGACCGCTTTGCGGCAGATCTCCAAACAGATCATCAATAAGCGCCGATAAGTCTTCAGCCGTGATGTCTCCCACCGCCCCGATGTAGACGCGATCTTTGACCATCGCGTTTTTGTAGGCTGTGAACATATCGTCGCGCGTCAATCCTTTGACGCTCTCCAATGTCCCGTCTGCGGAGCTACCATAAGGGTGGGCACCAAAGGCTTGGCCATAAAAAGTTGTCGAAGCAATCTCACTCGGATCGGTCTGCGCCGAACGGATCACGGAGTAGACCTGCCCCTTAACGCGCTCTATGGCATCCTCATCGAAACGCGGCTCCACGATAGCCTGACGCAACAGCGCCACGGCCTCGTCACGGTTTTCCGTCAGGAATTTGGCGGAGATCGACACGCTGTCCATCCCCGCATTAAACGAATAGCTGGCAGCAAGGTCGTCACGCGCCTTGGCGAAGGCCTGCGCATCCATGTCACCCGACCCCTCTTCGAGTAGCGCCATCATCAGGTTGATCTCTCCGCGCTTGGCCTCACGGTCAAGCGCCGTGCCGCCACGGAACCGAATTTCAAGTGCGGTAAAGGGGATCGAATGCTCTTCAACCAACCACGCCTTGAACCCGCCTGACGTAGTGATGTCTTGGACCTCAACCGCAGCCTGAGCAGAGGTTGTAAAAATTGCAAAGAGGCACGCAGCCAGAATGCGGATCATTTTGTCACCTCCGTAGCGGTCTGTGGTGCGTCGGGCATAAGCCACCCTGTCACGGCATTTGATTTATCGAACACGGACCGCGCCGCTGCCATAACGTCTTCGGGTGTCACAGCGCCAAGGACGTCGGGCCATGCCTGAATATCATCCAAGTTCAGCCCAAGCGTCAAAAGCTCGCCATAGCGCCGCGCCAAACCTTCGATGTTATCTTCGTCATAAATAAGCGAGGCGCGGAGTTGAGTTTTAAGTCGGTCAAACTGCTCTTGGTCGACGCCTTCGGTCAAAAACTCTGCAATCGCCCCGTCCAAAGCCGCTTCTGCGTCCTCAAGGGAGACATCGGGTGTCGGCACAATCACCAAGCCAAAGGTCGCAGCATCCAATGTTGCCCCATCATAATAGGCAGACACATAGACCGCTTTTTGTTCTTCAAAAGTCAATTTCTGACCCAACACCGATGTGGCGGCATCGCCTCCTAACAAGGCTGCGAGAAACTGCAATGCTGCGGCTTCTTTCTGATCACCTGTGTTGCGCTCGGGAGCGAGGTAGGTGCGGGTCACATAGGCCTGTGACACACGCGGATCGGACATGGACAAGCGGCGCTCGGAAAGCTGTGGCGGTTCAGTCGGGCGCAGACGCGGCGGTAGATCAGGCGTAGGCGCAATCGGGCCATAATAGGTTTTTGCCATTTCATACACCTCATCGGGATCGACATCCCCCGCCACCACTAAGAAGGCATTGTTCGGCGCGTAGTAGCGGCTGTAGAATGCAAAGGCGTCGTCGCGGTTGAGTTGCTCGATCTCGTGCTTCCAGCCGATGATCGGAATGCCATAAGGATGGTTTAGGTATTGCGCCGCGCGACGTTGCTCCATGAACAGCGCACCCGGATTGTTCTCCGTACGCATATTGCGCTCTTCCAGAACCACATTGCGCTCCGTGGCCACATCCTCTTCGGTCATCTGGAGATTGCGCATACGATCCGCTTCCATCTCCATCATCAACGGCAGACGGTCGGCGGCGACACGTTGGTAATAGGCCGTATAATCCCACGAGGTGAAGGCATTGTCCGATCCACCGTTGCGCGTCACGGTCTCAGACAACTCGCCCGCGGCCATCTTATCGGTGCCTTTGAACATAAGATGCTCAAGGAAATGCGCGATGCCGCTTTTGCCCATTGGCTCGTCAGCAGCCCCGACTTTGTACCACACGGTATGGACAACAACGGGGGCGCGGTGATCTTCGAGGACGTAGACCTCTAAACCGTTGTCCAATTCAAACTGGCTCACCTCAACAGCAAAAAGCGGGGACGCCAGAACACTCAACACGACAGCGAGAATACGGATCATTCGAGTACCTATCTGAATACGTTCGGCGCATACTCGCGCCCCCGCGCGCCAAGAGCAAGCGGAGGTGACGTGGATGTGATCAAACAGGAGGGCGCGTTAGTTGCGGGGTGGTGCGGATGGCACGTTCACGCCAAGCGCACGCAGGCGCTGCCATTCGGCAAAGGGATCAAGCGCGAAGCGTTTATAAGCCCGTTCATACTTGTTTTTCTGCCACGGAAAACCAATCCAACCACTACGCTTGAGCTTGGATTCGTCAGCTTTTGCAAGATCAGTTCGGATGGACGGATTGACGCCAAAGCGCGAGGCATAAGAGACAATCCCACCATCAACAGCGCTGCCTGTGTTCGGACGTCCACCAAGTGCGACAATCGCATCGGCTTTGGGTTGTTGATCAGCAAGATTGACACCCTGAGGTGTCGGAGCCGGCAATGCCGTGAAATCCGTCGGTGCTTCCAAAGGTTTGGATGGCACAACGCCGAATTCATCAGGGCCAGTCGAGATCGCCGAAGGGCGCAGGTCCGCTTTGGGCGCACAGGCCGTCAAAGCAAGCATTCCCATCAGGCACAAACCCGTATTTAGAGCCTTAAACTGCATAAACTCCGTCCCTCAAGCCGATATCCTGCACATATGTAGCGCAAGCAAGCGAGGACGTCACGCCCGCTTTTTACCATCCCCTGTGAAAAGGATCAGACCGAACGCTCCCGCGAAAATCGCGATATCTGCGACATTGAACGAATAGGGGTTGGAAAAGCCACAACAGGACATGTTGAGAAAATCCGCAACCGCACCGTAAATCACGCGATCCAACGCATTTCCGAGCGCGCCGCCGACCAACAATCCCGCGCTGAAATTGCCTATGGCGGAAAAGCCCTCTTTGCGCACCCATGTGATGACCCAGATCGACACAACAACAGCCAAGCCGACCCAAATCCACCGCGTCAGTGCCGCATATTCCGAGAACAGGCCAAAATTGACCCCCTCGTTCCATGCCATCCGAAATACCAGATAGGGCTGTGCAACGATAATCTCGCCTACAGAGCGCAAGTTGAGCGCATGCACCACAACCCACTTCGACATCTGATCGATGAGAAAGGTGATCAAAGCTGTCCAAAGGGTTAGGCGCATGCGCTCTCCAATTCAGCGTTTAGTGACGGAAGTGACGCATACCGGTAAAGACCATCGCCAGACCCGCCTCGTCGGCAGCGTCAATGACCTCTTGGTCGCGCATGGAGCCACCAGGTTGGATAACACAGCTCGCCCCAGCAGCAGCTGCCTCAAGCAAACCATCCGCAAACGGGAAGAACGCATCAGACGCCACAGCGGACCCTTTCGTCAAAGGTTCAGGCAAGCCCATCGCCTCGGCCATACGCTCTGCCTTCTTCGCAGCAATGAGAGCCGAATCAAGGCGCGACATCTGTCCCGCGCCGACTCCCACCGTTGCTTGGTCTTTGACGTAAACGATGGCGTTGGATTTAACGTGCTTGCCGACTTTCCATGCGAACAACAGGTCTTGAAGCTGTTCGTCAGTCGGGGCTTTCTTCGTCATAACCCGCAAATCGTCGAGACCGATAAAGCCCGCATCTTTATCCTGAACAAGCATCCCACCTGCAACCTGACGCACAGTGTTGGAGGTTGCCAGAACATCGGGCAAGCCATCCGTGGTCAACAAACGCAGGTTCTTTTTCTTCGCAAAGATCGCCTTGGCCTCATCAGAAGCGCCAGGTGCGATGACAACCTCGGTAAAGATCTCGGTGATCGCCTCGGCAGTCTCAGCATCAAGTGCCTTGTTGAGCGCAACAATACCACCGAAAGCGGATGTGCGGTCACAGTCGAAGGCTTTTGTGTAGGCCTCTAGGAGAGTGGACCCTTTTGCGACACCACATGGGTTGGCGTGTTTGATAATCGCAACCGCAGCCGATTCCGCAGGATCAAACTCTGCGACCAATTCAAACGCCGCGTCCGTGTCGTTGATGTTGTTATAGGACAGCTCTTTACCCTGATGCTGGGCCGCTGTTGCAACCCCCGCACGCGATGAGCCATCCACATAAAACGATGCAGTTTGGTGAGGGTTTTCACCGTAGCGCAAGGTCTGTTTAATCTGACCTGCCACAACGCGACGGCGTGGAGCGGCCTCACCAATCGCATCAGCCATCCATGTGGACACGGCGGCATCATAGGCCCCCGTGCGGGCATAGGCGATTTGAGCGAGTTTCTGGCGGAACGCATAAGTGGTCTGACCGTCGTTGGCCTCCAACTCCGCGATCAACGCATCGTAATCTTCAACATCCACCACAGTCGTCACGAACCCGTGGTTCTTCGCAGCCGCGCGGATCATTGCGGGCCCGCCAATGTCGATGTTCTCGATCATCTCGTCGTAATCCGCGCCACGCGCAAGGGCAGCTTCAAACGGATAGAGGTTCACCACCAGCAGATCAATCGCACCGATGTCATGGTCACTCATTGCTTTGACGTGATCGGCGTTGTCGCGCAGCGCAAGCAAACCGCCGTGCACTTTGGGATGTAGCGTTTTCACGCGACCGTCCATCATCTCGGGGAACCCCGTGACATCCGCCACGTCCTTCACCTCGAGCCCTGCATCGCGCAGCGTCTTGGCGGAACCGCCCGTCGACAACAATTCGACACCTTTCGCCGCAAGGGCTTGGCCCAATGCAACGAGGCCAGTTTTATCAGATACGGAAAGAAGCGCGCGCTTTACAGGTGCGAGATCGGTCATGTGGCAGTCCCCAGATCAAAGGTCTAAATCAACTCAACGTCTCGTCATCCATCTCTAGATCACGCAGGGTATTTGGTGTCTCCTGCGCCTTCGCGAGAGTCCAACGGACGCGCGTCGCATAATCCATTGCGGCCGCAGATAGAACCACTTGTTTGCTCGCACGCGGTTTTAATCGCCCTTTTTCGAGATAAACCGACCGTTCGAGGCTTAAAGTTGCCCTTCCGTCATGGCGAAACACCCAAATCTCGCCTGACTTGAGCGCCATCGACACCGCAGCACCGCCCATGTCCAACTCCGCGTCTACGTCGGGATGCAGGTGAAACCGCACCTGAAACGGGATGCCCTGAAGCTTCTGGCGGTCCATCATGCGATCGAATTGTTTCTCATCCGCACCCGTAATTGTGGCCAATGTGTCTTCGCCCGCCAAACCGCGCCCATCATGGCTCAAATCAATCTGTCGCACATGAGTAAGACCGTGGGTGCGCACATAGCCATTGTGCCCCGCAACGAAGCCGACGTCCGCCCCGCCATTGCGCATCTCGATCCGCACATCCGTAGGGACATCCACCAACAACTCACGCAAATGTCCCCCGACCATTGTTTTTGGACCAAGACGCGACGAGGAAAATCCTTCGATCCCCAACGTCGAGTGCGAGGGCGTTGCCCGCCCAGCGCGCCGCCAGTCAGGACCGAAACTGGCCCCCGAGCCGCAATTGACGATCACGGGGCGACGGCCCGATGTCATCTCAAAGGCCAAGGTCGAGGCATGGGCATTGAATGATACCGGAATAGCGGGCGGAGGCGAAGCATCCACAATAAGAGAAGTGCGCCCCGCATGCAGCCGCAAATAGCCCATATGTAGCCCTTCGCCCGCCGCATCACGGTTGCCCGACGCCGCCAAGGCGTGATCAAGCCGCCCCTCGGCCCCTCGCCCACCACCGTGGAACCGCGCCAACCCACCGTCGGAATGACGCAGCGCCCGCAAGGTCGGCGCGATCCGTGTAAGCGCAGCTAAATGCGCCTCGTCCGCCACTTTACCCGCTTCGGACAGTGCGGAGGCCGCCCACGTCAGTAGTGTAAAGACTTCCAATAGCTCTTCGGGGTTGCGCGTCGGCAAACCACCCTGCGTATCAATTCGTTCGTCACATTCCCGCGCCAGAGCCTTCACAGCAGGGGCAACGTGCTCTTCCATTCCCTGCAACGACAACCCTGCATAGATCAGTCCTGTCAGCGCCTCGAACCGCGGCAAGCCTTCGGACGCTGTGTGCCACCTACGGGTCAGGAAAATAGTCTGCTGCGCGAGGGTTTTATAAAAGGCATCTGAGGTTTCAGTGTCCTGTCCAGAGAGGAAAAACAGCGCGTGGTTGATCCAACGGATCAGACGGCGCCCTGTGAGATCGGGGGTCCACCCTGCGCCAGAACCATTCATATGGCGGCGCATCCATTCCTTGATCCAATCTTGCGTGCGGGCGCGGGCATTCACATCACCAACGGCGGCCAAATCATCTAGCCACGCGAATCCGTGTAACTCCTCAACGAAATCCGAGGTCGGCATCGGAATGTCCCAAATCGTGACCTTGGGCGCCTCCACGAGATGCCCCGCAAACAGGAAATTACCCGCGATCAACTGGCGGCCCTTGGCGAAGGATCCAATGGATTTGGGTTCGGGTTGCGACACAAATCCCGTTGCGGGTTTGGTACGCGATGCCCGCCACGCATGAACCCTGTTCATGCGACGAATGGTTTTTGCCCGCCAATCGTCTTTCCGCGACATCCGCGCCTGCCTCACTTAGCTCACCTGCGCCCGCTCTCTGCGGGTCGTTGTTTTGCGGGCCAAGATAGCGAGACGCGGACGTTCTGTCATTGCCGTTTTACGCCTGAGTTCACGAGCGGCGGAAAACCGTGATGAAAAACCCGTCCATGCCGCCCCGATCAGCCCAAAAATCTGGTCGTGTGCGCAACCCTTCTGGACCGATCCAATCGGCCTCGACCCCTTGTACCTTCAAGGCCTCTAGGTCCACGCGCAGATCAGGATGACGCGCCAAGGCATCGCGCACCTGCTCCTCACCCTCGTCGATCAACATACTACACGTGCAATACACCAAACGCCCCTCGGGCTTCAAAAGCCCCAACGCGCGGTCGATCATGTGTTCTTGCAACTCGAACAGAGCCGGAAAATCCGACCCGTCTTTGGCGTAAGGCAAATCAGGGTGGCGACGAATTGTGCCTGTCGCCGTGCAAGGCGCATCAAGGAGAATCGCATCAAACGGCCCGCCCTCGTATTCAAGCGCATCACTCACGATCATCTCTGCCGACAAACCGCAGCGTGCAAGGTTTTCCGCCACGCGTTTCATCCGGATTTCGGAAATATCAAGCGCGGTGACTTCGGCTCCAGTTGCCGCAATCTGCATCGTTTTCCCGCCGGGCGCGGCACACAGATCAAGCACACGCTCATCAGGTTTCGCCGCAAGGATTTTGGCAGGCAAAGCCGCAGCCGAATCCTGAACCCACCAGTCGCCCGCATCAAAGCCCTCGAGTTTTGTCACTTGGACAGCACCATCCACCCTCACCGATCCCGTCGGCAGAACTACGCCCCCCGTCGCGGCGGCCACGGCCTCCGCGTCGCCTTTGACCGTGAGATCAAGAGGCGCACCTTTGGATTGCGCCAACTCCATCGCCGCTACAGTCGCTTTGCCGAAATCCGCAATCAAAGGCTTGCGCAACCATTTGGGCATCATTGGCACTGGCAATGTCTCCCACTTGGCGACATCTCCCGACACCTTGCGCAGCACCGCGTTGATCAGGCCTTTGAAATGCGCAAACGTCGCGTTTTCCTGCATCAGCGAGACGTAGCTATTCACCACGCCGTAGGACGCCTCACCCGCCTCGCACATTTCATAGACACCCAAACGCAGGGCGTTCATCACATGCGGCGCAGGAAGCGTCGACAAATATGGCCCCAACATCCGGTCACACCGATCCATAACCCGCAGACACTCTGTCGCGAGACGCTGCGCACGGGCGCGGTCATCAAACGCCAGAACGGCGGTTTTCTTTGTCAGGACTTCGGACAAAAGACGGTTTTCGATCGTCACCGCATCAAGCAATGCGAGGGCCACACGGCGCGGATCGAGGCCCGCGACTTTTGAGGAACTTGTTTTCATGGTCATGGCGGGTATATCAGAATGAACGCACGGACAAGGATTAGACCATGAACGATACCCCTGAAAATCCCTCAATCATTAACGGGCGTGACATTTCTGACCTGCCGCCTGCGGCACAACGCGCACTGATCGAGGCCGAAGAGCGCCGTAAGAAGGCACTGGCCGAGGCCAAAACCATACCCATCGAGCTTGGTGGCCGCGATGGACCCGAACCCGTGCGCTATGGCGACTGGGAGAAAAAAGGCCTCGCCATCGATTTTTGATGAGGCCCGCGATGTGGTTGGCCGCTTAGAGACCAAGCACATCCATCATATCGTATTCACCAGGTTTCTTGCCCTGCCCCCAAAGCGCCGCTTTCACGGCCCCCTTAGCGAAGAGCGACCGATCACTGGCAACGTGGCGCAAAACAATGCGCTCCTCGCCGCTGATGAACATCACGTCGTGTTCCCCCACAATGTCGCCACCACGGATCGCAGAGAATCCGATATCGCCTTTTTTGCGCGCCCCTGTGATGCCGTCACGGCCCGAATCGCGCACCTCAGCCAATGAGACACCGCGCCCTTCGGCGGCGGCCTCACCGAGCATCAATGCCGTGCCCGACGGCGCATCGACCTTGCGGTTGTGGTGCGCCTCGACAACTTCGATATCGTAGTCATCGTCCAAGGCCTGCGCGACCATCTTTGTCAGCTTGGTCAACAGATTCACGCCAAGCGACATATTACCCGCGCGGATGATCGTTGTGTGACGCGCTGCGGGTTCGAGCTTGGCAATCTGCTCGTCGCTCATCCCCGTGGTGCCAATAACATGGACGCAATGCGCCTGCGCTGCCAAATCCGCAAACTTCAATGTCGCCTCGGGCGCGGTGAAATCAATCACCGCCTGTGCCTTTGCAAAGGCCTCCAAAGCATCATCAGTGACGCACACGCCCAGAGCTTTACCCCCCATAGCCTCGCCCACATCACGTCCGACCCAATCGTGGCCTTCGCGTTCAACTGCGCCAACCAAAGTACACTTGTCCGAGGCCGCAACTGTATTGATTAGCATTTGGCCCATACGGCCCGATGCGCCCGTGATAACGATGCCGGGAAGGTCAGACATTGCGGTCTCCAGTGAAACTTGCGTGAATTACGTTGCGCGTGGTTTAGCGTGCGGTTCGTTATTTGGCAAAGGCTCGCTTGCATGAACGGGCAATCACGACTATCTCGCCCCTATGGCAAAACGATCTCATACAAGCGGGCCAAGTGGCTCGCACCGCACTCTTCGCATTGGCGAAGCCATCCGCAGGCGTCTGTCGGAGCTTTTGTCGCGTGGCGAAATCCATGACCCTGACCTCACGATGATGTCCATCACTGTGGGCGAGGTGCGCGTGTCACCCGACTTGCGTGTGGCCACGGCCTTTGTGCTGCCCTTGGGCGGTAAGGATGCGGAAACCGCGCTTTTGGCGCTGCGCCGCAACCGTGGCGAAATCCGCCACCACATCGGTAAGGCCTTGGGCATCAAGCATACGCCCGAACTACGCTTTGCGCTCGACGACACCTTCGATCGCATGGACGCGACCCGTCGTATGTTTGCCGATGAGCGCGTGCAACGCGACATCAACAAGACCGACACCCCAGAGACCGACGAGGACGAATAATGGCCCGACGCAAAAAGGGCCGCGCGCTCCACGGTTGGTTAATCGTGGACAAACCCGCAGGCATGACCTCGACCTCCGTTGTGAACAAAGTTCGCTGGGCGCTGAACGCGCAAAAAGCGGGCCACGCCGGCACGCTTGATCCCGATGCGACGGGTGTTTTGGCTGTGGCCCTTGGCGAGGCGACAAAGACCGTTCCCTTCATCACCGATGCGTTGAAATGCTACCGCTTTTCCGTGCGTCTCGGCCAAGCCACCAACACCGATGATGCCGAAGGCGAAGTCCTGTCCGAAAGCGATATGCGCCCCACGGATGATGAAATCAAATCTGCGCTTAAGCCGTTTCGCGGCGACATCATGCAGGTGCCACCAAAATTTTCCGCTGTCAAAATTGACGGCGAACGCGCCTACAAACTGGCCCGCGACGAGACAGACTTCGAGATCGCGGCCCGCCCGCTATACGTGGATGAATTAAGCTTTATCGAGCGCGTAGATGCCGACCACGTTGTGCTTGAAATGGTCTGCGGCAAAGGCGGCTATGTCCGCTCTATTGCCCGTGATCTCGGCGAGGCTTTGGGCTGTTTTGGCCACGTTGAATGGCTACGGCGTGAATGGTCGGGGCCGTGGGAGGCCTCTGACGGGATTTCTATTGCCACCATCGACGAGCACGCCAAGACAGAAGCCCTCGACGCCTATATCCGTCCCGTCCAGGAAGGGCTTTCCGATCTGGACGAAGTGCGCTGCACCCCCGACGGCGTGATCCGTCTGGGCAACGGCAATCCGGGCATGGTTTACCCTGCGGATGGCGTCGAATACGGCGACGAAGTGTGGGCCTCGTTCGAGGGGCAGCCCGTTGCCGTGGGCGTCTACAAGTCCGGTGAATTGCACCCTAGCCGCGTGTTCAACCTCTAAGCACCCCACTTGCACCACGCACCGCAAACGGTCATTCATACCCCATGATCACACGCACGCATATCAAAGGCGACGCGCCCTCGGTCGCGGTCTATTCCGACTGTGAAAAGTACCGCTATGCCCTGACCCGCACATGGGATGAACAGGGGCGAAAGGTGCTGTTCGTTATGTTGAATCCGTCAACGGCAACCGAAGTGCAAAACGATCCGACCGTTGAACGCTGTGAACGCCGCGCCCGCGCGCTTGGGTTCGGGGCGTTTTGTGTCACCAATATTTTTGCGTGGCGCGATACGGACCCCAAAAAAATGCGCGCCGCAAAAGACCCCATTGGCCCCGAAAACGATGCAACTATTTTGGAATGGAGCCACTGGGCTGATAGCATCATTTGCGCGTGGGGGACGCATGGCGCTCATCTCGCGCGCGGCGCACAAGTCGAAGAATTGCTGCGAAAAACGGGGCGGGAGTTAAATCATCTCGGCCTGTCAAAAGCAGGGCATCCCAAACACCCGCTGTACATCGCCTATGAAAAACAGCCCGAGATCTGGCTACCCAAAGAGAGCATTTAAACGCCTGACAATACAATAATATTTGGGTCTAAGTTTGCGATGCCCGTCACGGTGGCAACAACAACCTCGTTGATCACGATTTCACTTGAAAGACCATCATCAGTCTGCGCCACGGACAAGTCGACAGGACCACTTGCGGCGGTAACTGCATCCACCTCGATTGTAATGACGTCAACCAAAGGATCAAATTCGGCGATTTCAATCGTCGGCTGACCCACCGCAGAATCGAATTCCATGACGAAAGTATCGGTGCCTTCGCCGCCTTCAAGGTAATAACTCGCCTGCGCATCCTGTCCCGCGACCAAGGTATCATCGCCTTCGCCACCGTTCAGAATTGCAGATCCATCCCCCGCATAGAGCGCGTCATTGCCCGCGTTCCCGAACGCAATCGCAGCATCATCACCAAGGCCAACGGTGTCGTCTCCAGCGCCGCCCTCGACAATATTGAGCGTGCCTTCCGTGGTCAGCGTGGCGCCTCCCTCGTCAACGGCGAAAGTTGCATCTGTGCCACCTTGTTGACGGTCATCGGGGAGAACAAGCTCGTCTCCGTCATCATCAAGAATATAATTGACCGTCTCGCCGCTCAAATCGCCTGTGACGTTATCGTCTTCGGCATTGGGCAGCAGGACATCATCCTCGTCGGAGCCGGCAGGTCCGGCGAAGGCCTCGGTCTCGGGATCGGTGGATGTCGTGGGGGAATCATCTTCGGACCCCGTTGGTCCAGGGGTTGCGGCCACATCGGGATCATTGGGCTCGATCACTTCCTCTTCGGAAGTGTCATCCTCTGACACGTCAAAGGGCATTCCGCGCAAAGCGGCTGTTGGGGAATTTAGGAAAAAATCTATGCTTTCCGAAGAGTTATCGGCATCCGTCTCCTTGGCGGGAGAGGGTTGCGCATCATCAGACACAGCACCCTCATCAGGTGCATCGTTTTCGTCTCCAAACAGGAACGCTGCTGGAAGAACCCCCAGAATCGCCAAAGCCCACAACATGTCAAACCCCACTAAATATGGGCGCCTTTTACCGTATGTTTGTCTTTTCGCTAAGTGAAAGATGCCGAAAATGTTAACTAAACCACTGTTAATCTTCACTAATTATTTTCAAACAACACTCTAGGCCATTGTTTTCTCTGCAAATTCACCTATCCTCCCGCCAATGACAGATACAAAATTGCAACCTGACGAGCTTGAAGCCCTCACAGCCGAAGTTCGCCGCCTTAATGAACATCGCTTCGTTAAAATCCATAACTCCACATGGAAACTTATGTGGTTTCAATTACTTAGAGGACTTGCTTTCGGATTTGGATCGGTGGCAGGCGCGACGATCCTTGTCTCCATTTTCGGGTTTATTCTCAACCAGATGGAGGTGGTTCCCATTGTCGGCGAATGGGCCAAACAACTGGCAACCGAGATCATGAGCGAAACACAGCGGATAGAAACGGGCCAGTAACGCCACAAGGCTCACAAACCTCTTCCTTTTTGCAAAGAATCCGCCTATACGCCCCCATCCGTATGGAAACATGCGGTGTTTCATGGGCCTTGCTGGACGACATCCCGGCCTGCGCCGTCTTCGTACCCTAACCTTTAAAGGAGACCCCGATGTCGATTACTGCAGAAGAAAAAGCACGCCTTATCAAAGAGTTCGGCACTAAAGAAGGCGACACTGGTTCGCCCGAAGTTCAGATCGCCATTCTCTCTTCGCGTATCGCGACGCTCACCGAGCACTTTAAAACCCATAAGAAAGACAACCACGGTCGCCGTGGCCTTCTCATGATGGTTGCAAAGCGCCGTAAGCTTCTCGACTACACGAAATCCAAAGACGAAGCACGTTACCAAGACCTTATCAAGCGTCTCGGCATCCGTCGCTAAGCTGACAGATATTTTGCGAAAAGCGCGTCCCTTGGGGCGCGCTTTTTTCATGCGTATTCCCCATCTCTTCGGAT
The DNA here is from genome assembly GCF_048266405.1 of Celeribacter sp. GTDB lineage: Bacteria > Pseudomonadota > Alphaproteobacteria > Rhodobacterales > Rhodobacteraceae > Celeribacter. The sequence continues at coordinate 29,171 of NZ_JBLWZO010000014.1, forward strand.
TCGTTTTTTACCAACTTTCAGGCTCGATCTTTGCTAAGTTTCATATCTTTGGGGCAGGCTATTCATAGAGATTCATATCTTTAAGGCGCGGGGTTTAAACAATTTCCCGCCGCAAATCGCCACCACAAGGCCCCATCGCACCCACGACAGACCGCGCGACACCGTCCTTTTCAGCCTGAAATGTCAGCGCGTCTTGTCGGCCTTTCGGATGATCTCGGCCACATGCGTTCCAATAATCCGCGAGGCTTTGACGGACGGGTGGATCATGTCGATCCCGTGCATGGAGCGATCACCATGCGGGGTGAGCTTGGCCAGTGATAGGAACGTCACGCCCGCATCCCGCTGCGCGATCTTGGCAATACGGGCCTCAAGCGTGTTGCCCATTGGCAAACAGGCATCGATCACAGAATCCACCCCTGGACTGCGCAGATAGCCGATGTAGACCACGCGCGCCCCAGTGGCGCGAATGCGCGAGATGAGTTTGGGGATATCACCCTGTTGTCCTTCGGGACCAATCATACGTTCAATACGGCGATCACAGGCGTGGCATCCGCATCCGAGGAACAAATCGTTCCCCCCGCCCGTCATAATCACCCAGTCCCAACCTTTTGGCTTGAACTGGCTCTCGATACGCATCCCCAAGGCGCCCGTAATGGGGAGCGCATAAACAATCTTGGCCCCGACCACAGAGTGGTTAACGACGGGTTCGCCAAGTTGCTCGGCCACCACATCCGCAATGGATTGCCCCGTCGCCCCATGCCACGCCATGAGGGAGTCACCGATGGCGAGGATTTTCGCAGGGCCCGCCGTGGTCTCGCGGGCTGTCTCCTCGGCATAACCCTCCGACGCCAAACAGGTGGCGACAACGAGAGCCAAAGTCAAAATGATCGAACGCATGGGAGTGACCCTTTCCTCAAAACCAAAACCGCCATCGCCAAGAAGAGGCATGCGAGAAATGTCTAACAAGCTGACGCGCACATCTAAACAAAAAGTGCATATCTCTCGCACCCGCATGGCAATCTGCGCGGCCTGAGCGACACAATGGACGCAATTATGCCCCTTCATGCAGCCTCTTCCCAAAAGCGCCATTTTGCTATATGTGCGCGGTATATCTGAGACGTGTGTGTGACGACCCCCGCGCAACGAATGATAGATACGAGGGGTCGGCGGCAATTCGGCCGCCATATATAACGGGAGACCCGACAGGGGTCGGGAGTGCTCCCAATTAGGATAGCTAGATGTTCAACGAAGTGAAAAAATCCATCCAGTGGGGCGAAGAAACGCTGACACTGGAAACGGGCAAAGTGGCCCGTCAAGCTGACGGAACCGTCATCGCCACTCTGGGCGAGACCTCCGTGATGGCAAACGTAACGTTCGCCCGCGAGCAAAAACCGGGGCAGGACTTCTTCCCGCTCACGGTCCACTACCAAGAGAAATATTACGCAGCTGGTAAAGTTCCAGGTGGCTTCTTCAAACGTGAAGCCCGCCCAACGGAAAAAGAAACCCTGACTGCACGCCTGATCGACCGTCCGATCCGTCCACTTTTCGCACCGGGCTTCAAAAACGAAGTTCTCGTGATGTGTACCGTTCTGTCCCACGACCTCGTCAACGATCCTGACGTTGTGGCGATGATTGCAGCATCCGCAGCGCTGACACTCTCTGGCGCACCGTTTATGGGCCCAATCGCCTGTGCGCGTGTTGGCTATGAAGATGGCGAATACATCCTCAACCCAACCGTTGATGATATGCACATGCTGCGCAGCAACCCCGAGCAACGTCTCGATCTGGTTGTCGCAGGCACCAAAGAAGCCGTGATGATGGTGGAATCGGAAGCCTATGAGCTGTCCGAAGACGAAATGCTCGGCGCTGTGAACTTTGCTCACGAGCAAATCCAGCCTGTTATCGACCTGATCATTGATCTGGCCGAAGACGCCGCCAAAGAGCCATTTGAATTTGCTGCTCCTGATTATTCCGAACTCTTTGAGGTCGTGAAAAAAGCAGGCGAAGCGCAGATGAAAGCGGCCTATGCGATCACGGACAAGCAAGAGCGCACCGCCGCTGTTGCCGCCGCGAAAGAAGCAATCAAAGCGACGCTGACCGAAGATCAACTCGAAGACGGCAACCTCTCCGCCGCCCTCAAGAAACTAGAAAGCTCGATCCTGCGCGGTGTGGTTGTCAAAGAAGGCAAGCGTATCGACGGTCGTGCATTGGACGAAATTCGTCCGATCGTGTCCGAGACAGGTATCCTGCCCCGTACCCACGGTTCCGCTCTGTTCACCCGCGGTGAAACACAGGGCCTCGTGGTCACAACACTCGGCACGGGCGACGACGAGCAAATGATCGACGCGCTCACCGGCACCTACAAATCGAACTTCATGCTGCACTATAACTTCCCACCCTACTCGGTCGGTGAAGTTGGTCGTGTATCCGGCCCAGGCCGTCGTGAAATCGGTCACGGGAAACTGGCATGGCGTGCGCTTCAGGCTGTTCTGCCTGCGCCAACCGACTTCCCTTACACCATCCGCGTTGTGTCCGAGATCACCGAATCCAACGGTTCGTCTTCGATGGCGTCCGTTTGTGGTGGTTCCTTGTCCATGATGGATGCGGGCGTTCCGCTCAAATCCGCTGTGGCTGGTGTGGCTATGGGTCTGATCTTGGAGGACGATGGCGAATACGCGATCCTCTCCGACATCTTGGGTGACGAAGATCACTTGGGCGACATGGACTTTAAAGTGGCAGGGACCGAATCCGGTATCACCTCGCTGCAAATGGACATCAAAGTCGCAGGCATCACGCCAGAGATCATGGGCAAAGCCCTCGCTCAAGCAAAAGCGGGCCGTTTGCACATCCTCGGTGAGATGAACAAAGCGCTGTCCGGCGCAGGTGACTTCTCTGTTCACGCTCCACGCATCGAGACCATGCAGATCCCAACGGATAAAATCCGCGAAGTGATCGGCTCTGGCGGTAAAGTCATCCGCGAGATCGTCGAAGTGTCCGGCGCGAAAGTCGACATCAACGACGAAGGCATCATCAAGATTGCATCGCCAAACGGTGACGCGATCCAGAAAGCCTACGACATGATCCACTCGATCGTCGCAGAGCCTGAGGTTAACAAGATCTACAAAGGTAAAGTCGTGAAGGTCGTCGATTTCGGCGCATTCGTGAACTTCTTTGGCAAGCGTGACGGCCTCGTGCACGTCTCCCAGATCGAAAACCGTCGCCTGAACCACCCATCCGACGTGCTCAAAGAAGGTCAGGAAGTTTACGTCAAACTTCTCGGCTTTGATGACCGCGGCAAGGTGCGTCTGGCCATGAAAATGGTCGATCAGGAAACTGGCGCGGAAATCACCGAAGAGAAGAAAGAGGACTAATCCTCCCTACCCTTCGAACACCATTAGGAATCCCCGCTGGCAACAGCGGGGATTTTTGCATATAAATGCCCAAAATTGGGGACGCCGATGCCGAAACTTCTTACGCTTTTGATCAACCTTGACGGATCAGATGACCGCCTATCGCATGCCAAAGCCCAACTTAGCCAAGTTGGAATAGAAGCAGAACGTGTGCCCGCCTGTGATGCACGAGGCAAATCGCCCGCCAGCTTTGAAGAGTATGATCCCGCGCGGGCCATTCGGAATTTTTCACGCCCTATGACGGGTGGCGAAATAGGCTGCTACAAAAGCCACCTTCAATGTGTCGAACGATTCCTCAACAGCGATTGCGACTACGCACTGGTCTTAGAAGACGACTTGGCGTTTACCGATAACGCACAACAAACCATTCAGGACCTCATCGCAAAACTGGATGCAGGGTTGGTTCCAGATTGGGAGTTGGTCAATCTCGGGAATACCTCTCGCAAGTTCAACAGACCGATCTCCGACGTCAACGGTCATTCCCTTGAACACGCGTTCTACTTCCCCACATTGGCTACGGCCCTCTTGTGGTCGAGAAGTGGGGCAGAAGCCTTCTATGCGACACGGAGGACTATCTACGCACCCGTAGATGAATTCTTCAAACAGTTTATGACCAAACGCGGTCTCGGGCTGTGCCTCAATCCCCCTTGCGTCTTAACCTCAGGCGCACCGAGTGAAATCGACAATGTCGATTCTGGTGCGCGCCAACGTCCACAACACACACCAGCTTATTTTTGGGCAGAGTTCAAACGTCAATCAAAAAATTATTTTTATGCATTCCGAAACCTCCGGAAATCGCGCTGAATTCGTTCCATAACCGGCATTCCCTTAAAAAAGATCTTGTCCCAATAATACCTTAAGGCGGGATCGTGCTTTTTGGTAACGCAGATAAACACCTAGGCCACGATGAATAACGGAAACTCTAAATCTATGCCACGGCTTATACCAACCGGGAAAATGCTGAATGATCCCCGCGTCATTTGCCACCATGCCCACATCCAAACCAAGCTAGTTTTCGAAACGATGATGCGGCTTGACCTTACCCCATGCAGCGTTCCAACAGCCATCTAAAATCAATGTACGGCCTTTAAACAATACGTTCAGATGATCTTGATCCAAATAGTCGTAAGCTCCGGCAGCTCGCATATCGGTCATCGAAAAATTTAATTCCTTATCCGCTCGTATCGCATTGCAATCAATAAGCAATACCCCCGCCTTAAAATAATCCGATGCAGGTCGCGGAGACATGATACCAGAAAAATACTCGTAAGGCTTATTTTTACCGCACAAATAATATAGCACCATAAAATCCCGCACGACACCAATCGGTTTTCCTTGCATATCCAAATCAAAAAGTGGGGCAACATCTCCCTCAACCAATATGTCGCCATCCAAATACAACACTCGTCCTTCTACCCAAGTCGGCAAAAACATACGGCCCAACGTCACGAGCGCAATACGAGGGTCTTTTCTCTCCATTCCAGCAAACAGATCAGAGGTTAAAACATGCATACATAGATTCGCGTTGCTATGATGTGCGATAACAAGTTCTAGATCTCGCAGCCCTTCTTTCGTCAATTCATGGTCCACGAAATGCACAACGACATGTGAGTTCGTGTGTCTCAATGGCGAATCCACAGCCGTCAAGGTCGGTGTCAAGAAACCCATATCAGTGACAAAGGCAACGTTAATAGACATGGCTGAGTGTTCAACAACTCATTGGAAAAACTAAAACACCTTGTGGTTTAGAAAAGTCATAACCACAAGGTGTTTAGTCGATAGGTGCTCATCTAGAGCGAAAACCGCTTACTTCGGATCTTTTGCAAACCGCAGGTAGGGCAGTTTCTTGTCGAGGTCGCCGTATTTCTCGGTCGCGGCAGCATCGTCAAGGGAGAGGGCGACGATGACGTCTTGGCCTGTTTCCCAGTTGGCAGGTGTCGCCAGAGGCTGACCGTAGGTGCGTTGCAGACCGTCGAGGGCGCGCAGGACTTCGGCGAAATTGCGGCCAACCGACATCGGGTATGTCATGATCAGCTGCACTTTTTTGTCAGGTGAAACGATGAAGACCGAACGCACGGTGGCAGTGTCTGCGGGGGTGCGGCCATCGGGGAGGAAAGCCTCGGCGGGCAGCATGTCAAAGGCTTTGGCGACGGCGAGGTCAGTATCAGCCACAATCGGGAAACCCGCCTTGGTGCCTGCAAAGCTTTCGATGTCGCCTTTCCAGCCTTTATGCTCTTCGGCGCTATCAACGGAGACGCCGAGCACCTTGGTGTTGCGGGCCGCCCATTCGTCGGCAAGCTGTGCAACCGCACCAAATTCCGTGGTGCAGACAGGCGTGTAATCTTTGGGGTGCGAGAAAATCACCATCCAGCTGTCACCAACATAGTCGTGCAGTTTCAGCTCGCCGAGATCGGTTTGAACGGTGAGGTTCGGGATGATGTCGTTGATACGAAGGCCCATGGTCGTCTCCTCTGTCATTATGAAGGTCTTACCCCACAACATAAGGGTCTCACCCCACTTTGAAAGAGGGGGAGAACAGGAAAGACCAGCGTTCGCGACAATCTGTCTCGCTTGGAACGGGACGCCTCAATTAGAAGGGGCATTTGGACGTAAACGACATGCCCTTGCCCCCATCGGGATGACGAAATTTCAGGTTTTCCGCATGTAGCATGAGTCGCGGCGCATCAAGCGCCTCGCCCGTCGCATAGAACGGATCGCCCAAAATCGGATGGCCAATGGCAAGCATATGGACGCGCAACTGGTGCGAGCGGCCTGTCTTGGGGAATAGGCGCACACGGGTGGCAGGGACGTCATCCTCATAGCGCTGCACGCGCCAATCGGTGATCGCTTGCTTTCCCGTCTCGTGGCAGACCATTTGGCGCGGGCGGTTGGGCCAATCCACGATGAGCGGCAGGTCCACCGTCCCCGTGCGTTCCGCGATCTTGCCGTAGACCCGCGCCAGATAGGTCTTTTTCGTCTGCCGTTTTTCAAACTGCAAACCGAGGTGACGTTGGGCATGGCGCGTCAGGGCAAAGACCATGACGCCGCTTGTATCGCGGTCAAGCCGATGGACCAAAAGCGCCTCAGGAAAGGCAGCCTGCACCCGCGCGATCAGGCAATCGGACAGGTGTTCGCCTTTGCCAGGAACGGACAAGAGGCCCGCTGGCTTTCCAACGATCAACACCTCATGGTCGGCGTGGATCACGTCGAGAGGCACATCGGGCGGGGTGTAGTCGGAGAAGGTCATCGGGGTCATGTGCTGCGCCTAACACGCGGGAGCGACATCCGCAAAGACCTGATCGAGGAGGGCTTGCAACCGCGTGGCGTCCGCCTGCGTAAAAGCAGCGGGAAGATCGCTATCTATATCGAACACGGCAATGAGGTCACCCGACGCATTGCGCACGGGCAGGACCAATTCGGAGCGCGTAGAGGACGCACAGGCGATGTGCCCCGCGAAGGCCTCGACATCATCGACCAGTTGCGCCTCACCCGTGCGTGCACAGGCCCCGCAAACGCCGCGCGAGAATGGAATGACAAGACAACCGTGGCCACCCTGATAGGGGCCGATTTTCATCAACTCAGGCGCAACAACGCGGTAAAAGCCCGTCCAATGAAAGCGCTCATCACTATGATGCACTTCGCAAGCCAATGTGGCCATGAGCGCGACCGCATCCGTTTCGCCCTGCGTGAGCGCGGTAACCCGTTGCTCCAATCCGTCATCCATATGCTTAAAATCCTTCCTATCTTGAGGCGCGCATACCCGCTCTTAACGTTTTGCACCTAACCTCACAAAGACTTTGAATAATAGGTAGAGCGATGAAACTAACCCACAAAGATTTTGACGATCTTCGCCTGATTACTGTCGAAGAGGACCGTATTGATGCGGCGAGTGCCATTAAATTCAAAGATGGGATTCGAAATCTGACGCAAGGCGCGCCTGATCGCGTGTTGCTTGATCTCGCACAGGTCGGCTTTCTCGATAGCTCGGGCCTTGGGGCGGTGGTCGCCTGTTTGAAAGCACTCGACAATGGCATGACCCTCGAACTCGCAGCCCTGCAACCGCCTGTTGAGCGGGTCTTTCATCTGACACGCATGGACACAGTCTTTAAAATCCACCCCTCCGTTTCCGATGCCACCACGGGGTTAGCGCATGCGTCTTGAGATCGACGACATTCACGCTAAGCCTGCGGAACACGCGATGCTGTGCGTTGCAATGAATGCCTCGAACACGTCCGTTCGCAAAGCGTTGCAATCGTTGAAAACAGCGCTTTCCGAGCGCGGTTTCCTGCCCGAGGAAATCACATCTATCGAACTTGTTCTGGCGGAGACGCTCAACAACATCGTTGAACACGCCTATTGTGATTTGGGCGAAGGCCCAATCAACGTCAAAATTAGTGAAGAGCCGAATGGTTTGATCTTCCAAGTGATGGATCGGGGCCGACCGATGCCGAACGGTCAACCACCCTTGGGCATCCTTGCGGCCATCGACGATAACATTGCCGAACTGCCTGAAGGCGGGTTTGGATGGTTCCTCATCCGCGAATTGGCCCATGATCTCGTTTACGAACACGACGGGACGTCAAACGTCTTCAGCTTCCGCATGAATATCGCCACAGAAAACGGCGCACACCTTTAGCCGAGCCCTCTAGCCCAGCACGCACAGACATTCCCGCGACATTAGTTCAGATGAAAATGCAGCGGATAGGTCCCGTCCTCGAACGGTCCGAACAAATCGGGCAGATCGGGATGTTCCACAGGAACCCCCGAATAATCCGCAATCAGGTTTTGTTCTGACACATAGGCGAGGTAGTAGCTTTCCTCGTTTTCTGCGAGCAAATGATAGAACGGCTGATCTTTCTCGGGACGGCTCGCCTCCGGAATATTGTCATACCACTCTTCTGTTTTCGAATAGATAGCATCCACATCAAAAACCACACCGCGAAAGCTGTGCTTTCGGTGTTTAACGACTTGTCCCAGATGATATTTGGCGCGCGTCTTTAGCATGACATTGCAACCCCCGTTTCTGGTTAGTAGACCTTTAACCCTGCGGCTGTCCACGGTGGGGGGCCAAAAATCTAGGAAACAGTCTGTGCAGCTTGTTTTAACAGTCCTTGAAATTGTCGCCCCTGTCTTCATCCTCGCCCTCATCGGATTCACATGGGTAAAAGCGGGCCACGAGTACCGGATTGAGTTCGTCACACGACTGACAATGACCCTTTCGATCCCCGCTCTGATCTTTGTCGCATTGGTGAATGCCAAGATTGATCCAGCGGCTTTGACCTCGCTTTTCCTCGCCGCCGTGGTTGCCTTTGCCGCCGTCACCATTGTTGCCTTTGTCGTCGTCAAAGTGCTCAAAATGGACGTTCGCACCTATCTCGCGCCGCTTATTTTCGGCAACACGGGCAACCTAGGCCTGCCCTTGGCCTACTTCGCCTTCGGTGACGAGGGTCTCAGCTACGCCGTGATCGTCTTTGCCGTGATGGCGCTTTGGTCCTTCACCTTTGGTGTTTACGTGACCGCCGGCGGCGGACATCCGGGCAAGGTGATCAAAGAACCGCTTGTCGGTGCTACCGTTCTGGGCGGATTGTTCTTGTGGCAGGGGTGGACGCTACCCACCTTTGCGATGAATACACTCGACATGTTGGGCCAGATCGCCATCCCCGTGATGCTGATCACGCTGGGCGTCGCGGTCGCCCGTCTCCAAGTCAAAAGCATGGGACGTGCGGTGGCCCTGTCCATCGGCAAGGTCATTTTATGTGCAGGTATCGCCGCCATCATCGGGTCGTGGTTCGATCTCGCCGCCGTTCCCTTTGCGGTTTTGGTGGTCCAGATCGCAACGCCCGTTGCCGTGACATCTTACATGTTGGCGGAAAAATACGGCGCTAAATCCCAAGAGGTCGCAGGCCTCGTCGTGGCCTCAACGCTGTTATCGGTGGTTTACCTACCCATTTTGCTCGGTTTGCTTCTCTAATTTCCGCCGACAGACCTCACGATCACGGGAAAGACATTTTACCAACGCGTGAAATCAGGTAGTGTTGAAAAAAAGACAATAAAAAACACTCGAGAGGCAGTCATGCGTAAAGCACTCCAAACAGTCGCACTGTTGGTATTGGTGTCGGCTTGCGGAAGCGGCAATCATTCCGCGCCGCGAAACCTAGACAATGCGTGCTCCATTGTGAGCCAACACCCCTCCTATCTGCGTGCGATGAAGCGTACCGAGCGCAAATGGGGCATCCCCGTTCACGTTCAGATGGCAACAATCTATCAAGAAAGTAAATTCATCGGCAATGCTCGCACGCCCTTCCGCTTTGTGCTTGGCGTGATCCCGATGGGCCGTCAAAGCTCCGCCTATGGCTATGCACAGGCGCTTGACGCCACATGGGACGAGTACCGCAAATCCGAAGGTGGGCTTGGCGCCCGCCGCGACCGCATTACCGACGCGACCGATTTTATGGGGTGGTACATGGATCAATCAACGGAGCAGCTGGGCATTTCCAAATCCGACGCCCGCGCCCAATACCTCGCCTATCACGAGGGTCGCACAGGCTATAAACGTGGCAGCTACCGTGCGAAGTCGTGGTTGATGCGCGTCGCATCGGAAGTCGGATCACGCTCGACCACCTACGCCTCACAGCTGAGAGCCTGCGGCAAAGCCTGACATTGCGCAGAGCACACAGTTTTCAAACGACAAAAGGGCGTCCCTCATAGGGCGCCCTTTTGCATATCGGAACATCGTGAATTTAGGAGTTAGTCGAGCGGCGTGCCACGTCTGTTGGCTTCGGCGTGGATGTTAAACTGGCCATCCGAGACCTTGCCGCCAAGGCGCATTTTGGTCAGCTGCACCGTGGTCGATCCGCCCGTGTCGTCATGCACAACCCATGCCTTGAGAACGGGCGTGTCGCTAAATATGAGATCAATCGAGCCATATTCGGGGTGCGCGGGATCTTGTGCGCGGACAATCGTGTCGCCATTTTGCTCTGTATGCGAGACCACCATACGGGCCTGTGACAGGTTGACGTTGTTCTTGAGAATGAGGTTGAGTGGCGTTTTCGACAATGGGAAGCGCTGCGGCGGCTCATTGGAGCCTGCATCAAACACACCGACCTGACCGCCCGAAGTCAGAACCAAATCCTTTGACCCCGCATATTCCAGACGCATCCGACCAGGCCGTTTGATCGTCAGCACACCTTTAGAGCGCGAGCCGTCATCATTGGTCTGCACAAAATCGGCCGTCACCGTACCGAGTGTGTTGAGATAGTTGGACAACTGGTCGAGCGAAAGTTTCTCGGCCGCAGCAGGGACGGCGAGAGACAACACAAAAAGGGCGGGCGCCAAAGCGATACGAAATAAAGTCATGAAATAGATATAGGCACGCCACGAAAGGCTTTCACCTAAAAAGAAATCACGCGGACATAATTCCGCGTGATTTCATGTTTCAGACTGTCGGAGTGGCCCCTAGTTTTCGGGCACGAGAATTTCGCGTTTCCCGACGTGGTTGGCCGAGGAAACGACGCCCTCGTCCTCCATCTGCTCCACAAGGCGCGCGGCCTTGTTATAGCCGATCGACAGCTTGCGCTGGATGTAGGAGGTCGAACACTTGCGGTCTTTGACCACGATGGCCACAGCCGTATCGTAGAGCGCATCCTCACCGTCAGTATTGCCACCTGTGGATAGGCCAAGCACGGCGTCGATATCGCTTTCCTTATCGCCGGGAGGGCCCTCGACCACACCACCGACATAGTCAGGTGGGCCGTAGGCTTTGAGATAGGAAACGACCTTTTCCACCTCTTCGTCCGAAACAAACGGCGCGTGGCATCGTGTGATCCGACCGCCACCACCCATGAAGAGCATATCGCCCATGCCCAAAAGCTGCTCGGCGCCCTGCTCACCCAAGATGGTGCGGCTGTCGATTTTCGAGGTCACTTGGAAGGAGATACGAGTTGGGAAGTTGGCCTTGATCGTACCGGTGATAACATCCACCGACGGGCGTTGTGTTGCCATGATCAAGTGAATACCCGAGGCCCGCGCCATCTGCGCAAGACGTTGGATACAGGCTTCGATCTCCTTGCCCGCGACCATCATCAGGTCGGCCATCTCGTCGACGATAACGACGATGTATGGAAGCGTTTCAGGTTGGAATTCCTCGGTCTCGAAGATCGGATCACCCGTCTCGTCGTCAAAACCCGTCTGCACGGTGCGCGAGAACAATTCGCCTTTCTCAAGCGCGTCTTTCACGCGGCCATTGTAACCGTCGATATTGCGCACGCCCATTTTGGACATTTTGCGGTAGCGGTCTTCCATTTCGGCAACCGCCCATTTGAGCGCCACAACCGCCTTTTTCGGGTCGGTCACAACCGGCGACAACAAATGCGGGATGCCGTCATAAACCGACAGCTCCAACATTTTCGGGTCGATCATAATCAGGCGGCATTCCTCTGGCGTCAGCTTATAAAGCAACGACAGGATCATGGTGTTGATCGCAACGGATTTACCCGAGCCCGTTGTCCCTGCGATCAGCAGGTGGGGCATCTTGGCGAGGTTGGTCACAACGGGGTCGCCACCAATGTCCTTACCCAAGGCGAGTGGCAATTTCTGGTTACCGTCTCCAAAGTCACGGGTCGACAGGATTTCACGGAACGACACGGTTTCGCGATGTTCGTTCGGCAGCTCTATCCCGATAACCGAACGGCCCGGAACGGTGGACACACGCGCGGAGAGCGCCGACATCGACCGCGCAATGTCATCGGCCAGACCGATAACGCGTGAGGCCTTAAGACCTGGTGCAGGTTCAAGCTCATACATCGTCACAACAGGGCCAGGACGGACCGAGACGATCTCGCCTTTGACGCCGTAATCATCGAGCACGCTTTCGAGCATCCGCGCATTCTCTTCGAGCGCCTCATCCGACAGCGTGTGACGTTCGATATTAATCGGATTGTCCAACAGCGACAGAGGCGGAATCTCGTATTCGGCCTCTTTAGGATCGAATTTCAGCGCGGGTTGCGCCTCGGCTTGCGCCCGTTTCGACGGGGTCACAGGCTTGCGCACAGGGTGCTGCACAACCTTTTTCGCCTCTGGAATAGCGGGGGCGGATGCGGCACGTGGTGTTTGCGGAGCGATATATTCGGGCACATCAAGCGGCACGACAACAGGCTCATCGTCCGCACCTGCATATGGGTCGGCATACTCCATCGGAGTATCGGCCTGTTGTTGTTCGGCAAAAGCCGAGGAGGCCGCGGCTTGGGAAGGCTCCGCAAGGATCATTGGTGCGGGGCCTTTCTTGTAACGGGCAGCGGCCTTTTGCGCAGCCGTCAAGGGTGGCTCGACACGTTCAGACGTCTCCACCGCAGGCGTGGACCCTGCACGCGCACGCGAGCTGATGATGTTCGAAATTTTCGCGGAGATCCGTTGATTGGTTCCCTGTGTCACAGGAGGCTCGGGGGCAAGCTCAGGCTCGATCAATTCAGGTTCGAGATCATATTGCAGCTCCGGAGTGCGCTTGAGCAACGTGCCAAACAGCGACGGCTTTGTCACTGCAGGTTCGGCAGGATAGGCGGCAGAGGGCGCAGGCGCGGGAGCGACAACATGCGCATCGGCACGCACCACACGCGGCGCGGCGGCGGGGGCCGCCTGAGCATATTGCGCCTCGGTAGCGGCCTGCAATTCAGCGGCTTCCACTGCAGCAAGACGACGGGCCTCACGACGCTCGGCCGCGCGGGTCGCCATCTGTTGCGTTACGGAAACCGACCCTTTCGCTGTCCGACCCATGATGTGCAAGAGAACGGCATAGGCCGAGACAACACCAATGATGAGGAACCGCAGAACGGCGTTCAATTCAAGGCGGGTAAAGCCAAGCACGAACAACGTCACCGCAATGGTTGCGACGAGGCTGACAAAGGTCATCACCTTCAAGGACAGAGCGGCCCCCAATGGCAATAGCTGAACAAGCGCCCCAAGAGCGGTGTCCCCGAACAAGCCACCAAAACCCTGTGTCGAAGTGCCATAAGAAGAGGCGAAAACGGCGGCGATGGCGATGGCTATCGGGGCGAAGACGGAACGCGACAGGCCACGTTCGGCACCACGGTGAAGCACAAACCGCAGACCCCAAGCCGCGAACGCCAAGGGAATACCCCAAGAGGCGTAGCCGACCACTATCATCAGCGGCGAGGCAATCGTCGCACCGGGGCGGCCAAGAATGTTTTGAACAGGCGCTTCGGTCACCGAAATCCACGAGGGATCTTCAGGCACATAGGAGCCAAGCATCAAGGCAAACAGGAGCGCCACAGCCAGAAGGCCAATGCCGATAAGCTCCTTGCCACGCCGCTCCAGAACGGCTTGCGTGTTGCGATCGAAAAGAGGGTCTCTCCCACGTGCTTGATATGATGCCATCTTTGCCTCTTTCTTACCCGTACAAACAGTCGCGAAGCGTGATCAGCCCGCGCTGTGTTTCTTCTTTTGGGGCCACCAGAGCGACCCGAATATAGCCCGCGCCGGGGTTTCCCCCATCCGCGTCACGCGACAGATACGCGCCAGGAAGGACGCGAATGCCTGTTTGCGTCCATAGTTTCATAGCCGCCTCTTCGCCATCAGCGACAGGAAGCCAAAGGAAAAATCCCGCTTGAGGTGCCCCGCATCCGTCGATGCCGTCAAACACCTCGTCAGCGATATTGAATTTCTCAACGTAGAGCGCACGCGAGGCCTCAACGTGGGCCTCGTCCGCCCAAACCCGCTCGGACACCGCTTGGATTGGCAGCGGGAGCGGCGCACCTGCGTAGGCGCGAAGTCGTTTGATGTGGTGGATGTTTTGGGGACCAGAAGCCACAAAGCCAGAGCGCAAACCGGGCAGGTTCGAGCGCTTGGACAGCGAGTGGAAAATCACCACCCGTTCAGGGTCCGCGCCCATGTCACGTGCCACTTGCAAGGCACCCACGGGCTTTTCACCGCGATAAATCTCGGAATAGCATTCATCCGCAAACACTTTGAAATCGTGCTTTTCGGCCAGTGCGATCAGGTCGCGCAGGTAGTCATAGGACGCCACGGCTCCTTGCGGATTGGACGGGCTACAAATGTAGGCAATCGCCGTGCGGTCAAGCACCTCGGCAGGCAGGCTCGCGTAATCGGGCAGGAACCCTGTCTCGCGCGTTGCAGGCACGAACACGGGCTCGGCGCCCACGGTCACAGCGGCCACGGCGTAGACCTGATAAAACGGGTTGGGCGTCAAAACCACGGGCTGTTTGCCGTGTTTGGTCTCGGGGCACAGCGCGATACAGGCGTTCATCAATCCCTCACGTGTGCCATTGAGCGCCATCACATCGGTGGCGGGATCGACAGTCACGCCAAAACGACGGGCAATCCACGCGGCAATCGCAGCACGCAGGCCGTCGGAGCCATCGTTAGGAGGGTATTTGGCAAAAAGAGACACGTTCTGAGCCAACACGTCAGCCACGAAATCGGGCATGGCGTGGCGGGGTTCGCCAATGGTCATATGCGTCACATCTCCGCCCGCGGCATGCGCGTCGAGAAGGCTCCGCAAACGCGGAAACGCATATTCTGGCAGGTTTGAAAACCGCTCAGGGAACGTCATGATTACTGCTACTGCCTCATTTTCCGGATCATTTTCGCCCGGTTCATTGCCACTAGGATAGCGGGACGCGCCGCCTCGGTCCACAAAAAGAGGCGGTTTCTTACCCCCCTTGGACACAATATGTGGCTTTTAGGCCAAGGCCGCCTCAACAGCCGCCCCAAGCCGGAGCAATCTCGCTTCGGAATTTGGTGGGGTTTGCAGCGAAATTCCCGTAGACGCAACGCCTGTGGGCAGGGTCAATGCGGCCAAGCCAAGCAGGTTTCCGACCCGCGTATTGCGCAGCGCGAGCAAGTTTTCGGTCACATAATAATCGGCATCGGTCATAAGGCGCTCAATGTCCGGCGGCATGATCGGCGCGGTGGGCAAAATCACCGCATCATAGCCCGCTGTCTGCGCGAGGTATTGGGCGCGCAAACGGTGCAACATTTTCCATGCTGCCACATAGTCACAGCCGCCAAAGGCCTCCCCCGCCCTAAAACGGTCAAGAATGCGCGGATACATTAGATCAGGCGCGGCTTCGATCACATCGCGCCACTCGGCGTAGGCTTCGGTATTGAACAAAACTGCAGACAGCTCCATCGCCTCATCGACAACGGGCACAGCGGCGCGGTCGATTTTGGCTCCTGCGGATTTGAGTTTTTCAACCGCTGCTTCAAACCCTTGGAGCGGTTCAGCGCGAATATCATCAAACACCACATTATCGAGAATCAACAAACGCGTTCCCGCAAGAGATGCACCGCGCAGATCGGGCGCAGGTGTCCCGTCGAGAACGGCAAAGGTCGCCGCCGCATCCTCGACCGTTTTGCACAGCGGCCCAACGGTATCAAAAGACGCCACAAGCGGGACAATACCGTCGAGCGACAGCCGCCCTGAGGTGGTTTTCAGACCAACAAGATCGTTCCATGCCGAGGGAATGCGCACGGACCCGCCCGTGTCGGACCCGATTGCGCCCGCCGCCAAACCGTAAGCCACCGAGGTCGCAGCCCCCGAGGACGATCCGCCCGAGACAGCCGCTTCATTGTTCACACAGGGCGGGGTCGCGGTGATGGGGTTGAGGCCCAGCCCTGAAAACGCCAATTCACTCATATGGGTTTTGCCCAAAGCCACCAGACCGTTAGCGGTGGCACGTTGGAGCGCTTCGGCATCCACCGAAGGAACGCGGTCTTTGAGCAGGGCGGACCCCGCTTCGGTCGCGACCCCCGCCGTATCAAACAGGTCTTTCCACGACACGGGCACCCCATCAAGTAGCCCACGCCGCACGCCCGCTTTTGCACGCTCAGAAGCAGCCGTAGCCTCCGCCATCGCGCGGTCCTCCATGAAGCGTGCATAGATGCGATCCGACAGGCGGTGCGCCTTTGCCCGATCAAGAAAATGCGCGGTTAAATCAACGGGATCAATCTGACCCGCCCCAATCGCACGACCCAGATCGCACATGCTCATTTCGTGGTAGTCGGCCATAATCTATCCCTGAAAACTGTCACGTCGGTTTCCCTAGGCTAGCGACGCAAAGGCGCATGGACAATCCCGTTCGGCACGTCATATTGACGGTCATGACACATACAAGCGATCTGCTCATCGTAGGTGGCGGCCTTAATGGACCCGCCTTGGCCTTGGCCGCAGCAAATGCGGGCCTCAGCGTGACTATCATTGACGCGCTGCCTGCACATGCACGCATGTCTGAGGATTTCGACGGGCGCGGCTATGCGCTGTCCCTTGGGTCTCAGCACCTACTCAAAGCCATCGGCGTCTGGCCCACGGTCGCGCCCAATGCCCAACCGATCCTCGACGTCAAGGTAACGGACGGCAAACCCGGTGAGGCCCCTGCCCCGTTTATGCTTGAGTTCGATCACGCCGAAATCGACGACGGCCCTGTGGGTTTTATGGTCGAAGACCGCTTTTTGCGCCGCGCCTTTCTCGACGCCTTGGACAACCACGACAATATCACCCAGATCGAGGGCATGGTCGCGGCGCAAGAGGTCACGGCGCATGGCGCGACGCTGACCCTTGCCGATGGCACAAACCTCGAAGGCAAGCTGATTGTCGGCTGCGATGGACGTGGATCTGGCACGGCCATTCGTACAGGGATCAAACGCACAGGATGGAGCTACAAACAAACCGCGCTTGTCTGTGCCATTCAGCACGAAAAACCTCACGGGGGTTGCGCCCATCAGTATTTCCTGCCCCCTGGCCCGCTTGCTATTTTGCCTCTGCCCAACAATCAAAGCTCGATTGTCTGGACCGAGAGCGACAAGGTTGCACAGCAAATCCAAGCGTTGTCTGACGCGGACTACCTCGAAGTGCTCAAGCCACGTTTCGGGGATTTTCTCGGGGAGATTTCGCTCGCGGGGGGACGGTTCACCTACCCTCTCAACATCACCCTCGCCAATGCGTTCTATGCACCGCGCGTGGCCTTGGTCGGGGATGCCGCCCACGGGATGCACCCCATCGCGGGGCAAGGATTGAACGCAGGGCTAAAAGATGTGGGGGCGTTGACGGAAGTCCTTGTCGAGGCCCATCGCCGTGGCGAAGACATCGGACGCGAGGATGTTTTGGCCCGCTACAGCCAGTGGCGCAGGTTCGACATCGCAACCATGGCGCTGATGACTGATACGTTCAACAAGTTGTTTTCAAACGACAATCCAATGCTACGCCTCATGCGCGATCTCGGAATGGGCGTTGTGAATTCACTGCCAAGCGTGCGGCGCGAGGCGATCCGTGAGGCCGCTGGCGTGAATGGCGATCTGCCCAAGCTGATGCGTGGAATTGCGCTTTAGCAGGCACTTAGTCGTCGAGTTTGCGCGCCTCGGAGATCAACATGATCGGAATACCGTTGCGGATCGGGAAAGCCAGTCCTGCGGCTTTGGAAATCAATTCCTGATGCTCGGCATCATAGCTTAGCACCGTATGCGTCTCGGGACACACAAGCGACTCCAACATGCGGCGGTCGAATTGGATTTGGGTTTGCGCGTCGTCCATCACATCATCTCCTCATTGGTGCCGCCATGCAGGGCGAACTCCATTAGCGTTACCAGAGTTTCGCGGCGAGTGGAAAGGGACGGTGCTTCTAAAAGCGCCTGTTTGTCCTCAGGATCAAACGGCGCGAGCATTGATAGAGAATTGATCAGCAACTCGTCATCCGCCCCATGCAGGCTGTCCCAATCGGTTTCAAATCCGACGTTATCGAAATAGCGGCGCAATAGGGCCATGAACGCCGCACGATCCAAAGCAGGATCATGCTCTGCGCGTCCCAAATCGGCGGCAAAGCTATCCCAACTCACCTCGAATGAACGATAGGGCGCAAAACCATTGACCTCAGCACCAATCCGGAAACGCGAGATACCCGTCAGGGTGATCATGTAGCGGCCATCTTCCATCTCGGAAAACGCCGTCAGACGCCCCGCACAACCAATCGCGCTCAAACGGCTCTCGGTAATGGGTTGAACCATCCCGATTAAACGCTCTGGCGTTGCCATGCAGTCTTCGACCATCTGCAAATAGCGCGGTTCAAAGATATGCAACGGAAGCCGCGCCCGAGGGAACAAAAGCGCCCCGGGCAACGGAAAGACAGGGATCACCCTTGGAAGTTTGGCCGCTTTCATCATGTGAGCCTATCTAGCGCGGCAAAGCCGTCAGGCAAACAGGATCGACGACAATTTACGGCGCCCATCGAGCGCGATCTTGTCATTGGGCGCAAGTGCGTCAAAAATCTTGAACAGCTGCGTTTTGGCCGCGGCGTCATTCCAGTCGCGATCCGTCCGAACGGCCTCCAACAAGACATCAACAGCACCCGCAACATCGCCCGTGCCATGCAGCGCGGTGGCCAGTTCGAGTTTGACCTCCATATTGGCAGGCTCAGCGGCAACTTTGGCGCGCAGTTCGTCAACGGGGCCAGCCGACTCGGCCTCCCGTGCGAGCGCGATCTGCGCCTGAACCGCCTCAATCGCGGCTTTGGTCGCCACTTCGGCGGGTGCGCCGTTCAGCACTGCTTCAGCAGCATCGAGATCGCCCTTGGCCACATGGCATTTCGCCAGACCCGCAAAAGCGGCTGCGGCATTGGGGTCCTCTTCGAGAATAGCGGCAAAAGTCTCAAGCGCGTCGTCCACAGCGCCCTCTTCCAACATTGTCTCCGCAGCTTCGATCGCATCGGAAAGCCCGCCGTCCTCTTCGTGCATGGCGGCGATTTTGGTCACAAAGGCATCGACCTCGGACTGTGGCAATGCGCCTTGGAATCCGTCGACAGGTTGGCCCTTATGAAAGGCAAAAACGGTTGGGATAGATTGCACGCGCATCTGGCCTGCAATCCCTTGGTTCTCGTCCACGTTGATCTTGGCCAGTTTGACTTTGCCACCCGCTGCGTTCACAGCCGCCTCCAAAGCGGGGCCAAGCGTTTTGCACGGTCCACACCACGGTGCCCAGAAATCCAGAATGACCGGGGTCTCATGGGAGGCATCAATGACCTTCGCCATGAATTCGGCTTCGCTGACATCAAATATGTTTGCGCCAGCTGCGGCTGTCGTTGTTTGCCCTAAATCCATAGTGTCATCTCCGCTAAAAAGTCTGTTGGCTGTTATATGCGCTGTTTAGGGCGTGATTTAAAGGGGCTCGCTAGAGGTCAAATGTCGCAAACACCGGCGCGTGATCTGAGGGTTTTTCCCACCCGCGAGCAGCGCGCAACACACGGCTTGAATGAGCGGCATTCGAAATGTCAGGCGTCGACCAGACGTGGTCAAGACGACGGCCCTTATCCGCCCCGTCCCAATCCTTGGCGCGGTACGACCACCACGAATAGAGCAATCCGTCGGGGATATCCTGACGGGTGATGTCGACCCATTTTCCTGCGTCTTGGACTTGGGCAAGATGGTCAACCTCAACGGGCGTATGCGAGACGATTTTGAGAAGTTTCTTGTGATCCCAGACATCATCCTCGCGCGGTGCGATATTAAGATCGCCCACGAGGATCGCCTTCTCAGGCGCGTCAGCAAAAAACGCATCGCGCATTTCGGTGAGGTAGTCGAGCTTTTGCCCGAATTTCTCGTTGACCTCACGGTCGGGTTTGTCGCCACCTGCGGGCACATAGAAGTTGTGGATGGTCACGCCATTCTCCAACTTTCCCGCGATATGACGCGCATGACCGAGGGAAGCGTAATCCTCCGCCCCTGCTTCCACCATTGGGATTTTGGACAAGATCGCCACGCCGTTGTAGCCCTTCTGGCCACGGGCAACCATGTGCGTGTAGCCCAACGCGTGGAACCGCTCCATCGGGATTTTATCGACGGGGGATTTACACTCCTGAAGACACAGCACATCAGGGGCTTCCTCTTCGAGCAGTTTGCACACAATCGGTTCGCGCAAACGCACGGAGTTAATATTCCACGTAGCAAGAGTGAAGGACATGAGGCTCGTCTCCTTTGGATCGAGGCAAACACTAGCGCCGCGCCGCCGCCAAGACCACCCGAAAGCCGCGCAAAAAAATAAGCCCGGCTACGAGAGCCGGGCTATATAGGGAGGAGGGAACTAGGGACTGCGTATCTTACCCGCGATACGCTGCGGCTTCGAAAAGACAACACGCGAGACCATCAAAAGGTTCCCGCGTGTCTGCATTTTTTCAAAAGTTTTTTGGGACGTTAGGCCACGAGGCGATATCCACCCGATTCCGTCACCAAGAGACGCGCATTCGAGGGATCAGGCTCGATTTTCTGACGCAGGCGGTAGATGTGGGTCTCAAGCGTGTGCGTAGTCACGCCCGCATTGTAGCCCCAGACCTCGTGCAACAAAGTGTCACGCGCCACGATACCTTCGGTCGCGCGGTAGAGGAATTTCAGGATGTTGGTTTCTTTCTCGGTCAGGCGGATTTTCTTGTCATCCTCCGTGATCAACATCTTTTGCGCAGGTTGGAACGTATACGGCCCAAGCTGGAACACAGCGGCTTCTGATTGCTCGTGGGTGCGCAACTGCGCACGGATACGCGCCAAAAGCACAGGGAATTTGAACGGCTTGGAGACGTAATCATTCGCGCCAGCATCGAGGCCAAGGATCGTGTCAGCATCGCTATCTTGGCCTGTAAGCATCAGGATCGGGGATTTCACACCAGATTTGCGCATCCGTTTGCACAGCTCGCGGCCGTCGGTGTCGGGCAAGCCTACGTCGAGAATGATAAGGTCATAGTGACCTTCCTTCACCCGTTCCATGCCGCTGGCACCATCGCCCGCTTCGAAAACATCGAAGTCTTCGGTCATAACGAGCTGTTCGCTCAATGCCTCGCGCAGATCGTCATCATCATCCACAAGGAGAATTCGTTTGAGAGTGGCCATTGTTCAGACCTCCTGCATTTATCTCTGTCTGGGATAGATGTGATGTGCGATCACGCGTTCGACAAGATTTGCGACAGTTTGCTCACGCAAGCGTGTGCAATGAATGCTAAATGTTTCACATTGCGTCAATAATCGCTACATCAGTGGCCACGATTGTAACGGAAAGCCCCTCAATGAGCCTCGCGCCCAGCCTGCCAGAGTTAATCGCCCGCGCCCGCGCCGACCTGCGCATGGGGGTGCCTGTGGCCTTGCGCAGCAGCCAAGGCGACGCCATTGCAATAGCCGCCGAAGGGCTCTCCCCCGAGCGCCTCGCCGACATGACGGCATTGGGCACGCCGGTTTTGACCATCACCGCACGGCGTGCCACGACGCTAAACGCGCGGGCCTATGACGGGGATGTAGCGCGATTGACGCTGCCGAAAGATGCAACAACGCTTTGGGTCGGATCGGTCGCAGACCCCGCCGACGACCTGACCCACCCGATGAAGGGGCCATTCACCTCTATCCGTGACGGTGACGCCTCTGTGCATCGCGCCGCCATCACGCTGGCCAAATCCGCTCGCCTGTTGCCCGCCGCCCTTGTGGTTTCGGTGGACAATGCGACCCAGATCGCGAGCGACAACGGGCTGACCGTTTTACCCGTCGAGTTGGCCCTGCCGCATATGGCCGACCTCGCGCCGCTCACCGATGTGATCCACGCCCGCGTGCCGCTCATCGCGTCCGAGGCGGGGCGCGTGCATGTGTTTCGTCCCGATGATGGCGGCGAGGAACACTTTGCGGTCGAGATTGGAAAACCTGATCGCAGCAAACCCGTTCTGGCCCGCCTGCATTCGGCGTGCTTCACGGGCGATCTGCTCGGATCGCTCAAATGCGACTGCGGCCCGCAACTGCGCAGCGCTCTCGCACAGATGGGAACGGAGGGCGAAGGCGTGCTGCTCTACCTCAACCAAGAGGGGCGCGGCATCGGTCACGCCAACAAGATGCGCGCCTACTCGCTACAGGATCAGGGCTTTGATACCGTCGAGGCCAATCACCGCCTCGGATTTGAAGACGATGAACGCGATTTCAGAATCGGTGCGGCGATCCTCAAAGAAATGGGCTTTGGCGCCGTGCGCCTGATGACCAACAATCCCGCAAAGATCGCAAAGATGCAGGACCAAGGAATCACCGTCACCGAACGCGTTGCGCTCAAAGTCGGTGAAAACGCCCACAACACCGCCTATCTGGCCACCAAAGCCAAAAAGTCGGGGCACCTGCTGTGACCCGCGCAGTTGGTCCCGAGGATATTGTGGTGACCAAATGGGGCGCACGGTTTCGCGGACGCCGCTTTCCCTGCGCCATTGGCAAGGGCGGAATCACAAATGCCAAACGCGAAGGCGACGGAGCGACACCGCGTGGCATTCACGCCCTACCGCAGATCTGGGCACGCCCCGACCGCGTGCAGGTCCACGGTGCACACCAAATTACCCCCCGCGATCTGTGGTGCGATGCCCCAAAACACGCACTCTATAATAGCGCCGTAAAATCACCCTTCTCCGAGAGCCATGAAAAACTGCGCCGCGCAGACCGTCTTTACGACCTGTTTGTGGTCACAGATTGGAACTGGCCCGAGGCGACAGCGCACAAAGGCTCGGCTATTTTCATCCACAGATGGCGCAAACCGCGCCACCCGACAGAGGGCTGCGTGGCCTTTCGTGCCGATCACCTTGCATGGATCGTGGCCCGTCTCACACCGCGCAGCCGCTTGGTCATACGCTAGGACCGATCATCCGTAGTCGCGATCCCCGAAGATGGCAGAGCCGACACGGACATGGGTTGCACCACTTGCAATCGCCACCTCGAAATCCCCCGACATGCCCATCGACAAACCCGCGATCCCGTTACGTTTGGCAATCTCGGCAAGCATGGCAAAGTGTGGTTTGGGGTCGGTTCCTGCGGGGGGAATGCACATCAATCCCTCGATCGTGAGCCCCATATCGCGGCATTGCGCAATAAAGGCGTCCGCATCAGGCGGCAGGATACCTGCCTTTTGCGGTTCCTCGCCCGTGTTCACCTGCACGAACAACCGCGGACAATGGTCCAACTCGCCCGCCAGACGCGCAATCGCCTTGGCCAGTTTCGGACGGTCCACCGTTTGGATCACGTCGAACAGCTCCATTGCCTGACGCACCTTGTTACTTTGGAGCGGACCGATGAGGTGCAATTCGACACCTGAGAAGCGGGATTTGAAGTCTGGCCACTTCTCGGAAGCCTCCTGCACCCGATTTTCCCCGAAAACACGGTGGCCTTTCTCCAAAACAGCGGCGACTCGTTCGTTTGGCTGCACTTTGGACACGGCGATCAACTGAACCGCGCCCTTTTTGCGCCCCGCAGCCTCAGTGGCTGCCAAAACACGCGCGTTAACCTCTTCAAACCCCATATTTTCCCCTCTTGTGTCGCATTTCCTGCCTGTTTTCCTTGTATTGCCTGTGATGTGGGGCGTGCAACAGGTGTGTGTCCTCGTTGCATCATTTTTACCTATCCTGCCCAAACGCCCCGCCTGTCGCTTGACCAAAACACTCATTCAGCGCATTTCATTCGGCATGTGTCGGGCAACCCGGCATCCTGAATTTTTAAACTCCACGAGGGCACTATGAAAAACATCCTTCTCTCCTCCGTAGCAGTACTCGGCTTTGCCGGCGCAGCTGCTGCTGAAGTTACCTTCTCCGGCGACGTAACTTTGGGTTACAACGACGACATCAAAAACGCCGTATACGGCGATGCAGGTATCAACGCCGCTCTTTCCCAAGAGCTGAACAACGGTTGGACTGCTGGCGCGACTTTCGCCATTGACGCAAGCAACCTGATTAACGGCACAGTTGCCTACGACAGCGACTTCACCGTCTACGTTGAATCCGACATGGGCGGCCTCTACTTCGGTGAGTACACTTCCGCTGTTGACCAACTCGTTGCTTCTCCTGAAGGTCTCGCAGACGGCATGACCGACTACGACGACGACGACATCGGCGACGCCGGCGAGAACCTCGTCCTCAAAGGTTCCTTCGGTTCCGTTCAGGCCGCAATTTCGACTGTTGTCCTCGACAACGGCACAACTGACGGTACAACCGCAGCAATCGCTGGTTCCTTTGGTTCCGTGAACTTCTCCTTCGGTTACAACAACGGCTTCACATCAGCTATTGTCCCCGCTTTCGCAGCTTCCGACGCAACCAACCTGAACGTTGGCACCACCTTCGGTGGCGCATCGGTTAACGTTGGTGTTGCTAAAGTCGGCGCCGACACCAACTACGGTATCGAAGTTGGTTACCCAATGGGTCCAGTTGCTCTCTCCGTTTGGTACGCAAACAACGATTCAGCTGGTGACGTATACGGTCTGAAAGCTGTCTACGAAGATGGCCCAGTCTCCGTCACTGCCAAAATCGAAGACGCTGGCACAACAACCTACAACCTCGAAGGCACATACGACATGGGCAATGGCCTCCTGCTCGGTGCTGGTACGGTTGACGGCGAAGGCGAATACATCGCTGCGAAATACGACCTCGGCGGCGGCGCAACCTTCCTCGCGTCCTACGCTAACGGCGATGTTGACGGCGCAACTACAGACATCGGTGACGCATACGACTCCGATTTCGAACTCATGGACGGTCTGACACTTGAAGTGTCCCTGTCCTTCTAATCTCTCCTGAGATTTAGAATACGTTTGGGCCACCCTTCGGGGTGGCCCTTTCCGTTTGTCGGGCCCGATTTGCCCACCATTCCGCCCCAAGCCTGCGTCTAACCACTTGTTCCCTCTCACATTGGCCTATACGGTTGCGTCGATTGATATTGAGGGGATCAAGCATGTACCGTCCAAGCCTTGCTCTATTTGCAACACTGGCCCTGACCGCCTGTAGTGGCGGCGGAAGCCTCGGCTCACTGAGTGACAGCCTCGGATTTGGCTCGATTGGCTCTGGCCCGTTCTCGGGGGGAGGCAAGACGGTCGTCACCGATGGCGGCCAAGTCGTTGACACACGCTCAACAGGCCAAGCGGTCGAAATCCCCAATGGCGAAACCATCATCATCGAACAGCGCAAAGCCCGCACGATCTTTGGCGGCGGACGCAATGGCGCGTCGAGTGATGTTCAGGTCAACAAATACATCTGGAATGCCGCGCTCGAAGTGTTGTCCTTCCTGCCCGTGCAATCCGCCGATCCGTTTACCGGCGTGATCACCACAGGCTATGGCACACCACCCGGTGGTGGCCGCGCCTACCGCGCAACGATCCACGTCACTGACCCTGCACTGGACGCGAGGACGCTCAACATCTCGCTCTACACCCGTGGCGGTGCAGTCAGCGCCGCAACCGTGCGTGCCGTCGAGGACGCCATCCTGACCCGCGCCCGCCAATTGCGCTCGGGAAAGTAACAGACACCACATTGGCCTCTAGACCCAAGAGGGCCAAAGGATTATCACCACGCCGGGCCGCTGATGCCCGGCGTTTTACGTGAGAGACGAAGGAAACCGATATGAGCCGCTACGCGCCCGCTGATCTGGAACCGAAATGGCAAACTGCCTGGAACGAGGCTGAGGTCTTTCTCGCCAAACGTGACCCCGACAAAGAGAAATACTACGTCCTTGAGATGTTCCCCTATCCGTCGGGCCGCATCCACATCGGTCACGTGCGCAACTACACGATGGGCGACGTCGTCGCGCGGTATAAATCGTCCTGCGGTTTCTCGGTGTTGCACCCAATGGGTTTCGACGCCTTCGGGATGCCCGCCGAAAATGCGGCGATGGCCTCTGGCGGACACCCGAAGACATGGACCTACGCCAATATTGACACAATGGTTGACCAGATGAAGCCGCTCGGCTTGTCGATCGACTGGACGCGTATGTTTGCGACCTGTGATCCTGAGTACTACGGCCAGCAGCAGAGCATGTTCATCGACTTTCTCGAAAAGGGGCTGGTCTACCGCAAGAACGCCACCGTGAACTGGGATCCCGTCGACATGACGGTTCTGGCCAACGAGCAGGTCATCGACGGCTGCGGCTGGCGCTCGGGTGCGCCGGTGGAGCGCAAGGAGTTGACCCAGTGGTTCTTCAAAATTTCCGACTATTCCGAAGACCTGTTGGAAGCCATCGACCGTCTCGACGACTGGCCCGACAAGGTCAAGACGATGCAGAAAAACTGGATCGGCAAGTCGCGCGGGTTGCAATTTGCCTTCTCGTTGATCGACGCGCCTGAGGGCCACGACCGCGTGGAAGTCTACACCACCCGCCCCGACACCCTGCGCGGCGCATCCTTTGTCGGTATTTCTGCCGATCACCCTCTGGCCAAGAAACTCGCCGCCGACAATCCCGAGGTTGCCGCCTTCTGTGACGAATGCCGCAAGGGCGGGACGACTGAAGAGGCCATCGAGAAGACCGAAAAGCTCGGCATGGATACCGGCCTCAAAGTGCGCCATCCATTCGACACCGCATGGGAATTGCCTGTCTATATCGCCAACTTCATTCTGATGGATTACGGCACAGGAGCGATTTTCGGCTGTCCTGCCCACGATCAACGCGACTTTGATTTTGCCACCAAATACGGCCTACCGATCAACTACGTCTTTGCGCCCACAGAGGGCGAACTCGACACATCCGAGGCCTATGCGCCCTTCAAAACCGATGCGGTAAAATATCTGCTCGGCTTTGCGGGAGATGAGGTCCAGACGGGTGAACAAGCCGTCGAAGCAGCTATTGATTTCTGCGAGGCCAACGGCGTCGGTCACGGCGTGACCAAGTACCGTCTGCGCGATTGGGGCCTGTCACGGCAACGCTATTGGGGCTGCCCCATCCCCGTGGTCCATTGCGAAAGCTGCGGCGTGGTGCCGGAGAAGAAAGAGAACCTGCCTGTCAAATTGCCCTTCGACGAAGATGGCAAGCCGATTGATTTCTCTGTTCCCGGCAACCCGCTGGACCGTCACCCGACATGGCGCAACACGACCTGCCCGAAATGCGGCGGCGCGGCCCTGCGCGAGACGGATACGATGGACACATTCGTGGACAGTTCGTGGTATTACGCCCGCTTCA
>NZ_JBLWZO010000015.1:0-49898 GCF_048266405.1 Celeribacter sp.
TAAATCAATGAGTAAGAAACTATTTATATATATCTGTCACAAGTCACAGATATAAATATATACGTATACACACACACGCATACACACACGCGCACGCACACATATGCGCATGATATACATTCCTAGGTGTGGCATGTGACAAACTGTAAGTCATTGATTTTAAACAATACCCGTGTCACACCCTGTGACAACACACAACGCTACCCGAAAATTATCTGTTAAAATCAATAATATACCAAAACAGCCCCTCGGGACCTCTTCTGTTACATTTCGCTTTTACTCCCCACAAGTTAGGCAATTGGCGCTGTCGCGGCCTTCTGTTCGCAACAACTCCACATTGACTTGGATCACGGACATCGGGCGCGGTTTCGTGACATGTTGTCGTAAATAAACCCACATTCGCGGACGGTCTGCTTTAACATGTATCGCTCGTCGAACAGGAGGCTTGGATGTCTAATGATCCGTATGAAATCCTTGGTCTGACCAAGGCTGCAACGGCTGATGAAATTAAGAAAGCTTACCGAAAACAGGTACGAACGTGCCATCCGGATTTGAACCCGGATGACGCGGGGGCCGAAGCGCGTTTCAAAGAGATCACGGGCGCTTACGAGATTTTAAAAGATTCCAAAACCCGTGCGCGCTTTGATGCCGGAGAAATCGACGGGCTCGGCGCAGAGCGTCCGCCGCGCCAGTATTACCGTGATTTCTCGGACGCGTCCGACAACACCTACCAACAGGGTCGCGGATTCGGACCGGATGTCGATCCCGCAGATATCTTCGCGGACATTTTGCGCAATGGCGGGCGATCTGGGCGTGGCGACTATGGCGAGCGAGGCTTTTCCGCGCGCGGTGCCGATGCGCGCTATTCGCTCAACGTGGCCTTTCTGGATGCCGCACGAGGAGCGGAAACACGGATCACATTGCCCGATGGGCAAAGCCTTGCGGTTAAGATTCCACAGGGCACCGAGGACGGCCAGACACTTCGGTTGCGCGGCAAGGGTGCTGCTGGATATGGGGGCGGTCCTGCGGGAGATGCGCTTATCACTGTTATGGTGGGGTCGCATCCGGTGTTTCGCCGTGAGGGGGATGATATCCTGATTACGTTGTCAATCACCATCGACGAGGCGGTTCTCGGTGGCAAGGTCACGGCACCAACCATTGACGGCCCTGTGGGGCTCACGATCCCTGTGGGCGCAAGTTCTGGCCAGACATTGCGATTGCGGGGGCGTGGCATTGCCAACGCAAAGCGCAAAGCCAAGGGTGATCAAAGGGTTGAGCTGAAAATTGTTACACCGCCCGAGATTGACGACAGCCTGCGCGACTTTTTCACGGAATGGCGCAAAACGCATAGCTTCGATCCGCGTGCTGATTTGATGAAGGGGACCAACTCATGACGGATAGATATTCAGAAGACGAGGTTGTCACCACCGTAACGCGGCTGACACGGCGCCAGCTTGTGAGCTTTGTCGAAAGCGAACTGGTCCGACCCGAACGAGGGGACGCGGGATATATCTTCCGTCGTGTCGATATCGCGCGGTTGGAGTTATTATGCGATCTGTCCCATGATCTCGAACTCGATGACACAGCGCTTGAGATTGTGATCTCGCTCATTGACCAGTTGCATGCGGCGCGACAGGATCTTGCGACGATTGCGCGCGCGATAGACAAGTTGCCACCAGAGCTGCACAGTAGCGTCATTACGGCAATGAAACAGTGATGAGCGCAGGTCGAATTGGGCGTTCCAAACCGAGGCCCCAATGGTGAAAGATAAGATACGTCACGATCAGCCCCAAACGGTGTCCTCCGATGGAGCCAACAGTTTGGTGGTGGTCCCCGATCAAAAACACTCACGACGTACAAAGCCTGCGACGATCATCGGTGGGGCCATTGCCGTGGTGGCAATTGCCGTGGCGGGATGGGTTTTCTCGGGCGGCGGAGGCACACCTGTTGTGGCTGTGGAAACGCTCGCGTCGGGGCCAGTTCAGCGGGTTCTGGCTGTAAGCGGGCGCTCTGCAACGGATGAATATGCGGATGTCGTCGCGTCGGTCTCGGCGCGTGTTTTATCAGTCAACGCACAAGAGGGAGCGCGCGTTGAGGCGGGTGAAGCTCTTATTGTTCTGGATGATACCCAACAAAAGGCCATCGTGAGGCAAGCCGAGGCCGCTTTGGAGACGGCACGTCTGGCCCTGCAAAGCGCGCGCGGCGAACGTGATCGCGCCGTGGCGCTCGGCACGTCCATCTCCTCCGTTGCCGTCGAAAATGCGGAGCGCGCGTTTAACGCAGCGCGTCTTGACGTGGAGCGACTTGAGGCCGCGCGGGACCAAGCGCAACTGGCCTTGGCGGATTACCAAATCCCCGCGCCGATTACGGGTATTGTGTTGAACAGCTACGTTGATCGCGGCGATCTTGTATCGCCGTCACAGGTTTTGATGCGCATTGCCGATATCGAAAACCTGCACGTCGATGTGCAGATCGACGAAATCTACGCGGGTGAGGTTCGCGTTGGCCAGAGCGCACAGATGCAATTGGCGGGCCGTTCCGACATTGTGAATGGTGTCGTGTCCTACGTGGCCTCAGAGGTGGACGAAGTGACAGGGAGCCTGCGGGTGAAGCTGTCATTTGATGCGCCCATTGATGCGCAAATCGGGCTGACAACCGTCGCCAACATCTTGATTGAGGCCGTCGATAATGCCGTGACCGTCCCCCGCAGCGCTTTTGTCGAAAACAACAGTGGCACCGCTGTCTTTACCCTGCGTGACGGCAAGGCCGTCTTGACCCCAATTACCTTCATCGACTGGCCCGCAGAACGGGTGGAAGTTGTGACGGGTCTGTCTGTGGGCGACATCGTGGTGCTATCCCCTGACGGTCTCACGGATGGTGACGCCATCGCGCGAGAGGATACGTCGGGCGTGGGGAAATAAGCGATGCGCTATGGCTTCAAGATCGCGCTGCGCTACCTGACGTCCAATCTGGCGCAGACGGGGCTGTTGGTCTTTGGCGTAGCTGTTGCTGTTTTCATCTTCATCTTCATGAGCGCCCTCATCGGCGGGTTGGCCGACCTGATGGTCAATCGCACATTGGGCAGCCTTGCGCATGTGACAGTCGCTGCCGAAGACCCCGACCTCCCCCTACTGGACACAGACACGCAGGCAACCGTGCTTCTCGCACGGCAAAAGTCCACCCGTGCCGAAACGGGCATCATCGACGCGGCGCCATTTCTCTCGGTGATCAACACGCTCCCGAGTGTGGTTGCAAGCTCGGTTCAGATCAAAGGCGCAGGCGTTCTCGTGCGCGGTGAGCGGGTGCGTCAGGTGAGCGTGACCGGACTTGCCCCCAAGGACGTTACTGCGATCATCCCGTTCGAGACCTATCTTCAACGTGGCACACTTGAGCTGTCTGGGGACGGATTGCTGATTGGTGCGACTTTGGCCGCTGACATGAACCTGTCCATCGACAGTCCCGTAACACTCCGAACCAATGCGGGAGTGACGACGACGTTGCGCGTGACGGGGATTTTTTTCACAGGCGCGGGACAGGTGGATTCCGCCTCCGCCTATATCAATATCGGCACGGCGCGGAGCCTGTTTAACATCCCCAATGCAGTGTCGCGGATCGAGTTGAAATTGACCGATCTTTACGACGCCGACCGCGTCGCGAAACGGATCGAAGACATGACAGGGCTTGATGCCGAACCTTGGACCGAGGCGGCGGAGCAACTCTATGAAGGTCTAAAAGCGCAATCGAACACGGGTTTGATTTTGAAATCTTTTGCTCTGGTCACAATCGTGATCGGCGTGGCATCGTCGCTGATGTTGTCGACCTACCGACGGCGGCCGGAAATCGGCATCATGCGCGCAATGGGCGCCAGTCAGGGCTTCATCCTGTTCGTCTTTGTGATGCAGGGATCAATGATAGGCCTTCTCGGCGGGGTCTTCGGGTCTGTTTTGGGCCTTGCGGTGCTGACCCCTTTGACGCCCGATGACATAGCGAAGGCGGGGCAACTGCCGATTGATGTCGCCCAAGGGTCCATCGGTCTGGCCATCGTTCTCACCGCGATTGGCGCCACCTTGGCCGCCCTGCTTCCCGCCCGCGCCGCGTCACGGATCGACCCTGTGGAGGCCATCGGACAATGACCCAATCACAGACCTCCGCGCCCCTTCTGGAGCTGCGCGATCTCACCAAAACCTACGGTACGGGCGATACAGCCACGCGTGTCTTGAAGGGGCTGAACCTGACCCTTCCAAAGGGTGGCATGATCGCTTTGCTTGGGGTGTCTGGCTCGGGGAAAAGTACGCTGCTCAATATTCTGGGCACACTGCTAAGGCCGAGTTCCGGCACCTTCGAAATGTTGGGACAGGATCTGTTTGATGCAAGTGACGCGACTTTGACGGAGTTTCGCAATCAGCATATCGGCTTTGTGTTCCAGTTTCACAATCTGCTGCCGGATTTCACGGCGTTGGAGAATGTCATTTTCCCCACCGCCGTCCGCGCAGGCACCGAAAGCTCTGATGCGCGGCAACGGGGCAAAGACCTCCTTGAACGGGTCGGTTTGAGTGATCGTGTAAACTACCGCGCCACAAAGCTGTCTGGTGGTCAAAAACAACGCGTCGCCGTTGCAAGAGCCCTCATGAACACCCCCGAACTCATCCTTGCCGACGAGCCGACAGGCAACCTTGATAGCGCCTCCGCCCGCCAAGTGATGGACCTCCTCAGGGCGGTGAATGAAGAAGAGAAAACAACCTTTCTCATCTCAACCCACGACGAGAAAATCGCGGCACTATGCGATTACCGCATAGAAATCAAAGACGGACGAATTGCCACTTAATGCGATGTCGCTCGAATGGTTGCTGCTCCACCTCAACAAACGGGTATTCAGCGTGACAGGATGACAGGCGCTCGTGCTGAGAATTGATTTCCGTTCATTTCACCCTTGAAAGACAGGATGCCCGAAGCGGAATTTGGGCTGCTAAATTGCAGATAGAGCAACATTTGCATGTCTCCTGTCTGCGCTTTGGCATTGTACTTGTCACAAAGCTTTTTATTTGTGGCGACCGTGGTCACGACATTGACAGGTCCGTCGGGCGTGTGGTTCACAAAGCCGAACATGGCTTCTGTATCTTCGACCTTTATAACCTTTTCCAACGACTCGAGTGTCGACGTATTCTCGCATACACCGATGGAAAGTATCGGGTTGCCGCCTTGCACACCTGAAGTAGCCTTGATGAATAAATCCTTCAGGCTAGGGCCGGATGGTTCAGTATTCTGTAAGACGTAGGACGTCGTCGCGAGGAACGACGGCATCAGGGACCAACCACAGTCCTCTCCTTCGCTGTCGAGCGGCTGGAGTCCATCCTCCTCGCTCATCGTCGCGATCTGGGTGCGTGTCGGCTCGGACCCTGCCGGCATCATCACCATACTTTGGCCCTGTGCGCTGATCATACCGAATGGCTGCATGTCAGTGAATGTCAGTTCCACGGATTGTGTTGGGTGCGCAGGCAACTTCAGAGCAGTGGCACCTAAACCCGGTGCCACCGCAAACGCGGCTCCTGGGCCTTGGCTGAGAGACCAAGGTCCCGCGAGTGAGGACAGAGAGGTGTCGGAGGGGGCACCACACTCCCCATTATTCGATTGAGCGACGGCTGCGCTGCCGATCAAAGCGATGACCGCACTGGCCATGATCAAGTTTTTCATTTTCGTCCCCTCCTCTGCGTTGCGCTCACTCAGGCTTTGACGGACGGGTCAACCACCACAAAAACACGAGACCCACGAACAGTTGCACGAAAGTGAGGAGGGCCATTAGGCCCATGCTTCCCATATCCGGAAGCTGCATCATTTGATCATCCTCGATGACTGGCACCGATGGCATCAAAATCATACTGATCACGCCCAATCCCACGGGGATAAAGATGAGCCAGCCTTTCCGTCCGGTATCTTGAAGTCGCCGCGACCCCGCCGCTGCGGCGGGAACGATAAGTGCAAGAGTGTAGACTATGGATAGAAGCCCAATGCCCAGAAGCGATATGATCACCGCACCAATCACATAGGCCAGAACAAACCACCAATATTCAGATCGGCTCGCACGTCCTGAAAAGGTCGCGTATTTTTCGGTCAGACAGGTTTTCACCGCCGTTTGAAAGTTCATGAAAAACTCCTTTCACTCAGGTCACTCTACACCCATTGGGGGCGCTACTCATTTGCGAGGCCAATGCAATATTCATAGTCACATCACCCTGTTCCCGCCCCCTCTGTTCAGAGGGGAAAGGTTGATCTTATGGTGCGTTACATTGCTTCCACGCCTTGCCACACAGCAACATGCACTGGATGTTGCCGGAGGTTCTTTGCGCCGACGTGCAGCCACAATCGCAGTTGGGCGCGGCGCGTTGCTTCGATGTTGTGCCAATACCAGATGCATTGCCGCTGTTATCCGCCTCAGACGTTGGATTGCCGCTCATCGTGCCAGAGAGACCGAAACGCTCCTCGAGACGGGCGAGCCGGATATCCTGATAATTGCGGTATGCCTCGGAGGGTGGAGGCTGCTTAAGGCGGCTATGGGTATTCCGAGCTGTTGGAAAGGCGATTGCACCAGTTGCCTCGTAGCGTTTTGGCGGGAATATCTTGCAAAGGTCCGAGCTTGATCCAGCGGACATCAGCGAGGTGATGCTGCCCTCACACACCTCTGCAACGCCGCGAAAGCGTAGGGTTTCAGCGGTATATTCCTCGATGATGAAACTGCTGTTCTTGGACGGGTTTTGTATGCCCATACGCCCCCCACCTTCGGACATCGCATAAATCTCGACCGGACCGATATGGCCTGGTTCGAGCGGTGTTTTGAAAAGAAACGAAACCTGAGTTTGCCCGCCGCTTGATTGA
Source organism: Celeribacter sp. (assembly GCF_048266405.1). Classification (GTDB taxonomy): domain Bacteria; phylum Pseudomonadota; class Alphaproteobacteria; order Rhodobacterales; family Rhodobacteraceae; genus Celeribacter. Next base: position 6,871 of record NZ_JBLWZO010000015.1, read on the forward strand.
CCCTCCTCAGCATCAGGTTTCACCGTGATTGCTCCTTCGGTCTGCTTGAGCAGGGTGTTTGCCATGATCTGCGATACGCCGGGCATGTTCTCAACATTTCCGGTAAACAAATCACGCATGGAAGCCTCACTGGGATTTTTTTCTCCTTCTGCTGTCACAGGCCCACGGCCCTGTTTTGTGGCATAGTTGGTCTCGGCGGGTTTCTTGGAGGCGCCAGATCCGCCTGCGGCAAGACCTCCCTTGTCTAGCGAGACTGTAATCTCAATATCCTCGACGCGGAAATTCCGTTTCGTGTCTGCGCTTGTGCTAGGAACCCAAGAAGCGATCAGGAGGAACTCCGTGTCTTGGCGCGGCCCCACTTGCTGTATTTTGGGAAGGAAGAAGTAACGCTGGTACTGCGCGGCCGAAGTGCCATCGCTCGGCGGCAACAGGCAGGGAGCAATGCCCCCTACGGTTTCAGTCATCTCGTAACAATCCTTAGCAGCAGGCGCGCCGTTGAAGTGATTGCCCTTGGCCCAGCCAAGATAGATGTCGTCGACCAAGTCATTCGGTCCGGCAAATCGAATCTGTATATCGGGGTGTAACAGCGTGGTGACTTGGTCCACGCTGATTTTAATGCAAGCACCAGCGTATTCCGCGAGTTGGAAAGTCGTTTTAGCACTACTCGCTCCGGCAGGTATATGGATCTCAACGCAGTTGCCAAAGCCAAGTCTGAGCCACTTGTCCTCGGACATGTGACCCTCAAAACGGTGCGAGGGCCAACTGGCGTACTCGGTCAGGAACTGCGGGAAGACATGCTCGAGCCCCTTAAGTTTACCGTCGATTCCATCAAGCCATTTATCGACGAGCAGGGTGGCATTTTGTGCTACAGCGGCGCTGGACATGCTCTTGTAAAGTGAGGTCAACCCATTGGGATTCCCATTTAGGTAACGCTCCAAAATATGGAACCAGAAACCGTTGGTTTGGTAGTCGAGTAGATCGAGCGTTTTCGTCTCTATATTTGCCAGAAGCTGCTCCTGTTTGCTTCCCGCTTGGCCGGCTTTCGATTGCGTTTGATGTGGATGGTTCAGAGGGATGTTGTAGGCGCGCGATAGGAAAAAGCGGCGATAATATTTGTTAGCGTAAGGACCAAAATAATCCTTCCCACCATATAGTTCCTGAGTATGGGTGACGGCCACGGCATCGGTTGCGCCTTCGGTGATCCAGCGTGCATTTGACATAGCTGACGGTTTGCTGGCCTTGGGGTACAGATTGTTCTGGAGAACATGCCCTAGCTCATGCGTTGCGCTGAGTTGGAGGGTAGGCATGTGCTTGGTCAGCGCATTCGCCGCAGGCCCGACGGAAATTCGATTGGCGCTATCAGCGCCGATATTTGTGACGCTCATCACGCCCGTTTTTGAACACGTGATGTAGTTAGCCTGCCCGCCGGGTGTCTCAACACCAATCAAGGCCGCTTCCACCCGAGGGCCCACGGGACGCATGCTGAGTGCGCCATCACCACCAAGTTTGTCAATCATCCAGTCAAACCCGAGGTCAAAGCTCTGTCCGGACAGCACCATCGTATCCTTCTTGAGAGGCTGGCCATAGCACCCCTCGATTGTGTCCCATGCCTGTTGGTGTTCTGCGATCCAATTGAAAAAGCTTTCCTCGCCGGACGGGCCAGCACGCCAACTCGTCATGGATGTCATCATACCGTAGTAATATTCGTCCGTAGCATCACCCAAAGGCAGGACTTTCTGCCAAGCGGGTTGCGTGTCGCCCTCGTGAACAATGAAAACCCAAGGGTCGCCTGCAGGCGATTGGGCATAGGCGCTACCGCTGCAAAGAGTGGCGGCCAAAGCAATGATGCGTGAGAAACTCGCAATGGGCATCATTTCACCTCAAGTGCTTTCAGGAGGGTTTGAAGGCTCAGGTAATCGGCACTGGCCGCATCGTCTCCGTTTGGTCCGTGGCCATGTTCTTTGTAATGGTCGATGAAGTCATCGAGATCATAGAAGAGTGGCAGGATGATACTATCGGGCAGACGTGCGGGGTCCGTAACGCCGGCGCGCGCACGGAGCTGTGTGGCAAGTTCGGAAAGGACGGCAGGGTCGAGGCTGTCAAGGATGCCTTCAACCGTGTCTGTTGCGCCCGGCATCTCTGGATCAACGTGTCGCGTGAAATCCTCCTCCTCGGTAGCTGAAACGAGTATGTCAATCAAAGCCGCTCTGAGGGAGGGATCAAGCGGGGTGAACTCGTCATAGCCGTGTGCCCAGAGGCCGAATGGCGCAAGTATGATCAGAAGTGCAGGGAAAAAACGTCTCATTGGGAGGCCTTTGCACAGGCAATCGGGTCGATGGACATCATTGCTATGCTAATCCGCCCAGACATCATCATAAGGGCCTGCTCGGCGTCCTCCACAGTCATGCCGCGTTCCTCCGCGAGGGCGGCCATTGCGTCTTTGCCTTGCGCATCAGCGGCTTTGAGGTCAACAAGAACGTCTAGTTCCATCGGGTCCAGTTGTTCGAGCATTTTATCGGCAATACATTCACAAAGCCCGAGTTTGCCGTTTTGGGACGCGCATTGGCGCACGAAACGGGTTCGGGGATCGCTGCCTGTCGGCATGGTCGCGGCCGTTTCCGCTGCTTTCGCAGCTTTAATTTCAGCGTCCGCCTGATCGTTACAACGTTCTAGCGCGAGGCTGATCCCGAAAATAATATGGGTAGCCTCTTGCATGGTTGCGGGGTCGGTCTCTTGTGCAAATGCCATCAACTCGTTTTGATCCAGCGTTTCCATGGCAAGCATCATCGCGACCGTTCGGATCAAGTCAGGATTTGACGTTTTAGATATCACCTTGTCGGAGAAGAGGTCACGGTGACAGCTGCAGGCCTCTTTGGGAATGCCGTCGGCCGCGCACTTATCGTCAATCAGGGAAAGGACGAAATGCAGCTCTGGTTGTTCTGGTGCGGGGTTTTCGCCCACGGAAGCCGAGGCAGAAAAAAGAAACGCCACGTATAATAGGGCAGTTCTGAGAATAAGGTTCATGGAAATTTCTCTTTTCTGGCCGCAACCAAAGTTCAAATGTTGCAGGTTTTAAGGGTAAACCAAAACACAACGTGCATCGTCACGTTGTTGCTTTGGCGGGAATTTTATCCTGTTCATCAAGGGCAAAAAGGCGGGCCATCCGAAAGCGCGCCCGTTTCTTCACAAAGCCTCATTGCGGAAAGCTCCATTCCTTATGTTCAACACGGAATATTCGGATCGGCGCACCAAGTTGGTCGGTGTCTGGTCTGAGGGAAAACACCGCGCGATTGGTTTGGCCAAAATTGGTGAAATCCACATTGATAGTGATCATGCCGCGTAGCATCGGGTGATCGGGATCAGGTGCAATTTGCGTGATTTCACCCTGAAAATCCTGCGCATCATAAAGCACATCACCCCCGTGCCCTGCCAAATCGGGAACAATAGCGGCGAAGAAGTATTGCGGTGCCAGCCTTGGCCCGAAGGGGTTTTCCGCCGCGCTGCCCTGCTCCTCAAAGGTGGCGTACAGATCACTCACCAAACGGGCCGCATTGTCGATCATTGCATCGCCAGTAATATGAACCACAGCATCATCGGCATCGGCATCGGCATCGGCATCGGCATCGGCATCGGCATGTCCCCAGTCCGGCTCCAAGAAGCGTTGTGCGACCCAACCGGCCTTGGTGAAATCGCCTGTGCGCATGAGGCACCAACGCTGTGGCAGGCTGTCGAGCTGCGCCTCGGTGAGGCGATTATAGATCGAAGGTATCATCAGCGGCACACAGGTGATCTGTTCCAGCCCGCGCGCTTTGGGAGGCAGGCTGTCGATCACCAGATAGTCCGTCCCTGGTCCCATCCGCATGTTCAGCATGTCATTGTCGGCCACGCCCGTCACACGCCATGCGTCGGGTCCGTGTCCGTCAATCTCGGCGTACGCCACGGTCACAGAACTTGCTAGGGCACAGAACAGTGTGCCCCACCTAAAAACGCTACGCATCATTTCACCTCGACAACAGATCGCCCTAGAAGTTCCCGATTCGTGATGTCCAGATAGCGAACTTCGTAAAGCCCTGGCTCGTCAGGCATTGTCAGCTCCATGCTTTTGCCCTCGCCAACTTTTTGCGCGGAGATCCAGCTGAAATCGGGCTGATCCTTGTGGGCCAACGCAATTCGCTGATCGGCCCCTTCACCGCTGCCCGTCCATGTCACGGTGATCACCTCTCCTGTTGATGCCGTCTCAGGCGCCGATAGCCCTGCCCCGTCATCGAGCGGCGCATCCGCTCCGACGACTTCCAGTGACGCACTCGCTAGGGTTTTATTGCCCTGATCCAGCACATAGCGGATTTCGTAGAGCCCCGTTTCATCGGGAGCCTTCAGGCGGCCTTCCGTCTTGTCGTGCACCCGCAAGTGGGTGTGGCGCGTCCCTTCATCCGCACCTGCGGGGACAATGGTCACGTAGTCACTGCCATTGATGGCCGATGCCCACTTGATATCAACCTGCGTTCCTGCACGAACAATACCGGGGCCTGAAATGCCCATCTCCGGCTCGATCAACTCGACCATGGCCATGCCGATGGTCTTGTTGCCTTCGTCCAGCACATAGCGCACCTCATAGAGGCCGGGTGTCGCGGGAGCGGTCAGCTCGCCTGAGAGGTCGTCGCGAGCGCGGATGTGGTTATGTCGCGTCCCTTCGTCCGAGCCAGCAGGCACAATTGTAAGGTAGTCAGAGCCGTTCACCGTCTTGTCCCACGCGATGTCGAACGAGGCACCTGTGGTCACTTGTTCTGGCGCAGTCACGGTGACACCCGCCTCAACCACCTCCACCATAGCCGAACCGATGGTCTTATCGCCCTCATCCAGCACATAGCGCACCTCGTAGAGACCCGGTGTCGCGGGAGCGGTCAGTTTGCCCGAGAGGTCGTCGCGAGCGCGGATGTGGTTCTGCCGCGTCCCTTCGTCCGAGCCAGCAGGAACGATTGTGATGAAATCAGAGACATTGATCGTCTTGTCCCAAGCCACATCGAACGTGGCGCCCGTTGTCACCTGTTCGGGCGCGGTCACGGTGACGCCTGCCTCGACAACCTCGACAGGGGCAACACCGAGGGTCTTGTCTCCTTCGTCTAGCACATAGCGAACCTCGTAGAGGCCCGGTGTCGCGGGGGCGGTCAGCGTGCCCGAGAGGTCGTCGCGGGCGCGGATGTGATTCTGCCGCGTGCCCTCGTCCGAGCCAGCGGGAACGATGGTGATGAAGTCAGAGCTGTCGATCGTTTTGCCCCAAGCCACCTCAAACTTAGCACCTGTCGTCACTTGTTCTGGGGCAGTCACAATAACCTGCGGAACGACGGGTTCGGGAGTCGGCTCGGGTTCAATCACCATCGCGTCCTGAACCTGAACCAAGGCATCGTGAAGCTCGTCCGCATTGCCCGCGGGAACAAACATCCCGCCTGTATTGTCGGCAATGCACGACAGGCTGGCTTGTGCAGCATCATCCAGATCAAAACCGACGACATGGGCGGTGAATTTCACGCCCTGTTTGGCAAGTTGCGCCGATAGCGCGCAGGGATCGGCATTACAGGTCTCAACCCCATCGGAGATAAGCACAACAGTCGCAGGATTGTCGCGGTAAGACAGCAAATCAGCGGCATGTTGGACCGAGGCGGAAATTGGTGTTTTTCCGACGGGCCGAATTGCGTTAACCGTGTCAATGAAACTGCCGCGATCCACAGGAGCGGGTGAAATCAGCGTTTCGATGTCAGTGCAATCGCCCTTGCTCCGGTGACCATAGGCCACAAGGCCCAAATTGGTCTCAGCATCCCAATCATTGACCAGATCGGCCAAGACCTCGCGCGCGATTTCCACCTTTGACGTGCCATCGATCTGTCCCCACATGGAGCCAGAGGCATCATAGACAATCACAACATCATCCGCAGCCTGTACCGCAGACGCGTAAGCGATGACGCCTGTGGCGGCCATTATTGCCAATTTTGATGCTACCAGTTTCATAGTCCGTCCCTTCATCTTCTGAATACAAAGAGCGCCCCGAAGTGAGTGCCCAGGGCAGTTCCCACTATTCGTTTATTTGTGGCGACCCGTCACAGGGGCGCCGACGGCCTCATAGGCCTCGTCAACGCCCTCGGACATTCCTCGGCGGCCCTTTTTCATACCCGTTGCATAATGCGCTTTTTGTGCAAGGTCAGTATTGGCATCCACGAGCATGGCTTGAACATCGTTGATGCCATCGTCATCAATCGCGAAGAAATTGAAACGCAGGCGTTGTTCCGCCGGAGGATATGTCTGCCGTGGCGCGCATATGTCCGAAGCCGTCGGATCGTCCACCTCAACACGCGGGGCCTCCGGCGTATGCGCTTTGACAGGAAGCAGGCGGCCATCTTTATCCAGCAATACGTTGGTTTCGACGGTGGTTGTTGTGTCTGGCGGATAGACGCGACAGGTTTTTACGCCAGTTAACTCGACAGGACAGCCTGGCTCACCCGGAAGGATTTCCGTTATGCCCTCATCGGATTGGCGGGTTTTGGCCACGGTTTCCGCAGCCGAAATGTAGCGGCCCGCTTCAGCCGGCGGAATGCCCAGTTTTGCTGCGACGATGTCGATTGCTTCTCCGCGCAGCGTTGGATCGACAATCAGACGATCTTCCATTGGCGTGTCATGTGGCGCGAGATCGTCGTAACACCCCTTCATATCAGGCATCGAAACATCGCGCGGGTCCAACGCGACAGGAATATTGAACGCAAATCCGTGTGACTTGCCGGAAACGCTGCCGACCATGATCTTGTGATCAACCACGCGCAGCGTCAATTCTGCCTCATTGGTCCCTATGTCCTGAGCGACATACAACGTGTCATCCATGATGGATTGCAAAAACAGCATCTGTTTCGAACCCTGCGACAGAATAAACTGACGTCCACACTGGCTCACCCTGACCTCGTGCAGGCCTTCGCTCTTCGGCTTGCCCATAAATTGACCCAACCACGCGCCTCGGTTCGCGTTGTAAAGCGCGGCGGCCTTCGCGCCATTGGGCGGGGCTTCGCCAGGCAGGGCTGTGACAGTATCCTGACCATTAAAAAATTCGTATGTGCCTTCACAAATGACAGTTGTGCTGGCTGATAACGATGCCGTTGAGGCCACAATGAACGCAAACGCAGTTAAAAAAAGGTTTTTCATCACAAATCTCCGCCTTCATTTATAGTGGTCAAAAGATTTCTCATGCCGCTGTCTGGCTTTCTCCGAATGCACGGTCTTTCAGTTTGCGGAATTTGCCAGACATTTGCTCCAGTTTGGCGTCCCATTCTGGATTGGGCTGCTGCCCTTCGGTCACTTTGAAAAAGACCTGCATCATACATGCGATGGCAAACGGCTCTAGTAGTGCGGCTTTGACGCTCCACGCAAAGAGTAGCGCGAACACCACACCGCCCGCGGCCCAAGCCCCAGGCATGAGGTAAACAACCAAAGCGGCAGGAGCGAGCATGACCAAGAACACAACAAAGCTCAGACCATAGACAATCAGTGCAAGCCAAGCGGCGTTTTTCAGCATGGGTTTGTAGTTCTGCCCGTAGAGCACAAGCGCCTCTTTCGCAGACATCCACGTATTGTCTGACCCTGTGCGAATGGCATAGGCGAGGATCACCTCATCAACAAAACCAACAGCGACGCGCAGGAAGGCCGACAGAATGCTGGTCAACTGCTGCACACCCGGAATGGGCAGGATCGTGAAAATGCCGCGAACCAAACCAGTGATCGCGCGAATAACGCCTATGATCAACCGATCGAGTATGAAAAGCACGCTGGCCTGTGGGAAGCGCTCCTTCACCACGGCGGTGGCGTGGCTGATCTGGCTGCGGCCCTGCGGCATCGTCTTGCCGTCGAGCAACTCGACCAAAACAGCGATGTGTCCCGCCTTGACGATATAGAGGATATATTCACGCGCCCAATACATGATCGCGCCGAAAATACCAAAACCGGCAAAGCCGCCCCACATCGTTGTACTCGCGCGAAATCCCTCGTCGCCAAAACCGCCTATGCCCCAACCAACACCTGCGCCGATTCCCGTGACGAGGATGTAGCCCAAGGTAATGCCGAAATAGACGGCCATTCGTAGCAAAATGAAGGGAAGTGTGCGTGCCATCATTCCAAGCGCTCCACCGATACTAAAATCCCACAATTTCAATCTCCATCTCTCAATAATGCTTGCCGATTGTGATCTGTGTCGCCAGATCATGTCTCGCCTTCAGTAATGTCGTGTGTCGCGGTGCAAAGGCAGGCGGCGCAAAAGACGATCTGAGATTTGCGGATGGTACACCGCCCCACGACCCCATCAGGTGTCCGCACTTTATCTGAGCGGACCCATGACAATTGGCGTCAGTGATGAGCATGATGGCAGGTGCAGGACTGGTCATAACCGCAAATACTCATTGATTTCGCGCTCACCCTAACCTGTGACATTTTCATCCGCCCCATCCGTTCAGAGGGGGGAGTGTAAAAAAAAATTGGATATGAATTGAAACTCATGCTGCGGCCTGTTGAACTAACGTCGCACCTCGGAGGATCCACAATGCGCATGTTTATTGTCGCCAGCCTGCAAGTGATCGCGCTTTCAGCACTGCCTTTGGCCGCGTCCGAGGATAAACCCGTTTTGCAGGTAACTGGTGCGGTGGCGAATGCACCTGTGTCCTTCAGCATGACGCAAATTCAGAACATGCCCGCAACAACGCTCACCACCTCAACGGTCGTGACAGACGGGGTGCATCATTTCACTGGCGTGTTGCTACGCGACTTTCTGGCGGAACTTGAAGCGGTTGGGGAGACAATCACGGCCACGGCGCTGAACGATTACATCGTCGATATTCCCTTTGCCGACTTTGAGGAATTTGATGTCATCGTGGCCTACAGCATGGACGGTGAGGCGTTGGATCGTGCTGACAAAGGACCGCTGTGGATTGTTTATCCTCGCGACGCTCACGCGGAGCTGCAAGACATCCGATATGACTATCGCTGGGTCTGGCAACTGATGGAGATCGAGGTCAAATGAAACGGCTCAGCGGTTCCGGTCTCAGGCTGATCCTGCCGTTGATCGCCATTCTGGTTTTTGCTGTTCTTCTCGGCTTTGCACTTTTGCGCATGGTCAAAGTGGAAACGGACATCCGCATGAATGCGGAACAAAACATGCTGTGGGTGATGCACCAGAGCGAAAGCGCAGCGCGGCGATTAATCGAAACGACGATGCGCGCGGAACTGGGTGAGGGCGACACAGAGGAAATCGCGCTTAGGCTCGACCTTCTGCGCAGTCGTTTCGCCCTGTTGCAAAGTGGGCCGCAGCAGCGCTTCATGTCCGAGATTGGTCTCTCTGACCAATTGTCCGAACTGCACACCATACTCGAGACAATTCAACCGTTGCCGGAGGATTTTACCATCGCCGACGCAAAGGCCTTTCGCCAAAAACTGGCGCCCTTCCCTACGTTCTTTTCCCGTGCGGCGAACACGACGATGATCCGTGAATGGGACGATCTCGGCGGGCGGTTGGAAACCTCCAGAGAACAACTGCGCCAGATTATCATCTCGCTAATCGGCATTACGGTCACGGGGGCAGTTTTGGTCGTGAGTCTCTTTCTTGCGCTACGTCTGTCACACCAACGCAATAGCATGTTGCGCCGCGCGCGGGATTTTTCTGAAATTCTGATTTCCTCAAGCGGTGAAGGAATTCTCGCCGTTGATGACACTGGGGTTTGCACCATTTGGAACCCTGCGATGGCCGCCATGACCAATCGACCCGCAGAGCACGCCGTGGGCAGAAAGCTGTCCGATATCGTAGAGTTTTTCAACATTGCACCCGTGCGGCAAGCGATACAGGCATCCCTGAAGGGCAAAACCACGACCCTTGCACTGCAACCATACTTCCCCGATGTGCATGCCCCGCCCTTACACGTTGATCTAAAGATTTCCCCCATGCGCGATGGCAAGGATGTCCTTGGGGCTATCGTGTTTATGCATGACGCCAGTGACCGCCACGCGGCGCAACAAAAAGACGCTGAAACGCGCGAACGGCTGGAGCACCTTGTGGCCGAACGAACCCGAGAACTGGACAACGCTCTCACGCGCGAGAGATCCGCCGCAGACCTTTATCGCAACTTCGCAGGTATGATTTCGCACCAATTTCGCACGCCTTTGGCCGTGGCGGATTCTGCACTGCAAAGGCTGATCCGGCGAGGCAAACGCGCCAATGCGGAAGAAGTGAGTGAGCGCGCAGCACGGGCACGTGACGCAATTGCGGGGCTGACACGTCTGGTGGAAAGCACATTAGACACTGCGCGATTGCAAGCAGAACAAGTCGGCGCACAGCGCGTATTGTGTAACCTGTCGGAGGTGGTGGAGATGGTACGCGCCCGCCAACAGGCCACAGCGCCAAACACGCCCCTTGAGGTGCAGCAGGAGCCGAATTTTGATCCCGTCGCATTGTGCGATCCCGCTCATGCCGAGCAAGTGTTGGAAAACCTGTTGTCCAACGCGGTGAAGTATTCCGCGAAGGGGGCCACCGTGACGATTTCCCTGCATCACGACGCGGCACAGGTGTATTGCGACATTAGCAATTTTGGTCCCGCGATAGAGCCAGAGGACCGAGCGCATCTGTTCCACGCAAATTTCCGTGGGATCAACAGCACTGGCACATCGGGAACAGGGCTCGGGTTGTTCATCGCCCGCAGCCTTGCCCGCATGCAGGGTGGTGAGGTTAACTTGCTTCAGGAGGATGAAGCCAAGGTAACATTCCGCTTCAGCTTGCCCCGCATACAAGGTGAACACCATGACTGACACGCCCCCTGCCCCGCTAATCCTCGTGGTCGAGGATGAACCCGCGCTGCGCAGTGATATCCTCGAAGAGTTGCAAGAGGCCGGATATCGCACACTTGCCGCGCAGGACGGGGAAACCGCAATGGCCTTTCTCTCGGGCATCACGCCGGATCTGGTGTTGTGCGACATCACCATGCCAAGGCTTGATGGCTATGGGTTGCTGTCCGTCATACGGACCGAAAGGCCGGACCTTGCCGCCACTCCATTTGTATTTCTCACCGCCATGTCGGAGCCGCAGGAAGTCATCAAGGGTAAGCTGCAAGGAGCAGATGATTACCTCGTCAAACCCGTGGACTATGACCTTTTGCTCGCCACGGTTTCCGCGCGGTTGCGACAGGTAAACCGCATTCGAGGGCAGCAGAACACTGAAATTGCCAATCTTCGACGTGCTCTGGGTGGCCTGTCAGGTGGCGGAGGGCATCCTGTACTGGACCTCATTGCGCTCGGGGTCGTGCTTTTGGATGGTGAAGGTCGTGTCATCCATGCCAACCGCGCAGCGCGGGATATGGCACAGGACGCGTCGTTTTTCTCCATCCGCAACGATAGACTTCGCGCAAGCGATCCCGATTGCGATGCCGCCCTTCACCGTGCGGTCACGGATATGAAAGAAGCTGTGCCGGAGTCGGAAAAGGTAACAGGCGTGATGCTGCATGGAACGGAACATTCCATTTCCGCCCTTATAGGAACGCTCGAAACCCCAGCGAACCCAACCCCAGAAGACCCGCAATTTGCCCTGTTTCTCTCGCCACCTGCACAGACCAAAAAGGTATCCGAAAAGCTTCTGATCGATCTGTTCGACCTCACCCCCACCGAAGCCCATGTCGCGGCACTTCTTTCTCGTGGCGCCCGTCCATCGGAGGTCGCAGACGCGCTTGGAGTGTCGCCTACAACCATCTCCTTTCACATCCGCAACCTGCTCCATAAAACCGGCACCAACCGCCAGACCGACCTGATCGCTCTCATCCTTGCAGGGCCAATGGTCGTTGAAACGCCATAAGCGTATCAGGCCCACACAGTGCATTGAGAAATGGGCCATAAAGGTCACAAAAACACTGGAAAATCTAAGTTTAGCTATCGAGATTGACTATCGACCGGAGTGTGCTTAGCTCTATCATCATGATGGTCTATGCAAATCATTTCCGGTTTCTTTTGCTAAACCGCCCTTTCCCCCGGGCGGTCTAGGCGCGTTCGCGTCTGACGAACCTTCCGGGGTCTTCCTACAGTCCTGAAAATGCGGCTCTGGCGATAAAAATGCCAGTGGGGAAATAGCATTCAACGCCGTTCATTCCCCACATCGCCACCGTCGACAGGCAAATCTTCGCACGTATCTCGTTCGTCAAACCCTTGCAGCCATTCTTGCACCCTTCCTACGTCTAAAGGAGCACATCCCATGTCAACGTCGACTAACTCCACGAAAAAACCATTCAAGCGCAATCCGAAAGTCGTGATCAGCGCGGATGATCTCGCCCACCTCGAAGAGTTGGCGGACAACATGATGCGTCGACAGCCTGCACTGGCAGACCGACTACTCGAAGAGATCGGGCGCGCCCGTATCGTAGCCCCTGCGAAAGTGCGCGATAATGTTGTGACGATGGGCAGCACAGTCACCTATCGGGACGAAATGTCCGGACAGGAAAAAACCGTAACGCTAGTTTATCCTGAGGAGGCCGATATCACGAACCTTTGCATTTCGGTCGTGACCCCAATCGGCGTCGCGCTGCTCGGACTGTCAGAAGGCGCCAGTTTTTATTGGGACACCCGAGACGATCAGCGGCGGACGTTGACGGTCCTTGAGGTGACGCAGCCTCAAGCAAACACCGAAGACTAGAAACGGGTGAGGTCAAACCATTTTTCCTCTCCCAAAGACATGACTAACTCAGAGCCACAAAGGAGGCGTCTGAAATGAATACGAAATTCCATGCCCGGCGCCTCGTTTGGCCGACGGTTTTAGCAACCTTATGCGCAGGATTGATCCTGCTCTCGTCGCACATCGCGGTTTTGGTCGGCACCGATAACGCCTTATCGACCAGTATCACAGCATTGGCTTATTTTGCATTCGCATGGCTTGCCAGTCGCGTGGTGTCTGCGGCGCTGGACGCAGCCAGCCCACGCAACCGTCCCTATCCACGCCTGTTACGTGACCTGATTGCGGCGCTCCTCTTTCTTATGGCGTTTGGAGCCGCCATCTCCCTGTTTCTCGGACAGGGTGCTATCGGGGCCTTGGCCGGTTCGGGCTTGATCCTTGCAATGCTTGGTTTCGCGATCCGAAATGTTGTCGCCGATACCCTGTCGGGTATTGCTCTCGGAGTTGAGGGGCCGTTTCGCATTGGAGACTGGATCGACATTGATAGTTTGGCGCGCGGAAAAGTCATTGAAATCGGCTGGCGCACCACGCGCATTCTAACGCGTGACTCGACCTACGCGATCATTCCCAACAGCCAAATCGCACGGCAGAGGATCACCAACTACTCGGCTCCCAGACCGCAATATCGGGCGCAGGTCGCGATCACACTTGATCACACAATGCCCGTCGGTCGCGCTCGCGAGGTGATGCTGAATGCTTTGAAAGATGCGAAACTGATCCAACAAGACCCAGCACCCGACGTGCGTGTTCTTGCCTACGAAGAAGGTGGCATCACCTATGCGCTTCGTTTCTGGTTATCGCGCTTTGATCTCGATCCCGATTGCCGTGACGAGGTTTATAGCCTTGTTGATGATGCTCTGCGAGACAAGGGATACCTCGCGCCGCACCGACGCATTGAACTCGTTCGCGCCAAACCGTCATCCTTTTAGGACGCGCGTTCTTCACACAAGTGCCCCTCTAAATGAATGCAAATGGCCCCCAATGATGATCCAGAAATTTAGAATGGTCATTCTAAATTCAGACCTTTCGGGCCTTATTTCAAGGAACCAAGTTCATGGCTAAGGTTCCAACAATACGGATCGACAAGCTGCTATCCTCTATGGGTTACGGCTCGCGCAAAGACATCGCACGCATAGCAAGGGCTGGAGGGATCACTCTCGATACCGCCGCGCTTTTGGACGTCACCAAGCGTATTCCGATCACGCCAGACTTGCCTCTCCACATGACCATATATGGTGAGGCTCTCGATCCTCTTGCACCTATGGTCATTCTAATGAACAAGCCTGTGGGCATGACCTGCTCACACAGTGATGGCGGCGCATTGGTGTATGACCTCCTCCCCAAACGTTGGAGGTTGCGTGATCCAAGGATCTCAACTGTCGGCCGCTTGGACAAGCAAACGTCCGGCCTATTGCTTCTCACAGATGATGGCGACCTGTTGCACCATGCGACAAGCCCGAAGCGCCGCGTAAAAAAGACCTATCGGGTCAGGCTGGCCCGCCCGTTGAAAGGCACGGAAGGAGACCTGTTTGCCTCGGGGCGCATGATGTTGGAAAACGAAGACAAGCCACTCGCTCCTGCTGAATTGGAGGTGGTTTCAACGACCGAAGCCTTACTCAGTATTACGGAGGGCCGATATCACCAAGTGCGCCGCATGTTTGCTGCGACCGGAAACCACGTTGTGGAATTGCACCGCGAGAGTCTTGGCGGCCTCAAACTCCCTGACAACTTAGCATCGGGAGAATGGCGGCTCCTTAGTGAAGTAGAGAGCGCCTCGGTCTTTCAATGACCAAGGTCGCGATCAGAACAGATTTGTTGGCCCCAAACGTCCTGACACGCAACGTCACCCTCATCGGTGCGGCATATGCTAACGCACTCTATGTTGGTGATCGTCATTGAGTATCCGTGTTATGTCCAGTCGAGAACCACTTTTCCGCTTGAGCCTGCTTTCATCGTCTCAAACCCTGATCGAAAATCATCGCTATGAAATCGATGTGTGATAACGGCGCTGACGTCTAAACCGTTTTGCAACATGGCGATCATCTTGTACCAGGTCTCGAAAATCTCACGGCCATAGACACCTTTTAGGGTGATGGCCTTGAAGACAATGCGTGACCAATCGACAGGAGATTTCCCCGGAGGTATCCCTAACAGCGCAATTCGTCCGCCCATCACCATTGCTTCAACCATTTGATCGAGTGCAGCTTGGTTGCCGGACATTTCCATGCCGACATCAAAGCCTTGACGCATTTTCAGGCGCGGAATGACATCTTTGAGGTCTTCGTTGAGAACATTCACTGGCACGACATCGGCCACCCGCGTGGCAAGTTCCAACCGTTCGGAATTAATGTCCGTAATGACAACATTTCGCGCACCTGCATGACGGGCAACGGCTGCCGCCATGATCCCGATCGGTCCTGCGCCAGTAACCAACACATCTTCTCCCAAAAGGTCGAACGACAGCGCGGTGTGAACAGCATTACCGAGCGGATCAAGGATCGCTCCGATGTCGTCACTTATGTCGTCTGGCAAGGGGACAACGTTGAAGGCAGGCAGGCGCAGATATTGGGCAAATGCTCCTTGCTCATTGACCCCAATGCCACGTGTGTCGGGATCGAGATGGAACTTGCCCGCACGCGATTGACGGCTTTCCTTGCCGATCAGATGTCCTTCGCCCGAACACCGCTGCCCTATGGCGAGATCCGTTACGTTCTTTCCTAGCTCGACGATTTCTCCTGCGAACTCATGCCCCGTGATCAAGTTCAAAGGGACAACCTTGCGCGCCCACTCATCCCAATTCCAAATGTGGATATCCGTGCCGCAAATACCCGTTTTATTGATCTTGATGAGCACATCGTCTGGCCCAATTTCAGGCACAGGTGCGTGCTGCATCCAAAGCCCTTCTTCGGGCTTGGTCTTGGCCAATGCCTTCATAAGATTGCTCACACCAAGGCCCCCGTAGCACGTCCTGCTTTTTCAAAGGCGTCTAACGCGAAATCGAGATCATCACGGGTCAATGCACTGCTCATCTGGGTGCGTATCCGCGCTTGGCCCTTAGGAACAACAGGATAAAAGAATCCAGCGACATAAACGCCGTTCTCATTCAAATGCGCGGCCATGTTTTGAGCAAGATTTGCATCACCAAGCATCACTGGAATGATCGGGTGTTCTCCAGGTTGCAAAGTGAACCCAAGCGACGTCAGACCATCACGCCAATAGCGCGCATTTTCAAACAATTGCGTGCGAAGCGCGTCCCCCGTCTCCACAATATCCAAGGCTGCAATACCCGCCGCAACAATTGCGGGCGGTAGTGAGTTCGAGAACAGATAGGGGCGTGCGCGTTGGCGCAACAGATCAATGACCGCCTGCGGGCCTGCAATATATCCACCCAACGCACCACCAAGGGCCTTGCCAAGTGTGCCCGTCAAGATGTCGACATCCACCCCGAAATGCGCCGGAGTGCCCGCGCCGTTCGGCCCGATAAAGCCCGTCGCATGACAATCATCGACCATCACCAAGGCGCCGTATTTTTCGCCAAGGGCAACGATTTCGGGTAGTTTTGCGAGGTAGCCGTCCATCGAGAACACGCCATCCGTTGCAATCATAATAAACCGTGCGCCGTCACGTTGGGCTTGCAGAAGCTGCGCCTCAAGATCGGCCATGTCGGAATTGGCGTAGCGATACCGTTTTGCTTTGCACAACCTGATACCGTCAATGATCGACGCATGGTTCAAGCTGTCGGAAATGATTGCGTCTTCGGGGCCAAGAAGGGGTTCGAACAATCCCCCGTTGGCGTCAAAACATGCCGCGAAAAGGATGGCATCATCCTTACCCAGGAAATTCGCCAACTTGGTTTCCAACGTGCGGTGGATATCTTGCGCGCCACAGATAAAACGAACCGACGCCATGCCAAACCCATGGCTGTCCATCGCCTCTTTAGCCGCCGCAATGAGACGCGCGTCATCTGCCAGTCCAAGGTAGTTATTGGCACATAGATTGACCATGCGCACAGGCGCATCATCACCGTTATCTACCATGATACTGCCGCCTTGTGGCGAGGTAATACTACGCTCTCGCTTGAGCAAGCCATCAGATTTGATGTCAGTCAGCGTATTTTTGATATGGTCGAGGAATTGAGTGGCCATGCGCATTCTCCTTCATAACGAAGGTATATCTGCGAAGAAGGCGAAATGTCAATATAACGGAAAAGTTCCATCATACGGGAATTTAAGCATTCTTAACAATCAATAATCCGCGGGCTTTCTCTGTTGCGCGAATTGCATGATCCTGATCGGCAACATAGCGAATGGTGTCGCCTACCCCAGCACGTTCACTGACACCCTGCGCTGTCACTTCGAGGGCACCTTCAAGAACAGTAAGTGCTTCTACACAGCCACTTTTGTGGGCAGAACTGTCGAGGCACGCACCTTCCTCAAAGTGAATATCATAGATCTCAGTGTCACCTACATCCTCTGGCGCGCTCAATATACGAATAAGGCACTGGGCAGATTTATTATGAATTACAGGAGTATTCTCGGCCCGAACGACATCTATGATAGGCCCGTTTCCGCCATCCTGAACATCAAGCAATTCTGCAAAATCAACATTCAATGCCTTTGTGAGATTCCAAAGGCTGGCCACAGTCGGACTGGATTCGCCACGTTCGATTTGGGACAACATCGACCGCGACACACCAGACAGCTTGGCCAAAGCATCCAGACTCAAGCCCTTGCTCTTGCGCCCCGCTTTCAATCGAGACGCAAGGCGCAATGCGATTTCCGGTTTTGAAGACATTTGATCACGCCTTTCGTTTGGCAGCTTCGACGACCTATGTGTTGGGTCTATACAATTCGACAGTCAAGTATATGTCCATTTCCATCCGACGTTAATCGAGCTGTTTGCAAAACACGAGGCTCAGAAAGTGAGACAAGTAAGGACAAAAACCAACCACAGCGGCTGAATATTCAGCTAAACTGTGGGCAGATCAAAGATATGCTCGGTGGCGCCACAGACAGGCCGATTTTCAGGAGACCATACTCAGGGCCTTTGACACGTGGATCATTTGGCGCGTAACTCGTAGGATGACAAAACGCACTAAAATCTACCTGTTTCTGGGCATGTCTTGTGCCGCATTGGCCATATACGTTTGGCCGCGGCCCGATGAGATAAGACATTATGCCGTCGATGAGCTTGTCGGCTTAACCTGCGAGGAGCTTGGCGAGAAGCATGAGGACGTGATCTTTGCCTATCACGACGCATCCATTGCCCACGACACCACAACAGGCGCCTTTAAAGACGATCTCGGCCTGCCAAAGGAAGAGGTTTTGCCATTTGTCATTTTGATGAAAAAGGTCATTAACGATAATGGCTTAAGTGGGTTCGATCTCACCAAACCCTTCTTCCATTCAGCCTCTGAAGCAACCCCACCTCTGCATTCAGAATTTTTTGCTGAGATATCCAGTATCTGTGCAACACACCCTGACTTGGATGCAATCGAAGCTATGGGACAAGCCGCAAAGAAACTTACCATCGCGCGTGACTTTGCAACCCCTTAGTGCCTCTCGTGACGTCCCTGAACTCCCCAAAGGTGCGCGGTTTTCATGTGTCATGAGGCAAAGACGCGTTCTGATGGCCGCAACGGTAGATCTGTAGATATGTGAACTCTCGGGACACTTCCTTTAAACTCCCTGATTTGGGATGGAGGCAGTATTTATGACGAACGAAGATCGCGCCGATCCGACATCCCCATCATCGACACAGAGGCCAAAGGGGCAAGACAGGACCAGACAATGATCGTCGAAATCGCCCTTGTCCGTGCCTGAAAGGCTGCGGCAAACCTGAGTATCCAGCGTATTTCTCATCTCGAAAGTGGACGGTTTGGGGTGCGTTTCTATCCCAGCTCCACAAGTCGCTTGAGAACGTCTGAGCGTCTGAGCATACCCGTGAACACTTCCTTATCCACTATGGGGAAGAGCCTGTAAGGATACTCCAGAAACGCTTCGGCAGCGGCCAGAACATCACTGTCGGCGGGCAGGACCGTCACATCAGGCGACATGAAATCTCCCACCGTCCCCTTCCACTCCTGATAGTAGCTAGCGTTCAGCGCGGGGCGGAAACAGTCCTTCTGGCTCAAAATGCCTGTCAGGCGACCGCTGTCGTCGATCACGGCGGCGGCGGTGACCTGCTGCCGCACAAGAGTGGCAACAGCGCGACGGATCGGCATGTCCGGCGTCAGAACGGGCGTGTCGGTCAACACCAGATCGTCAATGCTTTCATGTGCGCTCATTTTGGCCCTCGCTTATGCGATGCGGACAGCCTTCGCAGGCCACATCCTTGATACAGGCCATCCCGCCGCACGAGCCCTTGACCGGACCGCGTCCCATGAGCGAGCCGAGGCCAAGTCCGAGGACGGCGAGAAGCACGATGCAAAGTCCCAAAATAACTTCCATGATCCGCCCCTAAAGAATGTAGCGGTCAAAGCCGCCTGTGGTTTGGGGCGTCAAGCCGCCCGCCGTGTTGAACAGAAACAGCGCCGAAATCCCGTTGCTCTGCGCGATCTGCGGCCCCTGCTCACCCGCGGCGGCAAGTGCCGTGGCCCAACCGTCGGCAACCATCCCCTCCGCGTCGAGCACCGAGACCGACGCAGCGCTCCCGTCACTGGGGCGGGCATGATGGGGATCAATGATGTGGCCGTAGCGCTGACCGTCCAACTCGTAGCTTTGCGAACGCAGACCCGAGGTGGCGACCGCCATACCGTCAGGCAGACGCAGGCCGAAAGCGGGGCCGTTGTGGCTGGGTCGCGGGTCTTCTACGGCAATCTGCCACGGGCGTCCTTCGGGATGCAGCCCCTCGCTTTTCAGCTCGCCTCCGAGGTCAACGAGGAAAGCCGTCTCCCCTGCATCGCACAGGTAGGTGGCCAGAAGATCGAGTGCGCGCCCCTTGGCAATCCCGCACAGGTCCATCGTCAGGCCAGCATCGTCCTTGCGCAGGCTGTCGCCGCTGACGGCAAGCCCTTCCCAGCGTCCAGCATGCGACCCCGAAATCCGTCCGAAGCCCCATTGCGCCACCAAGGGGCCGACCGTCGGGTCAAACCACCCGCCGCTGTCCCGCGCGATATCAAGCGCGGCGCGGGCAACAAGAGCGGTGTCGGGCGAGACGGCTCTTTCACGCTGTGTCAGGTTGAACCCCGTGATCTCGCTATCATCGCGCCACGGCGACATCTGCACATCGATACGAGCCAGAAGCGCGTCGATATTGGCGCGATGCCGCTCCAGATCGACATGGGCGGGGGCGGTGATACGCCAGTGGCTGGCAAAGGCGCGCCCCTCCATCGTGCGGGTCGCAACAGGCTCCGTCGGATTGGCCCGCACCGCGCCCGCCCAAAGAGCGGCACCCGTCATGGCGATCATCTGGCGACGTGTCGAGTAGAGTGACATGGCTCAACCTCCAAAGTCATCATTATAGATTGAATGCGGCTCGACGCCCAGTTTCGCCAACGTGTTCAACACGGCAGAAATCATGACAGGCGGGCCACACAGGTAGTATTCGCAGTCCTCGGGCGCGGGATGTTTCGAAAGGGCTTCGCGCACCGTATCGTGGATAAAGCCCGTCGCGCCACGCCAGCGGTCTCCCGGCGCGGGGTCGGACAAGGCAGGGGTCCATTCGAAATTCGGATTGGCCTTGGCGATGGCTTCGAATTCCTCGACATAGAACAGATCCGCCGCCGAACGCGCCCCGTAGAAGAAGCGCATCTTGCGTTTCGTGCCCAGTCCAGTCTGTTCGTGGATCATCGCCCGCAAAGGCGCCATGCCGACGCCGCCGCCGATAAAGACCATCTCGCGGTCGGTCGGCTGGACGTGGAAATCTCCGAAGGGACCAGAGACTTCCACCTTGTCCCCCGCCTTGCGCGAGAACAGCCACGACGACACCACGCCGGGGGGAATATCATGCTCCTGCCCCGCTGGCGGCACGGCGAGGCGGATGTTGAACACGGCGCGGCCCGCATCTTCGGGACGGCTCGCGATGGAGTAGGCACGGGTGACGGGCACAGGCGAGCTTGAGCGCATCTGCGGCCAGTCGGCCAGTTGCCACATCTTGCGGTAATCCTCCTCGACTTCGATGTCTTTGAAGTTGAGGTCATAGGGCGGCGCGGTCAGTTGCAAGAAGCCACCCGCACGGAAATCGAACGGCTGCCCTTCGGGTAGGTCCAGCACCAATTCGCGGATAAGCGGCGCAAGCTGACGGTTCGACACAACGGTGCAGGTAAAGCCCGTCGCGCCCAGAAATTCCTGTGGCACCGTGACGGAACAGGGGCCGCGCAGGGTGGTCTGACAGGCAAGGCGCACGTTTGCCTTGCGCTCGGCAGCCGAGAGAATGCCCTTTTCCGTGGCTTGCGCCTCGCCTGCACCATCCCCCTCGACATGCACCCGACACAGGCCGCAGGTGCCCTTGCCCCCACATGCCGCGGGGATATTGATATCGGCCCTGTGCAGAACACCAAGCAGCTTGTCTCCCCGCGCGGCTACGATGCTGTCGGTCTCATTGACCGTGACAACCATCGCCTCGGCGGGAACCAGCTTGCGTTTTGTCGCCAGCAGCGTGAGTGTCAAAAGGACGACCAGAGCGACAATGATTATGGCTCCGAGCAGTATCTCAATCATGACGCCACCATCTGAGCAAAGGCGGAGAAACCCAGCGACATCATACCCGCGAGGATGAATGTAATGCCAAGTCCCCGTAGCCCCTGAGGCATATCCGCATAGGACAGGCGGGAGCGGATGGCTCCCAGCATGACAACGGCCACGGCAAAGCCGAAACCCGCGCCAAGGCCGAACACCGTCGACTCTGCCAAGCCGTAGTTGCGATCCACCATGAACAGGCTTCCCGCGAGGATCGCGCATTGCACGGTCAGCAGCGGCAGGAACACACCGAAGGCTGCGTAGATCGCGGGGAAGAAGCGGTCGAGCACCATCTCCAGCAATTGCACTGTGGCCGCGATCACACCGATAAAGGCGATCAGTTTCAGGTAGGACAGATCAATATCGGGCAACCCCGCCCAGCCCCATGCTCCTGGCGCAAGCAGGAGGGTGTAGACCAGATGGTTCACTGGCACCGTCACCCCCATCACGGCGACAATGGCGATGCCCAGGCCCAAAGCGGAGCCGGTTTTGCGCGACAGGGCGATAAAGGTGCAAAGGCCGAGAAAGAAGGTAAGCGGCATGTTGTCGACAAAGGCAGCGTGGAGAAACAGGGCCCAAAGATCGCTCATGCTGCATCCTCCGGATCATCAGGGGCGCGGAATTCCAGCGCCTCCGTTTGTTCAGGCAGAACCGTGCGCACCGCCCAGACCAGACCGCCCAGAAGGAAAAAGGCGGAAGGCGCCATCAGCATCAGGTTGAGCGGCGTATACCAGCCCCCCTGATCTACCGTCGCAAAGACCTGCCAGCCCAGCAACGAGCCCGCGCCGAAAAGCTCGCGGATGGAGCCGATCACGATCAGCACCAGCGAATATCCCAACCCGTTGCCGAGCGCGTCCACCATCGACCGCAGCGGCGGGTTGTGACGCGAGAAGGATTCCGTGCGCCCCAGAACCAGACAGTTCGTGGTGATCAGACTGACGAAAACCGAAAGCCGCTGGCTGATTTCAAACAGATAGGCTTGCAGGATCTGATCGATCACCACCACCATCGAGGCAACGATGACGATCTGCACGATCAGACGGATCGCATCGGGGATGTGGTTGCGGATCAGGCTGATGACCGCCGCCGACATCACCAGCACCGCCGTGAGAGCGGCTGACATGGTGAGCGCGGTTGCAACCGATGTTGTCACCGCCAGCGCGGAACAAATCCCGAGGATCTGCAACGTCACGGGGTTCTGCCTGACGAGCGGCGTGATCAGAATACCCCAAAGGCCATTGCGTGCGGACATGGCTTAAAACTCCCCGCGCTGGATCGCATCGAGAAGTGGCCCGTATCCGTCCTCGCCAAGCCAGAACCGCATGATGCGCGTCACGGCATTGGAGGTGCGTGTGGCCCCAGTGATGCCATCGACCTCGAAATCACTACCCGCGACGCCTTTGGCGACGGCAAAGCGCACCGTGCCGCTGGCATCTGCAACCGACTTGCCGTTGAACTGCGCAAGCCATGCAGGCTCCTCGATCCGCGCCCCGAGGCCTGGTGTCTCGGACTGCCCCGTGATCGCCAGCCCGGCGATGGTGTTCATATCCGCCCTGAGCGCGAGGATCGCATCAATCGGGCCGTTGTATCCCATGCCGCTGACAGGCAGCAGCGCGAGCGACAAGTCACCCTCCGCCCCGCGCAGGAAATAGACCTGCGCAAAGTTGGGCCGTTGCCCCAGCCCCGCGAGATCCTGATTGGCGGTCAGCCCCGTCCAGTTGGCACTATCCTCAAGCGCCGCCGCGAGCGTTTCGGGCGTCACATCCTTGGCAACCGCGCCTTGGTCGAGATCAATCACAACGGTCGAAAGCGCCCCGCCCTCTTGTGACAGAAGCTCCGACATTCCCGGAATACCTGCAATCAGCGTTTCCAGTCGCGCCTGTTGTTCCGCCGCGCGATTGGCGGTCTGGATGGGTTTGAGGATCACGGTCGCGCCGCTGACCAGCAACGCACAGGTCGCCGAGACCACAAACGCCATGAACAGCGTCTTTGTCCGGCTTTCGTTGGGCAGGGCCAAGAGCCTGCGCCACGCGGTAATCGGGTTCATGTTAGCCATGACGTTTTCTCCTGCGTGCTCTCCAGAGCGCAATCGCGACTTCATCCAATAGAGGGGCGGCCAGTGATGCCAGCAACGCAGCCGACACGGCAATCTGCGCCGCGGCCGCGCCCTGCCAACCGTTGGCAAACAACACGACCAATGCGCCGTAGAGCGCCCCGTTCATCCATGCGCCAAATTGTGTCGAGGCGCTCGCCACAGGATCGACAACAAGCAGTGCCAGAACAATGCCCGCCATCGGCGCCACATCCGCAAGCGGCACCCCTGCCACATAGCCAAGTGCCAGCACCGCGACCGCACCGAGGATCAGACGTGCCGACATAACGCCAAAGATCGCGCCGACAACCAAACTCGCAATGGCTGCCCATGATACGGGTGTCGCAAAATCGTGCCACAGCGCGGCGGGGAAACCGAAGCCCAGAAAGGCGAGCGTGACTGTCGCGGGATTGAGCACATTGCGTCCCCAACCGCCAAACACCAGTTCCGCCATGACCGAGCCGAAGCTGACCCCGAGGATCAGTTGCACCATGCTCAAATCCTGTGGCGCGAGCATGGCAACGGCCACCGCCGTGACTGCCCCCGCAAAGGACGGGGGCTGTGCGCGTGCCAACATGAAAATCATGTGCCAAAGGCCTGAAATCACAAGCGTCAGAACCAGACGCGCAATGGCCTCCACACCACCGAACCCCAGCCATGCAAGGAGCAACGGCATCATGGCCAGAAGCAACAGCAGGGCCACCATCTCACGATCCCACATGCCGTGCTTCATAGCGCGTCCTCCTCTGCGGCGATCTGTGTCAACATGCTGTGCAGCTGTTTGGCAAGGCGCGGACGTGCGCCCGTAACATAATCGGCCAGCGCGATATCCTCTTCGAGAAGGGACAACCCGCCAAGTTGCGTGAAGGTCTCCATGTCTCCCGAGGCCAGTGCCCGCACAAGGGCCGCTGCGGGGAGCCTGCCCCCGAAGGCCTGATCGAGTGCCGCCGTGGGAATGATCGGCGCATGTCGCGCAGCCCGTTCGAGCGCGGCCTTGAACCAGTGTTTTTTGTCGCCGCTCGACGTGCGCGTGAAGACCGAGACCTGACGGTCATGGGGGGGCAGCCAGTGCGCTGAACGCCCCTCAAGAAGCGAGCCGGACATCACCTCATGCGGTCCGGGCTTCACCACGTTCTGGATCAGGCCACGCAGGTCGGCCCCCTTCTGACACTTCACCAGACGCGGCTCGCGCAGCGCCTCGCCCGTGACGGTGACAAGCCGTGTCTCGGGGAGATAACCCGTGGCGAGAAGCGCACCGATATCAGCAAGGTCTTCGGCATGAATGCTCCACACACGCCGCTCGGTCTGCGCTGGAAAATGGCGGTGGATCAGGAAGCCTGCCGCTCCCTGCGGATGGATGTCCCCAACTTCGAGACGGGTAACATCCGTCGGAACCGCCCCGCCAAAGGGCGCTCCCTTCGGCTCGCATAGGAAGCACTTAACCCCCGCGAACAGTTTCAGGGCCTCAAGGCCGCGACCGAACTCCTCCTCGCGTCCCTCGATTGCCACGGAAGGCATAGGCGCATCGGGACGGCTGTCGACTCCCATCACGAAAATCGCAGCGGGTGTTTCGGTCGGTGCGGGCATCTGCCCGAAAGGGCGGCTGCGAAAGTTCCGCCACAACCCCGTGGCCTGAAGCAGTGCCCTGAAACCCGCCTCGTCACGCGCGGCTCCGTCTACCTTGAAGGCATAGCGATCCCCGTCAGCCTCGTGGAAAAGAACGACCTGTGACAGCTTGTGTCCCGGCATGAGGTCGATCCGCGCCACCCGCCCTGCCATCGGCGCCACGAGGGCAATTTCGGGCGCCGATCTCAAACGCATGAGCGGTTGGCCTTGGGCAACTTTCACGTCCTCCGCGACCAGCATATCGACGCGCAGCTCTTCAAGCGGCGACGGGGTAACTGCGGCTTCCACGGTCAAATGTAGTTCCGCATCGGCCTGCGTAACCCTCAGCCCGCTTCGTGGCAGATCAAGCCCTTCGGATAGAACCGATGTGAACATCCTGTCTCCGTCACTCAAATATCTTCGACGCCAGAAACGCGGACGGCGTCATTGCGAGAATCTCCAAGAAACGATATCAAAGATTTTAGGAAACGTGTAGCTACCATCACAAAAAGGAAGCCACCATGCCATTGAAATTTTTAGGTATATTCAAGATACATGTTTGTTTCGGTGTGGCCCTCGCCTGCCTGCCCCACGCTTCCTATGCGCAAGATACTACAACAGAAACAACGGCCGAGATCGCGGAAATCGCCGAGCAGCTTGAGCTCTACGTCATGCCCGAAACCGGTCCCTTCAGACCCGATCAAATCAAGATCGCGAACCAGAATGCCATATCCGATTGGGCACGTTCGGGCCATTCTGATTCGTCCTCCGAGGCCTTTGCGCATTGGGACGAAGACGGCGAAATTCCACCTACCTGTGCCGTTTGCCACTCAGGCGCAGGTTTTCGCTCCTTCCACGGTCTCGACGGCAGCGAGGCGGGACTGCCCGCCTCTCCCGTGCCGACGGGTGGCGTTGTCGATTGTGCGACCTGCCATGATCCGGGCCTGAGCGGCGTTGCAGAAGTGCGTTTCCCCAGCGGCCTGATGCATCCCGTCAGCACCCCTGCAGAAGCCTCCTGCATGACCTGCCACCAAGGCCGCGCCTCGGGACAACAGGTCGCCGCCGCGACCGATGCGAAAGACCCCGACACGCCCGACCCCGAACTGGGCTTCATCAACCCGCACTATGCGGTTGCGGCCTCCACATGGCTCGGCGGCTATGCAGGATCGGGCTACCATTACCCCGACAAGGAATATTCGGGCCGCTTCTTTCACGCCCGCCCCGTCGAAACCTGCGTATCGTGCCACGAGCCGCATAACCTGACGGTCTCCGAGAACACCTGCGCGACCTGCCATGAGAACAGCACGCCCGACGACATCCGCCTCTCCCGTCTCAGCTACGATGGCAGCGGCGATCTGACAAAGGGCATCCGCGCGGATATCGCAGCCAATGCGAAACGTCTGCTTGGCATGGTGCAGGACTATGCCGCACAGGTTGCTGGCACACCGATGATCTACGACAGCCACAGCTATCCGTATTTCTTCGCGGACGCCAATGGCGACGGACGGGTTGACGAGGTGGACGGCAGGGCTGTGGGCTACAATGCATGGACGCCCCGCCTGTTGAAAGCGGTCTATAACTGGAAGTTCGTATCCGCGGATGCAGGCGCTTTCGCCCACAACCCGCACTATGCGCTGGAACTTCTCTACGACGCGATGGAAGACCTCGCGGAACCGCTTGGCCAAGACATCGATGCGCTCGGCATCAATCGCTAGACTGAAACGCCCCGAGTTTGTCGGCTACCATCAACTTAAGTAAGGATGATGGTTATGCCAAAAAGTAAAATGGCAAATCGCTACTCGCCTGAGGTCCGCGCACGTGCGGTCCGAATGGTGTTTGAGCATCAAGGCTCCTACGAAACGCAGGCGGGCGCGATTGTGGCCATTGCACCCAAAATCGGCTGTATTCCCCAGACCTTGAACGGATGGGTCAAGCAGGCCGAAAAGGACAGTGGTATGCGTGACGGCGTGACGACTGAAGAACGTGATCGGATTAAATCCCTCGAAGGGGAAACCGGGAGCTACGCCAAGCCAATGAGATACTACGTAAGGCGTCAGCGTTTCACCCGCCATTCGTACCAGTGGCGTGACGGGCTAAACTTTGCACAGGCGGAACTCGACCGCCCACTTAAGCGATGATTGCCTTCATTCACTGTCCGGTAGGGCATTGAGCGAACGGAAAATGTCTTGACCGAGCATTTTGGGGAACCACACAAGTAAAATCAGTCCACTTCAACCAATCTCAGAAGCTACTCCACTTCGACCTCCATCTCCAACAGCCTTTTGCAACCAACGGGCGAAATGCACCACACGGCTGCGAGTTTGTCGCTCCGAGGAGATATCAAGCCAATAGCCATAGGGCCCAGAGACGACCACGGGATCAATCTGAATCAGCGCACCTGATGCGAGTTCGGCCTCAATCATGTTGCGATCAATCACTGCAAGCCCCGCGCCATTGATCGCGGCCTGTGTCACCATGTTCAGCGTGGCAAATTCCATCGCATTTTCAGGAAGGTTACTTAGATCATGCTGAGTCGACGCAAACCAATTATCCCATGTCGGCAAACGATAGGCTCGATCAAGCACATAGAGCAGGCAGCTTTTACGCAACCGTACAGGATCAGCCCAAAGATCGGGCGCACAAACGGCGATGTGTTGCTCGACCATCAGGCGGGTCGAGGATTGCCGTGGATGTGGTTCATCACCGAAACGTATTTCGCAATCAAACCGTACGTTGTCATCGCGGCTAAAATGCAACGAGAGGTCCAGATCCGGAAACCGATGACGAAAAGACACCAGCCTATGGGATAACCAAAGACTGGCAAACGTCGGCGGAGCCAAAATCGTCAATTTCTGGCGCGGAACTGTGGCGCGCGCTTCCAACACGGCATCTTCAATTTGGTCAAATGCGCCAGAAAGACGCTCATGCAGAACAGCACCGATTTCGGTCAGTTCGACTGAATTCCCGATCCTGCGGAAAAGCGCAATATCTAGGACGCTTTCCAGCTGGCGTATTTGACGGCTCACGGCGCTTTGTGTCACGCCCAACCTGTTCGCGCCTTCGGTAAAGCTCAGGCATTGACCGACAGTGGCAAAAGCCCGCAAAGAGGTAAGGGAGGGAGAAACGGACATCGTGTAAAGACCGCAGGTTAAGTTGGATACAGGAGACTTTCGCGTAGGAATGCCCGACCCGTATCCATTTTAGACATTGACATGTCAAGTTTCACCCGACCGCACGGAATGCCCCCCGCCCTGGCGCTGCGGCAATCAACGCCTGCGTGTAGGGATGTTGCGGTCGCGTAAGAACCTCGCTTGCCGATCCCCTTTCGACCACGTGGCCCTTGCTCAGCACGACGATCTCGTCACTGATTTGCGCCGCTACACGCAAGTCGTGGGTGATGAACACAACCGCCAGACGCAACTTTTTTTGCAACTCCGCGAGCAGGTCCAGAACTTGCGCCTGAACGGAGACATCCAGAGCAGAGACGCTTTCGTCCGCGATCAGAACATCCGGCCGCATAGCCAAGGCGCGCGCTATGCCGATGCGTTGACGTTGCCCGCCCGAAAAAGCCGCGGGACGACGGTTGTAAGCGCTGCGCTCAAGCCCGACCAGTTCCAGCAATTCCTTCGCCCGTGCCACGGCCTCGGCGCGGGTTGCGCCTGACAGAATGGCAGCGCGCGCAATCATCGGCCCAACACGGCGGCGTGGGTTCAGGGAGCCGAAAGGATCCTGAAAGATCATCTGGATACGTCTACGCATCGCCCGTAGCCCTGCCCCGTTCACCGACAAGATGTCATCACCCGCGACAGCAATGCGCCCCGAAGTCGGCGTTGTCAGCCGGATCAGATTGCGGGCGATTGTTGATTTTCCCGACCCGCTCTCGCCAACGATAGACAGCACCCGACCAGGCGAGACGGTCAGTTCGATGTCGTGCAGAACCTGAGCGCTGCCGTAGCTGTGGTTGAGCCTCTCGACCACCAACACCCCTTCGGCATCTTCAGGAATGGGACGATCGTGAGGTTCAAGGCTGGGCACAGCGTCGATCAGAGCCTTGGTGTAGTCATGCTGCGGATTTTTCAGCACCTGCTCGGCTGTACCGATCTCTACCAACTCACCCTGTCGCATCACCGCGATCCTATCCGCGATATCTGCGACAACACCAAGATCATGGGTGATGAAAATGATCCCGTGCCCGTGATTATCGCGTAACTCGCGGACCAGTTTGAGTACCTGTGCTTGCGTTGTCACATCCAAAGCTGTCGTCGGCTCGTCGGCAATCAACAGTTTGGGACACATTGCCAAGGCCATGGCGATCACCACGCGTTGACACTGGCCGCCTGACAACTCATGCGGGTAGCTTGCCAGAATGCGATCGGGATCGGGAAGATGCATCTCCTCGATAAGACGACGAGCTTCGGCCGCGCGCTTTTCCTTTGGCATGTCGGAATGTAGTTCGAACACTTCCTCGATCTGCTGCCCTGCGGTAAGCGCGGGGTTCAGCGAAGCCATTGGCTCCTGAAAAATCATGCCGATGTCCTTACCACGGATATGCCGCCACTGCTTTTCCGACAGCGTCAGTAAATCCTGCCCGCCCATCATCGCGCGTCCCTGTGCCACGTTTAGGCCTTTTGGGCTCGCCCCCATGAGCGTTGCGGTCAGCACCGATTTTCCCGAGCCGGATTCCCCGACAATACACAAAATTTCACGTGGCTTTACATTCAGCGACACATCCTTGACCGCATAGGGCCTGTCGGCACCTTTAGGTAAAGCAACCGCAAGGTTATGGACGTCCAAAAGGACATTGGTTTCGGTCTGCGTCATGATTGGCGCTCCTTTGCCTCGTTAACTTCGCGCAGGCCATCGGCCAGCAGGCTCAGTCCCAACGTCAGGGTAGAAATAGCGATACAGGGGAAGATTACCAAATGAGGGAAGGCGATCGCCATAGAGCGGCCTTCGTTCACCATTCCGCCCCAGTCAGGTGTTGGCGGCGGGAGCCCCAGACCCAGAAAGCCCAGCGTCCCGATGGTAATCGCGGTGTAGCCAAGGCGCAGACAAAAATCGACCGAGAGCGGCCCTGTGGTATTTGGCAAGATTTCCACAAACAGGATGCGCAGCGTGCTTTCGCCCTGCGTGATCGCCGCTTTCACGAAATCGCGGCTCGATACGTCGATGGTGATCGCGCGCACGATGCGGAAGATCGCAGGCGCACTGCTGAATGTGACCGCGATGACGATATTCACGGGGGATGCGCCGATCACCACGATGATCACGATATAGAGTACCAACACGGGAAAGCTCAACACCACATTGGACATAAAGGACAGAACCGTATCAGTGCGTCCGCCGAGGTATCCTGCGACGAGACCAAAACACATGCCGAAGGCATAGGCAGTCAATGTAGCCAACGTCGCGTAGATCACAACGGTTCGCGCGCCCCAGATCAGACGTGACAGGATATCGCGGCCTAACATATCGGTACCAAGGATATAGAGATCACCACTATCGCCCACCGTCATCGGTTTAACCAACGGTTGAAGGGTTTGAAGCGGATCGAATGGCGCCAGAACGGGTGCAAGGATCGCGATCAGAAGCCATGAAAAGGCAAGGAAACCACCGATCACAACCAGCGGCTTTTGCAGGTAAGGTTTTAGAGCCTTCATGATTTTTCTCCAAGTTGGATACGCGGGTTCAACCAGCCGTAGAGCAAGTCGGAGAAAATCTGGCTGAGAACGACGACGAGAACCGAAATCATCGCGCAGGCCTCGATCAGGTAGATGTCCTGATTGAGTGCTGCGTCGTAAAGAAGCGATCCGAAGCCCTTGTAGGCATAGAACACTTCAACAACGATCACCCCCGACAACAGCCACGGCAGTTGCAGCATGATGACCGTAACGGGCGTGATGAGCGCATTGCGCAACGCATGGCGCAGGACCATACGGCTCAGACTTGCCCCCTTGAGGCGGGCGGTGCGGATATAGTGGGTGCTCATGACATCAGCCATCGAGGCGCGCGTGACCCGCGCGAGATAGCCCATCGAATAGAGACCCAACACCGAAACGGGCAGGATCAATTCCTTGAGCGAAAACCCCGAGATCATGGTGCTGGCGCCGGGAAGAACCCCAAGCCAGAACACGAAGATCGCAGACAGGAACACCGCCGAGGCGAAATCGGGAATGGAGGTTGTGATCACGGAGAAGACTGACACCACGCGATCGAGGAGCGACCCGGGACGCATTCCCGCCAGAACGCCCAGCGTCAGGCCGAAAGTGACAATGACCAAAAGAGCCCCACCGGCAAGCACGGCCGACGCGCCCAGACGCGGAAGCAGGACATCCATCACTGGTGCGCGGAAATAGGTGGATTGCCCCCACTCGCCCACCACGAACCCGCCAAGCCACCGCAGGTAGCGCACGAGAAACGGATCGGTATAGCCGTTTTCCAAAAGCCATGCCGCGCGTTGTTCAGGTGTCGAGTACTGACCCAGAACTTTAACCGCGACCTCTTCGATGTTCACTTCGAGTGCGAGAAAGATAAGAAACGAGACGACCACCATCGTGGCAATCCCGAACGTTGCCTTTTTGATTATAAACTTACCCAAATTCACTAAGCACCCCCCATCATTCCAAAAAATGCGCCGAAGGGCGCGAATAAGAGGGGCAGGCACTCGGCCCGCCCCAACGATGTTTGGCATCAAGCCAACCAGACGCCATCCATGCGGAAGAAATCCGACGGATGCAGAACAAAACCGCGAACATTCTGGGCCGCAGCCGAGAAGCGGTTCGGCCAATATGGCTGTACTAGAACTGCATCGTCACGCAAAATCGTCTCAACCTCTGCCATGGCCTCCATACGGGCCTCGGGATCGACCAGCGACATCGCTTTGTTCAGGGCTGCATCGAAATCAGGGTTTGCATAATGGCTTTCGTTCCACGCCGCACCCGTGCGATAAGCTAGGTCGAGCGTCATAGTGCCTAGCGGGCGGTGCGCCCAATAGGTAACGCCGAACGGAACTTTGTTCCAGATCGGCCAGTATTGAGATGCAGGTAACACGTTGAGATTCAATCGAATGCCCGCTTCAGCGAGGTTTTGTTGCAGAACCTGTGCGGTGTCCTGCTCCCATTTGCCCTGCGTGTTACCTACGACCAGTTCGATATCAATCCCTTCGGGATATCCTGCCTCGGCCAAGAGCGCCTTGGCGGCTTCAACATCGCGCGCAATGCCTTCAACGGGCGCATAGTCCGCCTGATCAGGGGAGACGTGGAAGTTGCGGCCCACCACGCCTTCACCCCGATAGGCGATTTGCATCATTTGCTCGTTGTTCGCTGCCAGTTGCACAGCCTTGCGGACGCGGATGTCGTCAAAAGGCGCTTGATCCACTTGCATACGGATCGCGAGCGTATGGGCGGCCGTGCCCGTCAGGACCTGGATGTTCGGCAGCGACTGCATAAGGTCGTATTCCGCAATGGTTGTGCGGTAGAGCACGTCCACCTGCCCGCTCGACAGCGCTGCGAGATGCGTGGTCACATCTGTGCCAAGGTCGATGTAGTGAATCTCGTCGAGATGGGCGGGCGTTCCCCAATAGCCGTCTCGTTTGCGGAAAATTGCCTGACGGCCAACCTCGTGACTGACCAGCGAAAATGGCCCCGTACCGACAGGGTTTTCAGGCCAGTTGCCCGCAAAGTCGCGGTGGACAATTGCACAGGTGTGCGAGCACAGCTGTTCGGGCAGCGAGGCCACGGGGCGCGACAGGGTGATCCGCACCGTGTGATCTCCCACCTTCTCCACCGATTGGACGGATTCGAAGGCGCTCTTGTTGGAGCTTTGCGAGTCAGGTGCGATCCAGCGTTCGATGTTGAAAATCACGTCCTCGGGGATGAAGTCATCGCCATTGGACCATTTAACGCGCTCGTCCAGCTCGAAGTCCCATACGGTGAGATCCTCCGAAGGCGTCCAGCTTTTCGCCAGATAGGGGCGCGTGATGTTGTCCGCATCCACCCATGTCAGGAATTCGAGGCTGTTGCGCAGCAGGTTGGAGGATTCAATCCATGTCGCCATCATCGGGTCGGTGATTTCCTGAACCTGACAGGCAAAGCGCAAAGTCCCGCCATCTTTCGGCGTCTCCTGCGCCTGCAATACGCGCGGCGCGACACCCGCGGCCCCGACAGCAACACCAAGCCATGCGAGACCCCGCAGGAACCCGCGGCGGTCAATCTCGCCTGACGCAAAGCGACGCTGCATCTTGCGCGCCTCGGGGTGCAGCGGCTTGCCGCTGAGCATCTTCAAATCATCCATCCTAAATCTCCCTTTTGATGATTTTTGTTTTGGCAAGGCGAACCCCTCCGCCTTGCCTTTTAGCCATCAGGCCACAGAACTCTGCATGCCTGCGAAACGCCCTTGGGCGGGCCGTGGGTCACGTGGGATACGCTTGCCTGCGGTGTAGTCATTGATCACGTCGCAGGGCGTATAATTGCGTTCGATTTCATAGACCTCTTCCGCATCCAACTCCGTCTCCAGAGCGGCCAGAGCACTGTCGAACTGGGACTGGTTATCCGCCCCTACCAGCATGGAGGACACCTCCGTCTTGCCCAAAAGCCAAGCCTGCGCCACCTGCGCAGCATTGATCCCGCGCCCCTCGGCGACTGAGGCCACAGAGCGCGCTACTGCTCGCGAAGAGGCATCGTTATACATCTCATGTGTGAAAAAATCGGTCTGGTTGCGGATCGAGGTCATGTCGCAGCTCAGTAATCCGCGCGCAAGTGGACTAAAGACCGAAACACCGACGCCTTGATCCATACAGAAAGGGATCATTTCGCGCTCTTCCTCGCGGTAGGCGGCGTTCCATTGCAGCTGCATGTTGATCGGGCGCGCCCAACCGTTTTGCTCGCACACAGACAGGATGCGCGCAAATTGCCACGTATACATGGTGGACACACCGATATAGCGCGCCTTACCCGACCGCACGACATCGTCTAGCGCCTGCATGGTCTCTTCGATGGGGGTTTCGGTATCGAAATAGTGCAGCATGTAGATATCGACGTAATCGGTATTCATCCGGCTCAGGGAGCCTTCAATCGCATCGAATACGTGCTTGCGGGAGTGGCCGCCATTGTTGACGCCCCCACCGATCGGGTAGCCGAGTTTAGTGGTGATAACCAACTCATCACGCTTGGCCAGCTTGCGCAGCACGTTGCAAACGACTTCCTCGCCTGCACCTGCAGAATAGAAATCGGCAAGGTCGATAAAATTGACGCCATTGTCGAGCGCATGGCCGATGATCGGCTCGGATTCACTTTCGTCAAAAATCCACGGCTTCCAAGACTTGGAGCCCATGTTCATCGTGCCAAGGCAAAGACGGGAAACCTTGAGGCCGGAACGGCCCAGACGGGTGTATTGCATGTCCTTCACTCTTTCAAAGGAGGTTGATCAAAACGCACGACGGCGACCTATTCGCCGTAATGAATCCATGTACATTTGGTGCGGGTGTAGGAGGACAGGGAATGGATCGCCATTTCCTTGCCCCAACCGCTTTGCTTGAAGCCACCGAAGGGTGCAGCCAATCCGTAGCATCCGTAACGGTTAACAAAGACCATGCCCGCATCGAGGCGGTCGGCCATTTTATGAGCGAGGCTCACATCGGCGGTGTAAATCCCCGCCGCAAGGCCGTAGCTAGTGCCATTGGCCATGCGCAGTGCATCTTCCGCCGTGTCAAATGGGGCGCAGGCCAGCACGGGGCCGAAAATCTCTTCCTGCGCGATCCGCGCGGTTTCAGGCACGTTGGAGAAGATGGTGGGGCGCACGAAAAGCCCCTTGGCGTTGTCACCCGTGGTATCCGCATGTCCCCCCGCGACCAGTTCCGCCTCCGACTTGCCGATCTCGATGTAGTCCAGAATGCGTTTAAACTGCGCCTCGTTGCATTGCGCACCCTGTTGGGTGTCGGCCAGCAGAGGATCGCCACAGGTCACGGCTTCGGCCTTGGCAATCAGCTTCTCGAGAACTTCGTCGTAAATCCCCTTCTGGATCAGGAAACGGGTCGGCTCAGAGCATTTCTCGCCCTTTTGCGAAAACATCACGTAGAAGGCCCGCTCGATCGCCGCATCGAGATCTTTGGTGTCGTCAAAGAAGATACAGGGCGATTTCCCGCCAAGTTCCAGCGTCACCGCCTTGAGGTTAGACTGCCCCGAATTCTGAACAATGTGGCGACCGACTCCTGTGGAACCTGTGAAGGACACCTTATGGACATTGGCACTCAGCGTCAGTTGGTTGGCTGTGGCACCATCGCACAGCACGAGATTCAACAGCCCCTTGGGCAGGTCCATTTTGCGGTCGATCAGTTCAAAGAGATAGAGCGTGGCCAGCGGCGTGTATTCCGAAGGCTTCATAACCACCGTATTGCCCATGGCCAGCGCGGGAGCGATCTTCAGGCTTGCCTGATAGAGTGGGTAGTTCCACGGCGCAATCAAGGCGCAGACACCAACGGGGTCTTTCGAGGTGAAGTTGAGAAAGCCCTCATCCACGGGTGAGACCTCACCGTAGAACTTGTCTGTCCAGCCAGCGTAGTATTCGAAAATCTCGGCGCAGGTGTAGATGTCGTCGTTGAGCGCCTCGAGAAAGGTCTTGCCATTGGCGAGGCTTTCCAGAAGAGCCAGTTGCTTGGCGTTGTCGCGGATCAAACGGGCAATCGCGATCAGGTAGTCCGCGCGCGCCTTGCGCGTGGTTTTCCTGCTCCACACACCGCTTTGGTGGCATTCATTGGCCCGCGCGGCGGCGGTTTCGATCTGGTCGGTGTCGGCGAGAGCGATCTTGCAGAGAACCTCCCCCGTCGCGGGGTTTTTCACAGCCCAGTCCTTGTCGGCACCTGCGACCCATTCGCCGTCGATATATTGCTTTTTGTCCTGCGCCAGCCAGGATTTGGCCCAGTCAAGATCAGTTTGTTGGAGCGTGTCAGTCATGATGATTTTCCGCGTATTGGGTGTTTTCATGTGAGGAGGAACAGGCGCATTCAGCGTCGGCGACTTCGCGGCGGACGGCATCGACATCCCCCGCGGCATCTTTCGCCACTCGGGAGGCGTAGCTGTAGCCTTTGAGCTGTTTGAGGCAGATCAGCGACGGAAGCAGGCTGGTGGCAAGGTCATTATTGCGCGCGGCATCGGGCACCATGCCTTGCACGCAATGGCGCCGCAGCGTGGCAACCCCGCTTTCCAGTATCGACAGCATGTCGAGAAGACTGCCGATTACCACCGCCTGCCACGGGTTGTAATCAAGCTCCCCGTGGTCCTGCGTCATTGCCATGGTATGTGCGTGTCCTGCCGCGATCATGGCGCATTGCACCATGAATTCGGGGATGGTTGGGTTCACCTTGCCCGGAATGGCCGAGGAGCCTGCCTGCACGGCGGGCAGACGGATTTCCGACAGACCGCCGACAGGGCCAGACGCCATCAGGCGCAGGTCTTTTGCAAAACGCATAAGGGTCCGTCCCAGTTGGTCCAATGCCCCTCCGAGCGCAAGCAAACGGTCATGTGCCTGTGTGGCCGCGAACAGGTTGTTGGCGCGTCGAAAACCCGAAGGCATACCAATACGCTCCAACTCTGCATTGAGCGCGGGCAGGATGGAAGTATAGAACGCGGGGTCGCAATCCTCGCGCCGCCCGATGATCGTGGCGCCAAGCGACACCGCGCGCAGTTTCTCGGCATCACGACGAGCGCGATCCAAATTGAATGCCAGCGAGGCGGAGACGCCCCCCAGATAATCGCCAAAAGAAATGTCTACTGCGTCTTGCATACAAGTCCGCGCCAGTTTGCGCTGCCCGCCCCACTCGGCCACCAGGGCTTCCAGATCCTCCACAAGCCCCGCCACCTCGCACTCGAAACTGGCATAAGCCGTACGCGCGGCGATGTGGCAGGCCGTCGAGAGACTATCAGCTGTAGAGTGGTTCAGGTTCACATGGTCGCTCGGCTCGACGGGCGCATAGGTTCCGTAGGCTGCGCCAGTCAACGCCGCGTTGGCCAGATTGGCCAGCACTTCGTTGAGGTTCATGTTGAAGGAAATACCGCCCCCGCCGTGAGCCGCATGAACGGGGAAAAAGTCGGGACGCGGTTCAGAAAGCAGCTTCGCAGCTGCCTGCTCTATCGCGGCTCCAACAGCGGGGTCAAGCACGCCAATTTGCACGTTGGTCTGAGCGCTGGCCTTCTTGACTGCGAGCATCGCGTTCAACAACGCGGGACGCTCCGCAAAGCATTTCTGGCCCACAAGAGGATAGAGATCGACAGCCCGCTGGGTCTGGATGCCAAAGACGACATCCTTCCCCAACTCAAGCGGTCCTATGCCATCGCACTCAATGCGTGATGTAGCGTTGCCTATCATGAAACGGGTTCTCCTCCTCGTTTCATCAAAGCAAAAACGAAATCACCTATGTCGCGCAAACGACATTTTCGCAGAGGTCATTCCTAAAAGTCATAAGTTATGGGCAGAGCCCTAATTTCACTCAAAGAATGTGAGACGAAAGTTGGCGAGCGGCCTGCACTACGTTCTTGGAATAGACCCTTGCGCTCTCCACCGAGAGCGACTCACCCGTGAAGCAGGCGCTTATCGCGGCGACGGGTTCACCCCGGCCGTTGCGCACGGGCGCAGCGATGCAACCCACGCCGTCCTGTATCTCGTTGACACTCACCGCGTAGCCAAGCCGTGCGGCCCGTTGCAGGTCATGGACAAGCTCGGGCAGGCTGTCAGCTTTGTCCTGAGCGGCCAGCCCCTCCTTGCGTAGGTAGTCCAACTGCTCCTCAAGTGGTCGCGCAGCCAGAAGTGCCTTGCCCGACGCCGACAGATGCATGGGCAGGGTGCGCCCCACATAGGCGTTGAACGTCTGGCTTGCAGGCGCGTCCAGTCGTGCGAGGATGACCACCTGATTGCCGACTGGTAGGCTGAGAAAGATCGAGCGGTGGATCTCATTCTTGAGAATTTCGGCAATGGGATAGAAATGCGGCACATAGGGCTGGCGCGCAAAAACCGCCGAGGACAACTCGAACAGGCGCGCGCCAAGGACGTAGGTTTTCCGCCTTCCTGGTGCTAACGCAACCAGATGATGCTCGACCATGGCATTAATGATCCGATGTGCCGAGGCCTGCGCCAGCTCCGTGCGCTCACAGATTTCCGAAAGCTGGAGCGGCCACGGCGAGCGCGACAGCACGTCCAGTATTGCTACCGATCCGTCAATGGCTGGTGCGGCAGTTTTTTTCGAGGGTGTCATGGTGCCTCCTGATCTTTTGCCCCTTACTCGCACA
This sequence comes from Celeribacter sp., assembly GCF_048266405.1. Classification (GTDB taxonomy): domain Bacteria; phylum Pseudomonadota; class Alphaproteobacteria; order Rhodobacterales; family Rhodobacteraceae; genus Celeribacter. The sequence continues at coordinate 45,247 of NZ_JBLWZO010000015.1, forward strand.
GTTTTTCCAAATATGGAATAAAGTTTCCTTATTTGGATTTTAATTGACAGATTTCGCCACATAAATTTTGTCTGGGCCCGTGACCCACCCAGAGGAGACTCGCATGAGGATCGACCGCAATTTCGCCAACAACGAGTTTCTGGCCTCCGACGGCGAGGAACTCATCACGGTTTTGAACCCCGCCACGGGCGAACCCGTCGCCCATGCGGTCGCCGCTACGGCCGCCGAGGCCCGCTCCGCCGTCGAGGCTGCAGCCCATGCCCAGAAAGGCTGGCGCAAGCTCACTTCGATCGAACGGGCAAACCACCTTCGTGCGTTGGCCGACCTGCTCGAAGAGCGCAAGGACCAGATCGGGGAAATTCTCGCGCTGGAGTCTGGCAAAAGCCTTGAGGATGCAGCAGGCGAAGTCTTCTACGCCGCCGAAATCACGCGCTATCACGCGGAGTGGGCGCGGCGCATAGAGGGGGAGATAATCCCTTCCGACAGCCCCAACGAAACCCTCGTCTTACAGCGCGAGCCCATTGGCGTCGTAGCCGCACTCATCCCGTTCAACTTCCCCGTCTACACGCTGATGCGCAAACTCGCACCCGCCTTGATCACGGGCAACACGGTCGTCGCGCGCCCCTCCAACAACACCCCTGGATCGGCGCTAGAGATCGCGCGGGCCGTGCGCGACTGCGGCTTCCCTGCGGGCGTCATCAACATCCTCGCCATGACCCATGAGGTCGCCCAAGGCGTCTGCACCCATCCGAAAGTGGGCATGATTACCCTTACGGGCAGCGTCGGCGCGGGTCGCAAGGTTCTCGAATACAGCCAAGTCAATATAGCCAAGGTCTCTTTGGAACTCGGTGGAAAGACACCCGCAATTATCGAGGCCGACGCCGATCTCGAAGCCGCCGCGGCTGCCGTTATCGCATCGCGCACGAGCCATTGCGGTCAGCTTTGTACCGCCGTGGAGCGGGTCTATGTGCAAGAAAGTGTACACGACAAGTTTGTCGATCTGCTGCGCAAACATATGAATGAGTGCGCCTTCGGGGACCGCATGCGGGAGCCTTCCGCCATGGGGCCGCTCATCAACGCAAGCTCGCGCCTCAACATCCACCAGATGGTCCAGCGGGCCATTGACGACGGAGCGAAACTGGAAACGGGCAATTTCATCCCCGAAGGCCCGGGCTGGTTCTACCCGCCGACCCTTCTGACCAATTGCCGTCAGGATATGGAGATCGTTCAAGAGGAGGTCTTCGGTCCCGTCCTGCCCGTTCTGAAATACGACACGATCGAGGAGGCACTGGAGTTGGCCAACGACCACCAGTTCGGTCTCGCCTCCGTGCTCTATACCGAGAACTACCGCAAGGCGATGGAAGTCGCCAACAACATCGAAGCGGGAGAACTCTATATCAACCGCACCCCTGCCGACCCGTTCCAAGGCTACCACGCGGGCTGGAAACGCTCGGGCCTTGGCGGGGATGACGGCAAACACGGTATGCTGGAATTCACGCAAACCCGTCTTGTCATTCAAAGCTGGTGAGGGCCATTCTATGAAACTTGTCTCTGTCCACACGGACGTCGTCGCCGTCCCCCCACCCCACATCGGCGGTATGTACTGGATCTTTGTCACCCTGCGCACCGACGACGGGATCGAGGGTGTGGGTGAGGTCTATTCCGCAACCTTCCACCCCGATGTCATGGTGGTGGCCATTCAGGATGTCTTCGACCGCCTTCTCGCTGGCGAAGACCCGCACCACGTCGAGAAATTCTTCCGCCGCGCCTATTCTAGCGGCTTCACGCAACGTCCCGATCTGACCATGATGGGCATCGTCTCAGGGCTAGAGATGGCCTGTTGGGACATCATCGGCAAGGCGGCGGGCAAGCCTGTCTACGAACTCATCGGTGGCAAGGTGAACGAGAAGCTGCGCTCCTACAGCTACCTCTATCCGCAAAACGCAAGCGGCGCCCATGACTACAATAACCTCGAACTGAGCGTCGAATGCGCGCTCGAATATATGGAGCAGGGTTTCACAGCGTTGAAGTTCGACCCCGCTGGTCCCTACACTGTGATGGGCGGGCATCAACTCTCGCTTGAGGACATGGATCGTAGCGAGGCATTCTGTCGTCGTATCCGCGAGGCTGTCGGCAACCGATGTGACCTGTTGTTCGGCACCCACGGGCAGATGACCGTGTCAGGCGCTGTGCGTCTGGCGCGACGGCTGGAGCCCTATGATCCGTTGTGGTTCGAAGAGCCCATTCCGCCCGGCAACTGCGAGGCCATGGGGCGTGTGGCGGACAAGACCACCATCCCCGTCGCGACGGGCGAACGGCTCACCACCAAGTACGAGTTCCACGACCTCCTGCGCAATAACGGCGCGTCGATCCTGCAAATGAACCTCGGACGCGTTGGCGGAATCTTGGAAGGCAAGAAGGTTGCTGCCCTCGCAGAGACTTACTACGCGCAGATCGCGCCGCACCTCTACAACGGCCCCGTCGGTGCCGCCGCTAGCATCCAGCTTGCGACCGCCACGCCCAATTTCCTTGTGCAGGAAAGCATCCGCCGATGGGACGGCTTTCACGCCGAGGTGCTGGAAGAGCCGCTCGTATGGGAAGATGGCTACATCATCCCGTCAGGCAAACCCGGCCTCGGGATAACGCTCAACCGCGAGGTGATCGAGGCGCACTCTCCCTATAAGGACAAACGTCTGCATCTGGCGATGTGGGACAGCCCCTATGATTTCAAGGCGCAGTCCGACACCTCTTGGAAAGACCTCTCGAAATAGGCCCCGCCATGTCCTACGACTACATTATTATCGGCGCCGGATCTGCGGGGTCGATCCTCGCGGCCCGCTTGTCGGAAGATCCGAAGACCCGCGTTCTGCTTTTGGAAGCAGGCGGCAGCGACCGCTCCTTCTGGTTTGACATGCCCGCGGGCTATGCCCGTAACTACTTCAATCCCAAGACCAACTGGATGTATTCCTCCGAGCCAGAAGCTGCCATGGGTGGTCGGCGCATCTATGCCCCGCGCGGCAAGGTTCAGGGCGGGTCTGGATCGATCAATGCGATGATCTGGGTGCGCGGCCATCGGTCGGACTTTGACGACTGGCGCGATGCGGGCAACCCGGGTTGGGGCTATGACGATGTGCTGCCGTGGTTTCGCAAGCTGGAAGCGCACCCCTTAGGCGACACGCAATGGCACGGGGCAGACGGCCCCGTTGGCATCACCCCCATGAAGGAAGGTGCCCACCCCGTTTGCAATCATTTCCTTGAAGCCGCCCGCGAAATGGGCGCACCAATGAACGAGGACTTCAACGGTGCCGATCTGGAAGGAGCAGGTATCTATGAAGCAAACATCGCGCACGGCAAACGGCAATCCAGCTCGAAGACCTATCTAAAATCCGCGCTCAAGCGACCCAACATGACGCTGCGACTGAATGTCGAGGTCACAGGGATCGACATTGACGACACCAACCGCGCGACGGGGGTGCGTTTTCGGAGCAAGAAGGGCGAAGAACACGCCACGGCACGCCGTGAGGTGATCCTGAGCGCGGGGGCAGTTGCTTCGCCCAAACTGTTGATGCTCTCAGGGGTAGGCGATCCGAACGAGCTGAAAGCCCATGGCATCACGCCCAAAGTCGCCCTACCCTCGGTCGGTCGCGGGCTGCAAGACCACCTTTGCGCCAGCTACTATTACCAGACAAAGGTTCCGACGCTGAATGATGTGTTGCGCCCGTGGTGGGGAAAGCTCTGGGCGGGGATGCAGTATGTACTGGCCCGTCGGGGGCCGCTTGCGCTCAGCGTCAATCAGGCGGGTGGGTTCTTCCGCGCTGACCCGTCCCATGATGCGCCTAATATCCAGCTTTACTTCAACCCGATGTCTTATCGCGTGCCCGAAAGCACCAAAGCCAAGCTCGAACCCGAACCCTATTCGGGCTTCCTGTTTGCCTTCAATGCTTGTCGCCCTGAAAGCCGTGGCAGCGTGACACTTGCCTCCAACGATCCATTGGCCGCGCCCTTGATCCGCCCGAACTATCTGGCAACCGAGCGCGATCGCAACGACGTGGTTCAGGCGGGAAAACTGGTGCGACGCTTCATGGAAATGCCTGCCCTAAAGGACATTACCACCAAAGAGGTCTCCCCGGGACTGGCCTGCGCGCGCGACCAGGACATGCTGGAGCATATGCGCAAGGAAGGTGGCTCCATCTACCACCTGTGCGGGAGTTGCCCGATGGGCGCCGATCCCACAACCTCCGTCGTGGATTCCACGCTTAAAGTCCACGGCGTGCGCGGATTGCGGGTGGTGGATGCCTCCATCTTCCCCAACATCACCTCAGGTAATATCAACGCGCCCGTCATGATGGTGGCAGAAAAAGCCGCGCATATGATCAAGACCACTATCCGTCAGACACACGACGCAGGGTGAGGTGGAAACCTTCCTATGAAATTCAGATTCTGAAATATGAAACGTCCCAATCTTTGTAGTCAGTTTTGAACGTGGCGGCTTAGCCTACAAGTGATCCGAAATAGTCGTCCCAGCTTTGATGCGGTCTACCTGCGATCTCCGCAAAGTTGCTAGGTTCATCGTAAATGCCGAGACGAATGCCCTCATAAATGCCGCCGATAATAGGACCGATGAAGCCGCCCAATTCGGCCACGCGATCCGC
>NZ_JBLWZO010000016.1:0-47611 GCF_048266405.1 Celeribacter sp.
CTATGGCCCTGGTACGAGCGCTGAACAAAATGACGAAAGCAGGTATGCCTGAAAGCGTGCGTATTGCCTGAAAACACAACCCGCTACGGGGGAGACTTACCCGAAATCTGATTTATTCAACAAAGCCACTTATCGTCTTTACCAGTCGGTCATTCACGATGGATGAGCTGGAAGCCGGGAGACACTGGAAAAATGACTGTAAACTCCTTGAGGCAAACATTCCGACGGGCGCATTTACCGAACCTGTTAATAAACTGGATTGTGCCGGCGTCATCATTAATATACCGACGGTTCAGTATGATGAGTATATCCGCCAGTGGGGGTTATATAAGCGTGCAGGTAAATAGTTTTTAAATTCGCCTGAGCGACTTTCGGTGTTTATTTGTGTCTGCGATTTTAAAAATGGCTTTGCGTGATATATCCGCGAACTACAGCCTGATATTTCTCTGAATTTCTAAAATGTATTAAGGAATGCTCGCATGAGTAATAACATCATGGATACCGTCGCGCAGGCCGTGAACTCGCTGGTCTCTGCGCTGAAGCTGCCCGACGAATCTGCCAAAGCCAATGACACGCTGGGCAGCATGAACTTCCCCCAGTTCAGCCGTATCCTTCCTTACAGGGATTACGACTCTGCGACCGGGCTGTTTATTAATAACAAAACCGTCGGCTATATGTTTGAAGCGCGCCCGCTTCCCGGTGCGGATAAAGTTATCGTCTCCACGCTGGAGCATTTACTGCGCAGTAAACTTCCCCGCGGTGTGCCGGTCAGTTTCCATCTGGTGTCCAGTAAGCTGGTCGGGAATGATATCGACTACGGTCTGCGTGAATTCCGCTGGAGCGGTACACAGGCTAAAAAGTTTAATGCCATCACCCGCGCCTACTACCTCCGGGCAGCCGAAACACAGTTTCCTCTGCCGGACAATCTGGATTTGCCCCTGACGCTGCGTAACTACCGCGTCTACATCTCCTGCTGCGTGCCCCGCAAGAAGAACTCCACCTCGCAAATTGTGGAGCTGGAGAATCAGATTAAAGTGTTACGGGCATCGCTCGGCGGGGCTTACATCCCGACGCGTATTCTCGATGCAGCCGGGCTGGTCGAACTGATGCGGGAGCTGATTAACCCGGACCCGCACGAGATGTACCGGGTGCCGTACAAGCTGGACCCGTATCAGGACCTGAACTACCAGTGCGTGGATGACAGCTTCGACATGCAGGTCACCGCCGGTCACCTGAAAATCGGCCGCCTGGGGCGCGACGGGAAAGAGTGCGTGACCCGGGTGACGAACTACCACCTGGAGTGTGACCCGGAAATCGCCTTTCTCTGGACCGCGGCGGACAACTACGCCAACCTGCTGAACCCTGAGCTCTCCATCTCCTGCCCCTTTGTCATCACGCTGACGCTGATGGTCGAGGACCAGGTGAAAACCCAGAACGAAGCCAACCTGAAATTCATGGACGTGGAGAAGAAAAGCAAAACTTCCTATGCGAAGTATTTTCCGAACGTAATAAAAGAAGTGCAGGAGTGGGGCGATATCCGCCAGCGTCTGGCGACCAACCAGACCTCTCTGGTGTCCTACTTCTTTAACATCACCACGTATACCGCCGACAACGCAGAGGCCTCTCTCGCTACCGAACAGCAGGTGCTCAACAGCTACCGTAAGGGCGGTTTCCAGCTTATCCCGGCCCGCTACCATCACCTGCGTAATTTTCTGGCCATGATGCCGTTCAAGTGCGGCGAAGGCCTGTTTAAAGAGCTGCAGGCGGCAGGTGTGGTGAAGCGGGCTGAGACGTTCCAGGTGGCCAACCTTCTGCCGGTTGTTGCTGACAGTCCGCTGGCGCCGGCAGGACTCCTGGCCCCCACCTACCGTAACCAGCTGGCGTTCATCGATCTGTTCTATAAGGGAATGAACAACACCAACTTCAACATGGCGGTCTGCGGCACCTCCGGGGCGGGGAAAACCGGTCTGATCCAGCCCCTCATTCGCAGCGTGCTCGACTCCGGCGGTTTTGCCTGGGTCTTCGACATGGGCGACGGCTACAAGTCCCTGTGTGAAAACATGGGCGGCGTGTATCTCGACGGCGACTCGCTGAAGTTTAATCCGTTCGCCAATATTCTCGACGACGCTAACTTTGACCTGTCCGCCGAGCGTATCCGCGACCAGATGTCGGTGATGGCCAGTCCCAACGGCAACCTGGATGAAGTGCACGAAGGTCTTCTCCTGCAGGCGGTCCGGGCGGCCTGGCTGAGTAAGCGCAACAAGGCGCGTATCGATGATGTGGTGGCCTTTCTCCAGAGCGAGAAAGACAGTGACGAATACGCCGACTCACCGGGGGTGCGCAGCCGTCTTGATGACATGATTATCCTGCTCGACCAGTACACGGTGAACGGGCTATACGGGGAGTATTTCAACTCCGATGAGCCGTCCCTGCACGACGATGCCCGGATGGTGGTTCTTGAACTGGGCGGGCTGGAGTCGCGCCAGTCCCTGCTGGTCGCGGTGATGTTCTCGCTCATCATCTATATCGAGAACCGGATGTACCAGTCTCCCCGCAGCCTGAAAAAACTCAACGTGATTGATGAAGGCTGGCGACTGCTGGACTTCAAAAACGAGAAGGTGGGGACCTTCATTGAGAAGGGTTACCGGACGGCGCGCCGGCATACCGGGGCCTATATCACCATCACCCAGAACATCGTCGACTTCGACTCCCCGACCGCATCGAGCGCTGCACGGGCGGCCTGGGGTAACTCCTCGTACAAGGCCATTCTGAAGCAGTCAGCGAAGGAGTTTGCCAAATACAACCAGCTGTACCCCGACCAGTTCAGCAAGCTTGAGAAAGACATGATTAACGGTTTCGGCTCGGCCAAAGAGCAGTGGTTCTCCTCTTTTATGCTGCAGGTGGAGGCGAACTGCTCCTGGCACCGCCTGTTTGTCGACCCGCTCAGCAGGGCGATGTACTCCTCCAAAGGCCCGGACTTCGAGTACATGAAAGCGCGCCGGGCAGAAGGTGTCGATATTCACGATGCGGTGTACGGCCTGGCCTGCCACAACTTTGACAGGGAGATGGCTGAGCTTGAATCCCGGATATCTGAAAACGACACAGAGGAAAACCGCTGATGGAAGAGAATGCAGAGCAACAAACGGAGCAGATGCAACAGCAGCAGAGGCCGGAACAGCAGCAAAACAAAGCGACATCGCGCACTTTCCGGCGGGTGCTGGTCATCACCGCCCTCGTCGTTTTTACCCTGGCCTGCAACGTCATGCTCACGCGGGTGATGCTGGCGTACACCACGCCACGGGTGGTGGCCTTCGATATGAAAAAGACGCTCGACAACTTTATGGACAGCGTCAGCCAGAAGCCACTGACAGAGGCGCAGTCAAAAGTGCTCTCGGACCGGTTTAACGAGGCACTGGAGAAGAGCCTGGCGGATTATCAGCAGCAACATCATGTGCTCATTCTGGTCTCACCCGCCGTGGTTCAGGGCGCATCCGATGTGACCCGCACCATTCAGCACGACATTGCCCGCCGGATGAAAGGAGCACAGCAATGATACGACTGAAAGGCTGCCTGCTCGCCAGCTGTCTTTTGTCGCCGCTGACACAGGCGGCCGACCTCGGGACCTGGGGGGATTTGTGGCCCGTGCGCGAGCAGGACATGCTGCAGCTCATCACGCAGCGTCTGCAGAAACTGCAGACCTCCGGTCAGTGGGACCAGACGATGGATGAATTTAAACAGCGCGTCATTGAAAACAGCCAGCGCCCGGCGCCGGTGGAGGGGATTAAACGGGCAGAGAAGTATGAGCAGCGCTGGTTTGACCCCAGCATCCGTCTGACCGAAGACCTGAAAGACCATGAGGGCCGGGTGTTTGCCCGCAAGGGCGAAGTGGTGAACCCCCTGAAAACCGTGCCGTTTATGCAGACCCTGTATTTCATCAACGGGGATGACGCCGACCAGGTGGCGTGGATGAAGCGCCAGGTGCCGGAAACCCTGATGAGCAAGATTATCCTGGTGCGTGGCAGCGTGCCGGACACGTCCGCCGCACTGGACAGCCGGATTTATTTCGACCAGAACGGCGTGCTGAGCCAGCGCTTCGGGCTGACCGCGGTGCCGGCGCGTATCACGCCTGCCCCCTCCGGTGAACGGCTGAATATTGAGACCTTCCCTGTTAAATAAGGATGTTTCCGTGAGAACCCTGACTCTGTTCCTGAGTGCCCTGACATTATGGGGGTACAGCCTCAGTGCGGCCGCTGACCCTTCCTGTGAGGGGCGATTCGTCAACCCGATCACCGATGTGTGCTGGCGCTGTATCTTCCCCCTGTCGCTCGGCAGCGTGCAGGTCGGCAAAGGTGACCTGCCGGATACCAGCAATCCCGGCAGTCCCCTGCAGCTGTGCCCGGCTCCGCCACCGCTGTTTGTTCGTCCCGGCCTGGCTATCGGGTACTGGGAGCCGATGGCCATGACGGACGTCAGCCGCTCGCCGGGCTGTATGGTCAATCTGGGGGGATTCAGCATCAACCTCGGCAAGACCGGCATGGGGACCGCGAAAAAGGACGACAAACAGGTGAACGGGGCCTTCTATCACGTGCACTGGTACAAATACCCGCTGACGTACTGGCTGAACATCATCACGTCAGCAGGCTGCCTGGAAGGGGGCGATATGGATATTGCGTATCTTTCCGAGATTGACCCGACCTGGGTGGACAGCAGCCTGACTACCATCCTGAATCCGGAAGCCATTCTGTTTGCCAACCCGATTGCGCAGGGTGCCTGCGCGGCGGATGCGATGGCCAGTGCGTTTCATATGCCGCTGGATGTTCTGTTCTGGTGCGCCGGCTCTCAGGGGTCGATGTACCCGTTCAGCGGCTGGGTCAGTAACGAGTCCAGTCCGCTGCAGTCCTCGTTACTGGTCAGCGAGCGCATGGCGTACAAGCTTCACCGGCAGGGACAAATCATGGAGAGCATCGGCAAGGACAAGGCGGTCTGCTATGAGTATCCGTCCCCGATTATCCCCAAAGAGCGCTGGCGCTATCAGATGGTGAACATGTACCCCGACAGCGGTCAGTGCCATCCCGTGGGTCGCAGCGTGATGCGCTGGGAAGCGGGACGAAATCCCCCCAACTCACGAAAGAACTACGGCTATCTGATGTGGCGTAAACGTAACTGCGTCTTCCTCTGACAGGAGTCTCCGATGAAATTTATCAATGCGATGATAGTGATGGCCTTACTGACCATGAAGGTGTGTGGGGCCGTTGGCCCGACAACCGAAGACAGAGCCTGGCTGAAACAGCAGGAGAACTTAAGCGAGCAGTTGCGCCAGCATCCGGACAGACAGCTGCAGCAGGAGCTGGAAGCGCAAATTAAGCGCAATCCACTCAACCGCTCAGACAGCCAGTTTATCGATAATCTTCTGAGCCAGCAGAAAGCAGCGAATCAGGAAAAACCGACAGAAGGGGCACTGTATTTTGTCTCCTTCTCGATACCGGAAGAGGGGCTGAAGCGCATGCTGCATGAAACCCGCCAGTACGGTATTCCGGCGACGCTGCGGGGATTAATCAACAACGACATGAAGACCACCACTGACGCGGTGATGCAGCTGGTAAAGGATGGCGTCACCGACGGCGTCCAGATCGACCCGACGCTGTACGCACAGTACAACATCCGGAGTGTCCCTGCCCTGGTGGTGCGGTGTCAGACGGGGTTCGACGTGGTGCGCGGCAATATTCGCCTGAAACAGGCGCTGGAGAAAGTGGCGGAAACAGGTGACTGCGCACAGACGGCCAGAACAATGCTGGGAGGTATCCGGTGAAAGAACTCCCGCTCATTCTGACACTTCACGCCTCTGTCCTCAGTGCCTTCATCTGGCTGGCATCACCGGCCTGTGCTGACAGCGGTACTGACTATAAAGCCGGGTCGGATTTTGCGAAGCAGGTGCAGGGCAGCGGGATGGACTCGCTGAAAAACTTCAGCGGTGAACAAAATCTGCCGGGGTATACCGACAGCCCGGAGCAGACAAAATACTACGGCGGTGTCACCGCCAGCGGAGACAGCGCCCTGAAAGGTGACTCGGCCGCTGAGTTCAGCCAGGGCGAGACCGGTAAAACCATTACGGAGTCATTCACAAACCGGCCTCCGGACCTGGTTTCCCCGGAGGCACCGTTTATTCAGTCGGCAAAAGACATCGAATCCCGGGCGGATACGATTGTCGGGGATACCGGCCAGGCCTGTACGGCCCAGGTGGTTAACCGCAGCGAATTCACGAACCACACCTGTGAACGCGACCTGCAGGTCGAGCAGTACTGCATGCGGACGGCGACCATTACCGGTCACTATAACGATACGACGACGACAGAGGTGTACAGCGTGGCGCTGAAGGATGCCTGGCAGGAGGGCGACCAGGTGAAAGTCCGCTTCACCTTCGGTGTGACAGGGACGCTTATTCATGCAGAGGCGCAGTATTTCATTACCAGCCTGCCGAATTATGCGCCACCGGGGCAGGCAAGGACGCTCTATGCCCTTGGCGGTTCGGTTCGTGTGGAAGGGGGGCAGGAGTGGAAAACCCTTTCCGGTGGCGGTTATCAGGTTGTGGAGGGCCGGGATGAGATTATGACCATTAAGCTGCATGACAGCTATTCGGTCAGCTACTTCGCCGGCATACTGGCCCGGAATCTCCGCTCCGGTTACATCACGCTGAACATCCGCGCCACAATGCAGGTCGCCTCAAAAGAGTGGGAGCCTGACGTCACCTGGGTTGAGAACTGCGCCTTTAACAAAGATGAAGGAAACAAAACATCGTCAGAATGTACTGAGCCGGGAGGTACGAAAGATGTCTGGCAGGACGGGAAAGCGTACCCGGTTTATCAGGCCTGCTGGGCTTACAGGGACACGTACATTACTCAGCCTGCAGATTTTGGTGCCTGTCAGTCTCTGATGGATAACAAAGCCTGCACCCTGTCATCCCGCCAGTGCGCCTTTTACAGTGAGGACGGAAGCGGGACCTGTCTTCATGAGTACGCCACGTTCTCCTGTGAGACGCGGACCAGCGGGAAGCAGATGATTTGCGGCGGGGACGTGTTCTGCCTTGATGGCGAATGCGATAAGGCGGCCTCCGGGAAGAACAATGATTTTGGTCAGGCGGTCTCCGAACTGGCCGCCCTGGCCGCAGCCGGTAAGGACGTGGCTGAGATGGACGGCGTGAATGTCAGGGCCTTCACCGGCAACGCGAAATACTGCAAAAAGTTCGCCGCCGGATTCAGTAACTGCTGCAAGGACAGCGGCTGGGGCCAGGATGTGGGGCTGGCGCGCTGCAGCGGCGAAGATAAGGCGCTCGCGAAAGCCAAAGCCAACAAGCTGACCATCAGCATCGGGGAGTTTTGTTCGAAAAAAGTGCTGGGTGTCTGCCTGGAGAAAAAGCGCAGCTATTGTCAGTTCGATTCAAAACTGGCGCAGATAGTTCAGCAGCAGGGACGTAACGGCCAGCTGCGTATCGGATTTGGCGGCGCGAAAAGCCCGGACTGTCGGGGTATCAGCGTGGACGAACTTCAGCGTATCAACTTTGACCAGCTGGATTTCACAAACTTCATGGAGGATTTAATGAAGAACCAGTCCATCCCTGAGAACGCAGCGCTGACAGAGAAAACGAAAGAACGCATTAAAGAGCTTCTCACACAGTCTTCTGCAAAGTAACCCCTCTTTAATAACATACATATCTAAAGGTGATTAAATGGCCGCGTCATTCATGGTCGTTGTTCTGCTTGTGGTCTTTCTTTTTATTCCGACTGGTATTGCTTTATGCATGTCAGGCCGCAGTCTGCTCCTGATATTCCTGGGTGCCCTGGCGTGCCAGGCCGCTGTTGCCGTTGCGTTTGCAGGACTGTCTGCCCGGGGCTGGTCTGAGTCGATGGGGATGGGGGCGGCATCACTCATTTTCTACGTTATCGGGCTGCATAAGGCTGACGGTGTAAAACAGAATACTCGTAACGGGAGAGAAAAGAATGAAAGTTAATTTTCACAAACATCCTGCCGTCGATTTTTCTCTGAGACTGACGCTGACGAGAATTATCATTTCTCCGGCGCTGTACTTTTCATGGGATGCCGTCAAAGGAACATCAGGCAGCGATTATATCCTGAGCGTTATCTTTATTCTCTGCATGGGCGGTGTCGGGCTTATGAATTATCTGTTTTTTTCGGCGCTGACCAGACTTTTACAGAAGGGAAAATAAAGGAACAGGGATGGAAGAGAGAAAATCGTATGGAATGGTGGTGCTGTTTGTCAGCGTGTTTGTTGTTTTTCTGGTGAGCATCATGTCTTACAGCCTGTGGCGGGACAAACAGATTAGTGCATTTATGGCCACCAACCGTGCCTGGGGTATCCAGTGTGACCGGATTTCTCAGGTCGCGTGGGTGGTCCGGGGTGGGGAGCGGGTGAATTTAACGATAACCGATCTCCCCCTTTACTGCAGCGGCTACCGCTTTGAACTGCGCAATGGTCAGGGTGAAGTCATTCACCTGCTCGATAAACACGTTGCCTACCAGCAACTTTCCCGCCAGCCACACTGATTAAAACAGGTATTTATCATGCGAAAAATACACACCGCCCTTCTGGCGGGGTGCCTTTGCTGCACCCTGTTGCCGGCTTTCGCCAAAGATGCGGGCTGGCAGTGGTACAACGAGAAACTGAAGTCCCGGGAAGCTGAAAAGCCGCCAGTACCGGCGGCCCCGCCACCGCAGATGGATATTCTCCAGAAACAGGCTCTCCTGCAGCAGGCGACGAAGAAAGCCCTGGCGGAAGCCATTATGTACCCCTCGGTCCCCGCCTTTGTGAAGTACTTCCGCCTGCAGAACTACTGGACGCAACAGGCAGGCCTGTTCTCGATGAGCGCGAAGAAGGCCATGCTGGCGCACCCGGAACTTGATTACAACCTGCAGTACAGCCACTACAACGGCACCGTGAAAAACCAGCTTGCTGCTGACTATGCCGAACAGCGCCGGGCTATCTCGACCCTCGCACAGCATTTTGGCGTGATGTTCTTTTACCGGGGCCGCGAAGCCATCGATGGCCAGCTGGTCCAGGTGATTCAGAACTTCCGCGAAACCTATGGCCTGAGCGTGATACCGGTGTCAGTTGACGGCGTCATTAACCCCATGCTGCCCGACAGCCGGACGGACCAGGGACAGGCCGCACAACTCGGCGTGAAGTACTTCCCTGCGATGATGCTGGTCGACCCGAAAAGCGGGCAGGTGAAGCCGCTGAGTTACGGCTTCATCAGCCAGGACGACCTGGCGAAACAGTTCCTCTATGTCTCCAGCGACTTTAAACCCAATTTTTAAGGAATGAGTGATGCGAAAGATTCGTTTTCCCGATTTAGACATTACCGGGATGTGGGTGCTGGCCGTGGGCGTATTTTTCCACCTCATCGCCCGGCTCGTCAGAAAGCAGCCTGAGCTGGCCGTGCAGGCCGGAGAAATCTTCGGGCTGGGCATGGTGGTGTTCGGCGGATACCGCATTCTCAATGCCCTCATTGCAGAAGCTGAAAAGGAGGAGAAGGCCCGTGAAAAACAGCCTGAAGAACACAACTAAAACAGCCGCAACGGTGACCCTGCTCCTGGCTCTTTCCGGCATGGCGCAGGCGGGCACGCTCGATGAGGTGAGGTCGCTCTGGGACCCGCAGGGTATCTCCGGCGCTTCATCTGCCTCCCGGAAGGATGGCGCTCCGCGCGCGGTGACGCCGGTTTCTCAGCCCCGCTGGTTCCGGCTCAGCAACGGCAGGCAGGTGGACCTTCGGGACTGGAAAGTCGTGCTGTTCATGCAGGGGAAGTGCCCGTACTGCCATAAGTTTGACCCGGTCCTGAAGCAGCTGGCCGGGCAGTACGGTTTCTCTGTCTTCCCTTACACCATTGACGGGCAGGGCGATGAGGCCTTTCCCGAGGCGCTGCCGGTGCCGCCTGAGGTGATGCAGACCTTTTTCCCCAATATCCCTGTGGCCACGCCGACCACGTTTCTGGTCAACGTGAATACGCTGGCGGCATATCCGCTTCTGCAGGGCGCCACGGATGCGCAGGGCTTTATGGCACGAGTCGATACGGTATTTCAGATGACGGGGGAGGCAGGGGATGGGCAACATTAAAAGGGCCGCGCTGGCGGGCAGTTTTTTGTTGGGGTTGTCTCTCCCGGCTGCCGCCGATGTGAACGGCGATATGAATAACTTCTTCAACAAGCTGGGGTTCGCGTCCAATACCAGCCAGCCGCAGGTCTGGCAGGGGCAGGCAGCGGGCTATGCCTCCGGCGGTTCGCTGTATGCCAGAACGCAGGTAAAAACCATCCAGCTGGTCAGCATGACCCTGCCGGATATCAACGCCGGCTGCGGCGGCATTGATGCGTACCTGGGCTCATTCAGCTTCATTAACAGCGAGCAGCTGCAGCGCTTCGGCAAACAAATCATGTCCAACGCGGCAGGCTACTTCTTTGACCTTGCCCTGCAGACCACGGTACCCGAAATCAAAACGGCCAAAGACTTCCTGCAGAAGATGGCCAGCGACATCAACAGCATGAACCTCAGTTCGTGCCAGGCCGCACAGGGCATTGTGGGCGGCCTGTTCCCCCGTACTCAGGTGGCGCAGCAGAAGGTCTGCCAGGACATTGCCGGTGAGAGCAATATCTTTGCCGACTGGGCGGCATCGCGTCAGGGCTGTTCGGTTGGCGGGCAGATGGGCAAGGTGCAGGATAAAGCCAGCGATAAGGACAAGGAGCGCGTCATGAAGAACATCAACATCATGTGGAACGCCCTGTCCAAAAACCGGCTTTTTGACGGCAATAAAGAGCTGAAAGAGTTTGTGATGACGCTCACCGGGACGCTGGTCTTCGGTGAGAACAGTGAAATCACCCCGCTGCCGGCGCGCACCACCGACCAGGACCTGAT
The DNA here is from genome assembly GCF_048266405.1 of Celeribacter sp. Taxonomy (GTDB): domain Bacteria; phylum Pseudomonadota; class Alphaproteobacteria; order Rhodobacterales; family Rhodobacteraceae; genus Celeribacter. Next base: position 10,920 of record NZ_JBLWZO010000016.1, read on the forward strand.
TAAAGCCATGATGGAGGGCGGGACAGCCAGGATTTACCACTGCAATGATTCAGAGAAGTGCCTGAAGGTGGTGGCAGATGCGACGGTCACCATTGCCGCCGACAAGGCGCTTAAGAGCCAGATTTCGACACTTCTGAGCAGCATTCAGAGCAAGGCGGTAATGGACCAGGCCCTGACGGAGCAGGAGAAGGGCTTTATCTCCAGCACCACCATCCCGGTGTTCAAATACATTGTCGACCCGCAGATGCTGGGTATTTCAAACACGCTGATTTATCAGCTCACGGACTATATCGGCTACGACATTCTCCTGCAGTACATCCAGGAGTTGATACAGCAGGCCCGGGCCATGATTGCCACAGGCAACTATCCGCAGTCGACAATGGATTTAATTCTGGAAAACCTGAATCAGGCAAGCGTACAGATTGCCGCCTTCCAGGCGCGTGTTCAGGTCCAGCAGGATGCGATGCTGGTTGTTGACCGGCAGATGAGTTATATGCGCCAGCAGGTGTCCGCCCGCATGATGACCCGCTACCAGAACAACTACCATTTCGGAGGGAGCCTCTGATGACGCCACTTGAAATCTACACCATCGCCGGGGGCGACTGGCTGCGGGGTAACCTGAATGCCATCGCGGCGTTCATGGGGACCGCCACCTGGTCGTCCATTGAGAAAATGTGCATCGCGTTTTCGGTGCTGATTGTGGCTGTCAGCTGGGTGAAAAAACACAACATCATGGACCTTGTCGGCTGGGTGTTTTCCCTGACCCTGGTCTCTATGCTGGTTGTCGTCCGTACACCTGTACAGATAATCGACTACAGCAACGTGGCGCAGGTCTACAAAGTGGATAACGTCCCGGTTGGCCTGGCCATTCCGGCGTCGCTGACCACGCGTGTGGGTAATGCCCTGGTACAGAGCTACGAGATGATTTTCTCCCTGCCCGACAGTGTCACCTACAGTAAGACCGGGATGCTGTTTGGCGGAAACCTGGTGGCGAAAAGCACCGATTTTGTTTCGCAGAACCCCGAAATCACCACCCTGTTCTCCGACTATGTCCAGAACTGCGTGATGGGCGATATCTTTCTCAACGGTAAATACACCCTTGAGGAGCTGATGAACTCCTCTGACCCGTATACGCTGATATTTTCAAAGCCCAGTCCGCTGCGTCAGGTACCCAATCACGACTATAAGTTTCTCGATAAGCCGGAGCTGGGCACGGCCTTTATCAGCTGTCAGGTGGCCGCGACACAGCTTAAACAACGGCTGGCGCTCGACTCCCAGACTGGCGGGAAGACCTGGAGCTACTATGCGCGCCAGCTGTTCGGTGGCAAACCCAATCCGGACCTGCTGTTCAGCCAGATGATAGGCGACAGCTACGGATACTTCTATAACGCCAGCCAGAGTGCCGGGCAGATTATCCGCCAGAACGTCACCATGAATGCGCTGCGTAACGGTCTCCAGAGCTACGCGTCCCGCAGCGGCGACACGGCAAGCCTCGTGAACATCGCCAACACCACGTCGCTGGAAAAGCAGCGTCTGGCACAGGCCACGATGGGGCATCAGGCCCTGCGCTCTCTGCCGATGATGCAGACGGTGATCATGGGCATCATGATTGGGTTGTTCCCCATACTGATTATGAGCGCGATGTTCAACATGATGACGCTGCAGGTGATAAAGGGCTACGCGTTTGCCCTAGTATGGCTACAGTCCTGGCCGCTGGTCTACTCCATCCTGAACAGCGCGATGGCCTACTACGCAAAACAGAACGGTGTCCCGGTGGTCCTCTCAGAGCTCTCTCAGGTGCAGCTCAAGAACTCAGATATTGCGACCACGGCGGGGTATATCTCGATGATGATACCGCCACTCACCTGGTATATGGTCAAGAACATTGGTGCCGGCTTCTCCAGCGCCTACAGCCACTTTGCCTCCTCGGGACTCAGTTCGACGTCTCAGGCCGCATCCGGTGTCGTCGATGGCAACTACTCCTTCGCCAATATGCAGATGGAGAACGTCAGCGGCTACAACTGGGGCACCAACAGTTCAACCAGCTTCGGTCAGATGTCGCGGCAGCTGGGGAACGGTGGTACGGAGACGCAGACCGGGGACGGGACGACTATCTGGGATGCGCGCAGTTCTAAGCTACCGGTTGATATCAATGTCAGCCGGCAACTGGCCAGCGCGAACCAACAGATGGCACGTGAGTCTGATGTGCAGGCACAGAGTCACCTGCATGGCTATAACAACAGCGTGACAAGTGCCTGGAACAGCCTTCAGCAGTTCGGCACAAATAAAGGGAACAGCGCGTCGACAACAACCGGGGCCGATTATACTGAGTCGTCGCAGGATTCAATGGCCAGAAGTAAAATGTGGAATGCGGTTGTTTCTAATGCGAAAGCCAATAACATCAGCAATGAAGAGTCATTCAACCAGTTGATGGATAAGTCAACGAAAGGGTCTGTATCAGGTGAGATGTATGGTAATGCAAAATGGAGTACTGGTGATCAGCTGGCCGGGAAACTGGGTAAATGGGCTACAGGATTCTCCGCTGAAGGTGGGGTGAAAGCAAGTTTAGGTGCGAGTGCTTCTAGTGGCTCTACTGACTCGACGAATGAATCCGGAAGATCATCTCATGACAGTAGGCATGATACCAGTAGTCAGGCTGCCAGAGATTTTAAAGAAGCATCTGATTACTTTACCAGCCGCAAGACAACTACATCAGGTAATATTACCGATAATAATGCCAGTTCGCGTATCGACCAGTTTGCGGCATCGCTTTCGAGTGCCAAAAACAGTTATGACCAGTACACGAACAGCCGGACTCGTAGCCATGAATACAGTGAGATGGCATCCCGTACAGAGAGCATGAGCGGCCAGATGAACGAGAACCTGACTCAGCAGTTTGCTCACTTTGTCCAGCAACGTTCTCCGCAGAATGCAGAAGCCATTCTGACCAACACAAGTTCGCCAGAAGTCGCTGCGCAGCGTGAAGCACTTGCACGTGAATTCGTCAAAGCACAAGTTGAACCAAAGGTTGATGGTGCTTATCAACAAGGTCGCGAAAGCATCGGCCAGAATATGTCAAGTGTGTCAGGTGGTGGTAACCGTGGTTCGGTAATGGCCGACTACGGACATAATGCTGGTAGTATAGAAGCCATGACACGAGATGCGGGGATTAAGGATAATGTGGGGCAGAAAGTGGATGGGATGATAGCGCAGAATAACCAACAGCATCAGGAATCCCGTGAAGGCATACAACAGCAAGGTGTCGAGGTGAGAAAAGAGAATGCTGAACTGGAAAATGACCACAAAACAAAAGGAAATGATTTCAAAAACTCTTATAATGATAAGAAGGAAGAGCAGACTAAATTGCCAGGTGCGGATACAACTAGAGAACTGTTGGATAAGGCAAATAAGTTAGAAAAAGACAAATCAAAGAGATAGGGAGAATAGGATGTTAACCCATCAAATAATACAAAATGAAATCGAAGAGCTAAAACAGATCTTGGCTCATCAGGATTTAGAGATTCCATCATTCTGGCGTTGTACCTGGCCAGGTCTGGTATGCATGCTTTGGTTTTTACTATCATCCTATCTTTCATATTGGTTAAGTGACTATGCCTCTGGTCTTGAGAGAATAGCTGCTATGGTTTTTGCGGGTGCGATGGGTTTTTTTTCTATTGTTTTGATAGCTAATACGCGCGCACATTTTCTTTCGTTGCCTCAGTCATTCCGGAAAAAATCAAAATTCTTTGGTTATTTGTCAGGAAAGTGTAAGGCTTATGGTGTCTTTATCTTGGTTCTATTTCCATGTCTGGCGTTTTATTTTTCATCTATCCATCTTAATGCAATAGCCTTTAGTGTTATAACGTTTTTTTGTATGATAGTAACTGTCATGGTGATGAATATTGACCTTGGTCGTTATCAATTAGCGACTTTGACGTCTGTTATTGAGGCGGTTAGGGGGGTAAGTAGGCGCAATAACTAAACTTGTGCACTTAACTAACCAGAGTTTTATCTTCGGTTAGTTTATTTTTGCGCTCTACGTTCTGTTATTTTACTAATGTTATCTATTCAGGTAATAAACGGTGAGTAGGTGCACAATTTACTTGTGCGCCTGTGAGGCGTTGCCGCCAGCGGCGGAATGGTTTCATGATGTAATCACCTTCTGCCGGATATTTTCCTGATATCCGGCATTCCTTCCTCAATGGTTTACTGACGGATTATTGCCATGAGCTTCAATGCCAAAGATATGACCCAGGGCGGTCAGATTGCCAATATGCGCTTTCGCATGTTTGGTCAGATTGCCAATATTATATTTTACGTGCTGTTTATTTTATTCTGGGTGCTGTGCGGGCTGATGCTGATGTACCGGCTCAGCTGGCAGACGTTTGTGAACGGCTGCGTGTACTGGTGGTGTACGACGCTTGGACCCATGCGCGAGATTATTCGCTCCCAGCCCGTATACACCATTCAGTATTACGGCCAGTCGCTGGAATATACCTCAGAACAAATCCTGGCCGATAAATACACTATCTGGTGCGGTGAGCAGCTGTGGACCAGTTTTGTGTTTGCGGCCGTCGTTTCCCTCGTTATCTGTATCGTGACGTTCTTTGTTGCCAGCTGGGTGCTGGGCCGTCAGGGTAAACAGCAGAGCGAGGATGAGAATACCGGCGGGCGCCAGTTGTCCGATAAACCCAAAGACGTGGCGCGCCAGATGAAGCGCGACGGTATGGCTTCGGATATTAAAATTGGCGATCTGCCGATACTGCTGAACTCCGAAATCCAGAACTTCTGTCTCCACGGGACCGTGGGCTCCGGTAAATCTGAAGTGATCCGCCGGCTACTGAATTACGTCCGTGCCCGGGGCGATATGGCCATCATCTACGACCGCTCCTGTGAGTTTGTCAAAAGCTACTACGATCCGTCGCTCGATAAAATCCTTAACCCGCTAGATTCGCGCTGTGCGGCCTGGGATTTATGGAAAGAGTGCCTGACGCTGCCGGACTTCGATAACGTCTCCAATACCCTTATCCCGATGGGGACCAAAGAGGACCCGTTCTGGCAGGGCTCAGGGCGCACCATTTTTGCCGAGGGCGCGTATCTGATGCGTGAAGACAAGGACCGCTGCTACGAGAAGCTGGTCGACACCATGCTCTCCATCAAAATCGACAAGCTGCGCGCCTATCTGCAGAACACACCGGCGGCGAACCTGGTGGAAGAAAAAATTGAGAAAACCGCCATCAGTATCCGTGCGGTGCTGACCAACTACGTCAAGGCCATCCGCTACCTGCAGGGCATTGAGAAGAATGGCGAGCCGTTCACTATCCGGGACTGGATGCGCGGTGTGCGTGAAGACCAGCCCAATGGCTGGCTGTTCATCTCCTCTAATGCGGATACACACGCTTCCCTGAAGCCGGTTATCTCCATGTGGCTGTCGATTGCCATCCGCGGCCTGCTGGCGATGGGGGAGAACCGTAACCGGCGCGTGTGGATTTTCGCTGACGAACTGCCCACGCTGCACAAGCTGCCGGACCTGGTCGAAATCCTGCCGGAGGCGCGTAAGTTCGGTGGCTGTTACGTGTTCGGTATTCAGTCCTATGCCCAGCTGGAAGATATCTACGGCGTGAAGCCCGCCGCCACGCTCTTTGACGTGATGAACACCCGGGCCTTCTTCCGTTCTCCCAGCAGGGAAATAGCGGAGTTTGCCGCCGGTGAGATTGGCGAGAAAGAAATCCTCAAGGCCAGCGAGCAGTACTCCTACGGTGCAGACCCGGTTCGTGATGGTGTGTCGACCGGGAAAGAAAAAGAGCGTGAAACGCTGGTCAGCTATTCCGATATTCAGACACTCCCGGATTTGTCCTGTTACGTCACGCTGCCCGGACCGTACCCGGCCGTGAAGCTGGCCCTGAAGTACAAACCGCGCCCGAAAATTGCCGAGGGATTTATTCAGCGCACTCTCGATACGCGGGTGGATGCACGGCTTAGTGCTCTGCTGGAAGCGCGTGAGGCTGAAGGCAATCTGGCACGGGCGCTTTTCACGCCGGATGCGCCGGAGCCTGAACAGCGTGATGCAGACAGCAGGACATCGCCCGGACAGCCAGAGCCGGAAAACGCCCCGGTCTCACCTGCACCCGTGAAGTCCGCGTCGACAGCTGAAACGCTGGCCGCACCGCCATCCGTTAAGGCGTCAGAAGCGCCACAGGCTACAGTCACGACCGTGCCGTTAACCCGCCCGGCACCGGCAACGACTCCTGCTGCTTCCAGCGCGACGGCGTCCTCTGTCGCTGCGACGGCGGCCACGACCGGCGGCACAGAACAGGAGCTGGCGCAACAGCCCGCAGATACGGGACAGGAGGTGATGCCGGCTGGCATGAATGAGGACGGTGAAATCGAAGATATGCAGGCGTATGACACCTGGCTGGCTGATGAGCAGACGCAGCGCGAGATGCAGCGGCGTGAAGAGGTCAACATTAACCATAGCCACCGCCGAGATGAGCAGGATGATATTGAGATTGGGGGGAATTTCTGATGCTCAGTTTCAGCCAGGTGAAATCGGCGGGCAGTGCCGGTAACTACTACACAGAGAAAGACAATTATTACGTCACCGGCAGTATGGAAGAGCGCTGGCAGGGCAAAGGCGCGGAAGCGCTGGGACTGGAAGGAAAGGTGGACAAACAGGTCTTCACGGAGCTGCTGCAGGGAAAACTCCCCGACGGCAGCGACCTTACCCGGATGCAGGACGGCGTCAACAAGCACCGTCCCGGTTATGATCTGACCTTTTCGGCGCCCAAAAGTGTCTCGATGCTGGCCATGCTGGGTGGCGATAAGCGCCTGATTGACGCGCATAACCGTGCGGTGACGGTGGCGCTGAATCAGGTGGAGTCTCTGGCCGGCACGCGGGTGCAGAAAGACGGCGTATCTGAAACGGTTCTGACCGGGAATCTGATTATCGCCCGGTTTAACCACGATACATCGCGTGCTCAGGAGCCTCAGATACACACGCACAGCGTGGTCATTAACGCCACCCAGAACGGCGATAAATGGCAGACGCTGGCCAGCGATACCGTCGGTAAAACCGGGTTTTCCGAAAATCTGCTGGCTAACCGCATCGCGCTTGGAAAGATATACCAGAGCGCTCTCAGGGCCGATATTGAGTCTATGGGGTATAAGACAGTCGACGCGGGCAAGCACGGCATGTGGGAGATGAAGGACGTGCCGGTAGAGGCGTTTTCCACGCGCAGCCAGGAGCTCAGGGAGGCGGCAGGACCCGATGCGTCCCTGAAGTCCCGGGATGTGGCCGCGCTCGATACCCGCAAGTCGAAGGAAGCCATCGATCCGGCAGAGAAGATGGTGGAGTGGATGAACACGCTGAAGGAGACCGGCTTCGACATCCGTGGCTACCGTGAAGCTGCGGACGCGCATGCAGCAGAGCTGGCCCGCGCACCCGCAGCGCCGGTGAAAACCGACGGACCGGATATCGCGGACGTGGTGACCCGGGCCATTGCCGGTCTCAGCGACCGTAAGGTGCAGTTTACGTATGCCGATGTGCTGGCGCGCACGGTTGGCCAGCTGGAGGCAAAGCCGGGGGTGTTTGAACTGGCGAGAACGGGCATCGATGCGGCGATTGAACGCGAGCAGCTTATCCCGCTCGACCGGGAGAAAGGCCTCTTCACCTCGAACATTCACGTCCTCGATGAGCTCTCCGTGAAAGCGCTGAGCCAGGAGGTACAGCGGCAGAACCACGTCTCCGTCACGCCGGATGCGTCAGTGATGCGCGAAAAACCCTTCAGCGATGCGGTCAGCGTCCTGGCGCAGGACCGTCCGGCGATGGGGATTGTCGCCGGTCAGGGCGGCGCGGCAGGCCAGCGGGAGCGGGTGGCGGAGCTGACGCTGATGGCCCGGGAGCAGGGGCGCGACGTGCATATTCTCGCTGCCGATAATCGCTCCCGTGATTTTCTCGCCGGGGATGCGCGACTGGCCGGAGAAACCGTCACAGGCAAATCTGCCCTGCAGGACGGGACGGCGTTTATCCCGGGCGGGACCTTAATTGTCGACCAGGCGGAGAAGCTGAGCCTGAAGGAGACGATTTCCTTGCTCGATGGCGCCATGCGCCATAACGTGCAGGTCCTGCTCTCCGACAGCGGCAAGCGCAGCGGAACCGGGAGCGCGCTGACAGTCCTGAAGGACAGCGGCGTGAACACCTACAGGTGGCAGGGCGGCAGGCAGGCCACGGCAGACATCATCAGCGAGCCGGACAAAAGTGTGCGTTACAGCCGGCTGGCGCAGGAGTTCGCCGTCAGCGTGCGTGAAGGGCAGGAGAGCGTGGCGCAAATCAGCGGCACGCGTGAGCAGAATGTCCTGAATAACGTTATCCGCGACACCCTCAAAAATGAGGGGGCGCTCGGCAACCGGGACATGACAGTGACCGCGCTGACGCCGGTGTGGCTGGACAGCAAGAGTCGGGGCGTGCGGGACTATTACCGTGAGGGCATGGTCATGGAGCGGTGGGACCCTGAGGCCCGGAAGCATGACCGCTTTGTCATTGACCGTGTGACGGCCAGCAGCAACATGCTGACCCTGAAAGACCGTGAGGGAGAGCGTCTGGACCTGAAGGTCTCCGTCGTCGACAGCCAGTGGACGCTGTTTCGCACGGATAAGCTGCCGGTGGCAGAGGGCGAACGTCTGGCGGTACTCGGGAAGATACCCGACACGCGCCTGAAGGGCGGGGAAAGTGTCACGGTGCTGAAAGCGGAAGCCGGGCAGCTGACGGTTCAGCGTCCCGGACAGAAAACCACCCAGACGCTTCCTGTCGGCAGCAGCCCGTTCGACGGGATTAAGGTCGGCCACGGCTGGGTGGAGAGTCCCGGCCGGTCGGTCAGCGAAACGGCGACCGTCTTTGCCTCGGTGACGCAACGTGAGCTGGATAACGCCACGCTGAACCAGCTGGCGCAGAGCGGGAGCCATATCCGGCTGTACTCCGCGCAGGACGCGGCCCGCACCACAGAGAAGCTGGCGCGGCACACCGCGTTCAGCGTGGTCTCAGAGCAGCTGAAGGTCCGCTCGGGAGAAGCAGACCTGGAGGCGGCCATCGCACAGCAGAAAGCCGGACTGCATACCCCGGCAGAGCAGGCCATTCACCTTTCCGTGCCGCTGCTGGAGAGCAACAGCCTGACCTTTACCCGGACGCAGCTGCTGGCCACGGCGCTGGAAACCGGCGGTGGTAAGGTGCCAATGACAGACATTGATGCAACCATTCAGGCGCAGATTAAGGCCGGGAGTCTGCTGAATGTGCCGGTGGCCTCCGGACACGGCAACGACCTGCTGATTTCCCGCCAGACCTGGGATGCGGAGAAAAGCGTCCTGACGCGGGTGCTGGAAGGTAAGGATGCGATGACGCCGCTGATGGACCGGGTGCCGGGCAGCCTGATGACAGACCTGACCGCCGGACAGCGGGCGGCAACCCGGATGATACTGGAGACCCCGGACCGGTTCACTGTGGTTCAGGGGTATGCCGGGGTGGGGAAAACCACGCAATTCAAATCCGTCATGAGCGCCATCAGCCTGCTGCCGGAAGAGGCCCGCTCGCGCGTCATCGGTCTGGGGCCGACACACCGCGCCGTGGGCGAGATGCAGAGCGCCGGCGTCGACGCGCAGACGACCGCCTCATTCCTGCATGACACGCAGCTGCAGCAGCGCAACGGCCAGACGCCGGATTTCAGCAACACGCTGTTCCTGCTCGATGAGAGCTCGATGGTCGGGCTGGCAGACACCGCGAAAGCACTCTCCCTGATTGCAGCCGGAGGAGGTCGCGCTGTACTCAGCGGCGATACCGACCAGCTGCAGTCCATTGCGCCGGGCCAGCCGTTCCGTCTGATGCAGCAGCGCAGCGCGGCTGATGTGGCCATCATGAAAGAAATCGTGCGCCAGGTGCCTGAGCTGAGACCGGCGGTCTACAGCCTGATTGACCGGGATATCAGCCGTGCTCTGTCCACTATTGAACAGGTCACGCCGGAGCAGGTGCCGCGTAAGGACGGTGCCTGGGTACCTGAAAACTCGGTCACAGAATTCACGCCGGCACAGGAGAAAGCGATACAGGATGCGCTGAAGGAGGGTAAGGAAATACCGCCTGACACGCCAGCGTCCCTCCACGATGCGATTGTGAAGGACTACACCGGGCGCACCCCGGCGGCGCAGGCGAGTACGCTCATCATCACGCATCTGAACGCAGACCGCCGGGCGCTCAACGGGCTCATCCATGATGCGCGTGTACAGAATGGCGAGGTCAGTAAAGAGGAGGTGACCCTGCCGGTACTGGTCACGAGCAATATCCGTGACGGTGAGCTGCGTAAGCTGTCCACCTGGTCAGAGCATCAGGGGGCCGTGGCTCTTCTGGATAACACCTACCAGCGGATTGAGAGCGTCGATAAGGAGAACCAGCTCATCACCCTTAAGGACAATGAGGGTAACATTCGTCTTCTCTCTCCCCGGGAGGCCTCAGCGGAGGGCGTCACGCTCTATCGCCCGGAGCACATCACCGTCTCACAGGGTGACCGGATGCGCTTCAGCAAAAGTGACCCGGAGCGAGGTTACGTCGCAAACAGTGTGTGGGAGGTGAAAGCGTTCTCGGGTGACAGTGTCACGCTAACGGATGGCAAAACCACCCGCACGCTGAACCCGAAGGCGGATGAGGCGCAGCGACATATTGACCTTGCCTATGCCATCACCGCCCACGGCGCGCAGGGGGCCAGTGAACCTTTCGCCATCGCACTCGAAGGCGTGGAAGGGCGCCGGAAAGCGCTGGTCAGCTTTGAGTCGGCCTACGTGGCGCTGTCGCGCATGAAACAGCACGCGCAGGTGTACACCGACAACCGGGAGGGGTGGACCACGGCGGTCAGCCGTTCTCAGGAGAAGGCCAGCGCACATGACGTGCTCGAACCGCAGAACGCCCGGGCGGTGAGGAATGCCGGTCAGCTCTATGGTCGGGCACAGCCGCTGGATGAAACCGCCGCAGGCCGGGCTGCCCTGCAACAGTCAGGTCTGGCCAGAGGCCGCTCTCCGGGTAAATTCATCTCACCCGGTAAAAAATATCCGCAGCCACATGTGGCCCTGCCGGCATTCGATAAAAACGGCAAGGAGGCCGGTATCTGGCTCAGTCCGCTGACCGACAGGGACGGGCGGCTGGAGGCCATCGGGGGCGAGGGGCGGATTATGGGGGACGAAACGGCCCGGTTCGTCGCTCTGCAGAACAGCCGCAACGGCGAGAGTCTGCTGGCCGGGAACATGGGCGAGGGCGTCAGAGCAGCCCGTAACCATCCCGACAGCGGGGTGATAGTACGCCTTGCCGGCGACGACCGCCCCTGGAACCCGGAGGCCATCACCGGTGGTCGGGTCTGGGCTGACCCCCTGCCGAATACACCGCTCCCTGATACCGGTACTGACATCCCGCTCCCGCCGGACGTGCTGGCACAGCGGGCTGCAGAAGAGGTGCAGCGCCGGGAAATGGAAAAACAGGCGGAACAGACTGCCCGGGAAGTCGCCGGCGAGGAGAAGAAAGCGGGCGAACCGGGCGAGCGGATAAAAGAGGTTATCGGGGACGTGATTCGCGGCCTGGAGCGTGACCGCCCGGGCGAAGAGAAAACGCTGCTGCCGGATGACCCGCAGACGCGACGTCAGGAGGCCGCGATACAGCAGGTCGCCTCAGAGAGTCTGCAGCGCGAGCGGCTGCAGCAAATGGAGCGGGACATGGTGCGCGACCTGAACCGGGAGAAAACCCTCGGCGGCGACTGATGCGCCTGGAGTTTTTGTCAGGCACAGCAATATCAGGGATAAAAAGGAAGCAACGATGACAACATACACAATGCGTTTCAGTGCGGCAGACCGCTGGCTGCAGGCTCTCCTGACCTGGACGCCCGGGCAGACGGATATCATCAAAACGGTGGCGCTGCTTCTGATGGTCACTGACCACACCGGACTCCTGTTGGCGCACAACAACGAGCTTATGCGTCTCCTGGGCCGGGGCTGCTTTCCGCTGTTCGGTCTGGTCTGGGGGATGAATCTGGCCCGGCACGGAGAAATACGCCAGTCACAGCTGAACAGTCTCTGGGGCTGGGCGCTCGTCGCCCAGGTGTCGTTTATGCTCATCGGGTACCCGTGGTACACGGGTAATATTCTGTTCGCCTTTGCCGTCACCGGCCAGATGCTGCGGTGGTTCAGCCTGCCGTCCTGGTATTACACCCTCCCGGCTGTCGGGCTACTGATAACCTGGATGCCGCTGTCAGCCGGCAGTTACGGCATGGCGGGGGTAGGCATGCTCACCGCCAGCTGGCTGCTGTGCCGCGAACAGCATGCGACGGAACGGCTGATTTATGGTGCGCTGTGGGCCATCATGGTGTTGCTGATGAATATCAATGATGTCAGTGAGTCGGTGGCCGGGGTGGTAATAGCGCTGCTCACGCTGATGGTGTGCTCTTCCGTTGGGAAAAATCTGAAGCGATTCTGGCCACGGCATTTTTTCGTGATGTTCTATGCCGTGCACCTGGCGGTGCTTGGGATAGTGGCGACGATGTAAAAAAAACCGGACAGAGGTCCGGGGAGCGGGGAAAATACCCATAAGTGTGACAAAGGGAACATCATCGCCGTGTCCACTGCAACGTGAGGTGAAACGATGACGCTGTTAGCGTATCGTATACCCCAGACCTGAAGTTTTTATTGATGTGGCCCCTTATGAGTGAAGAAAAACGCCCTGTACTGAGCCTCAAACGAAAGCCTGCGGCGGAAAGCACGGGAAAGGATGTCACAGGCACGCCGGGCGTCGTTCGCCGCAAAAAAGTCGTGGTGGTCTCGACGCCGCCCGCCTGGAAGGTCAAGAAAGAGAAGCTGGAGCAGGCGAAAAAGGCGGCTGAAGCCGCCGCACGCCAGGCGGCCGCAGAACCGGTCAAAGCGGCAAAGGTTCCGCCTCCGGTACGTTATCTGCGGCTGCTGCCACCGGAGCAGGCCAGTATGACCCTGAAAGCTTTCTGGCCGCAGCTGTTTGACGGCAACTCGCCACGTCTGCTGGCCACGGGGATGCGTGAACAGCTGTTTGCCGATATTGCGAGCCGCGACCTGCCGCTGTCGCATAAGCAGGTGATTAAGTGCCTGAAAAGCCTGACCCGGTCGGCGGGTTATCTGTCCCGGATGCGGGAAGGTGCCTCCCGCTATGACCTGCAGGGCAATGCCGTGGCCACCGTTACGGCAGAGGAAGCTCAGTACGCCAGTGAGCGCATGATGAAGGAGCTGCTGCGTACTGAGCGAATGAGGAGCCAGACGGCTGACTGAATGCAAACGGAGGTGTGAAATGGATTTTAAGGAACGGAAACAAAAGGCGCTGGCGATAATGGCCAGCCGTAAGATGTGGAAAAGTAATTACGCACCGCCTCTGATACGTCTGCTGTGGTGGCTGGGTGTAAAAATCCCCCCGCTGCCGTTTGCCTCGTTCTGGCAGGTTTTCGGTTTGATGACAGGCGGTTTCTCCGTGGGATACGGGCTGCTGATGTACTTTATGGTCTGGCGTCCACAGGGGATGAGTCCTCTGTTTGCTTGTGCGGTCAGTCTTATCGCGGGCGTATTATTTGGCTTAACGATGGCGCTGTTTCACCTTTGGCGGCGAAGCGCGAATAAATTACCTGACTGGAAAGACCTGTAACGGAATGAATATATACTGTCAGGGGCGATTACTCTTGCACTGACAGTTATATATCCTTTTTAGTAAATAAAATATTAAATTTATTGCGCGGTCATTATATATGGCCGTGCTGCGGTGGTTATTATTCATTTCTGAAAGGCACACTCAATGTGTTGTTATTCTTTTCCCTCCGGGAAATCATATTTTAAACGAGAAGGGTAAATAATGGTTAAAGATGAAATGACAGATGAGTCTGCTGTGCCCGAGTCTGACCAAGCGCGAAGAATGATAAGACGTTCGGTACTGCGGATGGTGGGTTCGGGCCTGATTCACTCCCGGGATGATGTGATTCGCTACCTGATAAATGAGGGTGGCTTTGACATTGAGAGTGTGACCGACACCAGTGTGACGCTGTGTGCGCCGGATGAGCCGGAAGAGATGCTGACGCTGACGGGGTGGGTGTTTTCATCATCATTCAGACTGGCTGACTGCGTTTCTGATAATACCTGTCCGGTTATGTACGACTGAAATCAGTACCCGGATGTATTTTTGAATATATATTTGAGTGCACTATTTAACGGATTTAAATCCCTTGCGTATATTGCTGCAAACAGTCTGTAAAATGTCATGGGTAATACTCGCGTGGGTTGATTTTAATATTTAAAAGGAATGCGAATATGTTTCGGTATTTTATTCTGCGCACTGAGCAGCAATTATTCTGTTATTTATACGGTATCGCGCTGGCGCTGGTTCTGATGCTCTTATTTTCTCCTGTGTCCCGGGCATACGGGTTTTATCTGGTTGCGTTGTCTGTTGCGTTGTCTGTTGCGCTGTTCTGGGCCGGTCTGGCCCTGTACACCCGTCGCACCGACCGGATGAGAAAGCCGGAGGTCTCACCGCTGGTCAGTATCCGCGACGGTATTCAGGTGGTGGCCATACTGCCGCGCCATGAAAAGGCCCGTCTGGAATGGGAAATTCTGCAGGATGCTGACGTGTATCGCCGTCAGATGGTTGCCCTTCTGGACCTGGCTCAACGGGGTGTCAGCCGGGGGCTGATATACGCGCCGGCGGTGATGCTGGCTGGTCTGTGCTTTCTTGCCCGGGGATTTCCGCTGGATGCTGTTCGGGTCTTCAGCGCTCTGCGGGAAATGCCCGCCACAGAGCTTGTGCATCAGACTGGTTTTGTCCTGCGCTACGTCCTGCTGATTTCCGTCATGTCGGCTCTGATTGCCGATGTTCTGGCCGGGAGAGGATTGCCGAACGCCTTTCGCCGCGCATTGCTGGACAGGCTGCCGGCAGAGGCAAAGGAATAAACAGCATGGCGAAAATACTAATGATGGCCGGCAGTACCGTTGTTGTGCTGAGTCTGCTGGGGTTTCTGGTTCTGCTTCTGAAAGGACGGGCCGTAACGAAGACATCTCCGGTCCTGATGTCACTGAAAGCTCTGGGTATTCGCCCCTCGGAGGCAGAGCAGCGATTGTGTCGCCAGCGGGTCTGGGTGGGAAATGACTCGCTCATGACACCACGGGAACAACACTTTTACCGGGCACTGCTGAGGCATACCAGCCGTAAGCGCTGGCTGTTATGCCCGCAGGTCCGGGTGGCGGATATTGCCACACTCGCTCCCCACATCCGGCCACGTTCCCGGACCTGGTGGCAACTCTTCCGCATGGCGTCTCAGTGGCACTGCGACGTGGTCATTGTTGATATCCGCACCTTTGCTGTCGTTGGCGCGATTGAACTTGATGACGCCTCACATCTTAAAAAACAGCGTATCAGGCGCGACATCCTGCTGGAAGAGGTTCTGAGGCAGGCGGGTATCCCGCTGCTGCGCGACCGGGACTCAGAGAAACTGGTCAGGCGAGTCAGTGAGTTTCTGAAATACCGTGAAGCTGAAACCGACGAAATATCTGCATCCGACACAGCTTTACCGACAGCGCATACTGAACGCCGGGAGGACGAAAAATGATTGTGCCCGTAGAGGTTGATCGCGATGCGCGGGGCTACTGGACACACCCGGCGTTAATCCGGAGTTGCTGCCAGACCACGCCACAGCTGATGTGGTGGTTGCGCGTCCAGAAGCTGGAGTGCTTCGTGATGAGTATGCGTGACGAGGCTACAGAGGCATTCTGTGCCGGATGGGATGATGGCCCGTCTGACGCTTCAGCATGGGAGCTGGTTCCTCCGCCCGGTAAGGGCTGGTTTCTTGGTTCAGTACATCCACGGGAGGAGGGGCCGGAGTGCTACTGGTTCCGTCATACCACAAAAGCCTGACGCCTCCGCAGGGCGTCGTTGTCCAACGCCGGAGGCGGGGAAAAACCAGTTTCCCCCGCCCCCGGCGTTTCTGAATTCATCCAGTGAAGGAAATACTGTGAAAGTAAATCGTACTCTCCTCAGATGGTGTCTGCCCGGACTGGTCAGCCTGAGCCTGTGCGCACCCATTCCGGCCGTTTATGCCGCGAACATCGAGACCGGGTTTTCCCCGGAAGGAACGGGCCTGCAGCTGGTTCTGAAAACCATTACGACCGCACAACAGGAAATCCGGCTGATGGGCTATTCCTTCACGTCTCCGGATGTGGCCGGCGCGCTGGTCAGAGCCAGACAGCGGGGCGTGGATGTGAAGGTCGTTCTGGACCACAAAGCCAATACCGGTGAACGCAACAAGGCCAGCCGGGCAGCCATGAATCTGCTGGTCAGCGCGGGCATTCCTGTCCGGACGGTGGATGCATACAAAATCCTGCACGACAAAGTGATCATCGCCGATGGCCGCAATACGGAG
This sequence comes from Celeribacter sp., assembly GCF_048266405.1. Taxonomy (GTDB): domain Bacteria; phylum Pseudomonadota; class Alphaproteobacteria; order Rhodobacterales; family Rhodobacteraceae; genus Celeribacter. The sequence continues at coordinate 27,359 of NZ_JBLWZO010000016.1, forward strand.
GTCGGTTCGTTCAATTTTTCCCGCGCTGCCGATCGCGCCAATTCAGAGAACGTGCTTGTCGTGTGGGATGACCCTGCTGTTGCCGGGCGTTATCTGCAGCACTGGTCGTCCCGCTGGTCGCAGGGAACGGACTGGAAACAGACGTACTGATACCGCTTTAAACGATCCCCGGACGTAAACCGTGCGCCAACGCGGGTTACGTTCATAAAGTAAGTCGCTGATTTCAGGAATCTGTAGTATTCTCTGCAAACGATCCAAGTTTGATCCTTGAGGAGGCAGAGATGTCGCAGATCGATAATGCAGTAACTTCCTCATCGAAACGAGCTTACCGAAAGGGTACGCCTCTTAGTGTAAGTGAGAGGAAAATGCGTTCGGTATCCCGTAAAAGGGAGACTCATAAACCTGTAAATGTGTTCATCCAGAATTCTCACAAAGATAAACTGGACGCATTTTGTCAGGAGAATGGGTTAACTCAGGCAGAAGCGATAGAGCTGCTCATAAAACGAGAATTGTTAGGTGAGTAGTCACATTCCTTGATCGAACTGTCTTTGAATGCTAAATTCCTGTTCGTATAAAGAATTTTGATGGCTGGCCACGCCGTAAGGTGGCAGGGAACTGGTTCTGAGAGGTATCAACCTGGGACCAGAAAAGCAAAAACCCCGATAATCTTCATCTAGTTTGGCGACGAGGAGAAGATTAACGGGGCCTACTTAAACTGTATAGAAGCTGTTGCTCTATGCAGGGAGTATAGTTTTATGCTCAGAAAACTGCAATACCTGTTTCTGTGCCATTTGCTCCTTCCGTGCAACATAAGTGCGGGAAGGTGTGACTGACGTTCAGACCCTGTTCACCCATTACCGGCAGGTCAAAAACCCGAATCCGGTGTTCACGCCGCGTGAAGGCAAGAAAACGCTGCCGTTCTGTCGTAAGCTGATGGCGAAAGCCGAAGGCTTCACGTCCCGTTTTGATTTTTCCGTCCATGTGGCGTTCGTGCGTTCGCTGGGTAAGCGCCATCGTATGCCCCCGCTGCTGCGCCGGCGTGCCATTGATGCGCTGCTGCAGGGACTGTGCTTCCACTATGACCCGCTGGCCAACCGTGTGCAGCGCTCCATCACCAATCTGGCCATCGAGTGCGGTCTGGCCACGGAATCGAAAACCGGCAATCTGTCCATCACCCGCGCCACGCGGGCGCTGAAGTTTATGGCGGAGCTGGGGCTGATTACGTACCAGGCCGAATATGACCCGCAGATTGGCTGCAACATCCCGACCGATATCACCTTCACGCCTGCACTGTTCTCCGCGCTCGACGTCTCTGACGTGGCGGTGCTGGCTGCGCGTCGCAGCCGCGTGGAGTGGGAAAATCAGCAGCGCCAGAAGCAGAGGCTGAAGCCGCTGGAGATGGACGAGCTGATAGCGAAAGCCTGGCGGTTTGTGCGCGAACGGTTCCGCAGCTACCAGTCCGAACGTAAACAACATGGCCTGAAACGCGCCCGTGCACGCCGTGACGCGGACAGAACCCGTCAGGACATTGTTACCCTGGTGAAGCAGCAGCTGACGCGTGAGTACGCCACCGGGCGCTTTACCGGGGGGCTCGATGCCATGAAGCGCGAGCTGGAGCGTCGCGTGAAAGAGCGCATGCTGATGTCGCGGGGGAACAACTACACGCGGCTGGCCACCGTCCCCATATAACCTTCCTTCCCGAAAAAATCCGGCCGGCGCCGGAGGCTTTCGCACGTCCGCAGTCCGTCACAGATTATTATCTGAGCACCTGTTCCCTTTCGCCCGGCTGAATCCCGGGCTTCCCTGCGCAAATATGGCCAGAAAATTTATCACCGGCGTCACTTCCGGTCGCTGAATTCAGTTATCCACCAGTAACTGCAAGGGACTTTTCCATAAGGTTACAACCGTGATGCTTACAGAGCGCCAGTCGCTGAAGTTTCAAAGTGCGTGGTTTCCTTTAAAACCCTGCTCAGTACTTCTTTTAAATACATAATCTTTATCTCTTATAAATACATAACCTGTTCGTCGCCTGCCCTGTGGACAGGCTCAGAGAATGCCCGCCCTTGCAGCGGACTCACGTCCGCGCCGGTTCGGAAACACCATAAAAGTACCTCCCGCCGCTCTACGGCGGGCATTTCAGCGATACCACACCATTTAGTTACATCATCCGGGTAAATACCATGAAAACTGCGCCAGCTCTGTCCTCGGCACGTCAGAAACCACTTAAACAACAGCAGAAACCTCGCCTCTCACCACCGGAGAACGCTGACGCTTCAGCAGCACCTGTGCCCGCCTGACCGCCACTGAAAAGCGCCGCCCCACCCCGGCCAGCGGCCGGGGTAATGCATCGCTGTTAATGACGGATGTTGTAACTAGATTTCGTGGTTGCTGCAGGTAGTGTTGCTTTGAGTTCTGGCATACACGCTCGTAAGCGGCCCTTACGGCCCGCTAACGCGGAGATACGCCCCGACTGCGGCTATCGCCTTGTCGTGACCACTCCGACCGCGCACAGCAGCTTCTGAATCGTTTTCAGCGGGTTTGGTTGGGCTTAGCAGGGTGGGGGATTATTACGGCTGAAGCCGTAATGCTTTTTTCGTCCTCGCTTCGCTGCGGGGGTCTCCGGCGCATAGCGCCTCCCATGCGCTCACGCGCATCTTAAAACCGTCCCCGGCATACCCTGAGAGTGAAGCGTGTTCAAGCAGGACTGAGAGGCCAGCAGGGTAATGTCAGAAAGCCATTGTTGGTTTTCTGTTAAAAAATCGGTGACATTTTCTTCTATCTCATTCGCTTTTTCTGTTCAGAACCATGAATTATTTGACGCCAGAGTCGGGATATCAGACTTATGCATGTAAAATACGTGCCCGGAGCTGAACGGAAACAGAGCAGAGAATGAACCGCAAACAATTTATTCAGAGCCGGGGCGCCAACTGTCGTAACTGGACCTGGAGCTGGTCTTTTATTAATCATGACGACCAGCTGGTCATCTTCGGGGCATGGGACGTTGAGCGCGACCAGGAGCGCGCTGTCATCCTGCGGGAAGAATGGGAGTACAACGCCAGACTCAGAAAGAATCCCGGCTACACCCAGGCGGTTGAGCATATCGGCTACATCCTCGGGGGATACGACCTGTACACCTTCAACATGGTGCAGGCCACCAGTCCGGATGCGCCGGACGTCGCGGTCATTCAGGATTTTGAGCGCCGGCTGGAAAAACGCTTTCTGAGAAAAGAGGGCGCCGTCTGGTACGCCGACTTCACGGCCAGTCCGTACCCTGAGGAACTGTCCGTTGCCGGCAGTTACAGTGAGGGTGCTACAAAAACCATCACCGTTAATGCATACGAACGCGACCCGGCCGCCCGGCGGGCCTGTATTGCACATCATGGTGCTGTCTGTCAGTGCTGCGGATTCGATTTTGAGAAAACCTGGGGCGAGCACGGGAAAGGATTCATCCACGTTCATCATATCCGGCCGCTGAGAACGCTCGGGGCTGACTATCAGATTGACCCGGTAAACGAGCTGGTCCCGTTGTGCCCGAACTGCCACGCCATGATTCATCGGGGCAATGAGGCAAAGCCGTTGTCCGTTGAAGAACTTCGCGCCATGATGAGGCCCGCCGGCTGAATGCCGGCATTCTTACAGACACGAAATACTGTTAACCGGAGCCCTGCATGCGCGTTGCCGAACATATCCTCCTCGATGCCCTCACTCGCGGAGGATGCATCAAAACCTTTTACCGCATATCCTCACGACAGGCTGCTGAATCGGCCACGCGGATACCTGAGGGGTATATTCTGGAGTCTCCCGGCGACCGGGAAGATATTGTACTCAGCCATGCGGACTTTCATGCGCTGGAGAAGCTGCTGGAGCAGAAGGATACCTGGGAGCAGATGGTCGGGGTGACCTGTTTTGGTGGGGCAACCTGGAAGCTGAGAGCCGGGTCCATGTGATGAGTGGCTGGGGTGCTGAAATAATTCTTTTATTTCAGCAGTGGCATTCCTGCAGTCCAAGACTACAGTCTTCTTACCGGATGCATTGTGTCTGTCCCACACTCCGGGGATTTCCCTTTGACGGACTACAATTGTGTCTGGCCAGCGCCCTTCAGGCTGGCTTTTTTTCGCACAAACCTGTTCAGACTAGGTCTGAATGGTTGTCTCCCTGCCCTGCCCGTTTACGCTGATGGCCAGACAGGGAGTGCCAGGAAAGAATGGTTAGTGGCGGATCTGCGCCAGGTCGTCTTCCGTCAGACCGGTCATTTTCATCACGGTACTGCGGTCAATGCCGTTCTGCAGCATGGTACGGGCAATTTTCAGAGTCGCTTCGCGCTCACCTTCTGAACGGCCTTTTTCAATACCCCGTTTTTCACCCAACTGGATGCCCTGCTCAATACCCTGCTCAATACCCTGCTGGATACCCTTCTCAATACCTTTCTGCTCGAGCTGTTGTGCGATGGTCATGAGTGCGTCTCCGTGTTGCGGCACACGCTGTGCCAGTTCGCGAACAAAGGTTTCGGCGTCGGCTGTCTCGCCTGCCTGGACTATATAGTTTACCAGTGATATGACCTGGGATGAAGACAGGTATCCGGCCAGCAAAATGGGCGCCAGACGGTCAACCAGTTCAGCGAGGTCGCGCTGATGAATATGTTTCTGAAGCAGCGTCAGGGCGGCCATGCTGCGATGGCCAGCGATGTCATCATCCGGAATAACGGTCACATCAACCAGCGGGAAAGCGTTGCTGTAGAGTGTGCCTGCCAGCGCTGGGTCGTCAAACTCATCCAGCCAGCGGGTAGAGTACGGATACGGACTGCGTTTACCGGTATAGAACAGGACCGGTATCACCAGGGGGAGCTTCTTATGGCCCGCTTCCAGATGGCGCTGCATGGCGGCCACCGCGTAACGTATCAGGCGAAACGCCATATGTTTGTCGGGTGAGGACTGATGCTCAATGAGCACGTGAACGTAGCCATCCCCGGCGGTGGTTTTCAGGCTGTAGAGGACGTCGCTGAAATACTGGCGGAGGTCATCCTCAACGAACGAGCCGGATTCGAGTTTCAGCGTGCTGAGGTCACAGATGGCCTGCAGTTCTGCCGGGAGATGCAATTCCATGAAATCCCGGGCAATATCGGGTTGCGTCAGGAACTGCCGGAATGTCGCATCGTGAGGAGTGGGTGTGCTGTTTTTCTTCTTCATCAGCCCTGGCTCTGAAAAATGACCCGGATATGCTATCACAGGCAGGAGCAGCACATAATGGCCAGTCAGATGATGATATAGGGGTCAGTTTGGATATAGAGAATTATTGTACGGTAAGCCTGTTTTTTGAACAGACTTACCTATAGCAATAGGGTGTACTCCCGCGCTATACGGCATTTTCAGAGGTTTGACCTTAATCGGATAACCTAAATGCGATACTGCAAGAGCGACAACTTAAAAGCGATAGCCACTGACGCAAAATCAACCCCTTACGAACCAAGATTGGTTAAATAATGCGCTTAACGTACAAAAATTTCCGATCTCCAAACTGACCCCAATAGCGTCATTAACGAGGTTTTCGCGTTGATTGTAGAAAAATTGCGACATAACAGTTTCCTGAGCTTAGGGTGTGACACATCTGCACAGTGAACTGCGCAGCGCGTGTCAGAGAGTGAACGGGTCGTTACTGTCTGGTATTCAGACGGTTTAACGTGAGTGGGTCGCCGTTGTGCAGGTTATCAAAGGCGGTACCCTGCTGGCACAGCCAGGGAATACCGCCCTGACGGGCAATAATCGCGCCGTGGGCTAATGGGCTGCCGTGCTGCAGGCAGATAGCGGCGGTGTTGCTGGCGTCGAGTTGCAACACAACGGACGGGTAGATGTCATCGGCAATCAGGATGGTGCGATGTAGCAGAACAGGGGCGTTGTCGGTCACATCCGTCAGATGCCCCAGCGTGCGATGCATAATGTCTTCGACGTCGATATAGCGCGCCTGAAGATAGGCATCATCAAGCTCACGATACTGCTGGCTGAGGGCCATCATGGTCTCTTGCCAGGCACGCTCGGCGCTGCATTTCCGCTGACGCAGCGTCTCGCTGGCGCTGTTCAGCAGGTCGGGATCGTCAAGCAGGGTATGCTGGCCCGAGAAGATGGCGGCAATGTCGTCCGAATATTTTTCAGCTGCCAGGCGAGTTAAGTCGATGAGATCGTCCAGGGTATGACTTACCGCTATTTTCAGACGACGAAACTCCTCTTCCTGCGTACCGCCTGCAAGATCATCGAAGTGATGATTAATGGGGTGGTAATGCAGCACCTGTCCACTCACCGTTGTCAGCGCGGGTTGTGCGTTATCAACCTCAGCGTCTGCCTGGCAATGTTCGCCAAAATTGTCGGCGGCCAGCGCCTGAAATGCGATCAAGGCGTCTGCGGCCTGAGGCCCTTTGGCTACCAGCCGAACCCGATCGTGGCAGCGAACTTTCAACAGTGCAATTTGATTGATGCTGTCAGGTTTGACGCATTTGCCCTCTTTTTCCAGCAGTAGCACCGCATCAAACCCGGAAAGCCCCTCAACCAGCCGGGCGGCAGGGCGAACGTGCAGGCCGTTAGGGTTGTTAATCTCCACCGTAACGGACTCGGCCTGCGCATCGCAAGCATCGATTTCTGCGGACGAAAGGCTATTACGGGACTCTTCCAGCGCGGGGAAACCGAGCTGAACACGCTTTGCCTGCAGCGCACTTTGCGCATCTTCGATAACCTTATCGATGCTCGCGCCACTGGCGGCACTGACCGTGGCGGCCAGTGCGCCCTCGACCAGCGGGGCCGGGCATAAATGCACGCGTGCGGCCACCTCCGGTTCCAGCAGGTCGAGCGCGGTTTCGGCACTCAACAGTGCGCTGCCCATATCCATTAACACCAGAATCGCGTCCGTATCCGCCACGGAGAGGATTGCGTCCATCACCTTAATCGGATCGGTGCCGATAGGATTGGTTGGGTCGTCAATGCCTGCGGCGATAGCCAGCTTACAGCTATCACCCCTTAACATCTGGCGAGCCAGTTCCCCGACGCCCTGGCCCAGTTGGGCACTGTGCGAGACAATTACCAGGTTTACCATCGCCTTATCCTCTGTATTACGCGTTAGCCGCAGCAGCCAGCATTTGCACCATAAACAGCGCTGATGTGGCGCCCGGATCCTGATGACCAATACTGCGTTCCCCCAGGTAGCTGGCACGTCCTTTACGCGCCTGCATGGTAATGGTGGATTGCGCGGCCTGTTCTGCCACCTCGCAGGCCGCTTCCAGCGCGGCGGTCATTGATAAATGGTTTTCGCTGGCGTGACGCAGTGAATCCGCCACCGGGAGCCAGACGTCACACATGGTTTTATCACCTCGTTCGGCTTTCCCCCGGCTCACCACACCGTCAGCACCTTCGCGGATCATCAAATAGAGCTCCTCAACGCTGAGGTTCTGACGAGCCTGGGTAACCTGGGCTGCGCGGATAAAAAAGGTTCCGAACAGCGGGCCACTGGCTCCCCCCACGTTGGAAAGCAGCACCATGCCTGTATTCTTCAGAATAAAGCCAATGTCTTTGTCGGCAATGGAGGGTAATTTTTCTACCACCTTGCTGAACCCGCGGTGCATATTCAGGCCGTGATCGGCGTCGCCGATATCGCGGTCGAGGCCGGTAAGAAAATCGCTCTGGGTGGTGAAAATTTCTCCACAGCGATACAACCAGTCGACAATGTTATTTCTGTTCAGTGACATCGCAGATCTCCTTAATGACCCCAGTTGAAGGCAGGGGTGTGAACGGGGGCATCCCAAAGAGCGAGCGTTTCAGCATCGGCTTTCAGCAACGTAATAGAAAAACCGGACATATCCAGCGAGGTACACCAGGAACCGACCAGACTGCGGGCAAGAGTGATTCCGGCGTCATCGCACAGTGTTTCCAGGCGGTTATAAACGCCGTAGAGTTCGGAAAGCGGGGTTGCACCAAGGTTGTTGACCAGCGCAATCACCTGATCTCCCTGTTGCAGCGCCTGTTTGGTCTGGGTAACTTCCTGCCAGTTGCCTTTTACCGGGTCCCACTGGCGTAACGTACGGCTGTAATTGCCGTTCTCCAGCAGGGTGGTAAACATGGCGTCAACGGTGTCGTTCAGCGAGGTGAAGGGGCGGCGGTCGATGCCTGGTTCGCCGTGGATCCCCACGCCAAACTCCATTTCGTTATCATTGAGTTCAAACGATGGTTTTCCGGCGGCGGGGACGGTACATGCGCCAAGCGCAATGCCGATAGAGTGACCCTGATTGTTCAGCCTGCGGCCCAGGCTGGCACAGGCTTCAAGGCTGTCACCACGTTCTGCGGCTGCGCCCACCAGTTTTTCGATAAGCACCGTGTTCGCCACGCCGCGCCGACCGGCAGTATAGAGGCTGTCTTTGACGGCGACATCATCATCGACCACCACCGTGGTGACTTTTACGCCGCTCTCGTGGAGTAGCTCGGTGGCGGTTTCAAAGTTCAGCACATCGCCGGTGTAGTTTTTGATGATCAGCAGCACGCCTTCGCCACCGTCGATATGCATCGCGCATTCAAACATTTTATCCGGGGTCGGAGAGGTGAAAATTTCTCCCGGGCAGGCACCACTCAGCATCCCCATACCAATAAACCCGCAGTGCATTGGCTCATGGCCGCTTCCGCCGCCGGAAAGCAGGGCCACTTTACCCGCGACGGGCGCATCTGCCCGGGTAACATAGACCGGGTCCTGGTGTAGTTTCAGTTCAGGGTGCGCTTTCGCCATCCCGGCAAGTTGTTCAGTCAGTACATCTTCCACACGGTTAATCAGTTTTTTCATTATGCATACTCCGCTGGATGTTATTGGGCCACCTGGTCAGTGAGCCCGTTGTAGGGTTTCGGCTGCGGTATTGGCGTTTCCAGTATCCTGGCCGATGAATTGATTCTCCCCTGGCGGGTAAAAAAGAAAATCTCTGTTGATTTTGGTTTCAAGTCGGAACGGAAATAGGTGAAAACGTTCCATATTGGAACGGTATTAATGGGTTGTCGCTAAAAGTGAGAAGCCGGACAATATTTCAAGGTGTGTTTCGGTATTCGTCGGAGACGATGAGCGTCGCAGAGACTATTTTTTTTTGCCCATTAGGGTCAAAATGGCGGTGATACAGAATTTTCTGTCGTTGAATTGTGTGATAGCGATCCAGACCTTGATCTCAATCCTGATGTTTTGTCGTGGTTAATGTTCCATTTTGAAACGTTATTTTCTGAATCGCGTTCCAATGTGGAACCAAACAGTGAAGCATTTTTTTGTTCTGCGCCCGCTCTACAGTGAGTGCTACCGCGTCGGTCGTGCTCAATCTACCGTTGGAAACGCGATAAACAGGAGCGAGCGTCACCCGGCGTCATCATGGAAACGAGTTCAATGTGAGGGTGTAGAGAATGCTACAAGTTATTCAGTCTCCGGCAAAATATCTTCAGGGTCCTGATGCAGCTGCGTTGTTCGGCGAGTATGCCAAAAACCTGGCAGACAGTTTTTTTGTGACTGCCGATGATTTCGTCATGAAACTGGCGGGTGACAAGGTACTGAATGGTCTGCATGAAAACGGCATAAGCTGCCATGCAGAACGCTTTAACGGCGAATGCAGCCATGCGGAAATCAATCGCCTTGGCGCGATTTTGCAGCAGAAAGGGTGCAAAGGCGTGGTGGGTATTGGCGGCGGGAAAACGCTCGATACCGCAAAAGCCATTGGCTATTACCATAAACTGCCGGTTGTGGTTATCCCGACCATCGCCTCTACGGATGCGCCGACCAGCGCGCTGTCGGTTATTTATACCGAAGCCGGGGAATTTGAAGAGTATCTGATCTACCCGAAAAACCCCGATATGGTGGTGATGGATACGGCGATTATTGCCAAAGCCCCCGTACGATTACTGGTTTCGGGTATGGGTGATGCACTCTCTACCTGGTTTGAAGCGAAAGCCTGCTACGACGCACGTGCGGTCAGTATGGCGGGAGGTCAGTCAACGGCCGCCGCATTGAGTCTTGCACGCTTGTGTTACGACACCTTGCTGGCGGAAGGCGAAAAAGCACGTCTGGCAGCCGAAGCGGGTGTCGTTACCGTTGCGCTGGAACGCATCGTTGAAGCCAATACCTATCTGAGCGGCATTGGTTTCGAAAGCAGTGGCCTGGCAGCGGCTCACGCCATTCACAATGGCTTCACCATTCTGGAAGAGTGTCACCATCTGTATCACGGTGAGAAAGTGGCTTTCGGTACTCTGGCCCAACTGGTGCTGCAAAACAGCCCAATGGAAGAAATCGAGACGGTACTCCGTTTCTGCCAGAAAGTGGGCTTACCGATGACGCTGGCGCAGATGGGCGTGAAAGAAGGCATTGAGGAGAAAATCCTCGCGGTGGCAAAAGCGACCTGCGCGGAAGGGGAAACCATCCACAATATGCCGTTCCCGGTGAGCCCGGAAAGCGTTTACGGCGCGATCCTGACGGCCGATCGCCTGGGCGCACAATGGTTGGCTACTGAGTAACGATTACCGCTGGTCGCTAATCCGGCCAGCGTTCCACCTGCGTTGTGGATCTCCCCTGGCGTTGCCGTTACCGGTGCCGGGGGTTGTTGTTTTTATGGACCGGCCTTTTCAGGCAGGCAGAGAAGAGAGTAATAAGGCTATGACCACGCAGAATGAGCACGTCGAACAGGCCCTGACGTCATTTATTGACCAGTCCTGGCACCGCTGCGGCAAGATGATGAAGCGCGAATTCTGGAGTACGCCGCATCAGGCTAAGGGGCTGACGTTCCAGTCTATCTGCCGTCGTAAGACTGCGCTGCTGACCATCGGCCAGGCGGCGCTGGAGGATGCCTGGGAGTATATGGACGGTCGCCCGTGCGCCCTGTTTATTCTGGATGAGTCTGCTTGTGTTCTGACCCGCTGCGGCCACCCGGATACCCTGGAGGCGCTGGATTCTCTGGGGTTCATGGCCGGTAGTTACTGCGCGGAAAGTATTATTGGTACCTGTTCTCTCTCTCTGGCGTCAATGATCGGGCAGCCGGTAAAAACTCTGGGCGATCAACATCTTAAACAGGCCTTATTCCCCTGGGCATTCTGCTCTACGCCCATTTTTGATAACAATGGGCGTTTATTTGGCTCGATTGCCCTGTGTTGTCTGGCTGAGGACTCGGGCGTGGCAGATCTCTCTTTGACCCTGGCGATGGCCAGAGAAGTGGGGAATTCGTTGCTGACGGATAGCTTACTGGCGGAGTCTAACCGCCATCTCAATCAGATGTACGGCCTGCTCGAGAGCATGGATGACGGTGTGATGGCCTGGAATGAGCAGGGCATATTACAGTTTCTTAATCCCCAGGCGGCGCGGTTATTACACCTCGATGCGCAGGCGTGTCAGGGGAAAAATATTAACGATCTGGTGACGCTGCCCGCCCTGCTTCGGCGGGCCACCAAACAGGCGCGCTCCCTCAGCCATGCCGAAGTCACGTTCGAAAGCCAGCACCAGTTTGTCGATGCGGTCATCACGCTAAAACCGATTGTCGAAGCGCAGGGAACCAGTTTCATTCTGCTGCTCCATCCGGTTGAACAAATGCGCCAGTTAATGACCAGCCAGTTGGGTAAGGTGAGCCATACGTTTTCTCAGATGTCGGCGGACGATCCGGAGACCCGGCGGTTGATTCATTTTGGTCGTCAGGCTGCGCGGGGCAATTTCCCGGTACTCATGTGCGGGGAAGAGGGGGTTGGTAAAGAGTTAATCGCGCAGGCAATTCATAACGAAAGCGAACGGGCGGCGGGCCCGTTTATTGCCGTTAACTGCCAGTTATATGCTGATAATGCCCTTGGCGTAGATTTCATGGGCAGTTCGGCAACGGAAGAAGAGAACGGGCGTCTGAGTCGCCTTGAGCTGGCGTCCGGTGGCACACTTTTTCTGGAGAAGATCGAATATCTGGCCCCGGAGCTACAGTCCATTTTACTTCAGGTGATCAAGCAGGGTGTGGTGACGCGTCTGGATGCACGGCGGTTGATTCCGGTGGATGTTAAAGTGATTGCCACCACGACGATGGATCTCGGCAATCTGGTGGAACAAAACCGTTTTAGCCGCCAGCTTTATTACGCATTACACTCGTTTGAGATCAGTATTCCACCGTTGCGTGAACGGCGGAACAGTATCCCGTCGCTGGTGCATAGCCGCTTGCGCACGCTGGAGCGGCGTTTCTCATCTCGGCTAAAAGTTGACGACGATGCGCTGGCGCATCTGGTGGCCTATTCGTGGCCGGGAAATGATTTTGAGCTGAACAGCATCGTGGAGAATATTGCTATCAGCAGCGAGCACGGGCACATCCGCTTAAGCAATCTGCCAGGGTGGCTATTCAGCGAACACCCCGGTGTGGCGGGAAACAGTACATTAATGCCCGCCAGTATGAGCATTTCGGCAATAGAGAAAGAAGCGATTATTCACGCCGCCAGAGTGACCAGTGGGCGCGTACAGGAGATGTCACGGTTGCTGAATATTGGCCGCACCACCCTGTGGCGTAAACTGAAGCAGTTTGATATTGATGTCACTCAGTTCAAGCATCGACATCAGGATTAAGGTTCTCCTCTGGCTGGCACTCCGCCACGCGCGCCATCGCAAACAACGCATCAGACAGACGGTTGATGTAACTTTTTAACGATTCGCGCAGGGGCACAGTTCTGTCCATTGCCACCAGAATCCTTTCAAGTTGTCGGGCCTGCGTGCGCGCCACATGCAGGTAAGCCGAAGCCAGGTTCTTGCCGGGGATGACGAACGCTTTTAGTGGGCCCGTTGCGGTCATATTGCGGTCGATCTCTTGTTCCAGTCGGTTAATATCCGCCTGATCGATAACGCGGCTAAGACGAGTAATCCCCCTTTCATCGCAGGCCAGTTCAGCGCCCACCACAAACAACTCCTCCTGAATGCGGTGCAGCCCGGCACGCAGGTCAGGATCGTCGTTGGCAGCATGACAGACGCCCAGCAGTGAAATTAGCGTATCCACACTGCCGTAGGCTTCTACTCTGATATCGTCTTTATTGATTCGGCTACCGCCAAACAGCGCCGTCGTGCCTTTATCACCGGTTCGGGTATAGATGCGATACATGTTATAGCGCCTCGCTAAAGGGGATGACTTTCACCAACTGGCCCGCATTCGCGCCGAGATTACGTAAACGGGCGTAGCCACTGTCAGGAGGGCAGTGACGCAGGGGGCGATCGGCAGGGTACTGGGCATGTGTCAGTACGGTATCGCCGCTGGCGGAAACGCCGATCCCGGTGCGGAGCGCGGAGTGCTGCGCGGCCTGATGGGCAAGCGCCAGTGCGTTATCGATGTCAGCACAGGAGATGGTTCGGCAAGGTACACCCTGTTCCTCAAGACCGAGGCTTATCTGACGCAGCGTTTCGCTGTCGTGCAGGCCTGGATGGTAAAACAGATGCACTGCGGGTGAGCCGGGAATACCAGGGTTTTGCATACGCGTTCTCCACGTCAGTTAAATCACAAAAGCGGGCACAGCGGCCCGCGAATGGTTTGGTGACGTGCTTCAGAACGCCTGACGGAAAATCTCAACAATCTCTTTCTCATTCCCTTTACGCGGGTTAGAGAACGCGTTGCCGTCTTTAAGCGCCATCTCCGCCATATATGGGAAGTCAGCCTCTTTTACGCCAAGTTCATTCAGGTGCTGAGGGATGCCAACGTCTTTGGACAAACGGGCAATGGCGTTAATTGCGCACTCAGCGGCATCCATCGTGGAGAGCCCGGTGGTATTTTCGCCCATAAAGGTGGCGATATCGGCAAATTTTTCCGGGTTGGCTATCAGGTTGTAGCGGCAGACGTGCGGTAACAGCACGGCGTTTGCCACACCGTGAGCCATGTCGTACAGGCCGCCAAGTTGGTGAGCCATCGCATGGACATAACCGAGGTTAGCATTGTTAAACGCCATCCCGGCAAGCAGTGACGCGCAGGCCATATTTTCACGCGCTTTGATGTTGGTGCCCAGCGCCACGGCCTGACGAAGGTTAGTCGCAATCAGTTTAATAGCCTGGATAGCAGACGCATCCGTCACCGGGTTGGCATCTTTGGAGATATAGGCTTCCACGGCATGAGTCAGCGCATCCATCCCGGTTGCGGCGGTCAAACCGGCAGGTTTGCCAACCATCAACAGCGGATCATTGATGGAAACAGAAGGCAGGTTACGCCAGCTCACAATAACGAATTTCACTTTGGTTTTGGTATTCGTCAGTACGCAGTGACGGGTGACTTCGCTGGCGGTGCCGGCGGTGGTGTTGACGGCAATAATCGGTGGCAGCGCATGGGTCAGGGTTTCGATACCCGCATAGCTATAAAGGTCGCCTGGGTGGGTCGCGGCGATACCGATACCTTTCCCGCAGTCATGAGGACTGCCGCCGCCCACGGTGATTATCATGTCGCAATGCTCTTTCTGGAAGACCGCCAGACCATCACGCACGTTGGTGTCTTTCGGGTTCGGTTCGACACCATCAAAAATTACCACGTCAATACCGGCTTCGCGCAGATGTTTTACGGTCTGATCGACTGCGCCGTCTTTAATGGCGCGCAGGCCTTTATCGGTCACCAACAGGGCTTTTTTCCCGCCCAACAGTTTGCAGCGTTCGCCCACAACAGACACCGCGCCCGGGCCGAAGAAGTTCACATTTGGAACAAGAAAGTCATACATACGATCGCTCATAATAAGCCTCAGAAAATTGAGTTAGAAATAAAGTTGATTAATGCTTGTCGAAATAGTCGAGCGCTGACCTGGCTATTTCCATATCCTGTTCAACCGTGCCACCACTGACGCCGATTGCGCCAATAACCTGATTGTTTTCAATAATGGGGAAACCACCGCCAAAAATAACAATTCGCTGCTGATTGGTAAGCTGCAAACCATAGAGTGACTGGCCCGGTTGAACGCCTGCGGTAATTTCATGCGTCGGTTGTTGCAGGCAGCAGGCAGACCACGCCTTGTTCAGCGAAATATCACAACTGGTGACAAAGGCTTCGTCCATTCGCTGCATTATCAGCGGGTTTGCTCCGCCATCGACGATGGATATGACCACTGGTACATTGATTTCACTGGCTTTACTCTCAGCGGCTGCCGTCATCGCTTTTGCCATGGCAAGGCTGACGGTGGCGCGGGGAAGGCTTTTAATCATACATACTCCTGAAATCATCCACAGAGTGTTAATGGGAGTGGTGTTAATTTAATAAAAAATTAAATGCTGGATGATTAATGGATGAAAATCACATTAATCCTTTGGTGTTATTTTTGCTTTTAATGAACGTAAGTCAACAGGGGGTAATGGGCGGGTGATTTTATAGAAAATGCTTTTTTAGCACTATTTTGATTTGACGTCGGTCGTGTATCACATTTATTTGTGAGGCTGTTTTAATGCGTTCCACTGTGAAACGGATTAACAAAAAGATGTCCCAAAATAAAACCAAATTTATTTAATTTTTTTATTGCGCTGCGTCCTTTAAGTTGCCGGTAATTCTCACCCGGAGAGCACTACCGGGCACAATTTTTTAATCTTATGAGCCAGAGCAAAATGAGACGATCAAAACGATTCGAAGTCCTCGAAAAGCGGCCAGTTAACCAGGATGGCCTGATTGGTGAATGGCCTGAAGAAGGGCTGATTGCAATGGGTAGCCCCTGGGACCCGCCATCTTCCGTGAAAGTCGAAAACGGGCGCATTGTTGAACTGGACGGCAAAGCCCGTGCCGATTTCGACATGATTGATCGGTTTATCGCCGATTACGCCATCAACATTGAACAGACAGAACGCGCAATGGCCCTGGATGCGTTGACGATTTCACGCATGCTGGTGGATATCAACGTGGGGCGGGCAGAAATCATTAACATCACCACCGCCATTACCCCGGCGAAAGCGGTGGAAGTGATGGCCCACATGAACGTGGTGGAAATGATGATGGCGTTGCAGAAAATGCGCGCGCGGCGTACGCCTTCCAATCAGTGCCATGTAACCAACCTGAAAGACAACCCGGTGCAAATTGCGGCGGATGCAGCCGAAGCGGGGATCCGCGGATTCTCCGAACAGGAAACCACCGTCGGCATTGCCCGCTATGCGCCGTTTAATGCCCTGGCGTTGTTGGTGGGCTCGCAATCTGGCCGTCCTGGCGTATTAACCCAGTGCTCAGTGGAAGAAGCCACCGAACTGGAGCTGGGTATGCGCGGGTTTACCAGCTATGCGGAAACCGTCTCCGTGTACGGTACTGAAGCGGTGTTCACCGATGGCGATGACACACCGTGGTCGAAAGCCTTTCTGGCGTCTGCCTACGCGTCTCGCGGGCTGAAAATGCGCTACACGTCTGGCACAGGCTCGGAAGCGCTGATGGGATATTCCGAGAGCAAATCGATGCTTTACCTGGAGTCGCGCTGCATCTTTATCACCAAAGGTGCCGGGGTGCAGGGGCTGCAAAATGGCGCGGTAAGCTGCATTGGCATGACCGGGGCGGTACCTTCCGGTATTCGTGCGGTGCTGGCGGAAAACCTGATTGCCTCCATGCTCGACCTGGAAGTGGCCTCAGCCAATGACCAGACGTTCTCCCACTCTGATATTCGCCGCACGGCACGCACGCTGATGCAGATGCTGCCGGGGACGGACTTTATCTTCTCAGGCTATAGCGCCGTACCGAACTACGACAACATGTTTGCCGGGTCGAATTTCGACGCCGAAGACTTTGACGATTACAACATTCTGCAACGCGACCTGATGGTCGATGGCGGTCTGCGTCCGGTATCGGAAGAAGAGACCATCGCCATCCGCAATAAAGCGGCCCGCGCGGTACAGGCCGTATTCCGTGAACTGGGGCTGCCTGCGGTGACCGATGAAGAAGTGACGGCGGCGACCTATGCGCACGGCAGTAAAGACATGCCGCCGCGTAATGTGGTGGAAGATCTGGGCGCAGTGGAAGAGATGATGAAACGCAATATCACCGGGCTGGATATTGTTAAGGCCCTGAGCGTTAACGGATTTGATGATGTGGCCGACAATATTCTCAATATGCTGCGCCAGCGTGTGACCGGGGATTATCTGCAAACCTCCGCGATCCTCGACCGTGATTTTGACGTGGTCAGCGCCGTAAACGATGTCAACGATTACCAGGGGCCGGGTACGGGCTATCGAATTTCCCCGGAACGCTGGGAAGAGATCAAAAACATTGCCACGGTTATCCAGCCTGACAGCATCGAGTAAGGGGAACTGCATCATGGAAACGAAACAGAAAAAGAGCCCGGTTTTTACCCTGACGCTGGTTGAAAACGGCGTTGCCGGTGCGGGTGAACGTGCCGATGAAGTCGTCATTGGCGTTGGCCCGGCATTTGATAAATTTCAGCATCAAACCCTCATTGATATGCCGCATAAAGCAATTATCAAAGAGCTGGTGGCGGGCGTTGAGGAAGAGGGGCTGCATGCCAGAGTGGTCAGGATCCTGCGCACCTCGGATGTCTCTTTTATGTCCTGGGATGCGGCAAATCTCAGCGGCTCGGGGATTGGAATCGGTATCCAGTCTAAAGGGACAACCGTTATCCACCAACGCGATCTGTTGCCGCTCAGTAATCTGGAGCTGTTTTCTCAGGCTCCGCTGTTAACGCTCGAAACCTATCGTCAGATTGGCAAAAACGCCGCGCGCTATGCCCGTAAAGAATCGCCCTCGCCGGTGCCGGTGGTGAATGACCAGATGGTGCGCCCGAAATTTATGGCGAAGGCGGCATTGTTCCACATCAAAGAGACAAAACATGTGGTGCCGGATGCCAAACCCGTTGCGCTGAATATTGAAATTATCCGGGAGGAAAAATGACCACCAAAACCACAATGACGGCCGCAGATTACCCGCTGGCAACCCGCTGCCCGGAGCGTATCCAGACGCCGACCGGAAAACCGCTTACCGATATCACGCTTGAAAATGTTCTCGCCGGAAAGATAGGCCCACAGGATGTGCGTATCTCACGAGAAACTCTGGAGTATCAGGCGCAAATCGCAGAACAGATGCAGCGCCATGCTATCGCCCGCAACCTGCGTCGCGCCGGGGAGTTAATTGCCATTCCTGATAGCCGGATCCTCGAAATCTACAATGCGCTGCGCCCGTATCGTTCTTCCACTGAGGAGCTGCTGGCGATTGCCGATGAACTGGAATACCAGTATCAGGCGACGATCAACGCCGCGTTTATTCGCGAATCGGCAGAAGTCTATCGCCAGCGCGATAAGCTGCGTAAAAAAGAAGCATAAGGGCGAGCTGATATGGCATTGATTGCGGGGATTGATATTGGCAACGCCACGACAGAGGTCGCCCTGGCTGAGTCCACCAGTCAGGGGCTGCGGTTTCTTACCAGCGGAATTGTGCCGACGACCGGAACGAAAGGGACACGGGACAACATCAGCGGGGTGATTGGCTCACTCATGCAGGCGCTGGATAAAGCCGGGCGCAGTCAGCAGGATGTGGCGCTCATTTGCCTGAATGAGGCCGCGCCGGTCATTGGCGATGTGGCGATGGAGACCATTACCGAAACGATTATCACCGAATCGACGATGATTGGTCATAACCCCCAGACGCCGGGCGGTGAGGGACTGGGCGTTGGAACCACGATCCGTCTGGAAAATCTGGACGCGCTGACGCCCGAAGAATACAGCAGTGGATGGATACCGCTGGTGGACCATCAGGTCGATTTTATGGATGCCGCCTGGCAACTGAATGAGGCGCTCACGCGGGGCATCAACGTGGTGGCGGTGATCCTCCAGCAGGATGATGGTGTGCTGATCAATAATCGCCTGCAGCGTACCTTGCCGATTGTTGATGAAGTGACGCTTATCGACCAGGTACCCGAAGGCGTGCTGGCGGCGGTAGAAGTGGCGGCGACCGGGCAGGTGATTTCGCTGTTGTCTAATCCCTATGGCATCGCCACCTGGTTTGCGCTCACCCCGGAAGAGACACGGATGATTGTGCCCGTGGCGAGAGCGCTTATCGGCAACCGTTCGGCGGTGGTGCTGAAAACTCCGAAAGGCGATGTGAAATCGCGGGTGATCCCGGCGGGGCATATCACCGTGCGTGGGGAAAAACGTACCGTCCAGGCGGATGTGGCACGTGGAGCCGAGTCGATTATGCACGCGGTCGCCGGGTGTGCCCCAATTTGCGATATTCGCGGTGAACCCGGCACCCACGCTGGTGGGATGCTGGAACGGGTGCGCCAGGTGATGGCTTCCCTGAGCGGTCACGGTGCTCATGAGGTCTTTATTCAGGATTTACTTGCCGTGGACACATTCATTCCCTGCAAGGTTCAGGGCGGGCTGGCGAATGAGTTCTCGATGGAAAATGCCGTGGGCATTGCGGCTATGGTGAAATCTGACCGACTGCAAATGGAGGTCATTGCGCGCGAACTCAGCCAACGTTTAAACACCCGTGTGGAAGTGGGCGGCGTGGAGGCCAATATGGCGATTGCCGGGGCGCTCACCACACCGGGGAGCGACACACCGCTGGCTATCCTGGATTTAGGCGCGGGTTCCACGGATGCCGCCACCATCAATGGAGCAGGGCAGATAAAATCGGTGCATCTGGCGGGGGCGGGCAATATGGTCAGCCTGCTTATCAAAACCGAGCTTGGATTAAGCGATTTGACGCTGGCGGAGGAGATTAAGAAATACCCGCTCGCCAAAGTTGAAAGCCTGTTCAGTATTCGCCATGAAAATGGGGCGGTAGAGTTTTTCCGCGAACCGCTCAGCCCGGCCGTGTTCGCTAAAGTGGTGTATATCAAAAACGGCACCCTGATCCCGATTGATAATCACACTTCGCTGGAAAAAATCCGTCTGGTGCGCCGACAGGCAAAAGAAAAAGTTTTTGTGACCAACTGCTTGCGGGCTCTGCGGCAGGTCTCGCCGGGGGGCGAAATCCGTGACATGGCCTTTGTGGTGCTGGTAGGCGGATCATCGCTGGACTTCGAAATCCCGCAAATGATCACCGATGCGTTATCCCATTATGGTGTGGTCGCCGGGCAGGGCAACATTCGCGGAACGGAAGGCCCGCGTAATGCGGTGGCAACCGGACTCGTGTATCGCTGCGATACAGATAATGACCGGGTTTGCGATGACAGATAAATATAAGTTAGGGAAGGTGCGAACAAGTCCCTGATATGAGATCATGTTTGTCATCTGGAGCCATGGAACAGGGTTCATCATGAGTCATCAACTTACCTTCGCCGACAGTGAATTCAGCAGTAAGCGCCGTCAGACCAG
>NZ_JBLWZO010000017.1:0-46645 GCF_048266405.1 Celeribacter sp.
CGCAGGTTGGACAGATCAAAACATGGTGCATTTGTCATCGTTGGTGACAGACAACTATGACATCTATTCCAACTTCCCGATCAATTCGGTCGACGATGTGAAAAACCGCCGTTTGAATGCGCCGGGCACATCAGCGAACTGGTTGGCCGATACAGGGGCAACACCCGTCAACGGGGCGCTGACAACCTACTACACCGACATCCAAACAGGTGTGTCCGAGGGCACGCTATCGTTTGCCAGTGGCATTCAGCCAACCCGCGTTTATGAGGTGGCACCACACCTGTCGCGCGTTGGGTTCGGGTCGATGTATTTTGGTGGCATTGCCGTCAATAAGAAGTTTCACGACCGCCTTCCCGCCGACGTGCAGGTAGCTTTGCGTGAAGCAGGCCGTATCACATCGCGCAGCCACGGTGACTATGTGACCGAGCGTTCGACAAATGCGATGACGGAGATGGTTGCCGCTGGGCTTCAAGTCAATGAGATGGCACAGTCCGAGCGTGAGAAATGGGCCGCAACCTTGCCCAATGTCACGAAGCCTTGGCTCGATGCGAACGGCCCCGCTGCCGCGACCGTCCTCAAGGCTTATTTTGACGAGTTGAAAGCCCGCGGCATTACGCCTGCGCGTGATTGGTCCGCCGAAATCTAAACCCTGAATCCATTTTGTTTCACTCCATCGAATTGGACATGACATGCCGCACGAACGTACCTTCACCCAAAGCACGGGGCCTTTAAGACGGGCTTTTCAGGCTGTGTTGAGCGCTATTGCCGCAATTGGAACGATATGGATTTTTGCCATTATGCTCTTGATTGTGGCCGACGTTGTCGGCCGCAATTTCTTTGCCGCGCCAATCACTGGCGTCGCCGAAATCGCGGGGCGTAGCGTCGTAGCCATCGTGTTCTTGATGTTGCCTGCTGCTGCCCTTAAAGGGGCGTTGATCCGTGCGGATTTCTTGGTGCGTCTCATCCGTATGGGCTCGCCACGCACCGTACATCTTCTTGATATGCTGTTCGCCCTCGTCGGGGCCGTCCTCTTTGGTCTTGTTGTCTTCGCCGCGTGGCCAGACACGTACGAAGCATGGGTCTCCTCCGAGTTTTTCGGGGTGCGTGGGGTTTGGACCCTTCCGACATTTCCGTTCCACCTGATTGTGGTGCTTGGGTCTGGTGTCACCAGTCTCGCTTTTGCTGCCGTTGCATATGACAGCGCCGTTCTGACAAAATCTGAAAAGAGTTTCCAAGATGACTAGCATTACAATCGGTCTCATCCTTATTGGCGTCTTGTTCGTTTTGGTCCTGTTGGGCATGCGTATTGCGGTGGCGCTTATGGCTGTTGCGTTTGCGGGCGTCTGGATTATTCGAGGCAACTTCGATCTGTCGATGCGCCTGATGTCGATTGCGACCTATAATGGTGTGGCGAACTACCTGTTTGCGACCATTCCGCTCTTTGTCCTGATGGGGCACCTAGTCAGCATTTCGAATGTTGGCAAAGACACCTTTGATGTGGCCGAAGCATTGCTACGCCGTCTTTTGGGCGGATTGGGGATAGCCACAGTTGCGGCCAATACGGTTTTTGCCGCCGTCACAGGGGTCTCGATTGCCTCGGCTGCGGTCTTCACCAAAGTGGCCGTGCCTGAAATGACGCGGCACGGATATCGCCCGTCCTTCTCCGCAGGGACCGTTGCGGGCAGCTCGGTGTTGGGGATGCTTATCCCTCCAAGCCTGCTCCTCATCATTTATGGCGTGCTTGCCGAACAATCCATCGGTCGCATGTTTATCGCCGGTCTTGTCCCTGGGGCGCTCCTCGCCGGCGGCTTTGTTCTCTGGATCATGCTCGTTGCAAAATTCGCCCCACGTCTCGTCTTTACCCAAGAGTACCTCAGCAAGAAAACCGAACAGCATGAATTGCCTCCCGCCATGCCCGTGACGGAAATCCTGAAGAAACTGCTCCCCATTGTGGTCTTGGTCGTCTTCGTATTGGGCGGGCTTTACAGTGGCTTCTTTACGCCAACCGAAGCAGGTGGAGTAGGCGCCTTTGCGGCTCTGATTATTGCCTTGCTGCGGCGCAGTTTGGACCTGCGCAAATGGTGGCAGGTTCTGACGGAAACAGGCACAATCTCTGTCGGTATTCTGGCCCTTCTCGTTGCCGCAAGCTTCTACAGCCAGATGCTCGCCGTAGCAGGTATCCCGTCGGCCATCGGGTCGTTTGTGCAAAACAGCGGATACGGTCCTGTTGGGTTTCTATTTGTCTACGTCATACTTGTTCTTCTGCTCGGCATGATACTGGACAGCAGCTCGATCTTGTTGATTGTTGTGCCTATTGCTGCACCGATTGCACAGGGCCTCGGGTTTGATCTGATCCAATTCGGGATCATCACCGTTATCGCAGTGGAGGTTGGCCTGTTGACTCCGCCGTTTGGAATTTCGATCTTCACTGTCCATTCGACGCTGGGGGATAAAAACACAACGCTCGAATCCATCTTCATGGGGGCATTTCCCTATGTGGTGATTATGTTGCTCGTGCTGGCGCTTATCGCTGCGTTTCCGGGGCTTGTGATCGGGTGAGGGGTGGCCCGTTCCGGGCTGTGCTATGACATCCAAGCGGGTTTGCATTCTGCGCCATGTTTGGACGTAATCAAATTCCTGTGCGGAGAGTCGTCGTATGAAAGACATCACTGCTATTCGGGCCATTTTGGAGCGCCCACGAGGGGCGGTTCTTGCCGTGATCGTTGGCGTTGAGGGTCCGTCCTATCGGCCTCTCGGCGCGATGATGACGATCTACGGAAAGAACGACTGTGTTGGCTCCTTGTCATCAGGCTGTATTGAGGCGGACTTGGCGCTTCAGGCGCAGGAGACATTGCGCGAAGGTGCTCCGCGCCTTGTTCGATACGGGCGAGGATCAAAGTTCATTGATATCCAGTTGCCCTGTGGCGGGGGCTTGGAAATCGTTTTACTCCCGACCCCGGATTTGGCGGTCCTGACGCAATTGGATGCCAAGGCAAAGCAACGGCATCGATGTGCATTGGACATCGATATCGAAAGCGGTGCCATGACCTTGGGGCTTGGCGGTGCGACCCGCCGAACCGCGTCGGGGATCAGTATAGATATCGTGCCAGAAATCCGCGTCTTTGCCTTTGGAAAAGGGCCAGAGGTGAACACCTTTGTCGCTCTTGCAACGTCGGCGGGATACCCCGCTGTTGTATTATCACCAGACGACGAGACCATAGCTCTGGCAAAAAACTTGGGCTGTGTGACGCAAAAGCTGACCTCAAAGACGTTCCCTGATGATCTGGCCGTTGATGACCGATCTGCAATCATCCTGTTTTTTCACGATCATGATTGGGAGCCTGAAATCCTGGCAGCATCCTTAAAGACGCCTGCATTCTACATCGGAGCACAGGGCAGCTTGAAGGCGCGAGACGCGCGTTTTGCGGCGATGCGTGGCATGGGGGTTTCTGACAAGGATCTTGAACGCATGCATGGACCCGTTGGACTGATCTCATCGGTCAAAGATCCCACAACGCTTGCGATATCAGTACTTGCCGAAATTGTTGGAAAGGCAATGCAGGACAGCGGGGCATGAATTTGTGGGATGACACGGGCGCATTGTGTTGTGCCCGTGCCGTTTTTCGAGGTGTGAGTTACATCATCTCGGCGCGTTCGCTTTGCAGGCCTCGGAAGATGCAATAGCACATCAGAAGCAAGACCAGCGTGAACAATAGGCCTGTGGAGATCACCATGGATTGTAGAGCCGCTAGGCCACCGCCGAGCAGCAATGCGATCGCAACAGCGCCCTCAAAGACACACCAGAACACACGCTGAGGCACAGGCGCGTCAACCTTGCCGCCCGCTGTGATAGTGTCGATGACTAGCGAGCCGGAATCCGATGAGGTCACGAAGAAGACGATGACCAAAACGATACCGATGAAGGAGGTGATGGAGGCCAATGGCAACTCGCCCAACATCTGGAACAACTGGCGCGGCAACTCTGCGGATTGCGCCCCAGTGAACCCGTCAAGGATCACCTGATGGATAGCAGTCCCGCCGAAGATAGACATCCATGCCACGCAGACCAATGACGGGATCAACAACACGCAGATGATGAATTCACGCACGGTACGGCCGCGGCTGATACGGGCGATGAACATCCCAACGAAAGGCGACCAGCTGATCCACCACGCCCAGTAAAACGCGGTCCATCCTTGGCTGAAGTTCACATCTTCACGGCCAAACGGATTGGCGAGGGCAGGGAGGTATTCGGCATAGGCCTTCAGGCTGTCCCAAAAGAACGAGAACAAGAAGGCTGTGGGGCCGACGATGAGTGTAAATAGCGCTAGCAGCCCTGCGAGCCCCATGTTGATCTCGGACAGGACCTTGACGCCGCCATCGAGCCCCCGCAGCACGGAGATCAGGGCGATAGAGGTGATGGCCGTAATCAGGATCACTTCGGTCGTGTTGCCGATTTCAATACCGAATAACTCGTTGAGGCCCGCATTGGCTTGTGTTGCCCCCAATCCAAGCGATGTCGCGAGGCCAAAGAGTGTCGCGAACACTGCCAAAATGTCGATGATATGCCCTGGCCAACCCCAGACACGATCCCCGAAAATCGGGTAGAATGCGGAGCGGATCGTGAGCGGGAGACCTTTGTTATAGGTGAACAGCGCCAGTGCGAGGCCAACAATCGCATAGATGCCCCATGGATGCAGACCCCAGTGGTAGATTGTAGCCGCCATGCCAAGACGAACGGCCTCGGACTGATTGTCCAACGCCCCTGCGAGCGGCGCCCAGTCCGTGCGCACCCCGCCTTCTGTGGCGGTGCCACCAATGGAGGATGAGAAGTGCGACAGCGGCTCGGATACGCCGTAGAACATTAGGCCGATGCCCATACCTGCGGCGAACAGCATCGAGAACCATCCCGCATAGGAATAGTCAGGCCGCGCGTTGGTGCCCCCGAGGCGCACCTTGCCAAAGGGTGAAACGATCAAGAACAGGGCAAACAGCACAACCAAATCAGCCGCGCCGATCAGAAACCAGTCAAAGTTCTTGGTGGTGAAATTGAACATGGCGCTAAAGATAGACGCGGCCTGTTCTGGTAGAGCTAAAGTAAAAAATACAAAGGCAACAATAGCGGCCCCTGAAATGGCGAACACAGGGTTATGAATGTCAAACCCGAACGGGCCAACAGCCCCGTCCACGTTGTGTTGACCGATTTCATACTCTGTGTCGATCACATCCGCGGCCCCCTGAGGCGCGGGTATGCCATGGTTGGTGGTTTCGTCAGACAAAAGAGTCTCCTTTTCGAATTTCGTTTGGTCCGTTCACACCTCAACTACGGAAACGTAGGAGACATCGGGCACGCCATATGGATGCCGCTGCGAACGGAGCGATGACAGTCACCGACGCGCGCGACCCATAGGTGTATCGAAACTGAATGCGCGTTGAACTGATCTCACGTTGCTGTGGGTATCAGCCTTTGCCCCAAGATCGCAACCAAGTCACGGAAACTCATTTGCTGACGTTCAGACGAACGGAAGAGACGATTTTAGTTTTGTATACAAACGGCGCCACGAGGGCGGCGTTTGTTAGTGTATCAATGCTGAAGCAAAGCGACGCGGCATTTTACTGGTCGCGCATCCAATTCAGTTGAGAACGGGTGATAAAGTAGTGTCCTGATGAGGGCTGCCTTATGTGCAGCTGAAACCAGAACACCAGTATTAGATCAGGCGGCGAGGGCCAGAACCGCCATCGCAGGCAGGCGCAGAACCTCATGGGCCATCGCCACACGCTCGGGCGTGTAATAGCCCTCTTCGTGCAGGAAGTTGACCGTCGCCACCATCTTGCCGCCAAGGATCACGGGCAGGTTGATCACCGAGCCGCAGCCCAGTTTGCCAATCAGTTCCGCATCAGGAAATACGGTGTCGATATCGGCCAAGGTGTTGGAGACAAAGGTCTCGTGACGCCCATGCACCTGCTCGAACCAGCGGTTCATTTCGATTTCCTTGGTGCCCGTCGTGGGGTAGTTCTCCACGTCGTCGGTATAGACGCGACGGGCGAGCATGGCGTCCATGTCGGCGGTCATCACCGTGAATAGCTTGGCCCCGACCGTGGCCTTGGTTAGCGCGCAAAGCGCAACATAGGCCTGCTCGTCCGTGGTGGCCTCTGATAGCGCCTTTTCGAAGGTGCGTCGCGCCGTATCTGTATTTGTCATGTCTTAGTCCTTACGGTCTGGATTGCCGCCTGACGCAGCGTAGAGGGATTGGGTATAGGGATCGGTGAAACCGCCATCATGGAGCGCGGAGGCGGGCGCGATCTCGACAATGCGGCCCTTGTTCATCACGGCCATGCGGTCGCACATGAAACTGACCACGGGCAGGTTGTGCGTGACCAACAGATAGGTCAGCCCTTGTTCGCGGCGCAGCTTCTTCAACAGGTTCAGGATTTCCGCTTGCACCGAAACGTCAAGCGCCGAGGTTGGTTCATCGAGCAACATCACTTTGGGCTCCAACATCAAGGCCCGCGCGATGGCGACCCGTTGACGTTGCCCGCCCGAGAGCTGGTGCGGATAGCGAAAGCGGAACCGCTGGTCGAGGCCTACGGCGGCGAGCATGTCGTTGACGCGCGCGTCGCGATTGCCAAGCCCGTGGATTTTGAGCGGTTCGCTTAACACGGTGTCCACGGATTTACGTGGATGCAGGGAGCCATAGGGGTCTTGGAACACCATCTGGCAACAGGTGGCGAAATCCTGATCGACGGCATGTCCGCGCGGATGGCCGAGTACCGAAATCTCACCGGTCCAATCGGGGGCAAGCCCTGCGATGGCCTTCAGGATCGTCGACTTGCCCGACCCGCTCTCACCGACTAGCGCAAAGCTCTCGCCTTCTGCGACCTCGATGTTCACTCCTTCGACAACCTTGGTGTCACCATAGGAAATGTCGAGGTTTTTCAAAATAATGGCGCTCATGTGCCGCTCCATGCGCTGCGGTCAAGGACGGGGAGTTCGTCGCGGGTTTCTTCCATGCGGGGCACGGCGGCCAACAGGCCCTTGGTGTAGGGATGCGTGGCCTTGTGCAGATCGGCGGCGGCGCAGCTTTCGACCACCTCGCCTGCGTGCATGACCAGAATGCGGTCGCAGTAACGCGCCACCAGATTGAGGTCGTGGGAGATCAGGATCAGCCCCATCCCCTTGTCACGCACCAATTCGTCGATCAGGTCCAACACCTGCGCTTGCACCGATACGTCCAGCGCCGATGTCGGCTCGTCCGCGATCAACAGGTCGGGGCGCGGGATCAGCATCATGGCGATCATGATACGCTGCCCCATGCCACCGGACACCTCGTGCGGATAGAGGTCCACCACCCGTTCGGGATCGTTGATCCGCACGGAATGCAACATCTCCAGAACGCGGGCTTTGACCTCGCGGCGCGGCAGGTTCTCGTGGGTTTTGAGCGCCTCGGCGATCTGCGCACCGATTGTCATTACGGGGTTTAGCGAGAACTTCGGGTCTTGCATGATCATCGAAATCCGCGCGCCACGAAGGTCGCGCATCTTGCGCTCCGAAATCCCTTGCAGGTCGATGCCGTCAAACATCATCTTGTCGGCCTGCTGCTGTCCTGGCTTGCGGATCAGTCGTAGGATCGCGCGGCCCGTCATGGACTTGCCTGATCCGCTTTCGCCCACGATGCCAAGGCGTTCGCGGCCCAAGGTGAAGGACAGGCCCTTGACCACCTCAACGCGTCCCTGTGGTGTGGGAAAGCTGACACGCAAGTTTTCCACTTCGAGTAACGGGGAACGGCTCATGATTTGCCTCCCTGTTTGGGGTCCAGCACGTCGCGCAGACCATCGCCCAGAAAGCAGAAGCCGAGCGAAACGATGATGATGGCAAAGCCGGGCATGGTGGCGACCCACCACTGATCGAGGATGAAGGCCCGCCCGCGAGAAATCATCGCCCCCCATTCTGGCAGGGGAGGTTGTGCGCCAAGACCGAGGAAGCCCAAACCCGCGGCGGTCAGGATAATACCCGCCATGTCCAGTGTGACCCGCACGATCATTGAGGAGGTGCAAAGCGGCAGCACATGGAGGATGATGATCCGTGCATGTGACGCCCCGAGCAGGCGCATGGCCGAGATGAACTCGGAGTTGCGGAAGGTCAGCGTTTCGGCCCGCGCGATCCGCGCATAGGCGGGCCACGAGGTGATGGCGATGGCAATGATTGCGTTCTCGATCCCAGGCCCAAGCGCCGCTACGAAAGCCAAGGCAAGGATCAGTTTGGGCATCGACAGGAACACATCGGTGATGCCCATCATAATCTTATCCACCCAGCCGCCGAAGTAGCCCGATATCGCCCCGATCAAGAGGCCGAGCGGTGCGGAGATCACTGCCACAAGTGCGACGATCATCAGCGTGATACGCGCGCCGTAGATGACGCGGCTGAAAATATCGCGGCCCAATTCGTCCGTGCCCATCCAATGCGCGGCTGAGGGCGGCAACAATCGTTGTCCCAACTCCTGTCCCAGCGGGTTCTGTGGTGCAATCCATGGCGCAAATATTGCTGCGAGGATCAGCATCAAGAGGATCAATGCTCCCACAACCGCCAGCGGATTGCGCATCAGCATCCGCGCCATGCGGTAGCTGTGGCCGAGCGAGGCTTGCAGGCGGGAGGTCGGGGAGTCGTCGAGCAGCCAGTTGGTCATCGTCGTCATGGCACTCTCCTATCGGCTACGCGGGTCGAGAATGCGGTAGAGCACATCCGACAGCTTGTTGATGAGAATAAAGACCGAGCCGATCACTAGCGTTGAGCCAAGCACGGCGTTCATATCGGCGTTCAGCAGAGCCACGGTCAGGTAGTTACCGATCCCTGGCCAGCTAAAGACGGTCTCGATCATCACCGAGCCTTCCAGCAGCGCGGCATAGGACAGGCCTATCACCGTGATCAGAGGCACACGGATAGGACGGAACCCGTGGGTCCAGATCACCCGCCATTCCGCGACACCTTTGACGCGGGCGGTGGTGATATATTCCTGACCGAGTTGGTCCAGCATGAAACTGCGCGTCATCCGCGCGATATAGGCCAGAGAGAAAAAGCCGAGAATGGTGGAGGGCAGGATCAGGTGGTCCAGCGCACTACGGAACACATCCCAGTCGCCTGCAATGAGGGAATCAATCAGCAACAGGCCAGTGTGCGGTTCTACCAGTCCTTCATAGAAGATATCGACGCGTCCGGGACCGCCGACCCAGCCAAGGCCTGCGTAGAAAACCACCAACCCCACAAGGCCGAGCCAAAAGGCAGGGACTGAATAGCCGAGAAGCGCAAAGACGCGGATCAGTTGGTCCACCCATGTGCCTTGTTTGGCGGCGGCCCAAACGCCCAGAGGAACCCCCATGCCGATGCCAATGATGATACCAAGCGTCGCCATTTCCAATGTTGCGGGAAAGACGCGGGCAAGGTCTTCGGCGACGGGGCGGTTGGTGGATACTGAATGGCCGAGGTTGCCTTGGAACACATCGCCCACATAGGAGATGAATTGCACCAGCAAGGGCCGATCCAACCCCATTGCGATACGGGCGGCGTCGTATTGTTCTTGCGTGGCGCGATCTCCGACCACGGCCAAGACAGGGTCAATCGGGATCACGCGACCGATGAAGAATGTGATCGCCATCAATCCGACAAAGGTCAGAAGTGTGACAATGACAAAGCCACCAAATGCGCTGGCGGCCTTCGTCAGTCCGGCGTGTGAAGTCGCGGCTGTGCTCAAGGGTCTGGTCCCCATTCTTCCTCCCAAATCCACCGGTGTTCGGGAGGATCGGGATTGTGAAAACTCGACGTCAGAGAGGCCTCGGACGCGGCGGTTGGTCCTTAAGGCATAAAACAATTTTCCAGATTTACAAAAATAATTTTTGCATGACAAAAATTTTTTTTGTAGCGTGAGTGAAAGAACGCCTCCAACGTGTGGCCCTTTCTGATGTTTCAGGCGGGGGTCTCCACCCAAAGAGTGAAATTAGAAATGTCCTCTGAGAACCTGACATCAAAGCCCAATATCGGCCCCGCGATCCGCAAACGCCGCAAGCAGTTGAAGCTGACCTTACAGGCGCTTTGCGACAAATCTGGCGTCTCCGTGGGCTACCTCAGTCAAGTTGAACGCGACAACGCAACGCCTTCGCTCGGCACGTTGGCGCAGATTTCAGCGGCGCTTGATGTGGGGCTCGACTATTTCATTTCAGCGTCCAAACCCTCGGACGGGCTGACCCGCACGGGAACGCGCCCGCTGTTTGCGCTCGATGATTCCTCTCTACGCTACGAGGCGCTTGGCGCGGATTTTCCCGGCTCGGAAATGTCCTCCTACATCCTGCACATCCCCGCGGGTTACGTATCTGAAACCGTGAGCCACGAGGGCGAAGAGATTATTTTCGTCCTTGAGGGCGAAATTCAGCAGACCTTGGACGGCCAGTCCTTTCGTATGACCTTAGGCGACAGTCTGCACTACAGCGGCAACACGCCGCATGCTTGGAGCAATCCAACCGATCAAACCGCTCGGATTCTCTGGACGGGCACGCTGACAGTTCTCAACCGAAAAGGCACCATCGAGCTTCCCGAATTGTCCCACAAACAGAACGCGTAAATCGCGACAATCAGATTAGAAATCGTATCTAACAAGGAGACCTCCCGTGAAACATCTGAAGACAACATTGCTGGCAAGTGCATTGCTCTTGCCACTTGCGGCACCCGCCGTTCTCGCCGACACGCCCGATGGTGTGCTGGTGGTGGCGCAGAACATCGACGATATCGTCGCCATCGACCCCGCGCAGGCCTATGAGTTCACCTCTGGCGAACTGCTCACCAACCTCTATGACCGTCTGGTGCAATACGACGCCGAGGACACCACCGTTCTGGCGGCAGGTCTGGCCTCCGATTGGAAAGCCGATGCGGACGCAAAGACCATCACCTTCACCCTGCGAGATGGCGCAACTTTTGCCTCGGGCAACCCCGTGACAGCCGAGGATGTGATCTATTCCTTCTCCCGCGTGGTGAAGCTGAACCTGACCCCTGCCTTCATCCTTACCCAACTGGGCTGGACCCCCGAAAACATCGGCGAGATGGTCACGGGCGAAGGCAACACCGTCACCGTGAAGTATGACGGCGACTTCTCCCCCGCCTTCGTGCTCAACGTTCTGGCCTCGCGCCCTGCATCCATCGTGGACAGCACGCTCGTCAAAGAAAACGAAGTTGACGGCGATATGGGCAATGCATGGCTCAACGCCAATGCGGCGGGCTCTGGCCCCTTCACGCTGCAACGCTATGCGGCGGGTCAGATGGTGCGTTTGGAAGCCAACCCGACCTACTTCAATGGCGCGCCAGAAATCGACAGCGTGATCATCCGTCACGTTGCCGAAAGCGCCACGCAGCAACTGCTGCTGGAGCAGGGCGATGTGGACATGGCCCGCAACATGACCCCCGACCAGATTGCCTCGCTCGACAGCGACGAGATCAAGGTTGAAACCTTCCCGCAGGCCGCCGTTCACTTCCTGTCGTTCAACCAGAAAATCGACAGCCTCACTGATCCCGCCGTATGGGAAGCCGCGCGCTATCTGGTGGATTACAAGGGTATGACCGACACGATCATCAAGGGTCAGATGGACGTGCATCAGGCCTTCTGGCCTAAAGGCTTCCCCGGCTCCTACGACGAGACGCCCTTCTCCTACGACCCTGAAAAGGCCAAGGAGATCCTGGACGAAGCAGGGATCGAAACACCTATCACCGTGTCGCTCGACGTGATCAACGCGGCGCCCTTCACCGATATGGCGCAGTCGCTTCAAGCGAGCTTTGCAGACGCGGGGATCAACTTCGAGATCCTTCCGGGCACGGGTAGTCAGGTGATCACGAAGTACCGTGAGCGCAGCCACGAAGCGATGCTGCTCTATTGGGGCCCCGACTTCATGGACCCGCATTCGAATGCCAAGGCCTTTGCATACAACTCCGACAACTCGGACGAGAGCTATGCGGCAACGACCACTTGGCGCAACGCATGGGCCGTGCCTGACGAGATGAACGAGAAAACCATGGCCGCTCTTTCCGAGACCGATCCCGAGGTGCGTCTCGACATGTATCGTGAACTGCAAAAAGAAGTGCAGGAAGAATCCCCCATCGTCATCATGTTCCAAGCAGCCTATCAGGTGGCGATGGACGACGATGTGTCGGGCTACGTGAACGGCGCGACATCCGACTTCGTTTACTACCGTCTGGTCGAAAAAGACTAAGCCGACGGTCCTGATCTGACCTTTGTGGGTCGCCGTTCGCGCGGCGGCCCACTTCTTTTCCCCCGAATTCCCCAAGCATCTCTGGAGTGTCCGATGACCGATTTCCCGCTGACCGTTGCCCGCATTGCCGCCCTACGCGACCGTATGGAACAGACAGGAACCGACCTTGTCGCGGTCGGCCCCTCCAGCCACATGGCCTACCTGGCAGGCGTTCATCCCCACGGTGACGAACGGCCCGTGATGCTTCTGGTCAGCAAATCCTATGCGGGGTTTCTGATGCCCGCGCTGAACTCTGCGGCCGCGCGTAAGGACACCGACCTGCCGTTTCACTGCTGGCGCGATGATCAAGGCCCCGATGCGGCACTCGCCGAACTTTTGGAGGCCTGTGGCGCGACGGGTGCCAACCTCTCGGTCGTGCTGGACGAAACCATGCGCACGGATTTCTCTCTGCGCCTGCTCGACGCAATGGACAGCCCGCGCCGCCGCTTCACCGAGGACACCGTTGCCCTGCTCCGCGCTTCTAAGGATGAGGCTGAATTCAAGGCCATCAAGGACGCGCATCTGGTAAATGACACGGCGGTGAAAGCCGCCTTCGCCGCGCTCAAGGAAGGTGTGACCGAAGCCGAGATCGTCGAGTTGATCAAATCCGAATATGCCGCCCTTGGTGCCTCGCTGGAATTCTGCTCGGTTTGTTTCGGAGCCTCGGGTGCCTTCCCGCACCACACGTCGGGTGCATCCAAACTGGAGCGTGATACGGCGGTGCTGATTGACACGGGGTGCCGCCTCAACGGCTACCCCTCCGACATGACCCGCTGCGGCTATTTCGGCAAGCCGGAAGAGGGATATGAGGAGGTCTTTGCCGTGGTGGAATGCGCTGTTAAGGCCGCAATCGCCGCCGCCAAGCCGGGAGTGCGTGCCAGTGCCATCGACAAGGCCGCACGCGACGTGATCACCGACGCAGGTTACGGCGACCGTTTCCTGCACCGCACGGGCCACGGCCTTGGCATCGACATCCACGAACCACCCTATATCGCCGCCAACTCCGATGTTGTGTTAGCACAAGGCAACGTGTTTTCCATCGAGCCAGGCATCTATCTTGATGGCAAATTCGGTATCCGTCTGGAAGAAATTGTGATCCTGCGCCAAGATGGCGCGGAAATCTTCTCCGAAATGCCCCGCGACATGGTGCGCGTCGGTTGACCACAATTTGTCAAAGATTGGCTAAGAAACGGCGGTGAGAAATCTCTCACCGCTGTTTTAACATATGAGCCTCTACAAAATCCGCATCATTTGGTATGCGAGCTTACCGTCATTGGGTATGACGGCCGACTGATCCCGACGGATCGAAGTCGAATGCAATATATCCGCGGGTATGATTAAATTTTAAGCGCATAAGCGGGTAACCCCACGTACAATGCGGCATCATGTTGCTTAATCTTGAGAAGCAATTACCGTCGAGACATGACAACAAAAAAGCCGCACTTCAGTGAAATGCACACATCCAGCGGACAGCCTCGGCCTCCGTATGTTGGTTACGATGCATGGTTCGCCAAACAGAACAATGAACGGCTTGCCCAAAAGTCCAAGGAAGCCGAGGCCTTTTTCAGACGTACGGGGATCACCTTTAACGTCTATGGGGAACACGACGCTGAGGAGCGTTTGATCCCGTTCGATCTCGTGCCACGGATTATTTCGTCGCGAGAGTGGACCAAGCTTTCAAAGGGTATTGAGCAACGGATTTATGCTATCAATGCATTTTTGCATGACATCTATAATCGGCAGGAGATCTTGCGGGCGGGTATTATCCCGACCGAGCTGATCGCACAAAATGACGCCTTTTTACCGCAAATGATGGATTTCAGCCCTCCGGGTAACATCTACACCCATATTGTGGGAACCGACATCGTGCGCACGGGCGAGGATGATTTCTTCGTCCTCGAAGACAATGCACGCACGCCTTCGGGCGTCAGCTATATGCTGGAGAACCGCGAAACGATGTTGCAGATGTTCCCAGAACTGTTCAGCAGCATTTCTGTGCAGCCCGTAAGCGATTACCCTAAAAATCTGCGGCGCTCGCTTGAGGCCTCTGCGCCGCTTGGATGTACAGGCCGCCCTTGCGTGGCGATCCTTACGCCCGGCATTCACAATTCCGCTTACTACGAACACAGTTTTCTGGCCGATCAAATGGGTGTGGAACTGGTCGAAGGGCATGACCTGCGGGTGGTCGATGGTCATATCGCCATGCGCACGACCAAGGGCTATAAAACCATTGATGTGCTCTATCGCCGCGTCGATGATGAATATCTTGATCCGCTTACGTTCAATCCTAACTCTATGCTTGGGGTGCCTGGGATCATGGATGTCTACCGCGCGGGCAACATTACGATTGCTAACGCCCCCGGTACGGGCGTGGCCGATGATAAGGCAGTTTATAGCTATATCCCTGAGATCATAAAGTTTTATACGGGTGAGCCCGCGATCCTCAAGAACGTCGAAACCTTCCGATGTTCGGAGCCGCAGGCGCTCCAATATGTACTCGATAACCTCGCCGATCTGGTCGTCAAAGAGGTGCATGGCTCTGGCGGCTATGGCATGTTGGTTGGCCCCGCCGCCACTAAACAGGAGTTGTCGGATTTCGCCGACAAGCTGCGCTCGCGCCCCAATAACTACATCGCGCAGCCAACACTGTCGCTATCGACCGTGCCGATTTTCACAGAGAGCGGCCTCGCGCCACGTCATGTCGATTTGCGTCCTTTCGCGTTGGTGTCGCCCAATGGGGTCAACATCACCTCGGGCGGGTTGACCCGCGTTGCGCTAACAGAAGGCTCGTTAGTGGTCAATTCAAGCCAAGGCGGCGGCACAAAAGACACTTGGGTATTGGAAGACTGATATGTTGGGAAAAACCGCAGGAGGTCTGTATTGGATGTTCCGCTCGCTAGAGCGGGCCGAGAATACCGCGCGTTTGATCGAGGCGGGGTTTCGCATCGCGCTGACACGTTCCACCACAGCCGAAGCCGAATGGCAGTCGGTGATATCGACGCTTGCTGCACAGCAGGCCTATGAGGCGATCTGTGACGGATATGATAGTGCGCAGGTGGTGGATTTCCTGCTCCGCGAACCCAGAAATTCAAGCTCGGTGCTGTCCATCATCAAATCTGCGCGCGATAACGCCCGTCTGGTTCGCACCGCGCTGACGACCGAAGTGTGGTGTGCTGTTAACGAAACGTGGATGCTGTTCACGGAGCTGCTGAAGGATGAAATTTCCCAGACAGACCTCCCCGCTGTGCTTGCGACAATACGACAGCAATCAGGTCTGGTGCGAGGTGCATTGCACGGGACGATGTTGCGCAATGATATCTACGATTTTTGCCGTCTAGGCACCTTTGTTGAACGCATGGACAACACGGCGCGGATCATTGATGTGAAATACTATTCGCTTCTGCCCGCGCCCTCGTTCGTCGGCAGCCGCCTCGACAACGTGCAATGGGAAACGATTTTGCGCTCGGTTTCTGCGCATAGGTCGTTTCGCTGGGCCGTTGAAGGGGACTTCACTGCCCCCGCAATTGCCGAGTTTTTGATCCTTGACCGACGGATGCCGCGTTCGTTGGCCTTCAGTGCCGAACAGATCGTAAATAGCTTATCACAGTTGACGCAAAATTACGGGACCAGTCTACCGTCCAATGATATGGCTGAGGCGCTTAAGGCGCGGCTGATGACGCCTGACATAGATGCGATTTTTGACGAGGGCTTGCACCAATTCGTGAGCGGCGTGATTGGCAGCACGGCCAACCTCGCTCATCAAATCGAAATCGACTACAGGTTCACACGATAATGGAACTTAGCATCAGCCACACAACCGAATACGCTTATAGCGCGCCCGTGGATTACGCGCTGCAAAAAGTGCGCTTGCGCCCTCTCACATCCGTGATGCAACAGGTCATCGACTGGGATGTGGAGATAATGGGTGGCAAGATTGAAACCAGCTATCTCGACCATTACGGCAATCACGTCGATCTCGTGAGCATCGAGCCTGGGGCGAGTGTTTTAAGCATTCACGCCAATGGACAGGTCCGCACGCTGAACGGTAGCGGTGTGCTTGGTCCCGTGTTCGGCCGCGCACCCCTTTGGCATTTTCGACAGCCGACGGCGCTGACACTGCCCGGCGCGGCGATCAAGGCCTTGCCAAGGATCACCTCGGATGTCAGCGGACAGCTTGCCGAATTGCACAGCCTGTCCGATGCTATTCTCAAGGCGCTCCCCTACAAAGGAGGTGAGACGGCAGTGGACACCCCCGCCGAGGAGGCGCTTCAAGGCAAGACGGGTGTTTGTCAGGATCATGCACAGATTTTTGTTGCGGCGGCGCGGTTGTCAGAACTGCCTGCGCGCTACGTCAGTGGATATCTGCAAACCAATGAAGAGGTACAACAAGAGGCAACCCACGCATGGGCCGAGGTCTATATCGACGGACTGGGGTGGGTTGGATTTGATGTCTCTAACGGGGTGTCGCCCGATGAGAAATATGTGCGCCTCGCTATTGGTCGCGATGCGCGTGATGCGGCCCCGATCGAAGGGCTGCGCATGGGGAGTGCCGATGAAACGCTCATGGTATCTTTGCAGGTTCAGCAGTAAAGAGGAACTGAGGTTTCTTTTCGGATAGAATGAAATGACGTATTGCATCGGAATGCGACTGGACCAAGGGTTGGTCTTTATGTCGGACACACGCACCAGTGCGGGTGTTGATAATTTTGCCGTCAGCAAGAAAATGTTCCACTGGAACGTGCCAAATGAACGCGCAATTACCATTATGACGGCGGGCAACCTTGCCACGACGCAATCTCTCATCAGTCTTTTGAATGAACGTTCTGTGCTCGCAGGCGAGCGCGATCCGAATATCTTGCGCCTGCCGACGATGTTTCAGGTTGCACGCTTGGTTGGGGACACATTGCGTGAGGTCATCACCGGTTCATCCCCGACAGGTCAAACCTCGGACGATCAATTCGGCGCATCGATTATTTTGGGCGGTCAGATCAAAGGCGGCAAACCGACGACCTTTTTGATCTACCCTGCAGGAAATTTTATCGAGATTTCTGATGATACGCCGTTTTTTCAGATCGGTGAGACAAAGTATGGCAAGCCGATCCTCGTGCGGGCATATGATCGACAGATGGAATTCGCTGACGCTATTAAGCTGCTG
Organism: Celeribacter sp.; assembly: GCF_048266405.1. Taxonomy (GTDB): domain Bacteria; phylum Pseudomonadota; class Alphaproteobacteria; order Rhodobacterales; family Rhodobacteraceae; genus Celeribacter. The sequence goes on from NZ_JBLWZO010000017.1 coordinate 17,441, forward strand.
CTTGTGTCGTTCGATTCAACCGTCAAATCAAACCTGTCTGTTGGTTTGCCATTCGATATTCAAATCTACGAAAATGACTCGTTCTCGATAGAGAGGACCAAACGGGTCGATACGGATGATGCCGTATATCAGGAAATTTCAAACGGGTGGGGGGATGCGTTGCGTGATGCTTTCCGACTGTTGCCAAGTTACGAGTTTTGAGCGTTGCCGCTAGGGTCAAGCCTTTACCGAATGGTTGATGCAGAGCTGCCAATCGCGGTTCGTTTTTTTTGAAGTGCCCCCCGCACAGCAGACGTGTTTGGGGGCGTTGATCTGTAGGTCGGCTTAATGTGACAAAGTAACCTCTACCCGTGGTCGGACAGATGCCTACTTTCAAGACGTTAACTTCCGTCTGGCGGCAACTCTCCTCCTTCCAAAAACCCGTAAAGCTGTTATTTGAAATTATGGATATTGTTCTGATCACTGCGATCATCGCATCGCTTTTTGTTGTCATTGGAGCGGCGGAGCCTCTCGCTGCACAGTTGCGCCTGCCATACAGCGTTATTCTCGCTATTCTGGGTATCCTTATTGGCTCGGGCGCAATCTTCTTTTTGCGCACTGACCTGACGGATGCGCTTAATCCGGTTGCGGAGGCGATCCTAAAATTTCCAATTCGATCCAACGTCTTCCTGTATGTTTTTCTGCCGACACTGTTGTTTCAGGCAACCTTGGGGATGAATCTGCGTCGGATGTTGGACGATTGGGTTCCTATTATGGTTTTGGCCATCGTCGCTGTGATATTGGCGACGTTCAGTGTCGGGTACGCGCTTTCGTGGGCGAGTTCGCTGCCCTTGGCGGCGTGTCTGTTGATCGGGGCAATCGTCTCGACGACTGATCCTTCCGCGGTTGTCTCGATCTTTCGGTCCATCGCTGCCCCCCGAAGACTTTCACGGATCATCGAGGGTGAAAGCCTGCTGAATGATGCTGCCGCTATTGCGTTGTTTGGTTTGTTCATGGGGTTTGTTATGCTCGGGACACCCGACCCTAAATTGGGTGACGCCATTGCTCAGTTTCCGGTCTTGATCATGGGAGGCGCCTTGACGGGTTGGCTTGCCGCGCGGATTGCGATCTGGTCCATGTCCTTGATCAGCGCACATGAACTGGCACTGGCCTCTGTCTCGGTCGCATTGCCCTATCTTGCCTATATCGGGTCTGAACAAATCATCGGCGCATCGGGTGTCATCGCTGTGGTTGCGGCAGGGCTGACACTTAACTTGACCGGTCCAGGGCGATTGCCACCTCACGCATGGGTCAATTTGCGCGAGGTCTGGGATTTGCTTGCCCATTGGGCTGGCGCATTGATCTTTATCCTCGCCGCACTATTGATACCCCGATTGTTGGCAGATGTCAGGATCGAAGACCTTGCCCTCATCGGCGTTGTGATAGTTGCCGCGTTTGCCGCGCGCGCGGTTATACTTTTCGTTCTGTTGCCATTCCTGACACTGCTAAGGGTATCTCCCGCTGTCGAACAGCCTTACCGGACTGCAATCCTTTGGGGCGGGCTGCGGGGTGCTGTGACACTTGCGTTGGCGCTCGCCGTCACAGAAAGCCTGCGGGTTCCAGTAGAAGTCAAACGTCTGGTTGGCATTCTTGCCACTGGGTTTACCCTGTTTACCTTGCTGGTACAGGGTACGACTTTGAGGTCCGTTATCGGCTGGCTAGGGCTCGATCGCCTGTCACCGATTGATGAAGCCATGTCGCGGCAGGTTGTCGCTGTCGCCCTGCAAACCGTGCGCGAAGATGTGTCGCGAACGACTGAGGACTACGCCCTCACTCATGAGGTCGTGCGCACGGAGGCGAAGGCGTTTGGTGAACGACTGGAGACCGCTGTTAAAACAGCGGAAGACAGCGAGGATATCCTTGATCGTGACCGAATTACTTTGGGGCTGATCGCGTTGGCAGGGTTCGAACGCGACACAATCTTGAACCGTGTGCATGAGCGAACAATTTCGGCGCGCATGGCTGAGAAGACTCTTTTGGATGCTGACCGACTGATTGAAGGTGCGCGTTCGGATGGGCGTGCCGGCTATCAGCGGGCGGCGCGGCGCTCCGTTGCTTATGGGCGCGCGTTTCGAGCAGCAGGGCTTCTGCATAGCAAACTACGGATATCTGCACCTTTGGTGCGCCTGACGGCAGATCGATTTGAGCTTTTGCTGTCACAACGGCTGATCCTACGCGATCTAGGGTCTTTTATTGAGGGGCGTATACGCCGAATTCACGGACGACGGGTCGCTGGCCTACTATCAGATATGGTAGCGCGGCGGGTCGAACTTGTGGAAACCGCTCTGGATGGTTTGCGGCTGCAATATCCTGGATATGCCGAAGAGTTGGAGCGTCGTTTTATAAAACGTACCACCTTGCGGTTTGAGGAACGAGAATACGAGGCGATGCGCGAAGACGGGCTGATTGGCGCAGAAGTTTATACCGCTTTGATGCAAGATCTCACGAAACGGCGTGCCACAGCAGAAGACCGTCCTCCTCTTGATTTCGAGGTGAAGCGCTATGAGCTGATCAAACAGTTTCCGCCGTTCGCAGATCTGGATGCCAAATCCGTGCGGCGACTTGGTCGCGCGTTGAAGACCCGTTATGTCAATGCGGGAAGCACCATTTTGCGCAAAGACGGCGCATTGAAGCATGTGTTTTTTATCGCCTCTGGGGCGGTCGAATTGGAAATCGCAGGTCAGACATCGCGTTTGGGTCGGGCGGATATGTTCGGGCAAGTGTCTATCTTGATGAAAAATGCGCCCCGTTCCGAAGTGCGCGCCATCGCTCCAACGACGTTGCTTGTTCTTGATGTGGCGCAGTTTCAGCGTCTTCTTAAAAAGATACCAGCGCTAAGAAGTGCTGTGCGCGCCAGTGCAGAAAAACGCGGCATTGATCCGGATGCACTTTTGAAAGACATCGCCACTGAAACTTAAATGAGGGTATTCACTTCTATTGCCCGATCCAGAAAATGCTCAGTCCAAGCCCACCACGGGCAGCCATGTGTGCTAGACGTTGCCGTGGCTTACGGCGACGTCTAGCACACCAATATGTTAAAAAGTGTCAGGCTGACCAGTATTTGCCGCTTACGATAGGAACTGCTCGACCACCTGCGCCTGCTGCTTGAGCCCGTCGGGATCAAGGCTGGTCTTGAGCTTGGTGAAGGCTTCAGACCACTCGGAGGTACGGATACGCACGGGGGGATTTTCCGTGCCCATGACCTGCATGACAACCGCCGCCACCTCATCGGCAGTCTGATAGATGCCCGTCTCTTGACGGTTCTGCGATCCCGCGACGTATTTCTGGAGGATCGGCAGGTATTCATCCTCCAACATGCCGCCCGTCTGCGCCATCTGTTCCATCACCGTATTGGCGAACTCGGAGGAAATGCCACCGGGTTCGACGGCGCTGAAATGAATGCCGAAGGAGGGCGTGATATAGCTGGCCATCGACTCGGTGAGGCCCTCAACCGCAAATTTAGCGCCGCAGTATACCTCATTGAACGGCTGCCCGACCAATCCGCCGACAGAGCTGATGTTGATCACATGCCCCGCACGGGCCTTGCGCATATGGGGCATGACAGCCTTGGTGCAACGTGCGACGCCCATATAGTTGATATCGAGGATCTTCTCGATGTCCGCCTCATCTGCCTGTTCAAGACTGCGGGCATAGCCCATGCCCGCGTTATTGACGAGTACATCAATGCGCCCTTGTTCTGCGATAACGGTCTCGACCGCCTTGGTGACGGAGGCTGTGTCCTGTACGTCGAGTTGCAGCACGGACAACGACACTCCCGCCGCCTCCGCAGCCGCATCCAGCGCACCTCTCTTTTGCGTGTTGCGCATGGTGGCATAGACGGTGTGTCCGGCTTGGGCGGCCTGCACAGCAATGGAGATGCCGAGCCCCGTGGAGGTGCCGGTGATAAGAACGATTTTTGACATGGAGTGATCCTTTTGATCAGTGATTTGCAATGGAGAGCCAGACCCGTTCAAAGGTCTGCTCGATCAATTTTTCAGGGATGTTCCGACCGGAGAGGACGGCGCTGCGCGCAAGCTGCATTGCGGGTGCCACTAGCAGGAGCGAGAGAAGGTTTGTCTCGAGGTCGGCCAGCGTGCCATCAGCCACACCGCGCTTGAGAAGCGCCGCAATATCGGCGGCATATCCGTCGGCAATGGCCTGTTGTTCGGGCAGCAAGATTTTTGCGGAACTGGCGTATTCGAGGAACAGGAAGTCTTTCGGACGGGTGCGCACAAAGCGGAACATGGCAAACCACATCTCCCGCACCAGACGGGTGCTGTCGGCTTCCGCACGGTGCTTGGTGATGCAGTCGTGAAACTCCGCCTTGAGTTCCATATAGACCTGACGGAGCATGGCGTCCTTATTCTCGAAATGCACATAGACTGTGCCTGCGGACACCTTTGCCCGTTTGACGATGCCCGCCACGTTGACCGATGAAATGCCGTTTTCGACTACTTCGGCCACAACCGCGTCCCGCAGTTTCCTTCTGGTGTCTTGTTTACTGAGTCTCGGCATAGGCCATCCCCGCTTTCGATAGCAAGAATATATGATAATGAATATTCATTATCAATAGAGCGCGAGATTTTTGTTTCTTTACGGGGAAGGGGAGCTCGTGTGAGCGACAGATGCTATTCCGTGAAGATACGGCAAGGGGTCCAGAGTGTCTGACGTCAGTCCTCGATTGTAAGGGCCCCAAAAACAGGGGCCCTTCTTTTGATACGGCAGGATGTTTAGCTTGCTATAGCTAGACGTTGAAATTTTGATTGAGCGTAGATCAGCGCCTCTCCCTCAGCGATGGCAACGTCTTCAATTTGACCAATGAAAACCGAGTGGCTACCTGCTTCTGTTGTCGCGATGACTTGGCAAGATATGCTGGCCAAAGCGTCAGTTAAACGCGGCAGGCCTGCGGCGCAACGGGTCCAGTCTCCAGTTTCAAACTTGCGCACGCCACTAAGGCCTTTTGCTCCAGCAAATGCCATTGCGACATCGGCATGATCTTGTCCCAAAAGTTGCACCGAAAATTGCCCCGACCGAGCGATTTCGCAACATGTTCCAGTTTTCCGGTTAACGCAAACCAGAAGACTAGGCGGGCTGTCAGAGACAGAGCACACAGCCGTAGCTGTGATGCCACGTCTCAGGTCGCCTTGTCCTGTTGTGATCAGGGTTACTGCCCCTGGAAACAGACCCATCGTTTCCCGAAATGTTTGAATATCTATCGGCATCTTAGTCGGCCTGTAGGCTGGTTAGATAGTCTTCGGCAGCGGTTGGGTCTGCGAACCATGGGAAGAAATCGCGGGGATCGTTAAATCCGTTGGCAATGCGAGCTGCCAAGCCAGGTAGTACCTGTGCTGATCCCATTATATCCAATACGAATGGGGGTGGCGGTAGAAGCATCATGTTAGTCCAGCGGACAACCCATTGAGCATATTCCCAAAAACGTTCGAAAGTTTCGGTCATCCAGATTTCGTCAAATGGTTGGTCGCCGTGCTGCAAAATGGAATCGAGATAAACACTCGCCGCTTTTGAGGCATTGTTCGAGCCTTGTCCTGTGATTGGATCGTTCAAGCATACCGCGTCACCGAGCCCCAAGACTTTTGCCCCAGACGGCAAGGTGCCGATTGGCTTGCGCACGGTGGGAGGGAAGCGTCCCGCAAGGATACCGCCATCATCGGTTAATTCGACGTTGCGACAACGATCAGCTTCCCATGGTAGGTACGTATTTAGAATTTCTTGCGATTTTGCGAGATGCTCGCTGGGAGTTTTGACATCGCGCCAACAATCCATTGGGCCATTGGGCACCCCTTCAAATACCATAATTTCGCAGGGGCCTGATTTCGTCAGCGCGGGGAAGACAAAGTATTCACCAACGCCAGGAATCAAGTTGAAGTTTACCGCGGAAAATTCCTCACGTGGCGTCATGCCATGCACGTACGTTAAGGCCAAAGCGCGCTGTGGAGCGTCAAATGGCGAACGCTCGGCATCACGTTCAAACAGTTTGCCTATGTCACCTTTTCCTGACGCCACTATAACCAAATCACTAGATTTTGCCTCGGTCTCCAGTGTTTGAATGTCGGCAACGCTGATGTCCAATTTACCACCAAGGTGTTCGAATTCTGCCAACCAACGCGGAATTTTGACGCGCTGATCGATGGACTGTGCCGAGGCATCTAAGCGCGCAGCCCAGTCGATCACTTTACCTGGACCTTCAGGGTTCGCGATAGAAAAAGAAATGCCTTCGACAGGAGCGCTGTTGTCTTGCCAGAAGTCTATCCCTAAATCGCGTTCGTGCTGAAGTGATGCGTCGAATTGGCATTGTGAGGACATGACGCGGCCATCCGCGATTTGATCTGCTGTGCGGTCTTGGATGATCTTGACGGCATAACCTTTTTGCAGCAGGCCGATGCCCAATTGAAGGCCGGATTGGCCGCCTCCGACGATGGTAATGCGTTTCATTCTTTGTCTCCTGTTGGTCTTTTTTGTTTTTTATTTGATCTAATCGATGAGTCTTGGGATCGCGGCGACAGCGCCTTCAGGACCCATAGCGGTGTAGCCCCCGTCGACGCGCAGGTCGGTTCCGGTGATGAAGCTGGCTTCATCTGAGCACAGGAACATGATGGCCGCTGCTACTTCTTCTGGCTCGCCGACGCGGGGGAATAAGTGAAAATCAGCACCGACTTTATTGGTTTTGGTGCGATCGCCACCGGATAGATTGTCCATGATATTCGACCAGATCCAGCCTGGAGAAACAGCGTTGACTCGAATACCGTCAGGGGCCAAGTCCATGGCTTGGTTGCGGGTCAACTGTAATATCGCGGCTTTGGATACAGGGTAGAGCCAGCGTCCTGTCTGGGCTACGCGGGCGGATATGGAGCCGAAATTAACAATAGCTCCTTTGTTATTTTTCAACTCTTCGCGGGCAGCCTGCATCAACATAACCGACCCGATAAAGTTTACATCCAACGCTTCCAGCCATTCAGCTCGCGTGCTTTCTGCACCGTTATCAAGATAGGTGGCCGCAACATTTACAAGAAAATCAATCCGACCAAATGTCTCCATCGTTTCGGAAACCAATCGAGTGATATCAGCGTCCGAGCGCAAATCAGCGTGGACAAATTTTACGTCGTCGCTTTGCAGTTTTTCACCATTTTCGGCGTCAATATCTGCGACAACAACCTTCACGCCGTGCGAGCGAAAGGCTTCGATTACAGCAACGCCAATTTTAGTAGCGCCGCCGGGTATAATTGCTACTTTGTCTGTTAAGCCACGCATGCTTTGTTCCCTCCTGTTTAAAATTTTTATGATGAAAGTTGATCGTAATGAAGAAAGGTGCACTATCCTTTCAGCGTAATGACTATCCGGATTGCGCAATTAATCGCTTTAGGCTTCAATTAATTGTTTAGAGAGGGTGAGCTTGGATCTGTTTCAATCAACGACAAATGCCGACGCACTCCCGCTTGGCAATCATGTCCTTTTCTCGAGCGATGACGTTGACCACGCTCGCGCGGCGGTGGCCGAAGTTTACTGTGACCATCGTCTTGAGGTGATCGGGCGGAACCCCTTTGCCGCACAGCACAACCGTTTAAGCGGCAAAGCGCTATCGATAAATGTTATGACTTATGGCGCCAAAACCATGATCGCGCCGGGGGCTTTGGAAGGGTTCTACTTGTTCCAGTTTCCTGTTCGTGGCCATGCCTCGGTTAACAACGGGAAAAACCGTTATGAGATCGGGGGAGGCACCGGCGGTGTAATCAATCCTGAGGCTTCGACCACCATGATCTGGAGCGAAGACTGCGTTCAGGTGATGATGCAAATTGAAAAGAGGGCATTCATAGAAGCCGCTTGCGCCGAGGTTTGTTTGCCTGCGGGGGCGTCGCTTCAATTTTCAGGGGCCAACAAGTTGCACAACAGTGAAGGTCGCGCATTTTTGGGCATTTTGGATTATGTAATCAGGGAGGCGGAAAGAGGCGAGGTATTATTGGGAGGTGACACGTTACTTAGTAAGCAGTTGGAGCGGACCTTGATGGTCGGGCTGCTGCAAACTCAAGTCCATAATTTTACCTCTGTCGTTACGACTAATACCGGACCTATGCCGCGCATCATTCGGAGTGCTGAAAGCTATATGCGTGAAAACCTTGGTGCGCCGATCATGGTAGAAGATATTGCCAGCGCTGCGGGGACGAGCGTGCGTAATTTGCAAGGAGCCTTTAGAAGTCGATATGGTCGTTCACCTATGACGGTTTTGCGAGACTTGCGACTTGAACTGGCGTGGGAGGAGCTGTCCAACCCTACGCGTACAACGCGAGTGACAGATGTTGCGACCGAGCTTGGCTTTTTTCATCTTGGGCGATTTTCTGAGATATATCGCAAAAAATATGGCTGTACCCCAATCGAAACTCTGCGCGCTGCGCGTCCTGGAGAAGGGTTCGGACCATTCTGATTTGGAAACGGTCTGGTGGTGAGCGTTTTGAGTTGTCCCGACAAACTCGGGGCGGTTCATATCACTAAGTGCGTTCATGCAGGTTGAAGTGGTCGCGGACGGCCTTTGGCAATCGGTCATCATCGAACCTCCAAAGACCACAGTGGCGACGAAAAATACTAAGCGCTCGTCCGTGTACTTGTTCCAAAACCACTTCAGACTGCGCAATACTGCCGACTGCGCTTAGGCCCGTTGTTAACCCGTGCCCAAAAATGTGTTTATCCGACGCTATTCTTTTGGGTCTGAAAATCATCAATCCCAAATCTGTGTCAGGCCCTGCCAAACTGTTCATGCGAACACAATGAAGGCAGCCAGAGTTCAACAAGACAATGGCATCATATCTGTACAGTCGCGGCAGCAACGGCGTGCGCCCCTCTCCATCAAAGCTCATCAATGTTGACATGTAGGTTGTGTGGTTGCGTTGGTAGATCTGACTATAGCCGACGAGGATGTGATCCTTTAGAAAACCTGAGTTGTGGTAAATGAGATAGCTCCCACAATTTATGCCAAGCATTTCATGGTTGGTTTTAGAGAAACTGCATAGTTTCTTGTAGTTTATGATAAATTTGTCATTCAAGTCGTTCGTGTCTGGGGGTGTGTCGACACGTTGGGGATGGTGATGCGCAGGGGGCATCAATAGCATATCAATGGTGACGTCGAGTGCGGACGCCATTCTTTTTAGTATTTCAACGGAAGGTTGGTTAACGCCTTTAAGATACTTATTGAGCTGCTGCCTGTTGATGCCAATTGCTTGGGCGCCATTGGACAGGTTGGCGTATTTTGCGAGAATTAATCTCCGTAAGTTCTTTGAAAAATATTCTTCTTGCATAAATTCCCCCAACTCAACGGTAAAACGCAAATGATAACTCTTTAGAGGTCGTATCTCATATCCTGTACGCTTCCGAAAAGGGAAATTTTGATTTGGTGTCAAACGTTTAGAAATATCTGGCGCAAACTAATCCAATTTTCCGTGACGGCGTCACGCCGTCGCGTTGAGGCATGCGCTTTAGAGTAATGCTCATTCATTGTTTTCAACGTTGGACGACATTTGAACCGATTGGCGACACTAACAGCGGTTTCATACCCTGCGGGGAAAGTATGCGTTGTCAGATCAGGGTGCAAAATCAAAAAGTAAACCAATGTGACTACACAGCATCGCTCGGTGTGCTTGTTGGGTTACAAATTAACCTTGTTGGCGAAATTTCTTCTGGCCCCAGATTGGCTTAGGTGTGGCGTTTAATTTCGACGTTGAGGAAGCAGGAGTGATGGGGCGTAGATCCCGTCACTTAAAGTGAATAATTGAGCCAAAGACATCAGGCCCGATCGCCTATTTCTGGTGAGCTTGGCTTGCCGTTTGACGCGAGGGTTTCCTTGACAACACCAGATATGTAGGGCTCTTTGCCAGATGATCGGGTGCCGTGTGTATTCAAGGACGTGGGGCGAAAATTTTGTTGGTTCGAAGCAGTAAGTTGAAAACGTCGATTGTTGCCGCAGCAATAGGTTTGCTTTCTATCTCGGCGGCGTCTGCCACGAACTTTACGATGACTGTGCCGGGTACTGGCATTTCGCTGCCTTCAGTTTATCCCGAGGCGGGCGGCGTGGCGATCGTCATGGTGGGCGTGAACGGCAATATTTACTACCAGTTTTCCGATCCGAGCGGGGCCTTTGTTGGGTTCCAGAATAACGGTCAGCCAGCGGCTTTCAGGGGTAACCCGTTTACCATCAATGACCCGATTCCTCTGGATTGCGGCATTCGCTCCTGTACCGACTACTTTGGCGGAGAGATTGCGCAGGTATATATCCGTTTTTCGGCCTATGATGGCGACACCCAGCCTGGCGGTTTTGATCAGAACGACATCAGCCTCATCCTGAACGGGACGAATGTGGGCAGCTGGTCGGGACTGACGACCGAAATCACAAATAACGCGGGTACAACCAGTTATGGCTCTGCCACTGGCTTCGGTAATAACACATTCAACACTGGTTGGTTCAGCTCCTCCAACCCGACTCTGTTATCAAATATTTTGACGAGCAATCAGACCAGCACGCAGGTGTTCGATGATGATCCAAACGACAACTATTGGGATTTCACCCGCGGCAACAGTCTGTCTAACGAGGGATTTCGGACTATTGCGCCCGGTTACGAGTTCGAGAAAACCGCGGATAAGACCGAGTTCTCCGCCGTGGGCGAAGTGATTAATTATACCTATAAGGTCACCAACATCGGGTCGGTGAATATCTACGATCTCTCGGTGTCAGATGATAAAATCCCGAATGTTACCTGCGATAAAGCGACCCTCAATGAGACGACCGACGGCGGCGCGGAAGAAGTGGCGACCTGTACCGGTTCTTATGTTGTGACGCAGGAGGATTATGACGCACAAGAGGTGGTCAATGTCGCTACGGCGGAGGGTCGACCAGAGTATGGGGTGCTTGGAGCGGTGACAGACAGTTGGACGGTTGACGGCCCTCTTGCACTGTCGCCTTCCCTCACCATCGAAAAAACGGCCAACGTCGGCAGCTTCTCCACCGTTGGGGAGGTTATTACCTATTCCTATGTGGTCACGAACAATGGCGATGCTACGGTTAGCGATATTGCCGTCACCGACGACCGCATTCCAGGCACCGTCTGCACCATCGCTAGTCTCGTGCCGCAAGCACCTAACGACAGCCAGACATGTACTGCGCAATACACGGTCAAGCAGACCGATATTGATGCTTTCATTATTGACGGGACCCAACTCACCAACGAGGCGGAGGCAGAGGGGAAAGACCCGAATGGTGCGACCGTTACCAGTCCTACCGACAGTGTCTCGCTAAATGGTCCTGCAGCTTCGCCGACGATGACGGTCGCCAAATCGGCTTTGCAAAGCAATTTTGATGCGGTGGATGACCTGATCCAGTTTGAAATAGAAATCATGAACACCGGTAACGTGACATGGCCTGCCGCGCCGACGATCACCGATGATCTGGTGAGCGATGCGGTAACCTGTCCGGTGGGCACTGTGGTGCCCGGTGCGACCATCACCTGCACGGCGGATTACCGGATACAGCAAGAAGACCTCGACGCCGAGCAGGTTGAGAATATTGCTGAGGCCAGCATCACCGTTGGCGGCGTGACCGAGACGGGGCAGGGTGATGTAACCGTGCCTGCAGTGGTCACCACTGGCCTTGAGATCCTCAAGCGCCAGCCTGCAGGTGATGCGACCACCTTCGATGCGGTGGATGCTCAGCTGAACTATGAGTATGTGCTGACCAACACTGGTAACGTCACCTTGCTGTCTCCCACCATCAGCGACGATAAGGTGACCGCGAGCTGTGCCGATGCTACTATTCCGCCTGGCGGGTCGATCACCTGCACCTCCGATGCGCCCTATCTGGTGACGCAGGTAGATATCAATGCGGGCAAGGTGACCAACATCGCCTCTGCCGAAGCCGTTACCGAGCAGGGCGCTCTGGTGGAGAGCGATGAGACCAGTCTCACTATCAATGCTGATCAGAAGCCCGAGATCACCCTCGTTAAGACCGCCGAGGTGGTAGATCCGGCTGATTTCGCTCCCCTCCTTCCGGTGACTTACACCTACGAAATCACGAACTCTGGAAACGTGACCTTCACCAATCCAATTGAGGTGACGGATGACAAGTTCCCAAACCCGATCGACTGCGGCAGTGCAGTGCTTGCACCGGGTGCGTCGCGCACCTGTCAGGCCTCCTACATAGTCACCCCTGCCGATTTCATCGCGGGATCCGTGACCAACACCGCCACGGCGAGTGACGGCACGACTACATCCAATTCTGATACCGCAACCGTGCCGCAAGCTGGCACTCCCGGTATCGCATTGGTGAAAACGCCTCAGCTTGGTTCGACTTTTTCCAGCACCACCGACAGCATCAGTTATGACTTTGAGGTGACGAACACGGGAGACACGCTCTTTGTCCTCGCTCTCCAGAATTTCTCGATTGACGATCCGAAGATTTCGGCCATCAGCTGCCCGCCGACGACGCTTCAGCTTGCGCCGGGGGAGTCGATGACCTGCACTGGCACCTACAGCTCGATCACTCAGGCCGAAGTGGATGCAGGTGAGATCGTGAACACCGCGACTGCCAGCATTGATGTGCCTTCGGGGCGTTTGACCTCGCCCAGTTCAACCGCGACGGTGGAGGCTGACATCACCCCTGCGATGAGCCTTACCAAAACTGGTCCCGCCAGCTTTGGCGCAGTGGGTAGCACCGTGACTTACACTTTCGAGATTACCAATGAAACGGCGCAGACGATCTCTTCGGCCAGCGTGACTGATCCGAAGATTCCAAGCCTGTCGTGTAGTTTTTCCAATATTCCGCCCAACGGGGTGGTCTCTTGCGACGGGGACTATGTGGTGACCCAAGCCGATCTCGATAGGGGCCAGATCGACAATACTGCCAGTGCGACTGGCCTTGCACCGACTGGCGAGAGCCTGAGCGCCACCGCGAGTGAAATCGTCACCGCCGATCCGGCGGCACAGGCGCGCGCCCTGTCGCTTGACAAAACAGCTGACCTCGACCCGTTCGTGGCTGTTGGCGATATGGTTAACTACAGCTTTGCCGTCACCAACACCGGAACCGTGACCCTGACCGATATCGTGGTGGATGACCCGATGCTGGGCTACAGCTGCACCATTGCCACCCTGCCGGTTGCCACTACTGACGACACCACCTGTTCCACCACTTATGTGATTACGCAGGCCGATATCGACCGAGGCTTTGTAGAAAACACGGCCACCGCCACCATTCCCGGCGAAGCGCCGGTGCCAAGCATCTCTAATATCACTGGCCCCAATCGCGTTGCGGCCTTCACCGTTGAAAAGACCGCTGACGCCGACAGTGAACTCGCAGTGGGCACTGTGGTGGAATACAGCCATGTGGTGACCAATACCGGCAACGTGACGCTTGAAGACGTGAGGCTGACCGATAACCACACCAGCGCAGCCGGAACGGTGGAGCTTACCTTCTCCCCCTCGAACGTCATCACTACGCTTGCGCCGGGCGAGAGCGAGACGCTCTACACCTATTACACCGTTACCCAAGAGGATATCGACGCTGGCAACGACCTGACCAACAACGACCTGACCAACGTTGTAAGCGCCACAGCGGACGCCCCCGTTGGTGTAACCGATCCGCAGGCCAGCGATGACGAGGTCGTGGATCTTGAGGATGCCGCTCCGGCTATTCGCGTGGTCAAGACGGAAGACGATGCAAGCGGCAGCTATGACAATCTGCCTGCCACCGAGCTTTTCACTTTTGAGGTGTTCAATGATGGCAACGTGACCCTTACAGGCTTCGAGCTGACAGATGCGCTCACAGGGGACAGTTGCGCCCTGCCGGACATCGCGCCAGGCTCCAGCGTGACCCAGTGCCTGAACGGTGACCCGTTGGAGGTGACCTATACGATCACTCAGGCCGACATTGACCGTGGCTCGTTGGTCAACTCCGTGACAGTTACCGATGGATCGCTGACTGCGACCGATAGCGTGACCTTGTCAGGCCCCACGCAGTCTCCTGCGATCTCGATGGTCAAAACGCCCACCTCGGGTGCGAACTTTGCGGAAGTGGGTGACTTGATCACCTATGACTACGTGATCACCAACGAAGGCAATGTAACCCTCACCGGACCGTTCAGAGTGGTCGATAACAAGGCGACGGTTAGCTGCCCTGTCACTCCGGTCTCGGGTGTGTCTGTGAGTGCGCCGGACAATACGTTGACGTGCACAGCAACCTATGCGGTCACTCAAGACGATCTGGATGCGGGGCAGGTGACGAACCTTGCTACCGCCTCCGTGATCCAGTCAGTTACTCCTGGTGGCAGTGTAACCGTAGAATCTGATGAAGAAAGCGCGACCGTTTTTGCCGATCAAGGTCCTGAGCTCTCGATCGACAAGAGGATTACGCCGAATACGCCGAGCACCTACCGCAATGTGGGTGATCAGTTGAGCTACGACTTTATCATCACCAATAGCGGCAACGTCACCATTCCCGGTCCGATCACAGTGGACGACGATCAGATCGGTGCAGGCCTAGCCTGTTCTGCTGTTCCGCTTTCGCCTGGGGATAGTGTGACATGCACCCATACATGGGAGGCTGATCAGCCCGCTATTGACGCGGGGCAGATCACCAACACAGCCAGTCCCATTGCCTCCTTCGGTGGAGTGCCCGTGCCGAACAACAGTGACAGCGTGACCGCTCTTGCCATCCAAGAGCCCGAGATGCTCATGGAGAAATCCTTTGTTTCGATCACGAACAACACCTTCACCGTCGATGAGGTGATCACTTACGAGTACCGAGTGGAAAATACAGGCAACACGACGTTTTTCACTGAACCGGCCGTTACGGACAACGTGATCCCCAGTGGCATCAGCCTGAGCAACCCAGCCACCTTCCCGGCAGCTGGTCTGCTGCCGGGCGAGGAACTGATTTACACTGGCACCTATGTTGTCACTGCCAATGATGTTGCGCTTGGCTCTGTCACCAACACCGCCACCGCCACGAGCGACGGCACTACCTCAAACCCGTCATCGGTAACGACGCCGGTTAATGTCGAGCCTGCGCTCACCATCGAAAAGGGGGCGAGTGTTACGAGCTTCTCGGCGTTAAACGACGAGATCGAATATACCTACACGGTAACCAACTCCTCCGAGGGCAGCGGCGGCATTCGCCCCGCCATCCCCGAGCCGATCACGGTGGAGGATGACAAAATTGGGGGTACCATCAGTTGTGAAGCCACCGACTTTGGCGTGCTCGATCCCAATGAGAGCACCACTTGCACCGCCACCTACCTGATCACTCAAGATGATCTCGACGCGGGGGAGGTGACCAACTCCGCCGTAGCCGCGGCGACATACGGCCCCGTTGGAAATCAGACGCAGGTGCTGTCTCCCGCTGACAGTGTGACTGTCTCCGGCGAGCAACTGCCTGCCCTGACTACTGACAAGGTCGTGATTGCCGGGCCGAACCCTGCGGCGGAGGGCGATGTTCTTACCTACCGGATCACCACCGAGAACACTGGTAACCAGACGCTCTTTGGAGTCGAGATTGCCGATGCCCGCATTCCCGCGCTGACCTGTGCGGTTGATGCCGCGCCCGCCGTGGTGCCAGTGACGCTTGAGGTAGGGCAGTCTTTGGTTTGCGAGGGCGATTACACCGTTACACAAGAGGATATCGACGCTCAGAGTTTGGAAAACACCGCTGAGGTTTCCGCCACCAACCCTGCGGGCACCCCAGTGAGCGACAGCGCTACCACAACCCATCCGCTCGAGGCCTATGACCCGGAAGTGACTGTGACCAAAGGGCTGCGGGATTTCGAACCCGATTCCGCCTTTTCCGCTGTGGGGCAGGAGGTTGTTTACCTCATCACCGTGCAGAATACTGGCAACATTACCCTCGACAGCATCGATGTGACCGACAGCATTGTTCCCGGCACCTGTACTGTTGGGCCGCTCGCTCCGGGCGAGGAGGATGCAACTTGCGAGTTCACCTATACGGTGAAGCAGGCCGACATTGATCGCGGGTTTATCGACAATACCGCCCTCGCTACGGCCCAACCAGCCACGCCGGACAGTGATCCGGTGACTGGTGAAGATACGCTCACAGGAAACGGTCCTGAGAAGGAACCAGAATTCGCTCTGAACAAAGTTGCTGATCTGGAGAATTTCAACGCCGTGGGGCAGGTGATCACCTATACTTACACGGTGGCCAACGCAGGCAACGTCACGCTCAACGATACGCCCATTGTCACCGATGACCGGATCACGTCCATATCCTGTGACCCGATGCCCGCGGGCGGGCTGCTGCCTGGCGAGTTCATTGAATGTACAGGCACAGATATCGTCACGCAGGATGATCTTGATGCAGGCAGTATCACGAACGTGGCCTCGGTCTCCTCGCTCGAGGCGCCTTTTGATCCGGCCAATCCCGGCAACGCAAGTGCGACCGAGACAGTGCCTGCGGTCCAAATGCCAGGCGTGACCGTCGAGAAAACGGCGAATGGCGCGACCGATGTGGTCGTGGGGCAGGAGGTGACTTACAGCTACACTGTTACCAACACCGGCAACGTGCGCCTGTCGGATGTGACCCTGACTGATGCTCACACCAACGCCGGAGGCACTGCGGCGCTCGCCATTGAAAACGGCGGCGTGATCTCTACGCTGGAGCCTGGCGTGCCGGTAACTCTAACGGCAACATATGTGGTAACACAGGCGGATATCGATGCGGGCAATGACTTGACCAATACGGTAAGCCTCACCTCTGACAGTCCCGATGGGACAACCCCTACGGCAAGTGATAACGAGGTGGTTACAGTCGCGCCTGAAATGCCAGAGATGGAAGTCATCAAGCAAGTGAAGGGCACGCCCGACACAACGGTTAATAGTACGGTGATCTTCGAGATCACGGTGGAGAATACTGGCAACGTGACTTTGAGCGGTGTGACGTTGGCCGATACGTTACGGCGGCAGGATGCGACTGATATAATCCCCGCGCCCACACCGGTGCTTGCGTCGGGCGATGGTGCCGAACTTTCGCCTGGAGAGGTTTGGACCTATGAGGTGAGCCACGTTCTGACCCAGGAGGATATCGACGCGGGCGGGCTGGTGAACTCGGCCACCGCCACCGGAATCGCGCCGGATGGCGATCCCGTGACGGATGTGTCTGACAGTGGCACAGGCACCGGCAGTACGCCGACACCATTCGCAATCCCGGAAGTCCCGTCGGTGGTGACGCTTAAAGAGGTGACGATCCCTGCTGATGAAGTGGGTGAGGTGGTAAGTTTCACCATTACGATAGAGAACACCGGCAATGTTACCCTTACCAATGTGACGGTGACCGATGATGGGCTCACGCGCCTCGACGGCACACCGCTTACGCTAGCCTCTGGCCCCACCTTCGCGGGCGCCACGCTGGGCTCAGGTATGGGGACACTCCAAGTGGGCGAGGTTGCGAGCTACACTGCGACCTATGTGCTGGCGCAGGAGGACATAGATGCGGGAGGCGTGCAGAACGTCGCCACTGGCTCGGCGACATCACTAAGTGGGGCAGACGTGCAGGATCCGACCGACACGCCTGCGGTGAATGAGATTGAAGCCGCGCCTGCGATCGATATGAGCAAGGCGCTCGCCGATGGCGGGCCGACCTACGATGCCGTGGGCGACGTGTTGGAATACGAGTTCACGGTTAAAAACACTGGCAACATCACACTGACCGACCAGATCGTTATCGACGATCCGCTCATAGTTGATGCAGGTGGTACTATCACCTGTCCGACGCCACCTTATGCACCTGGCGTGGAGGTTGTTTGCACCGGTAGCTATACCGTCACTCAGGCAGACATCGACGCAGGTGAAGTGTTCAATAGCGCCACGGCCACCGTGGGCGATGCCGATCCGGTGACTGATAACGAGACTGTGCAGGCCCAACAGCTGCCCGCCATGACGGTGGTGAAAGAGGCTGAGGAGTTGGCGTCGGAAGAGTTCGTCACTGGACGCGAGGTAAATTACACCTATACGGTAGAGAACACTGGCAACGTGACCCTCACCGATCCCATTACTGTATCTGACAACCTGATCCCTGATGTGAGTTGCGCGGCTTTGCCCGCGGGGGGCCTTGCTCCCGGCGCGACGCTTGAATGCACTGGATCCTACATCATCACTTCGGATGATGTGGATTTAACCAGCACCACCAACCTTGCAACGGCAAGCAGTGGCGGCACAGACTCGCCTCAAGTATCGGAGACCATCCCGCTCGACGGCGTCCCTGCGTTGACCATTGTCAAAGATCTCGGCTCTGTTACCGACGCTGCCGGAAATCCGCGCGCGGGCGACCAGTTTGCTGAGGTGGGTGACCTCATCACATATAACTTCACTGTAACCAACTCTGGCACTGTGGCCTTCGCTAACGCGGTGGATGTGTACGACGATCACTTCCCTGACCCGATTGCCTGTTACATTCCCGACGCGGCCACCAACCCTGACCTGATCGCGGGAGAAACGGCCGAATGTTCTGCTGTTTACGTAGTGACACAGGATGATCTGGACGCGGGCGAGGTTTTGAACTCAGCCTATGCGCAAACCGAATTCGGTTCGATTCCGACCATCGTAACCAGCCCGCCTGAAACCGAGCTGACCGAAGCGGCGACCGACCCGCAGATCGAAATCCTGAAAGCGGTTGATCGCGCCAACTACACCCAGCCTGACGATGTGTTGACCTATACGTTTACGGTCAAAAACACTGGCAACCAGACGCTGAGTAGCGTTGAAGTGACCGATCCTCTATTGGCCGATCTGGACTGCGCCTTTGCTACCCTTGCGCCTGGCGCAAGCGAGATCTGCACTGGCACGTTGACCATCACACAAGCGGAGATGGATGCGGGACAGGTAGTGAACGTGGCCTCGGTTGAGGCTATTACGCCAAAGGGCGATGGGGTCGATGACACCAGTGATCCTGTCATTTCCACTGCGCCTGCAGTGCCGAGCGAGTTGGTGTTGGTGAAGTCGGCCACGCCCGCTCCCTTTGGCGGCGTTGGCAGCACCATCACCTATGGCTTCGCGCTTACAAATAATGGTCCTTTCACATTGGAGAATGTGACTGTCACGGACCCTCTGGTGCCGGGCTTTAGCTGCACCGTGGCAAGCATCGCGGTGGGCGAGACCAACAGTTCCAGCTGCTCTATGCCATACACAGTCACCCAAGAGGATGTAGACGCAGGTGAAATCACCAACAGCGCCTCTGCTACGGGCACAACGACGACGGGCCTGACCTCTGAGGCCGAGGATGAGATCACGACACAGGGCCCTGATGCGGCTCCTGCGATAGACGTGATCAAGACGGCCATCGTGCCCGCCACCACTGTAGACTCGGTTGTGACCTATGAACTGGCGGTGGAGAACACAGGAAACGTGACCCTCGAAATCACGAGCATCACAGACGAGATGGAACGGATTGCCTCTGGGCGGCGGATTTACCTGACCACGCCTTTTGTTTATGCCTCAGGCGACGACGACACAGATTTGCAGCTTGATGTGGGGGAGACATGGATCTTCACCGCGACCTACAAGATTACCCAGACCGATGTGAACGCGGGTGGGGTTTCCAACACTGCCACGGTCACTGTGACCGACCCGAATGGCACGCCGGTCACAGGCATCTCCGATGACGGGGTGGACGCCAATGGCGATGATAACCCCACGCGGGTTGAAATCACTGCCGCCCCAGTGCTCGACGTGGTCAAATCCATCTCGCAGACGGGTGCTGTTGATGGCGATGAGGTTATCTTCCTCATCGAGGCCTTCAATCGAGGCAATGTGAGCATCCTCAATGCCGTGCCCAGCGATGTTCTGACGCGACGTGACGGTACAGATATCAGCGCCGGGGTGTCGGCGCCGGTGCGAGTGGGCCCGAACGCCACTGCACTGACAATCGAACCGGGCGAAAGCTGGCAGTGGGAAGTGAGTTACACTCTCACGCAGGAGGATGTGGATGCGGGCGGCATCTCAAACCTCGCCACCGTCGATGCTGAGGGGCCGCTAGGTGACTTGGTGAGTGACGTGTCGCGCGATGATGACCCAAGTGACGGGAACCCCGCCGTGGACCCGACCGAGCTGGTGATTCAGGCTGCTCCGGGCATCGAAACGACGAAGACAGTCTTCGCTGGAGCGCCAACCATGGCTGGCGACAGCGTGACCTTCGAGATCGTGGCGAGAAACACGGGTAATGTCACCCTCTCGGGCGTAACGTTGGATGACACTCTGACGAACCTCGACGGCACAGTTCTTACGCCAGACAGTGTGAGCCCCGACCTAACGGCTGGTGGCGACATCGGACCAGGTGAGAGCACCAGCTGGCAGGTCGTTTATACGCTGACACAGGATGATGTGGACGCAGGTGGCATTGAGAATACCGCCACGGCTACGGGGACTAACCCCGGTGGCCTACAGGTTTCAGACGTATCGGATGATGGCGATGATGGAGACGGCAATACGCTGAATGACCCGACGCAGGTGATCGTTACGCCCGACAACACGCTGAATGTCGAGAAGACGGCCTCAACACCTGAGCGGGTGGCTGGCAGTCTCTTCCGCGTGACTTTCGCCATTACGGTAGAAAACGCAGGCAACGTGACGCAGGAGAACGTACAGGTCGCGGATGACCTTGCCGCATGGGTGACGCCAGCCGAGCTGTCGAGCGTTGCCGTGCCTGTTGTCTCTGGCTTCGAGGTTGCAAGCCCCAACACCGGCTTCAACGGTGAAGGGGACATCTCCACGCTCGCCCCCGGTGCAGTGCTCCTGCCCGGCCAGACGGGGACTGTGACCCTAACGGTGGAATTCGACATCGCCGATGGAAGCCCCGCGCAGGATAACGTTGCAGAAATCACCACTGATCGGGTGACTGTGCCTGTGACGGCTACTGTGGGTATTGCCGGACTGGAAGATGAACCGGACCTCTTGGCCGAAAAAACCGTTCTCTCTGCAGGGCCGTTCCGCGCAGGTTCGGTTGTGCGTTACGAAGTGATCTTCACCAATAACAACACAACGGGCGAGAGCGGGCTAACGCTAGTGGACCAACTCCCCGTCGGGATGCGTTACGTGACTGGTAGCGCCAGCTTTAACGGTGCAGACGCGCCAGCGCCCGTGGTCAGTGGTCGAACCCTACGTTGGGAAGGTGTCGATATCGCTCCCCGTGATACGGTTATCCTTCGCCTCTCGGCTCTGCTGCTTGATGGAGCGGGAGAGTTCACAAACCGCGCCTTCGCGCTTGATGGACGGGGCGTGCAGATTTCCAACACTGCGGAGGCCAAGATTGATGTGGCACCTGAGCCTGTATTCGACTGCGGCGATGTGATCGGCAAGGTTTTTGATGACCGCAACGGCAACGGCTACCAAGATCCGCCCTTGGGTCAGTCAGCAGCAATTACCAATCAGGATTACTATTCAAAAGGTAAGTTCCAGACCACACCCGAGGTGGTTGAGCAACAGCAGAAGGGCGAGCCGGGTATTCCAGGCGTTCGGCTCGTGACGGTGCGTGGGGATATCATCACCACCGACGAGTTTGGCCGCTATCACGTCCCCTGTGCCCTGCTGCCTGCCGACATCGGCTCCAACTTTACGCTTAAGCTCGATGATCGCTCGCTGCCGACTGGTTACAGGGTGACCACTGAGAACCCGCGGGTGATGCGCCTGACCGCGGGTATCATGACCGAGCTGAACTTTGGCGCGAAGTTGGGTAAGTTGGTTGAGGTCGATCTGACGTCTATTGCCTTCGAGCTTGGCGGCGAACAACCTTCCGCTACGTTGGTGCAGGGCATTGATGAGCTCGTGAAACAGATCCGTAATACCCCCACGACGCTGCGGATCACCTACTATAGGGCGGGTGAAAGCCCTGATCTGGCCCGCGCACGTCTGAAGGCGGTGGAGACGTTGGTCCGCGAGCGCTGGAGCGGTGCATACAAGCTCCAGATCGAAACCACGATTGCGAGGGTTCAGTAATGTACAAGGTGATCAGTAACTTCGGTATTCGCAGCCTGCTCCTTGGGGCAACGGCCTTGGTGGCGCAGCCGCTGCGCGCACAAGATGGCGCGGGCTTTTCCATCTCCATTGATGGGGCCACGGTCTCTGGTGATCCGGTGCTTCAGCGCGAGTTGATACGCCCTGATGCGCAACTGGCCGAGGCTGACCTGCGTATTCAGTATGATGGCTTGACCGTTACTCCTCGGCTTGATCTCGAAATCGTGGGAAATGAGCTAGGACCTGTAGTGCAGCTTCAATCCGCGCTGAACTATCCAGCCTTTGTGAAGCGGGCCGAGATACTCGTCTACGATGCCACCACGCGCGGCGCACCACAGCTGGCAAGCAGGCAGGCTGTGGCGGTGAACGGTGCCGCTAGTGTGACCTTGCCGAGCGATAACGCTTACGCGGTGCTTCGGGTCTACGATGCCTTTGGTCGCTATAACGAGACGGCCCCTCTGGCGCTACATACGGCAGACAGCCGTACGCGTGAGGATGGTGTGGAAGAGGGCGCAGACGCCACCGCACGGCAGGGCTTCCGCGTTTATGGCGGTGGGGTGACTGTTTCGGGCAGAAGCGTGGCGCCAGATGCAAAGGTGCAAACTCTGGGTGAGACTATTCGTCCCGATAGTTCTGGCACATTCGTGGTGCAACGCATCCTGCCGCCAGGGCAATACCCAGTGAAGGTGGCCGTGCAGGGCGGCGGGCAGAACGTGGATATCGTGCGCGACATTACCGTGCCTCGCTCAGAGCAGTTCTATGTAGCCACTGGCGATGTGACATGGGGCTTTAACAATGTCTCGGGCGAAGGCCGCGAAACCTACACCACAGGGCGTTTTGCAGGTTATCTCAACAACCGTTATGCAAACGGCACAGAGCTGACGCTTCAACTCGACACGGGTGAGGGCGATATTGGCGATATCTTCAGCGACCTCGATGAACGGGATCCGCGCTCGGTTCTGTTGAGGGTGGACCCCGACGATCTGTATCCCACCTACGGCGACGACAGCACGTTAGTGGATGATACGCCAACCTCGGGCAAATTCTACCTGCGTGTCGAACGCGACAACAGTCACCTCACATGGGGTGATTTTCAGGCGGATGTGAATGGCGGATACCTGCGCAATGAGCGAACGCTCTACGGTTTTTACGGCCATTACGAGACACAGGCCGCCGCCGACAACGGTGAGTCGCGTGTAACTGTGGATGCTTACGCTGCTCAGCCCGAGCGGATCGCCCAAAGGGATGTGCTGCGCGGCACAGGCGGCTCGGTCTACTTCCTGCGGAGACAGGATATCGGGATCGGGACCGAGACGGTGACCGTCCAGATCCGCGACGCCTCCACCGGCCGCGTGTTGGAAACCCGCCGGTTGATCGCTGGGCAGGATTACCAGATCAATTATATTCAGGGTGTAATCACACTCGCTGCGCCGCTTTCGTCCTACGGCGGCGG
The DNA here is from genome assembly GCF_048266405.1 of Celeribacter sp. Taxonomy (GTDB): domain Bacteria; phylum Pseudomonadota; class Alphaproteobacteria; order Rhodobacterales; family Rhodobacteraceae; genus Celeribacter. The sequence continues at coordinate 40,935 of NZ_JBLWZO010000017.1, forward strand.
CGATGGATTGGTGATCACTGACGCGGGCGGCTCGAACGATGCGAACCTCGTGGTAAATTACGAATACTCCCCCACGTCCACCGATGTTGACTCTTTCTCATATGGCGGGCGTGTCGAGGGTTGGGTGAACGACAAAGTTCGCTTGGGTGTGACCGCGATGAGCGAAGAGACCAGCAGTGGCGACCAGCGCTCCGCTGGAGTGGATTTGCTTTGGCGGCACAGCGAGAACACCTTTGTCTCGGTCGACGCTGCGATGAGTGAGGGGCCGGGCTTTAGCTCCAACCTATCTACCGATGGTGGTCTCGTCTTTGACACCTCTTCCGGCACGGGCGGTAATGGCGAGGCCTTCCGGCTCGACACGCGGGTGGATTTGCAAGATCTTGGCATGTCCGCCGATGGCTTCTTTGGCGCCTATTTCGAGAAGCGCACGGAGGGGTTCTCGACCCTTGATTATGACACATCGAGTGATGAGAGCCTCTGGGGCGTAAGTCTCGACGTGGCGGCCAGCGAACGGCTGGATTTGTCCTTCTACTATGACAGCTACGAAAACGACGCAGGGGAGCATGACAGGGAAGGCGGGGTCGAGCTGGAATATTCGCTAAGCCCGCGCGTATCTCTCGGCGTGGGCCTCGAACACCTTGATCGACGTTCCAGTAGTGATGACGGTAATCGTACAGATGCAGCCGTGCGCCTGACCTATGCGACCGGGGAACAGACCGAGGTGTATGGCTATGCGCAGAAAACTCTCGCGCGCGCTGGAGATCTCGCTCGCAATGATCGTTACGGCATAGGTGGCATCTTTGATCTGGGCGGCAACTGGAGGTTGGAAGGTGAAATTTCTGACGGTGATCTCGGGCGCGGCGGGCGACTGCTATTCCGACATGAGAAGGGTGAATACGAGAACACCTATTTCGGTTATGAGCTCGATCCTGACCGTGAGCTGACCGGAGTGGACCTTGAGGGCACCGACAAGGGACGGTTTGTGACTGGGGCAAATCGCGAATTGGGCGACGGGCTGACTGTCTTCGGGGAGAACACGTATGACATGTTTGGCAAGCACCGAGCGCTTACTTCGAGCTATGGCGCGCAGTACAAGCACAATGATTATCTGACCTATTCGGGCACCTTCGAATATGGTCAGATCCGCGACTCGGTGAACGGCGACTTCGAACGCAACGCCCTGAGCCTCGGCGTGGCCTTTCAGGACGAGCGCACCACCGCTTCGGCACGGTTAGAATATCGCAACGAAGATGGCTCTATCTCAGGGTCTCTGCGCGATAGCGAGACCTTGCTGTTCGTGGCAGATGCCCGCCATGAGATAGACGACGCGCGGCGGCTCGTGTTCAGCCTCGATGCCTCGACCACCGAGGGTGAGGGCGTGATCGTGGAAAGCGGCGACCTCGTAGATTTACAGTTGGGCTATGCCTTCCGACCGGTAGATAATGAAAAGCTGAACGTCCTTTTGCGCTATCGCTATTTGCTCGACACCTATGGTGAGCAGTTGGACAATGATGACGAGCCAGGGGCGCTGCAACGCACGCATGTGCTCTCCGCTGAGGCTTCTTATGATTTGAATCCTGAGTGGACACTCGGCGTGAAGGTCGGGGGGCGGTTCAGCAAGACAGCAGCCGATGCCGATAGCGTCTGGGAGCAAAACAACGCGATTTTGGCCGCTGCTAACCTGCGGTATCACTTCGTCCACAACTGGGATGCGCTGCTAGAGGTTCGGACCATGAATTTTGAGCAGACCGGAACCACCGAATTCGGTGGACTTGGAGCGGTTTACCGTCAGGTTGGTCCCAACTTGAAGCTTGGTGTGGGTTACAACTTCGGTTCTGTCTCCAGCGATTTGACGGATATAGAATACGATGAGCGGGGGGCTTTTCTTAACCTCGTCGCAAGTTTTTAGGCGGAAGATACTGGCCCGCTTAGAGTTGACGCTGGCTCTAACGCTAAATTCAAATAACCATATCGGGCAAGACGGGTAACTGTGGAATCGTTTTGTAGGTTTTCAAGAATGTGGCCAGTTCAGCACAATCTTGATCTTCTTTTCAGATGAATTGTGCTTGCGTGTGGTATGGTTGATATCCTTGACGTTCTTCTCGGCAGGGCTTGTGTGTGTTCCGGTTGTTTTTCTCCTCTTCCACTCCTCAGTAGTTTCAATGAGCGGCTTTCGAATGGGGTCAGAGAATGTAGGTCGCGCACAAAGAATTCTGTGTCGTGCACTTGCCCTTTACGTCATCCCTGTAGGATCAACCCTTGCGATGCCCTTGAATTAGAAGTTATCACACGGAACGCGGCGCGGTTCACGACACGTAATCCGCCGCCGTCTTTGAATTCATCTTAGGGAAGAACAAATGGAACTTTCACGTCGCTCAGTTATGATCTTGGGAAGCGTTGCCGCAATGTTTGTCGGCCAGTCAGCATTCGCCGAGATCGACCCCGTCAATCTGCGCCTCGCCCATGTGGTCAACGAGCAGGACGGTTTTCACGCAGCAGCCACCAAATTTCAGGAGTTGGTTTCCGAGCGCTCCGATGGAAAAATCAGCGTTGAACTCTTCCCCAACGCGACACTTGGCGACGAACGCACCCTGCTTGAAGGTATGCAGATCGGCACCGTTGACATGGGCGTCATCACCAATGGTCCAGTCTCGAACTTCCTTGAAGAGATGGCCGTATTCGAGATGCCGTTTCTTTTCCCATCCGCTGAGAAGGCCTATGAAGTTCTTGATGGGCCAATCGGGCAGGAATTGTTGGACCGTTTGTCAGAGGTTAACCTCAAGGGGCTCGCCTATGCCGAGCGCGGGTTTCGCAACCTGACAAACTCTGATCGCCCTGTTAGCACACCTGCGGATATTGAAGGTTTGCAAGTTCGCGTGATGGAAAACCCTGTCTATATTGATACATTCCGCGAGCTTGGCGCAGATGCCATCCCTATGGCTTGGACCGAAGCCCTCACAGCGATGCAGCAAGGCACGATTGACGGGCAAGAAAACCCCGTTGGCGTGGTTTATTCGTTCAAGCTGAACGAAACTCAAACCAACATGACAATGACACGCCACGCTTATGCGCCTGCTATTTTTGTGATGGGTATGCCCGTATGGAACAAGCTCTCGGAAGAAGCACAAGAGATCGTTGTTCAAGCTGCTCGCGAAGCTGCCGCCTATGAACGCCAACTCAATGCGGAACAGGAAAGTGTTCAGCTCCAAGAGTTGCGCGATTCCGGTATGACCGTGATTGACGATGCTGACCTCTCGGCCTTTGCCGCTGCGGTTCAACCCGTCTACGAGAAATACGGTGCCAAGTTCGGGGATTACTTGCCGCGCATACAAGAAGCGCTCAAGTAAGATGTTGAAAGCACTAGGGTGGATGGATCGGATGGTTGGGTCAATACTTGGCCCAATCGTCTTTCTCGGCATGATCGCGCTGACCGGAGTAATCACGTTACAGATCGTATCACGGGTCTTTTTTACATCGGTCAGTTGGACCGAGGAAGTGGCCCGTTTTCTGTTGATCTGGATTACATTTCTCGGTGCCACTCTAGCATTTCAACAAGGGCGCCATATCGCTGTCACGCTCTTGCGTGATAGCCTTCCCACCCCTCTCAGACGCCTTGTGACGGGCGCAGGGATTTTGGTTACGATCCTATTCCTAGTCACTCTGACGATGATCGGGTGGCAATATATGAATGTGCAGAGCTTTCAGAAGTCCCCGTCCCTGCGGATTTCTATGTCCTATGTCTACTCTGTCATGCCCTTTTGTGCCGCCTTGATGTCTGGTCTTGCCCTGATTGACCTCGTGCGACTTCTGGCGGGTCAACTGCCGCGAGAAACACCATTGGATATGCCAGAATGAGCCTTGTTCTTGCCGGCCTTTTTGTACTCTTTCTGTTGATGGGACTTCCCATTGCCATTGTGATTGGAGCCGCCACAATGACGGCGCTCAATCTGGGCGACGTGCCGTTGATGGTTGTGCCGCAACAAATGTTTGCAGGCCTCAATAGCTTCGCGCTGGTCGCTGTGCCGATGTTTGTGCTGGCCGGTGATATCATGGCGCAGGGTGAGATTTCCAAACGATTGGTAGCCTTTGCCGACAGTATGATCGGCTTCATCCGAGGCGGGCTGTCCATCGTTTCCGTCTTGGCAGGCATGTTCTTTGCTGCCATTTCCGGCTCTGGCGCCGCGACAACCGCCGCGGTCGGGGCCAGTCTTGTTCCCGAGCTGAAACGCAAAGGGTATGATCCCGCGTCGGCGGCCTCGCTCATTGCCGCGGCTGGAACAATCGGCGTTGTTATCCCGCCCTCTGTTCCAATGATTATCTACGCAGTGATCGCCCAAGTTTCCGTAAAAGAGCTTTTCTTGGCTGGATTGATCCCGGGGATCGCTATGGGTGTGGGGTTGATCTTTATCGCACTCATCCAAGGCTACCGTCGGGCCTATGAACCAGGAACACCGCTCTCATTACGAGTCATTGTGCGCACGTTCCTGTCAGCGAGTTGGGGTCTTATGGCCCCGCTGATCATCCTTGGCGGTATCTTTTCGGGCATTTTCACACCAAGCGAAGCTGCGGTGATTGCCGTCAACTATGCCATCTTCATTTCGTTCTTTGTCTACCGCGACCTCACCCTCAAACAGTTCTACCGCATCGTTATGAAAGCGGGCGTGACCACCGCTGTCATCCTCTTTGTGATCGCCTCCTCCTCCGTGTTGAGTTGGGCGCTCGCGAGTTGGCAGGTTCCCAACGCAATTGCGGCATTCGCCCTTTCGATATCAAGCAACACATATATTTTGCTCATTCTGATCATGATGCTCATACTCCTGACAGGGGTTTTCCTAGAGACAGCGAGTGCGCTCATCATCCTGACGCCAATGCTACTGCCACTCGCCGCACAACTGGGCATTGGGAGCATTCACTTCGGCATCATCATTGTGGTGGGTCTGGCAATTGGCATGGTGACGCCGCCCGTGGCGATCAACCTCTTCGTCGCATCATCGATAACGAATTTGCCCGTTGAGCGGATCGCCCGCGCAGTCCTACCCTACCTCGCGATGTTGATCGTCGTGTATCTACTGATCGCATTTATTCCGATGTTCCTGTAACCTCGGCTGAACAGTTGACGAGGCGTTTGCAGGCCTTTGCTTGCTAGCTGTTCTTTGTGCGATTTTGTTCGCCTCCACAAGGAAGGCTCAAAACACTGCGCTATTCTTATCCCGAAGTCTGCGGGAATCGCGCCGTAGTATTATGGTAGACGGGCTAGCCACCAGCCCGCGAAAACTTGTCTTTCAGTTAGTGCGTCTTGCAGCTCGCCCCGCAAGTTCGTCAAGCGATCAGGGTCAGGAAGGCTAGAAAATGCGAACTGCTGTGATCCCTAAAAACGTCCTCGTTTTTGATTAGAGTTTTCCGCTAGATTTTTCCTGAGCTGGGATAGGAGCGGAAACGCATGAAAGCATCGAAGTTCACGGACGCGCAGAAGGCGTTCATCATTAAGCAGGGTGAAGAAGGCGCAACGGTTGCTGAGATCTGCCGTAAGGCTGGTATCCGCTGCCCGACAGGGTCATGCGAAGCATGATCCCGAGAGGGGCCAAGCTACGTACTTCAACTGGAGTGCAGGCGGAAAAAGAAAAGCGTCCAGTGGACGGTTTTCCCGCCAAACAAGTATGCAGGCATGTTGCCCACAGATATGAAACGGCTGCGTGAGCTCGAAGACGAGA
>NZ_JBLWZO010000018.1:0-43046 GCF_048266405.1 Celeribacter sp.
TCTTCGGCCATGCCATATACCTTTCCATCTGCTTCAATCGGTTTGCCCTGCGCCAAAAGCGTCGCGGCCTTGTCCAAGGCAGCGGCAATGTCATGCTGTTTCTCACGCGAGGCCTCAGCCGCTAGGCCGCGATAGAGCCGCGCGTTCTGGGCGACTTCAGCCAATGCGCGTTCGAGCTCTGGCCCCACGCGCTCACGTTCGGTTAGGTGCTTTCCCGTGGCTTCTGCACGACGTTGGTCCACATCGTTTGGCCTCTTCGTCGTCACCCCACGCTCCAGCTTTCGCGTCGCCTCAAGCCGCAGCCCGTAGCGGTCCGACACCTCCACCATCGCCTCGCGAAACCTGTCGTAGTTGAAGTGGTGCCCTTCTTTCAGAAAGAAGAACTCCCCGTCCTTGCTGCGCCGGTTCAGAACGATGTGTGCATGCGGGTGATCCCGATCCTCATGCACGGCCGCGATGTAGTCGAAGTGGCTGCCTTCGCCCTGAAAGAACCGCTCGAAAATCTCGCGCGTGATATCGGCAACATCCTCGCCGCGCGTGCCAATCGGAAAGGCCATCAAGAGATGCGAGGTATGCCCCAACTTGGGATGAAACCCCTCATTCCACTGCGCTGAAAACCGACGCGTGACCTGTTCAATCTCTTTGGCTGACAAAACACTTTGGCCGTCATAGGTGCCACGGCTGTCGATGATGAAGCTCGACTTGGTAGTCAGGTATTCCAGCTGGTTGCGCAGCTGCGATTTGGTGTGCGTTCCTCCATCGCGAATGGCTTTGAAAATCGCGGGGGAATGCCCCATGGCTGCGCGCGCCATCTGCTTGGCGCGGGCGCGTGGAACGTTGCCACGAATGCGGCTCCAGTCGCGATCGAAGAAGGCCTCCTGCGCGGCGGAAACGGCACTATTGCGAGCCATCGGCAAAGCCTCCCAGAACACGAGCAACCTCACCGGACAGCGCGCTTCGGCGGCGCTGCGCCATGTCCTGAACCTGATCTGCGATGTTGAAGATCAATCCCGCCAAGGCACGCACTTGGGCATGGGCAGAATTGCCATAGGGTGTCGTTTTACCCTGGCGCTTCGCCTCGTTCAGGCGCTGTGCAATCTGGTTGATGTTGTTGCCGGTGCGATTGAGCGAGGCCGAGAGCGCCTGCATCTGATTGGCCAGTTCATCATCAGGAACGAAGAGATCGTTTGAGGCATGGATCAACCGCCGCAGCCCCTCGGCACGGCTGGTGATATCATGCCGCGTCAACACCGCATCAAAGCCCGCAAGCTCCTTTGGCGTGAGCCGGACATTCACCAATTCAGAGCGCACGCGCGCATCAAGTTTACGGCTTTGATCAGCCTTCAACGTGTAGAAGATGGTGCGGGTCGTGACGCCAAATTCGCGGGCCAGATCCTCGATCGGCAGCCCCTCCGCTCGCTTGCTCACGATGGCAAAACGCTGGTTCTGCGTCAGTCGTTTGTGCCGTGGTGCGCGCGGTCGTCCCATGTGAAGTAATCACCCCTATTTCTTGCCAGTTTCATACCAGTTTCATACAGGCAGCCCCGTTATGGCATTTCGCCATAATTGATTCATTATTGTAATATTGAATCAACTACCTGTATTCCGTTTGGAGCAGCCACAGGCTGCGACAGGGTTGTTGGGCGGTCCGTGCTCAGCAGCACGGGCCACAATTTTCCATCTCATCCCCCAACGTCTGCGCCCCGCCACATGAGGCGGGGCGCAGACGTTTAATGCTCAACACCAGGTTTTAAGTTTCCGTCCGGATCCAGCCACGAACGGGCCTCTGCACAATCCAAGCAAATACAGGTGCAACTGCCTTTCACGATAATCGGCGCGGGAAAGATCACTGGGTTTGACGCGCCGCATTGGCGGCACGTCATCGGGGGCAGGATTGCGGGGCCGTTCATGCTGCGGCCGCTTTCGATTGACCTGCGGCTGCTAAGACAAAATCGGCTGCCTTCTGCGCCTCGGACGCCGCGCGAAAAATCGCCCGTTTGTCTTCTTTGAGCGCTTTCAACCACCCTTCAACATAGGCGGCGCTTTGACCAAACTCCGGCGCGACACCAATCTGAGCCCCAAGGAAACAGGCACCGATCTCTGCCACCAGCTCCTCAAAGGCATAGGCTTCGCGGTTCGCAAATTTCTCGATCCGCTCCAGCCGCTTTTCGCTGCCAGTCCAGTGGATAAGCTCATGGGCCAGTGTCCCATAGTAGCCTGCCGCATTGTGAAACGTGGCAATCGGCGGCATGTGGATGTGATCTTTGGCGGGGCTGTAGTAGGCGCGCGGGTCATCACTGGTGAGGATCTCTGCCCCAGTTCGGCTGAAAAACGCTTCAAGTTCAGGGTCTGCCGCCGTCCCAAGGTCGCGCGGGGCCTCAGGGCGGATGTAGTAGTCCTCGGGCAAACCCTCGATCTGATCCGCGTTGAACACGCGATAGGCGCGCGCATAGGGCAGCTCCTCCTCGATGCCCAATTCGTTTTCACGGATGAACGTTCCGTATTTGACCACGGTCGACGACGTCTCACCTTTGCGGACCTGACCGCCAAGTTCCTGCGCCTGTTTGTAGGTCATCCAGCGGCTGGACACATACCCATGCTTGGCCGCCATGACCCAGAGCATCAAGATGTTAATCCCGCGATACTCCTCGCCATTGTGTCGGGTCGGCAAGGCAATGCCGGACGCGCTCCCAGTCCACGGCTTGCGCCATGGCTGCGTGCCTGCCTCAATCTCTGCAATAATGGTGTCGGTGACATGGGCATAAACTTGTAACCTGGACAAGCTCGCGGGACACTTGCGGTGTTCCTGTAGCTTGTCTCTGTCATTCTGCGGTGCGGCCCGTCGAGCTTGCCATTTGAGCATGTCGCAGCATTTTGGTGGCCTGAAACGTCCGCGTGCGAGACAAAGCGGGCCTTGGGTTTTCGCGTTTCGCTGCCGCAGCATTATCTCGCAGATGCAGCAAGCCTGTCGTGGCGACGCAGCCCGTGACACCGAAGCAATCGTTCGCGAGTGTGGATTCGACCAGAACCGAGACCGCACTTTCTCCGCACCCCTCGCCGACAATCAAGACGCGGACGAAGCGCCAGCTCGCAACAACTCCAATTGGGGTTTGGTGGCCCAGTGATTCCTTTGGTGTCAGGAAAACACCTTTGGCTGCTGGATCCAGCCGTTCAGCCGAACGGCAGCTGGTGGGCAAACGTAATTCAAAAGAATAGATTTTGGATGGCCTTATGTGACCTGACATCAGGTATTTTCCGTTCCCGACGGAAAATTTGCTGATTATCACACATCTTCTCAGTCTGAATCGAGTAGGGCGATCCATTGACGCCAGTCAAGGTGCATTGATCAGAGTGCGCGTATAATTCGGTCGACAGGACACAAAACTTTGATTGGAGATGGAGATGACAAACGAAATTGATGAACACGACAAAGGTACAATGGTCATTAAAGTGCCTGAGGCCGTAGGTGTGTTTGAGACCTTTGATAGCTTTCAAAAAGCGTTTTATGACCTTCGTATGGTTGGTTTCAGTCGCTTTGACTTGAGCGTTCTGGGCAGTGAAAACGCCTTGAAGGAAAAATTTGGTGCTGCTTATCTTAGCACTAAAGACATAGAAGACGACCCGCATGTACCACGCGCTGCCTTTGTGTCAGAAGAGGCCATTGGAGAGTTGGAGGGTATGGTTGTCGGTGGCGCGTTCTTCATTCCCTCATACATAGCTATGGCGGCGATGGCGGCGGCAGGAGCGACGGCCGCGGGCACCGCGGCAGCTGTTGCGATTGTGGGGTTGCCTGCTGCAGCGATCGGGGTTCTCTTGGCGCGGAGGGTTCAACAGCATCATAAAGACTATTACGCAGACCAGATTGAGAAGGGGGGCATTCTCCTGTGGGTGCGCGTTGCTGACGAAAGGCACGAAAAGCTCGCGATCGACATTCTCAAAGGTCATTCAGGAAAAGACGTTCATGTCCATGATTGGAGCATATGAGGTGATGCAGACCTCGTGCCAAGTGGATGATGACTGCCTTGATAAGAAAAACTAGCAACTGTATTTATGTTGTTCGCCATAATTGGTTTTTAGCCATGAGGGTATTTGCAATCATGAGCAGTTTGCGTGCCACCGCGATCAAGACAACTTTGTGCGGTTTTCCTTTTTCTTTTAGCCGATTGGCAAACACTTTGAGGGTTTTATTGTGCGTCGATGCGACCAATGCTGCCTGATAAAGCAAACTCCGAATGACGTATCGGCCTCCCTTTATTGAGCGCCGCCCATCCATTCGACCGCTATCTCGGTTGATCGGTGCCACTCCGGCAAGTGCCGCAATTTGCTTATCCCCTATCGTGCCCAATTCCGGCATTTCTCCGATTAAGGCCGCGCATAATACGGGACCTATTCCTGGAATGGATCGCAGTATCTTGGCATGTTGTTTCATTTGGGGGTCATCCATGATTTGTGCCTGTATCGCATCTTCCAGCCCCCTAATCTGTCGAGACAGGAGCTCCAAAAGTTCTACATCCAAGGCAACCATCAAACCGTTGTCATGCTGCTTGATCTGACACTTCAAGCGTTTGCGCAATTCCACCAATTGACGGCGTTTCGTGCTCAAGACACTGAGATAACGAAGCTTTTTCGCTGGCAGTTTGCGGCCAGAGGTTGGTCTGAAAGCAATGAAATCTGCAATTAAACGAGCATCAATTGGATCCGTTTTCGCCAAAGCACCTGTCGCACGGGAAAATGCACGAACATGTGCTGCGCAAACTTGCCTGACATCGTACCCAGCAGCATCTAACGCTTCCCATATGGTCCATTCATAACCGCCTGTGGGCTCCAGAGCGATAATTTGGCCGTCAACTGGACCTAACTTGCGCTGAAGACTGCTATGACCCGCTGGTGTATTTGACACCGAAAAAGCCGCGCCAGTTTTGCTAACATATACAAAAATCTCAAACTTACCGACATCAAGGCCGACAAAATCCGTATTCTGTGCCATATTCTAAATCTCTTTCTTATGCTCCGGGGTCATACGCCCCAATCAACTGTTCGAGTTTGAAGAAAGAGAAGGGTCGCCAGTCTAGATTACGTGGTCGCACCACAAGGGGCTAACGGCGTACACCTTCCCGATCCGATATCTTGCAAAACGCCGGATCGGGATAACGATAGCAAACTTCCGATACATAAGGGGTGAGGATTGGGTGTATCGGGTCTGCGCAACAGTCGCGCGGACCAGAAGCCTGCATTCTGCTACAGGTTCGATAGCGCAACGCTGATTGATCCGTCTGGTTACCCGAAACGTCGATGCGATGCGTGCGCGACTATATTTTTCAATATTCACAGCATGACTTGGATCATATCTCCCCGAAGAAACGCATGGTAATATATGAATACGTAGTCAGGTGATTGCGTTGTTTCCTGCGCCCCGCATTCGGGGCATTTCTCGGGGAGGGAAAATATGTCTCTTAAAACACTTAAACTTCAAAGCTGCGCACCGATTGCGATTTTTGCGCTCATGGCAACACCAGCGTTTGCTGGTGCCTTCGATGAAATCCCTGTGATTGGCGTCACGGGGGATGGCTATGTTTTTGCCGATCCTGCGGAGGGAATTCTTGATCCGGGCATCCAGTCATTCACAGAAGACCTTGGCGCGGAATACGGCAACACCGCCAATCCGAACGGCATTACCAATTGTCTTATGGCCAACAATCCTGCTCTTGAGGGCTGCGACGCGGAACGCGGCTCAGGCAAGCGGGTCAAGACCCGCCTCACAGGAGCGGACGGCATGGACATCAGCCTGAGCACGCAAAGCACCGGCGACGTTACCGAATATTATGTCTACGGCAAAACCTCGAACCTCACAGGGGCGCGGATGATTGGTTACACCCTCGAACTCGGCACAGGGACGGGTGATGCCTTCACCGCCTTTGATGCAACCGACCCTGCTTATCAGGCCCTGTTCGATCTCCAATTTGCCGACGGTAATTTCAACCTGCCTGACGGGCTCTTCGGCAATGGCGGGAACGAAGGGGACACCGGCTTTTTTGATGGCGGCGATAAAGCCGTGATGGACACAGATCAATTTGAAGAGGCGCTCATCAAGCTTGGCGAGATGACCGGCAACGCCAAATATGACGAATTGTTCGGGACTGGTTTTCTTGATGACAGTCAGGTGCCTGACGGGTTCTTCTTTGATATGTCGAGCTTTGACGAAGAGGCCGACGAGCCTAAACTCGTTGCGTGGCATAACGTCAGCACCGGAGCGTGGGTCTATGGCACTCTGGGTCTTGCGGGGCCTGAACTCGACGACAAACTGCAAAACCTTGCCGATACGCTTGGCGTTGGTCTCGGTAGTCTCGCCTATACTCCAGGGGACGACGTTCCCGACGAGATCGTCGCGCTCATGGAAAGCAATGACCTTTTGAGTGTCGATATCATCGAAGACCTGCGGAACATGAACCTGAACTTCATGATCGAGCTTGGTGATGTGGACGGCGACCAAGTCACCCTGCGCCTCGCGCCGATCTTCGCGGAAATCGTCGCGGAGGCCGCCACCGAGTATCAGTTCAAAGTCGCAGGCATGCTGGATGGGGCCGCCCAAGTGCCCTATCTCGATATAGGAAATGCGGGAACCTATGAGGCCGCAATTGGTGAAATTCTCGACATCGAGGATGATGCAGAACGGCAGACTGCCTTGGAAAGCGTCGGTTTCAGCTTCTTGGGAAGTTACAGTTCATTGTCATATGAATTGGGGCGCGCAATGACGGCGGCCCTACCCGAAGGAGGGACTGCGCGAAGCGCGTCTGGGGCGACCTTGTCCACGAAAGGCCTACCCAACGGTTGGTCGATCGGAGAGGGTGCCACAGGATTTGTCTCCATTCAGGGCGGAACAGCGAGCTATGACCGCACGATTGACGGCGTAGGCTATGACATCGACAGCTATTCCTTCGCCGCAGGCGCGGAATGGCGGCTTGATCCGACATTGGGCGTTGGTGTTATGATCGGCGCGGGCACGGGATCGGCTGATGCGCAGAGCGATTTGGGGTCTGTTGACGCGGATGCGCTATCCATTGCCGTTTTTGGTCGAAAAGCCTTCGGAAAAGGCGGCAGCATCAGCGCCATGCTCGGCTATCAGGATCTGTCTTTTGAAAGCACTCGCAATGTGATGGGCGAGACAGCAAAGGGCAAAACTGACGGGTCTCAGATTTTCGCGGCCCTCAACGCGCAATACATGGTTCAGAACGGAGCATTTACCTACGGGCCGCGGGCGTCGCTTGAGTATTACAAGCAAAAGACTGACGGCTTCGATGAAACCGGTGCCGGTGCATGGAACCTCTCTATTGGCGATCAAGACGGTGAAGTCACCATCGCATCGATCGGCGTCGAGGGCGCGTATGCCCTGCCTCAGTCCAGTCGGGAGACTGTTCTGACAGGCGCTCTGTCGCTGACGAAGGCCTCTGGGGACGATCAATTGATCGGGACAGGTTTTGCCGGCCTTCCAGCTACCTCCGTTCCCGTGGACGGCTTTGATGACCAATGGGTTGATCTTGAGTTGGGCTTCTCCACCACGCTCGGTGCGACATCCTCGTCGAAGACAACCCTGCACGGCGGCTATCATGGGGCCTTCGGGGAGAACCACGAAAGCCACGCCCTTCAAGTCGTTATGCGGTTCGCATTCTAAACCTGTCACGAGGCTAAAAAAAGAGCAGCGCCTGAATTCAGGCGCTGTTTTGATTGCGAAACCTCAAGTCTGTGAAAACAAAGCGCAGGGAGGGGTTTCGGTGATACGACCTATTTACGTGCTTAGGGCGTTCAATTTTGTAAATGTCTGCATTTCTTGAGTTGAGGGAACGTTGAATACCTGCAACGAATGACCGGTTTCCGCCCTCCGTGACGATGCTCCACATAATGCTGCGCTTGGCATCAATGTCGCCTTCGAGCTGAGACCTGCCATTGGCATCCATTATACAAACGGCAGCTTTGTCCCGCAGAGCACCAGTTCCACCAACTGCCGATTTTGCACTTGCAGCGAAGGTCCGATCTTAGGAGTTGCATCGATGCGACATCGGATACTTATTGAAGTCCAATTGACAGCGATCCACACTCTGCTTCGGTTTTTCCGGGGCGGGAAACCCGCCCCCGCGCACCGGTCACTCGGCAACCGGATCGTCGTCGCGGCGTGAGAAGGCGACCATTTCGACGTCGGGGAACATGCTGTGTTTGACGTTGATCGACGTGATGTTACTGCGGCCGTTGGTATTGACGAAGAGCACGCCGCAGCGGTCCCAGAAGTTCTTGCCGTCTTTTTCACAGGATTTGACGTTCAGTTTCAAGTTTGAGTAGCCATTGTTTGATCCTCATTTAGAGTGTTTCGATGAACATGACCAACGTGGGCACCAAGGAGATGTCAGTTGAAATATTGGGTCGCGAGGAATGCGCTGGCGCAGGGGAATATTCCTGTTGAAGCGGGGCTTGCGCCGCGTCTGCTACGGCTGCCCGCTTATGTTCAGCAGTTGGAAACACGGCGTTGAAGTCCTGAGTTTGGCACGACAACATAACCTGATTTGGTTTGAACCAGAATAGTCGCGCTCTCGCACCAGGCAGGTCCAACTAACTTTAGCTCAACAGATGCAACCTAGCCTTCAGCGCGCCGTCGACCGAAGAAAGCAACGCCTCCGGGAAACCCTCCGGAAGCTGATTGAACGTAGTCTCAATGATCGCGTGCGAAGTCTCCTGCAGCTCTTCGAACATGCCCTGTACGACAGCGCGGGATAAGCCGGATTGAACTCCGGTCTCCACGATGTGCCGACCAACGATATTCGAAACCTTGTAGTGGTTTGAGTTCCCGAAATTCATGGCCAGTTTGAAGTACTTTCGCTCGATCTGCCGGGCGTCGACCGTCGGTTGCACCGTCAGGACGTCATAGAGCGGCGTCATGCGGAACCGCCCGCCGGGCAAGAGGCTGATGCTGAAATTCTTACCGTGCCCGTCTGTCGCCCCCAGCAACCAGAACAGGACGTTTGCTTTGAAAAAGTCGTACCGGTCTTTGTTGGGATCATCACTTCCCAACAAAAGATCCATGATGTCCGAGATCCCTGGGCCGCCCTCGTTCTGGTACTTTTGCGTTGGCACAACGGACAGTGCTTGGCAGCAGTCCTCCTGCGGCAAACGGATCAAGCGGCCATCAGACGTCCAGCGCCGATCAAAACGCTCAACCACCAAGGCTTTCTTGTCGCCAAACTGAGCCATTTCGACATTCGCCGCCCGAAGCCCAAACGCTTCCATCAACTTCAGGCACAGGTATTCGTTTTCAACGCTGTCGGACAGGTCCATACCGTTGGGCAGTCTACCAATTTGCGGCTTTATGATGTGCGTGGTTGGCGTCGTGCCGGTTGGCTCAATCCACTGGCCATCTTTACGAAGCAGCGCGGTTTTTTCCTGTGCACCAGCGACAGAAATTCGGAAGTCATTCTCGCGGCGGATCCCCAGTGGCGCAAGATCGAGGTCGCTCAGAATGGCCCCGATCTGCACCTCGTCAACAGGCTCTCCAGTCAGCTCGGACATTGGCTGGGGCTCTTGCCCTTCGGGCAGAAACTGCAGCGCACCAATGCAATCGCGCCCAATTTGTGACAGCAAGCTGAAGGCATCGACGCCTTCGGCCCCGACACGTTCCGCGACCCTTCGACGGATGAGGTCACTGTCAGGCAACAGGTTGTCAAAGACGGCCATCACAGGTGCGCCGCTGTACCGGTTCTCCTGCAATGGCAACGACAAAGAGACCGGCATCCGGTGCTCCCAGTCGAGCCAGTCACGTGCATAGGCGAAACTGACGCCGCCTGAGGGCTCACGTACCAATTGACCCACGAGCCGCGAGTTTAGAAAGACGTTCAACGGTGTGTAGCTGCGCTTGCGGCCCATGTCAGAAAATGTCCTCTAGCCCGTCTGGTGTGCCTTTGCTGCGCTCGGTCACCGTGATTTCGAGGTCCAAGGCCGCGATCAAATCGAATACCGTTTCCAGCTTGGCACCCCCACTACCGTTCTCGATCTTGGAAATTGTCTCTTGCCAGACACCGCTCATCGAGGCGAGATCCTTCTGGGTCAGGTTCTTTGCCTTTCGAGCCTCGCGTATTGCGTGGCCCAAATTTTTTGATGTACGAACGAGGTGCTTCATGAGGGTTCTCCTGTCGCCATATATGACCTATAAATCATAAATTGTCAATATGATCTCCACGCCATAAATGGCGTATATGGCTTAGGCATCATATAACTAAACCTCATCATTAGCCTTATCTCAAATTGCGCAACAACTCTCACGCCTGCAGCCCCGCAGATCGAACCTGCTCAGGCGTCACCATCCTTGACGCGATCAAGTCCTCGATCTGCCGGTTTGTGATGTGGCGGCAGAGGGGATGGCGCTCGTGGATCCATTCGGCGAGGCTGGCGCGCCCTTTGGTTGCGGCCTCTCGCGCCTTATCTCGGTCCACCTTTACCTGAGTAAGCCCCTTCTCCCATCGGCGCATCTTGAACCAATTGTCCGAGAAACAGACCTTGCTGCGCGTATAGCCTTCGCTTTCCTTCGCATAGGCTTTGACCGCCTGCTTCAGATCATCGGGCTCTACCCCGGCCTTCAGGGCCGCAGCGATCAGGCGCAGACTGGTCCGCCGGTCTCGGATCCTGTCTTCGGGATAGGCTGCCAAGATCTTCTCAGATTCAAAATCTTCAACCTCCTCCGCCGCCTCGCGCCTGCGCGTTGGTGGTTTATGGATGGTTTTAGGATGGTTTGGGGTCCACCGTGAACCCCGTACCCCGTTCACCGTGGACCCCGTACCGGGTTCAGGCTGGGCGGGGTTCACAGTGACCCCCGTCTCAATGTCGGGCTCGGCTGTGGGTTCGAGCGCGGCGACGCGCTCCAGAACGATGCGGTAAATGACGGTGTAGCCGTTCTTGCACTGCCGCCGCCCTGTCTCGATCAGGATGCCTTCGCGCAGGAAGTCGATGATGGTGCGCTTCACCGTGCTCTCGCTGAGCTCTGTGTGGCGCTGGATCGTCCCCTTGGAACACCAGATGCCGGAGCCGTCATCGCTCGCCTTGTCGGCCAGGAACATGATGATCTGTTTGCGCGCAGCGCTGCCAAAGCGGCGCTCGGCGCATTCATTCGCGATGCGCCAGCTCATTGGACCACCTCGCCAGTTAGAGGCCGGGAAAAAGCGGACTGAGCGTTTGCGGTAAGGCATTGGCCCGTGCTAATGTTCGGTGAAAGCTGACAGGCTTTTTCTATTTGGCCCCGGTTCACAGTTGCCGCTGTGACGGGGCCTTTTTCGTTTTGAACCGCCGAATTTGGCTTTGAAACTTTCGTTTTTTGTTCACTTTTTGTCAGGGGGCATTTTGAATCCCTAAGTCGTTGTTTTTGCTTGCGCTCTTTCTGGATTGCAAATCCGTGTACACCGGTTCGATTCCGGTACTCGCCTCCATTTAACTTCAATGACATAGAGATATTCGGACGCGTTGGGCATATCGTGCTCCTATCACGCCTATCAGTCCCGATCTGCGTTTGTTGTGCTTCGAGCCGCAATGCGCCTCGCGCGAACCTGTGTCGCGGTTCAAAACGCGCATCCCACCCTGCCGCAAGATTTTCTGCCTTTGGGGCGTTATTGCAGGCAGTCTTGTGGATTATCGAAGCGACCGAGGCTCTTCACGCAGCTTTGAAGCGTATCATACGCATCTCGCGACCTTTGCAGGTCGTAATACACCACATCAAGCTCGTACTGCGCCTCCTCAAGGCGATGTTCTAAGTTCTCAATATGCTCCACCGCGCCCTTGTGACGCTCAAGCAATTCGTTGCATTTGCCGCGAACCTCGATGTCTTCGTCGAGAAGTTCATTGTATTGGTCACGCAGCTCGTCATAGGCCTCTTTATAGGCGGTGTAGTTCGATTTACAGGTAAACCCCTGATAATCACATTCGCTTTCTTCGTAACAGATGGTGCTTACGTTTACCCATCCCTCAATTCCGGAACAGGCCACTCCTCCACTATCGCGACAGGAGGGTCTAGTCCCTATTCCGCTGGAAAAGTTTTGTGCCATCGCAATTGACGGTATGAATGCGGCAAGCAAAACACATAGGCTGAATTTCAATCTCAAAATCTCCATCTTGGGCGGATTGCATTGAGGGTAATCGTTCAAAGTGGTCGTGCTTTTGTCAAGCGGCAGACACCAACGAACCACGCAATCCCAGTCAGGAAAACGGCACCCTGTCGGGTCACACCACACGGCGCACTTGTGCAGCGCAATGGGGCTTGTCAGTAGGCTCGCAACCTCCCTCGAAGAGGGAAGGCAAGGTGCTTTGACTGCGGCCTAGCTGCGGCGCGACATTTGTTTTGCTATCCAGGGGGCCAGCTCGCGCTCGGCGGCTATCAGTGTCTCGACGTTCAGCATACGGTTCAAAAGCGCACGATTGACGGCACGTGTGCGCTTGTTATACGCGGCCCCTTCGTCCTCGACCTCTAGTTTTTGATACAGCGACAACAGGCGGTTTTGCACGGAGCGTAATGACATGGCACGGCGGTCGGCGATCAACTTGTCCGTCAGGCCAAGAGCAAGATCTACAAGCACCTCAAATTCGCTTTCCGTCAAACCTGTGCGCGGGGTTGCGGCACGTTTTTGGAAGCTGTTCACCTCACGATCGACGATGATCTGTCCCTCGATCAAGACAGCCCGCAATGCCAGACCAAGACGATTGATCGACGTGGTTTTAAGCACGTAACCGTAGGCGCTATTCTCGGGAACGATGGTGGTTATGCCGCGCAGATAAGCCTCATCGGCATAATTCGACCAAAACAAAATCCGCGTATCGGGACGGTGCGCCCAAATGGTCCGCGCCGCCTCGACCCCATTTCGCCCAGGCATTTGCAGATCGAGAATCACAGCGGGGTATTCACCCGACATGGCCTCCTCTTCGCCCTTATTGCCGTCTGCGACATGGGTGATTTCGCTGACTTCAGGTAGAGTGTCTCCCACAGTTTCCAACATGAAGTTCGCGTGGAACTGGTCATCTTCTACGATCAAGAGCTTCATGGTCTGGCACCTTGTGATGAGGCTGGTACGGTCAATGTAACGCGGGTTCCGTCCTGCCCGTTAATATCGAGTTCGGCCAGAATGAGACGTGCCCGCGTTTCCATATGTATCAATCCTGATTGGCGGCTGTCGGCGTGGCGTAAAAAGCCGCGGCCATTATCCGACACGCAAATCTGCAATGCGCCATCGGCGTCGTCCCCGATAGTCACTTCGATCCGAGAGGCCGCCGCATGGCGGACCGCATTGTTAATGGCTTCTTGTGTGATCCGAAAGACGGCGGTGCGCACTGTCGGGTGCATCGCGGCGATATCCACGCGCGTGTTGTCCACAACCTCGGTGGTCAAAGGGACGCCGCCGTTCTGGCTGCCCCGCGCGGCCTTTTCGAGGTGGGCGGTAATCGCATGGCGAAAGCCAAACAATTGCAACTGCGAGGGAACGGCCTCATCAATGATCTGGCGCAAATCCTGAATACATGCGCTCAGCGACTCTCCCACATATTGACGATCCAACGGCCCCTTCCCGTTTATCACCTCACGCAAGAGGCGCGTGAGGTCGGCAAGGGTTTGGTCGTGCAAATCCATCCCGATCCGTTGCCGTTCTTGTTCGAGGGTCTGCGTCAGGCTTGACGCCCCAAGGCGCAACCCCTCCTCGCGCGTCTGTATCTCTGAACGGGCGCGGGCGTCGCGTTGGGCACCCTCAATGGCATGAAGCGCGTGAAAATAGGGGGCGAGCAGATCACCAAGGTGGCGGGCGAATTCCAATGTGCCCTCATCAAAGAGATTGGCCTCGCTATGGGAAATGTTGAGCGTACCTATCAATTGCCCCATCACCTTCATCCCGACATGCACACGTGAGCGCAGGTTGTGATTGAAGATCGGCTCGCTCGCCGCCCCTTTAAAGGTTTGGCGCGGATCTTCCATCGCATTGGCGCAAATCATGCTGTCAATTTTGCCCAACAAAAGGTCGCGGATCGGTGAAAAGGTGAGGCGTGTGCGCCGTCGCGACCATCGGGTTTTGATGCCAACTTCGTAAGACACAAGCCAATCATGGCCGTCGAGCAAACAGATATCAAAATGCGTAAACGGCAGAACCCGCGTTATTTCCTCGGCCACAGCCGACAGCGCGGATTGAATCTCTGTCTCCCGCGCCAAATGGTTTGAAATCCGCAGGAACATTTCACTTTCTTGTCGCGAGAGTGGCGCGGGGTTTGTAACGGGGTTTGATACGTCGTTCATCCGCGCCTCCGCAAAACTTATGTGCTCCGACCCTGTGTTTAACGCGAAAGTGGTGGTGTGAACATACCCATGCCCGCATCTAATGTGCGGGAACCCGCAACAGATTTGCGGCTTGCCTGCTTTACACATCATCGTCAAATGCCAACCATACGCCCACGCAAATCACCTGCGAAAGGTGAACTGTGTACGCAGGGCGTGACCAAGCTGGCGCGCCGAAATGGGGAGGAGACCCAAATGAAATCATTGCTGTTGAGCGCGGCCGCATTGTCTATGGCTGCAACCGGCGTTTACGCCGATACATCCGACAAACGCATCGCATTGTCGAACAACTACGCGGGAAACTCATGGCGTCAGGCCATGTTGCAATCCTTTGATGACGTCGCAAAAGCCGCTGTCGCCGATGGTGTTGTTGCCGCAGCCGACGCCTTTACAACGTCTGAAAACCAAGCAACCGAACAAGCTGCCCAGATCCAGAACATGATCCTTCAGGGGTATGATGCAATCGTGGTTAACGCCGCATCGCCAACCGCCCTGAATGGCGCCATCAAAGAAGCCTGTGACGCGGGCGTTGTCGTCGTGTCCTTTGATGGGATCGTGACCGAGCCATGCGCATGGCGCATCGCGGTGGACTTTGAGGAAATGGGTCGTTTGCAGGTCGAATATCTTGCAAGCCGTATTCCAGATGGCGGCAACCTGCTTGAGCTGCGCGGCCTTGCCGGTGTCTTTGTGGACGACGAAATTTCCGCAGGTATCCACAAAGGTGTCGAACAATTCCCACAGTTCGAAATCGTCGGCTCTGTCCACGGTGACTGGGCGCAAGACGTGGCCCAAAAAGCTGTCGCAGGCATCCTGCCCTCGCTGCCCGACATCGTCGGTGTCGCCACCCAAGGCGGTGACGGTTACGGCACAGCGCAGGCCTTTGCCGCCGCAGGTCGTGAAACACCTCTGATCGTTCTTGGCAACCGTCAGGACGAGATGGCGTGGTGGGCTGAGCAGCACGAGGCGACCGGCTATGAAACCCTGTCGCTCTCCATCGCACCGGGTGTTGCATCGCTTGCCTTCTGGGTAGCACAACAAATCCTTGATGGCGCAGAGGTGTCGAAAGACCTGAGCGTTCCGTTCTTGCAAGTGACCCAAGACACGTTGGCCGAAACGCTCGCAGCGACACCAGAGGGCTCGGTTGCGAACACAACCTATACCCTTGAAGATGCCAAAGCCGTCATCGACGGAGCGATGTAAGCGACCATGAACAGTGCCACCACTAACGGCACACCCCTTGTGGCCCTGACCAATGCCGAAAAGCACTTCGGTGCGGTCAGGGCCCTTGACGGTGTGAGCCTTTCGATCAGCGCAGGGGAATGTCTCGGGCTGGTCGGTCACAACGGCGCAGGGAAATCTACGCTTGTTAATCTGATAAATGGCGGGCTCACGCCATCGGGTGGCACTGTTGCCTTTCCCGCCTCAGGCGCATCACGTGCGCTCGACGCGGGCGTGCGGTCGGTGTTCCAAGAGCTGTCGCTCTGTCCGAACCTCACCGTCGCAGAGAACCTGCGCATCTCACATACGAGCCTCAAAGGGATTGGTTGGCGTCGTCGGGCGCGCGCCGAGATCCTTGCGAGCCTCGATACCGTATTTCCGAACCACGGCATTGATCCTGATGTCACCGTGGATCAGCTGACAATTGCCGAGCGGCAAATGGTCGAAATCGCAATCGGTTTCGCCCCACGCGGCTCGGAGGCGAAACTCGTCATTCTTGATGAGCCGACCTCCTCGCTCGACGCGGGCATCGCTGAGCAATTGCTCACCCATATCAAAACATTCTGCGCCCAAGGCGGCGCAATCTTGTTCATCTCTCACATGATGGGCGAGATATTTGACGTGGCCTCGACCATTGTTGTGATGAAAGACGGCAAGGTGGTTACCTCCCGCCCAACCGCTGAATTTTCTCGCAGCTCACTGGTCGAGGCCATGGGACATGTCGCAGGACCGGCAACGGAGAAAGCTGTGCGCAGCACCGACTTCGGCGGCGACATTCTCAATAGCGCCACGGGATTGACCGCGGGCAAAGGCGAGATCGTGGGTCTTGCAGGTCTCGCAGGCCACGGACAGGCCGAAGCCCTTGCGCGGCTCTACTTCGAGCACAGCTCCTCATGGCGGCCCGGCAAAGGGGCAGGCATGGTCTTTGTCGCGGGCGACCGTGGACGCGATGGCATTTTGCCGCTGTGGTCCATTTTGCGCAACGCGACGATTTCCATCCTGCCGCAAATCGCCAAACGCGGCCTAGTGGACCGCGAGGCAGAGGCGGCCGTCGCCGCTGATTGGAAATCCCGCATCGGCATTCGTACAGACGATGTAAACAACAACATTCTGTCGCTCTCAGGCGGCAACCAACAAAAGGTGCTTTTCGCGCGCGCACTGGCCTCGGAGGCTCCTGTGGTTGTCATGGATGATCCCATGCGCGGCGTCGATGTGGGCACCAAGCAGGACGTTTACGCCATGATCCGATCCGAGTCCGAGCAAGGCCGCACCTTCCTATGGTATTCAACCGAGACCGAAGAGGTCTGCCAATGCGACCGCGTGTTCGTATTCCGTGACGGAGAGATTTCCGCCGAATTGACCGGCGCGGGCATCACCGAGGAAAGCATCCTCGAAGCTTCATTTGAAATGCAGGGGGTAGACGCATGATCCGTCTTTTCGCGCGTTACCGCATCCTTTTGCCTGTGCTGTCCCTGACGGTACTTTTAGCCGCAACCTTCTACCTCCAACCGCGCGCCATGAGCTATTTCGGCGTCAACCTGTTGTTCAATCTTGCGGTGCCTATTGCCTTGGCCACGTTGGCGCAGATGATGATCATCATGGTGAATGACATTGACTTGTCGCTTGGCGCATTTGTGAGCCTCGTGGCCTGCGTCACGGCGACATTTCTGCACGACACGCCCGTCTTAGGTGTGTTGATCCTCGCGGGTCTGATCGCGGCCTACGCCGCCCTTGGAGTCTTGATCCATCGCTTTGATCTGCCTGCAATCGTTGTCACCTTGGGCATGTCCTTTGTCTGGGGCGGGATTGCACTGTCGATCCTCCCCTCGCCTGGTGGCACCGCGCCGCCGTGGATCCGCAGCCTCATGACAGTGAAGCCGCCACTCCTGCCTATGGCCGTTGTCGCCGCGATTTTGATCGCCGCTGTGACCCATTACCTCATCATCAGCACGGGCATCGGAACCGTCCTGCGTGGCGTGGGGGGCAATGCTTCTTCCGTGGCGCGTGCAGGCTGGCCCATCTTGCGGCTCAAAGCACTCGCCTACGGCTTGGCGGGGTTCTTCGGTGTGCTCGCAGGCATGGCTCTGGTCGGTCTGACGACCTCTGCCGACGCCAATATCGCATTGCGCTATACACTATTGTCCATTGCGGGTGTGATCCTAGGCGGCGGCGAATTTGTTGGCGGCAAGGTCAGCCCTGTAGGGGCCGTCATCGGCGCTCTGACACTCGCCCTCGCCTCCTCGTTTCTCTCCTTCCTGCGTCTGAGCTCTGACTGGCAAATCGGCGCACAGGGAGCCATTTTGATCCTCGTGCTCACGGCGCGTCTCATATTCACCCGTCGTGACGGCCAAGAAGGATAACCCAGATGAAAATGCTTCTTTCGCGTCCGTGGATTTGGTCATGGGCCGCCGCAGCCGCAGCCTTTATTCTTGTTATGATCCTGACCCAAGGCAGCGGCGCATCCGACCTCGCCTATGCCGCGCTGTCCTTTGGCGCTTTCGCCGCCATCGTGGGGCTTGGCCAGATGTTGGTCATCACTCTCGGGCCAGGCAATGTGGACCTGTCCATCCCCGCCGTGATGACCTTGGCGGGCACACTGTCGCTCAAAGCCATGGGCTCCGACCCCAATACGGCTGTGCTTGGGTTCGTTGTGGCTATCGGCGTAGGGATCGCCGCAGGGGGCGCAAACTTCGCTCTGATCTACCTGCTGCGCCTGCCGCCCATCATTGCGACCCTCGCCGCCTCGCTCATTTTTCAATCCATTGCCATTTGGTCGAACCGCGGATTGCGGATTAAGCCACCTGCAGGTCTGGCCGAATTTGCGACGGGCCGCACCATTGGCGTGCCCAATGTCGCGTGGGTCGGTCTGATCCTGTCGGTGATCGTCTGGGTCGTGCTTGAGCGCTCCAACTTCGGACGGTGGCTGTTGGCCTCAGGGCAAAACCTGCGCGCTGCACGTCTGGCAGGCATTCCTGTCGAGTTGGTGCGTGCAACCACCTATGTGACCGTAGCGGTCTTCGCCTCGATTGCTGGGTATTTTCTCGCAAGTTTCTCAGGCGGAGCGGCACTTAACATGGGGCAGGAGTACCTCCTCACCTCCATCGCGGTCGTCGTCATTGGCGGCAGCTCCATTGCGGGCGGGGATTCAAACGTCCCTGGCGTCTGGGGCGCATCGTTGTTCATGTTCCTCGTGGTCTCGATGCTCAACTCTTACGGCTTTGGCGTAGGCGTCAGGATGATGCTGACCGGCCTGATTATCATTGGCATTGTTGTTGCCGCTAGCACACGGAGACCTCGTACATGACCGAAGCCCTTTTGCCACCACATCTTCTGGCACTCGATGATCGTTTTCATGCGTTGGTGCATCCGCTATCCCGCCTTGAGACCATTGCCACCGGCTTCACATGGACCGAAGGGCCTGTTTGGTTCGGGGACCATGAGTGCCTTTTATTCTCGGACATCCCCTCGCAACGTGTGATGCGTTGGAGCGCGCGCGACGGCGTCAGCGTGTACCGCGAGGCAAGCGGATTTAACAATGGCAACACGCGGGACCGTCAGGGACGACTGATCGGTTGCCGCCACGGATACCGCGATGTGGTGCGCACAGAATATGACGGATCACTCACGGTCCTAGCCGACAGCTATGATGGCAAGCGATTGAATTCGCCCAATGATGTGGTCGTAACTTCGGATGGAGCGGTTTGGTTTACCGATCCGACCTATGGCATCCTGTCGAACTTTGAGGGGTATCAAGCCGACCCTGAACAGGTCGCACACAACGTGTTCCGCCTTGATCCCGTCACGGGGGAACTCACTGTCGTCGCGTCTGATTTCACCCAACCCAACGGCTTGGCCTTCTCTCCCGACGAGAAACGGCTCTATGTCGCCGAAAGCGGCAGGAGCCACGATGAGACAGTTGCTCCGGTCCTCAGACAGTTTGATGTCGAGGGTGGCTCGCTCAAGGATCGCGGCGTTTTTGCCTCGCTCGATTGTGGTTTTCCCGATGGATTGCGGGTCGATACCGCAGGCAACGTTTGGACCTCAGCGGCAGACGGCGTGCATTGCTTTGCCTCAGACGGGGCACTTCTTGGCAAGATTTTGGTCCCAGAAACAGTGGCCAACCTGTGCTTTGGCGGTCACGACGGACACCGCCTGTTCATCACGGCAACAACATCAGTGTATTGCGTCTTTGTGAATGAACAGGGCGCGGAGCCGTGGACGCGGATGTAGATCTAAGGAGGGGCAGTGCGGTCGCGTTACTCAAACAAGGAAGACCTGCCCTTTTCGAGTTATGCAATTTTTAGTCGCTATGTCTTTATATCGTAGAGACTATTCATCCGCGCTCTATCGCGCTTATGTAGAGGATCTCGTAGGCACACTCAGCGACGAGGCCGTAGCGGGCTCAGCTGCGGATGAACTGCATGAGCTGATTGATACGGTTGTTGTAAGCTGGGACGGGGATGCGGAGCATCACACGCTTGAACTGCGTGGTAAGTTATTGGAGATGCTGAACAAAACAAAGCCCGCCTTGGGGGCGGGCTTAGAAGCGAATGGTCATTCGCTAAAACTGGTTGCGGGAGGGGGAATTGGACTTTGGCGAACTTTTTTGATCGTGGCGTGGGGGGGAGCCGGAAGATCCGGCGTTCCACAAGAGTGAGGCTCACTCGTCCGCCCCGGCCTCGCCGTCCTTGGCAGGACTGTCTCCGAACTGCTTGCGCAACTCCTCGTACTTGGCGCGATCTTTTTTCTTGCGCTCCGCTTCGCGCTTGGCCTTGTCTGCCCTTGCTTCCTCCGCCTTTTTCGCATCGTGCTTCTCCACAATTTCTTTGACCACAGCAGGACACTGCGGGTGCTCCGTAATTGCGCGACGATCTTTCGAGGATGCATTGCACGCCAGCGCCGAGAAAACCTCTATGCGGGTCTGCTCATTGAGGTCGGGCAGCACCGCAGCGAAGTTCTCGCCAACGGCGTTGGCGAAATCCATCGCGCGGCTTAGCTCTTTCATTGCGTCCTTTATGACCGCGCCAGACTGGATTTTCTGAATCATGCGGCGTGGATTCTTAGAGAAAGCGCCAGCAGCAATTGGGGAGGGCTGCGTTTGGGAATGCTGACGTTTGTTGCTCATATTTAGCTCCTTTCCTTTAAGGATTGATGCGTACTGCGGAATTGCTTGCACGCTGTAAAAAAGAAGTGGTTCCGACCTTGTCAGCGCAAAAATACTTTCCCGAAAAATTTTGCATTAATCTCTGTTCTCATTGTTTTTATTGCGTTCTTTTTTGCGCCTTTCATGTGAAATCCGTCCTGCGGCGATCGCCTTTTTCAGGCGCTGCGCGAGATCCGAAAGCGCTCCGACATTGCCAGACATATCGGCTCCCAACGAGCCACCAACCCTGGCCAGCAAGGCTTTCACCTCGTCGAGAGTTTTGGCCGCTGCACGGAAGTCTTCATTGACCCGTGCAAACGCGTCTTTGCGAGCCCTCTCGAACATCGCCGCCCATCCGCTCCGGAATGCCCTCGCAACGCGGGATGCCCCCTTGGGGGAGCGCTGCGCGTGTCTCTGCGCTCGCAAGAACACTTTGTCTTTCTCGTATCCTTTAACCGGAATGACTTTGGCGGTTTCACCCTGAGTTGCGGGCTCCACCACGCCCTGTGCAATCGCTTCGGTGATTTCAATAATCGCATTGGCCTCGGCGGCTTTTTCTTCCACGGCTACGGCGCGTTCGTTTACGATTGAAGTTCGAGCCTCAAGGTCGCGCTCGCGCTTTGCGAGTTCGACATCCTTTTTCCGCCGCCAGTCCCGCGTCCTTGTATGAACGCGCTTCGGCGGCGGGGTTTCGCCCTTGGCCACGGCCTCACGGAAGGCCGCTTTGCGCCTCTCACCACGAACAAGACCGATCTGGGAAAACCATTCACCAACGCTGTCTTGCGCGAGCTCATAGTCTTCGATCACATCGAACTTCGAAGGCTGCAACATCAGCCGCGTGGCAATGACTTTCTTTTCTCCGGTCTTCCTGTCCTTGCGTGTCATCTCCACGCGCACACGCGGCATAATCACAGCGTGGATGTGGTAGGCCTCTTCATCGAGGTCCGCGCGGGCGTGAATGACATCCTCGCCGAACTGCTCTTTCAACCATTCGACAGCCAACCGCTCGAAATCGGCAATCCTCTGGTTCTGGTCGATCCCTTCATCGAAAACCGCAGCAGGGTCGGCATTGAACCACTCCTTATTGACGGTCAAAATGGCTTCGCGCATCGGGCCGTGCCGCGTAGGCCGCCAAGGATTGTGCGGCCCTTCCGCCAGACGGTTCTGGATGTCTTTTTTGCGCTTGCGCTGCTCCAGAGCTTTCAGCTCCGCCGCGAAATTCTGCACCTTCATCTCAGTGATCTCGGCCAAGGCTTTCGCCGCCCAATCTTCATCTCCGATCAGCAAGCGGTTTGGCGCTGGCGGATGTTCCAGAATATGGCCGGTATCGCCCCCTACCCGCTTGCGGTGCTTCTCATACCCGGCAAGGTTTTCCGGCCCTATGCCCTCAAAACGCAGGACAACCGGGAAGCGGGTATCAAAAGGTGAGCCATCCATTTTCTCATCTCCTTAGTGGTGGAGACGAGGAAATGGATACAAAGCTTCCGAGAGACTAATTTGGCAGGAAGGAAAGTTTCGGGGGAAGGGAGGGAGAAAATCGCAAATCTTGCTTTGGTCCTTCGCCGAAAAGGGCGGATTGCGGACCTTCGCTGCGCCCGCAAACTAAATTGGACTGCGTGAAGAAAGCGGACACTCATCCGCCAGTGTATAGCGAACGTTTGTGCCGGAGTTGGTGTGCAAAAAACTGCACACCGCCGTATTTTTCGGTTCAAGAGAAGATTGAAAAGAAACTTTCACAGTTTTGACTGGCAAAAAGGAAACTTCATACTTGGAAAATCCTGGGCTGCCCTTTGAGCTCTATCAAATATCACCTGATCATCTTCTTGGTGGTGAGCTCTGCAAAGGAAAAACACCCCACTCGGTGTGTTTGAGAAGATTAACCAATGACCTGAAGTCAGATTATTGCGTTTCCCACGATTAGTGATCCCTTGGATGGCCGCAAGCTGTGCCAACTTCCATGCACGACGCTCGTCCATGAATTCACCATCGTGCTTCAAGAGACATCTGTCCCACTCCCCGTAAATACTATTTTTATCAATCTCTTGCCTGATATTATGGTAATATTCAGCTAAGCTTTGTGGCACCGTATGAGCTTTCCAGAGCCCCTTAAGGGGAAGCCTCCGAAATTGATCTGGTTTCTTTGGACCCTTAGGCCATTCGGCGAAATTAGAGCCGCTGTGCTTATTTATAAGAAGTATCAAGTCTTTCGTTGCGAAGCTTCCGTTTGATTGGCTTTGCTCTGTCATCTGGTCTATTAGAAACGAGCTACAAAACCACTCGACACCACAGTCTTGCAACTGCTCACACACGTATCGCCTTGCCTTTACCCAACCTTCTGAGGATCGCATGTATATAGAATTCTCCGAAAATGTTTCCGTCAACCTTCCATCAAGAGCTAACTTTGGTCCAGCGGAAGCTTTGTCCTCATTGTGTGAATTCGACCATCAAAGGCTTTGCAGTTGCAGCGAACATCCCGGTTCGACGGGCCGCACCGCAGCATCCTGAAATAGTGCTTAATGCCCACTATGGGCCGGTACTGAAATCAGACATCAGATGGTGCGCTGCACCTGATTCAGCATTGAGCCAAATTTGGTTTTGAATGAGATGCTCAGTGCCGCTATGAAGATGCGATGCTGCACAATACACTCTATAGGTTTCAACGAGGTCAGAAAACGACACTGATCTGTTTGGGATCACTCTTTATCCTTCTTTCATCCGTCTGGTGGTACGCGGAAATCGTAGGTTGGGAGTTCCCATTGGAGCCTCCTGTCGTCCTCATTGGTGGTCTGACCACCGTTTTTTCGATCTATTGGCCATTTAAGCCGCACTATGCCGATAGACGACTTCGATGCCGGAACATGTTCGACTACACTTCTAACAACGGCGATTTTAGGATTGGTCGGGAAGAAACTGAATTTACCCTACATTTCAGCAAGGCCAGCGACACGAGCATCCATTTCTACAATTACTCTTCGGACGTCAAAAGCGTCGCTATAGCAAAAGGTGCTGGTCAGATATCTGACATTAAGGACGCAACAGCATTTGACTACTCGAGTAGGTCCGTCACCCCAGAAGAGGGGCAAATTGTGTGTCTTGAAAATAAATTCGGAAACTTTGCATGTGTGCACATCATTGATGTTAAGGATGCCAGGCGTACCGACAACTCAAATGAGGTGACCTTCTCTTATGTCATCAACCCTGACGGTGGCACTGACTTCTCGTAACGTCCGCTAAAAACAGGCACTTTGTGCTTAGTGTGTGAGTTCGATGGCGTCGGGATTTGCGCTTGCAGTGAACGGCCGGTTTGACAGCCGCACCGCAGCAGCACGGATGGGTGGCAAATGTCTCCTATGGGCCGAACTGACAAAGCAACTTGACCTTCTTTGTCAAATCATTGATGGTAGTGACGGCCTAACGCGTAGGCCGGTGTGCCCGCCATGCGAAGCTTAGCGACGCGATCTTTTTTTGGATACCATGCCATTGGCAGGGTCCGAAGAGCAGCGGGCACCTTTTCGGATCCAGTTTGGATATGGATCATGAAACAGACAAACTCATTGAGAAAGTTGAAAGAGCTTTCAAAGCACTATGCACGAGCTCGGGAGCTCCCCTTGCATCAAGCACGTGACTTTGTTGCCAAAGAGCTAGGGTTGGCTCATTGGAATGGCCTTACAAAGGCTTACGAAGCCGAGTGGAACCCAACTCAAGACCAGCTAGAAAAAGTCGAAAGACTGTTAAATAATTCGCTTCCTATGGACGAGGATACTGGATCAGACCATCCGTCACATCTTGAAGCCTCTATTTTCAACATGGGTGTTCAAGAAGGAACGCTCAACGGACATAAATACCAAATCACTGAGTCTTTGGGCGACGTCCTCATGTATAGCACAGGT
This sequence comes from Celeribacter sp., assembly GCF_048266405.1. Lineage (GTDB taxonomy): Bacteria > Pseudomonadota > Alphaproteobacteria > Rhodobacterales > Rhodobacteraceae > Celeribacter. Next base: position 24,587 of record NZ_JBLWZO010000018.1, read on the forward strand.
TGGAACCTACACGTGCCGGAAGCACCAAACAAAGCACCTTGTCTTGAAATCGCTAAGCAGATTGAAGACGATGAGCTCATTTACGAGTCAGACTTTCAACAGCAGGTTCTTGAGGTTGCGCTCACGCGTTCCCTACAAATTCGCGCCGGTATTGCATCGGATTGGCCGAGAAGGTCTACCAAGCCCGATAAAGACGGTCGCGTCCGCCATCCAATAACCAAAGCAGATTCAGATATCTGGTACTGCTACCATTGCGACGCTTCGATATCCGGCAAACAAATCGCCAAGAACCTTTGGCACTGCCCAAACTGCAATGCTTCGCCTCTTGATATTCACATGACTGCTTCATGGTTGGACGAAGGTGACATCCCACCCAAGCCAATTTCAGATACTGATATTCAGGGGAGACCTGATCTGATAGTAGAAATTGTAGATAAAAGACCGAAGTTGGATCTCGACGCCGACAAGATTACGCTGTTGATCAGAAGTGCACTCGTCGAGGACGCAGCAAATTCAAGTGAGCGTTTGGGTGCCTTGCTCGCAGACATAGGCGTCGACGAGGACAATGATGTCTGGATCAGCTTTCATGAGTATCTGTGGCCCGAGCACAAGGAACCAGAAACGGCTCTGGCAGTTGCTGAGCTTCTTGGTGTCCAGGTTGAGCAATCGATGTGTATGGGGGAGTTGCCATTCGCGTGGCCCGGCTTGGGCGAGCACACTTCCAGTACTATTGAGTACACTAAAATGATGCTTGAAGCTTATGCGGAGCAACGAGGAGACAAGTCTACGGAATAGCATGATGGTTCTAAGATCGAAGGCTGCGGGGAATGCTTCCGCAGCCTTTTTTGTTTTTCGGTTCACCAGTGAATGGCCGCAATGCGAATGCCGCATCGCAGAATTATTCGCATCACCCAAAGGCGGCTTTGGGCCGCAAGCTGACCTTGCATGAAGCAGGCTACATCGTGCCATGTTTAGCTGGTCCGGCAACGCCCCCCAGCAATTAAACTCCAGCCCATTTTCGGTGACGCCCGAGTGCATCCAGACTTGGATAGTGCGCCTGATTACCGGGCAATAATAGCTGCGTGCCTTCAAGATTGGCGTAGCTATCATCTTCTAGAGCTGCCTTCGATAGCTTTACACGGTAGTCATCTGTGATGACCAACAACCCTAAATCGAAGAGCGTGTGGATGTCGGCCCGCAAGAGAAGACCATTCTGAACATGATGTGAGTGGTCGCCACGGTAGGGGGCGATATGAGCGGCTTCCAGTGCGTCCTTGAGGGTGCAACTCGTTACACAGCACTTGCCACCATAGGCTTCTAGGAGGGCCGCCCTGAAGGCCGCCTGGCCTCTCCGCCTGGCAACCTGTGCCAAGGTTTTCTCTCGCAAATCCAGATCATTATCAGAGTCAAATGTATCGCTGTTCGTACCATTGGTCGCACGTAACCGGGCAGCGTCCGGTTGTTCGGTATCATGTACTTCACCTGCGTCGGAAAAGCCTTCGATAGTGAAGAACCCATTCTCCCATTTGGTCACCAGCCCGAGACCAAGGACTTCGTAAGCTACGCCCGGCTTAGGTTTACGTTTCACGAGGGTTCCGACCGGGACCTGGTCCTCCATGCATCTCATCAGGCCACGGTTGGTGGCCTCGCGGTCACGTTGATCCGGGTTCTGGTTTTCCTGGAAGTAGTGCAGAGCCCAGCTGCCATCTGGACGGTACTCGACATCCTTGTCCGGATAGGGCCCGTTCTGGATGGTGCGGAGGCTCAAAGCATAATCAGTGTATTTTGGTTTGTAGATGCCTTTCGCTTGATTGACTAACCTGCTCTGGTCCGCGGAGAACTCCTGGATATCGCTCCACGTAATAATTTTTCCCTTGTTCTCACTGAACCAGTCCAAAGCAACTCTGTGCTTTCCCGTCGTCTTCGCCAGTGCGCCTTCAAGCTCAGTCATCATTATTCACTCCTTCAGGGCATCAGAGATCAATCCTTTCTAACGATTACAATTGCTTTGTGCATCTTTGGCAATTGCCGGTGCGACCAAGGTCGGTTGTGGGCCGTTAGCTTTCTGCCCAATTCAAAGCGCGGGTCATTTACTCACTAAGTAGCTCGCACTCCGGCCCTTCGGTTCTGCGTTCGAGCTACGCGTTCGCCAGGGGCACAGCCCCTGGACCCGGGCCGCCTGCGGCGGCCTTGGGAGACGCCCAACTCTCCCAAACCCTCAAGGGGCCCTCAGCCGGAGAAAGTGGGGTATCGCCCGCCCCTTTCATCCCCACTCGCAAATGGGCACTCGCCGAGCCCCCCTGCACCCCCTGGCAGCCTATCCAGCTGGGACCAAAGAGAGAGCTTTCCCTCTCTGGACACTCCAAGGCAGAGAACACTCGCCGTCTATCCCTGCACCCTGTCCGGCGTCTCCGACATTGAACTATGAACGGTCCGGAGCAGCCATTCACGGAACCTATACTAATGCAGGGATCAATGAACGGTGGTGTTGGTGTGGTCGTAATCATTGATCCAGGGTAGGCGTCAGGTCTTCAGCTCGCACCGATGGTAGGCTTGATCTGATATCCCTCTTTATAAAATGTCGTGTCCGCAAACCGTGTTGGGAATGAAGCGACAATCGACACTTCACGCTTCGGTTACAGAGAAAACAGCCAACATCTATGCATGACGCGATGGTGAAAGTTGTAAGCGCTGCAAACTTGTACAACGAAAACTGTATCACTATGATATAGATCTAATGAGTTGAGAGCATTCAAAGGTAAGGTGTTTGCCCGATGGGCGAAGAAGGCGAGTATCAAGCTCTGGCATTAGTTGCCGCGGATTTGATCAAGACAACCGACGAACAAGTCGAATCCCTGAAAGCCAAAGGGTCAATCGCAGAACTGGAGTGGAATAATTGAGCGAGATACTCGATATCGCACACGACATGGCAAAAGATATGCATACGGTAGGCGCCATGGACGACATCACCATGCGGGTGATGGACGAGCTATGTTTGCCTGAACCGCGGACCTTTACTGCGAAGGACATCAAGGCCATCCGCAAGAAAACACGAATGAGTCAGGCTGTTTTTGCCGCCTTTCTCAATGTTGGCAGCAACACGATCGCTCAATGGGAGCAAGGAAACCGCTCTCCGAGTGGGCCCTCTGTGCGCCTTTTGGATGTGATCGACCGCAAGGGCATTGAGGCCATCACCTGACCCCTTACGCCCGCAAGATCCGCTCCGCTGTTTTTAGAAGCGATTTCGGCCAAATGTGAAAATCCAAAGACCAGTCGGAAAATTTTCCAACACGATTTGCGGACACGACATTGAAAAACGCCCTCAATCGCAATCCTGATTGCCTGAAGCCAATCAAGTGTCAGCTCCGTGCCGTCCCCCAGCGAAATCACGCGAAAACTTGGTTGCGCGATGACCGCTCCCAGCCCTTCTCAGCACAATGCTCCAATGGCACTAATGTATAGAAAGTGGGCTTTGCAAAGTTTTGGCCCCAATAGTTCTACGGTCGGCATAGATTGCTGACGTAGGTCGGTTTGGTCATTTGGCAATGGGCAGCAACTAGTAATAGTCAGCACTGAACTCAGAGCATCAATCACCAAAACGGTATTAAGATATTGATATAGGGACAGCTCGCAATTAACCTGGTATCGATAGTTTTTCAAACATTTTTCCGAACCCCAAGAAAGCATAGCCCATGTGGAAAGACTTTGGCTTCAAAAGAAACTTGTACGACACACACCCTGTTTCTGGAAACGCTCAGGGCGAACGCTTGCTGGTCGGGAGAGATGCGGAACTACGAGGACTCAAGAATCGTATTTCTGGCTTCGACACGGTTACCACTATTGAAGGCCCTAACGGAGTAGGGAAAACCAGTATAGTAATGGTCGGCGGCTTCCAACTGTATAATGAGACTCTTCATGACGGTAAAGATTCCATCTTGTTCCTCCCCGAACCATTTCAGCTGACGACCGAAGAGAGTGCGCTCGACTTCAAAAGAAGCGTCTACGCGGCAATAGCATCCTACTTTATTGAAAACGAGAATACGTTAAAACAGCGGCTCGACCTCCAATTTGGCCTTAAGCCCCTTCAGGCGTGGCTAGAAAACCCATTATTTATAAACGGTTCAGTCACTATCGGCCCGGCGGGAATGGGAGGTGGGAGAACACCTAACGAGTCGAAAGGGTTTGACCTTCATGGTTTCTTTTCTCTCGTCGACCGCCTTCTCAAGGCAGCATTTAGTGATAAAGGTGGCATCGTTTGCGTCATCGACAATCTTGAAATCCTAAATACTTCACAAGTAGCTCGTCAGAGGCTCGAAGCGCTGCGTGATGACTTGTTCGCAAGGCACGGAATGAAGTGGGTGGTATGCGGAGCAAGAGGAATTGTTCGAAGTGTTGCTAGCAGCCAACGCTTACAAGGTAGGCTGCAAGAGCCTATAGACGTCAAACCACTAAGTGGAAATTCGATTGAAGACTTGGTGCGAGTTCGTGTCAACGAGTACAAAAACTCGGACGATGCATTGCCTCCTGTGGGACCGACATCCTTTGGCTATGCATTTAGAATACTACATGAAAACCTTAGAGATACTCTGAAATTTTGCGGTGATTTTTCTCTATGGCTTGACGAGAGTGGTCAGGTCATCAAGGATGAATCCGAGCTCGACCAGCTTTTTGAGATCTGGCTTGCGGAGCAAAGTGAAGCCTATATGAAGTCGTTAAATGTCCCTCCACGAGCGTGGAAACTATTTGATGATATTTGCGATCAAGGTGGCTCCATAAGCCCCTCAGATCATGAGGAATTTGGATTCAATTCACCCCAATATATGAGAGGTCAAGTTCAAAGGCTCGAGCAAGCTGATCTAGTAGTTTCAGAGTTAGCTGACTCAGATCACCGAAGAAAGACAGTGACTGTTGTCGCTAAGGGATGGCTGCTTCGGCACCACAGAAGTGGCTATGAGAAACAGCTCAATTGAGATGCCCCCCATTCGGAGGCATAGCTTATCATTTTGACCACGGACTGAAACAGGAATGGCCACTTTGGGCTATTTTTTTCGATCAAGAAGCAATGACTGCTGTCAGCCCATAGCGGACTCACAGCTTCCGCCAGGAATTTGAGATAGCAGACCTTCGCGGCGCTGGTCATGAACTGGCAAAATGCGGACTTTGCTGTCATAGGCTTCGCGACTTGCAATGTCCGCAATCGCAATCAGTGCTCTCTGCTACAAAGCTCATGATCGGCCAAAGATGCCAACACATAACAGTTTTCTGTTAGGCCGCTTCCATCGCAGCCGCTGGAAATACGCTTGAGTTCTTTTTCCAAAAGCTTAAGCCGTTTGATCTTGTCACGCACGTCCGCAAGTTGCGAAGACGCGATCTTTGATGCGGCGTCGCATGATCTGTCAGGGTGGTCCTGCAATTCGATGAGCGACGAGATTGCCTCAATCGAAAAGCCCAAATCACGAGCGTGGCGGATGAAACTTAACCGTTCCAATCCGGCTTTATCATAACGTCTTTGATTCCCGCTCGTGCGTTCGGCTTCTGCCAGAAGCCCCATCTCCTCATAGTAGCGGATGGTTGGGACCTTAACCTTCGTGCGTTTTGAAAGCTCGCCGATAGAAAACATGAAGAAACCTCTTGAACCTCTAGTCGCTAGAGACATTACACTATCATCACCAAAATATGAAAGAGGATTCCCCATGACAGGTTGCTGCGGACATGACGCCAAATTTGACGGTGTCTCTGATGATTACAAACGGCGGCTCTGGATCGTCATTGCACTCAACGCGACAATGTTTGCGGTTGAAATGACGGCTGGTCACCTGGCGAAGTCACAAGCGTTGCAAGCTGACGCCCTCGACTTTGCGGGGGATGCGATGACCTACGGCATCTCTTTAGTCGTCATCGGTGCGTCCTTGCGCGCCCGCACGAATGCCGCTCTGTTCAAAGGTTTCAGCCTTTTTTTGATGGGACTTTGGGTCTTCGGATCGACTGTTTACCGCGTTTTCTATGTCGGGGTTCCCACGGCTGAGATCATGGGCGCGGTCGGTTTTTTGGCATTGGTCACAAACCTCGCCAGTGTGGCCTTGCTGGTGCGCTACAAGGACGGGGACGCCAATGTGCGATCTGTCTGGCTTTGCTCGCGCAATGACGCCATCGGCAACGTCGCCGTGATGTTCGCGGCTTTAGGTGTCTGGGGCACTGCAACGGGCTGGCCTGACCTGATCGTTGCGACCATCATGGCTGGTTTATTCCTGTCGTCTGCTTTCCAGATTGTTCGGCAAGCCCTCGCGGAGCGGCGGGACATGATTGATCACGGACACGTGGAGGCATGATGCAAAATCTTCTCATCATTCTGGATCTGGTGGTTGCTGCTATGACCCTAGCAGCAATCCTGTGGTCAGTTGTCTTTCCTGATCGGCAGATATGCTAGACCGACAAAGCCGACTTTCGCCGCACCACAGATTATCGGTAATTTGGGCTCATAGCTGCTGTTCGCCGCTGTCTGCACGAAGGTCCGCTGCCGGGAATCGGGTCAAACTTTGCAAAGGTCACTTCCTGCGCATAGCCGACCTTGGCAATTTTTTCAGCTTCGTATGAAGCGCTGGGAGAGGCGTCGCCCATCTCGTTGCGCTGAATGATGTCGGTATTGATAAAGGAACCCGCGAGGCTGGTAGCGACGCGGGTCTCGAACAGCGTGGATTTTCAGGCACCGTTAGGGCCGGCAATACGTATGAGCTTTTGTGTCATTCGGCGACGCTTGGCTTCGCGTAGATGAGATTGCCGGAGGCATCGAGGCCAACGCCGATGCCGAGCCTGCGGCGCTCTGCAAACAAGGTCTTCTCTTCATCGCTGGGCTCACCCATCTTCTCGATGAAGACTTCCGTCCAGACGGCGTCTTCCTCCTCAGTCAACTCGCTGGGATCAAGGCGTCCATCAAGGGCTGCTGTGATGCGGTTATGATCGAAGTTGCGCGAGCGCTCGATTGCTCGGCCAATTTTTATCCAATGGGTAATTTGGCCAGCGAGGGAGCGGCTGTGAAGGTCAGCTTCGCGATTGACAATCTCCATGATGTCATCAGAGAGCTTGACGGATCGGGCCATGAGTTGTCTCCTGTTTGATCTTAAAAGTAGCAAATTGCCACCTTCAGGTCAAAGTGACTGCATACTGGCCCTTCATCCCTCAATACCCATTGCAAGCGCACCCAGGCCCTTTGCGACACGTATATGAACGATTGATACACGAGTTTCCGCAAGCTTTGCCTTTTCTGCAAACCTTGCAGCAAGCCACCGCCCAAACTTTGGCATCTTGCTGGGCAGAGGGGAACGCCTGGTCCCAAAACGCACTCGCGCTTTCACTGGTGCCTTCTTGGCCGACAGCCCCAATCGGGGCAGCAGGATCAATCGAACGAACAGAGCCTGCAAATGCTGTCGTTGATCCAATCACCAGTATAAAAATCGCAATAAAGAGTTTTTTCATAACCTCACCTTTAAAAAATACGTAGGCAGCTAAACGAGGCGAGTGTCCCCCCATCAGGCTTGGCAATCAAGGGTCTTATAGCCCGCCCAAATGGCCCTCTATCTGCACCAATCAATCTTGGCCTTGGGCGACCACGGCTTCGCATAGCCTTCTTCAATGAGCACTTCGCCAGCAGTTTTTCCGTTCTTAAGGACAAGCCGCCCAAGGACGCGCCCGTAGCGGTCGTGCTTGCCAGTGTCCTCGATCCCAACGGCATCGCGCACAAGCTCGCGCATACGCGCGGTCGCAGCGCGGCCCAGCTCTAATTCTTGCTGACATTTGGGCCGATAGGTTTCAGGTGTATCAAACCCAGACTTGAAGGGCGCACCATTGCCGATCAAGCGGATGTTTTGGCCATCGCACTTAACGGTGTCTCCGTCGACGACAGCAATGAGGGAACAAGCCATGAGTAACATACTGTATTCGTAACGGCCTCAATTGGGCTTGGCAATTCGTGAGCGCCCTCCCCTTCAACTTTGCCGAGAGGGACACCCTCTCGGCGCTCTCCCGTAAAATTTTGCCGTCCGTTTTGCTGCGCGCTTGTTTGCGACACGCAGCAAAACGGACGGCCTTTGAGGTTCTCCACCGCTGGTGTCGATTTTCACCCACATCACAGGAGACCACAGATGTTTCTTTCCCCACATTCGATAATCGCGGAACCAAACTGGCAAGACACAATCCAGCGCGGCGATGTCGTGCTGTTTCGCTTTCCCATCAACACAGATGGCGAACTCACTTTGCCAAAACGACGGCCATGTTTGGTACTGGAAGTCCGCAAGACCGGAGACAGCAAGTTCGTCACCCTCGCTTATGGCACCACATCCAAACGTCGCGCCAATCGCGGCTATGAAGTGATCGTCAAGCAGCCGCAATCACAAGCCATGGCCGGCCTTGACCGCCCCACCCGCTTTGTCTGCGCCCGCCGCCTCACCGTGAGCGTCAATCACTCAGGGTTCATTGAGGAAGGCAAACCGAGAACCCTTCTCGGTCGCCTCGACCCGCCATTGGAAGAACGGATGAACACTGTCCGAGCGCACATCCAGGCCGAAGCCGGCATCGCTGCCAACCTGCGTAAAGAACGACGCGCAAAGCTCACGCGGCGGGACAACGAAGCGCGCGGTTTCCGATAGGGAACCGCACTTTCGTGCCCCACCACAATCTCAAATCAACAAAAGGAACTTAACAATGGATATTCCCTTCAAATCCGCCGATGACATCACCGCCATGGCTGCCTCCTGCTTTTCTCTCGCTCGCATGGCCGCCACAGGGATCGACAACGATGTGCTCGAACTCGTGGCTCCCGAGCCCAAGCAAGAGGCCGGCAAGCTGGCCGCCTTGCTGAGGACCGGTAAGATCTTCGACAAAGGCATTCTGGCAATGCTGGAAGACCTGATGAGCGTCCTCGACGCGCAGATCGCCGAGGGCACCTACGTCGAGACCTACTACGATCACAGCCCCGAGAACGTCTCGAACGAGACGAGCTGGGAGAAGGAGAGACTGACGCCAGAGGCAGACCGTCTTTCCAACGCTCTCGCCGTTATCGTCGAACTCTACACCAGCCTCTCTTGCGTGCGCGACTACCTGCGAGCAGAGAAGGCATTGGAAGGGCTGCGCAACACCGCAGCCTGATCAGAACACGCGGGCCGGAACACCCGCGTCAGGGCGCGCCGACGACCCTTCTGCTGCAACAGATGTCGGCGCGCCCGCACAACATACAAACGCCCGTGCAGGTCATCCCCGCACGGGCTCAACGATCACAAACGAGGGCCAAAATCTCGGCGGTCTGCCGGTTTTTAGTGTCCGCAGCCGAAGGAGATACACATGCCCCTCACAAACCTGATCACCCTGATTGCCGAAGTTGCTGCCAAACGAACCGCCCAGGAAGGCAAGACGAAGGAAGAAACGCCGGATTCAGTACCTCCAATTCTATCCAGTATTTGGACAAGATTAAGACCCCCCTTCCATAATTTTCTCAAAATGGTTTTATATCTCGCCCAAGCCGACCTCAGTTTTTCAGCTTACGGAGACTCTGTATGACCGATCAAATGCGCGTTGCCATCTATGCCCGCTATTCGACTGACATGCAGAACCCGAAGTCAGCGGAAGATCAGGAACGGGAGTGCCGCAAATATGCCGAACACCAAGGTTGGACAGTGGTTCAAGTATTCAAAGATACGGCACTAAGTGGCGCAACAAAAGGACGCCCCGGCTATGAGGCCCTGATGACAGCGGTCAAGTCCCGACAAATCGACATTGTGCTGTTCGAGCATCTCGATCGCTTGGGACGGGATCTGGAATTCTTGATGTCGTTCTATAAAACCGCTGCTTTCGCCGGCTGCGAACTCCACCAGCTTAACCGCGGCAAACTCGGTATCTTCGACATAGGCGTATTAGGTACTTTTGCTCAGGTCTTCCTTGAAGATCTTTCTCACAAAACGCACCGCGGCCTCATCAGTAAAGTCGAAGCGGGCAAAAGCGCAGGAGGTCTGTCGTACGGGTATCGCACGCGTCGCAACGACGCCGGAGATATCATCAAGGGCGAGTTGGAGATCAATATGACTGAGGCCGCCGTGGTCGAGCGGATCTTTAAGGAATACGCGTCCGGCAAATCGCCACTCCAAATCGCCACAGCCCTCAATGCCGAAGGCATACCTGCCCCACGCGGACGGAACAAAAGTTCGGGCCACTGGCGCCAGACAACCATCAACGGCAACCGAGAACGTGGCACAGGTATTCTCAACAACGAGCTCTACATCGGGCGCCGAGTTTGGAACCGGCTGCGCTATTCCAAACACCCGGAGACGGGAAAGCGGGTTTCAAAACCGAACCCGCCCGAGATGTGGTCTGTTTTCGAGGTGCCCGACCTGCGGATTATTGAACAAGGTCTCTGGGACGCAGTGAAAGAGCGGCAACGGTCCCAACAGCGCCTGCGCAGCAAAAAGACCGCAACCGATCCAAACGGATTGTCTATTGCGCAAGGAATGCGCCGGCGGAAGTATCTTCTCTCCGGTCTGCTGACCTGCGGGCAATGCGGCGGCAACCTGACTGTTGCAGGCAGTGGCAAGACCCGCCGCTACTACTGCGCCAACGCCAAAGAGAAGGGACCTTCCGTCTGCACTGGAATGCCCGGAATAAAGGAAGCAGACGCAGCGACCGCAATCCTGTCGGGCCTCAAAACAGGCCTTATGCAGGATGAAGCCTATGAAGAATTCCGGGAGATGTTTCTCGCGCACAAGAAAGCTGAACAAAAGGCATACGATGAACAGATCAAACAACAATCGCATCAGGTGCGCCAATTGGAGACGCGACATGCAAATCTGTTGAAGGCCGTCGAGAACGGAGACTATTCATCCGCAGTCATCGCGCAACTCAACAAGATCGATGCAGAACTGGCAGAAGCACGCAGCAAACGAGATGCGATAGTGCCTCAAACCTTCGACTTGCCCGAAGACCTTCCCGCGCTCTACCGCGCACATGTTGATGATCTCGTTGAGACACTATCAAACGAAGGTGTCGCGAGCCGCGCGAGTGATGAACTGCACGATCTGATCGACACGGTTGTTGTAAGCTGGGACGAGGATGCGAAGCATCACGCGCTTGAACTTCGTGGTAAGTTATTGGAGTTGCTAAACAAAACAAAGCCCGCCGGAGAGGCGAGCTTGGATATTAGTGATTGTTCGCTAAAGTTGGTTGCGGGAGTAGGATTTGAACCTACGACCTTCAGGTTATGAGGCGGCTCCTGCCAGTTTGCACGGGTTGCGACCGAATGCGCCCACCTACCCTATCTTATTGTAATCGTTGTTTTTAATTTGACGCGACAAACTTTCTCTTTCTATCTCTTACGCCGTGGTTTGCTTCCAGTTGCTTCCACAGTGCTTCCACGAGGTTGCTAGTAAGAGAGATAGTTAGATGCCAAAATTGACCAAACGCGCCATTGATGCCCTCAAACCTGAGGCCAAAGATTACTTCGTCTGGGATAGCCAGATTGCAGGGTTTGGCGTGCGGGTCATGCCGTCCGGGGCCAAGACCTATCAAGCGCAATATCGCAAAGGTGGGCGCACCCGGCGCGTCTCCCTTGGGCGGCATGGCAAAATCACGGTGGACGAAGCGCGGCGCTTGGCAAAGGACGTCATGGGGCAAGTCGCCATGGGCGAGAACCCCGCCGAAGAGATTGCGCAGGAACGCCGCGCACCCACGGTCGCGTCTTTGTGTGATCGGTTCTTCAAGGAACATGCCGAAGAACGCTGCAAACCGACAACGCAAAAGGAATATCGCCGGGCGCTGGAGTTGTTCATCAAACCCGCCATTGGCAGCTTCAAAGTGATCGATGTGGAACGCAAAGACATTGCCGCCCTGCACCACAAATATCGCCAGACGCCCTACCAAGCGAACCGCACGCTTCAAGTGCTGTCCAAGATGTTCAACATGGCAGAGATTTGGGGATTGCGCCCGGATGGGTCAAACCCGTGCCGCCATGTGCCCAAATATCGCGAAGAAAAGCGGGAGCGCTATCTAAGCCAATATGAGCTGCAACGGCTCGGAGAGGTGCTTTCCGCCGTCGAACTGGACGGCTCGGAGAGCGTGCATGTGGTCGCGGCCTTTCGCCTTTTAATCCTGACCGGATGCCGTCTCAAAGAGATACAAACACTCCAATGGGGATTTATCACCGATGCAGGAATGGAGCTACCCGACACTAAGACGGGCGCACGGCGCATACCGCTCCCTGCGGCTGCGCGGGCGGTTCTCTCCGCCCTGCCCCGCACGCCCGGCAATCCCTATGTGATCGAAGGCAAGTTGGAGAACAGCCACATCACGGACCTGCAACACCCGTGGCGGCGTATTCGTGAGCGGGCAGGTCTGAACGATGTGCGCATCCACGACCTGCGCCATACCTATGCGTCGAATGCCGTATCATCTGGGATGCCAATCCAAATGGTCGGGCGGCTTTTGGGACATACGCAAATTCAAACGACAATGCGTTACGCGCATTTGGCGGATGATCCGGTAAGACGTGCCGCCGAAGAAAACGCAAATCGCCTAAGTGCTTTGGTCTCTGGTGGACCTCAGGCAGCAGCCCCATTGAGGGTAATAAAGTAACACGACGATTTACGCCTGTAGTTATGTATCTACCTAGGGATTTTCCGCTCCTAGATAGCTATATAAATACGTATCCCTATGAGGCATTTTGCCTTCCCTACGTAACGATACGTATCGTTACGGGGGGGGTGAATTCCCTAGGTAGGATACGTAGCTATATGAGCCGTTGCTCAACCACATTATTAAATTAGGCGTCGCCCCATGCCGTTTTCAAAATTTTACAAGCCGACCTATTCCCCAGCCGACACCATGCGCCTATGCCAAGCCTCCGAACTTGCCCCGACGGATCACGAAGCCTTCCGGCAAGAATTGGATCACTGCGCGGCAGTCTACCGCTGGGAAGCAGCAAAACTTAAAGGTGGCCCCCGGAACAGCGCCTTAAAACGGGAACTCACCGCGACCCAAAAACGCTTACAAAACTTTCGAGCCTCGTTGGCCGGTCTTTCGAGTGAAGCCCGGATGGAAATCCGCGACGGCTTGTCCCGACAAGCCGACACCGACGCCGCGCGCGCAATAACGCAGACCGCGCCAGCAGACAGCCCCAGCTTGCTTGTGCCCTTATTAGACCCAGACCAAGCTATTACGTTGGATTTAACAGACCTAGAACGGCTCATAGGCGGCATGGAGTTGGCTTTCATGACAACCATAGAGAACTTGCCAAACCAACCACGGGGTCAAAACCGCGACCACGGTTTGCGCCTTTGGATTGCCAACATCAAAGACCTTTGGGCACGCACAACAGACGCCCCCTTCACACGCGACGCCACAGAGGCAAATGACCCCATCACGCCCGCTGCGATTTTCTGTGTTGGCGCGTTTCATATCATCGAACCCGATTACCCAAGCTCCAGAATTTTAAGAGAAATGAAAGATTGCATTGCGAGGCAAAAATCTACTGGACGAATTGTTTCCGAAAACGAGCAATAATTCGTCCAGCGCTTTCGCTCGTAAGGCGCAGATGAGGGTTGTTAGGTTTGCTCCATGAAATTCAATATTAAAGGAGCATATCCAATGACTAAGCAGTGCGCTGCAAACGACAATAATCGCCCGGCCACGGACTATCTGGACGGGTTTATCGACGAGAAGAAAGCCGCTGACTTTCTGTGCCAGAGCGTGCGCACCATCCAGAAATGGCGCGTCACGGGCTATGGCCCGAAGTTCTACAAATCGGGGCGCTCCGTGCGCTATCGCCGCCGCGACCTTCTCGAATGGGGCGAGGCCCGCCGCCACGGCAATACCAGCCAATACAGCGCCGCCTAAACCTCTCACTTGAGTTTTGCCCGTATGGGGCTGGCAGCGCCATACGGGATTTTGGGGCCGGAAGGCTCTTGCGGGCGCGGGGCAAAAGGTTCTCGCGCCCGTTTCGTTTTCAACTTTTCACAAGGAACTGACACGATGTCAAAAACTCCCGCCCATAAAATCAAACTGGGCCTTATCACCGCAACCATCTGGGACAATGACGGTTTCTATTCCGTCGATCTGTCCCGCGCTTACAAGAACGGCCAAGGGGATTGGCAATCCACACCGAGCTTTGCCCAAGGCGATCTGTTGAACGCCGCCAAATGTGCAGAACGCGCGGAAATCTGGATTGCACGCCAAATGTCGAAAGACGCCACACAGCGCGCCTAGAACATCCCATAAGATCGGAGCCGGGCATCCCTGCCCGGCCCCAAAACAAAAGCTGCCCCGCCGGAGGCACAAAGCGCATCCCGCTTCATCCGGTTCACTCAAATGAAACACCAACTATTAGCCGATAGGCAAAGGGGGGTCATGTAACACCCCCCTCCACGACTACAAAAGCGAAGTTGAGAGTAGATGACAGCACAAATTCTCCATAGCGGTTTTGACGACCTCAGGTTCAACATAAAATCCGAGATCACGCCAGAACTGCGCAAAGAGCTCGCGCTGGCGAAAGCCCAAGCCAAAGAGTTCGGCCATGACATTGAATTGCGTTTTGGCGATGTGCTTTTGTCCGTCACCCAAAAGGGCGGGCGCACATTCAACACCCACACAGGCGAGCTTGGCGCGGTCTGGATGTTCCAAGACCCCGAAGACCGCATCCCGAACAATCCGGGCATCACGGTAGACTTTCGGGCGCTTGGACTTGCCACGGGCGGTCTCGATTATGCGGAACAGCATTTTAGGGAGGTTATGGCCGCCATGGCGATCCCCTACGGAGAACACCAACTGCGCGTCTCCCGTGTAGACTTCGCCGTGGATATACTGGCCCCGTGGTTTGAGCCAGAACGCATTGCCCTTGTCGCCCCACCCGGCACAAAGGTCATAGAATACACAGGCGTTGATGAAACGGTAACACAGGCCACAGGGAGCCGCGTGACCGGGCTTCGCGCGGGAAATATCGATAACCGCCAACTGGGGATCTATGACAAGCGCGGGGAGATCATTCAAAAGGCCAAGGACGGCTGGCTTGCGATTTGGAACGCGGAGCGCACCGCATGCGGACAAGACCCGCTGGACCTCTCAGACCGCCTGACAAGCCAAGTCTGGCGCTTTGAGCTGCGGCTTGGGCGCGAACAACTCCGGGGCCGCTTTGAAATGCACACTTGGGCGGATGTGCGGGAGAGAGTCGGAGACGCCTATCGGGATGCCTTGGAGCGTATGCGCTACTGCGTCCCGACAAATGACAGCAACCGCTCCCGTTGGCCCGTACACGAGCTATGGCGGCTCGTTGAAGACACGATCATGCAAGACCTGTCCGTGCATTGCATCGGCGTGCAGCCCTCAGACGTGATCTTTGCCAACCGCACCGCCAAAATGCGGGAGCTGGATCAGCAGCTTTTGGGCTTGTTCGTCACCCGTGCGGCGATCTCAGACGTGCCGCCGGATGAGTTCTACGACTTTATGGACCAGCACATCGAATCCTTGCGCCGCAACAGCGAGGAACATCCGAAGACGTTGGAGGAGAGGTTGCAGAAGGCCGGCGGGAAGTATCGGTGGACGTGAAGTATGGGCGGAGAGCCGACTTTCGCTGCGCATCTCATGAATGACCGCGATGCGCAGGAAGCGGACCCGTCGTTGGCGCACTGAACTACGTCACCCGTTGCCCACGGATCCTCTGCGGATAGTCGAGCCGAGCTCGCTGATTGACCGATACGAACACACTCTAAGCTGACTTTTGCACTACATGCGGCTTCACGCTTGGCCTCACAGGAACCCGTTGTTCCTTGGGCAGGTTGCGCGCAAGCTGCAGCCATGCGCGCACGGGTAGACGGTCATAAGCTTCAGAAGTGGCTTTGACACTTCCTTCACAGTCGCGTAGCATCTTGAGAGAATATTTGCAGATTTTCTGCAAAAATATAACTCAAAGGCTACATGCCTGCCGTCAGAGGTTCATCCATGCTTCTCACCTTTACTGTAACAAACTTTAAGTCCATTCGGGATCCTCAGACTCTTTCTATGGTCGGGACATCTCTGCGTGGTCCACACGCGCCAAGAGAAATTGAGTATCCAGGCGGGCAAAACGGTGTTCTGCCATGCGCTATAATATACGGGGCCAACGCTTCAGGAAAAAGCAATATCCTGGATGCATTCATGCATATGAAGTTCTTGGTACAAGTTTCTCACCAAGAGAAAGTGAGAAACAAAGGTATCAGTTTCTCACCCTACCTCCTTGATCCTGCATACGCCGAAAAGCCCACTGAATTTGAGGTGAGCTTTCTCAGGGACAAAGTTCGATACGACTATGGCTTCTCGCATGATGCAGAGGCAGTAGTTTCTGAGTGGCTTTATGCCTATCCCGAGGGGCGTCGAAGGAAGCTATTTGAGAGAGATGGAAAAAATATAGATTTTGGATCCGGAATGCGCGGTGCCAAAAAAATACTTGCAACATTTCTCACTAAAACCTCTCTTTTTCTGTCCGTTGCATCTCAAAATTCCCATGAGGAACTTGGCGCCGTTTCTAACTTCTTCGAGGATATCTTCTCTCTGAATAGAATATCTGTGGCATCCACGATCATCAATCAAAGTTTCTCTAATGGTGAAGTTGACCTTCGCGCCATTAAATTCTTAGAAGCTATTGGAAGCGGTGTTTGTGATTTTAGGGTGGACGCAAACGATATACCCGAAGAGCAAAAGAAAGTAGTGGGTGAAGTTGTAAAGATTCTCGCAGCTTATCAGGGTCTGGAGCCATCCCAAGAATTACCTGAAATAGACGATAAGGAATACGAAGTGCGCCTCGGGCACCGATCCAAAGATGGGGCGTCTATTTACTTCGCTGGCAAGCAAGAAAGTGCTGGAACTAGACGCCTCCTGCTAATGATGAACTACATCTTTAAGGTTTTGGATGAGGGCGACATCGCGGTTATCGATGAGATTGATGCCAGCCTTCATACCTTCGCAGTTGAGGCGATTCTGATGCTGTTCGTTGATCCCAGAATCAACATGAAGGGTGCGCAGCTAATCGCTACGACACACGATACAAACCTTTTGAACACCTCGAACCTGAGGCGTGATGAGATTTGGTTCGCCGAGAAGAATATAACTGGAGAATCAGAGTACTTTGCCCTTTCGGAGATCAAGGCCAGACGGGAAGAGGCTATAGAGAAATCATACTTGCAAGGACGCTATGGGGCGACACCTCCTAAACTTCCAGCTGAAGTTTTCATCACATCTTCCTCGGGGGAAATGGAATGAGGCGACAAAGAAGTCTGAAGAGAGCAGTCGGCACGAGAGGTAGGAAGAAAAAATTTTTCTTGTTTTGCGAGGGGAAAAACACCGAGCCTCTATATTTTAAGGCTTATGAGTTGGCCGTGAACTCCGCGGTGGTCGAGTTAATCTGCGAGCCAGCTAAGGGTGTGCCAAAGACGCTTTTACGGCATGCAGAGGAGAAAATCGGAGAGTTAAATAAGCGCAGCTATATCAAAGAAAATGGGAATGAGGACCAGGTATGGGTAGTCTTTGACGAAGATGATCATGACGACATACCGATGGTTCAGGAAAGGTGCACCGCACTGGGGATTCACGTCGCATATTCGAATCCGTGCTTCGAGGTCTGGCTGATTCTCCATTTCGAGAGTTACGATAAAGACGAACATAGGGATCTAACACAAAAATATTGTGAATCTACATGCTCAGGATACGCCAAGGATGGCGGCAAAACGCCTGATTTTTCGAGCCTCATACCAAGGTATCAAGATGCGGAAAGTAGGGCGGAAAAATTATTAAAGAGGCGGGAGGAAGATGGAGGCGCAGCGCCTCTTACTACAGTGCATTTACTGACCAAAGAGATCAGAAAGAAATGACTCGTATAGCTGACTGGAGACTTTGAAGAATAAATTCTAAAGAAGTGAACTTATAATTCCCTTCTGTCTCTAGTGCAGCATTTTTCCAAAGGAACTCGTTTCTTGAAGCGTCAGAAGAAAAATCAAACACGAAGGCCTTTCAGGAAAGCGGGGAGTTACAGCTTAAAAGACCAACTGCGCTTCAAGGGCAGCTAGATCGGCATGACAGGCGCCCGGGCGTGGCCAATGTCGCTTTCTCGCACTTTAGGTCCTTTTAAGGCGCCATGCTGCGCCTTGAACGAATGTCGTGGACAGGCTGGGCACCGGCCATCCGCCGCTCCCCGCACGAAAGTCCGGTATGGGCCGTTAGCGGCACGCCCAAAGTTGCCCTTTCGCCACACGTTTGAGTTCGCCCTTTATGCTTCCACGGTGCTTCCAGTGGCGGAATCGCAACGCAAACGGCCACCCAGAGGCGGCGTGTAAGTATTTGATATTATTGTATTATTTTGGTTGCGGGAGTAGGATTTGAACCTACGACCTTCAGGTTATGAGCCTGACGAGCTACCGGGCTGCTCCATCCCGCGACAGGGTTGTTTAACCGGATATTATTT
>NZ_JBLWZO010000019.1:0-42443 GCF_048266405.1 Celeribacter sp.
GGAACAGTGGGCCTGTCGCGCGGGATCACGGGTGAGCTTGATGGCATCGGGCGCGGCATCATCATGACGATCATGTTCGTCGGGCGCGTCGGCCCTTTGGCAATCGGTTTCTTCCTCGCCACCCGCAGCGTTCCAAAGGTGAAATATCCCGCAGGGCAGATTTACTTGGGGTGAAATGCAGCAAAGCTCAACAGCGGTTGTTTTTCTTCTTTAGCCACGACCTATGATGTCGCTTCTAACGGCGGCTTTGTCCGCATCTTGCCAGTTCGTGACTCGCGCCGCGAAGGTCTGCTATCTCAAATTTCTGTCGGAGGCTGTGAGTCCGCTTGGGGCTGACAGCGGTCATTCAATGAATTTGTCCAGAACGGCAGCTAAGCGCAGGAAGTGACCTTTGCAAAGTCTGGAACCGTGGCCTTCCCTCTCGAAGTGTTCGGCCCAAAGCCGCCGTCCGCTGAAGCTATCAGATGCTGCGGTGCGGCCCCTCGAAGGAGATATTCGCTGCAGTAGCAATATCTGACGTGCCCCGAACTCACACTTCGCGGACAAAGCACCAGTTTGCAGCGAATGCGTTAAAGTCCGCTTTTGGAATCTGGATACAGTTCAGTTAGCTTACCTATTTTTTCGATACGGCGAATTTCTCGCCCAAACTGACGATGAAGGGCGCTTTTTTCGAAAACCTCCTCTTGGAAGTAAACCCGACCGTAGCAGGGAAGTCTCTTGTCTTTAGGGAACATGTTTTCACGCCCACCTCTGAAAACTTCAAAGGTGATCCCCAAAAAGTGGATCATGTGTGAGTGAATTTGATCACTGCCTACCCGTTGCTTCAGAGCGTTAGGGCCGGACAGCAGTGCAAACGCGTACTCATTTTCATAACCATCATCCTTACTTAAGTTGATGGTCTCCGGCAAACTCGGGGCAATTCATCCTGTCCCTAAGAGGTATTGCTCAACTTCCTCGGCGAATGCCTTCCCAAACGAGTTGCGATATGATGCCAATTCATTGCGCGAGGATACGTTGCATCTCCAAAATACGCTGAGAACGAAGTAGGCAAGCTTTGGAACATCGATTCCGGAAGCGGTCAAATCTATTGACGGCGGCCTTGGGTTGGATAGGGCCTGACTCGTAAGTTTTGAAGCCTTTGATATCCAGCAGCGGTCCTCGATATCAATGAGTTCATAGAAGTAATCTTCGCTCTTTTTAAAACGTTCTTCGCAACACTTACAAAGAAGCTTTTCCTTAAGCTGCTTCGAATCTAATGCAGCGGGTCCTCTGCCGAGATCAACTCGCACTAGATCCTTCTTAGAGCCGCAAAAAGCTTTTTGAATGCGGCTGTATACTCACCTTGGGACCAAGTGGCTGTCTATAAGGGGGGCGGACAACGCAGGGTAGGCAGACAGCATCACGTTTTGACTTGAACTCCTATCCAAAGGGCACTGTCGAGCAATGAGGGTGCCCCCGAAGGTTTCTAAGAAACTGCACGGCAGGGAATGGACGTAATACTTGTATGCGCCTGGATATAAATTAAATATTTTCAATACATTGTCTTGACGCAAGTTGCAACTTGGCGGCGCGAAGCGTGTGCCAAACACACGGTCTGCGCGGATAAATAAATTCCGCACATCGGAAAAGAAGCTCAGTGAGCGAACTTTATGTTGACGGTTCGCGCTGCCGACAACTACCCTCCATTGAGTGGCATCATATTCCATTAAGTGGAATTTTGATGAAGGGAGAGAGATTTTGAGAACGGCGAATAAAGTCAAAATGCGTTTTGATCTTTCCGATGGCATTGCCATGCCGGTGACCATTTGGAGTGTTCAGGCCAGCGCCAAGGTCCCTGTGGTTTGCCTGCATTCGCTTTTCTTTTCGGGCGAGATGTTTTCCGAGGTAGCCGCAAAACTGGCTGTAGATCGTACCGTTTTTGCACCAACCTATCGCGGCCATGCTGGCGTGCCGACGCATGGGAAACAAGCTACGGTGGAGCAGCTTGCTAAAGATGTCCTTGAATTTATGGACACTGCTGCCTTGGACCGAGCGCATTTTGTCGGAAGTTCAATGGGTGCCTATGTCGCGATGGAGATTTTAAAGCGCGCGCCGAAGCGCATTGCGTCAATCATCTTGTCTTGCTGCACTGGCGCGCGGGAAGCAAATCCAGGCCGCTTCGACAAACTTGCTGATTTCATTGCGACGGGCCCGCACGTTGAGACGGCGCAGACGCTAGCTGAACTAATGTTCGGCGAAAACACATGCGCTGCCCCAAATGACGTAGTGCTGAGCTGGATCGAAATATTTGGGCAAACTTCATCGGAAATGTCCCAAGCAGTGCGGGCCATGTTTGCGCATCCCGACTATGGTGCCACGCTTCGCGGCTATTCTGGCCCAGCCCTGCTGCTTGCCGGCGCGCAGGATCGTGCGAAATCTCCTACGGACATGGGAAAAATCGCCGTCAACATGCCTCAGGCCGAGACCTATGTATTCGACGGAGTCGGCCACACGCCCGCGGTCGAAGATCCAATTAAATTCGCGGCCCGCATCCACGATTTCACTGCCTCCGCAGACAAGAAAGCAACACCAACTTCACCTCCCAAATTTCTAGCGTCCAACAAGGATAAGAACCATGTCATCTGAGATTCGACTGTCCACAACTGGCGGTCAAAGCTGCCAAGAAATGCACTGTCCCATTGCCGATCTGAACACCTCTGCGCGCGAAGATTTCCGGCAGACAGACGCTGGCACTTTACTGGTCGCAAGCCGGTCGCACAGTTCTGGCGAAATGGTGTTTCCGCAACGTGCCTTTTGCCCCGTGACAGGCGCACGCGATATGGAACCAATCACCTTTGGTCCGAACGGAATACTCTACAGTTTCTCAACCATACATGTCTCGTCGAGTAGACCCACGCCCTACACTTTGGGATATGTCGATTTCGATAACGGGTTGCGGGTCATGTGCCATGTTCGGTGCGATGATGTCTCGCGCTTGCACTGTGATATGCCTGTCCAAACCGATTCCGATGCGGAGGGTTGGTTCGTAAAGCCGATCCAGAAAGGAGGTGTGCAATGACAAAAGCTGTCGTAATTGGAGCCTCCATGATCCCGATGGGGAAATACCCAAAATCTAGCTATACTGGGTTGGGTGCGCCCGCCGCAATGAACGCAATCCTATCTTCCGGACTGGAGCTTGAAGACATTGAGAGCGTAGTCTGTGGCCATGCGTTCGGTGGGATGTTGACCGCGCAACGGATCACCAAGGAAATCGGCCTCGGATCGATCCCACAACTAAATGTCGATAATGCGTGTTCGGGTGGTGCGACGGCAATACACCTCGCTGCGGCGCAAATTCAGAACGGCCAATCCGATGTGGTGTTGGTTATTGGCGTCGACAAGCTAACCCAATTTGGTGGCGGGACACTTCCGCTCGTTGCTGAAGATCCTGAAGTGCAGAACGGCATGGTCATGCCGGCACTATACGCAATGCGCGCACAGCGTTTTTTGCACGAGCGAGGCGAAAGCCCTGAAGTTCTAGCGCAGGTCAGCGTCAAAGCTCGCAAGCACGGGGCGAATAATCCGTTCGCTCAATTCCAATCCGAAGTGACGGCAGAAGCGGTGTTGGCATCACGTCCGATCGCGGAGCCTTTGACCTTATTCCAATGTTGTCCCACAGGGGACGGTGCGGCGGCTCTCGTTCTTGTATCAGAAAAGAAACGCAAGGCACTTGGCGTTGCAGGTATCCAGATTTCAGCAAGTGTCCTGCATTCTGGAAAGGCGACATCAGGTTTTCGCAATATGCTGCGCCCTGAGATCACCTATCATTCCGCTGCGGAGGCTTATGAAGCCGCCGCCATGTCTCCGGATAGTCTTGATATGGTTGAGTTGCACGACGCATTCACAATCGCCGAGCTGGTCTATTACGAAGCCTTGGGCCTGTGCCCTGAGGGCGAAGCAGCCAATCTTTTGCGCAGTGGCGCCACAACATATGGAGGCAAGACCGTCGTCAATCCAAGTGGTGGCTTGCTCGCCAAAGGACACCCAGTGGGTGCTTCAGGGGTTGCCCAGGTGGTCGAGGCTTTTTGGCAATTAACCGGACAAGCTGGCGCGCGTCAGATCGCAGGCGCAAAGACTGCGATGACCCATGTAACGGGTGGCGGCATTTCTGGCATGGATCATGGTGCCTGCACCGTGCATATTTTCGAGCGCGTTGCATGAATACGCCAAGCTCTACCAAAGGTGATCCCAGCACGCCAACAGGAACAGTCAGCCGCGCCATGCGTCTGCTGACCCTGATTGCTGACAGTGATAATCCCGTCACAATTAAATATATCTCTGATCGCATGGGGCTTGCTCCATCCACAGTGCATAGACTGTTGGGGCTACTCAAGGATGAAGGTTTTGTGGCCGACATTCTACCGTCGCGCAGCTACACCATCGGAACGCAGTTTTACCGCGTCAGTTCGCGGGTTGTGGGCGGTGCCAGCCAAATAGATTTCATTGAACGCGAGCTCGAAGAACTCTGTGCGATCCACAATGAAACAGTGTTGTTTGGTCAATATCTTCCGACCGAAGGAAATTTGAGCTTTGCCGCGCGTCGTGATGGTCAGCAAAAACTGTTGTATCAAATCGAAATGCACAAACCACTTTCACTGGTTTGGGGGGCATCTGGAAAAGCTATTCTTGCGCACCTGGCGGCGGCTAACGTGGCTGACATTCTCGCGCGCGAGACATACGCCCCAGGCAACGGTGCGCCACCGCCGGACCTTGATACGCTCATGGCCGAGTTGCGCGACATAAAGCGTGCAGAATATTGCGTTAGCTATGGCGAAAAACTACCGGGCTCGCGCGGTATTGCAGCACCATTGTTTGATCGAACTGGCATCATCGGCTCGCTGTGCCTTACAGCACCAAAAGACCGGCAGGCCGAAACCGATGTCGATGCGATCGGTCGTGATCTAGCGGCAAGCGCCCGTAAAATTTCTCACGCCTTGGGGGCGAACACATGACAAATCAAACCTCCCCTCGTCCAATGCTGGAAGGCGTTCGGATTGTCGATTTGACCACGTTCCTGTCAGGGCCCTTTTGCACACAGGTACTGGCTGACCTTGGAGCCGATGTCGTGAAAGTCGAACCTCCAACTGGTGATTCAAGTCGCCATATCCCGCCGCATTTTGTGGGCGATGACAGTGCGTATTTCCTCGCTCACAATCGCAACAAACGGTCTATTGCTGCGGATTTGAAATCCCCTGAAGATCAGGAGTTGGTGCGACGTTTAATCCTGCGCGCGGACGTTGTTGTCGACAATTATCGCCCCAGCGTTCTGAGCAGACTGAACCTAGATCCCAAATCCCTGTGTGACGAAAAACCTAGTCTGATCTGGGCCTCCATCAGCGGGTTTGGCCAATCAGGGGCGTGGAAAGACCGTCCTGCTTACGATATGATCGTGCAAGCGGAATCCGGTGTGATGAGCTTGACTGGTGAGCCAGGGCGTCGGTCCGTTCGGCTGGGCATTCCTGCGGGTGATGCTGTCGCGGGGCTCTATGCGGCTATCGCCCTGAATGCGGCGCTCGCGGCTCGGGCGCGCACTGGAAAGGGGCGGATGATTGATGTGTCGATGTTGGATTGCCAGCTGGCCATGCTTTCCTATCAAAGTGCCTATGCGTTGATCGGTGGCGTGACGCCAGGTCCGCAGGGCGCGCGCCACGACTCCATCCCGACATATCGCGCATTTGTCGCGCGTGATGGCCGACAATTTGTGATTACAGCAAACACTCACCGTATGTGGGAGGGGTTGTGCCGAGCCATTGAACGCACCGATTTGATAACGGACGCGCGTTTTGTCGACGGCCCTTTGCGGCTTGAGAACCGTGAAGCGTTATGGGCGATATTGGAACCCGCCTTTCTCACGCGTGACGCGATTGATTGGATACCAATCCTCGAAGAGGCCGACGTCCCCGTTGCACTGATCAAAACCGTTCCCGAGGCTTTGGATGATGCGCGCGCCTATGGTCGCGACATGATATCGCGTCTCGAAGATGATAAAGGGGGGCATATCCACGTCGTCGGCAATCCTATTAAATTGATGGGCGAACAACCTATGGCAGCCTCCTACCCCCCAACCTTGAACGGGGATCGCGACACGGTGATTGCGGAGTGGCTGGACGCCACTCAAAAGGTGAGCCGGTGAACACCAAATTGCATATGATAACCCCAAACGGTCAAGGTTTGCCTGTATTGGCGTTACATTCGCTCGGGCTGTCCGCTGCAAGTTGGACTGCGGTTGCCAAAGCTGAGCCTCTTGATCGCGGGTTCTTTGCCATTGATCAGTTGGGTCATGGAACTTTGGCCGATATCAACCCCACTTCATTTGAATTACTTGTGTCTTCGGCCACCGAAGCGCTGATGTCCATGGCTGCGCCATGTATACATCTGGTCGGCCATTCCCTTGGTGGTGCAGTAGCAGCCCACTTGGCTACCGGAGCGAGCAGATCGAAAATTGCGTCTCTTTCGCTCGTCGCGACCCCATTCGCGGGGTTAGCCACATTCCGCGACCGCGCATATGCAGTAGCGGATGGTAATATGGATGCCGTTGCAAAGGAAACATTGTCCCGTTGGTTCAGCACTGATGACGCGCGGGAGGCCAAGCGGGCTGCGCATGGCTGTTTACACAATATGACCCCCAAAGGTTTTGACGCCGCATGGAAGGCGCTTGCCGAATTCGAGGGTTTTGACGCACTGCCCGGACCGGTGCCACCGACCCAAATCTGTTCTTTCGAAGATGACCGTTCGACGCCGCCTGACATTGGTGCGCGCATCGCAGAGACGCTGAGCCAAAATACCGGTGACATTGCGCATCACATCATAATTGGTGCGGGCCATATGGGGGTGCTGACTCACCCTGTTCAGGTTGCCACATGTTTGTCGGCCCATTGGGTGAACGTAGAAAATCAATTAAAATCTGGGAGTGAGGCATGACTGATCGAGTTCCAACGGCTGTTGTAACAGGGGCGGCATCGGGGATTGGGCAGGCAGTCTCTGTTGCGCTTGCCGCAGCGGGCTATCATGTCGGAGGCTTGGATCTGACTGCAGATGGTATTGCGCCAGAAGTGACGCCGCTGCTGGCTGACATCCGTGATCAAGCGGCAGTCACCGATGTGTTGGACGGTTTTGTCACTGCCTTCGGTAGCCTCGATCTGTTGGTGAACAATGCCGGTGTCAGCTTTGTTGGGGGCATTGAAGCAGGTACCGAATCCGAATGGAAAAATACACTTGATATCAATGTTTTGGGGCAAATGCGTGTATTGCGGGCGGCGTTGCCATGGTTGCGTCAGTCAGATCAGGCTTCCGTCGTTGCGATGTCTTCTTGCACTGCTATCAATGGTATTCCCGAGCGCGCACTTTATTCCGCAAGTAAAGGCGCTGTGCAGGCCATGATGTTATCGGTCGCGACCGATTTGCTCTCCGATGGCATTCGCGTCAACTGCATCGCTCCCGCGACCGTAGATACGCCGTTTATGGCCGAACTTGCCAATCGATCCCCTGACCCAGTAGCCAAACGCCGCGCATTTGAAGCGCGTCAACCTACTGGCCATATGGTCAATCCCGATGAAATCTCAAATGCGGTTTTGTTCTTGGCAAATCCAGCCAATCGGTCCGTGACAGGAACAACACTTATTCTGGACGGCGGCATGGGCAGCATGCGCACGACAGCCCTACTTTAAAAAAAGGAAACCAAATAGATGTCACTTAACGGAAAAACAATAGTTATCACTGGCGCGGGTCAGGGCATTGGCCGACAATATGCTCATGCCTTCGCAAAAGCTGGAGCTAGGGTCGCGATCGTTGATTTAAATGCAGCCGCAGCCCAATCGGTTGCTGACGAAATTGGCGATGCAGCATTTGCAGTGTCAACGGATGTATCTGACAAGGCCTCAGTGGACGCAATGGCGCAAACCGTCTTGGACCATTTCGGAAGCATAGATGTGTTGATCAACAACGCCGCGATTTTCTCAACACTCAAGATGAAACCGTTTGAGCAGATAACCCCTGAAGAATTCGATACCGTCATGGGGGTGAATGCACGCGGTGTGTTCTTGTGTTGTCAAGCAGTTGCCGCGCCGATGCGCGCACAAGGCAAGGGCAAGATCATCAATATCTCTTCCTCTGTCGTCGTCACGGGGCGTGCGAATTACGCTCACTACATTGCCTCCAAAGGGGCAGTGATCGGGATGACCCGCGCCCTAGCAACGGAACTGGGTCCCGACAACATCAACGTGAATGCCATTAGCCCGCACGGCATCGTGACAGAGGTTCCGCGCGAAACCGTCCGTGACGATCAATGGGCAGACATCATCGCAGCTCAGGCGCTCAAGCGCAAAGGGTCATCTGAAGACATGATTGGCGCAGTTATGTTTTTGGCCTCAGACGCCAGCGATTACATGACCGGCCAAACTCTGAATCTGGACGCAGGGCTGCGCTACAATTGAAGAAGGACAACAAACCTATGTCACATAAAGTAACCATTACCCGAAACGGGAATCGCAAGCACAAGATCGCTGTGATTGACGGCCCGAATATGTCTAGCTTGGGGAACCGATCCCAAAAGGTCTACGGGCCCATCAGCTCGCTGGATGATCTGAAGGCATGGGTGCAGGGCTTTGGCGCGGATCTTGGCGTCGAAGTTGAAAATTTTTCGTCAAACTTTCAAGGGGAAATTCTTGAATTCATTCATGAAAGTGCTTCGCGAGTAGATGGATACATCATTAATCCGGCGGGTCTGACGACTGTTGGAGAAGGTGTGCGTCACGCACTCGAGGACACGGGGAAGCCAAGCATCGAAGTTCATTTTGCAAACATTTCCGCCAGCGCGGGAGGCGCACGCGGGCTTGGTGGCGGGAGCATCAATTCCAGCTTTACACATACCGCAACGGGTATGGCGATGGGCCTTCGTCAATATAGTTACGCCTCGGCGCTTACAGGGCTGGTTTTGTCCTTGGACGACCCCGACTTTTTGGGGGCGGAACAAACAGGCTGAGGACGGAGTAGAAGCCATAACTAAACACCAAACAATCTAATAACCCAACATGTGGAGGAGAAAAACATGTTTATGAGACTAAAAGTTGCCGCAACAGCAGCACTGATCGCCGTGGGGAGCCAAGCGATCGCAGAGGTCGAACCCGTGACCCTACAATTTGCCCATATCTACAACACCGAAGATCATTGGGGTCAGGTCGCAGAGGCCTTCAAAGCCGAAGTTGAGGCCCAATCGAACGGGATGATTTCTGTCAACATCTCGCCCAGTGGCACAACAGGCGACTGGCCACAGTCTATCGAAGGTCTGCAAATCGGAACGAACCAGATCGTTCTTCAAAGTGTTGGCGCATTGGACCGCTATGGGGCCATCGCGGGCATCGAGGCATTTCCATATCTGATCCGTGACCTGGATCATTTCAATGCCGTCTATTTCGGCCCTGTCGGTGGAGAACTGTTCGCGGAAATTGAAAAACAGACGGGCTTTCACCTTCTCGGTGCCGCCTATCGTGGCGCACGCCATTTGTCGGCCAACCGGTCCGCAGCGACGCTCGAAGAGCTTGAAGGCCTTCGGTTGCGGGTTCCGCCTCTGAAGATGTATCGCGAAACGTGGGAGAACCTAGGTGCAAGCCCCGTCCCAATGGGCTTTTCTGAAGTTTATACATCCCTCGAAAAAGGCTTGATCGACGGGCAGGAAAACCCGCTGGAGGTGATCCGCAATGCCAGCCTTTACGAAGTGCAAAATTACGTAATGGAAACAGGTCATGTTATCGGCGCAATGACGTTGATTTTTAACGGGTCGTACTTTGCTGGCCTGCCAGAAGAAACGCAGGCGATCTTGACCAATGCAGCAGCAAAAGTGATGCAGGACTTCAGCACGCGCATGGTGACAACTGAACAAGAGTTGCGGACCGACCTGATCGAAAAAGGGATGGAATTTGTTCCTGTCGACATGCCAGCGTTTCGTGATGCCTTGAGCGACTATGCTCAGCGGGAATTCCCGGAGCTACACCCTTGGGTAACAAAGATCCAAGCTGTTGACTAAACAACAGACCTTCCGTCAGCGGCTTTTGTTGCTGGTGGATACTTTTCCCTTTTTTCCTTGTTTAGAGAAGCAGGTTTTATGGAACAGCCCCCTACACATACGTCTCAGATCTCACAGAACTGGGCTGATCGCACATCCGATACAATTGGATTGGTAATCAACTTCCTTATTGGAATGATGCTGTTGATCATGTGTTCTGTGATCGTCTGGCAGGTCTTCACCCGATATGCACTCAACGATGCATCCTCTTGGTCTGAAGAAGTTGCAAGGATCATGATGACCTATATGGTGATGTTTGGTTCGGCAGTTGTAATCAAAACTGGGGGGCATGTCACAGTGACAGTCCTGATCGATAGGGTCAGCCCAGCTGTCCTGAAATGGCTGCTCATTGTCCGCGACCTTGCGATGTTGGTGACACTTTCGGTCATCACCTGGACGGGTTTCGCGTTCGCAAAACTCAATGCGGTACAATTGTCTGCTGCGATGGATATCCCGAAAATCTATATCTACGCCGCATTGTGGATTGGCGGTGGTTTAATGATGGGGATGCTCATCCTCGCTCGACTTTCAAAAAACAACAGCAATTGGACCGCCAAGGCGGACGGATTTGAATAGGATCGGATAGAGCTATGCTTATTACTGCGATACTTTTGGGCACTGCGTTCGTGTTGATGCTCATCGGATTACCGATTGCATTTTCGATCCTTGCGGCGTCGATCGTGGCATTGACGACCATTGGAAACATCCCGTTGATGGTGATACCCCAGAATATCTTTACAGGGCTCGACAGCTTTTCACTGCTTGCCATTCCGTTCTTTGTCCTCGCAGGCAGTCTCATGACGTCTGGTGGCATAACAGAGAAATTACTTGATCTAGCAAATTCACTGATGGGTCGCTTCCGCGGTGGACTTGCCATGAGTGCGGTTTTGTCTTCGGCCATGTTTGCAGGCATTTCGGGATCCGCCGTTGCAGACACCTCCGCGCTTGGCAGGATTATGATCCCGGCTATGAAGAAAGCAGGCTATCCAGCGAACTTCTCGGCTGGGGTTCTTGCTGCGGCCAACGTCATGGCGCCGATCATTCCGCCGTCCATTCCGTTCATTGTCGTGGCGACGTTGACAAATCAATCGGTGACCACGTTGTTTTTGGCCGGTTTGGTGCCTGGACTGTTTTACATGGCAACAATGCTGGTGATGACCAGCTGGATCAGTAAACGTCGCGGTTATCCAATGCATGGCCGCTCCTCGGCGGCCGACATTTGGGCCGCAACCAAGGGCGCAATCTATGCTTTGTTGCTCCCTGTTTTTGTCATTGGCGGCATTAGAACCGGCGTATTTAACATCACCGAATGCGCTGTGGTTGCAGCAGTCTATGCATTGTTCGTCGGTGTCTTTGTCTACCGCAAGATCAATTTACGGGTATTCCTAAAAAGCCTTGAATCTGCGGCACGTACGACGGCGGTGATCATGATGATCGTAGCTGCGGCAAAAGCATTCAGCTGGGTGATGGCTTATGTTGGTATTCCCCGTTCGGTGGCGGACTTTATGTTGGCCAATATTTCTGATCCGCTGATATTCCTGATCTTGGTGAATATCATATTGCTGATCGTCGGCATGTTCATTGAAACGAATGCTGCCATTGTCATGTTGATGCCCGTGTTCTTTCCAATTGCAGTGTCACTTGGCATTGATCCGACGCATTTCTCGGTTCTTATGGTCGTGAACTTGTGTATCGGGTTGATCACGCCGCCGGCTGGACTTTGCCTAAACATCGCGACAGTGCTGGCTGGAACGACGCTTGAAGACGGATTCAAAGGTGTTTTGCCATTTTTCCTAATGGCTCTGTTTGTGATAGCCGTCCTGACGGTATTTCCGCAAATTGTGTTGGTTTTCACTTGATGTTGCATTTCTGTTGACCTGCTCCCCAGAACCGTACGAACCTATCGCTGCGGTCTCTTTGGGGATCACAGCAGGAGCAAGATGAGAGCCTCTCACTTCTTGCCGCGTTCGATATTATCTGGGCCGGCACTCTTTAGACCTCTCGGAAATTGGCGCCAACAACTGCTTAGACGCGCCCCCTTCGGCGCACATCCCAAACAAGATTGCCCCGTCAGCGGATAGCGCCAATTACGTAGTGTAGATATGTACGGACTCTCGGTTAGGGTTTCCAAATACACCACCTGCCTATATCCCAACGAAGTATGGAAGTATGATCGACTTTGCAAAGGCTGGTCCCTGCGCATTGCTGACCTTGATGGCTGACGCAGCATGGTTGGTTAAGCTTCCATGCCTCGAATGACCGCTTTCACTGACCTGAGGATGGATATGTGCGCATGCAGCTAATGGCCGCAATCCGCCCGTTGTGTCGATCGACATGATCGGCCCACAGCTGCCGTTAGCCTTCTGAACATCTAGCAGCACAGCGTCACTAAAGCGGTCATTCGCTTCATAGGCACTATTGGGCAATTTAGTTATCGCCTCGCCCATTTTTTTCGTAAGGTTTTGCTGCAGACAAAAACGACAGGAGGAATCGAGCTTGCTGAATAACATAGGATTGCCAGGACTTATCATTGTAGCCCTTATCATATGGGGGCTTTGGAAGATTTTTAACCGTGGAATGAAGAAGTAACGGTCCAAAGCGGTCGCTTGATGGCCTCCAAGTCAACTTCCGCTTCGCAGCGCATTTCCGCCATCAAGATCAATGTCGCAATTTCATGAAATCGACGAGGGGGGATAATGCCAAGGGCGGCTGCTTTCGAGGGCAATCAGCGGGCTAAATTGGTCGGAGAGCAATCCCTTGGCATTACCGATGGTCCACAAAGGGCACTAGCGCGACCCAATCGCCACAACTGCCCCAGTGGGACCAAAGTTAATAAGTTCGCACCACCCGAACACCGGAGGCATCATTCACCAGTTCATAGTCTCGTCTCGACGCATTTGCTTCAGACCCGCCAGGCACAGAAGCACTCGTTGCGACCTGGAAGCCTGCTGGATCGAGCCAGATCACACTATCCTGCCTAAACACTGGCCGCACCGCGTACCGGTTCCTTTTCCCTTCCACACCCGTTAGATTTGCTTTCACTGCAGCAAATGTTGTCGCAACCCTAGCGGATTTCGGCAAAGACCTATGCCATTCGAGAAATAACTGTGGGTCAATAAGGTCCTCATCTTCAATCTCAATGCCTCGCTGAACAAGCCACGCCTCGTAGTCCGCGCGCCGTTCGATGCCTTCAGCCCTAGTACGAACGATTCCCTGTGCGAGCGCAAAGGCGACAAATGGATCCAGCGTTCCCCAACGCAGCATTTCGCGGAACCAAAATCCAATCCAAGGTAGGCCGCTTGTTTCACGCCATGCGTCTAAGGTCGGAACCTCAAGTTCGCTCGCACCCGCATTCCATGATTCCGCAACAGCGGCACCAACAGCTACACCAAGACGAAACTCGAGATTATTCGCGACAAAGCCCTGCCACCGTCGCAAATCCGCAGCCGACGGCGGCGGAGCTCCTTCGCGTTGCAACCACCAGCCGGCCACCTCATGCCAACTCTCGATCAGCGCAGCTTCATTTGCGCCGCGTGAAATAAAACCGAAACCTCGGCCGGTTCGTACCAACTCCCCAATCTGCCAAACGAGCGAAAAGCGCGCCTCCGGCGATCGCCGACCATAGTCGGCTGCGGCCTTGAGGTGGGCATTGATCAGAGGCGAAATCTGCTGGAATTGGCGACCGACATAAGGTGTGAACCCGATTTGGTAGAGAGTTCGCCGCTGAGTCGGATCTGGATACAAGCGCTCGACCAACGCGTGGCCGCGTTTGATGAAGGCTGCCTCCATCCAGCTCTCCACAGCACTTGAGTATCGCGTGAAAGTCCGCTGCCATACGCGGCTCAAGGCAGACTCGAGCGACGCCGCAGGCAAACCTTCCAACATCTCGATTTCTTCAACGGCAGCGATGATTACGCCATCGAGCTCGTCAAGGCTGTCACCTAGCATGTCGAGGTGCCCTGGAGAAGCAACGCCAAGATCAGTCCCGATCCCCTCGGGCATGGTATTCTCGAGGAAATCATGCAGATCAGCCACAGTACGCAGCCCGAGGTGATCCCGCAGCTTTGTCCAGATTGACGCCATCAATGTCTGCAGCGGTGCATAGACCACTAGATCGGCCGACTCCTCGAGCGCCAGTAGCTGCAGCATCTGGTTGAGGTTTGCGGCATAAGAGTCACGTTGCCTGCACTGCACGTCTTGCTTGCTAGGCGCCGTCGCGCTGTTCGCCATTGGCACGCAGACCAAAGTAAGGCCTTCCATCGCCTCCGCCGCTCCGGGCCTTCCTGCGCGCCCAGCGAGGTTGCGGAACTCCGAGACTGGAATGATGTCAGTTAACGGCGCACCATTGGTTCCGAATTCGACGATACGCTCGAGACTCGGCAGGATGATAAGATCGAATGGTAGATTGACACCTTCGGTCAATGTCGCGGTCGCGACCGTGATGGGACACACCTGCTTGTCGATCAGTTCAACCATCAAGCGCCGTAGCCGCTGCGGCATCTGACCATGGCTTGAGGCGATGCCACGATCAAGTAAGCGGACCTCGCTCGCTCCCTCACCACAATAGTCGACACAAACCGCACGCGCCTCTTCGAACAGTCGCCGCGCGTCCTCAGTTTGCGGTATGAAGGGGGTGATTTCTGACCATCCTGGCAGATCAAATGCATCGGCAAAACGCCGCATTACGCGATCTGGACCCTGTGTAACCGACACCAGTATGCGTCGGCCGCTGGGGGCTAGATGCACCGCAGTCCAGAGAGCGTGGATCTGCACATAATGATGTAGGCTATTTTTCACAACCGCTGGCGGGTTGGGCATCGGCGGCAAGCCGAGCGTGAGGTAAACGGGTTCATCGCGCCCCCGTACATAGAGCGGCTGCCCGTTATTCAGTTCCAAAGTAATGAAAGGGGACTGTTTGGGGCGGCATTCCAGCACCCCAACCAGCTGACGACTGCTTCGATAACCGAGACCTACCGGAATAGCGCCGTCATCATCCTCTATCCATCGCGATACCGGTAGCGCCGCGCCGCCAGCAACCGCGGTTAGCGCGATACGCGCTAGGTTCGGCTTGAGCAAAAGAATGCGAGAAACCAAGCTTTCAAGCCGAATGGACCGATCACCGTGTGCCGCCAAATCGCGCATTGTCTTAGGCGTCCCCGCCACTACAACCTGATGCGCCTCGTCGACAACGAGCAAAGCCAGGCGATGAACCAGCAGTCTGCCAACATATCGCATCAGTGCTTCTGCCTTTTCAACGGTGGCAATGAGAACCGTGGGCGCTTCCGTCGTCAACCAGTTATCGGTGATACCCCAGTCCGTCCCTCCATAGAGCCCGGTTATCACGATGTTCTCTCCTCGGAACTCGGAGCTGAGTTTGGCTTCAACTTCACCAGCCAACGCGCGGGATGGCACGAGATAGAGTGCTAGCCGTCCAGGCGCCCCTGGTTCAGGCGGCGTCAGCAGGAGCTCTTTGACGAGCGCGAGATTGGCGACCATCGTCTTGCCCGAACCCGTCGGGGTGCAGAGGGCAAAGGCGTTTCCAACTGTTAGTCGCTCGAGCCCCTTAATCTGCGAGGCCCACAACACGCCGCGACCTCGTCCAAATTGCTCGCGCGCGTATCGACGTAACTGGTTATACGCCGTTGGCGTATCCCCAATGAGTGCTGCCGCGCGTCGATGCAGGCTATTTTTCGTGAAGCGCTCTGCTGTCGAAAATACAAGCCGCAGCATCACCCAAGTCTCATCGTTCGCCCAACGTGTCGCGACCTCGACCAACGACTTTAGTTTTTTGAGAGCGATCTCCGTACGATCTTGTTCTCCACGCCGCAATCCTTCCGCCAACAGGCCGAGCGTCCGGACCGTCTCCACAATAACATACCATGCGACTGGGTTGGCAGTTGACTCACCGGAGAGTCCATCTTCCATTGGGTCTGGCGCAGATGTAGGCGAAATAATAACTTCGACCCCATCCAAAAGGCGAGAAGACCCTTCTCGTCCGGTCAGTTCGGAATTATCACGCCAAAAGATCGCCGCGCCTTCCAGGACTTTGTCGAGATCACAGGATAGAAAAGAACTGATGATACCACCGGCGCCGTTCAGTTCAGACCGTCGTAAGATTCCAGTCGCCATCGCCGGGAGGCCAGCCAATTGATAGGCTCCGGCCGCAAGAATTTCTGTTGGGACTTCGTGCGTTACCTCATCGCGTGATCGCGAGAGCCATTCGAGCAACTCACCCGCGCGTTTATAACAAGATGCTGCCGCGTCGCTATCTTGGCCATCTGTATCCTCGAAGATCTCTGCTGCGTGCAACAGTCGTCGAGCATCGCTGAACAATTCATTTGACTGACGCTGTGACCAGGTGAGCGATTGCACAGCCCAACTATTCTGAATAGACCGAACGAACAGGCGCGCCTGCTGGGCGGTAAGCGCGTTTTCGATTGCATGTGCCACGCGAAAACGCTCGGCCAACGCCCGACGTTCTTCATTTAATTCAGCCATCTGTTTTCCAAAGTGACGCGTAGAGACGGTCGATTACTTCCTCGCCATCTGAAAGCACGACCTCGACAACCTGAAGGGGGCGCCCGGCCTTATAATCTGCTGGAGGCGCAACAGTCGGAAGTAGCGCGGTACCGTTCGTACGCGTTGCCGCACGATTGCAAGCGATCAATATCATGTCGGTACGTGGGGGACCGCTGTCTGCTAGAAGTGCCTCATCTAGAGAAAGTATTGTGCGAGCAAACCCGTCAGCATCCTTGAGTTTGAGGAGATCGCAGATTTGCTGTATCCCTTGGGGGATCAGCAAGGCTGTATTAATGTCGTTCCAGACACCATTGTCTTTCCAAACGCGAGCGGTACCCTTTCCCTCGCCATCACCTTTCATGATCCCATCAACCGTCGATGCCGTCAAATTAGCACGCCATTTCGCCTCTCCGGCGATAAATGCCAAAACAGTCCCATCCTCCGCAAGCTCAAGGCCTATGAAATCGTCGCCAGGGCGTCCGTGAACCTCTTTGATCCGCTCGGGATCGCGTACGAGGTCGAAAATATAACGCCCGACCGGTGCATGTTCCCGGAACAAGAAAATGGGAACACTCCATTTCTTGCCGCCGACAAGGCAGTACGACTCTGCTATAAGTCCGCACATCACCTCACCAAAAAGGCCACGCACGGTCTTTGGAGGGAGGCATCCTGGATAGGTCGCATGAGCTCCCTTTCCGTCATCTTCCGGATGAAGAGATATCCGCGCGGCAGCGTGAAATACCTCTCGCGCGTCTAGATGCGCCGACTCGAAATAGGGACGCAGCTCCGAAACATCGTCATCCGAGAGACGAGAGACGTTCTGCTCAAGAAGAAGGTGGCCATAACTTCCCGATCCCGCAGTGGTTGTTTTCAAAATACGGGCGAGAGTAGTTTTTGGCGGTGGCTCGTTATGCAACATACTCAGAATTAATCACTGTCCCTATCGTCGGTTTTCAATACCTTATCCCCACCTTTCTACAGAAACCAAGAGGCTTATCTTATCAGTCTACATTTTTCGCCCGCCATTGGATCGTCGGTCTTTAGGTTACGGTCTCGGGATTTGAATGGAAGGTGCGTTGACTACCGGCAACGTATACCTATCCTTCAAGACACGGACGTTGGTTAGGCTCAACACCGGACATTCGCTCATTCTGCAGCGAATGTCGGCTCCCCGCCCATTTCGCATGAGCATGTGCTTCTCTACCACTGTCCAAGTACTAGCGAATGGAGAAGAGCGCCGCCGGGGAGGGGCGACGCAGTCACAAACCGTGAAAACAAACCTCCAATCCCTTAGCCCTCTCTGCATGCAAAACGACCTCGGCAGCGGCGCGGGCGTCTTCGCCTGCGTCGTGGTGGTCGAAAGAAAGACGCAAATGGGTCTTGAGGGATGCGAGCCCATGCCCGCCGTTTCCTTTCAGCTCGGGCCAGGCGCGGCGGGCGACGGTTACGCTGTTCTGCCAGGTCCAGGGAGGCTCGTTGCGCTGTAACATCGCGCATGCTGCACGGAAGGCGCTGCGGTCGAAGCCTGAATGCTGGTAGATGGTGAGGCCACAGAGCGGAGCTTCGATCATTGAGAGGACGTCTGCAAATCTGGGAGCGCCGCTTACGGTGGACTGGCAAATGCCGTGCAGCCCAGTGAATGCCCATGTCGATGTGCATGGGTCGACGTAGGTCGTCCAGGTTTCGATGGAATTATCAGGGCGAACGCACGCCACGCCGATCTGGCAGATGCTGGCTCGGTCGTGATTGGCGGTTTCGACATCAAGCGCTACGAAACGGAAGGGGCCGGACGGGAAGCTCGTGCTTTCGGTGGTGCGGCGTCCAAAGATACTTGGCATCAGGAAACGTCCTTTGGAATAGCTATGGCAGGCAATTGCTTGCATCCTCGAAGCGCCCGAGCACATCGATACAGGCCACGATGTCTGCCAAGGCATCCCGTGCTTCGTCGCGTTCTTGTCGCGCGTAGAACAAATTCGACTGCGCATCCGAAAGGGCATCTTGCGTTTCTTCAAGCTCCTCCAGCGAGGTTTCAAAGGCCGCGCGAATTCGCCGGTTATCTTCGAGGAGATAGTTATAATCTTCCACCAGCGCGTTGAACCGTTTCAGAAGGCCGTCATATTCATCCGCGCATTCGGTGAGGTTCGATTTGCAGGTGAAACCTTCATAATTGCACTGGTAACTGTCAAAGCACACGGCGTCCGAACTCACGCACTTACCTGAACTCGAGCAAACCGTTTCGCCGTATCCAAGGCAGGCGCCACGATCGCCCCAATTACAGCTGAAGTTTTGCTGTGCCACCACCCCCGTGGGAATTAGGGCGGCCAGCAATACGAGTGCTTTGATCTTCATGTCGGCAAATCCAGTTTTGGTGGCACGTTAACGACCTTCATCATCTCCAGGCTCACCGTGATCACTCGTTGGAACAGCTCCAACGGATATGCCTTCGATTGCCTCGTCTTTGTTTGCTTTATACATTGTTACCTTAATTTGAATTCTGGGCTCGGTAGGAATGATAGCCAGCGTTGGCCATACGCGCGCTGAAACATTGAAAATTCACCTATAATATCGTCGAGCGATCTTACCATTAGCTTTGCCGCACATAGGTCACGTAGAAACTCTTCACCATGCGATGTTCCTGTAGCCGATCGCCAAGGTTGAAGCCCTCGCGACGGAGCGGCGCTTGGAAGATGTCCAAGCCTCGATCCAGAACGATTTTCCACCCAGTATCAGTCACGATATCCCGCGCGTGTGCAGTGTCGGATGTATCGAACGCCCAAGTGAAATCGACCCCTGAACCGGTGCAAGCCTCGGTAATGCTATCGAGCAGCTCGCGTTGCTTCTGGATGTCCCCGTCATGTGGGCCGGTCACGAGATGGATGGAAACCTGATCTTCGGGCTGTTTGCGCCGAATGATCATTTCCACGAATTCCATCATGTTCCTGATCTGGTAGAAATAGCGGATGTAGGGGTCGGTCACGACAATACGGGAGGATCCGTCTGTATAAGGGCCGAAAAGATTGTCGAAACTGACGCCCTTTCGGTTTTCGGCGAAGGTATGGTGTCCTTCCTCAAGGGCAGGCTGTGCAGGCGTGCTGGCGATCGACTGCACATTTGCTTCTGGGATGGGCTCGATTACTGCTTCGTCCGTGTTGTCTCCATCAGTAGATTGCTGCTTCGGATCCGAGGCAGGCTTCAGGTGATAGAACTGAGGAAATTCCTGTTCTTCCACGGTTTGCACGTGCCGTTTTTCGCCATCGGTTCCAGTGTAGTAGAAATCGACCTCGGGGTACGTCGCGTCGATCCGGAATAGCTGATCCTTTACGCGCTTGCGGCTCTCCATGGCGAGTTGCAGCAGTTCCTCGACATCTTCAGAACTCTCTCCTCCGGCGGGGAAGATGACCTTCAGCAGGCCCGACATCGTCTTGTAGACGGCATCGCGGTCCCGGGTGGAAATCTTCTCGCTGATGCTGAAATGCTGATCGGGCCGATTTGAGAAGTCCTCTTGCCGCAGGTGCCGAAGTATCTCGGCCAAATAATCGACGATGAAACCATAGCCTTGGGTGAACATCTCGCCTCGGATTACATCCACCTCCCAGCCGGGCAGATAGGCGTGCAGGCGGTCGATGAAGGCACTGTCATGGAACTGGGGAGGTAAGGCCTCGAACAGGTCGCTGTTCTTAAGCATGAAGGGAACGTTATGGTCGGTGTTTCCGACAAAGGCGAAACTCGCCTCGGCGCCCATCGGGTTTACTCCGCGGGAGAATGTCTTGTTCGCCATGTAGTTCTTCATGATATCGACGAGCGCTTTGTTAGCTGTCTTTTCGCGGCCGGCAAATTCGTCAAAGGCGACCACGTCCCAGTACCCAACCAAGCCGATCCGCCCATTTGAATTGTTAACGAAAAGCTTCGGAATGGTGACCTCGCCACCAGAGATCAACTGCCCGTGGGGCGAAAACTCCGAATAGATGTGCGACTTTCCGGTGCCCTTGGGGCCGAGCTCTATAATGTTGTAGTTGCGCTCCACAAAGGGGATCAGGCGCATCAGTTGCAGCAGTTTGCTGCGCCGCCCGAAAGCGTCCGGATTGAAGCCAATTGACTG
The DNA here is from genome assembly GCF_048266405.1 of Celeribacter sp. Lineage (GTDB taxonomy): Bacteria > Pseudomonadota > Alphaproteobacteria > Rhodobacterales > Rhodobacteraceae > Celeribacter. The sequence continues at coordinate 20,718 of NZ_JBLWZO010000019.1, forward strand.
CATGAGCAGGTCGATCCATTCGTCCTTCGTGAATTGGTTGCGCGCTTCTTTGTAGCCTTCGTAGTCGACCTTCGCGATCTGGATCGGCTTTATGGTTTCCAGCATCCATGGTGACGTCCGAGAATCTTCCGAGAATTCGTATTGGACGTCAGCGATGCACCATACGCCGGTAACGAGGAGCTTCGGGTGCGCCTTTACCGTTCCGCTGTCGACGGCGACCTTTTTGATGCCCAGGTTTTCGAATGTGGCCTCGTAGCAGTCTGTCTTTTCGTTGAGTGTCACACTGATCTGGTCGATGACCTTGTAGCGGCCCTTCTCCTTTATCGTGGATTGGATCAGGCCGGCTTCACTGCGGTGAACGTAGTGCTTGCGTAGGATCTCCTTCACCGTTTCGATGCCGCTCTGGATCGAGGCTTCGTCGTCGGTCGCGCAATATTGGCCCAGCAGGTATTCGAGCACATAGGTCGGAACGATCGCGTTTCCTTTGACCGCTTTCACCAGATCCTTACGGACGACATAGCCTGCGAAGTGTTCGTTAATCTTGTCATCGAGAGAACTCATATCTTCTCCTTAAAAATCGAAATCAGTTGAGATGCCACGGCGCAGTTGAAAGCGATGGCTTGTGTAATCCTCGAAATGACTGGTCTTTCCAACGCGCTCGCGCAGCTTCAGGAAAACGTCTTGGTTGTTGAAGCGGTCTGCCTCGCGCGAGAGGAGGAATGTGATGGGTAGCTCCCGTTCGCGAGGGTTCTGCGACGCAAAGTCGAAGGTAAGCTGATGTTCATCGGAGATTAATGTGCCATCTTGCGCATATATCCCGGCCAAGAGATCGCGCTGTTGCTGCTTTGCGGAAACCGGCTGCGCCTGGTAGAGAGCGACGGATGTTTGCCCCGAAGAAATAAGACTGCGGCTCGGCGTAATGATTTGGACTTCGACTTTGCTGACATCCGCCTCGCGCCGCTTACCTACCCGCAGTACAGGGATGACGACTTCCTGCAACGTGGCTCCGCCGTGGACAAAACGGCTGCCGGCACCCTTGACCCGCATACGGTTGATGGAATTCGGGAATAGCACATCCAGATCACCTGTCAGGCCAAGTTGCTCGGTAGTGAACATCTTCATGCCAGGTGTTTCGTTGAGCCCGCGTCCGATCACAAACCGGCGGTTCTTGACGAGGATCTCGGACCCGGTTGGGTCAGCGATCGAATACTCGGTCTCATCCAATGGGCGATGTTGGTATAAGAAGCCGTGGTCCGCCGTGATCAAGATGTTTGAGAAGTTTGCGGTTGTCAGCTTGCGGACGAGTTTGGTCAGATCCTCGATTGCGTCCTCGGCTGCCTCGGTCACGCGATCTTCGGTGGCCAGTTTGTCGCCCACGATGTCGATTCGGTTATGAAAGAGATAAAGGATATCATGGTCGCGGAAGAGCGCCTTGCCCTCGTCCGCCTTCATGTTCATGAAGTCGTCCGCCTTCATAGCCTTTGCTCGGTCGCCAGAACGGCCATGGGCGAGGATTTTTTCGCGGTTCGCAGTCCCTTTGGTCGGGTTGCCGAATGACGACACCGCGGCATCGTTGGACAACATCAGATCCTTGTTCGGCAGGAGCGCGGCCATGCCGAGCTGCGTGTAGCTGGGTAGGCTTGAAATCATGGGAGTCAGCTCCGCATCATAGCGCGGCAGCTTGCGGATCTCGCGCAGGCATTCCTCGGCCACCTCATAGCGTAGTGCGTCCGAAATGATCACGACGACCTTCTGATCGCGACGACGGAACTCCGCGGCCTGGTCCATGTAGAAGTTCGACTGTCGTGCATAGCCTGGCACGCCCCAGTCGGTCATCTTTGCGACCTGATCTTGCCAGGCGTCGTTCACGGCCAGCAGGAAACTGGTCGTATACCGGTTCTCGACGCTTTCGAAGAGCGCCCCTAGAAGCGATGCCTGACCGCTTTTCTGCATGTGGTAGATGAACTTGCGGTAAAGTTGGTCGATCCTGAACCAACTCGTCACATACCGCTTCACTCCCTCGGCGGGTGAGGTCATGCCAAGGGTCGCCTCCGCAAGCGCTTGTTGAAACTCGGTGGCATAGCCGATGGCCTCGTAGACATCCGCGTAGATCGGGTACCAGTGGCTCTGGCGGCGTTCACGGACCGTCTTGAGCACCTCGGCGGCCGTCACGGTCTGGCTGGACATCTCCGCCACCAGGGTCCGGATGATCTGGCGGTCGACCTCTTCGAAATGGTCGATCGGGCGAAGCACCTTGATCTCGCGATCCCCCAGATCTTCGGGGATGCGCAGAATGTCCTGGTACTTGCGGCTTAAGGTCTCGAAGGCATCGGCGTGCAGACGGTTGTTCTTCCAACGGCGGTAGACCAACAGGGCCTCGCTGTTCAACTTGCCGTCCTCGCCCAGGGCCCGGAAATAGCAGGACTGAAACAGTGTGATGGCGAAATCCTCGAAGTCTGGCTCATCCGAGACATAGCCATAGGCGTTTTCCACCTGTTTCCAGAAGAACTCGATCAGTCCGGCGCGTTCCATCAGGCGCAGGGCATCGTCGCGGCCCTCGGCAAGCTCACCCAGCAGCGCCTCGATCACCGTGTCCAAAGCGCCATCGGCACCCACGCAGACGGCCAGCATCTTGCGCCGGACGGCCGAGACGGAATCCGACGGCTGCTCGGCCTCCATCGCCTTCAACCGCTCCAGCCGGCGGGTGGAGCGGTAGAATTCAATGTGGTCGCGCACGGCAGCTTCGTACTTGCCGGGTAGGCCCAGTTCCGCCAGCCAGATCGCCGCCTGGTCGGCCTTGAACACCGCCGTGGCAAGCTGCACGTCCAGCAGCCAGTTATCCGCCATCTCCGGTTCGGGGCCGTCCTTGAACACGAGGAACTTCTGCTTCGGCTCCTGCCGCAGCATCCGGTATTTCAACCCGAACTCGTTGTTGGCGATCTCGACCTTCTCGACACCGGGCAGGTCCACCGCCTCGAACGCCTCGCGCATGTCGCGGGCGGTGTCGTACCAGAAGACGATCCGGTGCTCTTCGAACAGTCGTGCCAGCCCGGCCTGAATGCGGTCCGACATCAGCTCAGCCCCGCGATCTTCTTCAGGGCCGCGCTGAATTTCGGGTAGTTCTGCTTCACCCCGTTATCCAGGTCGATCTCGATCTTCTGCTGGGCCAGCGGGAAGATCACGTCGCGTTCCCATTCGTTCAGCTCGTCGATCTGCTTGGCGACCTTCTGCGCGTCTTTCAGCGCCTTGGTGCGCTGGCCCTGCGTTGCGGTCGGGTCATCGGCCAGCTTGTCCAGCCGCGCGCGTTCGCCCTCCAGCTTGGTGATGAACTCGCGCAGGTAGTCGTTCAGCAAGACCGACACCGTGTCACTGCGATAGCGGTGCATGTAGATCAGCGCGTTGAACGTCCCCTTGGGGCTGGAGAACATCCAGTAGATCGGGCGTTTCTTGTAGCGCTTTACGTGGTCGGCGTAGAAATCGCGGGTGAAATACTTGCGGATGTCCTTGCCCAAGGAGTCCTCGATGAACTTCAGGTTCTCGCGGAAATGTGCCTCGCCGAAACTCACGCGCAGGAACAGGCGGAAGCGCTCGGTGATGTCGTCGGGGAACCAGTCGGCGTCGAGCACGGGGATGACGTTGTCTTCGTCCGGCATAAAACTGGGCTCGGGCACGCGGGCAAGGTAATCCTCCAGCGTCTCGCTCTGATTGGCGAGGATCAGGCCCGGTTCGTCGAGGCTGTAGCGGCCGAACATGCAGCCCACGGCGTAGGAGAGGAACTCGGCCATGGTGTCGGCGCGCAGGCGGGTTTCGCGGTCGTCCTCGCTGCCCTTCACGCCATAGCGATAGGCGGGATTGCAGGTGAGGGTGATCTCCTCAATCGGCACCTCGGGGGTCAGCTCGTCTTGCAGACCATAGGCGTCGATGAAGATGCGGTTGTTCTCTTCTTCAAGGGCCTGCATCTCGTCCGTCATTGATTGCCAGAGAGTGCGGAGGGTGGTGTAGGTGCCCTCTAGCGTCTCGGCGCGGTGATCGGGTTGGAGCAGCGGGAGCGTGGTGAAATCCCAGGAGGTTTCGTAGGCGTCCCAGTCGGAACGGGCAAGTTCAATCAGTGCCGACACGCGTGTTGCGGTCATTGCTTGAAAATTCTCTTCGTCCAGAGCAAAACAAAGAGGAACATTTTTGATATTCCCATTCTGGAACTCTATCGTCGGGTTGAGAAATTCGAGTAACTTTGTGCCGACAAATGATGCAAGCATGCCCAGAATTGCAAGAAGCAGCGTCCTATTTTCTGCAAAGCAGGACGAGCCTTTAACATCGAATATGAAACCAGCGTCAGTATGTCTAATTCCGAAATAAGATGAACTTGTTGTTGTCCAAGTGAGACCTTCACGGAAATAGTATTGAGTGTTCTGCGGTCTCGAACGCAGATTGCCTTCGTCATCGGTAAAGTTTTTTACTTCCCTGCCGTCGTGCTCCCAGTTGATAACGAATTCTTTGTTCCCGTGCCATTTTCGATAGCTTCCACCTTTGTTGTAGGGGAACCATTTCGCATGTGGTTGCTGGTGTTGGGGCATCAAAGTTTTTTGAGCAACCACCTCGTGCCAAAGCCTTAAAAACTTGTCGTTTTCACCAGTTTGCAAACCTGTTCTCGGTTCAGCGACATCGGCGACGTATTTCGATTCTGCAAAACATTTTAGCGCAAACTCTGACGCCCAATATGCAATTGGACTTCCTGGAATTGCTTGAAAAGAAATATTCTTTCGAAAATATGAGTATGTGAGATCTTTGCCATTACAGGCTTTGCGAACATATCGCGCAAAATCATCATCCTCTCCTTTGAATGAAGTTAGCCGCAGGTAGCATCCGCAAGTCTCGCCATGGCTATTTTGGCATGCAAACGCGCAAATTTGCACCGTCGCCCCCTTAAAGCCATTCAAAGGCAATTCGAGAAGCGTTGTGATTTGAGCTTTACTGAGGAACTCGGTTCTCACGTATTCATGAGCAGGAAGAAACATCCAAGTATTCGGAGACATCATCCCAAAATTACCCTTTGGAAGGCATAAATTCCCGATCCGTTCAATAAATGAAGTGTATAAGTCAGTCTTGCTATTTGAGTAGTGCCTTTCGAGCCAGTTGAGTAAGAATTTGCCCATATTGCGCTTATGCATATACGGCGGGTTGGCCACCACAACGTGATACTTCGGCGACAGCGCCTCGGCCATGCGCAGCACGGCGATGACGCGCTCTTGCACCTCTTTCAGCAGCAGGTCGTTGCCAAAATCCCGCGCCTCGACCACCCGCAGGGTCTCTGCCGGATCGCGTAGTTTGGGCACGATCAGCGAGCCGAAATTCTTGGCATGCTCGAACTGCGCACACGTCTCGCGCAGCTCATCGGTGAACATATCCTTGCCCACCACGGCGGCCACGTCCCGCATCTCGGCGTCGGTAAAGGCCACGTTCTGTAACACGCAGATGTCGGGCTTTGCTTCCATCCGCAGGAACTTCCGCCGCCCCAGCCGCGCCGCTGCCTTCATCGCCAGCGCAAAGGCGGCCAGCGCGCCCGCGCGGTCGTCGATCTCCACGCCGGTCAAGTTGTGCGTCAGGATCAGCGCGGGGATCTCTGTCGGGTCATAGCCCTCTTCCTCGTAGATGGCGTAGAGCAGGTCAAAGGCATAGGTCAGCATGTGCCCCGAGCCTGCGGCGGGATCGCAGATGCGGATCTCTTCCGGCTTGGTGATTTTCAGGAAGTCCGTCTCGGGCTCTTCCGGCGCGATGTAATAGTCCATCTTGGCCGCCAGCCCGCTGTGCGGATTGTTCAGCAGCCAGAGCCGCCCCAGCGAGTTCTCCACGAGATAGCGGACGATCCAGTGCGGGGTGAAGAGCTGCGTCGCGGCCGGGATGTTCTCTGCCGTGATCTTCTGGTTCTTCTTGAGGCCCGCGAAGACCTGATCCTTCTTCTCGGAGATGTAGAACTGGTAGAGCCAGCCGATGATCTCGACATCCTGGCAGGCGTCCTCCGTCATCACTTCGCGCAGTTCGGCGAGGATGGAGGTCTGCGACAGCAGATCCTCGGGCATCAGCAGTTCGGTATAGTCGTCGATCTGTTCGAACAGGAAGGGCATCGGCCCGTGCCACTGGTTGCAGGCATGGACGAGCAGAAGGCGGTAGGCCTCGGCCTGTGGATCGTTGGAGGGCGTGCGGCCATCGAGCAGCGCGGCGATGGTCGCGGGGGCGCCGTCGGGCAGGTTGCCGGCCATCGCCTCGGACAGGATCTCGGGCCGCGTCGCGCCGTCGGCGGGGGAGACGACGCGCACCTGAGTGTAACCGTTGGCATCCATGAAGCGCAGGGCGGTGAAGCGGTTGAACCAGGTATAGGCGACCTGTTCGATGACCTGTTGCCGCCCGTCGCGGCGGATGGCGGTTTCGAGGTCTTTCACGGCCTGCGGATGCTCGCGCCGCGCGGGCGCGCCCTCGGCCAGCACGAGGTCAAGCTTGGCGGTCACCTGGTCGATCAGCAGGTTGCGGGCGGCGGCGGCGAATTTCTTGAGCGCGTTGGTGTCCATCAGACGATCACTTTCTTGCCTGCGTGGATCTCGGCCAGCAGGGTCTTTTTCATTTCTTCGAGGTAGTCGGTGACGTCGGCGTCATCCGACAGGTAGGCCTTGGTAAAGGGCACCTTGATCTGCGAGGCATTGACGTAGGTCGGTGCCTGCGGAGTGGGAGCTGGCGGTTCGTTCGCACCGGGGGCGGGTTGAAACGGCTCTTGCCGCGGACGCGCAAGGCGGTCCACCTCGGCGATAACCTCGGCCAGCAGGCTGGTGCGGACATTGTTGGCTTTGTTCTGAAGCACGGGGATCAGAGAAATCGTGTCGAGCCCTGTCTTTTCGCGTTCCAGCCTGTCGGTGATGCGGGCTTTCTTGTCAGCGTCGAGGTCTTGGAACTCGTGCATCTGCGTCACCTTGGAGGCGACCTCATCCACCGCTGCGATGACGGCCTTGCGCTCGTCCAGAACCTTCAGCTCGACCTTTTCTTTCAGGTCGTAGAGCGAGGTCTTGAGGTCTTGGATGACGGTGCCCTTGTAGCAGGAGGAGCCTGCCAAAGCGTTCTCGATCTTTTGGCCTGCCTCCGGATCGACGTAGTCGATATTGGCTTTCTGTGCGGCCAGAGTGTTCCGCGCTTCGTCATAAATCTTACGCTGCGCGCCGCCCATGAAGGATTTCACTATGTCGAGGATTTCCTCTTTGGGATTCAGCAAGTCATCCTCATGCCGTGGCGCATCGGTGATGAACCAGCTGGCGGGCTTTGCTTTCATGCCGCGCAACTGGTCGCGGAATGGCTCCAGTGCAGCAAGGAAGGGGTAGTCGTGGGTTTGGCGAGTTAGGTCATCAACCTCGGCTTCCAACTCGTTCAGGCTCTCGGTCCACTCTGCGCCAAGACTGCGGGCGTCGCTGCCCGAGGCTGGCTTGGAGAAGAGATTTTGGTAGAGTTCCTTCGACCTGCGGATCTCCGCGGGCGAGAATTCCTGCTGCGGGGTAAGGAGAATATTCGGCAAGGCATGTGAGTTGTTCAGGGCCTTTGCAAGCTCCAGCCCTTCGGTCGGCGTCCCGTCGATGCGGGCCTCGATTTTGCCCTTGGCGGAGAGACTCCCCGCGAGGCAGAGAACCGCGACCGTGGGCCAGCCATAGGGTTTGGTTGTGAACTTCTCGACCAGATACTTAACGGAGACTTTCACGCCATTTCGGGCCTGACCGTTGATGAAGCTCAGAACATCCTGTTCTGCTTCGCCGAGGCCTGCTCCAGATGCGCCAAAGAGGTTGTTTTCCGGCTGGACGGATTTGTTGATCTCCGCCTCGGAGTAAGTGACGCCATGCAACATGGGAAGGTTTGTGTAGACCTTGTCGACGAGTGTCTGGAACGCTTTCGCAATGCGATCTTGTGCATTCTCGCCTCCAACCTCGAGCTCATCTCCCCGCACGAAGAGGCGCGCCTCGCCCATGAGGCGGCGCAGGCGCATCTCCAGATCTTTGGCGCGGCGGGCATTCTGCTCTCCCTTCTCGGCAATGATGCGGTCGCGCCCCGGTTGCGGTGATCCAGTCCGCGCCTGACGAATGAACTTGTCCGTTTGCTTGAAGAGGATCAAGTCACGGACGAAGTTCGTGTCCGCCTTTAGAGCGACAGCAAGCTCCTCGCGGGACATCGTCTTCATGCGCACGGCATCCGGGCTGTCGGCATCTTCACCGAATGGCGTGATGATGTTGATGGCCAGCTCGTGTTCGCGCCCGAGCGCGTGATCGTCGAGTTTTCGGGTGAAGGCATACTCGTTGTTCGTGGTAGCGTGCTTTAGCCGCCGGTGCCGAAGGATCGTATCGAAGGCGAGTGTCTCGAGTTCCTTGGAGAGTTCGGACGGGTCAATGTCCAGCGCCTTGATCTCGGCCTCTACGTCCTTTTCCTCGTCGGTGAGGAATTCGTAGACTTCACCGTTGCGCTGGATGAGTGTGTTTCGCTCCAGCAGGCTAAGTGCCTCTTCGATCTTGCGGCGTTGCGTGGCCTGGTCTGCGTCCAGCTCGGACAGCAACAGGATCGAGATGTTGCGCACCGAAGGTTTGAAGCCCTTCACGTATTTCACCAGGAATAGGGCCTTGAGTACGCGAACGGCGAAGTCGTCCAGATCCTGTATCTGGCGTTCGGCGAGGTGGATGGACTGCTGTACGTTTGATTTCAGAGCGGTTCGGATGCCTTCGAACATCAGATCGAACGTGGCAAGCCCGCCAACAGGTTCGTCCATCAGCTTCTTGGATACTTCCTGGAACACACCAAGCATGGAGCGTTCCCCGACAGAGCTGTGCTTGCCTTCGAAAGCATTGTGTTGGGACAGCGACCGAATGGCCATTTGGAACAGGGTGAACTGATAGGGTGGGAACGGGTAGCTGTCGATGAAGTGATCTCTGTCGGTATAATTCTTGAGCTTGATCGACCCGTCTGCGAAGTCAAACAGGGTCTTGAGATTATTTTCTTCGCGGTCGTGCAAGTTGCCGAGGGTCACCTGAGCTTCCGGAGTCTTCGAGAGCAGCCGTTTCTGGATCACCTCTGCCACGTTCTGCGAGTCGAGCGGCATCCGGATCGAGAACCGAGCCATAATTTTCGAAAAGTCCTGGCTCTGGAAGGCCTTGGTGTCTCCGACGATAGCCTCCATGTCCTGCTGGGAGGTTACGATGATCCAAGCCTGCCCCTTGCAGCGAGTGTTCAGGCTTTCAGCGATGGTCTGAAGGTTGGTCATCAGCTTGACGTTGTCGGCGATGTACTGGCCGACTTCGTCCACAAAGAAATTCAGTCGGAACCCCTTGGGTTGCTCATCGATCCAAGCCTTGACCGTGCTTGCAAAATCTTCAATCGAGACGCGCGTATCCTTGCGGTATTGGGTAAGGATATCCTTGGCATCTGTCGGATCGCCTCCTGTCGCTGACGCGAATGCCGTCGCAATGTTGCGCGCTTCGAGAAGAGCTTGCTCGCGCCCATGCTCCCAGGGCTTGCCTGATGCGTCTTGGAATGCGGATTTGAATGCCTCGAGTTGCCCGCGCGCATGCAAATCACGCTCGAACTGCGCGATGTGAGGCTGTTTTCCGTAAAACCCGCAGGATTCGTCAAACACCTTCTGGAACACGGACAAGAGGGCATCCACATCCGTCTTCGAGATGACGTCGGCCTTCTGGTCGATGTTAAACAGAATGGATTTAGACGGAATGGAGACAGCCTTGTCCAATGCCCCCTTCAGCATTGGGTCGTCTTTCAGCTTCTCGGCGAAAATGTCGCGAGCCGGCGCACCGCCAACCTCTCGGTTCTCCAGCAAAAGGGCGAGCATTTTCAAAAGGTGCGATTTACCAGACCCAAAGAAGCCAGAAATCCATACCCCATTCGAGGTGTCATAGTTATTATAGGCCTCCAAAAAGTGCTCAAGCTTTTGGCCGATTTCGCCCGTAATGACGTATTCGTCCAATTCAACGCGGAGACTTGCCTCATCATCGGCCTTAATGACGCCGTCAATGGCGCGGTCCACCGGTTTTTCAAAAATTTCTTTCATTAACTGTGACATGGGTCAGACCTCGTAATTGGTAATATCGAAGGCGCGGTAATACTTGTCGTCGTGCAACTGGCCAAAAAGATCCAGTGACGCACCCGTCGCCAATGCGTGGGTGTAGCTGCCTGGAAAGAACAGGACCGTCGGCGCATCCTTCGCGGTACTTTGCAGGTTATTCAGGACGTTGTGGGATCGGATGAATGGATAAACTTCGCCAACGCCGGATAAGAACAGCACATCGTGCGGCTCTGACTCAATGGCTGCCCCAATCCGAGGCACGATGTGGGTTGCGGGGTCGAGCACCCCTTGAAGGAGTTCTTTGATTTCTGACTTGTCGCTATCTGCCTCGATTTCGAGGATTTGATCCAAGATGCCGCGTTCCTCGAGGATTTCCAAAGAGATGTCATAGAGACTGAGGTCGAGCACCCGCACGCCAGAATGGCTGACGCGGGACACGAGGTCCTTGCGGTCGTCGATCATCGTTAGGCCTTCAGAGGCAGGGAAAGGGCAGATAAAGAACGGCACTTCATTCCCGAGCCCTTGCTTGGTCAGAAAACGCTCGCTCGTAATCACACGATGGAGGTGCTCGGCGCGCTCCTTACGATCCATTTTGGTTTTCACGTGTTACCCTCCATCAACGAAATACCGGGAAAATACGCCAATTCGGCAGTATTGTTGTTTTGGATGAGTGTTTGCAATCGAGTGGATAAAATTGTGGCTTGGATACGATTTTCCTGAGACAGGATTTCAGCCTCGCGCATTATGCGAAAGAGAACCTGGCGAAGTTTATTGCGAGTGGAGGTGCTGAGGCGAGCAAGGCCTTCATCCCATTCCGCCTTTGCGTCCAAGGCGATATCGAATGACGACAGCGGCAAGTCCATCTGGTACGAGAGATAACGTTCACGAATGACTTCTACTGCGAATTCCCGGACGAACCGATAGGCACGACAGGTTGCCAGCCATAGAAGGGCCTGTTGATCGTTGCGATCGGCGAACTCCAAAAGAAAATGGCGTTCCTCCTCGGTCAGCATGCGCAAGCGGTTGGTAATTTCGCGCAATGATCGCCGGTTCGATGCAGCTTTGGGCAAGGTTGTGGCGCCTTGGTCCAAAGCACGCTTCGCTGTGTCTTCCCATGCCTCACCGTCGCGATGAAGACGGGCGACTTCGACGCTTTCGGTCAGAAAGAGACCACCCGTGGTGAAGGACATCCGGTAATCGGGCATAGATTTGTTTCTCATTGCGCTCTCCGTTCAAGAGCACGCTGTATCTCGGGTGCATTTTTCAGGATGATATGCTGATCTTGCGGGCGGCGTAGATCTGGGTCGGTATCGAGGCCCAAACGTTTGAGCGTGTAAAATAACATAGACTTACGAACAGCTATTTCAGCCGTGCCATCAGTCATACCATAATCCAATTCAATCACGCGCTTCTGGTTCTCTGATAAACTGGGATGTGCCACAATTTTAAGTGTCACGGTTTCAAGCCAATCCTTATCTGTCTTTGGGTCGACATTCGATATGTCGCCAACAGTGCTGGAAAGGATGCGGCTCAATACGAAGTCTTTGAAAATACCGTCGCGCGCACACCAAGCCCTCGCATGCCAGCGAAACCCATCATGCGCAAAGCCATGTGGCGCAATTTCGCGTTTGGTGGGTTTTGGCGATGACATCGATTGATAGCTGACTGCGAGCCGACGGTGCTGCGTACAGGCCTGCAGGACATTTCGTACGGTCGACGGGTTCAAGCCGCGTGCTGGGATGGATGGGGTGAGAATGTCGGGAAGATCAACGACCCAATCCGATTTCGGCACCGCGGCTCCCCTCGCGATTGCAGCGAGATCGGCAAGATATTCCGCTGGGTCGATCGACAGATAATGTGCCTCAAAAGCCGACCCCATGACGTAGGTCCGAGCGCTCTTGTCATAATGGAGATGGTCCGGGTGGTCGGAAATATATCCATTCAGATCCTTAGAAGCCTGTGCGCGACTGATTTCCATGACGTCCATCAGATCCGCCAGGCCAATTGAGCCATGCCAATAGATGCGATGCTCGATGAAGGCGCGGCGGTCGCGCTGCCATCGGGTCATTTGATTTGGGCTATTGGATTTCATGTGGAGATCGTAGTCCGAAAAAACAGAACGGTCCACAAAAAAGAACCCCAAAAAGGTGGCGGCGTTAAGGCGTTTGTGGGGTCCAAATATGAGAAAGGTTTTTGCTGGTATTTCAAAATTCCGAAATAATGTCCCCAGCTTGTCTTTTGAAAGTGCCCGGCATTTCTCCCATCTTCAGGGCATCCTCTAAACGAAAGGAAATCAGGATGTCGAAAACAACAAACATGACCCAATCCGCAGCCGCCCGGATTCAGGCTGCAGGTGCTGTCAAGTCAGGCGGCCAAACGGCCAAGGGAAGCTTCACCGCACGTGCGCAAAGGGCCGCGGCAAAGGGCGCTAACAGTTCCACCACCAAGAAATAAATGGTTTGGGATGGTGGCTGTGCCACCATCCCGCTATCGGGGAAAATATGCATTATTCAAAAGATAAAACTCTAAACGCTGTTATTGCGAACGAGGTGAATTCAGGAGCGCGTTATGTGCATGGGAAGAAACATGCCAAGCTCTTTCTTGCTGGCGGTGGCCTCTTGGTGTTTTCGCGAACACCTAGCGATCACCGGGCAAGTCGGAACATAAAAGCAGAATTGGCGCGGCTGCATAGGCAACAGGTTCAGGCATAATGGTTTGCGATATTACCCCTATCCCACAACCTTCAGAAATCGTCGCATTTTTGATCCGTACAATGTCGCACGTTGATGATGCATGTGAAGCGGGTCTCAAGAAAGAACTCCAACGCCTTCGCAAAGGCAAACCTTTGTCCGCCGAGGCTGCGAATGAGCTTCTGAAAAAACATCTCCGCGATTTTCATGATGCGAATGGCAATCAAGTTTGGGGAGCCACCGACTTCCTGCCGATGTTACAAGGATATACCCAATTATGTCTTCACCTTGATTGCGGAGCTTTGCCTGCCGAGGTCGTGCGCGGAGTTTTTGACAGGGTAGCATTCGGTTGCTTCCAAGACCTCTTTCAAAACATTTTGCCCTCTACGGGTATTTCGCCACGAGAGATTTTTGGCAAGCCTGAGCAAGCTACTCATCTCTTGTGGCACTCCCGAGTGAAAGACTTTGGGCTTCGACGGATCGCAGTCGAAATCGAGAGCAAACCCGGTTTGCATAGAGGACTTGAAAATTGGGAAGCGTCGATTGGCCGGTGGTCCAAAGGCGACCACGATGTTCAGATCAATACAATCCTGGCGCTGATGAAGTACTGGGATCGTAGGTTCGCACATGCGCTGATGGTATGCAGGCTATATCAACGGTATTGTAATCTCAGTTTGGTCGATTGTCGGAAACATATTCCCGGGTATGAAATCCCTTTTGATTTCGATGCGATTCAGTCGGAAATTGAAGCGCAGTTGGATGATTTAGCCCTGAGAAAGAGTTGCGATCTGAATGAAGCGCAACGGAGCGCAGTAAGTGAAGTCACGCGACTTACGGATCCATGTCGTGCCAAAGTGAAAGGTGAAGCTGCAGCGGCCGAAAAGCTCTTTGAAAGCCTCGAAGGCTCTTTGTGCGGGCAACCTCGTCTGGCAGGTCTCGGCTTTTTCAGAGGGCGATATTTCGCTCAACTGGGTAAGCTCGAAGACGCCTTGAATGCCTTTGATGAGGCAGCAAACTGGTTCCAGTTTCGCAGCGCCGTTCAGCTGAAAAGTTGTCTTCATTACATTTTGAACATTTCGCAGTTGCTTGGGAAGCGACGGATCTATGTAAAGTGGGAAGGGTTTTGTGAGGGGCTTGGTCTGGCTCTCAGTATATCGGACGCGGCACTTGCTGTTGAAAAAGACTTCCCAAATCCGTTTCCTGAATCTGATTCAATTACTAAATCCCGTCCCTTGGATGACTACTTAATTGATATCGCAAAATGGAAAGCCCGGAAGGTCGACACTAGTAACCCCAATCGGATCATCAAAGGGTATGGCCCGACGCCGACCCCGCAAATTGCGCTTTTTGCGCATCTCGGAGAGGTCGACAAGGTCACTCAGCTGTTGGAAGCTGGTGCCGATCCGAACATTTTGGATAAGAACGGTGGATCACCGCTTTTGATGGCACTGCAAGGTGGCGATGACAAATGCTTCTGGGCTCTGCTTCCAGTGACGAGCAAAGAGGTGATCAACCGCAGGACGAAGAGTGGGAAATCCGTACTATTTGAAGCGATATCAAAGGGGCTCGCTGGTATTGTGCAGGGGCTTCTTTCCCAAGGTGCAGATGTTGAAATTAGAGGAGAGCGACAACAAACAGCTCTCTTCGAGGCGGTAGGACATTTTGCAAGCCCAGGTGCCTTTGTCCAAACTGCAATGCAAACTGGAACATCGGGCGTTAATTTCCCTGCAATCCTGCGCAAGACAACTTCGCCTTTTGTGGAGGAAGAAAGCCACGAACAGTTGCGTTCGCAGTACACAGCAGATGAGTTGGCCATTCTGCCCAAGGTCGCAGAACATCTCTTGAAAGGGGATAACCCGACGACCCGTCAAATTGTTCAGCTTCTGCTGGACGCTGGAGCAGATATTAACGCTGTAAATGGCAGTGAAAAGCTGACTCCATTTCTGTATGCGGCCGAAGTCGGAAATTCATGGCTACTAAAGACACTGGTTGATCATGGTGCTGATATTAGGTCGCAGGATGCGCGAGGTGGGACCGCTTTGTCGCGTCTTCACCAATTCGGCCATTCGCATTTATCCGCAGAATTTATCGGTTGGGTGGAGCCGTCAGATCGTTTATGGCTACGGGAGACTGTTGATTTCCGCTGAGACGTGACCCGGTATTTCCTCCGAGAATTGACCCACCCTTGTCTATGTATCAGCGTTTATTTGGCAGTCAATTGTGTGGTCTCCTTTCGCGTTTTTTTGGCGGTTTCGGAACTGACTTTGAAGCGGTAGCTGTCGTTTCCAGTTTCGAGGAACGAGCCATTGAGCGCCATTGGTTCAAGCCCAATGGCGAGTGCAACGGTGGGTGAGCCGGTCGAGCAATGCAGTTGTCATTTTTGCATCGCCAAAGACCTGTGCCCATTCACTGAAGCTGAGATTGGTAGTGATGATCACACTGGTGCGCTCGTAGAGCTTACTCAGGAGATGGAAGAGTAATGCGCCTCCTGATGTGGTCTTGTCGCGGTTTAGTTCCGGTCTCTTTCGAGCAATGTTTGCTATGAAGGAGATAGAGAATGGCAAAGAGATACACAGACGAGTTTCGGCGTGATGCGGTGCGCATGGCGATGACCAGTGGCCTAACGCGGCCTCAACTTTCATCGGATTTAGGGGTTGGGCTTTCGACGCTGAACAAATGGGTTCAGCAACATCAGCATGACGATCTGATGTCAGGACCGCATGAAGACGTCGAAAAGGAGAACACGCGGCTTCGCAAAGAAGTCCGTCTACTGCGTGAGGAGAGGGAAGTGCTAAAAAAGGCGGCAATCTTCTTTGCAGGCCAAAGCCGGTGAGATTTGCGTTCATCCATTGCCCGGCAATCGCTGCTTGCAGCGATGAGAGGGGACGCCTGGAAAGAAGTTTGGTCCGTGGAATTTCTCTGCCGTATCATGCAGGTCACATCGCGTGGGTTCCGTGCTTGGCGGGTGCGTCCGATGAGCCAGAGCCAGCGGGATGATATGGTATTTCTGGCCCATATCCGCGAACAACATCGGTTAAGCCTAGAAAGCTATGGGCGACCCCGCATGACTGAAGAATTGCAGGAGCTAGGGCTGAAGATCGGACACCGGCGCGTAGGGCGTTTGATGCGTGAGAATGGCATCAAGATCATAAGAACCCAGAAATACAAGGCGACGACGGACAGTAACCACACGTTCAACATCGCACCCAATCTGTTGGATCAAGATTTCTCAGCGACTGGCCCCAACCAAAAATGGGCAGGTGACATCAGTTACATATGGACCAGTGAAGGATGGCTGTATCTCGCCGTCATCCTTGATCTGTATTCTCGCCGTGTCATCGGTTGGGCTGTCAGCAACCGCATGAAGAAGGATCTAGCGATCCGGGCGTTAGATATGGCCGTTGCTTTGCGACAACCGCCGAAAGACTGCATTCACCATACGGATCGCGGGTCGCAATATTGTTCAAACGAGTATCAGCGGCGCCTGAAGCTGCACGGCTTCAAGGTCTCAATGAGCGGCAAAGGTAACTGCTACGACAATTCCATGGTTGAAACGTTCTTCAAATCCATCAAGGCTGAGCTGATCTGGCGCAACAAATGGGACTCACGCCGTCAGGCAGAAGGTGCGGTCTTCCAGTATATCAATGGGTTCTACAATCCGCGACGCCGTCACTCATCGCTGGGTGGTAAAAGCCCCTTGGCATTTGAACGAAAGGCCGCATAAATGAGTTCAGAGACCGGAACGTAAGCGGGACAAGACCAGTTCTTGCGGGAGCTGTCATTAGCGTCAGGCGCAGCAAAGGTCCGCTCACCGCCCCATGATCCGTCCAGTTCGGGTGCTTTGTTGTGCAAGAATGAGAACGGCAGGCGCTCATTCATGCTTGAAATGCGCCCGGTTAGGTTCTCCACTGCCCGTTATCTGCTACACCTTGAAAAACAGGTAATTAGGTGTTCATGAAACTCGCTCCAAATTCCTTTCTGGGGATCTTGGTTGACCCTCTCGGGCGACATCCAAGATCCCTGTCCCTGCAAGAAAAGGGTATTGCGGCACGCGGGGCTGGTTCGCCCTGGATAGGGCTTGAAGCTATCGCGACGTGTCCATCGGTGCTGACGTTAGACACTCAAACCGCTCTGATGTTACATTTTATTTGACGACGGACACGTCAACGGTTCAATTCCCAACATTAGACCAACACGTTATGTCGGAAAATGAGTAGATTTTTCATTTGCTCGGCGACATGTGAACAAACTTGCAACTTCGGCAGCATTCGACGATTGTGCGCACGTGCCGCTTGGTTGCTTTTTGCGATCATAACGCCGTCGTCGTCTCCAGGATGTATGCTTCCGCGATCAGAAACCACCTCTTAGCTAGGATGCAGGATTTCTGATCTAGTAGCTATCTATTTGAGATGCAGATGGTTTTGGACCCAAGGAGAATGTTTTGTCGGAAATAGAATGGACTGACACAACTTGGAACCCGGTTGCAGGGTGTACAGCGGCGTCTAGCGGATGCACGAACTGTTATGCGATGCATATGGCTCTTCGATTGGAAGCGATGGGGATGGAGAAGTATCAAGGGCTTGCGCGGCGTTCGGGTAAGAGAACTGTTTGGACAGGTGCCATCAATCTGGATGAGAAGTCTTTGGAGGCCCCGCTGAAATGGCGTAAGCCTAGAAAAATCTTCGTTAACTCCATGAGCGACCTTTTCCATGAGAGAGTGCCGTTCGATTTCGTTGAAAGAGTTTGGCGGACAATGGAAGAAACGCCACATCATCAGTATCAAATTCTGACTAAAAGACCTGAGCGCATGCTTGAGTTTGTGAAGAACCATCTTAATACGGTGCTTCCAAATGTTTGGCTCGGAACTAGCGTCGAAAACGCTGACACGGCGGCGAGAATTGACGCCCTTTCGGTCACTCCTGCAATAATCCGGTTTATTTCCTTCGAGCCGTTAATTGCGCCGATTGGAGAAGTTGATCTAAGCAACATCCATTGGGCTATTGTTGGAGGCGAGAGTGGATCGCAAGCGCGCCCCATCAAAGAAGAGTGGATTGATGAAATTCACTCTTTGTGCGAGCGTTATGGAACTGCATTTTTCTTCAAGCAGTGGGGAGCGTGGGGAAAGGACAACAAGAGGCGTTCTAAGAAAGCAAACGGGAGGCTGTTTCGGGGGAAAGTTTGGGAAGAAATGCCAACAGTTTCGGTGTCTCCATAAGGTATTCGGAGCGCATTCAGCATGGTTAAGAGACAGTACGACTGGGAGAACGGTGCCAAAATCGGTCCGCACTCCAAGATCAAGCTCGCGATTATCAAAGAGTACATTCACGAGTATGTTCGTGTTAGATGTAGCTTGCCTCAGCAAGAGAGATTTCGACTGTCCTTTGTGGATGGGTTCTGCGGAGCCGGAGCATACGAATGTGGTACGCTTGGTTCGCCTCTGATGGTGCTGCAAACGCTTAAATCAGTGAGCGCCGAGGTAAATCTCAGAAGGAAAATAGACGGGTTCAAGCCGATTTCCTTCGAGTTTTTCATGTACTTCAATGATCTCTCCCCTGTTGCCATACAGGCCCTGCGAGGTAGTGTTGACGCGTTCTTGCAGGAACACCAAGACCAGCACAGCGGTGCAACGTTCTACGTGAAATATTTCGAAGGCGATTTCGGGGGCAACCTTCCAAGTATCGCTCAAATGGTTGTGGCTTCCAGGGTTCGAAACACCATCTTCAACTTCGATCAGTATGGTCACGCTGATGTATCGGAAGCGCATCTGCGAACGGCTCTCTCGCTGACGCGGTCTTCCGAAGTATTCCTAACATTCTCTATCAAGTCCTTCTTGGCATTCATTAGCCCTACGAGAAGACAAGACAAGAGATTGTTTGGTGGGCAAATCTCAGAAATCTCCCTGCACAAGACCAAGAAGGAGTGGCTTGCGGCAGTCGAAAAAGTCGTATTTGAGGAGTTCCAAACGCTGGCAAACTTCGTCAGCCCATTCTCGATTAACAACCAAAGTGGATGGGAGTACTGGCTGGTACATTTCGCAAATTCCTTCCGGGCCAGGCAAGTTTATAACGATATCTTGCACCGAAAAAAAAACTCGCAAGCGCATGTGGGTCGGTCTGGTCTTCAAATGTTGAGGTACAACTCTATCGAGGATGCTTCGCTGTACCTGTTTGATGCGAACTCGCGGCGAGGAGCAAGGGATGAACTTTTGGCTGATATACCTAAGTTCCTTAAGGATTGTACTCCCGAGGCTTCTCTATCTGTCGCGGATTTTTTCGATCAAACATACAACCAAACACCCGCCCACTCCGATGATCTCAACAGCGCACTAATCAAGTCACCGGAAATAGAGATTTTGACCGCAACGGGTGGAAAACGACGGAAGCCTCAGATGATCAAACGAACAGACACAATACGACTGACGCCACAAAGGTCATTCCACTTTCTTTGATCCGAAGCGGGTGGCAACCGAACATTTTGGAGAATGTAATGGATTGGATAAAACTAATGTCCGCAACCCGGCGCAAGGACATGCACAAGGAAAACGGGCAGCCGCTGAATGCCGGCGGTGATAGAACGGAAATTGAGCGCGATTACGACCGGGTTCTTTTTAGCGCTCCCGTTCGGCGGTTGGCCGACAAAACCCAAGTATTCCCTTTGGAAAAAAACGACAGCGTTAGAACGCGCCTTACTCATTCCCACGAGGTGTCTAATATTGCACGGAGTATTGGTGTTGCACTCGCTCATCGCGAGGGGACGAAGTTTAACTCAGTCGAGTATCAACGCGATCTGCCCTCAATGCTCGCAACAGTAGGGCTCGCGCATGATATCGGCAACCCACCATTCGGCCATCAAGGTGAGTATGCCATAGGAGATTGGTTCAAGCAGAATGAGGCTAGGGTATTTAAGTTTCTTGATTGCGAGAATTTGGATATTTCTTCCGATGTGAGGAAGCGTATGCGTCTGGACTTTGAAAAGTTCGAAGGTAATGCCCAAGCGCTTCGCGTACTCACCAAGCTCCAAATTATGAACGACAACTTTGGGCTCAATCTTACGTGCGGCGCACTGGCTGCTCTAATGAAGTATCCTGGAACATCGGAGAAACAGGACAAGTCAAACATTGCGACTAAAAAGTTCGGATGCTTTCATTCCGAACTTGATGTGGTGTTGGACGTCTGGAAAGAAACTGGGCTGAAAGAGGGGTTGCGGCATCCGTTAACATTTTTGATGGAAGCAAGCGATGACATTGCCTATTCGGTTTTGGATGTGGAGGATGCGGTAAAGAAAGGGCTGGTTTCCTACAGAGACTTGATCAGCTATCTCGAAGCTGGGGCGGCCGGAGAACCTGAAACCGACGCTGTGATCAAAGATGTCTGCGAGCGAGCGGACGAACAGCACAAAAAGCACAAAGATGCGAAACTGTCGCCGAACGAAGTGAATGATCTTTCAACCCAGATGTTCCGGGTGTTTGCCATCGGAAACATGGTTTCTGCGGTCATAGAGGCTTTCCTAGAGAGGCAATCCGATATTGAGCAAGGCGCATTGAAAGATGATCTCATTGCCGTGTCGAGCGCAGCATTGCTTTGCAAAAAGCTCAAAGATTTTGCGTTCGAGCACGCCTACAAGCACCGAAGTGTTCTTGAGTTGGAATTGGAAGGACACAAGGTTATCCATTCAATCATGGACATGCTTTGGCCTGCCATCGTTAGCCGTGGCGACCCGCAGAAGGAGACCAAAGGACATCCTGGAACTCCTTTTGAGAAGTACGCCTACGGACGAATCTCGGAGAATTATCGGCGAGTTTTTGAAAGCCCAAACGAGGACTTGCCGTTGGGTTATCGCCGCTGTCAATTGCTCGCAGACATGATCTCTGGTATGACTGACGGCTTCGCACTAAGCTTTGAGCGGGAACTTAGAGAACTTCGCTGTTGAGGAGAGAAATGAAACCTGCACTTGACCAGAAAGCCGCCAAGAAGCGCATCCGCCGCTTCTTCGATGAGCCGATGGCTGAGCGGCGGGCTGTTGGCTGCTTTATTGACGAAGTGTCTGTTTGCGCAGATATTTTTGTCTTTGGTGGAGCGCTCAGGGACATCTCCCTTCTTGGCGCTCCGAGCTTCGCCAGCGATGTAGATACAGTTGTTCAGGTGCATGATGTTGAAGCCTTCATGGACATCTTGGGTCGGTACGAAGCAGTGCAGAACAAGTTTGGCGGGCACCGTGTTCGTTTTGGAAGATGGAACTTTGATGTATGGGAGGTCTCGCGAACTTGGGCCTTTGCGGAGGGTGTTGTCGAAGCGCTCAGTCCGCTATCCCTTCTCGAAACCACCTTCTTCAATTGGGACGCTATTCTATATGACTGGCGATCTGGTTCGCTTCACCACGGCCAGAATTATTTTTCTGATCTGTCTCAGAAGTATTTGGAACTCGTACTGGAAGATAACCCGAACGCCGTTGGCGCACTAGTCCGCACGCTGCGAACACTTTGCTTGTCTGATGAGATTCAGACTGGGCCAAGGCTTTCTGCATTTGTTGTGAGTGGGCTTGAAGATATCTCCAATGAGGAGATTTTGTTTTACGAAGCAAGTAGTTTCTCGCGCAAGCGGCTGTCTGAAGCGTTGCTGTCAGACATGAGAGCCAGAGCTTTGGAGTGGGACCAAAGTATTGCATTTCAGTGGCTGCCTAAGCGGCAATTATCTCTATTTGATAGCTTCGCCAGCTAGCTGACATTCAGCAAGCGTGTTGCTGAATGCTGATATGAATTGCCCCAAGTTTGCCGGAGACCTATAGCTTCATTTCACGCGACCATATCGAAGACGTCTCGCTGTGCATAGAAGTTCTCTTCGGCCTCGGCTGGTGGGATATTCCCAATAGGGCCAAGCAGGCGGCGATTATTGAACCAGTCGACCCATCCGAGGGTGGCCATTTCCAGATCTTGCATGTTGCGCC
>NZ_JBLWZO010000020.1:0-34321 GCF_048266405.1 Celeribacter sp.
CGCTACATCGCAAAAGACCGTCACAACACCCACTTGCGCCGTAAGGCGTATACCGCAATCGCCGCCAAGATGGCCCGAACCGTTCACGGGATCATCAAGAACGGCGAACCATATCGCCCCTTCTTCTAGGGGTGATCGACAGCAGTAGGACCTTTCTCTGTATGTGCCGTGGAGGCAGTAAACTGACCTCGTAGATAATGTTTAGGCCTTCTGCGTTAGCGACCAAAGATCTCGTCTTAAGGACGGTGAGAGCCGCAAAAGCGTACTCTGTGTTTGTTATGGGAGAGACAGTTCGTTGACCAAGACGCCAAACTGAGCCATTCTTGAGACGTGTCGGGCACCTCGACACGACAATAACCTGATGCCAAATCAGCCGATCATTCCGCGCATAGGACGTTGTCCTAACTAATATAAGCAGGCACACCCCCACAGCGTAAACAGGTCCGCCAGAGCATCGATAGCCTTCGTCGAGTTCAGATTCCGTGCACCCCGCTCGCGAATGACGGGTAAATTTGGCGTTTGCATAACTGATTCTCCGAATTCGCCAATCCAATGATTGACGACATATGAATATCTGCATTTCTACACATAAGTTAAGCCATTAAAAACTATAGCCTTTGATCTTTCACAAGTTGGCAACTGAAAGGCAGCCAATTCCCTTCGGCGCCGAGTGATTGGATCAACATATCCGAGCGCTAGAGAAAGCGAGAAACAATCAACTTTTTTTCTGAAATTAGCTCCTCTTGCGAAATAGTCACATTTTCGCCTCGTTCGCGTGTGACTAAAGAGGAACTGAAGTGACCCCCCTCTTCCTCGTTAGTCAAACCAAATAGGCGCTAGAAATTATGAAAACGCAGGTTACATACAGTTTCGTAATCCCTTTCATGAATGAAGAAGATGTACTCGACGCGCTTCTCACCCGCATGACGGATCTCATGAGCGCGCTGGATGGACCTTGCGAAGTGATATTCGTCGATGATGGCAGCCGCGATACTGGGGCCGCGATCATCGCAGCTGCGGCCCGGCGTGATCCGCGCATAAAACTCATCCGTCTGTCGCGCAACTTCGGCCACCAAATTGCGGTAACTGCCGGACTAAATACGGTATGCGGCAAGGCGGTCATCATCATGGATGCTGACCTTCAGGACCCACCCGAAGTGGTCCACGAACTAATCGCGCAATGGAAAGACGGCTACGAAATCGTTCATGCACAGCGACGTACCCGCGAAGGTGAAACCCGGTTCAAAAAAGTGTCCGCAAACCTTTATTATCGCGTGTTGGCACGACTATCGTCTGTCGACATCCCGCGCAATGTGGGGGATTTCCGTCTAGTTGACGCCAAAGTGGTCAAGGCAATCCGTTCAATGCCCGAACGCGATCGTTACCTGCGGGGCATGTTTGCTTGGGTGGGCTACCGTCAGACTATCGTACAGTTCGATCGCCCGCAGCGGCTTGCCGGCGAAACCAAATATCCGCTAAAGAAAATGTTGCGCCTCGCGATGGACGGAGTCATCGGGTTTTCGGATGCTCCTCTTCGGCTCGCACTCTGGTTAGGCATGATCGTTTCGCTGAGCGCAATGGCCTATGGCGTCTATATCTTCGCCGTGGCGTTTTTCACCGATGGGCTGGTGGCCGGGTGGGCCTCGACAATCGTGATCCTGTCATTCCTGTCAGGGATGAACCTACTTATCAGCGGCGTGATCGGCCTTTATGTCGGGCGCATTCACAACGAGAGCAAGGAACGTCCTCTTTATTTCATTTCAGAAAGCATCGGAGTTACAGAGGTTGCGCAGATGCCCCAGCCAAGATTGGTCTCCCATGGATAATACAACACAACCGGAATTCGACGCCTATCGCGACTCCTACGTAGACACCGTTGAGCAATCGATCAGTTTCTCAGGTCTATCACACGATTTTTTCCAACAATCCAAAGCACTGATGATCCGTGACCTTCTGGCGCTGCGGTTGCCGGACCGGCCCACGCCAAAACTCTTGGACGTGGGGTGCGGGATCGGGGCACTGCACCCGCTTTTGTCAGGCATGTTTTCCTCTATCCAAGGCGTGGACATCTCAGGCGAAAGCATTGAGCGTGCGAAACTCGAAAACCCGGGTAATCTTTACAATGTATACGATGGAGAACGGCTACCATTTGCGGACAACAGTTTCGACATGACCCTCTCGATCTGCGTTATGCATCACGTACCAGTCGAGCAATGGACAGGGTTCATGGCCGAACTCACGCGCGTAGTTTCACCCGGCGGCATGGTTTGCTTGATCGAGCACAACCCGGTGAACCCGGGCACCCGTCTTTCAGTCGCTCGCTGCCCGTTCGACGAAGATGCTATGTTGCTAGGCACCCGTAAGATGCGCGGATATATGCGCCGCGCAGGGCTGGTTCAGGTGGCGACGCGAAACTTCGTTTTCTTCCCAACCAACCGCCCGAAGTTTCGAGCGTTGGAACGGCGGCTGCATTGGTTGCCACTTGGCGCACAATACGCAGCCATTGGACAGGTCCAATGATTGAAGGGCGTGTCATCGGCCAACTGGGACGGTTCGCGGGCGTAGGGGTGGCTAATTCCGCTTTCTATTTCCTGCTGGCAGCAGTATTCAGCTGGGTCTTCGACTTTACAGCACTTTCCGCGTCGGTGCTGGCCTACATACTCGCAGCTGGCGCTGCTTATCTTGGCCACAAGTTCCTGACTTTCGGACAACCAGTCCACGCGCCCAACGAGATGATCCGTTTCGCCGCTGCAACGGGGATCGGGCTATCGCTTGCGGCCCTAATTCCTACCTTGCTGGCTGGTTTCGACCCGATGGTATCTTTCGCGACCGTGCTTATGTTGGTACCGGTCTGCTCATTCCTCTTGATGAAGTTCTTCGTTTTCCGCACATGACCCGAGATTTTTCTGCCCCCGCCATCATTATGGCTATTACCGTTTACCTTTTATGGGGAACCCTTCTAAGCCACGATATTAGTTGGTATCTGATTTCGACAGGTTGGTGGCTCGACGGGGTTGAAATTTATGCTGATATTCTTGAGTTGAACCCGCCATTGGCCTTCTATCTGACAGCGATCCCCGTCTCAATCGCGCGGGTGACGGGGCTTGATCCGACGGCGACTTACAAGGGCTTCGTACTGGTGCTCACGACAGGCTCGTTGATTATCTCGCAAAGGCTTCTGAACTCTGAGGCGTCTCTTTCCCCCACGGCGCGGCGCGCGGTTCTTGCTGTAGCGGCGGTAGGGCTTTTACTCCTGCCGATCGGGGATTTCGGGCAGCGTGATCATCTATTCTCAATCCTGTTCTTGCCGTTCCTCGTGATGAACCTGCTCTCCAAAGATGCATCTAGGCCCGTACGCGCAGGGATCGCAATATGGGCAACCTTCGGCATCGCGCTTAAACACTATTTCCTACTCCTGCCACTAGCAATCCTCGCCTATCAAGTAATTGCAAGACACAGTCTGCGGCCAGCGCTCAAGGTGGAATATCTCGTGATGGCGGCCATGCTGGTACTCTACGTAGCAGCCACGGTGATCTTGCATCCGGCTTACTTCGACAGCGTCGTGCCGCTTGCAATGCAGGTCTACGGTGCCTTTGATGCACCATTTTTTTCCACCCTGTCCCACGCAAGAATCCTGATCCTCGTGCTCTTGGTTGCGCTCGCGCTTCTTGTGGTGAATGGGGCGCGGCCTCGGTCAAACGCAGTGGCGGTGTTGACCGGAGCGGCGGCAATCGCAGTCTTCCTGATCCAATCAAAAGGCTGGAGCTATCAGCGTATCCCCGCCACTATTTTCGTGATGATGGCCGTGATCTGGACGGCGGCGACACTATCCCAGACGCAAAAACAGTGGTGGCCAACCGCTATGGCGGCCGTGTCTCTCATGCTTCTTATGGCGCCGGCATTGCTCCATGGGCCGTATCAAAACTCTTTCGCCAAAGACGTCAATCCCTATTTCACCTGCGCACCAGGCAAGCGGAGTTTTCAGATTTTCAGCTCAACCGTATCTACGGGCTTTCCGTTGGCGAACTATGCCAATGCCACCCCAGCCAACCGCGCTCCCACGCTCTGGCTTTTCCCAGGAGCAAGTTACCGGCTGAGCCTCACCAAGGATCCGGCGGAGCAGGTAATTTACCGCGCCACTCTGGAGGAAGCGCGTTCGCGAGTACTCGCTGATTTTTTTCGCACTTCGCCGCAAGTGGTGATCGTCGATGAAAGCCTGCATAAGCAGTATTTTAATGGTGCCCCGTTCGATTACCTCGCCTATTTCAGCGAAAATAGTGGCTTTGCTGAGGCTTGGCGTAATTACGCGCTCAAGGGACACGTTGGGAACTATGCAATTTACACTAGGGAAGGATGCGACCTCCCTGATTGATAAGATGCATATCCTGCCGTAAAATCCGAGCACTTGCCACCGACGGTGTTAAAGTTAGAGGCTACATGGGTAAAGGAGTAGGGCCGTTTTTCAATCCATGACCACAACCTTGCGCGCAGCCGGTGTCGAGGCCTTCTCACCAGACGGATGCGACTAAGGCAGCGAGTACGAACGCAAACATGTCGATGCAGTGCGAGCGCTACGTGAACCGCGGCTCCTGTCTCCGTCAAGGGTAGGGGTTCGTCCCATTTCCGCCAGCATCCTTTCGCGGAAAACCTCTGCAGAGCTCTTCCAGCCGAGGCATTTTCTGGGCGTGTTGTTGAGCCGGTCGCAGAGCTGTTTCAGCTCATGATCGGGCATCTGTGTTATGTCTCGCGTGCGCGGCAGCCACTTCCTGACCCGTCGATTGGTGTTTTCGACAGTGCCTTTCTGCTAGGGCGATGACGGGTCACAAAACCACGTTTGCGTGCCGAGTTCGGCCTGAAGATGTGGCCAGCTCACGAACTCTGTGCCGCGGTCGAATGTGATCGATTTGCGCGCCAGGGCTTTTGCGTGTTCCAGTTGTCTGTCTCATCTTACACTCCTCAGTGGTTACGATGAGCAACAAACCCTCTCTTAGCAAATAGCTCTATTTGGACCCATAGGCGCTGACGTCAGACAATTGGGGAACTAAGGGTGTGGCTGTAAATGAACACTCTTGGAATCTTTGGGCTATAGGGGTGAGCGTCGCCGGGCGGTGGGGGGACCGGATTTTGATTTCCGCCAACACGGGAGGCACTGGGTGCCCCGTCAACCACTATTGGCTGGACCTCACGGCGTTAACTCCCAGCTTGTCCGAACCATTTGGTGGTTGCTATGAAGCCTTGGATATCGAGGTTGGCGAAGATGGAACTTTGTTTGCAACTCCTGCAGGAATAGCGACGCCATCCACTTACGTCTTTCGAGGCGGAACAGCGATTGAAACATCACAAGATATTGCGCCCCGCGAGCACAGTTCCGCAGAAAACGCGGCCTCGAACTATCCGTTCCATGGGGACTGGACCTGTGCAGACAGCGAGACCAAAGATGTCCTGACTGAACTATCTATGACATCAAACGATGTGAGCATCTCATTTATGGGAACACGTATCGACTACGAACGGGTTAATCCCATTGGCCGGAATGGGACCGCCTTTAACGTTGCTCTCCGCGATGGACAGATGGGCAGCATCTACGAGTTGAGCGACCATCACTTCCTTCTCAACTTCTCAGGCCTATCGCTGAGTTGTGAACGCTGATCACAATCAAATGAACATGGCAAAGCCCTGACCCTCCCTCAGAACCCGATCAAATTAAATTCGGAACGAAGACAAAATGCTGAAATTCATAGGTGCAATAGTTGCTTCATTTTTTGCCGCAAATGGGGCCTATGCGTCCGATTCAAAATATTACTCAGGCCAATCGTTTTGTAACGGTGAATTTAGACAAGCCTATTTGGCATCAAACGATGGCCAAAATTTCTCCATCTACCAAGAAGGAACGATGTCACGCTTCGTTGTCATGAATTTTTCTGAGCCACTCGATGCGAAGCTATTCGATAGCGGAAGAAATAACCTCAAGGTAGAAATTAGAGGAATTTCAGAAGACACTCTGGACATCGCACTAGTAGGAACTTCTTGCGGAGGTATGTTCACACTCCACCGGCAACCGGGAATGATTGAAGCATACGAAGAAGTTCAAAATCTCGCCAAAAGTGGAGATACGACCCCTGCCACAGCCGTGAAAATTAGCGATATGCTTTCCAATCTGGCTCCCTCATGACTACTGCCCGACTTGGATAAGAAAATACTGCCCGAACAAACATTCTCATCTGCGAATGAATTCTTCCAGAATTACATGAAGCAGCAAGCGGAATATCTTTCGTCCGCGCCGATTACCACCCAAAAAGAAGCAGACGAGATTATGGATTTCGTAGCGCTTTCTTACCAGCCGACCTTGGGCTTTGATCGAAACATTTACACCGAGAGAGCCTTAAGCAAGCAGTATTTAACCCAAATGGATTCCGTAGCATTTCGTGTCGCATCCAAAGGCTTCGACGTGAAGCCGATGACCATTCTCGATGACGTTCGGTTCTGCCAACTCGTGGACAGCACTCACTTTAATAGAGCTGACAGAATGGCTCCCCTCTTTGGCTTGCCTTTCCCATATTGGACGCGGAGCTTCACTGAGGATGCCATTAAACGTGTGGAAGATTGTGACGGGGAATGGAGCTCTAAAAAAGCAAAAGGGATTGCGGAGTATTATCCGAGTATTTTGCGCGCCAGTCAGCAAATGGCTGCAAAAATTGAGAAAGGCCAAGTAGAAACGGCTCTTCTTAAAGACATAAAAGATAGAGTGGCAGAAATTGAATCGCTTCCAAACACCGCCGATGTTTATTTCTCGACTGGCGGCTACGAAAATTTTCTAGACTTAGAACTGCCCGACAGATCAAGTCGTGAACTGCGAGATGCCGTCGGACAGCTTAGATCAACCGTGCGAGAACGACAGTCAACTTCTATGGCAGTTGTGAAACAATTCATCGTGGAGAAATTGGTCTTCCCCGAAAGCCAGTACATGGCGGACGACTGGCAGGAGCAGGCTTCGTACGACGCCCCCCGCTGTGCGCTGCCAGAGATACCCTCAGACGCCGATTATACTCTGAAAGGAATCCATCGGGACGCTTGTTCTATGGCGATATCAACCGCGAGCAAGCAACGTGCGCAGGCCAAATGCGAAATCACCAAATCCGAAAGCGGCCTTTCCCAC
This sequence comes from Celeribacter sp., assembly GCF_048266405.1. Taxonomy (GTDB): domain Bacteria; phylum Pseudomonadota; class Alphaproteobacteria; order Rhodobacterales; family Rhodobacteraceae; genus Celeribacter. Next base: position 7,157 of record NZ_JBLWZO010000020.1, read on the forward strand.
GAAGAGCTTAAAACGGTCTTGCGCATAAATACTGGCGGCAACTCTTTGTTCGACTTGCCTGACATGGAGCTTGGTGATTTCTTTTGCCGCTACAATTCGAGAAGTAAAATTACATGGGAAGAAAAAGGGCTGTTTTCCACATCCTATAAGCTCAAGGCGCAGCTTCATTCTGATAAAAACCTCTCCACAACTGCGACTTTTAAGGTCGCTGACGACGGCGAGGGGTTGGTCCCAGTAAAAATCGAACATTCAGTCGGCGGCAACTTGTCAGAAATGGCTCTACAGGATCGGATGATCTGCTTGGTTGCACCGGACAAATCTTGGTGCGCGCAAAAGTAATTTTCACAATCCAGTTTATCAACCGCTTGCCCCAAAAGGAGAAGAACTTTGGCTAGTCAATCAACTTCAGCAGATCCGCGCGATTATGGAAATGCAAAGCTTGTCTACATCATGAACTTTGTAGGATTTGTCTTCCCTCTATCCGCGCTCGCCGCTTTGGCCGTGGCATATCTCTCAGACAAGTCTGACAAGGTGGTCAAGTCGCACTTACAATTTCAAATTCGGACATTTTGGTGGACGTTCCTGATGTTCTTCTTGGGTATTATTGGTGCTTTCTTTGTCGTGGGATATTTCATCTTGCTGTTTGCATTTATCTACGCTCTGGTGCGCTATATTTCGGGATTTATGCTTCTCAGCAACGGAGTAGAAGTGACAGGCTCTAAGTCCCTAAATCTTGTCGCCACCTGATCTCGAGAGACCGACTGCGGTGCCCCTATTTTAGAACCCGACATTCATGATTTATTTCCGCGAAAGGGTGATTGCCTCAAAAGCTCCAATTACACGTTTGGGCCAATTCATCCAGCACCACACGCAGCCCGGATACATCAAAGATCGCCGTGTTCGGATTCTCACCGTAGGGGATCGTCTGAAGAACAAGCCTGTCCTCGTCCAAGAGCTCTTTCAGTAGGTTCCCCGCCCAACCAGGGACAAACGTAGCATCGCGGGCAGTGGACACTCCCCACCGTTCCACTCTCGCCTGCTCCGTGCCAATCCGGACTGTGACGCGCTTCCATTCCGAATGCACATCGCCGGAATCGTCACCAAGGAAATCGCTCCAGACGACATAGGCCTCTGTTGTGTTGGATTTGCATCGCGCGATGAAGGTAACGGGCGCTCCTGATCGCGACGTGCCTGTTTCAGCAGCAAGCGTTAGCGTCACTGTCTGCGTGTCATCAATTGGGTTCGTTTCTGTCCGCACGCGCCACGCACCTGATCCCGCGCTTTCGTCAGCCAACACTACCGGCTCCACTGGCACGCCCATCTCGTTCGCCACCGCGCGGATCTCATAGGTAAATGTCCCACACAGACCTGGACTGTTGGTGTCGAATGGAGGTTCTATCGACTGGAAAACAGCCATCGTCAGCATCGGATCACCACCAAACAGACTTTGCTCGTAAAAGACTGCATAAAGCGGTTCTGGATTTCCACCACCGCAGAGCGTGTTCCCGTTTCCCAACGCACCTGGATCTTCGGAAAGGCGAAAGACTTCCGCGGTCTGCTTGTCCTGTCCTCCCTCGTCCCATGTGCGCCAAGACGCGCCGTGGGATGTTAGATTCACGACAGCGCCGTCCCCAAATGTAAGGCCCATTGAGCTGCCTTCAGTTGCAAATTCCGGATTGCCTGACAGCGTGATCGCACCCGTGATAGCACTGGCCGTTCTGCTGATGGGCGCAAACGAACGTGCGTCTTGCCAGACATGACGCTCGATTGCAGTTTGGGCAGATAGTGTATGTGGCAGGATACAACAAAGGCTCAAAATACAAGAATAATGCATAAATTCCTCAAAACTAAACTTCTTTCATTCTACGGTATGGCTTTACGGATTTGGCGCATAGATATTGGGGCCGTGGGTGACGCTCACCACATTGGGCGAATTGTGTTGAAAAACTCTCATTCAGCGCGTTGGCTCAAAATTTTTCAGAACAAAATTCTAATCTACACACATTTGGGTAGCGTCACTGGGTGCAATTAGAGTTTCAAGGAGTGACTTTCTACTTTTCCGAAACTTGTTGATACAGCAAAGAGTTTTTCAACAGAATGGGGCGGGAAATCAGACCTTTAGCTGCACCTGCACAAATCTTACTGCAGATCGGTGAAAGCGGTCATTCAAGACCGCGAATGCCTAACCAACCATGCTGCACCAACCATCAAAGGCAGCAATGCGCAGATAGCGACCTTTGCAAAGTCCGGAACCGTAGACTTCCTTCTCGTCGTGATCGGCCCTGAGCTGCCTTTCACCACTGCTCCTGATGCCGCGCTGCAGTTTCCCGAAAGCCGACATTGACAAGTGAACGCAGCATTTCGGTACACCCGAGGTCCGTTATGTGGATAAAGCGACACCTATCCGCCCAACCTTCATTCTTTCAATCTGCTTCGACTCTCAAAGTGGCGTAACGGGCTACGGGGAACTATCTATTCGGATGATGGCGAGGTTAGCATTGAGAAAAATGCATCGGTGACGCGCAAACTTCGTTGAGAGGCCAAACAGAACACATCTTCGGAATGAGTTTCGGGGAGTTGGGATACTGGAATTCGAATAACGCCATCGCGTCTGGTTGACGCCGCATCGAACATAAAGCCTATTCCCACGCCTTGCGCGCAGGCCTCATAAATCGCCTCACGCGCTTCAAGAACCAGTAGGGGTTTGATGTGTAATCCAATGTGGTCCAACACGGTATTAATCGCCCGTTGGGTTTGAGAATGCTCGGTCCGAAACAAAACGGGTTCGTTTTGCAATTCGCTGAGAGATAATGTTTGGCGGCGCGCCAATGGATGGTCTTTCGGAACAAGCGCTACAATTTTTTGGTTATAAAACGGCTGTTTAACGATGTCGTCGGCATCAGGCGCATCGGTCAGCAACCCCAGATCGGCCTTGCGATCCCTGACAGCATTTACAACCTCTTGCCAGTTGCCGAACAACAGTTGCAGCCGCACCCCCGGATAAACCCTTTGAAACCGCGACACGAGTTGCATCGCCGGCCCCGGGGCACCGCACGCAATTGAAAGCTCGCCTACTTCGAGCGTATAGGCGCGCTCCAAAATCTCCGCAGCTTCGCGTTCTGTGTCGCGCATGGACGCCGTGCGTTGAAAGAGCTGGCGTCCAATTTGCGTGAGCACGGCCCCTGCCCCCGTCCGCTCGAACAACTTGACGCTATAGGCTTTTTCAATGGTCCGAATATGCGCCGTAATTGCGGGTTGCGAGACGCCAAGCACGCGCGCCGCATCTGAAAAACTGCCTTGGCTGGCAACTTCATTGAAGACGCGGATCTGGGAGGAACTGAGCCGTTTCATGCGATGGTTTACCTACTGATGCCATAACCAAAACTTATATCGCGTCACCTATATCTCACATTCGATCCCTATACATCCCTCGAATCATTATTTCTTGGGAGTGCCGAATGGCCGAAGTATCAATCAAAGGGCTGCGCAAAAAATTTGGCGACGTTCAAATTTTGCGAGGCATTGATCTGACGATTGCGGATGGAGAGTTCGTTTCGTTGGTCGGGCCTTCTGGCTGTGGGAAGTCGACCCTTCTGCGCATCATCGCTGGACTTGAAGAGGAAAGCGAAGGGTGTGTGTCCATCGGCAACACACCCGTTACAGGTATTCGCGCGTCAGATCGCAACCTATCTATGGTGTTTCAGTCCTACGCGCTTTATCCGCACCTCAGCGTGGCGGAAAACATCGCGGTGCCGCTCATGATGCGCACCCTCAACACGTGGCAACGCTTGCCATTGGCGGGCCGCTTCATGCCGGGAGCCAAGGCTCGCATCGAAGACATCGCATCCGCCGTGACCGAGGCCGCCCAGACCCTCGAGATCGAAGCACTTCTCGATCGCAAGCCGGGCGAGCTTTCGGGCGGACAGCGTCAACGCGTGGCGCTGGGTCGAGCCCTTGTGCGCCAACCCGCAGCTTTTCTGCTCGACGAGCCCCTCTCAAACCTCGACGCGAAATTGCGTGTTCATACGCGCACCGAGATTGCCGAACTTCACCGTAAATTGGGAGCAACCTTCATTTATGTGACCCACGACCAAGTCGAGGCCATGACGATGTCTGACCGTATTGCGGTCATGATGGGCGGGGAAATCCTACAATGCGCCCCGCCACAAACGGTTTATGCCGACCCTAACGATCTGCGCGTAGCCGAGTTCATTGGTTCACCCAAAATCAACACCCTCCCCGTTGACGCGGACCACGCTGGCACCTTGTCGCTGATGGGACGCCCGCTGCCGCTGTCTGCGGCCAATCTGCGCGGGCCGCTCCAGATGGGACTGCGCCCTGAAATGCTGACGCTGACCACCACAGATCCGAGGCTTCGAGGGCGGGTTGTTCATCTCGAACACCTCGGCTCAGAAATCTTTGCGCAAATCGTTGTCGAAGAGCTTGGCGTTCGCATTGTCATGAGGGCGGAGCCCGGACGCTACGGCGCGCTGAAACCCGGCCAGATTGTCGGCATGGATTTTGACCCGAACGCCGCCTTGTTTTTTGACGTAGACGGCAAGCGCATCCGGCAGGTCGTTCCGGCGAAACAACTCGTTAAGGCGGTGTAAAAGATGGCCGTAACAGAATTCTCCACCCAAACGGACACGCGCCGCCGCACGCGCTCTCAAAAAAGTACCGCTTGGTTTTTGACCGCTCCCGCGCTGGCTCTCATGGTGGTGCTCTTGCTCGTGCCCGTCGTGTGCGCCCTGATCCTGAGTTTTACGGATTACTCGCTGGCCGCCCCCGAGGTTCAGTGGGTGGGGCTCGACAACTACGAGAAACTTTTCACGCGTTCGTCCTATGAGAAAATGCTCTGGGCGACATTTACATACGTCGCCGTCGTGGTCCCGCTTTCCGTCGGTCTCGGACTGGGGGCGGCGCTGTTGATCAACTCACTGGCGCGTGGCAAGGAATTCTACAAAACCATCTATTTCCTCCCCGTGATGGCGACACTGCTCGCCATGGCAATTGTTTGGGAACTCATGCTTCACCCGACAATTGGCATTGTGAATCGCACGCTGGAACTGGGGTGCGGCACAGTCATCGAGGGCCTTTGGCCTTGGCTCTCAAATGGCTGCGCGAACGGGATGCCGTTGTGGTTGGGCGACAAGGAATACGCCCTGTGGGTCGTGTGCTTTATCGGCATCTGGCAGGGGTTTGGCTTCAACATGGTGCTCTACCTCGCGGGGCTGACAGGCGTGCCACGTGACCTGTATGGCGCCGCGGAAATGGATGGGGCGCGTAGTGGCTGGGAGCGCTTTCGCTTGGTGACTTGGCCTGCGCTTGGCCCGACGACGGTCTTTGTCGTCACGATCACCTGCATCCGCGCCTTCCAGGTGTTTGACACGGTCGAGGCGCTCTTCCCCCAAGGCGGTGGCCCGTCGAAATCCGCATATATGATGATGTTCGCGATCTACGAAAAAGGCATCAAACAGAACCTGATCGGGATGGGCTCTGCGATCACCGTGCTGTTCCTCATTTTCGTGATGATCATCACCATCATTCAACGCCGACTGACCGAACGTAAGGTGCATTATTCATGACTCGTATTGGCGAATTCCTCAAACATGCTTTGCTTCTCCTCGGGGCGTTAATCGTCATCGTGCCCTTCTATCAGATGGTCAGCTACTCCCTCAAATCACCCGCTGAAATTGAACGCGGCATAGGTGGGTTCATGGGGTCGCAAGCGCTGATGATTGACGAGCGCTGTGTCGCCAGCAACACGCCTGACAGAGTTATTGTCGAGGCCGCGCGCGTGGAGTTTCCCCACCTGAGCGACACCGACATCCTTGGAAAATTGCTTGAGCGCGTGCGTGAAGATTGCAAAGTCCGCCCCGCCATTTTCAACTACAAAAGCGCCTTCAAAGAAGCGCCCCTCATGCGCTACCTGCTCAATGGGCTGATCGTGACAGGGTCAATCTTTTTGCTGCAAGTCATCGTCGCGCTTCCCGCCGCTTATGCGCTCTCGAAACTGAAATTCTGGGGCCGTGAAACGGTCTTTGGGTTCGTGCTGTTCTGCCTGCTCATCCCAGTTCACGCCATTGCATTGCCGCTCTATATCGGCCTCGCAAAACTGGGGCTGATCAACACATACGCCGCGCTGATCGTGCCGTGGACGATCTCCGTTTTTGGTATATTCCTGATGCGCCAATTTTTCATGACCGTCCCCGACGAGTTGATTGATGCCGCACGTATGGACGGCATGGGTGAGCTCAGTATCGTCTGGCGCGTTATGTTACCCACGGCCGTTCCCGCCTTGATGGCCTTTGCCATCTTCAGCGTGGTGGCCCACTGGAACGATTACTTCTGGCCGCGCATGGTCGTCACGGGCGACCGCAGCCTGTTCACCCCGCCGCTGGGATTACGCGAATTCAAGGCTGACATCGACGGAAGCCTCTATGGACCGATGATGGCCACCGCCACCGTGATCGTCACACCGCTGATTGTCGCTTTCCTGCTGGCCCAGAAAAAATTCATCGAAGGCATAACGCTGAGTGGCATGAAGTAGCCCGTCAGCCTTTCCCAATCCGGCACCGCCGGACCAACGGCTCTGGTGACATTTCACCCCACCAGAGCCTTCTGCAAACTGGAGACAGAAGAATGATCCGTACCACCCTCAGCGCAATGGCTTTGGTCGCTGCCACGACGCAAATCGTACAGGCCCAAGATCCCGTTACCATTGACTTCGCATACCCTTACGCGTCAGCGTTTGATGTGACGTTCGATGCCATTTTGCCGAAATTCAAAGAGAAATATCCGCACATCGAGGTTCAGTTCCGTTCCGCATACGAACACTATGAGGATGGCACGAACACAATCCTGCGCGAGTCTGTGTCGGACAATTTGCCCGATGTCACCATGCAGGGCCTTAACCGCCAGCAGATCCTCGTTGAGAAAGGCATCGCACAATCGTTGACGCCGTTCATTGCGCAAGAAGACGCCTTTGAAACTGACGGCTACCACGCCGCAATGCTCAAACTGTCGACCTTTGATGGCGACGTGTATGGCCTGCCCTTCGCTGTGTCTTTGCCCGTTGGCTATTACAACATGGATGCGTTGGCCCACGCCGGTGTGAGCGAGGCACCAAAAACATGGGAAGACATGATCGGTGTCTGCCAAAAACTGATTGCAGACGGCTCGAACAACCCCGTCTATTGGGATTGGGCGATCACAGGGAACTGGTTCTTGCAGTCTTTGATGTGGACGCAAGACAAAGCCACGGTTGAAAATGGCCGTCTGACGCTCGATAGCCCCGAGGCGCTTATCGCCCTCGAAACTGTCAAATCCATCGTTGACGGCTGTGAGATGAAGAACCTGACGTCTGACCAAGCCGTTGCGTCTTTCTCTGCGGGTGAGTTGCCAATGCTCTTTACGTCGACATCGTCAGTTGGCCGCGTTGAACGCGCCAAAGGTGATTTCACCTTTGCAACTGCAGCCTTTCCCGGTCTTACAGGCACACCCAAAGGCCTACCCGCGGGCGGCAATGCAGCGATGCTAACGTCGACATCTGATGACCCTGAAGTTCTCGCTGCAGCGTGGACATGGCTCACCTTTATCACCTCTGGTGAAGGCGCGGCAGAGGTTGCCAAAACGACAGGCTACATGCCCCCAAATCAAGCGGCCAACGACGTTATCTTGGCGGATTTCTACGACCAAAATGCCAACAAGCGCACGGCTGTAGATCAGCTGCCCCTTCTTCGCGACTGGCAGGCCTATCCAGGCGCAAACGGTCTGGCCATCACTCAGGTGATCTATGAAGGCCTTGAGATGATCGCCACGGGCGAAGCCGACGACATGGAAGAATTGCAAGAGGAGTTGGTTGAACAGGTCAACGATCTTTTGCCCACCAACTAAATCACGATTTTGCAGGGCGCCACTGAAGGCGTCCTGCGCTTTGCTCCTCGAAGGGTCCGCCATGACAAACGCAATGAAATTCATCCACCTCACTGACACCCATGTAATCGGCGGCGACCGGTTGCTATACGGGGCAAACCCCGCACGCCGCCTGTCGCGCGCCGTGGACAGCATCATCAAAGATCATGCCGACGCGGCCTTCGTGATTGTGACGGGAGACATGACACATTGGGGCGATGCGGACGCATATGCCGCATTTGCGCACGAAATCCGCCGCCTTCCAATGCCTGTCCATCTGATGGTCGGAAATCACGACGACGGCGACGCCTTCAAACACACCTTCCCTGAAGCACCACGCGATCCGTCTGGGTTTGTGCAATTCACCTTTGAAACACCCCACCACAAGGCTATCTGTCTCGACACCAAATTACAGGGCACACATGCAGGCGGATATTGCACAGAGCGTCTGGCCTGGCTCAAACAACAGCTCGAACACTCGGACGAGCCGGTTTTACTGTTCATGCATCACCCGCCGTTTCCTGTTGGCATTCAGGCAATGGACAACATCATGATGCAAGACGTCGAACCGTTTCATGACGTTATTGCCCCCCACAAGCACCGCATCCAACATCTGTTTTTCGGCCATGTGCATCGGCCAATCTTTGGCAATTGGCGAGGCGTTTCGTTTTCATGCATGCGCGGTTTGAACCATCAGGTTGCGTTGGATCTCAATCCTGAGACCACCAATGTGCCGGGTGATCTGGCACAGCCCGCATATGGTGTTGTCTTGCTCTGCGAGGATCTCGTTGTCGCACATATGTGTGAATTCGCCGACACGTCACCACGCTTTTCTCTCGCCGCGCCAGAGGGCGAAGACAATCGCGCCTATCAATTGAACATGCGCCACGAAGGTTTCACAGACCTATGAACGAACAGGTGCGACAAGCGGTCGAGGGACGCCGCCATGACAAGGCGCGCGTGCATTCCGCACAGCGAATTCTCTGCGATATTGACGGGTGCCTGATTTCAGGCTCCCGTGCTCTCAATGGGGCGTGCGCGTTTGTTGAACGCTTTTCCGATAGGTTGGCTTTGGTTTCCAACAATTCGACGGACACGAAGGCCAGCCTACAGGCGCGCTTGGAAAGCTTGGGCATGCCTCTGCGTCCAGATCAGTTTTTCCTTGCAGGCGAGGAAGCTTTGGCATGGGCGGCCGCACATTTCGGCGCGGGGCCGATGTTCTTACTTGCCAATACGCGTATGCGCACCGCCGCAGCAGATAAAAGCCTATTTCATTGCCACCGAGAGCCGCGTGCAGTGATCATCTGTCGAGATACGGACCTGACCCTTGAACGCTTGGAAATGGCGCTCCTTCACATTGCCAAAGGCTGCCCCGTCATTTTGGCCAATGACGACATCACTCATCCGGGCGACACTGGTCCCGCCATTGAAAGCGGTGCTCTGCTGCGCCTTCTCGAGACCTGTCACCCCCCCTCGCAGATCATTCGCATCGGCAAACCAAAGCCAGACTTGCTCCTGAAAGCCTTGGGGCACGTAGATGCGCGCCACGCCGTGATGATCGGAGACAATCCGAGCACAGACGCATTGGCGGCCCGTAGAGCTGGCATACCCCCCATCCTCGTCGGAAGCGCTGTAGAGCGCTGGCTGGATGACCTCGTATAACGGGTTAGCTCCATGACGTGCTCCGTCCCGAATTGTATACATATGGGTGCCTGTCAGTAAATCGCCCCCCCCAAAGTCTGCGTAATTGGGCTGCCACCTGAGGGGGATTGAAAGGTGTCTTGATTGCCCGCCAATTTAAAACATCAACCCTAGCGTGGCATGGCCGCATCAAGTGGCTTTTGATTATTCTTTCAATCGAGAGTAGTGCGGGTGTGGGTGTCCACTTTGAGACGCAGCTTCCCAACACTCACAACAACAGCAAAGGGCGGGAAATGCCATTGAAGTGGACATGAACGTGACGTCTCGGTCGCAATCCTTACGCCTTGAAGAAGCGTGAAAGTACCGCCCCATAAGTTCCTCCCCCTCTGGCTGTGTTTCAAAAGTTTAATAAAACCAACACAAAAGTGAATCGCTTGCTGCGTAACCACATTCCAACAAAAGGGGATGCTATGCTGCGATTTGATCAGGTTACGAAGACGTTTGGAGCAAACACCGCTGTCGTTGCTTCGAGCTTCGTCGTCGAGCGTCCCATGATGATTGGCATCATCGGGCGCTCTGGCGCTGGAAAGTCAACGCTTCTGCGGATGTTGAATCGACTCACGGATGCATCTTCCGGCCAGATCATGTTTAACGGTTTGGATGTGACGGCGTTGCGGGGAGCAGCCAAACGCAATTGGCAGTCGCAATGCGCAATGATCTTTCAGCAATTCAATCTCGTGCCGCGGATGGACGTCGTGTCCAATGTCTTGCACGGCACCTTGAATAGGCGGTCGACGGTGTCGACCATGTTCAATATTTACCCCGACGAAGATATTCGCCGCGCCATAGATATTCTGGAACGCCTCGGCATCGCCGAGCATGCCCCAAAGCGCGCCGAAGCCTTGTCTGGTGGCCAGCAACAGCGCGTTGCCATTGCGCGGGCCTTGATGCAGGACCCACAGATTATTCTGGCGGATGAACCGATTGCGTCCCTTGATCCGATGAACGCGCAGGTCGTCATGCAATCATTGCGCGATATTCACGAACAGGACGGCCGCATGGTGATCGCCAACCTGCATACCCTCGATACCGCCCGTCGTTACTGTGACCGTGTCATTGGCATGCGCGACGGCAAAATCGTCTTTGATGGGGTGCCGGAACAACTGACCACCGCCATGGCGCGCGAGATTTATGGCGCTGATGCAAGCTTTTCTGAGGCAACGACATCGACCCAGATCGAAACGACCGAAACGGCTCAAAAACAACTGGCCGACTTCACAGCGCAGTAGCGTGACACGATTTACCCGCCCCCCAATGTGGGGTGCTTCAATCAAGAGAGACGACAGATGAAAAAGACACTTACACTTGCCCTTTTGGCGACAACTCTAGCAGGGGGCGCGATGGCCGACGGCCATGCCATCGACGAGTTCCGCATCGGCATTTTGGGGGGTGAAAACGCCCAAGACCGCATGAACAGCAACGAATGCCTGCGCAGCACAATCGAAGATGCCCTTGGCGTGCCGACCAAGTTGTTCGCGCCCGCTGATTACAATGGCGTTATTCAAGGCCTTTTGGGCGGCACGATCGACCTGTCTTTGATGGGCCCATCATCTTATGCTGCGGTTTACATCGCAGATGAAACTGCCGTGTCACCTGTTTTGGTTAAGGTGAATGTAGACGGTTCCACAGGTTACTACTCTGTTGGTTTTGCCCGCGTTGACAGCGGCGTGACATCGCTTGAGGACATGAAAGGTAAAGTGTTCGGTTTTGGTGATCCAAACTCAACATCCGGCTACTTGATTCCTTCTGTTGAGATCCCAGACCTGATCGGCGCGTCTATGGACAACGGTGATTACTTTGGCGAAGTCAGATTCACTGGCGGTCACGAACAGACAATCGTAGCCGTCAACAACGGTGACGTCGACGGTGGTGTGACTTGGACCGACGGTCAAGGCAACTGGGAAGATGGGTATACGTTCGGCGCGCTGCGCAAAGCTGTGGATGCTGGTCTTGTCGACATGAACGACTTGGTTGAAATCTGGCGCTCAAAATTGATCCCAGGCGAGCCTGTGGTTCTGCGCAACGCCTTGCCTGATGATGTGCGTGCGACTGTGACGGAAATCATCGACACCATGGGCGAAACTGACCCAGAGTGTGCAACGGCTCTTGCTGGTGGTGAGGTCAGTGGTTTCGACCCAATCACACATGACGCTTACACGTCCATTGTCGCTGCGCGTTTGGCGAAATCCAATTAATCAGTCGATTTGATACCGAAAGCTGGCTCCGGATTTTCCGGAGCCAGTTATGTATGGGATACGTCATGGCAGACAACACATTCGACGGCAGGGACGTTGGCGCATTGAGCGACAGTTATCTTGCGCAGATCAAGAAAAAGCGCTTACTGAACTTCATTACGCTTGTGCTGTTTCTCGCACTGCTCATGTCGGGCTTTTACACCGCAGACCGCCGCAATGCAGGCGGCTTTTGGGACGGGCTTGGCAACATTTTCGATTTTCCCGCATCCATGTTCAGTGAAGCCATTGAACGGGCGCCGTTGATGCCAGGTTATCTGATCAAATACTTTCCGTCCTTGATCGAGACCGTCAATATTGCCGCCGCAGCGACCCTGTTTGGCGGGTTGTTGGGGCTATTTATGTCCTTGCTTGTGACCCGCGGCTTTGCGCCTGTGCCTTGGCTGGTTGGGCCGTTGCGACGCGTGCTTGATATCTTGCGGGCGATCCCTGAAATCGTCATCGCATTGGTTTTGATCTTTCTGTTGGGCGGCGGGCCTGTGCCGGCGATGATCGCCATTGCGCTGCATTCTATCGGTGCGTTGGGAAAACTGTTTTCGGAAGTGAATGAAAATGCCTCGATGAAACCCGTCGACGGGCTGGCCTCTGTCGGGGCGAATTGGACGCAGCGGATGTGGCTTGGTGTCATTCCGCAGGTTGCCCCGAACTATCTGAGTTATGCGCTGCTACGGTTCGAGATCAACATTCGCGCCTCGGCCATTCTGGGCTTTGTTGGGGCGGGCGGCATTGGCTATGACCTGCGCAACACCATGAGTTGGGGCGTGGGAAAATACGACGAAGCCGCAGCGATCTTTATCCTGCTCTTTTTGACGATTGTCGTTGTGGATCAGCTCTCTGGGATGCTGCGCAACCGACTGACTCATGGTGCTGCAACCCCACAGGTGACCCTATGACAACCGCGATCCTTCAATCTGCGGCCGTTGCGCAATTTAACCGCAAGAAATGGTTCACCATTGCGGTGCCTTTGGTGATCCTCGCCTATTTTGCCTATATTTTCGTATCCTTCGACGTCGCGGGACTAAGTGAACGGATCAATCTCAACAATGCCCGCACACTGGTCTCTGACAGCTACAGTTACAAAACCCATGTCGCGCAAAACAACCGCGACGGGTCGATAGCGATTTCCGTCGAAGGTGAACGCAAAGGGCAATACCCCCAAGGCACCGGACCCGATTGGGTCAGCTTGGGCGAAACCACTGTTGTGGATCTGGGCGGCGGTCACATCATTACATTTGGTCCGCAGGTCAGATACAACATTCCTGGCTACGGACTGGTCACCGCGCGTCCCGACGGCACAGGCGTCAATGCGGTGTTCCCAAGCGGCGATTTGCCCGATTTCATCAACGCATCCAAAAATCGGGTGATGATGACGACGGATGCGGGGCGGTTTACCATTACCCGCGCGCGGGCCGAGGTCTTCAAATACAGCTTTGGGTGGGAATTGTTCTTTTTCACCCTCGATAGCCCGTACTACGGCATGGGGCCGGCCGAACTGGCCGCCAAGGCATTCAGCGGAGAAGCGGGCGCCATCTGGCAAGCGTTCTGGACCAACAAGATGTGGCGGCACGGCGACGTATTTTGGGCGTTGTTTGAGACGCTGTTGATGGCATTCTTGGGGACCTTCGGCGCGGCGATCGTCGCATTGCCATTGGCCTTTTTTGCCGCACGCAATTTTACCCGGCTGGGCGCTTTGCGCTTTGCGGCACGGCGGTTGTTCGACTTCCTACGCGGTGTCGACGGGCTGATCTGGACCATCGTGCTCAGTCGTGCTTTTGGCCCCGGCCCGCTGACGGGTGCGCTCGCGATTTTGTTGACCGACACAGGGACCTTTGGCAAAATGTTCTCTGAGGCGCTGGAAAATGTGGACGAAAAGCAGATCGAAGGCATCGCGTCCACGGGTGCGAAGCCTGCGCAACGCTATCGCTTCGGGGTGTTTCCACAAATGATGCCGGTTTTGCTCAGCCAAGTCCTGTATTATTTAGAATCCAATACGCGGTCTGCGACAATCATTGGCGCAATCACTGGCGGCGGGATCGGCCTGCTGCTGACCCAAGCGATTGCGACCCAGAAGGATTGGGAAGAGGTCACTTACTACATCATTTTGATCATCTTGTTGGTCATGGCGATGGACACCTTGTCCGGTTGGCTGCGGCGTAAACTGATCAAAGGTGATGAGGGTGGGCACTGATGGCGCGATTGACCCCTGACACACCCTTTATTCATCCTGATTGCGAGATGAGTGATGCAAGTTTCGGCGCTTTTGTCGAAATCGGGCGCGGCACACGGTTGGCGCACAGTCATTTCGATGATTACGCCTATTGCGACCGATATTGTGACATTGCCAACGCCACCGTGGGAAAGTTTGCCAATATCGCGGCTTTCGTGCGGATCGGGGCCACGGATCACCCGATGGACAAAGCCAGCTTGCATCATTTTCACTACCGCTCTGGTGACTATTTTGACGATGCAGAGCACGACGACGCGTGGTTCGCGCATCGGCGCACTCGACGGACGATCATTGGCCACGATACATGGCTTGGACACGGAGCGCAGGTCAGGCCAGAGGTGACAATTGGCCATGGTGCGGTTGTGGCTGGTGGGGCCATCGTGACCAAAGATGTCGCGCCTTACATGATCGTTGCGGGCATTCCGGCTGTGCCGTTGCGGGCACGCTTTGCCCCCAATGTTGCAGATCGGTTGATGGCTCTGGCGTGGTGGGATTGGCCCCATGACGCATTGCGCACCGCTTTGGACGATTTTCGGACGTTGAGCGCTGAGGCGTTTTTGGAGCGCCATGAAGGGCGCGCTACGGGTCCGAAAGCGTCAATGTGACCTTGTCGCCTGCAAACCAAGTGCGCCCGAGCTCAACAGGACGGCCATCAAGGTCTACATTCACGCTTATGGTGCGCAAGATGGGCGCGTTTTCAGTGATACGCAGATGAAGCGCCTGTGTCGCTGTCGCCAGCTTTGCATTCACGCGGGTAGAGGCCCGTGTATAATCCGCAACGCCAAACCGCGCCAAACCCGCCGTCACGGATGGGTCTGTTCGCAGTTGGGTCAGCATTTCGGGAAACCGTGCGGCGGGAAAGAGGCTGCGAAACAAGGCAACGGGCTGGTTTTCCGTCAGCGACAGCCCCTCATAAACATGGACCTGTGCGCCGCTTTCAAGCTCAAGGGCTTCGGCCTCGGACGCATGTGCCACGCGGCTTTCCAACAAAAGCACTTTTTTGGCAGGTGCGCGTCCCGCCGCCGTCAGGTTTTGATGAAACCGGACGCGGCGACCTATGGGGTAATCCGTCGGCGTTGTGGTGACAAAAACGCCCGCACCGCGCCGCGCATGAACGATCCCGTCCTCTGCCAAAGCACCCAAAGCCTGCCGCACTGTGTGGCGGTTCACGCCAAACCGCTGGGCAAGAACTGCTTCAGTCGGCAGCTTGTCGCCTTGGCTGTACGTCCCCTCGATAATGTCACTGCGCAAAGAGGTTGCGATGGCTTTCCAGATCGGTGTGCGGCGGGTCATGTCATCAAAACTTCACACGTTGGGGGATTGGCAGGGGGTGGGGTATCACGTAGTATTTGTCTAGTTGTATAGTAAATTGCGAAAGCTGTCTAGATGAATATGATGAGCGACCCAAACGCATCCCGAAAAAATTGGCTTGGCCTTTTGGCAAGGGCTCCCGCAGTCGATGTTGCGCATCACTGGGCGGCATTGGAGGTGACGCCCGACTATACAATTTTGCGCAGCCCAGAGATCGGGGGTGTGATGGTGCGCGGCCGTGCAGGTGCTGTTGGAGCCTCTTTTAATCTGGGGGAAATGACCGTCACGCGTGCGTCTGTGAAGCTGTCTGATGGAACGGTTGGGCATGGTTATGTGCAAGGTAGAAGCAAGGATCATGCCCTACAGGCGGCTCTGATCGATGCGCTGATGCAGACCGATGCCGCAGCTATGGTTGAAGCAAACCTGCTGACCCCGCTGCGCAAGGCACAGGCAGATCGCAAGACCGAGCGTGCCGCCAAGGCCGCAGCCACCAAGGTTGATTTCTTTACTATGGTGCGGGGGGAAGACTGATGCAGGCACAAGTTCTAGAGGGCGGTTTTGCGGATTTCCCCGTCGATGCGTCCCACGCCTTTCGCGCAGTCATGACGGCCATGGCGCGTCCCGGCGACATCGCCCAAGTGCGCGGAGCACGGCCGCCTGCGCCCATGAGTATTGCAGCAGGCGTTGTTGTCCTGACGCTGTGCGATCCTGAAACGCCGATCTACCTCGCGGCCAGTCATGACACGCCGCAGTTGCACGATTGGATCACCTTTCACACAGGCGCGCCCATCGTGGCAGCACATGACGCGATGTTTGCGATTGGGGGGTGGGACGCGCTGCCCTTGTCCGAATTTGCGCTTGGGTCGGCTGAATACCCGGATCGGTCAGCAACACTGATCGTCGAGCGCGAAAGTCTATCCAACGACGGTGCGATTTTGCAGGGACCAGGCATTCAGGATCAAGCGCAACTCTCCCTTCCTGAAACGCAGGCCTTCCAGCGCAACGCGGCCTTGTTTCCACTGGGGTTGGATTTCATTTTTACCTGTGGTGACCGCCTTGCGGCCGTGCCGCGCACAACGAGGGTTAGCTGATGTATGTGGCTGTAAAAGGTGGCGAGCTTGCCATCGACAATGCACACGCTTGGTTGGCTCAAGAGCGCCGTGGCGACACCTCCGTTCTGGAGCTGAGCGTCGCGCAGATCCGCGAACAGATGACGTTGGCGGTGAACCGCGTCATGGCCGAAGGCTCCCTTTATGATCCCGATCTTGCCGCCTTGGCGATCAAACAGTCCCGCGGCGACCTGATCGAGGCGATCTTTCTGATCCGTGCCTACCGCACGACTTTGCCACGCTTTGGCGGATCAAATCCGATAGACACCGAAGACATGGCCTGCGATCGGCGCGTTTCTGCGACGTTTAAGGATGCACCCGGCGGGCAGGTTTTGGGGCCAACGTTTGACTACACCCACCGTTTGCTGGATTTCAAACTGGCCGCCGATGGTGAGGCGGGCGATCTGGAGGTCGGAACTCCGACACCAGATCCAACCCCACACATAATGTCCTTTCTGGACCGCGAAAACCTGATCCAGACCGAACCTGCGGGCGCAGATATCCCAGACGATCTGACCCGAACCCCATTGGAATTGCCCGCCAGCCGTGCCTTGCGCCTGCAATCTTTGACGCGCGGCGATGAGGGATTTATCCTTGGGATGGCCTATTCCACCCAGCGCGGATATGCGCGCAACCACGCCTTTGTGGCAGAGTTGCGTATCGGGGCTGTGGCCGTTGAGATGGACATTCCCGAGCTGGGCTTCGCCATCGACATTGGCGAGATCACGGTGACGGAATGCGAAACGGTCAACCAATTCCAAGGCTCTAAAACCCACCCCCCGCAGTTTACACGCGGCTATGGCTTGGTCTTTGGCATGACCGAACGCAAAGCGATTTCTATGGCTTTGGTGGATCGCGCCTTGCGCTGGAAAGAGCTGGGCGAAGACAACCTCGGCGCCCCCGCGCAGGACGAAGAATTCGTTTTATATCATAGCGATAACATTCAGGCGACGGGGTTCTTGGAACACATCAAATTGCCCCACTACGTCGATTTCCAATCCGAGTTGGAACTCATCCGTAAACTGCGCCGCGAGGCACAAGCACATATGCAGGAGGCCGCGGAATGAGCGACTACAATTTTGCCTATCTTGACGAACAAACCAAACGCATGATCCGGCGCGCGATCCTTAAAGGGCTCGCAATCCCGGGCTATCAGGTGCCATTTGCCAGCCGTGAAATGCCGATGCCATATGGGTGGGGCACAGGCGGCGTGCAGGTCTCGGCGGCGGTTTTGACGCCAGATGACACGTTCAAAGTGATCGACCAAGGGGCGGATGACACGACCAACGCCGTGTCGATCCGACGGTTTTTCCAAAAGACCGCGGGGGTCGCAGTGACAGAGGCCACATCGCAGGCCAGTGTCATCCAGACACGCCACCGCATTCCTGAGCAGGATCTTCGTTCGGATCAGATCCTTGTTTACCAAGTGCCGATCCCTGAGCCTTTGCGGTTTCTTGAGCCGTCCGAGGTCGAGACCCGCAAGATGCATGCGCTTGAAGAATACGGGCTGATGCATGTGAAGCTTTACGAAGACATCAGCCAGCATGGGGATATCGCGACGGCCTATGCCTATCCGGTCAAGGTCGAGGGGCGCTACGTGATGGACCCGTCGCCCATTCCAAAATTTGACAACCCGAAACTGGAAATGGCGGGCATTCAATTGTTTGGGGCAGGGCGCGAACAACGCATCTATGCCATTCCGCCTTATACACAGGTCGTCAGCCTCGATTTTGACGACTATCCCTTCCACCCCAGCAAGGCCGATCACGCCTGTGATCTATGTGGCGCGACGGACAGCTATTTGGACGAGCTGATCGTGGATGACGAGGGCGCGCGCATGTTCATGTGTTCGGACACGGATTATTGCACCACCCGCCGCAAGGCTGGTCATGTCGGTGCGCAGGGCGTGCCATTTGAAGAGGATGCAGCATGACACCGCTTTTGCAAGTTGAGAACATCGCAAAATTCTACGGCGCGCGAATTGGATGCACCGATGTGTCGTTTGATCTGTTTCCCGGTGAGGTGATGGGGATCGTGGGTGAAAGTGGGTCGGGCAAGTCCACCTTGCTGAATTGTCTGGCAGGTCATCTGACGCCTGATCGCGGTGCAGTGCGCTTTGATACGCGCACCGAGGGCCTACGCGATACCATCACCATGTCCGAACCCGAACGCCGGATGCTCAGCCGCACGGATTGGGCTTTTGTGCATCAGCACGCCCGCGACGGGTTGCGTATGAACGTGAGTGCGGGCGGCAACGTCGGCGAACGGTTGATGGCCGTAAATGCGCGGCATTATGGCGATATACGTGAGAAAGCCATCGATTGGTTGGGACGGGTTGAGATCACCGAGGATCGGATTGATGATCGCCCCACAGCGTTTTCTGGCGGCATGCAACAACGGCTGCAAATCGCCCGCAATTTGGTCACAGGACCGCGGCTTGTGTTCATGGATGAGCCAACAGGCGGGCTTGATGTGTCGGTTCAAGCGCGATTGTTGGATCTGTTGCGCGGCCTTGTGCGCGAGATGAACCTCAGCGCAATTATCGTGACGCATGACTTGGCTGTTGTGCGTCTTTTGGCGGATCGGCTGATGGTGATGAAAGATGGCCATGTGATTGAAACGGGCCTGACGGATCAGGTGCTGGACGATCCACAGCATGCCTATACGCAGCTTCTTGTGTCCTCAGTCTTGCAGGTATGAGCGAATGATTTCTATAGAAAATGTTTCAAAATCTTTTGTGCTGCACAATCAGGGTGCAGCTGAAATTCCGGTGATGGCGGGGGCGTCCCTGACGGTTGCCGCGGGCGAATGTGTGGCGTTGGTCGGGGCGTCTGGTGCGGGGAAATCCACGCTGATGCGTATGATCTATGGCAACTATTTGACCGCCTCAGGTCGGATCATGATCGGCGATGTGGATGTGGCCAGCGCCGCCCCGCGCGAGATTATCCAGCTGCGCCGGCGCACACTTGGATATGTCAGTCAGTTCTTGCGCGTTGTGCCGCGTGTGTCGACGCTGGAAGTGGTGGCGGAGCCTTTGCTGGCCACGGGCACGGATCACGATACAGCGATAAAACAGGCCCAAGAACTGCTTGAACGCCTGAACATTCCTGAACGCCTTTGGACATTGAGCCCGACCACATTTTCGGGCGGCGAACAACAACGTGTCAATATCGCGCGGGGGGTTGCCTATCCTTACCCAGCCTTGTTGCTGGACGAACCGACGGCGAGTCTTGATCCAACGAACCGCGCCACGGTGTTGGCCATGGTGCGTGAGGCCAAGGCGCGCGGTGCCGCGATCATCGGGATATTCCACGACCATGCGGCCCGCGATGAAATCTGTGACCAACAGTTTGACGTCACGCGGTTCACCCCGGGGTTGGCCGCATGAGGGGGCGGTTCATCGCCATAGTCGGACCGTCAGGTGTCGGCAAAGACAGCATCATGCAAACAATGGCGGCGCTTGATCCGCGAATTGTGCTGGCCCGCCGCGTGATCACCCGACCCAGCGATGCGGGCGGCGAGGTTTTTGACGGCGTGTCAGTGGCGAAGTTTCAGGCGCTCAAAGCCGCAGAGGCCTTTGCGCTGAGTTGGGAGGCACATGGCCTGCACTACGCCATTCCCATGACCGTGGACGCGCACCTGCAAGACGGGCGCGATGTGCTGGCAAACCTGTCTCGCGCGGCTCTGATCCGTGCCAAAGACCGCTTTGAGCGGTTTGACGTGATTAACCTGACCGCTGAGCGTGACGTGCTTTGCGCGCGATTGGCCGCCCGAGGCCGTGAAACGGCAGCCCAGATTGCAGGACGACTTGATCGTGCCGCGACGCGTTTGCCGGACGGCATTGTTGCACTTCACCTCGACAACAGCGGGCCACTTGAGCAAACGGCTCAGTCAGCGCTTGATCACCTTTATCCCGTCAGGGCGTAACGATGGATTTGGTGGAACATACCCGCAGCGTCTTGCCCCATCAGAGTGATCGCGTCGATCACGAACGGGGTGGGAACGATGCCTTCCAAGTGGGGCGCGAGCGCGCTGATCACTTGTGCCGCCGTGTCTGCCGGCAAGCGACCTGTCAGCGTCAGGTGAAAGTGGAAATCGTCAAAGATAAACGGATAGCCCCACTCCAACATCTGTTGGTCCTGACGGATTGTAAGCTTAGCCGCACGGCGGCGGGCAATATCTGCCTCGGGCAAGGGGGCGCGAAACGCATCGAACGCTTTAACCGTCGCCGCCGCAAAGTCCTGCAAATCAATATACGAGTGGCGCGGGCGCAATGCCACAAAGCCACTTTCATACCGCAGATCAAGCGCACCAATGTCGAAAGCAGCTTGCCCAGCGGCAAACGTTACTACGGCCTCCCGCAACTGTGTCAAATCGCATCCTTTGGCCAAATGAAACGGGGCCTTCAAAGTGCCATGCAGCCCGTATTTGCGCGGTGTTTGCGTGATGTCCGCCACGTTGGTGCCCACACTTTCGGGATGAGGCATAGCGCAGCCTTGCGCGCTGTCCCAGCCCAACCATCGTGCCCCAAAGTCCGCCAATGCGCCAGTTGGCGTATAAAAGATGGCATATCGTTCAAACATTTCATTCCTCCGCAGATGCATAGCCTCTGCCAAAACAGCGTGACATTCTCATGACAGACCAAACAATTTTCGCCAATGCCCGCCTGATCATGAACGACGAGGTGGTTCCGGGGGCATTGGTCGTCACAGACGGTGTCATTACTGATATCGCCCAAGGTAGGGCCGTTCCAACAGGGGCAATTGATCTTGAGGGGGACTATTTGTCGCCCGGTCTTGTGGAATTGCACACCGACAACGTCGAACGTCATCTAGAGCCGCGCCCCAAAGTCAGCTGGCCATTTCGCGCGGCCATTTTGGCCCATGATCGGGAACTGGCAGGCGCAGGGATCACGACCGTGTTCGATGCGATCCGAGTTGGCTCGATTGTGTCCGATACTGGCGCTGGGTATCCCAAATATGCCCGCAAGATGACCGATGAAATCATGGGTGTCCGTGCTGCGGGCCTCTTGCGGATCAGCCACCATATCCATCTGCGTGCAGAGGTGTGTTCCGAAACGCTCATTGATGAACTTGATGAATTTTCCACTGAGGATCGCATTGGGATCGTGTCGATGATGGATCATACGCCAGGGCAACGCCAATTTGTCGATGTGTCTAAGTTCGAGACCTATGTTCGTGGCAAACGAAATTACACGAACGAACAATGGGACGGTTATGTCGAATTCCTCTATGGGCTTCAGGCACGGGTTGGCACCAAGCATGAGGCGGCAACTGTGGCTGCGGCAAAGCGGCTCGGCGCGACGTTGGCCAGTCATGATGACACGACGGCAGATCAAGTGGCGGCGAGCCATTCGTATGGCGTGCGTGTTGCCGAATTTCCAACAACCGTTGTCGCAGCAGAGGCCTGTCATGCGAACGGCATTGCCACTATCATGGGGGCCCCCAACCTGATCCGCGGAGGATCACATTCGGGCAATGTCGCGGCGATTGACCTCGCACAATTGGACCGGCTGGACATTTTGTCATCTGATTACGTGCCGGCTGGTTTGTTGATGGCGGCTGTCCAATTGGGCGATGTCTGGGGGAACCTTGCGCGCGGAATGCGGACGGTCACAGCCACGCCCTCTCAGGCCGTTGGCCTAAAAGATCGCGGGACACTGGCGATTGGTCAACGGGCGGACATCATCCGGTTTGCCGTCAAAGACCATACACCAGTCCTGCAAGAAACCTGGAGCGCCGGTAAGCGCGTTTCCTAACCGCGCATGAGATCGAAACAAGAGCTGACTGGCGCAGGCACGGCGGCGCAAGGCTATTGGCCCGATAATCTGGTCTGTTCTGATGATTTGGCCGAGGGTCGCCTAGACCTTTGGGCCACTATAAATTTATGGTCGATCTGGCGGTCTACCTACTCGATGCGATCCTTCAGGTCGACGACACGCCCCCCAGAATTGCAAAGGGCGCATCAGCAAGCTGTGTGATAATCGGCTTGGCCCTATCAAGACGTACTGTGGGGAAAGACTTTGGAAGAATTGGCCAAACCCGAGCGTCAGTTTGGTCGCCAGTCGAAGACGATAGTCGTACTGTATTGCGCGCATCGAAAGTCTCACTGTGCTGCATGTTAGGTCTGCATTTTCTTGATAGCCGCCATTCGTAGAGCGTTGGCGAATAGCCCTTTTGTTCCGCGATGCGGCCATCCGACATGCTGAAATGCTGCAGGACGCACGAATGTCTGGTTTCGGCCGTTCGCGTCGACTGAGGGGCGGAAACCAGACTTTCGCTACGGTTTGCGCCGAAGTCTGCTTGGAGTAGCCCGGCAGAGCCCACCGAACTCGATGACATCCGGTCAATAGGAAAAGACCTCAACGACTTGCGCGTAGAGCAAAATATCTGTTCTTTGCGTCTATCCGCATCTTGGAGATATGAAAGAACCAAATGGCAGGAATTGTTTCACTTTCCAGATCAGGTCTTGACCTGAATGCTCTGCATCGCGCCATGCTTGCCGCGTTTTCTGACTATATCGTTCCGATGCAACCGGATGCAGGCACGTTTACAGCGATGCTGCGTTCGAGAGGGTTTGACCCCGACGCGTCCTTTGTCGCCGTCGACGATGATGAAATCATCGGGTTCTGGAATGTCGCGACGCGAAATTCCAAACGGTACCTGATAAGCAGCGGAACTCGGATTGAACACCGAGGTCAGGGATTGGCGTCCCGTTTGGGCAACGCGGCGATACGTGTGGCGGAGAATGCCGGAATCGAGAGCTTTGGGCTCGAGGTCATCGAGGGGAATGCGGGTGCCGAACGTCTCTATCGGAAGTTGGGGTTTGATGTAACCAGAAAGCTCAACTGCTATCGGCTCGATCACCCATCTCCTGATCGGTCTTCGTGCGAACTGTCGGATTTTGGCACCGTTGCGAATGCCATTCAGAGGTATTCGACTTGGGAGCCGACTTGGCAAAACGCAACGGAAACCATTTCCGGTTCAGAGCTGACGTCCTTTCTGCATGAAGAAGGCGGAGCGATCATCGGCGCAGGTGGCATCGTGCATCAAATTGCCGCCAGAGACCGCTCGGCTTTGGAAGACCTCCTCGCTGCGGCAGCCACGGTCGGCTCGCTGACATTAATCAATGTCGATTCCGCTGACAGCGCCTTGTGTTCCCTTCTGCAGGCGCTTGGGGCTGATCGATTCATCGTGCAGTCTGAAATGCGCCTGTCGCTGTCAAACGTCTCATAGCGGTCGTTCGCGCCCGCAGCAGGATAAGGCAACAAGGGCTCAATGCTGCTGTTCGCCGCTGTCTGCACGAAGGTCCGCTGTCGGGAAGCGGGTCAAACTTTGCAAAGGTCGCTATCTGCGCATTGCTGCCCTTGGTGCATGGCGCAGCATAGTTGGTTAGGCTTTCGCGGTCTCGAATGACCGCTTTCACCGATCTGCAGTAAAATGTTTGCAGGTGCAACTAAGGTCCGGTTTCCGCCCGGCCCTGCGGATGCCGCAAGTGCGAGGAGACCTACCGTTCGTGTGCGCTTCGGGCTGACAGCGGTCATCAGAGCAACTTCCCATAGGCCCTAACTCCCGAAAACTGGGTGCCGCACTGCCGCAAGTTTGGTTCGCGCCCACCCTGCCCGATGCTGCAATAGTCTTGATGGTCCACTCTGGCGAAACGGATTAAAGCTCAACTCCAGGAGCATGGAGACCTGTTGGCGAGAGGGTAAAAATCTCGCAGCCATCCGAGGTCACACCAATCGAATGCTCGAATTGCGCTGACAGGGAACGGTCACGCGTTACGACAGTCCAGTCGTCGGCAAGTATTTTGACGTCGCCGCGCCCGAGGTTAACCATCGGTTCAACGGTAAAGATCATCCCTTCGCGAAGCTCTGGACCAGTGCCCGCAGTTCCAAAATTCAAGATATCGGGCGAGTCGTGAAAAACCTGCCCGATGCCGTGGCCGCAAAAATCGCGGACGACGGAGCAGCGCTCGGCCTGTGCGTAGGTCTGGATCGCATGACCAATATCCCCCAGACGCGCCCCCGGACGCACCGCGTTGATCCCTCGCATCATTGCCTCATGCGCGATCCGGATAAGGCGTTCAGCCGCGCGTTTGGGCTTCCCCACCGCATACATCCGACTTGAATCGCCATGCCAACCATCATGGATCAAGGTAACATCCACATTCACGATATCGCCGTCGCGCAGTTTCTTGGCGTTCGGAAACCCATGGCAAACCACGTGGTTGACCGATGCGCAGCAGGCAAACTGATACCCCTTGTAGCCGAGCGTGGCGGGCGTAGCGTCATTTGCGGCGGCAAAGTCGCGAACGTATGTGTCAATCTGCTCCAAAGCTGCGCCGTCTCGGACAAGACCTGCGATCCCGTCGAGGCATTTGGCCGTCAAAGCCCCCGCGCGACGCATACCTTCGAATGCATCCGGTCCGTAGAGTTTGATCGCTTCCGTTCTGCGAGCGCTCTGCGCCTTCGACGCTACGGGCACGTGGATGTAGGTGTTCATCATGCGTCCTTTGCGTCATGGCCACTGGATCGAATTGACGATGATCGAAAAAGTATATACGATTCGTATACGTTTTATATGTTCAGAAGAGAGGAACGTCTATGGGCATCGTAAAAATCGGGGACGCGTTGCACGAAGAACTACGTAAGTCCAGTTCGGTCATGTGCCGTTCAATCAATGCGCAGGCAGAATTCTGGATAAAGGTCGGCATGCTTGCAGAGGCCAACCCGACCGTTCCCTTTACAGAGATCATGGCACTGCAGCTTAAGAATGCTGAAGTGCAAGAGCCGACAATCGACGCGGCCTAAAACTTTTCTCTCTTTCTGGAGAAGTGCGGATTGGGTGGAGTCGTCGTCTGTCTGGTTGCATCCAAAGGCATCTTGCCAGTTCGTGACGCGCGCCACGAAGGTCTGCTATCTCAAATTCCTGTCGGAGGCTGTGAGTCCGCCCTGGGCTGACAGCGGTCATCCGGTGTGATCGCTGAGGCCCATGGCAGGGCATTTTGAGCAAAAACCAAGCGCTGCATTGCCTCAAGTCCGCTTGGAACCCATTGTTCCATATGCTGCGCAGTCCACGAATGTCAGCTTTTGAGCTACGTGTCTGATGTGTCAGCCTCACTCTCAAGCCGGGCTTTGCGCAGACGAGCTGTCTTCTGATGTCGTACTTCTGCCTCGTCTTCAGTAATGCGTCGCACAATGCGCGTGGTCTTATCAAGCGGTGTCTCTTTCGGGGACGTGCCGGATGTAAAAATGGTCGTTTTAGCCAGATTGGCCATGAGTGGTCTCCTTAAATATTCGTGTAGCGATGTTGTGATGTGGCCAACCGGCAAGTCATCGCTCTTGCCGCAAAACCTGACGGCTTTTGCGGCAAGAGCTTTTGATTGATGAGTTGAGAAGAACGGTTATGCCGGTTCAGGTACGACCAGAACCGGACAAAGTGCCGATCTCGTAACCTTGCGGGCGACCGAGGTGTCGAGAAACGCTTCAAGCCAAGATCGGTTTGGGGACCCGACGACGATAAGATCGGCGTCAAACTCTTCGGCATATGCGACGATAACGTCTTCGATCTGGCCGCTACGCACCTCGATTTCGGTTTCGACACTTGATCCGCTGGCGGTCTTCAGCTTTTCGAGCTGATCGTGGCGATCTTCGATGATTTGCGCATCGTCAGTCGCGACAAGGGGAACTGCGGTGACCATCGGTCCTGCCGCCGCCAGTCCCGCCCCGTCGAAGGCTGGCGGTACAACACTGAGCAAGCTGACCTTGCCGCCCGTGCTCGCGGCCATGCCATAGGCAACGCCTGCAACTTCGCAATTGAGAGACTGATCGACGGTTGTGACGACCATGATACGTTGAAAGCGCGCTGTTTGGACGTCTGTGGTCTCTACGCCCTCAACATCTTTGACGTTTTCGAGATGGACCAAAGCGGACTGTAGATCTTCCGCGTTGTAGGCTGGCGTTGATCCGGCCATGCCCTCGGACGTTGCTTCCAGCTTTTGATCCGCATCGACAGCCATCGACTTTAATATTTTCACCTTGTCAGCGTGGCCGAGTTTCACGTCGCTCAGAACGTGTTCCGGCGTTTCAAAGTAGCGCGAGGGGTTTGATACTCTTGCTTGTGCATAGTTGGTCATGGTGATCTTTCTTCACTGCGATTGAAACCAATCGGCAATAAATATCTGGATGATGTGGATTGCAGCCACCCAATTCGGAGTGGACTATTTGGACCTTGCGGGCAGCTTGGACATCATGTTCCAGCACGCACTTCAGATCCGGCATCGCGCCGATCTTCTTGGTCCGTCTCCTTATCCATACAGGAAACAAAGGAAAAAATCAATGTCAGTAAACGACGGCACTGGTTTTTCGCGCGATACCAACTGTGAATGCAGCCACACCCGCTCATCAAAAAAGTACAGGATCAGCTTGGTAGTGACATCATTTACCGAAAGCAGCCGCCCATATCATGAGCGGCAATGTCGGCTCCGTCCGCATTGAATTGCCCCAAGTTTGCCGGAGACCATCAACTTAAGTAAGGATGATGGTTATGACCAAAAGTAAAATGGCAAATCGCTACTCGCCTGAGGTCCGCGCACGTGCGGTCCGAATGGTGTTTGAGCATCAAGGCTC
>NZ_JBLWZO010000021.1:0-24153 GCF_048266405.1 Celeribacter sp.
AGGCCTATGAGATCGACGCCTGAGCGGCAGCAAGAAAGTTTTGATGAGATAATCAAGTGGCCCGACCTTCCCAGGTCGGGCCGTTTTTTTTGTCTGTGATACGGAGACCTATGAGACGGGTGCGGGGTAGGGGCGCGGCCAGTAGGGATCGTGGAACGGCCCTTCGGGCGGAGATGAGGAGGCGGCGACGACCTTGTCCGCGTGCCCCTTCACCATCCCTTCGAGCAGGGCGGTGGTCATCAGCGCATCCAGTTCGGCGCGAATGTCGGGGCGTTTGTCGATCAGGTTCTCCTGCTCACCCGGATCACTCTCCAGATCAAACAGCGCCTCGCTGCCCACATAATAGCGCGATAGCTTCCAACGCCCCCGACGCATCATCATCCCGCGTGCGGTAACACCGAAAATGGCGCGGTCCTCCTCCGCTTCGCCCAACACGGTGCCGCGCGCGTGCGCAGCAGGAGGCAATCCCGCCCACGACAGGAAGGTGGGAAAGAGGTCGATCAGCGAGACAGGGGCGGTCTCCACACGCGGTGCGGGGGTGCGGAAGTCCGTGACGATCATTGGCACGCGGATGGAGGGCTCGTGAAAAAATCCTTTGCCCATCAGGCCGAAGTCTCCGAGGTAATCCCCGTGATCGGAGGCGAAAACGATGATGGTGTTTTCGAGTTGCCCCGTCTTGCGCAGCGTCTCGATCAACATGGCGATATCTTCGTCGAGCCGCTCGACCGAGACCGCGTAGTGATGGCGTATGGCGCGGATTTGCGCCTCCGTTAGTTCCGAATAGTCGAGCCCCGCCCAGTCCTGCTTGTAGCCTGCCACCAGTTCGGGCAGCACCTTTTCGCTCTCCGCCGTGCGCGGCAGGGCAGGCGGAAGGGCGGCAGGGTCAACGCGTTCCAGCGCCTCGGCGGGTGGGTCATAGGGGCAATGCGGACCGGGAAAGCCGACCATCATGGCGAAGGGTTGATCCCCCTTGAGGCTGCGCAAATGGTCGGCGGCGCGATGCGCTACCCAACGGTCGACGTTCAGGTGGTCGGGCAGGGGATTGATCGCGGCTCCCTTAGTTTCGTCATAAAGCTCCATGTCGCGCCCGTGCAGCTTGTCATATCCTTCTGCCTTGAGCGCGTGGTGGTAGTCGTCGCGCACATGGATGTGACGTTTGTCTTCGGCAATGATGCGGTGCTGGAAGCCTTCGCTGATATCCCACGGGTAGAAGTGCATCTTTCCGATGGCGGCTGTGTGATAGCCGTTGGCGGCCAGCCGTTCTGGCCATGTGGCAATGCCCATCTCGCAGCGGTCGGGACGCAGCCATGACGCATTGTTCATGATGCCCGTCTCGTGTGCGGGTTGTCCCGTGAGCATCGAGGCGCGGGCGGGGACGCAGATCGGCGAGGGGGAGATCGCGGTCTCGAAGCGGGTGCCTTGTGCCGCCAGCCCGTCAATCGCGGGGGTGCGCAGGAAATCCGCCCCGTAGCAGCCGAGGAAGTCGTGGCGCAACTGGTCAGGCAGCAGAAAGAGGATATTGGGTGCGCGGGTCATGGCGGCTCTCCGTTTCAGGGGGTGAGGGCCTTGATCGGGCCTTGTGTCGGGAGGTAGATATAATCATCATATCTTTGCGCGTCTACAGGGCTGTGCCGCGTCACCGTGATCTTCGGGGTGGAGCGTCCGTGGCGTCTTGCGTGAAAGGGGGCGTGCCCAAGCGGGACGCGAAGGGGCATGGCCCCGCCTATGGACAAGGTGAAAATGGCGGAAAAGGATAAGTTCACCTTGGCGTTTCACGCCGGATGGCGTAGCAAAGAAGATAAATCATGTGTGAAAATGGCCCTCGTGACGCCCAATACTATTCGGTTAACACTCCTATGAACACATCCAGCCCCATTGCCCTGACTGCGGACGGTGCAGATACCTCGCAAACCGCAATCTACGATGCGATCCGCCATGATATCTTGTCGGGGGCGTTGGAGGCGAATGCGCGGCTG
Organism: Celeribacter sp.; assembly: GCF_048266405.1. Taxonomy (GTDB): domain Bacteria; phylum Pseudomonadota; class Alphaproteobacteria; order Rhodobacterales; family Rhodobacteraceae; genus Celeribacter. The sequence continues at coordinate 1,977 of NZ_JBLWZO010000021.1, forward strand.
AAAATCTCCGAACTCGCCAAGCGGCACAACACATCCACCAACCCTGTGCGCGAGGCGCTGCAACAGCTTCGTGGGGAAGGGTTGGTCCTGTTCACGCCGAACCGTGGTGCGCGGGTGCGCGCCATCGATATGGAATTCGTGCGCGATGTCGCGGAGGTGGGCTATCAGCTTGAACCTTATCTGGTGACCTTCTTCGTCGAGACCGCCAGCGAGGAGGATATCGAGGCCTTGGAGGCTATCCAGACCGAGATCGAGACGATCAACTTCGCCGACAAGGCGCGGCATACGGAACTGAACCACCAGTTCCACGAATATATGTATGAGCGCCACTACAACCGCGTGGCCTTTGGTGTATGGAAGCAGCACCGCGAAATTCTCGGTTCCATCAGCACGCGGGTGCCCATTGCCATCGGGCGGCAGGAAGCGATTGTTCAAGAGCACCGCGACCTGATTGCTGCGATCAGGGAACAGGATGTTGCGCGCACAGTGGAAGTGCTTAACCGCCACATTCAACATGCAGGTCGCCATGTGGTCGACCAACTCCGCATCAATGAGACGCGCACGCAGGGCCAGTCTCTTTAGAGCCCCCTGATCTTCGTGCTGCTCACCCGTTCTTGAAACGGTTTCGTGTTCGATTCGAGCCGCACCTGCCTCTCGCGCGGGCCGTCTGTGAACCTATCTCCTTGTAAGTACACTTATTTTTGCAAATGGAATACAGTAGCTAAAAAATAATGTACAATTTTCAAATATCGTGTCATGATTTGTTAAAGATCATATAAATGGAGGTGCCAATCGTGGCTCCCGAGACGACATTGCCCCTTGCCTCTCCTGCGACCGCCGTCGCCGAAACTGCCGCCTGTATCGCGGAAATCGAACCGATCCTTGCGCGGGTCGGGGGGCGGAACCAGCTTCTGGTGCGCGTAGAGACGGAGGACGGTCTCGTAGGGTGGGGAGAAAGCGGGCTGTCATCGCGCGAGGCGGCGGTGGCCGCGACGGTGAAGGACTACGCCCGTTTTCTCATCGGACAGGATTCACGGCGCATCGGACGGATGTGGCAGCAATGCTACCGCAGCCAGTATTTCGAGGGCGGGCGTGTGTTGACGGCGGCGATCTCGGCCATTGATATCGCGCTCTATGACCTCCTCGGCAAACGTCTCGGCATTCCCGTTCACCAGCTTCTGGGCGGCAAGCAGCGCGATGTGGTCCCGACCTTTGCCAGCTTCCTCGCGACCTCCGACACGCAGGCCATTGAGGCCACGCGCACTCTGGTTGATGCTGGGTGGGACTGTGTTCGCATCTATCCTTCTGGCTTTGACAATGAACACTTCCTGCCGCGCGCCTCGCTGGGTCAGACGGCGCAGACCCTGATTGCCATTCGCGAAGCCTTCGGTCCCGACCTGTGCCTCGGCATCGACTTGCACCATCGCTACACCCCTGTGGAAATCGCCAACCTCTGCGCCAAACTGCCCGCTGGCGTTCTCGACTTCCTCGAAGAACCGATCCGCTGCGAAAGCCCCGAGGCTTATGCCGCCCTGCGCCAACAGACGGATATTCCCTTTGCTGTGGGAGAGGAGTTTGCCTCCAAATGGCAGGCTGCGCCTTATCTTGATCAGGGGCTCACGCAGTACATGCGCCTCGACATATGCAACATCGGCGGGTTCACCGAGGCTATGAAAGTCGCAGGCATGGCGGAGCGCTACTATGTCGACCTGATGCCGCACAATCCTCTGGGCCCGATCTGCACGGCAGCAAGCGTCCATATGTCGGCGGCGGTTCCGAATTTCTCATGGCTGGAAACGCGCCAGTCCCCCGTTGAAAACCTCGGCTTTCATGATCCGGAGGTTTTCCCCGTCCAGATCGAGCTGGACGGCCCCGTTTACCCCGTGCCCGACACTCCGGGCCTAGGGGTGGAAGTCAACGAAGCCGCTATTCGCGCCAGCGTGCCTGAACATGTGGAATGTCCGCATCTGGTTCGGCCCGATGGTTCCGTCACCAACTGGTGACATTCTAACCCTGAAGGAGGAGACATGGGTTACTTTAGCAGAACACGAAATGTGCTCACGCCGTCGATTGCGGCGTTGGCTATGAGTTTCGCTTTGCCCGCTTGGGCGACAAATTTTACGCAAGCGCCAATTCTTGGCGAGCGCGTTTCCGCAGGTGAATTGCCGCCTGTTGAAGAGCGCCTGCCTGAAAATCCGCTTGTATTCGAAACAGTCGAAAGCATCGGCGAATACGGGGGCACGCTGCGCCGTGCCATTCTCGGCGGCGGCGACCAGCACAATATCGTCCGTGTGATCGGCCACGAAAATCTCGTGCGCTGGTCGGTGGACTGGACCGAGATCAAACCCAACATCGCGGAAAGCTGGGATGTGTCCGAGGATGCAACCACCTTCACCTTCCATCTGCGCGAAGGGATGCGGTGGTCGGACGGCGAACCCTTTACCGCCGATGACATCATGTTCTGGTACGAGGTGTTCATGGACGAGCGCCTGACGCCGTCCAAACATGCGATTTATGTCGGTCCCGAAGGGCCGGTGAAAGTTTCCAAGATTGACGACTACACGGTCGAGTTCAAATTTGACGAGCCGAACGGCCTGTTCATTCCCAATCTGGCCTACGGGTTCGGCTACTATCCCGTCAACTATCCCAAGCACTACCTCAGCCAGTTCCATGCCGACTACAATCCCGACGGCATTCAGGCGTTGATCGATGCCGAGCCTGCGGCGGATGACTGGGTGTCGTTGTTCATGCTCAAGGCAGGGGCCATGCATACGCCTGCCTTCTGGCAGAACCCCGACCGCCCGACGCTCCATCCGTGGAAGCTGAAGAACGCTTACGGGTCGTCGGACCGACTGGTGGCCGAGCGCAATCCCTATTTCTGGAAAGTCGATGCAGAAGGGCAGCAACTTCCCTATTTCGACCGTATCACTTGGGATCAGGTCGAAGACCCTGAAACCATCCTGCTCAAGGCGTTCAATGGCGAGATCGACTATATGAACCGCCACCTGGGACGGCCCGCGAATCGCGCGGTCCTCACTGATAATGCCGAGCGCGGGAAGTATCATTTCTTCGACACCAACGATCTGCCGTCCAATGGCGCGATCCTGATGTTGAACCTCAACAACCCCGATCCGGTGAAGAACGAAGTCGTCAACAACAAGGATTTTCGCGTAGGTCTAAGCTATGCGGTCAACCGCCAAGAGATCATTGACCTGATCTATCTCGGTTCCGGTCGTCCTGCGCAAACCGCGCCGCAGCCTGTCTCGCCGCTCTATAACGAGAAAATGGCGAAGCAGTTCACCGAGTATGATCCCGACAAGGCGAACGAGTATCTCGACAAGGTTCTGCCCGAAAAGGATGACGAGGGTTTCCGTCTTGGTCCTGATGGCGAACGGTTCTCACTGGTCTTTATGGTGGCGGATGTCTTTGGTGCGCAATTCCCTGATGTGATGGAGCTGGTGTCGATCTATGCCGCGGATGTCGGTTTGGATATTCAGATCCGCATGAGCGATCGCAGCCGTTTGCAAGAGCTTGCCTCATCGGCGCAGCACGACGCCTACATCTGGAACTGTGCGGGTGGCCAGTCGGACGCCTATACTTCGCCCGAATGCTACCTGCCTTTCGGTTCGGCGGTCTACTGGGCACCAGAATGGGCACGCTGGGGCGTGGATCACAACACAGGGATCGAGCCGCCAGAAAACATCAAGGCGCTGTTCGACCAGTATGATTTGGTGAAATCCGCTCCCGATGCTGACACGCGCAAGGCGGAGATGGAGAAACTCCTGGAGATGTCCGCAGACGCCTTCCTCACCATCGGTCTGGTTCAAAGCGATCCTGCATTCGGTGTTGCCCGCAACAATGTGCGCAACGTTCCCGATCCGCTGCCGATTTCCGGACAGCTCTGGTATCCATCTCCCTACGTGAGCCAGATGTACTACGAGGGCGGTAAGGAACTGCCGTAACTCCGCTCCCGTGTCGACCCAAGGCTCCTCCCGCCTTGGGTCGCATTAAACGACAGCGGGCGGCGATGGCTCACATCGAGCCAGTGCTGCCCAAAGCGTTCCCCCCGAATTCTACGTATGAAAGAACACCCATGCTTGGTTTCGTATATAGGCGGTTGTTGTACATGATCCCGACGGTTGTGTTGGTATCTGTCGTAACCTTCCTCATCATCCAACTGCCCCCTGGTGACTATCTTGACACGCTGGCCGCCGAGCTTTCCGACAGTGGTGGCCTCGACGAAGGCACCAAGGAAGCGCTGCGTGTGCGCTACGGTTTGGGCGAGCCGTTCTTTGTCCAGTATTGGAAATGGATCAGCGGCATCGTTTTCCATGGCGATTTCGGAATGTCGTTTGAAAAAAACCTGCCTGTTGGCGATCTGATCTGGGACCGGCTAGGGTGGACTTTCGCGATCTCACTGCTGACACTCCTGTTCATCTGGGCGGTTGCTCTGCCCATCGGGATCTACTCGGCGGTGAAGAAATATTCCTTTGGCGACTATGCCGCGACTTTCTTCGGTTTCATCGGCCTTGCTGTGCCCAATTTCCTGCTGGCGCTGGTAATGATGTATGTGGCCTTCAAGTATTTCGGCCAATCGGTCGGCGGGCTGGTGAGCCCCGAATTTATCGGCGAGCCGTGGACCACGGAGAAATTCGTTGATCTGCTCAAACACATATGGATGCCGATCTTTGTCGTGGGCACGTCGGGGGCCGCAGCGCTGATCCGCATCATGCGCGCTAACCTGCTCGACGAGATTTACCGCCCCTATGTTGTCACCGCGCGGGCCAAGGGCATGTCGGAATTTCAATTGCTGATGCGTTATCCCGTGCGCGTCGCGCTCAACCCGTTCATCTCCACAATCGGGTGGATTTTGCCGACGCTCGTGTCGGGCGAGATCATTGTCGCGGTTGTGATGAACCTGCCGACCACAGGTCCGATGCTGCTGCGCGCGCTTCTGGTGCAAGACATGTATCTCGCGGGGTCACTCATCTTGATCGTGAGCTTGCTGACGGTACTCGGCACCCTGATCTCCGATCTGCTTCTGGCATGGATTGATCCGAGGATTCGTTACCAATGACCGAACAGACAACAAATCCCGCCGACCTGACGTCAGCCGCGACGGCCTCCGAGCATATGCCCGATCTTCTCGGCCCGTGGACGCTTATGTGGCGCAAGTTCCGTCGCCACAAGATTGCCTACCTGAGCCTTTGGGTTGTGGGCTTTATCTACCTGCTGGCGCTTTTCGGTGAGTTCTTTGCGACATCCGATATCCACGAAACCAACCGTCGTGCGCCCTTCGCGCCCCCGATGGGTATTCATGTCACCACGCAAGACGAAGACGGCGGACGGTCGTTCCTGCTGCACGCGAAGGGGCTGAAGCTGACGCTGGACAAGGTCGAGCGGCGCAGAACCTTCGTGGAAGACCCTGATAAGATCATCCCCTTGGGGTTCTTCGTCAAAGGGCATGACTACAAACTGCTGGGCCTGATCCCGACGGATCGGCATTTCTTCGGCCCCGTTAATTCGCGTGACCGCGTCTACCTTTGGGGCGCGGATCGTCTGGGGCGCGATATCTACAGCCGTATCGTTATGGGAACACGTATCTCCATGTCCATCGGCCTTGTCGGTGTGGCAATGTCTCTGGTGATCGGCGTCGCGCTTGGAGGGCTGTCGGGCTATTACGGCGGCTGGGTGGACAATGCCATCCAGCGCCTGATCGAGTTCTTGCGCTCGATTCCCACAATCCCGTTGTGGATGGGGCTCGCTGCCGCAATCCCGCTCGACTGGCCGCCACTTCAAACCTATTTCATCGTGACCATCATCGTGTCGATGATCGGCTGGACCAGTCTGGCGCGAGAGGTGCGCGGCAAGTTCCTGTCGATGCGTAACGAGGATTTCATCACCGCAGCACGTCTCGACGGGCTAAGTGATGCCGAGGTGATCCGCCTGCACATGGTTCCCGGATTTTCGAGCCATATCATCGCCTCTCTGACCTTGGCGGTGCCGCTGATGATCCTTGCCGAAACCTCGCTGTCATTCCTTGGAATCGGGCTACAACCGCCGATTGTCTCATGGGGCACGCTTCTCAAGGAGGCGCAGAACATCCGCACCATCATTCAGGCACCGTGGCTTTTGATCGCACCAGGTTCGGTGATCGTGATGGCCGTGCTTGCACTCAACTTTTTAGGGGACGGACTACGCGATGCCGCAGACCCACATGCAAACTGAACCGCTCGTCGAAATCCGCGACCTGCAAACCCATTTCTTCACCGAGGACGGGGTGGTCAAAGCGGTGGACGGTGTTGATCTCGATGTCTTTGCAAACCGCACGCTTTGCATCTTGGGAGAGTCCGGTTGCGGCAAATCCATCATGGCGCGCTCTATCCTGCGCATTGTTGATGCTCCCGGAAAAATCGTCGGTGGCTCCATTACCTATCGCAATGCAGAAGGGCGCAGTGTCGATCTGGCGCGCGAGCGGCACGGGTCGCGGGCATTGAGGAGCATTCGCGGGCAAGATATCGCCATGATCTTCCAAGAACCGATGTCCTCGCTTGGGCCTGTGCAGAAGATCGGTCGCCAGATCACGGAAACCATCCTGCTGCACCGCAAGGTGAGCAAGGCCGAGGCGCGCGAGATTGCCATCGACTTGCTGGATCGGGTCGGCATTCCCCGTCCCGCCGAGCGGTTCGAAGCCTATCCGTTCGAGCTGTCTGGCGGGATGCGCCAGCGCGTGATGATCGCTATGGCTCTGTCCTGCCGTCCGCGCCTTCTGATTGCGGACGAGCCGACAACGGCGCTTGATGTGACCACGCAGGCGCAAATCCTCGACCTCATTGCCGAGCTGAAAGAGGAGTTGGAAATGGGGGTCATGCTGATCACGCACGATTTGGGCGTGGTCGCCGAAGTCGCCGAAGATGTGGCGGTGATGTATATGGGCAAGGTGGTGGAGCGCGGCGATGTGAACGCCATTTTCGAAGCGCCGCAGCATCCCTATACCCGCGCATTGTTGGAATCCGTGCCCCGCATCGGTCAACCGCGCCGCGACCGTCTGCCCGCGATTGAAGGTATGGTGCCGCACCCCTTGGCGCGTCCGTCGGGCTGCACCTTCCGCACCCGATGCCCCCATGCCATCGAGGGGTTGTGTGACGTGCGCACACCCGAACTGAAACCTGCAGGCCAAACCGATGCGGCCTGCTTCCTTCTGGATGATGAGGTGCGCCATGGCTGATGCTCTTTTGCAAGTGCGTGATCTTGATATGTATTTCTCTGGTGGGCGCGCCTCGTCCGAGGGTGTACGGGCGGTCGATAAGGTCTCGTTCGATGTCAAACGCGGCGAAAGCTTCGGGATCGTGGGGGAAAGCGGATCGGGCAAGACAACGCTCGGACGCTGCCTGATGCAGATACAGAAGCCCACGGCGGGGTCGGTGCGGTTTCATGGTAAGACACACGCGGGCGTCGAGCTAACCGAAGCCGATGCCCAGACCCTGCGCGCGATCTGGCGTGACATCCGCATGGTGTTCCAAGACCCGCAATCCTCGCTCAACCCGCGTCTTCGGGTGATTGACCTGATCGGGCAAAGTCTCGAACGGGCCGAAGGGCTCAAGGGGCAGGCCCTTGCCGACCGCGTGTCGGAGCTTCTGCGTCAGGTCGGATTGCGTCCCGAATTCCTGCACCGCTACCCCAATGCCTTTTCCGGCGGGCAGCGGCAGCGCCTCGGGATCGCGCGCGCACTGGCCACGAAGCCCGAGTTGATCATCGCTGACGAGGCGGTTTCTGCGCTTGACGTGTCCATTCAGGCGCAGACGTTGAACCTGCTGATGGACCTGCACGACGCCTTTGATCTGACTTATGTCTTCATCGCCCATGACCTCGCGGTGGTGGAGCATTTCTGCGATCGTGTGGCCGTGATGTATCGTGGGCGGATCGTGGAGTTGGCCGACACACAGACCCTGTTTGACAGCCCCCGTCATCCCTATACGCGTGCGCTTCTGGCCTCGGTTCCGATCCCGGACCCCAAGGCACGAAAGCCGCGGGCGCGGATCAAGCCCGTGGAGGTCGCGGTCAAGGGAGTAGGCTGCCAGTTCGCTCCCCGCTGTCCGCATGCCACCGACCTTTGCACCAGCACACGTCCCGAAACGCGCCATGTCGGCGGGGCGGATGTGGCGTGCCACTTTGCGGGGGAAATCTGAGAATGAACGCAACGCATGGGGCGGCCCCGTTTGCCAAGAAGATGTATATCGCGGGTCGCTTGGTCGAAGGCGAGGACAGTGTCCGCGTGGTCAATCCTGCGACCTGTCGGGAGGTGGTGACACTGCCTGCCGCGGGGATGGGGGATGCGGATCGGGCGCTGGAGGCGGCGCGCGATGCCTTTCCGATCTGGTCGAAAACGCCTGTCAGCGAGCGGCAGGCGTGGATGCTCAAACTGCGCGATGCGGTACTTGCCAATGAAGAGCATTTGCGCGCCTGTGTGCATCACGAGATGGGGAAGTCCTGGGCCGATACACAGGAGGATTTCGACCTATTGGAACGCGCACTGGGCTATTACGCGCAGGAGATTGCACGGGTTGAGGATATTCCGCTTCCCGACAGCGCAGGCACCCATACGCATCGTCTCGTTTATGAACCCGTGGGCGTAGCGCTGGCCTTTCTGGCGTGGAACTTCCCGCTTCTCAACCTCGCCTACAAGCTGGCCTCTGCAATGGCGGCGGGCTGTCCGATCATCATCCGTCCCTCGGAGAAAACGCCCGTGTCGGCCTATGCCGTGGGCGAGCTTTGTGCGCAGATTGGCTTGCCCGAGGGCGTGGTTCAGATATTGACAACCGCCAGCTACGATGTTGCCGACCACCTCACGGCCTCGCCGGTTCCCGCGATGGTGACACTCATCGGCTCGACCGAGACGGGGCGCCACATCATGTTCACGGGAGCGACCTCGATCAAACGCTACTCGATGGAGCTGGGTGGCAACGCGCCTGTTCTTGTATTCCCTGACGCAGATATCGACGCGGCGGTGGATGTGGTGTGCGGAGTCAAGTTCAGCAACGCGGGCCAGATTTGCGTCTCCCCAAACCGTGTCTTTGTCCATAGCGACGTGCTTGATGACTTCACACGCAAAGCGGTGGAGCGCGCGCAATCGGTCAAGGTTGGCTGGGGGCGTGAGGAGGGGGCGGAGATGGGCCCCGTGATCGACGGGCGCGCATGGACGCGGCTGAAATGCATGATCGACGAGGCGGACCTCAATGGCGCACGGGTGTTGACGGGCGGCACGCGGCCTGCGGGCCAGACGCAAGGCCATTTCCTCGCACCTACGGTTCTGGCGGACGTGACCGAGACGATGCGGGTTTACCGCGAGGAGACATTCGGTCCCATCGTGAGCATCATTCCTTTTGACGATGACAGCGATCTGGAGCGCATGGCGAACGACTGCGGCGAGGGCGGGCTGGTGGCCTATATTTTCACCCGCGACAAGGCTCGCGCCGAAGCCTGGACAGCACGCCTGCGCTACGGGGAAGTCCAGATCAACGGCGTGAAATACGACATCGATCTGCCCCACGGCGGGATCGGCCAATCGGGCATTGGCCATGATTGTTCGCCTCTAGCATTGCAGGACTATCTGGTCGTCAAGCGGGTCACACATTTGAATGATGACGGGCGTTTGCAGAGCACTGTTCGCATTTAGAAACAACCAGAAATCAACTGACCTTGGTTTGATGCGCTGTTACTTGGCGACTTGCCGCGAGTGGAGGGGCCATTGAGGCTATGGCGTGCTTCAAAGCCTCAATGGCCCAAGTGCAGTTGCGCAAACGACCACTCTTATGGGCGTTGCGCATCAAAGGCCTTTACGATTTCAGCTGCTCGTTTCGCGACGTCGTCAGGTGAATGTCCAACTGAATAGATCCCTGATCCGATACCAAAACCGGTGATGCCCACCTTAAACCAATCTGCAAAATTGTCCGGCCCGACGCCGCCAACGGCATAGGTTTTTGTTTCCTTTGGGAGGACCGCTTTAATCGCGGACAAACCCTTGGTTCCTACCAAAAAGGCAGGGAAGAACTTCAGGCCATTTGCCCCATGCCGTAGAGCCGTGAAACACTCGGTGGGCGTGGAGACACCGGGAAAGGAAGCCATTCCACAAGCTCTGGTCTCTTCGATCACATCGGGATTGGTGTCCGGTGAAACGATGAGCTTGCCGCCCACGGATGCAACATCGCGCACAGTCTGCCCTGTTAAAACAGTGCCTGCACCAATGGCGGCTCGATCGCCAAAATTGTCCACCAAAAGGCCGATACTATCCAATGGATTTGGCGAGTTCATTGGGACCTCAATCGTTGTGATCCCCGCATCAATCAAGACCTGTCCAATTGCGACGACCTCGTCTGGTCGCACGCCTCGTAGGATTGCGATTATCTCTCTAGGCATAGTTGGCGTTCTTTCTGGATTTTGTACGCGGATACAAGTCCTGCAATTGTCATCTCATCGGTGTTCAGTGCGCGTGCGGCAATTCCGACCAGACCGAAGGCTTGCGAATAGAGCTTGGAGAGTTCGGGGGCGCCGATAAGAGTGACGTTCCGGTTTTCCCAAAAGCCACGTGTCGCACTGAGTTCCTGACCGATAAGCAGGCCCGACAGGCGCGCGCGCGCCTCGGCTGCCGATTGAACCGAAACCAGCATATTGGCGCGAATTCCGAACAAGAGGCGCGGAACAGTCTCTGGCTCTTCTAACGCTATGTTTACGGCATCTTCGAATGCGGCATCGCTCCAGCCGTCGACGAGCATCGAATGAGACAATACGGATTTTGAGGAAAAGAGACCGAACTGTTCTCCCGTCATGCAAGTCTCAAAATCGAGGATCGACTGGTTTTTGACCCGGACCCATTTCGTGTGCGTTCCTGGTAGACACACAGTGCCAGAGAAATCGGGATGGTGGTGAAGTAGCCCTGCAATCTGGGTTTCTTCACCTCGCATTACGTTGGCGGGTGAGAGTTGTTTCACACCGGGTAGGATGCGGACGTCGCGCGTTGTGCCGAGGACTTTAACTGCATCGTTTCCGAGTGCATAGAGAGGGGTAGGGGTTGGCAAGTAGGGTGCTTCGCACCATCCTTGTGCGGCACCAGCCATGCCGCAAACGACAACAGGCACATCATGGGCAATGCCGATCTTGGCAATGCTGTCGTCAAGTACACTGCCATAGTCACTGCGCTTCAAATTTGCCATTCCAAATGGACCGTTGGTGAAGGCAGCCACGGTGCCATCTGCCTCCAACGCCCACAAACGAAAACTCGTTGTGCCCCAGTCCACGCCAATGAAAGCCACGTTGTTCATGTCTTACCTTCCCATCAGTTCAGGGGCCAAAAGCGTTGGCAGCCCAAGTGTAATTGCAGGGAAGAAAACGATGACCAGCATCAAGGCACAAAATGCGCCGAAAAATACCAGCGTCCAGCCAAGGCCCTTGGAGAGCGGAATTTCCGCGATGGTGCAGGCAAGCAGGAGGCTGATCCCATAGGGTGGCGTTATCTTCCCAATTGCTAACGCCATGATGACCAAGATGCCCAACTGCAATGGATCAGCTCCGATTGTCGTAGCCACTGAAGCCAGAACAGGAACAAAAATCAGCATAGCGGGCGCGGGGTCCATAAATGTCCCGAGCAACAAGAACAGCACGGATGCAAAGATCAGGAACATCGTCGGGTTGGATGCATAGGTTTCGAACAGTCCTCCCGCTATGTCGAGAATGCCGTAGAAGGACATCAACCAACCAAACAACGTCGCTGTCCCGACGCAGATCATGACGACCGCAGTCAACATGACCGTTTCAACCGCGACATCCATCAGAATTTTGAAAGACATTTTGCGGTACACGAACATACCGACCAGAACGACGTAGACGGACGCCACTGCTGCAGATTCCGTTGCCGTCATGACTCCTGTCATGATGCCACCGATGATGACGCCGATGACGGAAACTGGGATTAAGCCCTTTGCGAGTACTTCGAGTTTCTCCGCGCGGGGTTTCTTTTCAGTGGTGGGCAGGTCGATGCCATACTTGTGCGCGTAATACCATGCGACGACCAACTGGGTCAGACCGACGAGAATGCCCGGAATGTAACCCGCGATGAACAGGGCTCCGATCGACACGTTTGCCGATGCTCCATAAATCACCATCAAGATGGAAGGGGGGATAATCGACCCGATGGCAGAGGATGCGGCTGTCAGGGAGGCGGAGAAGCCGGGCGAATAGCCTTTTTCCTTCATGGCGGGGACCAAAATTGCCCCAATACCGGCGACGTCTGCTGTTGATGAGCCAGACACGCCTCCCATGAGCATCGAGGAGACCACGTTGATATGGGCCAGCCCGCCTTTAATCCGCCCAACCAACAGATCGGACAATCGCACAATGTCGCGCGTTACGCCGATCCTGTTCATCATCAGGGCGGCAAACATGAAACCCGGAATGGCAAGCAGCAAGAAGTTGTCGATGCCCGTAAACAGCTTTTGCGGCAGCACCACGATATCGAGGCCCGGGTCGACGGCAATGGTTATCACGCTTGCAAACAGGAGTGACACCGCGAGTGGAACGCCGACAGTGAAGAGGATAACGAAGCTGACGAGGAGGATCGAAAGTGCGAGTTCCGGACTCATTTCAAATCCTCCACGGTAAGATCGGCCCTGTTGGCTTCCAAGAGGTCTTCGAGGCCCGCCGCTGTCTCTTCGGGATCGGAAAACAGTTGTTCGAGAGCCATGAGCGCGATCAGTAATCCGCCTATCAATAAAGAGGCATAGATGTAGATCATGCGGATGCCTGTGGACGGGTTTTTCTTCAGCAATCCAAGCTCGACAAAGTTGATCGACGACCATGCAATGATCAAACCGCCGATTGCGACAATCATAAGCATCGCGTAGCGGTGAAATGTTTTCGCTCTCCCCCACAACAGTTTTTGAATCAAATCGACTTCAAAGTGCGTCCCCTTACGCACCGCGATGGCCGTGCCGAACATGACCATCCACAAGAAACAGAATGGCACGATGTACTGGATTTCCGGAATGGACGTGAAGAACACATAGCGTGTTAGCACTTCGACGAAGAGGCAGGCGAGCAGCACCAAGCACATCAGCGCGGCTGATTTCTCCAGCCCCCACTCCAACCTGTCGACAATCGATTTTAGCATCGCATTCTCCTTGAAGCGCTATTAAAACGGCCCCCACCGATAGGCAGGTGAGGGCCGCACGGGAGGAAGTTTAATTGGCAGCGGCCGAGATTGCGGCGGCGAGATCCTCGATACCCTCATCCGCAGCAAAGCTCTCGATGATGGCCGCGGAGGCCTCGATCAGCGGGCCCTTGTCAGGCTCGGTGAACACCACACCAAAGTCGGATTTCAAGGCTTCCATGTTTTTGATGTCCAGCTCGCCCTCTAGTGCAACGTCGAAGTCAGCCGCTTCGATGGCTGCTTCACGCACAGCAGCTTGTTGCTCTTCCGTCAGATCGGCGAGAGCTGCGGAGTTCGCGATGAACGGACGCACGGTGATCGAGTGCTGCGTCAAAGATACGTTCTTTGCGACTTCTGCCCAGCGTGCGGTAGTAAAGGTCGAGAACTCGTTCTCGGCACCGTCAACAACGCCCGTCTGCAACGCTGTGTAGGTTTCGGGGAATGCGACGACCGACCCCAAGGCACCGAGGCTGGACCACCAATCGAGCATGACGGACCATTCCCATGTGCGCATTTTGAGACCCTTGAGGTCCTCAATGCCGTTAATGGTCGCATTTGTCGTGATCATGTTGCGTTGCGCGCCACCGAAGTAGCCCAAGACGGCCACGCCTGTCGCCTCTTCATAATCTGCAGCCATCTGCTGGCCGATTTCGCCGCGCGTGACAGTCATCATATGATCGATGCTTGTAAAGACGTAGGGCAATTCCAGAAGACCCATTTGGGGTGAGTATTCTGCCAGAACGCCAGGCGTCGACACCGTAAAGTCGATGATACCGGTTTGAACCGCATCCAGAAGTTCGGGATTGGATCCCAAAGCGCCATTGTCGGAAACGGTTACAACAACGTCGCCGTTGGTCTTCTCTTCGACCAAACGCGCGAACTCACGCGCGGAAATCGAATGCGGGTGATCGGTCGGTGTGACGACACCCAGCTTGAGTGTGACATCTTGGGCGAAGGCTGCACTTGAGAGTGCAACAAGGCTCGCGGTAACGAGGGCTGTTTTTGTGAAAGACATCAGTTTCATGGTTTTCCTCCCATTAAAGTAGATTGGTAGCAATCGACGTTCAGGTGTTGCCGATATCGAAATGGCGGATGAAATCGCGGTCAGGTGCAATGCCTAGACCTGGGCCGCCAGAGATGGCCCAATAGCCATCATTGCCCGCGACTTGCCTTTGAATATTCAACGGCTCGGTCAGCAGGTCGTCGCGGAACTTGTTGTCTGTTGTGTCGAACTCAAGCAGCGCGCCGCAGCCGGTGATGCCCTCATCGGTTTCGACCTCGACCAGATGGGCGGTGCTCTTATGGTAATACTGCTGCGAATAGCCGAGGGGTTCGGGAAGATCGTAGCTCAGTACATGGCTTTTAATTTTAATAGTCTTCATTTCATTATTCCTCGCGCGCTATTCCGACTTGCGGGCCGGAGCGCATCGAAAACTTCTGGGACCACCGATGAAGCCGCGATAGTTTTTTGTGGCTGGCCTTTAAGCTCTGGGGCGCGAAACTACCGAACCTTCCTCAGCGTCTGTGGGTGGGACACACACACAGTTTGTTCATTCATATTATGTTTGATAGCGTTGTTTATAAAATAAAACAAACGTAGTCAACGTTGCCTTCAACATAGACAGGCGAAAGTTTGACGGCCGGAGTTGGCTGATGCTTCGCGTTGGTCGGATCGCGCCAGCGGTTGTCGGCGTCAGTGATTGCTATGACAAGGTGCTGGCCGAAACAGTCAACGGATCGTTCAATGACAAGGACATTCGCAGATGTAACCTAGGCAGACCCGTGGGACACTTGCATTGCTATTGTAGCTTGGCTCTGAGGACTTCGTGAGGGAGCTTGGCGTGTGTATGCCCTGCTGCAGACTCTCTTAAGGAATGAGGGGGCAGCGGGGGCAGGTCATTAGTTTTTTCTTTTGGGAGAGCCGGTGGATTTTCTAAAAATTTGCCGTAATGGGAGCGAGAATACAACTTTAAGGGCAGTACTTTGAAACCACCTTGAGCGCTCATATTGCTATACATTCTGCTACACAATTTCGGTTCTGAAATTTTATAAATATTTGTTTTTGTTTGGTATTGTGTTAGAGTGCTTGTTCGAGTGGCAGACTGAGCCTCCGCCACCATACATTTTTGTACACTTTGTAATGGGTCGCCTTGGGCGGCCTTTTTCTTTGTTTAACAAGCGTTTGCGCGGGTTTTTTCTTTTTGTTGGATTTATTTCGAATTGCCTCGTTTGTTTTCCTTGGGTGGTATGTTGGAAGGCCATGCCAACCAGCACTTTGACTGATATGCGCGCGCCATATTTGCTTTGGCCTTTTTGGGGGCATTGCGGGCTGATACTTTAGCTTCGCTGCGGATCAAGCATATTGATCCAAAGAGGAAGCTGATTTTGCAAGATGGAAGTGTTGTTCGTGCAAAAGCAGGCAAGAGTATCACAATCTTCTGGTTCCAGATCCCGCCGGTGTTTTCTACCACAGTTTTAGAGTGGATTGATCGCCTCAAGTTGTTGGGCTTCACAGGGGAGGATGCGCTTTTCCCCGACAGTAAATACTTGACTCATCGCGTTGGTCCAGCCGCGCAAACCGTTGTCCCTGTTATGTCTTCGACTCATGCCGTGACCGAAGCATTCGCTGTTGCGTGTCGACATAGCGAGATCAAATATACGTCACATGCAGCGAAACACACCATCGGGGCCGAACGTGATGTCCGCTCGCTTACGCATGAGGAGCGCAAGGCATGGTCCCTCAATATGGGGCACGATAGCGAGGTCACGACAGAACGCCATTACGGGACGATGTCAGACGATCGGCGGTTTGAGGTTTTGGAAAACATTGGCTCCAAGATGACCATTGATCCTCGAGCTTTGTCGGATGCTGAAAAAGCCAAGATGTTTGCCGTCTTTTTGGACGTCGCCGGCGGTAAGGTGTGAGGGGGCCAGAATGCTATCCGATGTCATTGTTTGCGTAGAAGAGAGCGCCCTCGGCAGGACAAACGACCTTGCCTCAAAAAATGGGCGCTGTAGAAGGTTGCGCGGCCTATCTTTAGTTCTCGGGCAATGGTCGTTGCCTCATCCCGGCCAATTTGTGTCCCTCAGGTTCAGCATATATGGATCTAAATGGCATGAATTTCGAGATTCCGCGCGTGCTAAGTAGACATGTAGTAGTGCTTTCCACAGCTGACGCGGACAGATATTATGAGGTTGCTCATTCGTCATGTGAGCGCAATATTGAAGAACTGCCGAGCGTGTCGTTTTAGGGGATTACATGAGATTCAAATCCAGCCTCAGTCATTTAGATCCAGTTGCGTCTCGTTCCACCGTTGGCGACACTGTATATCGTGCGTTGCGCGATGCGTTGACTGTTGGGCGATTTGATCCCAGCCAGGTTTTGACGATTTCTGCGATGTCACAAGCGTTTCAAACTAGTCATATGCCAGTCCGCGAAGCTTTGCGGCGATTGACTGCTGAGGGTGCGTTGGAGGTTGGGTCCAGTGGCTCTGCACGTGTGCCTGCAGTGGATCGCAAGCGTTTGGATGACATCATCGAGGCCCGCGTGCTTTTGGAGCGCAAGGCTACGATGCTTGCTGCGACTTGGGTAACGGAAGACGCTGTAGATGAATTGGCGCGGTTGGCCCGCATCCATTCTGAGGTCGCAAATCATCGCGACGTACATGATATGCTATTGAAGAATAGAGATTTCCACTTCGCAATCTACCGAGCATCCGGTTCTGTCGTGCTGCCATCATTAATTGAAACTCTTTGGCTTCAATATGGGCCTTATATGCGGATGCTTTCCGACCAGCTCAATAGTACCTGGCGCGATGGGGATCATAAGCCTTACGCCCTTGGGCATATGGAGATTGTTGAAGCGCTGCGCAGCCATGATGCCGACCGCGCAGCTGATGAGGTAGAGGCCGATATTCGCCGCACCCAGACCCAACTGCAAGCTGCGCTGCAGGGTCAATTGGCCGGCAGTTAATCAGCGCGTTTTAGCGCGGTAACCTCTAGTTCTATCTTCATTTGCTCTTCGGCCAATTGCACGATGACAGTTGTGTTGGTGGGGCGAGGTTCACTAAACGTGCCACCCAAAATTGTAGAGACGGGCATGATATCGTCACGCGTCGTTAGAAACACGCGTACGCGCACAATGTCCTGCAAGGTTGCGTTTGCCTGCGCCAAGGCTTCGGAGATGTTTGCTAAGGCTTGGTGGGTTTGATCTTCCACACTTTCAGGAACCTCGCCGGTTTTGAAATTATAACCTACGGTTCCAGAAACAAAAATAAATTCTCCATCAACGATGGCGCGGCTGTAGCCCGCTAGTGTTTCGAACTTT
Source organism: Celeribacter sp. (assembly GCF_048266405.1). Classification (GTDB taxonomy): domain Bacteria; phylum Pseudomonadota; class Alphaproteobacteria; order Rhodobacterales; family Rhodobacteraceae; genus Celeribacter. Next base: position 19,505 of record NZ_JBLWZO010000021.1, read on the forward strand.
GAACCGGACAAAATGGCTTGTCTCGTGGGGTTTGTCATTTTGATTTCTTTCTACTTGCGCATTTGATCAAACCCAGAATAGGCTAAGAAAATCAACACGACAACGATTCATACTGGATAAAGCAGAGCGCCATGCGGAAACTTTCAAGACGTATTACTGACACCTCCCCTAAAAGCTACGGTATGTTTGCTAAGGCTGCGGGCGTTGATCACACGAATCGTGACATTATCCATTTGGAGCTTGGCTGCCCGTATCACACCACGCCTAAGCACATCGTCGATGCTACTGTGAATGCCTTGCGCAGCGGCGAGGTACACTACAGTGATTTGCCCGGATTGCCGCAGTTTAGGGAGGCCATTCGTGATAAGCTCATCGCTTACAACGGCATTCAAGTCACATCAGATGATGTCATTGTGACCAATGGATTAACCCAAGCATCCTATGCGGCCTTTATGGCTCTCGTTGATGATGGGGATGAGGTTATTCTGGTTGAGCCATACTACCCCCAGCATTTGGGAAAGATTGAAATGGCTGGAGGGAAGCCTGTTATCGTCGCCCTTGATCCCAATGATAACTATAGGCTTGATGCCGAACTGATCGAAAAGGCTGTAACGCCACGCACCAAAGCTATTGTGTTGGTCAATCCGTGTAATCCGACAGGGCGTGTGTATTCTCGCGAAGAGCTGATGGGTGTCGCTGATCTTGCTCTGCGCCATGATCTGTATGTCATTGCCGATGAGGTCTACGATCAAATCGTATTTGACGATGCGGAGCATGTAAGCATCGCGTCGCTTCCCGGCATGCAAGAACGCACTGTGTCGATGTACGCTTTCACGAAATCCTTTGCCATGGATGGCTGGCGGCTCGGTTACCTCACAGCAGGAAAAGAGGTTCTGGGCGCGATCGCTAAGGTTGTTGCAAGCGAAGTTACTCACGTAAATACGTTCATTCAATATGGCGGGATCGCAGCATTGACGGGCGCGAGTGAAATTCTGGCCGAGATGGTGGCGGACGACAAGCGCAAGCGCGACTTGGTTGTTTCGCGTCTCAACCAAATGCCAGGGGTTGTTTGCGCGCGCCCAGAAGGCACCATTTATGCCTTCCCCAATATTTCGGCTACGGGACTGAAAAGCCAACAAGCTGCTGACCTTTTGCTTCAGGAGGCGGATGTGGTGGTGGAATCTGGCGCGTTTTATGGGCTGGCCGGTGAGGGTTTTCTGCGCGTGTGCTTTGGGTCCGCAAGCTATGAGCGCATCGAAACCGCAATGGATCGGATGCAAACATTCTTCAATAAACTGTGACGCTGTAAGTCATTGAAATAAAAATACTACGGAAAAACCGTGGAACAAAAAATCAAAACTAAAAAAGAACCAACAGAGAGAGAACTTAAAAATGTCAATTCGCGCGATAACCGCCGTTGCTTTGCTTTTCGCAACAAGTGCCCACGCTGAAACAGTTTGGGATATGCACATCAACTTCCCTACCGGAAATTTTGATACGCAAAACGCCATAAAGTTTGCAGATGCCGTTAAGGCGGAAACAAATGGTGACGTTGTGATCAACGTTATGGCTGGCGGCTCACTTGGGCTAAAAGGGCCGGAAGTACTCGGGGCGGTTCGTGACGGCATCGTTCCGATCGCACATTTCCATCTTGATACCGCGGTTGGTGACGAGCCGTTCTTCGGCATTCAGGGGCAACCTTACCTGACACGAAATTTTGACGAGGCGGCAAAGCTGGATGCGCTAGCAAAGCCTGTTTATGAGCAGATTGCCGAACGCAACAATCAAAAAATCCTGTACTCCGTCTTCTGGCCTGGTGCGCACCTTTATACCAAAGCCCCTGTCGCGGAAGTTGCGGACCTTGAATCGCTGAAAATCCGTACAGCAAACAAGTCGAGCACAGAATTTTTGTCTGACGTCGGTGCCGCTCCTGCGTTGATGCCTTGGGCCGATGCACTTGTCGCGCTTGCCTCGGGCGGCCTTGATGGTATCGCAACGTCAGCCACTTCGGGGGTGGACGGAAAATTCTGGGAGTTCATGGATGCGGTTACAACCACCAGCTATGTGAACCCGACCGCGGTTGTGAGTGTCAATCTTGATAGCTTTAACAAGTTGTCTGCAGAAAATCAGCAGATCATTGCGGACATTGCGGAGCGTATGCAGCCCGAATTTCGAAGCGTTGCCGAGCAAGAAGACAGTGTTCGCCTGCAGGAGCTTGCGGATGCGGGTATGAAAGTCTCGGAGCCAAGTGAAGCACTTTCAGCAGCGCTTGAAGGGGCCGCCGAAAAACAATGGGATCACTTTGCAGAAACTTCTGGGCCAGATGCTCGCCCCGTCCTTGATGCATATTTGCTTGAGCGCAACTGATGCCGCTCCGTTCCCTCAATCGCGTGGTTAACGTCTGTTCAAAAATCGCTGAATCAACAGCAGCGGTATTCCTTTGGCTGATTTTTCTCGTGCTGTTGGGGGAACTGTTGTCACGCAACCTTCTTTCCCGCTCTTTGGCGGGAAGTTGGGAGCTGGCGGCGTTTATGATGGCTGCGATGTTTTTTCTGGGACTTGCACCAGCGCTTATCACAGAGAGCCATGTGCGTGTCACCATGCTTTCAGGTCGTCTTAAGGGGCGATTGGCTTGGCTTGTAGAGGCGGTGGTTTTGACCGTCGCCTTTGTCGTCAGCAGTTACGGCGCAATTGCGCTTATAAATCTCGCCCTTACGTCGCTTCAAAGAGGATCGCGATCATGGGAATTATCGATCCCTCTGGCATTGCCGCAAGCCTTTGTAGCTCTCGGCATGACGTTGTTCGCCTTCACGTTCGCAGCCAGATTAATCTTACTCTTATTTAGTAGTGATGAGTTGAGAGAGGAAGAACTGTGATGACTATTCTTATCTCAACGCTTGTTGGTGTCTTCCTTGTCTTGTTGGCAAGTGGTGTGTGGATTGGCCTGTCAATGATAGCCACGGGCATCGTCGGGCTGGGTGTTTTCCGAGACCTTCCTGTTGATAAAATCCTTGGGCAAAGTTTATTCAACACCGTCAGTTCGACCGAGCTATTGGCTTTGCCGCTCTTTATTTTGATGGCAGAAATGCTGTTTCGTACGCGCTTGTCTGAGAATATGTTTTCAGGTTTGGCCCCTTGGACGACACGTCTTCCTGGCCGCCTGCTGCATATCAACATCGTCGCGTCTACGCTGTTTGCGGCCGTCTCCGGATCTTCAGCGGCGACAACAGCAACTGTCGGACGCATTACGCTGAGTGAGCTTGATAAGCGCGGGTATGACCGCGACATTGCGATTGGATCCCTTGCTGGGGCAAGTACAATTGGGTTCTTGATCCCACCTAGTCTGCCCATGATTATCTATGGGGTTCTGGCAGAGGTTTCTATCTTGCAGCTGTTTATTGCGGGGATCATTCCCGGATTACTCCTCGCCTTTGGATTTAGTCTTATGACGATGGCGCTCAGCATTTATCGCGGGACGTCCAAGGCCGGCGGAGAGACTTATACACGTCAAGATCGAATCCAAAGTATCCGCGACTTGGGGCCAATAACGGCGCTGATTATGTTGTTGATTATCGGCCTCTATAGTGGATTTGCCAGCCCAACAGAAGCGGCAGCTCTGGGTGTAGCGGGGGCAATGGCGCTTGCGGCATTCTCTGGGGATTTGTCGTTTGCAACACTTCGCGCTGCGGCTGTGTCGACTGTATATACCTCAAGCATGCTGGCCCTCATTACGAGCGGAGGCGCTTTCCTATCTGTGGCATTCAACTATCTAGGTATTCCAACTTTTGTTGTTGGGTTTGTTACCGATGCAAACCTGTCGCCGGTGGGTATTGTTTTGGTCCTGCTGGTTTTGTACCTTTTCCTTGGTTGCATTCTCGATGGCATGTCGATGATTGTTGTCACCCTTCCGATCACATTGCCGGCCATTCTCATTGCTGGATGGGATCCGCTTTGGTTCGGTATTTTTCTGGTCGTTACCATTGAAATGGCACAGCTGACGCCGCCAGTTGGGTTCAACCTTTTCGTTATTCAAGGCATAACAAAAGAACCCATGATGCGGATTGCGAAATCCGTCGTGCCATATTTTGGGGTTTTACTTGTCCTGATGGCATTGTTGATTGCAGTGCCGGATATTGTTCTATGGCTGCCGAGTAAACTCTAAGAAGACGGCGCGCCTCCTTGTCGAGCGACTTCGGCTCACCAAGGTGAGTAGAAAGGGCTTTAGGAGGCACGTCCCACGACCGGGAAAATCAGACCCCAAAGCGGTTCTCGCGATGTTAGCGGCAAACCACCCGCTGCGGCCTATTGGCAGAGAACTGCGACACCCAACTCCAGCTCTCGGGACTTGCTTTGCAAGCACTTCCGCCCAACGGATCAGCAGGTGCAAAGAGTAGCTTAAGCGCGCCAGGCCCTGTTCCCCAAATGGGCGGGGGAGGGGCAGTTCATTGGCAAAAATATAGTCTTGTTGGATTTTGCCTATAAAGAGCATGCAAAACGGGGCCCTCTTGAGGTCAATTGTAACCACCTCATTGGCACCGCCTTCTTGGTGATCAGATAAGATCTTAAGCTCTGTCGTTATTGTCGTCGTTATGGACGTCGTTTGATGCGGAGCAAGATATGCGTCATAAAGTGATTGTCGGTGTCGAGCG
>NZ_JBLWZO010000022.1:0-22709 GCF_048266405.1 Celeribacter sp.
GCTTGCACGGATGCCCCGGCGTGTTCAGGGTATCCCAACGCCACTGGTCCGTGATGAAGAGAACGATATTTTTAGCGGGCGTCTTTGCGATCACGTGGTGTCCTTTCTATGGGTTTGGAGGGAGGGGCGCAGACGTTCGGGTTTGTTCAAATCTCTTTCTTCTCTTGATGGAGAGGCGATCTGCGCAGGGCCGTTGCCAGCACGCTCCCCTTCTTTGCAGCCACACTCCTCGTCACATGCGCGTCTCATCAGACAGTCCTCCGTCCCGCCTCCCCACTTGTACTTGCGGCGCAAGGGGGAACCTACGCACAAACATAATATGTTTGCATAAGGCGCGTCAATTCAGCTCCTTCGAAAATTGCAACAGACCCCGCGCTTGCGAAGCGACCGCGCCCCGCATCCCCCCCCAACCAAGCCACGTACTCCGACGGGTTTTCCCGTCTGAGGCTTGATATCAAAGACTTTAGGTTGTCATTTCTCCCAAAGGTATTATGATTTTGGAAACACAAGGAGACCTATAAGTGCCCCTGCAAAAGACCGACACTTTGCCCACCTCTTCCAACACGCTGTCCCGATCCCTGTCTGGCCAGATCTCGCGCAAGCTCGGAGAACGCATCCTCAGTGGCGACTTCGCCCCCGGCCAGTTGCTGCCCGACGAGAATGCGCTTTGCGAGGAGTTCGGGGTCAGCCGCACGGCGGTGCGCGAAGCGATCAAAATGTTGGTGGCAAAGGGTTTTCTCGAGGTGCGCCAGCGCATCGGGACGCGCGTTCTGGATGTTCGCCATTGGCAGATGCTCGACCGTGACGTGCTGATGTGGCACCAGTCCATTTCTGTTGAGCCCGAGCGACTCATCAGCCTAATGGAACTGCGCCAATCTATCGAACCCGATGCCGCCTATTTCGCCGCAGCCCGCCGTAGTGACGCGCAACTGACCGCCATTCTCGACGCCTGCGAACAGATGGACGCCCACGCGTCCAACAACAGCGAATACGTGTTGAGTGATGCGCGGTTCCACATCGCGGTGCTCCATGCGGCGAATAATCCCTATCTCGATGCGCTGGAGAATGCGATCTTCGCGGGGCTGATGCTCTCGATCCGCATCACCAACCCCGACGAACAACGCAACCGTAAATCCATCCCCCTGCACTTCTCGATTGCCGAGGCTATCCGCCTGAAAGATCCCGACGCTGCACGCGAACGGATGAAAGACCATCTCGCCGATGCCGCGCGGCGCCTGTTCAAAAGTTGCAAATAGACGCGCAGCCTGTCTGCGTTGGCAGACCACATATCCCCATCCGACCAAGCTCAGGAGACACGCATATGTCCGCTCCGACCTCCTCCCCCGTCTGCGTCCTCGACGCAGGTGCGCTTTGCGGTGAAAGCCCCGTTTGGAACGCGCGTCGGCAGGTGCTGCACTGGGTCGATATCACCCGCGAGACGGTCCATAGCTTTGATCCCGCGACAGGCAAGAACACCACGGTGCAGCTGCCCTGTCTTGTCAGCGCGGTCCTGTTGACCGACGATGCAGGCCCCCTCATCGTGGCCACCGCGCGCGGGTTTGCACGGCTTGATCTGGATACGGGGGCGCTTGAGCCTCTTCACGATCCCGAGCCGCAGATTGAAGGCAACCGCCTCAACGATTGCAAGGCCGACCCGCGTGGGCGTCTTTTTGCGGGAACGATGAGCGAAGGGGCAAAGGGACCGACGGGCGGACTTTGGTGCTATGACGACAAGGCCCCGCAAAAACTCGTCTCCGGTCTGACCATCACCAATGGCCTCGGCTGGAGCCCCGATGCGCGCCGTTTCTATCTGGTGGATAGCGCCAAGGGCGAAATAAGCGCTTTTGACTACGATGGTGAAACGGGAACGGTCAACAACCGGTCACGTTTGGCCCACTACACTCCCGACCAAGGCAAACCCGACGGGCTCTGCGTCGATCAGGCGGGCAACATCTGGGTGGCGTTCTGGGACGGGGCGCGGGTGGAATGCCTCTCACCCGACGGCAAGACGCTCCGCCGCATCCCCCTCCCAGTGTCGAGACCCACAAGCTGCTGTTTCGGCGGGCCAGATTTGACACAGCTCTACATCACCAGCGCCGCCGTGGGCATTGTCTCACCCGACCTTGACGGCGGTTTATTCGTGCTGGATATGGACGTGCCAGGACTGCCCTGCACGCCCCTGCGTGCAGGGGTGGTTTGACGGACGTCTTTTGCGCGAACGTCCCGCAACCGATCCTCAAAAGGAATAAGGAATGAAGCGCCTCCGCGATCCCGTCGCAGAAGCGCCTCCGTTCAATGGGCCTTTGAAGCCTGACGCGCGAAGACCGGACTGCCGATGACAATGGCGAGCATGATCATCACACCGACAAGGAAGGTCTGATAATAGGCGCTGATCCCCAGAAGGTTGATGGAATTGGCAACCATGCCCAGCAGGATCGCCCCGAGTGTCGTACCGACCACGGTCCCGCGCCCACCAGCCAAAGAGGTGCCGCCCAGAACGACGACGGCAATCGCGTCCAGCTCATACCAGCTCCCCGCGAAGGGTTCGGCGGCGGACATGGAGGCCGACAGGGTAAGACCCGCCAGCCCAGCCAGCATCCCCATCACGACATAGGCGCCCAGTTTGAGACGTTTCACGCGGATACCTGCGGTATAGAGGCAGCGCTCGTTTCCGCCCAACCCTTGCAGAAGCCGCCCCGTCACTGTGTGATTGAGCACAAATCCCGCTAGAAGGACCGTGCAGCCCGCCACGATAACCGCATTGGGAATCCCGAAGCTAAAGCCCGAAAAGAGGTTCGTATAACCGTCGCTGAACCCCATAATCGTGCGCCCTCCCGAGGAGATGAACACCAAGCCGCGCACCGCCAGCATCGTACCGAGCGTCGCGATGAAAGCGGGAATATTCAGAAGCGCGATTAACACGCCGTTGGCCAGCCCCACGAGAGCGCCGACACCGATGCCTAGCACGGCAGCCCCGAATGTCCCGCCGATACTGTCATAGCCGTTCTGGAAATAGAGAGCGGCAATGCTGGACGACAGGCCGACGATGGAACCGACCGAAAGGTCGATCCCCCCCGATGTGATCAGCAGGGTCATCCCCGCCGCGATAATCAGGTTGATTGAGACGCGGTTCGCCAGATTTATGATGTTCTGCGTGGAAAAGAAGCTGTCGGTGAGAAAGGTCATTGCCACCGCAATCACGATGATGGCAGGCAGCAGTTGCAGGTTGCGTTCGGACAGAAAGGAGACAGGAGATTTCATGCGTTTGCCTCACGATTGGCAGGGGTTTCGGGAGGAACGGCGGGCGATTGCGCCGTGCCGAATTCGAGCGCCATCAACGAGGCATAATCCAGTTCGCCCCGCGGATAGGGGCCAAAGACACCATGCGACGCAAGAACGTAGATCTGATCACAGACCCCGAGCACCTCTTGCGGCTCCGAGGAGAACAGGATGGCCGATTTCCCTTCTGCGACCAACTCACCGATCAGTTGATAGACTTCCGCCTTGGCCCCGATGTCGATGCCCTTGGTTGGTTCGTCGAGCAACAACACTTCGGTTTGCGAACACAGTTGGCGGATTATCACCACCTTTTGCTGGTTCCCGCCCGAGAGGAAATTGGCCTCGCGGGATAGATATTCGGGCTTCATACTCAGCTTGTCTTTCATCTCAAGCCCGACCGCGCGTTCCGCGTCGCGGTTGATGCCTGTCCAGCCGACAAAGCGGCGCAGGCTGGTGAGTGTCATATTGGCCAGAGCCGACAGGCCGAGCACCAGCCCTTCGGCGCGCCTGTCTTCAGAGACAAGCCCGATCTTGTTGTGGAGCGCATCAACGGGCGAACGCAGTGTCAGCGGTTGCCCCTTGAGCCGCATGGAACCGCCAGCGGGAGCGCGCAGACCCGATAGCACATGCGCAAGCTCGGTCTTGCCGACACCCGCCAGACCGGTAATGCCTACGACCTCCCCCGCACGTGCAGTCAGGGAAACGGGCGGAGTCTTACGCCCCTGAAAGGTCAGAACCTCAAGATTGTCGAGTTCCAACATCACCTCGCCCGGGATGGACACCCGTCTCGCGAATTCGTTGGCCACGGTATTGCCGACCATGGCGGAGACCAGTTCTTCCTTGCGCAATTCACCTTGCTGATTGGGGAAGTTCCCCACGAGTTCCCCGTCGCGTAGCACTACGATACGATCGCAGATCTCCAGCATTTCTTCGAGACGGTGGGAGATGAAGACGCTGGATTTACCCTGTGCCTTCAACTGTTCGAGAATACGGAACAGGGCGCGGGTCTCGTCCCCCGTGAGGGAGGCCGTGGGTTCGTCCATGACGAAAACGTCTCCGCCCTGCATGATGCGGCGGGCGATGGCGATCATCTGCTGCGCCCCCTTCGGCAGGCTCCCCGTGGCGCGGGCGGTATCGATATGCCCGCATTCCAGCTCATCGAGAATGCGGCGCGCGGCCTGTGTCATTTGCGCCTTATCCAGTCCCATACGCGAGGAGATTTCATGGCCGAGAAAGATATTCTCGACGACGCTCAACTCGTCCACCAAGAGGACTTCCTGCGGGATCATGGCAATCCCTGCGGCCTGAGCCTCTTGCGGGTCGGCAAAATGCACCTTCTCCCCGCGCAGGTAGATGTCGCCGCTTGAGGGTTGCTCGATCCCGCACAGGATACGCATCAGCGTTGACTTCCCCGCACCGTTCTCACCGATCAGGCCCAGCACTTCGCCTTCGCCGATCTGGAAATCCACGTCGTGCAGGGCAACGGTTCCCGCATAGCGCTTGGTGATATTTTTTGCTTCGATAATCATTTCGTCCCTGCCCCTTTTCTGCGTTGCGTGCCCACATCGAGCGCCACGGCACCGACGATGATCATTCCGATGGCCACCTGCTGCCACGACACGGGCACGCCCGAGATGTTCAGACCCGACCGCATGGTCGCCAGAATGAGACACCCCATCAGCGTCCCGAACAGGCGCGCACGCCCGCCCGACATCGTGTTGCCGCCAATGATCGGGGCAGCGATAGCTTCGAGCCATTCGGTCGACAGCCCCGCCGTAGGCTCGGCGGCATCAAATGAGGCCGTCATGGTGAAACCTGCCAGAACCGCCAGAAACCCCTGAAAACAGTAGACCCCGACCCGCAGGGCGTTCACGCGCACCCCGCAGATGTAGCAGGTGCTTTCATTGCCCCCGATGGCGCGGATCTGGACGCCAAGACGGCTGCGGTGCATCACCAGCATTGTCAGCAGCAGCACGCCCAAACCGATCACGATCACCATGTCGCCCTTGAAAGCGGAGGTGAATGCGTCGGGCAAGTTGAAAGCAGGAGCACCGCCCGAAATGATCAACGTCATCCCGCGCGCAAGGCTCAACATGGCCAGCGTGACGATAAAGGGTTGCAGTTTGAGATAGGAAATAATTGCGCCATTGGCCGCGCCGATGGCCATGCCCATACCAATCCCCACGAGGGCGGCGGGCAGAACGGGCACGCCTGCGACCATTAGGGCCGCCGCAACCATGGACGAAAGCGCAAGCGTCGCCCCGACGGAAACGTCAATTCCCCCCGTCGCAATCACCAGCGTCATTCCCGTCGCCATGATCAGGGTGAAGGATGCATTGGTCAGCACCCGCTCAAGCACCAGCGGGCTGAAGAAATAGGGTGAGGAGAGGCTGAAGATCACTACGAGCACCGCGAGTGCGGCGATCAGCCCCCAACTCTGGCGCAATGTGTGAAGTGCCGTAACGGTCATGGACCGGACAAATCGGGCCAGCGCAGGCAAAACGCCCTGCGCGCGCCCTGATGGCGTCGTTTGATACATGGAATATGCCTTTGCGCAGTTGGGCCGGAGGCACAGACCTCCGGCCGCTTGAGAGTGTCGCTGTTATTCGCTCAGCTTCGCCATACCGGAGTAGTAGCGTCCGTAATTGGCGATCTTGTCGTCAATATTGGATGCATCCCAGATTTCCTGATTTGCAAAGATCGTATCAGGGATCAGGTCGCCCTTGCCTTCGAGGTAGAGGATGGCCGCCTCGATGGTGTTGTAGCCGTTTTCATATTGCATGAATGCGACCGTTGCATCGAGTTCGCCCTCCTTGATCGCGGTCACGGCATCGGGGATACCGTCACAGCCCATCACGATCACATCGCCCAGACGGTTGGCATTCTTGAGCGCCTGAATCGCCCCAAGCGCCATGTTGTCATTGGACGCGGAGATACAGTCGACTTCGGGATTGGACTGCAGGATATCGCCCGCGACATCCATGGCCTTCTTGCGATCCCAATCAGCGGGCAGCACGGCCACGCTTTCAAGTTGCGGGTATTTCGCCAGTTCCTCTTCGTAACCCGACAGACGCAGGGTCGCCGCGGTCGATCCGGGGAAGCCCATAATATGAGCGATTTTCCCACCCTCAGGTCCGAGTTTCTCTGCACAGTAACGCACGTGGTTGCGCATCTGCTCCGCCCAATCGGTCGAGATGAAGGAGATGATGTCGATGTTGTGCTTTTCCTGATCTTCCGGCGAGATATAGGCGTCGTTCACGTTGATAAGTGGAATACCCATTTCGGTTGCGCGGGCCGCAGGCTCCAGAAGGTTGGAGGTCGAGCTGGGGTTGACGGCGATCAGATCGAACTGGCGCACCAGCATGTCTTCCATCAACTGCTTTTGTACCAGAAGGTCGGTCTCGCCTGGTGCGGCGAAGAATTCGACATCGACGCCGTATTTGTCAGCGGCGTCCTGAAACCCGTTGCGCAGATCGATGAAATAATCGTTGTTGAAGGTCTTGAGAATGACACCGATCCGGTACTTCTCGCTTGGCACAGGAATTTCCCCAAAGGGTTCATAAAGCGCCATTCGATCCTCGGCGACTGCGGTCCCTGCAAACAATAGTGAACTGGTCGCCAAACCCGTGGCAACGAGAGCTTTCTTAAGACTGGAAAACATTTTATCCTCCCAAATGACGGCGCTGAAGTTGCTGCTTCAGGCCGTCGGTGTTGAATGGCCTCTTTCGAGGCGGCTCATCCGGTGGCGCGTCTTGATTGAACCCTCGTCGCGTCACCACTCCTGTTCCGAACCATCGAACGGCACAGAAATCTCATATCCTTTCGCATCAAACCGTCTGCGCAGAAGTACATTCGGTCACAGCCCTATCGGGATTTGAAATCCGTAAGACTTCCTTCAGTCGAAATATCGTATCCTCTGGCAGGGAGCCTGCCAACAATGCGTCGGCTCAATTTGTGCAAGACCTGCGGGGCAAGGCTCGTCGTCACCCCGTGGCTGTCTTTGAGGTTGTAATAAAGCTCTTCAGACATGCGCAAACTTAAACATATGATGTTTCGCAAGTCGAGTCATTTGTTCTCCGTACCGGCGAATTTCTCTACCTTCAAAAATGATTACTAATCAAACCCTTGAGATAATTTTGCCGAGGATTATGCGCATATTCCTAATCAAACAGGTTCCCGATATTCGCCTTAATTTGGTCCCCAATATAAAGCGCCAGCGCCTGTATCGTAGAGGTCGGGTTGACCGCCCCCGCCGTGACAAAAATCGACCCGTCGACGATAAAAAGATTGCGCACGTCATGGCTACGTCCCCAGCCATTGACCACGGATGTTTCGGGATCGTTTCCCATCCGGCATGTGCCCATCTGGTGCCATCCCGCCCGCCACCAGACCTCTTCTGGGTCATTGGCCAGAATGCGTTTGGCACCAGCCGCCAGCAGCACTTCCCGTGCGCGCTCTTGTCCATGTTTGAGCATGGCGCGGGTGTTCTCGCCCAGGCGGTATGTCACCTTGGGCGCGGGGATGCCGTCGCTATCCACCAGATCAGAATCGAGCGTCACACGGTTGTGCGCCTCGGGCAGATCCTCCGTAACCACCGTCAGGCTGGCCAGATAGGGATAGACCTCGTCCATCATCTCCCGATGCGCCTCTCCCCAAGGGATTGGCGCGTCGATCCCGTATCCACCCAAAGCGAAGGTCATCGGGGTGGTCGAGCGTCCCGAATGCAACCCGTAGCCTCGCACGAAACCGCGAGAGGGGTCGTTTTCATAGAACTCCTGACTGAAGATCGAGCAGGCCATCGGCCCCTTGTGCCCCTCCATCGGCGTGTCGAATACGCCTGACACGCCTGTCAGCGGATGGAACATCAGGTTTCGCCCCACCTGCCCCGAACGGTTTGCAAGCCCGTCGGGGAATTGTTTCGAGCGGGAATTGAGCAAAAGGCGCGGCGTGCCGATCCCGTTGCAGGCGAGAATGACCATCGCGGCCTCCTGACGATGCACCTGCCCGTCCGCGCCGTGATAGAGAACCCCCTTAGCAAATCCGGTCTCGTCATCGACCTCGATCTCGCGGACGCGGCACCCCGTTCGCAACTCGACGCCTGCGTTTTCGAGCATCGGCCAATAGGTGAAATTCGCGCCGCCCTTGGCCCCGACTGCACAGCCCAAATCGCAGGTGCCCGCATTCACACATCTGTGTCGCCCGTCACTGTCGCGGCTCAGGATCGACACATCCGACGGCCACCAGTGCCAACCGAGCCTGTTGAAGCCCTGCGCCAGCGTCTGGCCCAGTTTGCCGATCGGGATGGGTGGATTGTCGGGGGCGTATTCTGGATAGGCGGGATTGCCCGCCAGCCCTGACACGCCCGTCATCCTGTCGTTCTCGTCGTAGAAGGGCGCGAGGTCGTCATAGGTGATCGGCCAGTCATCGGCCACGCCATCAAGTGTCCTTGCGCGGAAATCCGAGGGTTTCATACGCGGCCAGTGCCCGAGGAAGTTGATCGTGGAGCCGCCGACCGCGTTGAAGTTCACTGGCGCAATGCAGCTTTCCTCGTTGTTGATCGGATAGTCCTGCTTCAACCGCCGCACGTTGGGATCGGCCGAAAAGGCACCGTATCGCGCCAGTTCGTAGTCGCTTTGACGGCTGGGGAAATCCGTGTCCGACATGCGCGGCCCCTGTTCAAGGCACAAGATGCGCATACGGGTTTCGAGCAGGGACCATGCGATCGCGGCCCCCGAGGCCCCTGCCCCCACGATCAGCACGTCCACGGGATCGTTTTTCACCTCATCACGCATCGCGATAGACCTTTCCCCGCGCACGCACGGGTGCCGTCAACGCCTCCAGCAAAGCGGGAGGCTCAGGCGCGACCTCGTACCCCTCGGGATGGACGGGTGCCTCTTTCACACCGAGGCACGACCGAATATCGGCGCGACTGTAATAGCCCATGTAGGTCGCACGCAGCAGCGCCGCGAAGCTCTCCGGATGCGCCATCTCCAGCCCGCGAACGGTCTCGGGAGAGAGGGGCTCTGCGCCGTCCAAGGCCCGCGCGGCCGTTTCGAGTAACAGGTCCAGCCCGTCGATCTCCTGCGCCACGACGAAATCCACCACTTCCGCAAGCCCCCCTGCGGGGATGTTACGGGACGGGTTGGCGGGGATAAGGATATCCATGATCCCCGCCAAGACACGTCGTGTTTCATCGGACATGGTCATGATGCCACACTTCCTCGTTTTTGCTTCACAAAAGCCTGCACATCACCGCGCGGTTTCCCCACCCGCGCGCGACACGGCATCAATCGCCACGGCCAGAAGCAGGATCGCGCCCGAGAACATCAGCTTGTCCGCCGCACTTGCGCCCGACAGGTCCAACCCATTGCCCAGAGAGCCGATCACCAGCGCGCCCAGAATAGCGTTCCAGACCGACCCGCGCCCGCCGAAGAGCGAGGTGCCGCCAATCACAGCGGCCCCGATCGCCTCAAGCAGCAACGGCCCGCCCGCAAAGGCGTTGAAGGACACCGAGGCATAGCGCGAGGCGCCGACGATCCCACCGATGGCCGCCATCAGCCCCACCAGAGCGAAGGCCGCGACACGGATGCGCTTGACGTTCATCCCGACGCGACGCGCGCTCTCGGCATTCCCGCCCACGGCAAACAGCGAGCGTCCAAATGGGGTCGATGTCGTAATCCAGCCCAGAAGCGCCGTAAGCCCGACGAGCAAGACCACCAGCAAAGGCACCCCGCGATAGCTGTTGAGCGTCGCCACAGCCGCGACCACAAGCACGGCGAAAAAGACGATCTGCCCCCAAACAGCCATCGGCGTGTCGAGTTCCAGCCCGCGCGCCTTGCGCTTGGCCTGACGCGACAGGGTGATCCATGAGAACCAGACAATGCAAAGCGCGGAGACGGCCCAGCCGATCGTCGGAGACAGGGAGATCGTGGTCAGCCCCCGCACGAAGGGATCGCGCATGTTGATTGCGCCGTTCACGCCCAAAATCTTGAGCATAAGACCCTGAAATCCCAGCAAGCCTGCCAAGGTTACAACGAAGGCAGGAATGCCGACATAGGCCGTCAGGACGCCTTGCAACATGCCCATGAAAACACCGAGGGCCATGGCCAGCAGACAGGCTAACGGGCTTGGCACCCCCGCCACGATCAGCACCGCCATCAGCGCAGCACAGACCCCCGCGGTTGCAGCCGCCGAAAGGTCGATGTCGCCGAGAAGCAGCACGAGGGTAATGCCAACGGCCAGCGTTCCGACAACAGCCGATTGCATAAACAAGAAGTAGAAGTTTCGCGGGCTCAGGAACGCAGGTTCCGTGATCCCGAAGTAGGTCCAGATGGCAATCAACGCAAAAAGGACGGGCACAAAGGCCCCGAACCTTGTGGAACGCATCTGCACAAATCGTTCAAGGAGTGTCATGTTACTCTCGCTCTGAATGGGAGGAGGGGTTGGTCTGCGGCGCGCCATCAAGGCCCCGCGTCATCGCAACGACAATCTCGTCGGGTGTGGTCTCTTGCGTGCGCCACGTGGCGACATTCTGACCATGCCGTAGAACGGTTATGCGATCCGCTACCTCGAAAATGTCACGCAAATTGTGCGAGATATAGACAACCGCATGGCCCGTATCGCGCAGCCGTTTAACCACATCTAGAACCTGACGAGTCTGCGCCACACCGAGCGCCGCCGTAGGCTCATCAAGCAGCACCACTGTGCTGTCGGCCCCGACCGCCCGCGCGATAGCGATTGCCTGACGCTGACCGCCCGACAGACCGCCCACCTTTGCCCGCACGGATTTGAGGGTCTTGACCTGCAACACATCAAGTGCCGCTCGCGCCTTGACCTCCATCTCCATGTCGTCGATCGGCCGCAGAAAACGCGGCAGGAACGACCAGCCCGCACGCAACGGCTCATCCCCCAATGACAGGTTCGCCGCAACATCAAGATTTTCGCAAAGGGCCAGATCCTGATAGACGATCTGGATGCCCAGAGCGGCGGCCTCGTTGGGCGATGTCACCGTGACGGGTTTGCCGTCGAGGGTAAATTGCCCCTCGTCCGCACTATGGGCACCCGCAAGCACCTTCATCAGGGTCGACTTCCCCGCGCCATTGTCACCGACGAGTGCGACGACCTCGCCACGCGCCACGTCGAAGCTGACGTCCTTGAGCGCCTCGACACCGCCGAAGCGCTTACACACTCCCGTCACCGACAGGTGCGGTTGAAGCGGCGGGGCCTCTGGCCCCGCCTCCGTTTCTACAATATCCGACATCATGGCTTACGACTTGCAGAAGTCGGTGTCGGCTGCGACGCCTTCGCACACCGCATCTTTGGTGACGGACAGGTCATGCTCGATAACGTAGGCAACACCTTCTGTTCCGACGGCCTCATAGTAATCAACAGGCACGAAGGGAATGTCCGCATCGGCGTCATTCTTGACAGTGCCCTGAACCAGATTGGAAGTATCGTCACCGTTCAACAGCGCCGTCACCACCTTGGCGGTCACAGTGGCCATTTCCTCGAAGGGACGCCAGACACATTGCGTCTGCTCACCGAGCAGGATCAGTTGCAGGGCTTGAACGGTGCAGTCGAGACCCGTGACGGGCACGTTTCCGACCAGACCCGTTTGCTCCGCCATCGAGGCAATCGCGGCACCCGCATTACCGTCGTTGGAGGAGACAACGCCCTGAACATTGTTGTTCAACTGCGTCAGCGCCTGATCCATGGAACGGCGCGCAATCGCGGGGTCCCAACCTGGCGTCCAGTTCTCATAGCCAAGAACGCGCTCACCGCTATCGAACAGCGGTTGAAGCACGGACATCTGCCCGTTGTAGATCACACCAGCGTTCGGGTCGGTCGGCGACCCTTTCAGCAGAACGAGTGTATCGCCCTCTTTCGTGCGATCCACTACATGCTGCGCCTGCGCGGCACCAGTGGCAAACATGTCCGCCTGCACCCAGAAATCGGTGTTAGGCGACTGCATCATGCGGTCATATGCGATGGCGGGCACACCCTCTTCTTCGGCAGCATCGGCAATAATCGCCGCAGCCTCGCCGTCAATCGGGATCACGACCAGCACCTTGGCACCACGGGTCAGGGCCTGTTCGGCCTGACGCTGTTGGGTGGCCACATCGTTGTTGGCGTTGAATACTTCGACAGTGGCATCTGGTGCCATTTCAGACATCGCTTGTTTGAAGAAAAACGCATCCTGTTTTTCCCAGCGTGCGTTCACGTTCTCAGGCAGCAGCATGACCACGAGATCCTCGGCAGACACGCTGCCAGCCGCCATCAGAGCCGATGCGGCAACGCCTGTCGCTAGAACGCCATTCTTAATTTTCGAGAACATCTTATCCTCCTCCTAGATGTCAAAGTGCCAAAGGCACGTCATAGCGGGTGATTGTGCCGCCCATTCTTGGGGCCGCTTCACGGGCGGTTGCGTCGAAGAACGTCAGACAGCTCCCCCCGAAACCGGCCCGCTCACCCGAGGGCCGGTGTCAAATGTTATGATCAGCGCGCATCATCCTCATCACGCGCCAAAGCATGCCACAATGCTAAACATCATATGTTTGACGAGTCCAGATATTTTAGGCGTAAATGAGAAATTTGCACGCAATAGATTGATATTGCTTTACATTTGCGGACACACCAAGAAACGAAGCAGCCGACATGCGCCGCCCGATTTTGCCATTTCGCACCAAATTCGCGCGAAAAGCCCCGCCGCGCGGTGCCGTTCCGAAACCCGTTTTGGTGCCCATACCGCCTCACGGGCGCAGGGAAAACCGCGCCTGTCCACGCGGGATTCGGGCAAAAGATGCGGGTGGTTCTGCGCACAGCGCGCAGTTTATTTGGCGGGTTTGAAGAGGGGGATTTTACCCCGTGCGCCCTGCCCTTTTCGGGAGGCGGGCACGGGGTGGGAGGAGGCACGGCCCGACAGACAGGCCGCGCCCGAAGCGTGATCTAGCGGATACGCTGTTCGGTTTTTGCGTCGAAGAGCAGCGCGGAGCTGGCATCGAAACCGACGGTCAGGACGCCGCCCGCTTCGGGGCGCGACTTGCCACGCAATTCGACGATCACGGGATGGGTATCGCCGTCCTGCGAGGAATAGGCATAGGAGACGCCGCCGAGGTTCTCGACCACATCGATATTCAGGTCGGCGCGTAGCTCCCCGTCGCTATTGAAATGCTCGGGCCGCAGGCCGAGTTTCACCGCCTGCCCGTCGCGCGGAACATCATTCAGCGCCACAGGCACGACCAGATCGCCAAGGCGCGGCACGGTGACATGGGCCACCCCCGCCTCCGCCTTGGTCACGGTAGCATCGAAGAGGTTCATGCGCGGCGACCCGATGAAACCCGCGACGAAGAGATTGTCGGGGTCTTCGTAGAGGGTCACGGGTGCCCCCGCCTGCTCGATCCGCCCGTCACGTAGCACCACGATCTTGTCAGCCATAGTCATCGCTTCGACCTGATCATGGGTCACGTAAACCATTGTCGCACCGAGCTTCTTGTGCAGCTTGGTGATTTCCACGCGCATCTCGACACGCAACTCCGCATCAAGGTTGCTCAAGGGTTCGTCGAAGAGGAACACATCGGGTTGACGCACGATGGCGCGACCGATGGCGACACGCTGGCGCTGGCCGCCAGAGAGCGCCTTGGGCTTGCGATCCATATAGTCTTCAAGCTTGAGGATCTGCGCAGCGGCATCGACCTTGCGCTTGATCTCGTCCTTGTCGGCCCCGCCGATCTTCAAACCGAAGCTCATATTCTCGCGCACGGTCATATGGGGATAGAGCGCATAGGTCTGGAACACCATCGCCACGCCGCGCTTGGCGGGATCGGCGTGGGTTACGTCACGACCACCAATGGTCATCCACCCTTCCGTGGTCTCCTCAAGCCCCGCAATCATGCGTAGCAATGTCGACTTGCCGCAGCCCGACGGACCAACGAAGACGCAAAAGTCTCCGTCTTCAACCGTCAGGTCCACACCATGAACCACCTGCGTCGCGCCATAGCGCTTGATCACATCCTGGAGCGCTAGCTCGGCCATTTCAGGTTCTCCTCACATCAAATACATCCAGAAGCGCGGACATGCCCCGATCCGCCACGACCTCGGAGCCGTTAAGCGCCGAGCCCGCGTCAGACAGCAGAAACACCGCCAACGCTCCGATTTCATCCACGGTGGTCACTTCCCCGTCCGCCGTCCACGAGCGGAAGAGCGCGTCATTGGCGGGGTCTTCCATTGCCGCATCAACAATTTCGGTGCGGGTCATGGCGGGGCAAATCGAATTCACGCGCACGCCCATTGGCCCCAGTGACCACGCCATCGCGCGTGTCATCGCTGCAATGGCGGCCTTGGTGCCTGCATAGCCCTCATGGCCCGGATTGGTGGCACGCGCATGGACCGACGATAGGTTGACGATCGCGCCCGTCCCCGCCGTAGCCATAATCCGCCCCGCCGCCTGAGATCCCACAAGGACAGAGCGTTGATTGACGGTCCAAAGCGTCTCCATCTGCTCGCGGGTCATTTCAAGGAAGGGCGCTTTGATAGTGACGCCCGCGTTGTTCACCATACCGTCGAGACGGCCGGCACGCTGATGCGCTTGGTCAATCGCGTCCTCGAAACGGTCAAGATCGGTGACGTCGACCTGCATGAAATGCGCGCCGATATCGGCCAACACCTTTGCGCCGTCAGGGTTGATATCAATTCCCGTCACTTCGGCCCCCGCCGCGCGGCAGGCCTTCGCAATGCCAAGGCCGATACCTGCGCCCGCGCCTGTGACGATGATATGTTTCTTATCGAGATTCATTTCACAGCTCCTGCCGTAGCACCGGCCATAATCTTGCGTTGGAACACCGCGAACATGATCAACAGCGGAAGCGATCCCAGAACGGCTGCGGGGAAGAGCTTGGTCGCGTCGATCCCAGTGTTGCCGACGAATTTGTAGACAGCGATCATGACCGTCAACTTGTCTTTGTCGGTGAGAAGCAGCAGTGGATAGATGAAATCGTTCCACACCATGATCATCACAAACAGCGAGAGCGTGGCGGTCACGGGCGCGAGCAGCGGACGGATCACGTGCCAGAAAATCTGCCAGTTGTTGCAATTATCAAGCCGCGCGGCCTCTTCGAGGTCGATGGGGATTGCGGCAATAAAGCTAGTGTAGAAGAACACCGCCAACGGCAGTTTCAATGCGGCAAAAGCCAGAACGATGCCGAGATAGGTGTCAAGCAATCCGAGATCGCGGAAGATCACATAGATGGGCGTGATCGTAACAAAGTTCGGCGTCGCCAGCCCGAGCGCCATCACCATGACAATGGTACGGCTTACTCGGTTTTGCAAACGCGCCAACGGATAGGCAGCCATCGCCCCTGCAAACACAACGACGACAATCACCGAGATAGTAATGCCCATCGAGTTGAGGACCGAGCGGACATAGCCCATCGACGACAGCGCTTCCATATAGTTGCCCCAATAGAGACTGTCAGGCAGGCCAAGCGGGTCTTGAGCGAGTTCAGTTGATGTCTTGAACGACATCATCACCATGTAAATGAGCGGCAAGAGCATGATCGCAACAAGCGCCAACACAATACCATGCACCAAGACAGATTTTGTTCTGCGTTTCGTGAGGTCCCAATCAACACCGCGTACGGGAGTGTGTGCGTCTGAACGGTTCATGATGCATTCTCCCGATCACGCAAAACTTTGTTTTGGACAAAGGCCACCGCGAGAACAATCACCAACATGATGATGGACAAGGCGCTGGCGAAGCCGAATTTATACTGGCCAAAGAGGTTGTCGATGATGTCGATGGACATCAGACGCGTCGCGCCATCGGGGCCGCCTTTGGTCAAGATGAAGGGCAATTCGAAGGTCTTGAGCGTGCCGATGGTTGTCAACATAACCGAGACGGTAATGGACGGGCCGAGCAGCGGGAACTCAAGATAGCGGAACCGCTGCCAGCTCGACGCCCCTTCAAGGCGCCCTGCCTCATTGATCTCTTCGGGAATGCCCGCAAAGCCTGCAAGGAAGATCGCACAGGTGAAACCCGTGAACATCCAAATCTGTGTAAAGGCCACCGAATAGAGGGCAAGATTGGGATCTCCGAGCCAGTTCTGCTCCAGCGCACCCAGACCTAGATCGCGCAGGGCGACGTTGATCCCGCCGTTGAGGGGGGAATAGAGGAACTGCCACACGTAGCCGACAACCACAAAGGACATCATCGCAGGCGTATAAAGCGCGGCGCGGCTGAAGTTGCGGATCAGCGGCAGCCGGTGCAGCATCGCGGCAAAGAACAGCCCCGTAACAGTGAGCGAGGAGACGACGATGACCGTATACCACAATGTCAGCCAGATCTCGCGGATGTAGCGGTCGCGCGTAAAGATGCGTTCATAGTTGCGCCAGCCAACGTCCTTGGCTTCGCCTATACCTTTGAAATTGGTCAAGCTCATATCGAAGGTCAGGAAGACCGGATAGATAAAGAATAATCCGATCACCAAGATCGCTGGTATCGTGAACCAGTAGAGTGAATGTCGCGCGCGCATAGCTCGCCCCCTCAATAGCGGAGTGATGTGGCCCACACGAGGCGGGCCACATGAAGTTTAAAGGTTGTCTTCAACCACGTCGTCCCAACGCTGCAGCGTATCTTCATTGGGTTTATCGATGTTGAGCAAGAAGCCTGTGAGACTGTCTTCCCATTCCGACTGAAGCGGCTTGGGGAATTCGAGCGTGGAAAAAGGCCAGAGGATCAAGCTACCTGCATCGCGCGCCTGCGTATAAGGCGCGGTGAGATCAGGCATGGTCGGCGTACCGCCCGTATAGGGGCTGTAGGCACCATCCTCTTTCAGGAACACTGCGAGGTTTTCCTCGACAGTAAAGAAGTCCACCCATTTGCGGGCGGCGTCTGCATGTTCGGCATCACGCGGTATCGCCCAACCGGGGCCGACGAGGTCAAGCGCGAGGCCATACTCGGTGAAGGCCGAGGGCATCGGGGCGAATTGGTAGTTGAGCCCCTCAACATCGGAGAAGTTACCGATATTCCACGCGCCTTGCGGCAAGATTGCAACGTTGCCTGAACGGAACTCTTGCGGTGCGGTAGCCCAAGGGTCGAGACCCGCTTGCAATTCAGGATCGAAACACTGCGCGTCGACCAAATCACGAACGCTGTCGAGGGAGGCGTTGAAATTCTTGTCACCGACAAATGTCCGCTCGCCAGAGCCGTATTCAGCGGGGGAAATCCCGTTCGGGTCAATCCCGTTGGCCCCAACATAGAGCATAGCAGGGAACGTCCCTGCAAAGATCATTGGCGCGATACCTTCTGCGGCCAGAGCCTTGCATGTAGCTTTAAGCTCGTCGAGCGTGACGGGCGCTTTCTCAATGCCCACTTTTGCCAACAGGTCCATGTTGACGAAATTGCCCATGCCAACGACCTCAAGCGGATAGACGAGAATTTCGTCTCCAGAGGACATGACATCGCGCACCGCTGGGATCATCGTTTCGTACCACGGGCTGTCGGCGCCAAGGTCGGTCAGGAACCCTGCCCCGCCCCAAAGGTCCACCAGCGCACTGTCGACCATTGTGACGTCAGGCGGATTACCACCCTGAAGGCGCGGTGGGATCACCTTGTCGACATCCTTACGCGCGACATAGGTCAGCTCCACGTCAATGTCAGGGTTTTCAGCTTCGAATTTCTCAATAAGCTCAGGCAGGCCTGCAGGTTGCGCTTCGCTGCCTTTCCAAGCGACAACATCAAGGACAGTCTGCGCGCTTGCAGCCACAGGCATGAGGCTCGTGGCAAGCGCCAAGCCAAGTAAAGAAGTCATGGTTCGTGTCATAATTAGAATCCTCCTAACTTTCATATTATCATTAGGGTCGTAACTCGTACACTATTTTCTAATATAATGTACGATTTTGGCGATAGGGACCATTTTTATACACGATTTCCAGAGGCTACCCGCAGTCTGCACTGCCATTGCAGGCTCTGCCCCGGCATTAATTGCGCGGCCCTCCCTGCCTTAATCGCATCCGAAAGAGCGCCAAACGGTGCCGAGGCAGGTTCGATTCCGATCTGGTAGAGGGGGTTTTCAACAGGCCATCCGCCATAAGAGAACCAAAGACCGACGCAAGCCGCGTCCCGTAGACGCCACGAGAATTCCACCCCGCCCTGCGGGCCTGAAAGTGCCACAGCTGCCTTACCCTTCACGGGGGCGAAATACTTACCCGCCACGCCGGCATCGGGTCCGAGGACAGGACCGAGCATCACCTCGCTGCCCTCCGCATCGCGCCAAGTACCTATACCAGAGGCGACAATGCGCTCTCCTTCCCTACAGGCCAACAGGCAATGCTGACTCCACAGCCACGGCAGTGGCGCATCATGGCGGGAGATCAGCGTGTAGCGCAATAAGACATAGTCACCCGCGAGACGGATCGCGCGGCGAAAGCGGAAGCGCGGATCGTCGTAGGTCGCAACAATGCCAGATCGCGTGGCGCGACAATCCCACGGGCGCCCCCAGAGCGCCCCGTGGTCACGAAGACCTCCACCCCATGCCGAGACATTACAGGGGGCCACGGTGGGAAAGCACTCGTCCCATCCGTTCGGTACGGCCTCAATATAATTGGCATCATCAGAGGTCGCCCCCCTGCACTCACCCGATACAATCCAGTTACGGCCCGTGCGCAGGTCAGTCAGCTCGGTAATCCGCGCACCGAAGTCAGCGGCGAGCCGTAGCCGCACGATCCCGTTCGAGACCTCCAAGAATCAGTGCCAGCCGACCCGCGGCGCACGCGGGATTTCGTCATCGGCACGAGCGCGGATCATATCCATATGCTCGCGGCGGATCGCAGCCGCACCCGCATCATCGAAGAGGTTCACCATTTCATCAGGGTCGTTCTCCATATCATAAAGTTCTCCCGTGTTGGTGTTGAGATCAACCGACATCCTGTAGCGCTGGCTGCGCACCGTACGCAAATCGAGATCAATGGCGCTACGCTTTGCATCCACTTCGAATTCACTCAACGCAAAATCGCGACTCTCAGTGCCGTTGATCAGCCCCATCCACGACGTGCCATTGTCCTCTTCTGCATCCAGACCGCAAAGCTCGGCCAGCGTCTTTCGGATATCAATCGTATTCACGGGATCGTTGATCACCTTGCCACCCTCAATGCCAGGCCCACAGATCAGACACGGCACACGCAACAGCCCATCATAGAGCATCGGCCCCTTGAGCAGCAGCCCGTGATCGCCCATCCATTCGCCGTGATCGGAGATGAAGACGATGATGGTGTTATCCAACTCGCCGCGCGCTTCAAGCGTATCAAGAATGCGCTCGACCTGTTGATCCACCGCCGAGATCATGCCGAAATAGATCGCCGTGATCTCGCGGATCGCAGCCTCCGACATATCCCCGCGCTGACCCCAGTCCTTGCCGCCCGCATTATGCTCCGCGCCCTGCTTGATCTTGTCGCGCCCGGCCAAAAACTCGCGGTGCCACCACGGACGATTGTCGAGATCCAATTCGGGATGTTTGGCAATCACAACCTCGTCGGGATCATACATGTCGCACCACGGGCGCGGCGCAAGGAAGGGCGGATGGGGATCAGGGAAGGACACCCAGGCAAAGAGCGGCTTCTCGCCTTGCTCGTCAAGCATTTCAATCGTGCGCTCTCCGATCCAAGGCGTAGAATGCCACTCCTTCTCTAGCGCGGACCGCCATGCTTGGAAGTTGCGCGGTTCTGGCGGCAGGGGGTCTTTGGCGCGGTCCCAACGCTCTTGCCCTTTACCATCCGCGTCCAACCAGTTCTCGTAGTGCAACGTCTCAGGGGCGGGATACCATTTCGTGTGGTGATGGGGTCGCAACATCAATTGCACATTATCGAACCCGAAATATTCTCCGTGCCAGTCAGATCCGAAATCCTTGGCGCTCGTATAGCATTCGGGACGCCCCGTCGGCTCGAACGTCTGCTGACTGGACAGATGCGCCTTGCCGATGAAATGCGTGTCATAGCCCGCCGCACCGAACAGACCCGCCAGCCCCTGCGCCCCGAAGCTGTAATCAAGATCACGCCCGTTATCACGGACACCGTGACTATAGGGGAGTTTGCCCGTCAGGATCGAAGCCCTCGCGGCCTGACACATGGGGTGCGGCGTGATACATTTGGAAAACCGGACGCCTCGCGCACCGATGCGGTCAATCCCGGGGGTTTTCACACCGCGCCCCTCGGGACCGATGCAATCGCCACGCTGTTGGTCGGTTGAAATCAGAATGACATTGGGCTTGCGGGTCAAGGTGGTCTCTCCAGTCATGAGTGAATCGGTGCGGCTTTTGAGTCTTCACGACACGCAACCACATCACCAATCGTAATATGTTTGACAGGTTGGCGACAAGTCATTTACGATACATTTGATCAAATTAATAAAAAATAGTACATCATTTTTACAATTTCTGCGGGCCATTTGCCCGACCCATTGCACGACGCAGAACGGACAGGCCGATGACAACAACTCAATTTCCTCTCTCGATCAGGGCAAGCGCTGAAAACGAGGGCGAGAACGCAATCTTCCACAAGATCCGCCACGAGATTCTCGCAGGAAACCTCCCCGCAAACGAACGCTTGAAAGTCAGCGATCTGGCCAAGAAATACGGGGTATCCACAAACCCGGTACGTGAGGCTCTGCAACAGTTGCGCGGTGAAGGATTGGTGGTTTTTACTCCAAATCAAGGGGCTAGGGTCCGCACCATTGACACGAACTTCGTCCGTGACGTCAGCGAAGTCGGGCAGCAACTCGAGCCCTATCTCGTCAGGTTCTTTGCCGAAACCGCCAGTCAGGACGACATCGACAGGTTGGAGGCGATACAGGATGAGATCGAGCGACTAAATTTTTCCGACAAAGGCAAACATGCCGATCTCGACTGCCAGTTCCACACCACGCTCTACGGCAACCACTACAACCGCGTGGCCTACAAACTGTGGCAACAGCACCGCCAGATTCTCTGGGCCATCTCAACCCGCGTGCCTGTTGCAATCGGTCGCCGCGAGGCGATTTTTCACGAGCATCGCAAACTAATCGAATGTATCAAACGTCAGGATGTCGATGGCACGGTAGAGACCCTATATCACCACGTCCGGGATGCGGGACGCCACCTGGTCGACCGTCTCAGCATCGTCCAACGCAAACAGGGGGACTAGGAAG
The DNA here is from genome assembly GCF_048266405.1 of Celeribacter sp. Classification (GTDB taxonomy): domain Bacteria; phylum Pseudomonadota; class Alphaproteobacteria; order Rhodobacterales; family Rhodobacteraceae; genus Celeribacter. Next base: position 21,452 of record NZ_JBLWZO010000022.1, read on the forward strand.
CCGATGAGCAGCGAGACAAAGACATGCTGCGCCAGCCGTAACGCAACCGCCCCCTCCAAACCCGTAGACACACCCGCCTCCACAACAGAAGCGGGCAACGGGGCGCCCCCCCTCCCCCGCGATTGCGTGCGCGTGCCGGGCGGGCGGGCTCTGGTCGGAACAGCAGATGCCATCATCCCCGCCGATGGGGAAGCCCCGCTCACCGAACGCCGCGTGAAACCGCTGGACTGGGAGTGCGGAACAGTCACCGTCGCGGCCTTCCGCCGCTTCGTCGAGTCCACAGGCTATGTCACCGAAGCCGAGCGTTTCGGCTGGTCCTTCGTCTTTTACACCCACCTTCCCGAGGGGCTGTCAGATACGCTGGGCGTGGACGGGCTGGAATGGTGGCGCAAGGTGGATGGCGCGACGTGGGCCATGCCAAAAGGACCGCAGGGCGACCCCGCCCGCGACGACCATCCCGCCGTTCACGTGTCATGGAATGATGCAACCGCCTATGCCCGATGGGCAGGCGGGCGGCTTCCCCAAGAGCATGAATGGGAACACGCCGCGCGCGGCGGGTTGGGAGATGTGCGGTTCCCGTGGGGAGACAGGGAACCTGACGACGACCACTTCCAGCCCTGCAACATATGGCAAGGCACATTCCCGCACGCGAACACCTGCGCCGACGGCTACGCCTCAACCGCGCCAGCCATCAGCTTCGAGCCGAACGGCTATGGCCTCTACAATATGGTGGGCAATGTCTGGGAATGGACAGCAGCCCCCTTCCGTGTCCGTTCGCTCAAGAAAACCGCTCGCAATGCAGACAGTGGCGGTGCGCAGCGGCTGCTCAAAGGGGGATCGTTCCTGTGCCACGCCAGCTACTGCTACCGCTACAGGATCGCTGCGCGTACGGGCAACACCCCTGATTCCACATCCTCCCACACAGGATTCCGCGTGGTCTATTCCGCCTAAACAGCAGGTGGTTTCGGTCAACCAAAACAAAATACGAGCGAAAACTCCAAATACAAATGGCTGGGAAATCGGGTTTCAGAAAAATCCAACCAGCAATCTCTTACTATGAATGAGGGGCCAACGGAAAACCGAACAGAGGAAACCACCACTGTGGCGAGCGGTGACGCCCCTAAATCCAAACCTACAAGAGCAGCCCCATAGAAAGTCGCTCCACCCTCTTAAACCGGCACCCCCGCACCCGTCTCATAGGTCTCCGTATCACAGACAAAAAAAACGGCCCGACCTGGGAAGGTCGGGCCACTTGATT
>NZ_JBLWZO010000023.1:0-21859 GCF_048266405.1 Celeribacter sp.
AAAATGCCTCGGATGGAAGACACCTGCCGAGGTGTTCCGTGAAAAGATGATGGAAGAGATGGGGCGATCCCCCTACCCTCAAAAAGAATAGGAGTCGCAGTTCGATTATCGCTCACAGAGCGCGAGGCTCCAGAACGCCCATTTGGATACCCCACCTGCCCAAATAGACGTTGCCATGTGTCCCCCCATCCGTAACCGTGTTGGTGAATTATACGCGACCACGTGAGGACAGAAATGACACAGGTATCTTGGGGCATTATCGGGCCAGGCTCGATTGCTCAGAACTTTGCAGACGGCTTGGCTCAAGCGCCATCAGGGACGCTCACCGCGATTGCAAGCCGCAGCGCTGCGCGGCGTGCTGCCTTTGGCGATGCACATGCGATTGCCGACGATATGCGCTTTGCCGATTATGCCGCACTATGTGACGCGCCCGATGTTGACGCCGTCCACATCGCCGTGCCGCATCCGTTTCATGCCGAGCTTGCCCTCATGGCGCTGCGTGCAGGTAAACATGTCTCGGTAGAGAAACCCGCGGGCCTGAATGCTGCTGAGGTCACGGCGCTTGTCGAAGCCGCTGCGCAAGAAAACCGCTTTTTCATGGAAGCCTATATGTACCTGTTGCATCCGCAGATCGCGCGGATGATCGATATTGTGCGCTCTGGCGAGATTGGCGACATCACACATATTCGCGCCACCTTCGGGTTTAATGCGCCGTTTGATGCCAGTTCCCGACTTTACGACCCTGCCCTTGCGGGCGGCGCAATCCTCGACGTTGGAGGCTATCCCGTCTCGGCTGCGCGTTTGGTTGCGGGGATTGATGAGGGTAATTTCGCGATGCCAACATCGGTGAAAGGATCGGGAATCATTGGTGCGTCTGGTGTGGACGAGGTAGCGTATGGGCTGTTGACCTTTGCCAATGGCATTACCGCCGAGATCGCCTGTGCCGTGGCCCGCAACATGGATAACACCATCCAAGTCACAGGCACCAAAGGCAGTTTGACCCTGCCAAATCCGTGGGTTCCGGGGCGCAACGAAGGACCATCGGACACGACAATCGAGATCACTGTGGATAGAACCACACGGGAAGAACACCTGCAACACCCTGAAATGTTGTTCAAATTCGAGGCGGAGGCCGCAAGCCAAGCCATTTTGGCAGGACAGGTTGAGATGCCTTACCCTGGCATGTCGCATCAAGGCTCCATCGGGAATAATACCGTTCTGGATCAATGGCGAAAGGAATTAGGGTACAAGACCTTTGCTGAACAGGACGGCGTTGTGCGCATCTTGCCGCGCTGTTTGCCCCCTGGATTGCCGCAGGTGCCACGTGACAATGTTGACGGGGTGCCAAACCCGATGTCGCGTCTCGTGATGGGCTGTGACAACCGCGAAACGCCTGCCGAGGGCGCGATTGTATGGGACGCGTGGATGGAGGCCGGCGGCAATAGCTTTGACACAGGCTTCGTCTATGGCGGTGGCTTGCATGAGAAGGTGCTGGGCCAATGGATCAAATCACGCGGTGCCGAAAAGGACATAACCGTGATCGTCAAAGGGGCGCATAGCCCCTATTGTTTCCCACGTGCCATCGAGGCGCAGCTCGACATGTCCTTGGCCCGATTGAACCTCGACCATGCGCCGATTTATATCCTGCATCGTGACAATGAGGCGGTGCCTGTGGGTGAATTTGTCGAGGCGATGGCGCAGCTCAAAGACAAAGGTAAAGTCGGTATTTGGGGTGGTTCGAATTGGTCGACGGAGCGCTTCGCGCAGGCCGTCTCGTATGCCAAGGAGCATGGGCTCCCTGCCCCGTGCATACTCAACAATAACCTGTCACTTGCTGTGATGACCAAACCTGTTTGGGACGGCTGTGTCACCTCTAACATGCCTGAATCGCTAAAGTTTTTGCGCGACAACGATGTGATGCACCTGAGTTGGTCGTCGCAGGCGCGTGGCTATTTCCTGCCACGGGATTTGCGTGATCGTCTGCCCGCGGACACACGTCCAGAGACCTGCTACGGCTCGGATGACAACACAGAGCGGCGGGAGCGCGCACGGGAGTTGGCGGCAAAATATGGCGTCTCGGCGCATAATATCGCGACCGCATGGGTGTTGGCACAGAGCTTTCCGTCCTTTGCCCTGATCGGCCCGCGCAGTCCCGGAGAGATTGCCTCCACCCTCCCCGCGTTAGACCTTAATCTGACGGCGGATGAGGTGGCGTGGCTCAATCTTGAACGTTAGGGATAACGATTGCTAAGGGCGATTGCCGCCCTTAGCCCAAGGCATAGCCCGCGCCGCGCACAGTGCGCAGCGGATCGTCGCCACCGAATTGGCACAGTGCTTTGCGCAGACGCCCGATGTGGACATCGACGGTGCGGGTATCGACGTAAATGTCGCGTCCCCAAACACGGTCCAAAAGCTGCTCACGCGACCACACGCGGCCCGGTTTTTCCATAAAGGTCGAGAGCAAGCGGAACTCGGTCGGACCGAGTTTTAGCCCGTTGCCATCACGCGTGACGCGGTGGGTTTCAGCGTCCAGAACGATATCGTCAAACGTCAGCATCTCGCCCGCAGCGGCGGGTCGCACACGGCGTAACTGAGTGCGTACCCGCGCCATCAGTTCGATCACCGAATAGGGTTTGACGACATAGTCGTCGGCCCCTGTTTCAAGGCCGCGCACACGGTCAACATCCTCGGAGCGGGCCGAGAGCATGATGATCGGAATATCACGGGTCTCAGGACGCAGTTTGAGGCGGCGGCAAATCTCGATCCCCGACACGCCAGGCAACATCCAGTCGAGCACGATGACGTCGGGCTGATCCTCGTTGACGAGCAAAAGCGCCTCATCGCCATCCTCGGCACGCCCTACGAAATATCCTTCGGCTTCAAGGTTGTAGGCGAGAACCTCGCGTTGTGCGGGCTCGTCCTCAACCACCAATACACGGGGTTTTTGGGCGGCCATTAGCCGTCCTCCAGACCAATATGCGTACGAGAGGTCACGTCGCCTTTGGGACGGGCATCATCGGGCATCTCGCCTGTCACAAGATAGATCACCTGCTCAGCCACCGAGGTGGCATGATCGCCCATGCGCTCGATGTTCTTGGCGATGAAATGCAGGTGCATACAGGCGGTGATGTTGCGCGGGTCTTCCATCATAAAGGTCAGGAATTCGCGGAACAGGCCGTTGTACATCTGGTCAACGTCGATATCGCGATGGCGCACGGTCTCGGCCAAGGCGGCGTCCCGTTGGATGTAGGCATCCAACGACAGGCGCAGCATCTCCTCGACCTCGCGGGCCATACGGCGCAAGGAGGCCCCTGCTCCGTCAATCGGGCTCATTTCGGCCAGAACGCCCGTGCGTTTGGCGAGGTTTTTGGCGTAGTCACCGCAGCGCTCGAGGTTTGTGGTGATCTTCATCACCGACAAAACGGTGCGCAGATCGCCTGCTGTGGGCGAGCGCAGCGCGATCAGGCGGGCGGCCTCTTCGTTGATTTGAACGTCGAGTGCGTCGATGACTTTATCGGCGTTGCGAACGCGTTCGGCCAATTCCACATCGCGCTCTTCGAGGGCGATGGAGGCGTCTTTGATGTTGGCTTCGACCAAGCCACCCATTCTCATGATAAGGGCTTGAATTCCTTCAAGATCGCGGTCGAAGGCGGAGGCAATGTGTTTTTCGTTGTTCATGGGTCTCTGTCCTATACCTTATCCGATCCGACCGGTGATGTAGCTTTCGGTGCGGGGATCTTGCGGGTTGGTGAAAATCTGACTGGTATCGCCATATTCAACGAGGTTTCCGAGGTGGAAGAATGCGGTTTTCTGGCTGACGCGAGCAGCTTGCTGCATTGAGTGGGTCACGATCACCACCGAGAAATTCTCGCGCAGCTCGTCGATCAATTCTTCGACCTGTGCGGTAGCAATCGGATCAAGCGCCGAACACGGTTCGTCCATCAACAGCACTTCGGGTTCGGTGGCCACAGCACGCGCGATGCACAAACGTTGCTGTTGTCCGCCCGACAGACCCGTTCCGGGGGCATCAAGGCGGTCTTTGACCTCGTCCCAGATCGCGCCACGGCGCAGTGATTTTTCGACGATCACGTCCAGATCGGCCTTGCTACGGGCGAGCCCGTGAATGCGCGGGCCGTAGGCGATATTGTCGTAGATCGATTTCGGGAACGGGTTGGGCTTTTGAAACACCATCCCGACTTTGGCCCGCAGTTGCACAGGGTCGACACGCTTGTCGTAGATATCCTCGCCATCCAACAGGATTTCGCCTGTGACACGGCAAATATCAATTGTGTCGTTCATGCGGTTCAGTGTGCGCAGGAATGTGGACTTGCCGCAGCCCGACGGGCCGATAAAGGCCGTGACGGTCTTGTCCTTGATCTCCACGTCCACGTCTTTGATGGCGTGGGTATCGCCATAATAGACCTGCACATTTTTGGCGGAGATTTTGGTGTCGTTCAAATCCACGGATCGGTTTTGTTGTCGCATATCGTTCATAACGAACCTCCTACCAACGACGCTCGAAGCGGCGGCGCAAAATGACGGCGATGATGTTCATGGTCATCAAGAACGCCAGAAGAATGATGATACCGCCCCATGCACGCTCATAGTAAGCGGGGTCGGCGCGTTTTGCCCATTCGTAGATTTGGGCAGGCATAGCGGAGTTCGGGTCCAGAAATCCCGACGCGATGCCATCAGGCATATTGGATGCGATGTAGCCGACCATACCGATGAGCAGCAACGGTGCGGTTTCGCCAAGGGCTTGGGCTAGGCCAATGATGGTCCCTGTCAGGATACCCGGCATTGCGAGTGGCAACACGTGGTGAAAGACAGATTGCATCTTTGACGCGCCTATTCCGAGGGCGGCATCACGGATCGACGGCGGCACCGCTTTGAGGCTTGCGCGGGTCGAGATGATGATGGTCGGCAGCGTCATCAGGGTCAGGACCAAGCCGCCAACAAGCGGCGCGGATTGCGGCAGGTGGGCGAGTTGGATGAACACAGCCAAGCCAAGAATACCGAACACGATGGAAGGCACGGCGGCGAGGTTGGAAATGTTCACTTCGATCAGGTCGGTGAAGCGGTTTTGCGGTGCGAACTCTTCGAGATAGATCGAGGTGGCCACACCGATGGGCAAAGCCAGAACAAGCACGACAATCATCATAAACAAAGAACCGACCATCGAGACACCGATCCCCGCCTGTTCAGGACGGCTTTCCGAGGCATCTGCGCCAAGGATGAAATCGGCGTTGAAGGTCGTATCCATGACGCCAGCGGCAACCATTTTGTCAGCAATCTCAAGATGCTCGGCATCAAGGTTTTTATCCCGTAGCAGACTTTCGGCGCTGACGCGGCCTTTGAAATAGCCGTCGACCCGCGAGGAGGTCAGCAAGCGGAACTCGACCGTTTGTCCGATAAGATCAGGATTGGACAGAACAGCGTCACGGACCTGCGCGGGGGCAGATGTGGACAGCAGTTTGCCGAGGTCTTTGTTCTTCTTGAACGGGTTGTCGATGCCGTGAGTTTCAAGTGCTTTCGCCAGCGCGGTTTCGACGAGCGGCTTGTAGCCAAAGGTCGTCACCTTCGCCATGACGGCGGGATCACGGACACCTGACTTGTCGAGTTTGGCTTCGGGCAATTCAATTGGCACCGTGACAAAGGTCTGTTTGAACGCAGGCGTTCCGTTGCCGATGATGGTGGTCAGCAAGACAGCCAGAACAGCAAGGCCAAGGACGATGGCCCCGATCCCGTAGGCTTTGAACCGTGCTTCGGAAGCATTGCGGCGTTTGGTGTGTTTGGTTTCGTCAAACAGCGAGGATTTGGAAGTAACGTCGGACATCAGTCGTACTGCTCCCGATATTTGCGCACGATAACAAGCGCAATGATGTTAAGCCCGAGGGTGATGACAAAGAGGGTCATCCCGAGAGCGAAGGCGACGAGGGCTTCTGGCGAGGAAAAGTCTGCATCCCCCGTCAGCTGCGAGACGATCCGTGTGGTCACGGTGGTCATGGCCTCGAACGGGTTCATGTCGAGTTGAGCGGCGGCCCCAGCCCCGAGCACCACGATCATGGTTTCGCCAATGGCGCGTGAGGCGGCCAACAAAATCGCGCCGACAATGCCCGGCAAAGCAGCGGGAAGAATGACGTTCTTGATCGTCTCTGACGGGGTGGCACCAAGGCCCAAAGAGCCGTCGCGCATGGATTGGGGCACAGCGTTGATAATATCGTCGGACAGCGAGGACACGAAGGGAATGAGCATTATGCCCATCACCAGACCTGCGGTGATGACTGCGCGTCCGCCCTGCATCCAATCGACACCCAACAGCCCGCCGTCACCGAACAAGGAGACAAGCATGGGGCCAACGGTGAGCAAGGCAAAGAGACCGTAGACGATGGTCGGAATGCCTGCGAGAACTTCGAGCAGAGGTTTGGCAAAGGCGCGTGTCTTTGGTCCTGCATATTCGGACAGGTAGATCGCGGCGAACAGACCGATTGGTACGGCCACCAGAAGCGCGATGATCGAGATGTAGAAGGTGCCCCAGAACAGCGGCAGGATACCAAGCTCGGACCCCCCACCAAAGGACGGCGCCCATGTGGTGCCAAAGAAGAAGTCCGTCGCAGGATAGAGCTTGAAAAACTCGATGGTGTTGAAGATGAGCGACAAGACAATGCCAAGGGTGGTCAGAACCGCCATAGAGGCCGCAGCCAACAACAGCGTGCGCATGACGCTTTCGACTTTGTTTCTGGCACGGGCGTTGCGTGAGGTCCCCTTGAGGGCAAGGAAAAACCCGAGGAGCGACACCCCAAGGGTCAGAGCGGTCATCATCCAACGACCGGTCACCGACTGGCTGCGGTACACCTGTGCGGCGGCGAGCACATCGGCAGAAATATCCGTGCCAACGGCGACACCGACGCTGCCGAGCAGGCCACGTATGTCGTCCGTCGCCATCAAGGTTTGGGTCTCGGTCAGGCTCAAAGCGCCCTGCCCCACAGCCACGTCCAGACCATCGGCCACACGGCGGACATCGGACATGATGAGGTTGAGTGCCCCGGAGTCTTCAAATGAGGTGGCGGGGATCATCGCGGCCACTTGGCCTTGGATGATGATCGGCTGCATGATGACCCATGCAACCAAGACGAACAAGCCCGGCACAATCGTGGCGAGCATGACGTTGGTGCCATAGTATTTGGGCAGGGAATGCAGGCGGCGCACATCGCCTTCCGCGTCGGACATGGCCCGCGCTCGGCCAAGCACAAAGCCTACCAGAGCCAAAGCCACTACAAGAATTAAAAGCCAGAAGGCAGACATGGCTGCTCCGTTAAATCAGGGGTGAGATCTGTGTCTCGTTTCTTGTGGGGTGAGGGTGCGCAATAGCCATCGCGCACCCCCTGTTTCTAGCGCGTCTGGCGCTTATTTCATTGTGTCTTCGTTGGACACTGCAGCTTGGGTGTCGGCCAACTCGGGGTCGGACACGAGACCGTATTCTGCAAGCGGGCCATCGGGGCCTGCCATGTCGTCGGAAACGAAGAACTCAGCGTAGTCTTTGACGCCAGGGATCACGCCGATGTGGGCTTTCTTGATGTAGAAATACAGCGGACGCGACACAGGATATTCACCGGAAGCGATGGATTCTGTGGTGGCTTCAACGCCCGAGACTGTTGCTGTTTTCAACTTGTCTGTGTTGTTCTCGTAGAAGGCCAAACCGAACACGCCGATGCCATTAGGATTGGCGTCGATGGATGCGAGGGTTTCAGTGTAGTCGCCGTCGATGTCGACAGATTTACCGTCAGTGCGCACAGCCATACAAGCGGCTTCGGCATCGTCCTCGGAGAGGCCCAGCTCGATCATCGCGTCAAAAGCACCCGTGGTTTCGCAGCCCGTGAGAAGAACTTTTTCTTCAAAGACTTCGCGTGTGCCGTGCTTGGTGCCGGGGATGAAGGCCATGATGTCTTCAGCAGGAAGGTCGCCGTTGACGTCGGACCATTTCATGTTGGGGTTATCAACCAAGGCGCCGTCTACGACGAGTTGAGCGGCCAGACCGTTGAAGATGTCTGCAGGCTCGAAAGCGGTGTAGGCAGGGCCGTCAATCTGGCTGGCAAAAACGATGCCGTCATACCCGATGCGGACTTCGATGATGTCTGTCACACCAGCTTCGGCACAGGCTTTGATCTCTTTGTCGCGAATTTTGCGCGAGGCGTTGGCAATGTCGATGGTGTTTTCGCCAACACCTTCACAGAACCGTTTGAGACCCGCAGAGGAGCCACCGGATTCAACGACTGGTGTCGGGAAGTCGAAGTTTTCGCCAAAGGCTTCGGCAACGATGGAAGCGTAGGGCAGAACCGTGGAAGATCCGGCAACCTGAACCTGATCGCGCGCAGAGGCGGCGGAGGCGCAAACGGCAGTGATAGCAATCGCTGAGGCAGTCAGTTTTACGAAAGACATATGTAGCTCCTGTTGTCTTATCTCAGGGGTGTGTGTCCCCTTCGACGCCGAGACCTAAGGTTCTCTCGCAATGCTTTTGTGTCTGTTTTGTAACAGATACATGACATGAACTCATTTTACGAAAAAAACAGCAGCGCTTTTATGTGACATCAGAGAGCGAAATTGTGACATTTGCATCCAGGGTTTGCGCACCATGGTAGGGCTAAACCCTTATTCGTAAGGCAAAATGACCGAAAAACAGGTGCCCTGCCCCTTGTGGCTTTCGATCTTGAGCCGTCCGCGGTGGCGATTGAGAATATGTTTTACAATTGCCAGACCAAGCCCCGTGCCGCCGAGTTCACGCGAGCGGTGAGAATCGACGCGGTAAAACCGCTCAGTGAGGCGGGGGATATGAACAGGATCGATTCCCTCGCCCTGATCGAGCACATCGACCCGCAACGCAGGCCCGCGCAGGGTCGGCTCTTGGGCATGGGCAGTGACTTGCACCAAGACCTCACGATCCGTGCCGCCATATTTGATCGCGTTCTCGATGAGATTGGTGAACACTTGGGTTAGCTGGTCGTGGTCGCCTGCAATCATCGTGGCGTCTTGTGCGCCTTCAAGGGTCAGGGTGACATCCTGTTTTTGCGCCAAGGGCGCCAAGGACAGTGCCACAGAGCGCAGGATTGCACTGATGTCGATCTCTTCGGTTGGGCGCACCCGACGGTCGGCCTGAACGCGCGACAACGAAAGGAGATCCCCAACAATACGGTTCATGCGTCGCGCTTCTTTGCCCATGATCTCCAAAAAACGCGTGCGTGCCCCCGCATCATTGGCGGCTGGCCCTTGAAGCGTTTCGATAAAACCCAACACCGCCGTGAGAGGCGTGCGCAATTCGTGAGACACATTGGCCACAAAATCACGACGCATCTGCCCTGCCTCGTCCACTTCGGTGCGGTCCTCAAAGGCGACGGTGACACAGGCGAAGTCATCGGTGATGACGGGATTGGCGTGAACATTATAGTGTAGATCGCGTCCTGCCTCGGTCACGCGGTATTCGGCGCGTGCGGGCTCGGACAGGCGCAACACGCTTTCGATCGCGTCGAGCAACATCGGTTGGCGCAGCACAGTTATATAGTGGCGCCCCTCGTTGCCCTTACCAAACATCGCTTCCGCTTGGGCATTGGTCGCCATGATCCGCTCGTCTCGCCCGACAATAATCACGGGAAACGGCAAGGCCGCTGCCATTTGGGTCACCAACTGCGCTTGTGTCATCTCTATTACACTTCTTTCTCGCATGTGACCTCCTTGCGTGTGTGGAAGGCAACTTAAAGCGCGATGATAACAATCCCATGACAGGTTTATGACGGGACAAAGTTCAATTTTGCGCGGTGCTACCCGTCAATTGCGGTCAGCCCCTCGCGAAATTCCCGCGCTCTTGCTTGGTAGTGAAGGGCCGAGGTGCGTAGGGATTGGATTTGCGCATCGGTCAAAGTGCGGACCACTTTACCAGGGGCCCCCATGACAAGTGATCCGTCGGGGATTTCCTTTCCCTCGGTGATCAAGGCCCCTGCCCCGATCAGACAGTCGCGGCCAATCTTCGCGCCGTTCAATACCGTAGCTCCCATGCCGACCAGACTGTTTTCACCAATGGTACAGCCGTGCAGAATTGCTTTGTGGCCAATGGTACACCCCGCGCCAATGGTAAGCGGAAAGCCCATGTCGGTGTGCAGCACACAGTTTTCTTGCACATTCGATCCTGTGCCGACTTCAATCGCCTCATTGTCGCCGCGCAGCGTCGCCCCGAACCAGATGTTAGCCCCCTCGCCCAAGATCACCTTGCCGATGACATTGGCATCAGGCGCTACCCAATAGTCGCCGTTTTGCGGCAAAACAGGTGCATGGTTGCCTAAGGTATAAAGCGTCATGTCTCTTCCCCTTCAAACTCGGATTGCAACTCGCGCACAAACTCCATCAACCCCGGTTGTTGGCGGCGGCGCAGACGTTCGGCGGCGATAATGGTTTTGAGCCGCTCGAAGGATTGGTCCAGATCATCATTGATCAAGACGTATTCATAGCCATCCCAATGACTGATCTCGTCCCAACTCTGACGCATCCGTTTTTCGATTACCTCGGCGCTGTCCTGACCTCGGGTCTCCAATCGGCGTCGCAACTCGGCAATCGAAGGCGGCAGGACAAAAATCGACAGCACGTGATCGCGCAACGCCGAGTTGGCGATCTGCTGTGCGCCTTGCCAATCCACATCGAACAATACATCCGATCCCGACTCAATCGCAGTCCGCACAGGCCCCGCGGGCGAGCCATAATAATTGCCGAACACCAGAGCATGCTCCAACATCTCACCCTCGCTGACGGCGTATTTGAAATCTTCTTCGGTGGTGAAATGGTAATGTACGCCGTCTTCTTCGCCCTCACGCGGGCTACGGGTGGTGCTTGAGACCGAAAACTCCAACGTGTCATCCCATTCCATCAACCGTTTGGCCAAGGTCGACTTTCCGGCACCAGAGGGTGAGGACAGGATAATAAGAAGGCCGCGACGGCTTGTGGTCATGGATGGCTCCGTGTTGTCTTTTATTATAGGGGCGCGTTTGGTCCCCAATTTGGCATTACATCGCTTTTATCGCTGCCGCACGACTTTGGCTACACGTCGGGATGCGGGCGCGACAAGGAAATGTGTCGCAAACAAGGCAAAGCAGGTCTAATGGCCTCATTTGCGGCGGTCGACTCACCTCGAATGCCCCATTTGCGCCCGCTTTTACGCGACTCAAAAGGTTAACAAATCCGACATTCTCGACGTGTTTTCGCTTTGGAACCCAAAAAAATGTGCAAGGTGAAGTGTAAAGTCAACCTCAGAAACAACTTTAACGGTATGCGATTAAGTCTTTGATATTATTTGATAAGGACTCAATTCCTTTAAGAAAATTACCGAATGGGTACGCTCCTTATCCATGACTTTAATAAGGTTAATGCTATAAGCGTTAACCATTGATTAGGAAAATCCACCAATTTGGGCAAAGTCGTGGCATATTCACGTCAACCCGCAGTGACACGACTGCGACCAACACAATACGGATTTGACCACGGGGCACTGTAAAAGCCCCCGCGCGGCAGATCCAAGACGACTGACACAAGGTTAAAGATTATGAGCATCAACTCCAACACAGGTTCCAACGTCGTATCCCTGATGCCGCGTCGCGCGGAGATGATCTTTCCTGCTCTCAAAGATGTTGAGGCCTATTGGGAAGGTCTGCGCGGGAACCGCCCTATTCCGTCGCGCGGTGACATTGATCCACGCGGGATGCAGTCGGCGCTTGAATATGCCTTTATCCTTGAGCGTATCGCACCTGGTGTGGCCCGTTTCCGTCTTGCGGGGATGCATCTCACCGATCTGATGGGCATGGAAGTGCGCGGTATGCCACTAACCGCTATGTTCACGCCTGAGGCACGGGCGCAAATCTCGGCTGCCTTGGAAGCTGTGTGCGCAACTCCGAACGTCAGCACGATCTCGTTGAAATCTGCGGGTGGCATGGGACGTCCTGCGCTCGAAGCGCAGCTTTTGCTCTGCCCGCTGAAATCCGACCTCGGTGATGTGAGCCGCGTTCTCGGGTGCCTTCAGACGAAAGGTGAGATCGGACGACAGCCGCGCCGCTTTGACGTTGTTGAGGTGTCGACACGCGATTTGTTGGTCGAGGCACCTGCCGCGGCCCAAACGCCTGTGACCGAAATTCCAGGGGGCGAAGACACTCACCCCCGTGAAACGCCAAAAGCAGCGCCAAAGGCCGCGCGGCCTTTCCTGAAACTGGTCAGCGATAACGACGCTTAAACGGGCAATACAGACATCACGAGCGAGACTTGGCCTCAATCGTCATGTCTCAACTTGCGCCTTTGCCATAGACGCGCCACCTTGCGCGAAGAATGCTGGACACATGAGGCGGAGTTGCAATGCAGGTGAGCTATACGATTGAACCCGATCTGACGGCGGAGGCGTTCTTGGACGTTCTTCGCCGTTCGACACTGGCTGAGCGCCGCCCTATCGAGGACGCCGACAAAATTGCGGGTATGGTTGCGGGAGCCGATGTCATTGTGACTGCACGTGACGAGACTGGCGCACTGCTTGGCGTGGCGCGGTCGATCACCGATTTCCATTTCGCGCTCTATTGCTCAGAATTGTGCGTCGACGAAGCGGCTCAGGGACACGGCATTGGCAAGGAGCTTCTGGCGCAAACGGTCAAAGCCGCACCGAATTGCAAAAACTATCTGCTTCTATCCGCGCCAAAGGCCGTCAGTTTTTACGAGGCCGCAGGCTACACGCGCCACGATGATTGTTTTCTCTTCGCCTGATTGTTTAGCGACCAAATGACTATGGAAAAGAAAAAGCCGCGCCTGAGGCGCGGCTTTTATCATATTGATATGACTGACTTTAGGCTGATGCAGCTAGTGCATTGCCCTCGCGGGTCTTCTGCAATTCCTCGGCCACGAGGAACGCCAGTTCCAAAGACTGCGAGGCGTTAAGACGCGGATCGCAAGCGGTGTGGTAGCGGCTTGACAGATCCTCGTCGGTCACGGCGCGCACGCCGCCCGTGCATTCGGTGACGTCTTTGCCCGTCATCTCGAAATGCACCCCACCCGGGATTGTGCCTTCGGCGCGGTGAATGGCAAAGAATTCCTGCACTTCGGCCAAGACATTCTCGAAGGGTCGCGTTTTGTAGCCCGACGGGGATTTGATCGTGTTGCCGTGCATCGGATCGCAGGACCATACAACATTAGCCCCTTCCTCTTTGACAGCTTGGATTAAGCGGGGCAGATGTTCGGCCACTTTACCTGCGCCGAACCGTGCGATGAGCGTCAAACGGCCCGCCTCGTTGGTGGGGTTGAGTTTGGCCATCAACACTTTGAGGTCTTCGGCGGAGGTGGTTGGACCACATTTCAACCCGATGGGGTTTTCAACGCCAGAGCAGAATTCAACATGCGCACCGTCCGGCTGACGGGTGCGGTCGCCGATCCAGATCATATGACCGGAACCTGCGATTGTCGCGCCTGTGGTGCTGTCGACGCGGGTCAACGCCTCTTCGTATTCGAGCAAAAGCGCCTCATGAGAGGTGTAGAAATCCACAGTGTTCAAGCCGCTGTTCTTCTCTGCGGTCATGCCCGCTGCGGCCATGAAATCAAGCGTATCTTGGATACGGCTCGCCATGTCGCGGTATTTTTCTGCTTCGTCGTTTTCCGTGAACCCGAGCGTCCAGGAGTGGACACGATGCACATCCGCAAAGCCACCTTTGGAGAAGGCGCGCAACAGGTTGAGCGAGGCGGCTGCCTGTGTGTAGGCCTGCAACATGCGCTGTGGATCGGGGATGCGGGCTTCGGGGTTGAAGTCGAAGCCGTTGATAATGTCACCGCGGTAGCTTGGCAATTCGACACCATTCACGGTCTCGGTCGGGGCCGAGCGCGGTTTGGCGAACTGGCCGGCCATACGGCCAACTTTAACCACAGGCACTTTCGCGCCGAAGGTCAGAACCATCGCCATTTGCAGCATGACCTTGAACGTGTCGCGGATCGGGTCGGCACCGAACTCGGCAAAGCTCTCGGCGCAATCGCCGCCCTGCAAGACAAAAGCCTCGCCGCGTGACGCTTTGGCCAGTTCCTTTTTCAACGACCGGACTTCGCCCGCAAAGACGAGTGGCGGATATTTGGCAAGTTGGGCCTCAACCGCGTTCAACGCCTCTTGGTCGGTATAGTCGGGCATCTGCACACGGGGTTTGTTGCGCCATGTGGATTTGGACCAGTCCGTCATTGTCATCACTCCGAGATTTGCTCATTCAATTGCAGGTTCACGCCCATCACAGATGGAGTTTAGCGTAAACGGTTATGGGCTTATAAGCGCTGCATTGCGGCGTTAAAACCCATAATTCTGATTGTCTGGAGAGGTCAGATCATTAGGCCAGTTCAGGTTACGCGATGGCAAGCCGCCATTCGTCTCGTTTGGTCTTGCCCTAATTGAAGAATCACGCGCAGTTTTGCGCAGCCGACCAGTAAGCGATTCGTGCCGAAGAGGCTAAAAACACAGTGCGACGGGTATCGTTTTGTGAAAAATCCGTAGGAAATTTGACTGCTAGAGCGAATTAGGCAGGGGATTAGCGTCAGCAATCGTTGTCGCTATAGGCGTTTTGTCCAAAATGGCGACCCTACGGAAAGAAAAACGACATTTGCCTGTCCAGTTCCTTTGCAATAGGTTTTGATACCGACAATGGTCGCGCACTAATGACGCGGTCGACGTCTAACACTTGGGAGTTACGATCTATGAAGAAAATTTTGCTGGCCTCTGTGGCCTCCACCATGTTCGCGGGCGCTGCTTTCGCCGACGAAATCAAAATTGGTGTTCTGCTCGGCTTCACGGGCCCTGCTGAATCCCTTGCTGAAGATATGGCGTCTGGTGCTGAGGCCGCGCTGAAAGAAATTTCCGACAGCGGCAAGTTCCTTGATGGCACAACAATCGCAACCATCCGCGGTGACTCGACCTGTACCGATGCGGCTGTGGCTACATCCGTTGCCGAGCGCATGATCACTGCTGACGGTGTATCCGGCATCATCGGCGCACTTTGCTCCGGCGCAACGGGCGCGATTTTGCAAAACGTTGCTGTGCCAAACGGCATGGTTCAATTCTCGCCATCTGCAACATCGCCTGCTTTGACAACTGTCGAAGACAACGGCCTGTTCTTCCGCGCCTCCCCATCCGACGCCCGTCAGGGTGAAATCATGGCTGAAATCCTGATGGAAGAAGGCGTGAAGTCTGTTGCTGTGACCTACACCAATAACGACTACGGCAAGGGTCTTTCCGACGCGTTTGAAAGCTCGTTCACCAAAATGGGCGGGACTGTGACCATCAACGCTGCTCACGAAGACGGCAAAGCCGACTACTCTGCCGAAATCGGTGCATTGGCATCCGCTGGCGGCGACCTTCTCGTTGTGATCGGTTACCTCGACCAAGGTGGTAAAGGCATCATCCGCGCTGCTCTCGATACAGGCGCATTTGACCGCTTCCACCTGCCTGACGCCATGATCGGCGCCACCATCGAAGATGAATTCGGCTCCGAGCTTGACGGCACGATGGGTCAACTTCCTGGCGCAGATAACCCCAAAGGCGAGACACTGATCCAGATCGGTGAAGCCAATGGCTACAACGGCATGGCAGCATATGCGGCTGAATCCTATGACACAGGCGCTGTGATGGGCTTGGCGATGCAAGCAGCTGGTTCCACAGATCCACAGGTCTACAAAGACTTCATCATGGATGTGGCCAACGCACCAGGTGAGAAAATCTACCCTGGCGAGCTTGAAAAAGCGCTCGATATCCTGTCGTCTGGCGGCGAGATCGACTACGTCGGTGGCTCTGCTCTGGAATTGATCGAACCCGGTGAGGCCGCAGGCTCCTACCGCGTGATCAAAACCGAAGGCGGCAAGCAGGTCACTGTCGGGTACCGCTAAGACCATCTAACTGAACTGCAACAGCCCGAGGGGACTCCCTCTCGGGCTGTTTTGCCAACATCAAAAGACGCGTGGTCATGCTTGCACGCGCGGCACATATATTTTCGGGGGAAAACTGATGATCGAAGTGCGTGATTTACACATGCATTTCGGCGGATTCCGTGCAGTGGATGGGGCGAGCCTCACCATTGAGGAAGGGTCGATTACGGGTCTCATAGGTCCGAACGGCGCGGGGAAAACGTCGCTTTTCAACTGTATTGCAGGGGTGTTGACCCCGACCTCAGGACAAGTTCTGTTCGAAGGCAAAGATATCACGGGGCTCAAGCCTCACGAATTGTTCCACAAAGGCATTTTGCGCACCTTCCAGATTGCGCATGAGTTCTCAACCATGACGGTGCGTGAGAACCTGATGATGGTTCCTGCGCACCAGACGGGCGAAACGCTTTGGAATGCGTGGTTCAAACGCAAGACCATCGCCGCCGAGGAAGCCGCCTTGCGCCAAAAGGCCGACGAGGTTCTGGAATTTCTAACCATTTCACATATCGCGGACGAGAAAGCGGGCAATATCTCTGGGGGCCAGAAAAAGCTCCTTGAGCTTGGGCGCACCATGATGGTCGACGCCAAGATCGTTTTTCTTGACGAAGTCGGCGCAGGTGTGAACCGCACCCTGCTCTACACCATTGCCGATGCGATCAAACGGCTCAACGTCGAGCGCGGATATACCTTCTGTATGATCGAGCACGACATGGAGTTCATCAAAATGCTCTGTGATCCGGTCATTGTGATGGCCGAGGGTAAGGTGATGGCCACAGGCTCCGCCGATAGCATCATGCAAAACGAACAGGTGATTGAGGCCTATCTGGGCACAGGGATCAAAAACAAAGAGGCGACCGAAGGACTGACCAAAGACGCCTCTCCCGCTGCGTCCAAAACGAAGGCTAAAAAAGCGCCTGCCAAGAAAGCAGCCACTAAAAAGTCGGGAGACGCGACATGAGTTTCTTGCATGCAAACGCGATGACGGGCGGCTACGGCAGCGGCGCGGACATCCTGCACGAGTGTTCTCTCACCGTGCAAAAGGGCGAGATTGCCGTGATCGTTGGCCCCAATGGCGCTGGCAAATCCACCGCGATGAAAGCCGTTTTCGGGATGCTCAATCTGCGCGAGGGCAGCGTCAATTTTGACGGCGAGGATATCACACACCTCAGCCCGCAAGAGCGCGTCCACAAAGGCATGGGCTTTGTCCCGCAGACCCACAATATTTTCCCCACCATGACGGTGCGTGAAAATCTTGAGATGGGCGCCTTCATCCGTGATGACGACATCAACGAGACAATCGACCTCGTTTATGAGTTGTTCCCTGCCGTTTATGAGAAACGCGATCAGCACGCGGGCGAGCTATCAGGCGGGCAACGTCAACAGGTGGCGGTTGGTCGTGCCCTGATGACCCAGCCGAAACTGTTGATGCTCGACGAGCCAACAGCAGGCGTCTCTCCGATCGTTATGGACGAGCTGTTCGACCGTATTATCGAAGTGGCCCGCACGGGTATTTCGATCCTGATGGTGGAACAAAACGCCCGACAAGCCCTTGATATCGCGGACAAAGGTTATGTCCTCGTGCAAGGGGCTAATGCTTACACCGACACCGGCGCGAACCTTCTCGCCGACGAAGAGGTGCGCCGCACCTTCTTGGGAGGCTAAGACATGGATTTTCTCAACGCTCTTGTTGCTTTTACCAACTTCGTGATCGTCCCTGCCACGGCCTATGGCGCACAGCTTGCGCTTGGGGCGCTTGGCGTGACGCTGATTTACGGCATTTTGCGCTTTTCCAACTTCGCGCATGGTGAAACGATGGCCTTCGGTGCGATGGTCTCTGTTCTACTGACGATGCTGTTCCAATCGTGGGGCATCTCGCTCGGGCCATTGCCCACCGCCCTACTCGCCCTGCCCTTCGCAGTCGGTGCGACAGCGCTTTTGGTGTTGTTCACCGATAAATACGTCTACAAATTCTACCGCCGCGTCAAAGCCGCACCTGTGATGCTCGTCATCGTGTCGATGGGGGTGATGTTTGTGATGAATGGCCTCATTCGCATGGTGATTGGTACCGATGACCGTCGCTTTGCTGATGGCACCCGGTTCATCATTTCGGCGCGGGATTTTAAAGAATGGTCCGGTTTGTCAGAGGGGCTCGCCCTTCGCACCACACAGGTGATCACCGTTGTGACAGCCGTGATTGTCGTGGCGATCTTGTTCTGGTTCCTCAACAAAACCCGCACAGGAAAATCCATGCGGGCCTATTCCGATAACGAGGATCTGGCGCTGCTCTCGGGCATCAACCCCGAGCGCGTTGTGTTGATCACATGGATCATCGTGGGCGCTCTGGCTGCCATCGCTGGCACGCTCTACGGCTTGGATAAGTCGTTCAAACCCTTCATCTTTATGCAGCTTTTGTTGCCAATCTTTGCCTCCGCCATTGTCGGCGGCCTCGGGTCGCCCTTGGGCGCTATCGCGGGTGGTTTTGTGATTGCCTTCTCCGAGGTGACACTGACATACGCGTTCAAAAAGGTTGTCATTTATCTGGGACCACAAGATTGGAGCCCCGACGGGTTGGTGCAACTGTTGTCCACCGACTATAAATTCGCGGTCTCCTTTGCGATCCTGATCATTGTGTTGCTGTTCAAGCCCACGGGCCTCTTCAAAGGGAAATCGGTATGACCCAAGTTCAGTCCCAAAAATCCCGTACCCCGCTCTATTTCGCCATTATGGCGGCGCTCATCATCGCTGTTGGTTTCATACAATCGTGGAACTCGGCGCTGTTCATTCTCAACTTTGGCCTGATTTCCGCAATCATGGCACTCGGTGTAAACCTGCAATGGGGTTACGCAGGTCTGTTTAACGTCGGTGTCATGGGCTTTGTGGCCCTTGGCGGTCTGGCTGTCGTTCTGACCTCCATGCCCCCCGTCAAAGAGGCATGGGATGCAGGCGGATTAAGTGTGATGTTTGCGCTTGCCGTTGGTTTGGCTGTAATCGTCGGCGCTGTACTATTGTGGAAACGCCTGCGTCATACCAAAGCGCTCGGTTTCATCTTGGCGGTTTGGCTTATTGGCGGGTTCTTCCTCTTCCGCGCTGTCTTTGATCCTGCGGTCGCCGCGATTGAAGCCATCAACCCCGCGCAAACGGGCTACCTTGGCGGGGCCAACCTGCCTGTGTTGCTCGCGTGGCCTGTTGGCGGTCTGTTGGCGGCGGGAGCGGCGTGGATCGTTGCCAAAACGGCACTTGGTCTGCGCTCCGACTATCTCGCCATCGCGACCCTCGGCATTGCAGAAATCATCCTCGCGGTGATGAAAAACGAAGACTGGTTGTCGCGCGGCGTGAAAAACGTCAACGGCCTGCCCCGTCCTGTGCCTTATGAGATCAACCTACAACAAAGCGACTGGTTCCTCTCTCTGGCGGCAAAATTCGGTGCGGATCCTGTGACGGCCTCAACCATCTTTGTGAAGCTGTCCTATGCCTCGCTGTTCTTGATTGTGATCATCCTGATCGTGACGGCGATGGAACTGGCACTGAAATCACCGTGGGGCCGTATGATGCGCGCCATCCGTGATAACGAAGTCGCCTCCGAAGCTATGGGCAAAGATGTGACCGGACGCCATTTGCAGATTTTCGTCCTCGGCGCGGCGATCTGTGGCATTGCAGGTGCGATGATGACCACCCTCGACGGTCAGCTCACCCCCGTGACCTATCAACCGCTGCGCTATACCTTCCTTGTGTGGGTGATGGTGATTGTCGGCGGGTCAGGAAATAACTGGGGCGCCGTTCTTGGCGGTCTGTTGATCTGGTTCCTTTGGGTCGAAGTCGAACCCATCGGTACATGGCTCGTCAATCTCGTGACCTCAGGCATGACCGACGACAACCCGATCAAGGTTGGCCTGATCGAACGCATTGCCTATATGCGTCACCTGACAATGGGTGTGATCCTGCTCCTTGTTCTGCGCTTTAGCCCGCGTGGGCTCTTGCCTGAAAAGTAATGCGGGTTCTGGCAGGGATATGCGCGGCGGGATCATCGACCCGAATGGGGTTTGATAAACTCGCCGCGCCCCTGCCGACCGCGACGCCCCTAAAGGGCGACACATGTTTGACGCGGGCCTGTGCCGCCTCATCCCATCTGGATCAATATGTGATCCTTCCTCCACCGGACCATCCTTATTATTCGGCCCGAAAGGCCCTCATTGGCCCCCTGCCCGCACAGAGTGTGTCGGGCGGGTTTTCCGAGAGTCTCAAAGCCCTTGCGCGAGCGGCACAGGGCTATGACGGGCTTTTGGTGCAACTTGCCGATATGCCGTTGATTACGCCTGCGCATGTGGAGGCAATCCGCATAGCCTTCGAGGCGGAGGCGGGACGCGCCATTATCCGCGCGACGACGGATACGGGACGACAGGGCCATCCCGTCCTGTTTCCGGCTGTGTGTTTGCCCGCGTTTGAGGATTTGACGGGGGATCATGGCGCGCAGGCGATCGTGGCGCGGTTCGGTGTGACCCCGTTGGAGATTGCTGGAGATGCGGCTATTCGCGACCTCGACAGCCCTGCGGACTGGGCCGCCTTTGTGGCAGATTAAACTCCCGCTCTCGCCTGAAATGCAAAAGCGGCCCCGTGGGACCGCCTTTCAATGATATCGCCTGCACGGATGTGTGCTTAGGACGTGACGTGCATCGGCCGCGCTGTCACCGTGCGCCCGCCTTTGCCGTAGCCTTTCACACCGTAGCGCTCAGCCAGTTCAGGGAACAGGCGGTAGAGTTCGTCACGGGCATCTGCGTCGTGATCCGAGATGCGTTTGGCGGCGGGGTGAAAACACTCCGACCAGAACCCGTTGGTCAGCACCACTTCGGCGTTTTCAAATTGGAAATGAACATAGGACACGTCGAGCGGTTTGAACTGGCTAATCCCAGGCAGACCAACAAGGTGCTTTGCCGCCGAAAGCGTATCGTGGTCTTGGGCATACAGAGCTTTGCGATCAGCGGCGAGCAAGAGACGATGCTCGGGCGACACCACCAGATCGCGTTCAGGCAATTCACCACCCAATGCGCCTTTTTCGATCAGCACAGGCATCAGGTCTTTGTGACGTTCCAGATGCAACGCAGACAAATTGCGACGGCCAACCCATTCGATTTTCTGTGGCCCGTTATCGCGCGTAAACACCCGATCTCCGACCTGAAGAGATCCGGCTGGGACTTCGCCTCGTGATGTGAAAATTGCGATATTGGACGTCAGACACATAACTTACTCTCTATCAGATCGGCCCAGTCTCATATCGGACGTGGTGCCAATCTGTTAACGGGTTATTTTTACGGGAAAGACCGACAGATTATCGGTCCCAGTTCTTGTGAGAATTTACGCTTTTTTATCCAGTTTCGCAAAGGATTTAACCCTCACTCCCCCTCGTCCAGACGAGGCGCGAAACCGAGAAATATGTCAGGACTGTGGCACGCATTTTGCGCAAAAGGCGTCATTGTTTCGAAGGGAACTGCAAACGCAATTCCTGCGGCCAATCGTTCCCGAAATTGAAGTTAATAAAACGATAGGAACATCGAGCGAATTTTTAGAAATTTTATATCAATTTTGTGGGGTGAAGTGTGTTTCGGAAACAATATAGCTACCTGACAACTGGCGCTTCAAAAAACGGAAATAATCGCGCTCGAAACAACGTGAAAAGCCGCATAAGAACGAATCAATCACGCACAGTAGGAGGGATAAATGCCATCGGTGTGCGTGAGAGTGGGATAGAAAAGAGAGGACACCGCGTACAATCGGTCTTATGCCGAAGGTCGATTTGACGCTGAATCAACGTTCTCATCGGGTGAAAGAAGGTAACCACCTCATTGGCACCGCCTTCTTGGTGATCAGATAAGATCTTAAGCTCTGTCGTTATTGTCGTCGTTATGGA
>NZ_JBLWZO010000024.1:0-19957 GCF_048266405.1 Celeribacter sp.
CCATGGAATTGGAAGCCTCACGCCTCGAGAGCTGACACTCAAGCAGCATAACCCGCGGTATCAATGAGGCGGTTACGGTCAATTTAGCAAAACTTGGCCTTATTTTTGGGCGAAATCCAAGACTGCACATAGTTTTGATCTAAATATTATTAAGATGAAATATATATTTTCGCGTCCATTTTTTCCACAAATTTGGGCATTTTCGGGTTAAATTTGCCGAATTTGCGAAAATTTTGGCCATTTTTCACATTTTTAAAATGCAGTCCCCATAATATATTTTAACCTTGAATTACTTGATGGCGTAGATAACATGATTTCAAAAGGATGGGGGAATGACGTTGATCAAAAAGACGATGAGTTGGGCTATGCGCTGTTTTGGCGCGGCTTCCGCAATTGGCTTTGCCGCGATAGCTATCGTTGTCTGTGCAGATGTCGTGATCCGCAATCTCGCGTTGGCGCGGATATCATGGGTTAGCGAGTTCACGGAATATCTCATGATGGTCTCGACGTTTTTGGGCGCTCCCTGGCTGCTACATGCGCATGGCCACGTGCAGGTCGACGTTCTGCCGCGCGCACTCTCGCAGATCAACGCACGCCGTTTGGCAGTGGTCGCCAATATCGCAGGACTGGCCATTACTGGAGTTTTGTTTTGGCGGGCGTGTTTGGTCACATCCGATACATGGCAGCTTGGCTCTTTGGTGTTTAAAAACCTCGTCTTCCCAGAATGGTACCTGCTTGTGCCGATAATGATCTGCCTTGGGATGTGTTTCCTTGAGTTCACACTGCGCCTAACATTGAAGGATTACGCCCAATGATTTGGTGGATGACATTGTCTATTCTTGGCGCGGTTTTGGCGGGGCTTTTTGCCACAGGATTGCCGGTAGCCATTGCATTTTTGGGAACGAACATCATCGGCGCTTGGTTGTTTTTGGGCGGGGTAGCGGGACTGGATCAGCTTGTGCGCAATGCTTCAAGCGCAGTCAGTTCATTTTCTTTGGTGCCGATTCCGTTGTTTATCTTGATGGGGGAACTGCTGTTCCATTGCGGTTTGGCGTTCAAGGCGATTGAAGCAGTTGAGCGGTTGTTGAACCGTTTGCCCGCGCGCTTAGCCTGCGTCACTGTGGTTGGCGGCACAGCATTCTCGGCGCTGTCAGGCTCATCTATTGCGAATACGGCGCTGCTCGGTAGTACGCTGTCACAAGACATGATGAAGCGCGGCTACTCACCCACGCTAGCGCTGGGACCTGCGATGGCAACGGGCGGTATTGCGGTTCTGATCCCTCCATCTACCTTAGCCGTGATGTTGGGATCTCTTTCCGGCATTTCGATCACACAGCTTTTGATCGGAGGTATCGTTCCGGGGTTCCTGATGGCCGCAGGGTTCCTTTTATTTGTGATCCTTGTGGGCGTGTTCGATCCGAACTCGGCGCCGCGTCAAGACACGACACAGGTCTATACGTTTCGGGAACGTTATGTGCCGTTCTTACGCGATGTGGTGCCGTTGTTTGGCATTTTTGTCGCCGTAATTGGCGGGATGCTGTCTGGGATCGCAACGCCGACCGAGGCCGCTGCACTCGGCGCGATGGCCGCCTTCGTTGCAACAATCTGCTACCGCAAATTGACATGGGACTCGCTAAGGGAATCCTTGGTCGAGACTGCAAAGGTGTCGGTTTCGATCCTGTTCATCATCGTCGCTTCCACAACGTTTTCACAGATCCTGTCATTTTCAGGGGCGACAATGGGGATGCTGTCTCTCGTAAAGGCCGTTGATCCGACGCCGATGGCCCTAATCTTGGCGATGTTGCTGATTTTGCTCTTAATGGGCTTCTTTATCGATCAGGTTTCGATGATGATGATTACGGTGCCATTGTTCATCCCACTCGCGCAGAACGCGGGGATTGATCTTGTATGGCTTGGCTTGATGATGCTTGTCGTTATCGAGCTGGGCTTGCTCACGCCGCCCTTCGGGATTTTGCTAATGGTGATGCAGGGCGCCGTTAAAACGGTTCCGCTTGTGCAGATTTACAAGGCGGCACTGCCCTTCATCCTGATCGAAATTCTAGTTCTGGGCCTAATGATCATCTGGCCAGACCTCACGACATTCCTACCTTCGCTTACTCACTAACCAATCACCACTCGCGTGGAAAAACGCGGGGACATAATTCAACAGGAGAGTTCAATTGACCCTATCGCTTCGCTTTTTGCCGCTCGCATCGGCGCTTACCTTGAGCGCATTCACCACGGCAACCCACGCTGACGAGATTACATTGCGGGCGATTTCCGCCTTTCAACCCAACACAGTATTTTACGAACCGTTCCAACGGTTTGCAGATCGTGTGAATGAAAACGGGGCAGGGGTTGTCCAGATCGAAGTGATCGGTGGACCTGACGCGATGCCACCGTTCGAGATCGGCAATGCACTCCGTAATGGTGTGGTGGACTTGGCCAACACGACGGCTGTGTATCACGCCAACCTCGTGCCCGAAGGGTTGGCGATGACGTTGACTGATTTGCCGATGTCAGAGCTGCGCACGAATGGCGGCTATGATCTATTGGATAAAATCCACCGCGAGAAAGCCAATATCCATTGGCTTGGTCGTCTTACCGAAAACGTTCCCTATCATATCTATTTGTCTGAAGACCACGAGAGCATCGATTTTGAGGGCCTGAAGATCCGTTCTGTTCCCATCTATCAGGCATTTTTCAAAGGTCTCGGGATCAATCCGATGCAAACCGCACCCGGGGAAGTGTACACCGCGCTAGAGCGCGGCACGATTGACGGCTATGCTTGGCCCGCGACGGGCGTGTTCGATCTCGGATGGCAGGAGAAAACAAAATCCCGTGTTGACCCGGGGTTCTATCAAGTCGAAACTGGCGTCTATTTCAGCGAGAAGACGTGGGAAAAGCTGAGCGATGCACAACGTGAATTCTTGGAAACTCAGATGCTCGACATCGAGGCTGAGTCCGGGCGCTTCGTAGAGTTGGCTGCCGCAGATATTGCGCGCCAAACCGAAGAGGGTATCGCGACGCTGTCGTTGTCCGAAGCGGAAGCTGAAGCATTTATTCAGATGTCAGTGGAAGAAGGCTGGAAGCCCGTTTTGGCAGCCAACCCTGAGGCTGGCCCAAAACTGCGTGAGATGTTCTCCAAATAAATGACGCAGTAACGTTTTGCTAAAGATTTAAGGGCGGCTGAAGCTGATCAGCCGCCCTTGTTGTGTCTAGGTCCCTGAGCAGAGAGTTTACAAAGTGCATGGTAGTCGCGTTGGGCGTAGATGGCGCAACAGATCGCTATCGCGGAAGTGCCCCTCGCGGCAGATTGCTAGGCAATCGCCTGCCGGACAATGCGTACCATATTTTTTTGAAAGTCGAGTGGCTCGGCGCTGGATCCGCGAGGCCAAGGCGGCAGAAGCAGCGGTAGGCAAGGTTAAGATGAACCTCTTCACACGATTGTCTTTCAGAGCGGATGCCAAGGCAACATCCAACCAAGAGCATGCGGATCAGAGGTTCTGGATCAATCGAAGGGCAGCCCATGTGGCTGTAAAACCCTGTAAGCTGTGCCCGAATGCTGCTTAAATTAGAGAACCGGTCAATCGATTTCAGCAGATGATCTTGAGGTACGTGTTTATTGAGTGAAAGCTCGTAAAACAACGCGGCCTGCGCTTCCTGTTTTGGTCCCATCATCATTCAATCCTCTGCTGCCATAGAAAAATTGAATCAGCCATAGACACTTAAACCAACAGGAGTTTTCCAACAGGATACGCCATCAGTGAAAATCCCTGCTTGGAAACAACCGCTTGGCTTGAACGCGCGGGTGTATGGCGCGGGGGCGTCGTCGGTTGGAGGCTTGGGGGATGCCTACCTTATCCATCGGGTGGGCCTTGGGCGATAGACGCATGGCGACGTACACTCAATTCATTCCGGTTCGATAAAGCGTCCACACATCTAGCTTGCGTCTTGGCATATTTGAGAAAACAGCACCCCTATGTGTTACAGGTCATTTTCGAGTGATCGAAATTTCCCGTCCCAATAAACAAGCGCTCCGCGATCTGCGTTTTCCTCAACGGCACAGACCCGTCCAATGACAATGGAATGCGTTCCGCGATCAATCATTTCTTCGATTTCGCAATCAAAAGCGGCTGGTGCATCTTCAAGCAACAGTGCTCCGGTTTGTGCTGTGATCCATTGTGCGCCCGTGTATCGATCTACCCCTTTCACACCGCCAAAACCTGCAAAGCGTTCAGCGACATGTTGGTGCTGCGCTCCAAGAGATGACCAACCAAAGTATCCGTATTGCTTCAATAGAGGCCAACTTGATGAGGATCGGTTGATGCAGGCAAGCAATAACGGAGGTTCAGCACTCAGAGACATCGCCGAAGTTACGATCAGGCCAGAGCGGTCCTGACCTTCACCGACGGTGATAACCGAGCAGTTCCCCACCAACGCGCGCATCGCGTTGGTGAAGTGCTTCGGAGAAACAGGTGAGGTCATCGAATGCCCGCCTGCTCGAGGAGTGGCAGAACTTCGTCGCGGAAATAGGGGAATTCTTCCACGTAATCCACAAACGACAAAGTCGTACCAGAGAAGCCCGTCTCATGCAGCTTGATGATCCCGTCCGCGACTTGGCGAGGTGTCCCAACCAGTGGGAAGCCACCATGTCCCATTGCAAAAAGGTTTTTGATTTCCGCCAATAGATCGTGGGGGAAAGACTGGGCATGGGCAAATTGCAGGTTCACCAAGTTATCGACAGCATCCCAGTCCGCCATATCTCCCATGAGCTGATCCCGCAGGGCGATCGCTTCTTCTTCTGTCTCACGACAAATGACATGGCTAAATGTCAGCACGCCGACATCGCGCCCTTTAGATTTTGCCAGCTCTTTGAGTTCTTTTATTTCCTCAACAGACCTTGCGAGATCAATTGCGGGCGTAAAGAGATAGTCCGCATTGTCCGTTGCAAAAGCGCGGCCAATTCCCGATCCGGCGGCGTTGAGGATGGGAGGGCGGCCATTAATTGGTTTGGGCGACCCTGCGACGTGCTTGAGGTCGAAATATTGCCCTTTCCAGTCAAAATACTCTTCGGACACCCAGAGTTTTTGAATAATATCAAACCATTCTTGGGCGTAGCCATATCGCGTTTCGTGATCGTCAGCGAGCGTCAGGCCAAGGGCTTCATACTCGGGCTTGTTCCAACCTGCGACGATATTCAGACCTGCGCGCCCATTGCCGACTTGGTCCATCGTTGCAATCTGCTTGGCTGCGACGACAGGATTGTTGGCGGCGGTGTGAAGGGTCGCGAAAACACTTATATTTTCTGTGGATGCGAGCAGCGCAGTGGCCCAGGTAACGGTTTCCAACACGTTGCCATGAAAATCCGTTTCACCACCGTAACCGATCCAACGAGCAATAGGCAGCATGAAGTCAATGCCCGCTTCATCCAGCATTTTGCCCAGCTTTAAGTTGTTTTCCCAGCTGTTATCCCAACGCTCGGCCATCTTTGTCACAGTCATTCCTGACGAGCAATTCGAGGAAAAGGTGCCTAATTTGAAACCCTTAGGGTCTTTCATCATGTTCTTTTTCATTGTCATCTCCCTGATTGAATAGACTTTACATCGTAAATTACAAGGTATGATGGGCGCATCTTCTGCTTTTAGTCAAATAAATTCGCAGATATGATTGAACAAATATTTGGAGAGTGAAGATCGTGACTATTAAAGAGGCAAAAGTAAGCGACCCTTCCTGGCACCTTTCCGAGAACTCAGAAGAACTAACCTGTACCGAACTAGAGTTCTCTCTTATGCGGAGCTACGAAGCATTCGGGCGATGGCAGGCTGAGTGCCTTGCATCCGTAAGTGACTCTGTCGTGACCGGTCCCGAAAATGCATTGCTGCATCTTGTGCGCATGAATAATCGCGCGAAGAGCATTAAAGAGCTGGCCCGCCTGACAAACCGTGATGATATTGCAAACATTCAATATTCGATGCGGAAGCTTTGCACCGAAGGCCTCGTGGAAAAATGTGGTTCGGGGCGCACCGGGGTCACCTATCATGCGACGGATAAAGGTGTCGCGGTGACGGATGAATACAGCGCTTTGCGAAAAAAGTTGCTGATCGAACAACTCGAAAGCCAACGGCAATTCAGTGAAAAACTGGTAGAAGCAGCGAAGACGCTCAACACCCTTTCAGGGATCTACGAAGAAGCAACCAGGATTGCAGCTTTGCATCGACGATAACTTGCGCACTCTGTGTGTCGAACAGGGGGCATGTAAGATCTGGGACAATACTTTCTGAAGTCTCTCTAAGACAGACGGCTTTTCAGGATGTTTCCTGAGGGTCCGTGCATGTCTATTCGCAATGACTATCGGTAAACGTTGGTATGCCCTAAACTAATATTCTCACATTGGCGCGTTATCTGGGGGACGTCGCACAAACCCTAATGCAGCACTTATTTGGCTGGCGGCATGTACGGCTTGGGCGATGACGTCATCTTCGCTGTGGGCCATGTTCTTGCGTTTTAGGAATGGAATAGTGAGCGCCGCGCGGACGCGACCTGTGTAATCGCGAATGGGCGTGGAAATGTTGACAATCCCATCCACGACATCGCTTGCGCGGACCTCGCGGTCCGTCTCCTTGACGGCATTGACGCGCGCCTCAAAGGCTTTGCGTGCCTGCGGGTCCAGATTGCCCATGATCGTTTCCTGATCTTCTGGCCGCCAAAAGGTCACAAGCACGGTTCCCGAGCTGGTTTCTGTTAACGGGAATGATGACCCCAGCTTGACGCGGTAGTGCATCGAAAGTGGGCTATCCACACTGGCGAGGATCAAAAGCCGCTCACCGTCTGCGACCGACAGGTGGCATGATTGCAAGGTGGATTGCGCCAGATCCTCCATGATGGGTTGAGCCATCCCAATCAGCCTTGCGCTTGGGGGGTGCTGGTGTGACAGCTCGAACAACCGCATTGAAAGCGAAAAACGATCCGTTTGCGGGTCTTTAAAGATCAAGCTCCGTCGTTCGAGCGCCAAAGCCACACGGTAAATTTCCGTCGTCGATCTACCAACACCATCGGCAATCTCTTTCATGGTCGCACCATCGCGCTGAAGCGAGAGATATTCCAAGATATCTACGGCCTTATCCACCGCAGGTGCTTGATATACCGCTCCTTTCTTGCCGGAAGGCTTTGACATTAATCATACTCCAGTCAACAACGTAGACACCTGTGGGACCAAGATCAGAGTAATTGCGACAAGTAGGAAAACCAACAGGAAAGGGATGATGGCCTTGGCAAATTCCCCGATGCTCACGCCTGTAGCGCTACACGTGGTGAACATCACGGTGCCAACTGGTGGTGTGATCCCACCCATATGGATCATAAAGACGAAGACGATCCCGAAATGCACAGGATTGATGCCCAAAGTCAGTGCAACAGGCATAAGCATTGGACCTAGCACCAAGATCAACGCGGTTCCTTCAATTAGCATCCCTGCGATCAACAGCACGAGGGATACGATAATGAGCATCATCGTCTTGTTCGTCGTCAATCCTACAAGAAATTCTCCAATTGCTTGAGGCACTTGATTGAATGTCAGTATCCAGGTTAGAGCCGCCGACGTTGCCAGAACCAGAATGATTGCAGAGCTTGTTGCGACAGTAGACCAAAGTGCCCTGATGAGATCAGCCCACGTTGCCTCCCGATAAACGACCATGAAAATGAGCGTATAGCCCACAGCAAGGCCCCCAGCTTCGGATGGCGTGAAAACACCTCCTCTGATGCCGACGACAATCAAAATAGGCATCATGATAGCGGGCAGGGATTGGATGAATGCAGTGCCGAGGGACATTGATGCATCATGTTCCGAAGATGGTTCACCCCAACCGTTACGCTTGGATAGAAAGTGAACAAGTACGAGTAATGCAGCGGAGAGCAGCACCCCAGGGAGAATGGCGCCAGCGAAAAGTGCGCCAATTGATGTGTTTGTCACGAACCCGAACAGAATAAGTCCAATACCTGGTGGAATAAGAGGAGCAATCAAAGCCGACGCTGCGGTGACCGCCGCCGAGAAGGGGGCGGGATAACCGTTTTTCACCATCTGTGGCACAAGGATTTTTGCCTGCATCGCAGCATCCCCATTTGCCGAACCCGACATGCCGGACAAAAGTGTCGAGAGCACAACATTGGTCTTCGCCAATCCCCCCGAAACACCCCGTGTTAGAACAAGAGCGAAATTGGTGACGCGTGGCGTAATTCCGGAGATATTCATCAACTCACCGGTGAGGATGAAAAGCGGGACGGCAAGAAGTGGGAAGCTCTGTGTTCCAGAGATGAGGCGCTGTGCGGCGACAACATCAAGGACAGCTGGTTCGGCGATCACAAAAGTGCCGATAATGGCCAAAAATGTGAGGGCAACGGGAATGCCGATTGCTCCGAATACGATGAATATAACGGCACTGAGCAGCAGCAACATCAGGACAGGCCCTTCTGGTATGTGAGGATAGATTTCAGCAGCTTGATCAGTTGCTCAAGAGCAAGCAAAGCAAAGCCAATGGGCATACTCGCATATAGCCAACCGATTGAAATACGCATCGAAGGGATCACCATTCCCGCACGATCAAACAGCTTCCAGCCGATCCAGAATGTTCCCGTGGAGATAAAGATCACAATAATGGATTTGATCACTTGATGAACAAGAGTTCCTCTTGGCGTCAGCTTGTTCGAAAAAAGATCTATTGCCAGGTGGCCGTCACTTTTCTCGGCCAGAGCCAAGCCCAAAAATACGGCCCATGCAAAAAGCAATGTGGACAAGTCATAAGAGTAAACGAGTGGAGAACCCACAATATAGCGCATGACGACTGATAGGATGACGACAGTCACCATCATAATCATAACAATCCCCGTGACCACAAAGACGGCCCACGCAAGCCCCGTTTCAAGTTTTTCCAGAGATTTCATGAGATTCTCCCTTTTGGCTGCATTGATGGAAAACCAATGCAGCCATGTTTTTGCAGAACGCTTAGTTGTCGAGAATAGCGCGGGCGCGTTCGTAGAGGTTAGGGGACCAGGCTGGGAACGATTCAGCGATACCGCTTGCCCGTGCAACAAATGCGGAGCGATCAAAATCAGAGATGACCGTCATGCCATGTGCTTTGACTTCTTCAATGTCACTCTCATACCCACCAAGAGAGATTTCGCTCATCATGTCGCAGCCCTTTTGAGTCTCTTCGCTCACGATAGCTTGTTGCTCTTTCGTAAGGCCATTGAATTGTGATGCGCTCATCACGACAGGCGCAATATCAACAATATGGTTGGTTTGGATCAGGTATTTTGCGCCTTCGTAGTGCTTTTGGTCCAAGAGAGCCGAAGGCGGAGCTTCAGCAGCGTCGATCACGCCTTGGGACAGTGCCGAGTAAACATCTGGCCATGGCATCGGTGTTGGCGAGGCGTCGAACACCTGTTTCACCATCTCGGTATAGATTGTAATAGGCTGCACCCGCATTTTCAGCCCCTTCATGTCTTCTGGGGCATGAACTTCTGTGTCGCGCGTGTAGAGGTCGCGCATACCAAAAGCGACGTAACACATTACCTTCACGTTGGCCTTCTCTTCGGCCTGTTGTTCGAGGTCCTTGAACAGATCGCTCGTGAGAAGCTTTTTAGCCTGCTCAAAGTTCTCATACATGAACGGGTAAAGTAGAATGTCGAAATCGGGGACATAGCTTGCGATGCCGCCGGATCCGACCTGACCCATCAAATCGCTACCAAGCGAAATTTGCTCAACAATTTGTCCGTTTTCGCCAAGTTGTCCCGATGGGAACACTTCTAGCTTAACCTCGCCGTTGGTGCGTTCGTTAATGCCCGCAGCCATTGCCTCTGCGCCCACATTTACAAAGTGGGTTGGCGAGTTCATGTGCGCGAAACGAATTGTCGTCTCGGCGTGAGCGGCCGTCGCCATAAGCGCGCCTCCCAACAAAAGAGTGGTAACTGAATACTTCATAGTGCGTCCTCCCGAATTTAAGATGTATATATAAAACTTTAATTTCATATAGGCGTCAACCGGATTCATTTCGCAAATAAAAATCATTCTCTCTGATGAAGTTCCGGGCCATTGTGCGGCCAATCAAGTTCCATGTGGATCAGTCATATGGGTGTAACCCGGCTGCGTTCAGGCGGCTAAGGCACGCCGATGGCACATTTGGCCTGTTCGGTTCTTCAGCAGAAACAGAAAGGAGTGATTGGGTTTGGAGTATTTTAGCTGAGCCTATTGCGCTTGTTTAGATCATGTCGTCGTTCGATTAGGGGCAGCTTGGTGTCTAAAGGCTGCTGTCCTACGGGTGCTGACGTCAGATAGCTTGGATTGACACCCCCAGTGTAAAGGCTAGGCTTACGGCATGGTTACGCACAAGAATCATTTCCGGTTTCAACTTCTGAACCGCCCCCGTCCCCGGGTGGCGTGCGCTTAGGCGATTCTTCAACCCCCGGGGCCTCTCAAATCACTCATTGAGACGACGATCCTTCCCGGGGAGCAACCATGCAGATAACCAATTCGACACGCTTGCGCACAGACAGTGCGTATACACCATCATTCAAATACGCGCCGCTCAAAAGCCGGTTCCAACTGACCAACTCTGATCGGGTTGGCATCGAATGGCTGTTGAGTGCTGGCCTCACGGCGGAGTGTCCATACCCGACACTCATCGAAGGTTTTTTGCGCCACAAATTGCGGTCGTCCAAATCCGCGCCCGAACCTGCACCGCATGACCTCGTGGTGCCGGGTCGACTGGTTTCATACATGACCTCCGGAGACAAAGCGCGTCGCGGTAAGGTGACTATTATCCCAAACGAAGACGACGGCAGCATCCCTGTCACCTCCTTTTTGGGGGCGACGATGCTAGGTATGCGCAAAAAGCAACGCATGCCGTTGCTGCGTGAGGATAGCGGAATCGACATCCTTGTCGTTTTGGACGTGCTCGACGCCTGATGGCGCCCAGCAAAGCCGCCTCACATCCCCCCCATCAACATCAAGTGACTGACCATATTTCATTCAAGGAGAAATCTATGTCCACGTCATCCACGCCGCGCAAACCGCGCACACCCCGCCGCCCCAAGATAGTGCTCAGCAGCACCCGCCTTGCGGAACTCGAAGCTCTGTCCGAAGGCATGATGCGCCGCAATCCTGAACTGGCCGAACAGCTGATCGAAGAACTCGGCCGCGCACGCATTGTCACTCCGGCGCGGCTACGGCCAGATGTCGTCGATCTCGGGCGCGACGTGACCTACCATGACGAGGAGACGGGGAAGGATCATACGGTCACGCTTGTCCTCCCTCAAGATGCCGACATTTCCAGCGGCCGCATCTCGATCATGACCCCCATCGGCGTTGCTCTGATCGGATTGGCCGAAGGTGCCGTGTTCCATTGGGAAACGCGCGGAGGGAAGCGGCGCGAGTTGAAAGTACTCAAAGTTTCGCCCGTTGAGCGCGAAGCGTTGCAAGGCGCCTGACATGTTTTGCGAGAAAACGAGGGCGCGCAAAAACCATGTGCCGCCCGGAGGGTGCGCTTTCATGTTGTGAACAACATGGCGCATCGTCCGGGAGTGATCGCCGCCGCCGATGTATCGGCAATTCTATCCACGCCGGAGATACGCTATGACCTTTCACCTACCACCTCAATGCCCGTCCTGCGCCGCTGCAATCCCGCGCGCCGCAGCCGGACGATGTCCGAGTTGTCGCCACCCATTTTCTCGCGCGCATCCACAAGGGTCCGTTAAATGTCGCCGTTGCGACGCGGCGATACCGCTTCAGGGCGCCACAGCCCTGATATGCGCCTCTTGCCGCAACCGTCGCCCCTCGCGCTTTGGGCATCACAATGGGTTGCCAACGTAGAGCTACAGGCGTTTAGCCCACCCCTGAAAGACAGAAAGTCGCAGGCGTCTCTGTGCTGTTGAAAGGCGCGGCGGCGTGGCCCATCTCAGGAGCATGACAATGTTCGGATTTCATAAGAGGTTCCTGCTTTTTGCAGGAAATACGCTGAGCGGCCGGTAGCCCCGGGTGGACCTGCGCCGCAATGCGCAGTCCTGCCACGGGGGGCAAGTGATCTCACATTAAACCGAAATGACGCAAGCACCTGTCGTTCGATTTGGTATGCGTATACGCACCCAATTCGAATGACAGGTGTGGCCGCTACGGTTCAGTCATCTTGTATGGAGCGTGTCATGACTGCCAATCCGTTCACCGAATTTCTCTATTTCAAAACATCCCACTTTGCGCCGAACCATGCGACGAAGCAGACAAAACACAGCAACATTCTCCACCGCTGGCTATGATCCGCGACCCGCAATTGGCAACGGCATCGGACGATCGAGGCTTTGCAGGCATTGGACGGTCGCCTGTTGCGCGACATTGGTTTGTATCGTGGCGACATCCCGCATGACGATGACACTTCATCTGAACCCAGTAAGCTTATGGGCAGGTTTTCGGTAAATACGGATTGCGCACGGGGTCAAGGCGTTCGAAACGCATCCACTTTTTTGACCAGTTGTAGTGTTCGGTTCGCCCGTCAGTTTGCGTGACAAGGATGGCATGGTATTCCCAAATGTAGCTGCCGCTTGGGCTTGTTCTGCGAGACCCGATTAGAGGCAGCCGCATCTGCCATATGGAGGTCAGCTCCATGTCATATTCACTCGGGTTGGGCACGAGAATACAAGAAATGTCCGACTGACCTTTTGTACCATGATGGTTATACATGCCAATTGCGGAGGCCCAAGACCAAATGGAGAGAAGAACCAAGATCCCAGCTCCCCAAAAACGGCGGCGGGTTCGTTCGAACGATCGAACTGCAGAAAACAGCAAAAAATACCCCACGAACCCAAACACATAGAAGAGCATGATGGCACCGTTCGCGGATGTGCCTTCCACCCATGTCATCAACGCGAG
This sequence comes from Celeribacter sp., assembly GCF_048266405.1. GTDB lineage: Bacteria > Pseudomonadota > Alphaproteobacteria > Rhodobacterales > Rhodobacteraceae > Celeribacter. Next base: position 12,917 of record NZ_JBLWZO010000024.1, read on the forward strand.
GAGCGCGCCGATGATGAGGAGGGCAATGGCGAGAACAGCCGTAGCTTTTGAAGGCCCCCCGCGTTTGCTCCGAGGCTTTGGAACCCAATGCGCTGCAATCAACCCGAGAGTGCAGCAGACAGCCACAAATACAGCGCCCCTCTCTGGCGCGGTTGGAAACCAACTACTGAGCCAGAATAGGAGAACAAGGAATGTCGGTATAACTTTCAAAACGGTCCTTCTCCCAAACTCAACCCGAAACGCTGTTAATATGCCAGACTTACAAAATATATGCGCTCCACCCGTTTGTCCTGTCCAAAATCGATCACCATCGTCCATTCGGGATCAGGGACCGGATTGTCCGAGCAGACATATGCGGTGAAGCTCTGCGATGTAGCCGTATACCCGTCTGGCACACGGCCCAAAAGGCGGATCACCTCGCCGCGCGTCAGCCCAACCTTCAACCCCGACGGCATCTCCCAACTCGGCGATGTGGTGGACATGGCAACAACTTCCTCTTGGAAAATGTCGAGGTGCATGCCGACAAGCGTCATGCGGTCGATGGCCTCGCCGCGCCCGTCGGGGTCTTCGATGGTCTCTGGTGATCCGAGCTTGCCGAGCGCACTCAGCGGATCACCCATGCGCACGCCGCCAAGACTGAACTCGCTCGCGGGCAGGCAATGCTCGATGACGCTTTCGTATTGGCTGTCCTGCAAGATCGACGTGGGAGTCGGCTGAATACTGTCTGAAACCCAAGTGAAGGAATAGAGGTCCCAAGTCAGGCCCGCGGCCACTTTAATGTCATAAATCCCGCCGCCGAAGCCATAGCTTACTGTCTCTGGGATACACTCAAGGCTGGCGGCATGTTCGCCACTTTCCGTCACCTCGACCCATCCGAAACGCCGTGGCTCATGCTCCATGTCTTCTTCGGAAAACGGGCGATCAAAACCGCCGCCCACGTTGTAGGCGTAGTCGCCATTGTAAAAGGTGACGCTCTCAAAGATCGACACGCCCGACCCCGACCATGGCGCGAAGTCGACGCGCACGACAGGTTCAGACAAAAACAAGTCAGGGGCGCCGCCAATAGGCCCATAGCTATAGGTTGCAACCTGATCGTCGAAGCACACGAAGACCTCCGTGTTGCGCCCCTCAATCTGGCACGAGGTGAAGGCCTCTTGTCCTTGTGGGCATCCCGCATGCGCTTTTGTGGCCAGAAGGGCGCCTGCAAAAAGAAGGGACACGCCAAAATTCATACTCACTCACTGTCCCTCTTTGGTACGTTTGCGTGCCGTTGCCGCTAAATGGTGGTCAGGTTTGATATCAAAGTCTACCCTTAAGGCACTGAGTTTGACGTAGAGGGGCGATTGCGAACCTCGGTTTCGAGCGCGCTTATCGTCGATCCCCAACTATGGCGATGATAGGCGCTGTCCCAAAATTTCCACTCATGCCAGGACGCCGCAGCAAAAGCTTTGTGCATGGCTGTCCGTGTCGATGTATCGGCGGCCTCTCCCAAAGCATCCGTTAGATCGAGCATACCCTGCACCGATGCCTCGAAGGCGTCGCTGGCATAGGTGTCAATCCAGGCGCGATAGGGGTGATCTCCAGCGGCTTGGGCATGGATCGCCGTTCCAACGCGCTGATATATCCAGAAACATGGCAAGAGCGATGTCACCGCGACCGGAAACGGGTCAACGGCCGCCGCGCGGATGAGAAAGCTGACGTAGTGATCGCAGGCGCGCGATGGTGGTGTCGCCGCGAAATCCGCAGGCGAGACGTCGTAGAGCGCCATATATTCGCTGTGCAACCGCCGCTCCACCGCAATCGCCCCGTTGGCGGACCCCGCCAGCCTCGCGATGTTTTCTGCATCCGGCGCACGAGAGGCCGCCAGAGCAAGAGCGCGGGCGAAGCCTTCGAGATAATGTGCATCCTGAATGATGTATTCACGAAAGGTCTCAGGGGGGAGGGTGCCTTGTGCCAGTTCCGTATTGAACGGCATCGTGCGAATTGCGTCTTGGAGGTCGGACGTCATGGTCCATAGGTCTTGGGTAAGGCTCATGTCTGGTTCTCGATTTGGGGGTAGAAATGATGAACGGGACCGTGACCACCGCCGACCGACAGATCATCAGCGGCCATGATGGCGCCGGTGATATAGGCTTTGGCGCGATGGGCGGCGTCGGGCAGGGCGTGGCCCAATCCGATGTGTGTCGCAAGCGCCGACGACAGTGTGCAGCCGGTTCCGTGTGTGTTGGGCGTCTCCATCCGCTTGGCGGGCAGTGCGGTTTCGCCGCGTGACGTGATCAACAGGTCCGTCGCCATCGCATCCGCCAGATGCCCGCCTTTGATCAATACGGCATCACAGCCTTTCACTCTGAGTTGGTCGGCGTGGTCGCGCATCTCGTCCAAGGTTTTGGCCTCAGCCGTTCGCAAAAGGTCCGCAGCTTCGGGCAGGTTTGGCGTCAACACGCTGGCGCGGGGCAATAAGCGCTCGCGCAGGGCCGCAACAGCATCTGCCGCCAACAACCTGTCACCGCCTTTGGCTACCATCACGGGGTCCAGAACGATGGGCGCATCCAAGCCCTCAAGAGCGTTTGCCACGGTCTCAATTGTCGCGACATCCCCCAGCATTCCGATCTTGACCGCATGAATGTCGATGTCGGCGCGGATTGCTGCGATCTGGGCCGCAATCATCGGGGCCGACACCATTTCGACTGATGTGACGCCGCGCGTATTTTGAGCCGTCAGCCCGGTGATGACAGCCATTGCGTAGCCGCCATTGGCAGAAATCGCTTTGATGTCGGCCTGAATGCCGGCTCCGCCTGACGGGTCCGACCCCGCGATGGAGAGAATGTTGGGGATCATGTGTTACTCCATTGATCAAGGAAAAGACGGGCTGCACGGTCCGGTTGCGCCGCCCGCGAAATGGCTGACACCACCGCAATGCCCGCGCATCCTGCTCGGCGCACGCCGGTTACGTCCGCAGCGGTCAACCCGCCTATGGCCATGCAGGGCACCGATGCCGCGCGGGTGATCCTTGCCAGACCATCAAAGCCCAACGGGGTGGCGTGGTCGGGTTTGGAGGCCGTTGCGCGCACCGGACCGACCCCCAGATACGTGACACAATCACGAGGGGTTTTCGCCAGCTGCGCCTGCGTTTCAATCGACAGGCCAAGTACAGCATCCGGCCCGATCCGCGCGCGAATATCGGCAGGATCACCATCGGATTGACCGACATGCACGCCAAAACACCCCAAGGTGCAGGCGATCTCTACACGGTCATTCAAGATCAACTTTGCGCCCAAGGGATCAAGCCGCGCAGCTATGGCCTGTGCAAGGTCAGAAAAACCCGCGTCATCGAGTGTCTTGTGGCGCAGCTGAACCCAAGCCGCCCCACCGCGCGCGGCCTGTTCGGCCTGATCGATTATGGGCAACGGTGCATCGGCATCGGTGATGAAGCAAAGGGGCGGGATCATGCTGCCTCGATCCGCGCCATCGCGTCCAGATCCTCCCCGGTCATCGCGAATAATGCATCCACGAATGCCACTTGAAAACTGCCGGGGCCACGGGCGGTTCGCGCCGCCACTTCGCCTGCAGCACCGTAATAAGCCAGTGCAGTCACTGTTGCGTCAAAAGGCGGAGCAACGGCGCAAAACGCGGCCACGATGCCCGTCAACGAGCACCCCAAAGCCGTAATGCGGGGCATCATCGGATCGCCGTTCGTGATACGTGCGGACTGCGTGCCATCCGTGACAAAATCGACCTCTCCGGTCACGGCCACAACGGCGTTTGTGCGTATCGCAAGCTCACGCGCTGCAGCCTCTGCCGCCGAGACAGGATCTGCGGCATCGGCACCGCGTCCTTGGGCGGAAGCGCCCGACAAGGCGAGGATCTCAGAGGCATTCCCGCGGATCACAGTTGGAGCCAGTGCGAGCAAGCGCGCGCCAAGCTGGCGCCTCAGTTCTGTCGCGCCCACTGCGACAGGGTCCAAAACCCAAGGTGTTCCATTTTCCCCAGCTGCTTTGGCCGCGATTTGCATGCACGCGGCCCATTCATCATCAAGTGTGCCGATGTTAATGCTCAGCGCTGATGCCAGACCTGCGAATTCAGCGGCCTCGCCCCGCGCGTGTGCCATGGCAGGCGATGCGCCCGCCGCCAGCATGATGTTGGCCATTACATTCATGGCTACATAATTGGTTATGTTCTGCACCAAAGGTGCCGCAGCGCGCATGGCGTTCAGGTGGTGTGATGGTTGGTTCATATGCATCCCTTCCTAAGGCGAAGGGAATCAGTTCGACCCATTAATTCACAGGGTCAAACACAACTTCCTACGCCGGTATGAGCCGGTTCAGGTTCAAAGGGTACGTCTCAACCCGACCGATGTCGGATGCCCCTGTTGTGTGGCGGATGCTAACGGTTTCGGCCTTGGTGTCAAATGCGGAGTAGAATTTACTCTCGGTATGAAGCCAACCCAAGTCAGTCATTCATTTTAAGCGAATTAAGGTCGGTTTTGTCCCGCATGGCAGATCATTGCGCACACCGCAGTGCGTGTCCGGTTTTTGCCCTCTATATCGAAGATTTTCTTAAGTTGTTTAGCCCCTTGGAATATTGCGCTCGGGTGCTTAGCTCCCTGTAAACGGAGGCTCCTATGCAACATTTCTCACTCCTCGATCTATCACCTGTACCTGAAGGCGGGACCACGGCGGAGGCCTTGGCCAATACAGTCACTTTGGCGCGGATCGCCGAGGCCGCAGGATATCATCGCTATTGGATGGCCGAGCATCACAACATGCCTGGTATCGCTAGCGCCGCGACAGCGGTTGTGATCGGACACGTGGCCGCCGCGACCAAGACCATGCGGATCGGCGCGGGTGGCATCATGTTGCCCAACCACGCGCCGTTGATCGTCGCGGAGCAGTTCGGCACGCTTGCCACATTATACGGTGATCGCATTGATCTGGGGCTTGGCCGTGCGCCTGGCACCGACATGGCGACCGCCCGAGCGCTGCGCCGCCATATGGCGCCCGAGGATAGCTTTCCGCAAGATGTGCAGGAGCTGATCGGCTATCTCGGATATATGCCCGATGGTGCAGCCGTCCGCGCCATTCCGGGTGTCGGCACGCACGTCCCTGTCTGGATTTTGGGGTCGAGCCTCTATGGTGCCCAACTCGCGGCGCATCTGGGGTTGCCCTATGCCTTCGCCTCGCATTTCGCTCCGGCGATGTTGGAGGAGGCGCTTGCGGTCTATAGATCCACCTTCAGACCATCCAAATCCCTCCCCAAGCCTTATGTCATGGTCGCCTCCGGTGTCTGGGCCGCCGATACGGATGCGGAAGCACACGTCCTGCGCACGTCACAAGAGCTTGCCTTTGCGCGTCTGATTTCTGGTAAGCCCGGAAAACTGCCGCGACCTGTCGAGGACATCGAGGCACATGTGCCGCCTCACGTTCTGGCGCGTGTCAGACAGTCCTTGTCCTGCTCGGCGACGGGATCGCCTGATACGGTTCGGTCGCAACTCAGCGCCATCATCGACAAGCACCAGCCCGACGAGCTTATCGTGACCAGCATGATCCATGACCACACGGCGCGGGTCCGTTCGTTTGAACTTGCCGCCGCTATACTGGCCCAACTGCGTGCGCACCAAATGATGGCTTGATCCCGCGTGTTAATTAGGTTCGGTCGGCCCAATGCCGTTCGGCTAAGGATCTGCTTGATCTCATCGTGGAGGCGGGACCGGAGGAAAGCGCAGAAGCCTTCGCCACAGTGACGGCGGTTAACGCCTCCAATTTTGCGCGTGAAGAGCCGATCATCCTGCCGGCCACCGTAACGGTGTTGGTGTAAGACGAGTTGGTGGTGCGGGGGCTGCGCCACCGGCATTATCGCGTTGTCGAGCGTCGGGGGCAGGGCACCCGCTGGCGTCACTCAAACGGTGTGACGGATTTGAATGCCTCGATCAGGATGGGTTTGAGTTCATCTGCCTTGCCATCTGCGGTATGCAAAGAAAACAACTGCATATACCCGTCTGGCGTTGAGGCGGCGATCAGGACGGCCTCGGGGACGCCCATATCGATATATGCCGGCAAATCCAGTTTGGTCGTGACAACCCAAGCCATGCGACCGCCAATATCCTCATAGCTGCGCGCGGAAATGTCCGCGCATTGATAGTTTTCGCAAAGACCCTCCAGAAACCCTTCGGTGGTCTTTTTCTGCAGCTCATTGCCAAGCATCACCATCGGGTTCTTTTCGAGGTAGGTCATCGCCGATACTAACGTGAGTGGCTCATGCCCCTCGGGAGAACTCGCGACGAGGGTGGATTGTGGCCCCGTCAGATCAATATCGGTATTCCACGCGATGTCTCCGCCAAGCTGCATGGTGTATTTGGCATTCCCATCTTTCAATTCGACCGCAGATTGGGAAAAGGCGGCGCTAGATGACAGTGCCAAGACGACACAAGTTGAGGCGATCTGCATTCCGAGCTTCATGAATATCTCACACTTATTAAGAGGAAAGTTATGCGTTGATAACTTAAATGACGCTGCGGATGCTACCGAAAACCCGCCTGTGGGGCAGGTTTTCGGGCACTCGGAGCCTTGATGCGCCGTTGGCTCTAGATCACGCCCATGGCGTGCATCGCATCGGACACGCGCTCGAAGCCCGCAATGTTGGCTCCGAGAACATAATGCCCCGGAACCGGACTGGAACAGGCGCACGGCCTCAAGCATGGAGGGCATATTTGCCCCGTCCGCCGCTTGTCCTGACATGCCCTCGTTCACAGTCGCGATGCTATGCTCTGCGTGTCGAAACGAGAGGAGCATGTATCAGGTCCCACCTTTTGCCTGATAGGGTTTGGCAAACCCTGAACCGAAGGACTGCGCGGCGAAATACGAGTGTGTCTACCTACGTGCCTGAGTGGCCAGATCAGAGACGTTTTTCGCCGGCCTCGATCCGGAAGGGGAAGAGGTTTTCGCGCGGTGCAAGCGGGCAGATCGCGTGGTCGGTGAAGGCGCAGGGCGGGTTGATCGCGCGATTGAAGTCGATCACCACGCTGTCCTCGGTTACCTCTTCGCC
>NZ_JBLWZO010000025.1:0-17725 GCF_048266405.1 Celeribacter sp.
TTGCGCGAAGCGCTTGCCAGTGTGGTCGAAGGCGGCACTGCCCGTCGCATTCGCGGCAGCTTCATGCAGGCAGATGGCGAAGCGTTGCGCATCGGCGGCAAGACCGGGACGGGTGACAACCGGATCCAGACCGTTGGCGCGGGCGGTCGGCTGATCAGCTCGCTGGCGCTGAATCGCACCGCAACCTTTGTGTTCTACCTCGGGCCGAATCACTTCGGCACGCTGACGGCCTACGTACCGGGGCGCGGGGCGGATAGCTTCCGCTTTACCTCTGCGCTACCGGTACAGGTGCTCAAGGGCATGGCGCCGATACTACAGCCCTACCTGCAGCCCGGAGCGCAGACACAATGCCAGCCGCTCGACGAGCCGCTGAAGCCGACGCTGACAGCGAGCACCGAGAAGAAGTCGTGAGCATGGCGGGTCGAGCGGTTGGGCACACCTGACCGCTTCGGCCCCTATTACAGATGGCCTTTGCCGATCAGCCGGTGCTCGGCGACACTCTTCCGCTTGGCGAACCTAATCTTGCAGGCCTCACGCCGAAGCGGTTTGCTGCACTGCCGGGTGGAAGGCGAGCGCGTTTTTGTCGCCGGGCATGCGGTCCTGTATTTACAGGGCACGATTGAGCTGTAGTTCCTAGGTGTGGAACAGAGGGTCACGCAGCGCCGCTATCGAGCCGGGCGCTAGAACGATTTCACGATCCGCCCGAGCAACTCCATCGCCTTTTCGCTGCGCTCGTCCCAGGGATGGCCGTAGTTCAGGCGTGCGCAATTGCGAAAGCGCCGGGTGGCCGAAAAGATCGGGCCCGGAGCGAGGCTGATGCCCTGCGCGAGCGCCAGCTGCAACAATTGCAGCGAATCGACTCCCTCGGGGAATTCGAACCAGAGAAAGTAACCGCCGCTGGGCCGTGTTACTCGCGTGCTGGCTGGGAAGTGACGCGCGGCGGAGGCGAGCATTTCGCCCTGTTGACGTTCCAGCGCATGACGCAATTTACGCAAGTGTCGGTCGTAGCCGCCGTTCTGCAGATAGTCAGCGATAGCCGCTTGGGCCGGCACCGAGGGCGAGATCGTCGTCATCAACTTGAGGCGGCTGATTTGTTCGGCGTAACGTCCGCCCGCCACCCAGCCGACCCGGTATCCCGGCGCCAGGCTTTTGGAAAACGAGCCGCAATGCATCACCCAGCCGTCACGGTCGTGGCTCTTGACCGGTTTCGGCGGCTCCTGGTTGAAGTACAGCTCGGCGTAGACGTCGTCTTCGATCAGCGGGACCTGATGGCGCTGCAACAGCGCATAGAGCTTCTCTTTGTTTGCCTCGGACATGCTCGCACCGAGCGGGTTCTGCAGGCTACTCATGAACCAGCAGGCCTTGATCGGCAGGCTGTCCAGACGGCTTTCCAGTGTGTCCAGGTCGATCCCGTCACGCGGATGCACCGGGATCTCCACGGCCTTGAGCTTGAGCCGCTCCAGCACCTGCAAGGTGGCGTAGAACGCAGGTGCTTCGATGGCGACCAGATCGCCCGGCTGGGTGACCACCTGTAAACAGAGGTTTAAAGCTTCCATGGCGCCGGTGGTGATTACCAGTTCGTCCAACGGCAGCATGACTCCGCTGACCATATAGCGCAGCGCGATCTGCCGGCGCAGGTCAGGGTGGCCGGTAGTCATCTCGGCGATCACTTCACGCCCCGGCATCTCGCGCACGGTGTGCGCCATTGAGCGCGCCAGGCGCTGCAGTGGGAACAGATCCGGGCTGGGGAAGGCGGAGCCGAACGGAACGGTGTCCGGATCGCGCAGCGAGGCGAGCACCGAGAACACCAGTTCGCTAACGTCGACATCGGTGGTTTCGCTCAAGCGTGGGCTGATCTCGGGCTCGGGAAGCAGGCGCCTGGCGTGCTCGCGAACAAAATAACCCGAGCGCGCCCGGGCTTGAATCAGACCGCGATCCTCGAGCAGGTAGTAAGCCTGGAAAACCGTGGAGGGGCTGACGCCATAGGTGCGGCTGGCATGGCGCACGGACGGCACCTTTTCACCTGGCGCCAGCACGCCGGAGCGGATCAGTTCGGCAATTTCGTCAGCGAATTTCTCGTAGCGCTTCATCTGCTTCTGCTTCAGCAAGGGGCAATATTGGTCTGCCGCGTGAGCGGGCTCGTGCGCGCTGCCACCATCCTACCGAACCCTTGGAGCAATGAAGGTGCTCGGGGCGGTTACCTGGCGTGCCGGGTCGCTTGCGTCGGTGACCGAGAAATGCACTGTTTCTTGCGCGTTCCCGTTATCGTCAACGAGCGCCACGCTGACCGGCACATCGACGATCTCACCTGCGGTGAGGCTGAGCTGATGCGGGCCGTGCAGCTCGTAGGGGCCTTCGCCCAAGGTGATCAGATAGTCGCGCGGCTGCTGGGTTTTGTTGATGATCTTCAGGCTATACATGTTTTCGATCTGGCCCTCGCTGTTTTCGCGGTAGAGGGTTCGGTCCTTGGTTACATCCAGGGATAACGTTGGTCGCGCTTCCAACGCCCAGACGAAGGCACCGATCATAACTACCAGCGCTCCGGCATAGCCGATCAGACGCGGTCGCAGCAGCCTGGTCTGGCCGCCCTCAAGCGCACGTTCGGAGGTATATCGAACCAGGCCTCGGGCGTAACCCATCTTGTCCATGACGCTGTCGCAGGCGTCGATACAGGCACCGCAACTCAGGCAGTCGAGTTGCAAACCGTCGCGGATATCGATGCCGGTGGGGCAGACCTGCACGCACAGCGTGCAGTCGATGCAGTCACCAAGACCCTCGGCTTGTGGATTGGCGTCTTTGCGTCGCGCGCCGCGTTGCTCACCCCGCGCGGCATCGTAGGACACCACCAGTGTGTCGGCATCGAACATCACGCTTTGAAACCGCGAATAGGGGCACATGTGCACACACACCTTTTCACGCAGCCAGCCGGCATTGATGTAGGTCGCGGCGGTGAAGAAGAACAGCCAGAACGCGGCGGTTCCGCCCAGCTGCAGACTGAACAGATCGATGACCAGTTCACGGACCGGAGTGAAGTAGCCGACGAAGGCAACCGCCGTGGCCAGGCTTACGGCCAGCCAGACGGCGTGCTTGGCAGCGCGTCGTGACAGCTTGCTGAATGACAGCGGGGCGGCGTCCAGCTTGATTCGCTGGCTGCGATCGCCCTCGGTGACTTTCTCAGCCCACATGAACAGCCAGGTCCAAGTGCTTTGCGGGCAGGCGTAGCCGCACCAGACTCGGCCGGCGAGCACGGTGATGAAGAACAAGCCGAAGGCGGCGATGATCAGCAACGCCGATAACAGGATGAAATCCTGCGGCCAGAATGTCGCCCCGAAGATATGGAATTGTTGTTTGTTCAGATCCCATAGCACCGCCTGGCGTCCGCCCCAGTTCAGCCACTGAGTGCCGAAATAGAGCAGGAACAAGATCCCGCCGCCGATCAGGCGCAGATTGCGGAACAGGCCGGTAAAACTGCGGGTGTGAATCGGCCCGCCCGCCTGTGCCGGCGTTAAGCGGATTGGCTTGTGTGGATCGACGGTGTCGATGATCGTTGCGGGGATGCGTTCGGTCATTGTGTCGCCCCTATCAGGCTAATCAGGCGGCGCTGATGATCCAGTTCGGGCCTCTCGCATAACAGACTCAGGTCTTTAGAAAAAATACGGATCAGATGATCAGGCCAGCTGGACGAGGCGCCCTGCAATCGATGAAATACGGGTGTATGGAGCATCTTTCCTGGCCATGACAGGTTCGTTGACGGGCCTGCGGAAATCTCCAGCGCGATCTGACTCGCGCGGCTGCGACACCAGGCCACAGCAGGAGCCAGCCATCTGATTCGTTTTTTTTCAACGAATCTGCACCTGTTTCGCCGCGGTGGTCGCGGGCGATAGTCTCCGGCTGTCACGCCGAGGCGTGCTGTCGGCGGCCGTTCCCGGCATGATTACCTATTCCGTTCCGCTGTATTAAAAGGATCCCTGATGATTCTCAAAGGCCTGACCTGGCTGGTCGTGCTGCAATTGCTCGGTAGCATCATCCACCTCTCGCTGCTGCCCGCACTGCCGGGCCCGATCATTGGCATGGTGTTGCTGTTTGCTCTGTTGTTGCTGCGGCGAGGCATTCCTGAATCCATCGAGAAGACCGCTGCGCTGCTGTTGCTGTATCTGCCGTTGCTGCTCATCGTGCCGGCGGCCGGGATCATGACCAGCAGCGATGCGCTGCTCGCCGACCTGCCTGCCATCGCGGCCGGGCTGGTCCTGGCGCTGGTGGTAACCGTGCCGTTCTGTGGTTGGCTGATGCAGACGCTAATTAGAAGAATGGATCGGCAGCGGGAGGACCAGGCATGAGCGGTATCGATTGGCGCAGTGTCTGGAGCATGACGCTGGATCACCCGCTGTTCTCCGTGGGGCTCACTCTGATTGCGTTTCAGCTGGCGCTGACGCTCTACCAGCGCAGCGGCTGGCTGGTGCTGCAGCCGGTGATGGTCGGCATGCTGCTGGTGGTCGGTACGCTGTACCTGTGCGGCATCGACTATGCGAGCTATCGGGCTGATGCGTCGATGATCGCCATCCTGGTCGGCCCTGCGACCGTCGCGTTGGCGGTGCCGTTGTACCGTCACATTCGCCGCATTCAGCAGCTGTTCTGGCCCATCCTGATTACGCTGGTGAGCGGCGGGGTGCTTGGCGTTGTTCTGACGCTGACCATCGCCGGTGCGTTAGGCGCGGACCTGACCGTCTTGATGAGCCTGTCGCCAAAGGCTGCAACCATGCCGATTGCCATGCTGGTGGCCGAGCAACTGGGTGGCCTGGCGTCGCTGGCGGCGGTCTTCGTCATGTTGACGGGTGTGATCGGCACGGCGCTGGGTCCGCTGTTACTGGGTTGGGCCGGGGTCGACCACCCGGCGGCACGGGGCTTGAGCTACGGCATCAACGCCCATGCCATCGGCACGGCGCGGGCGCTGGAGGAGGGCGACGAGTGTGGTGCGTTTTCGGCGCTGGGCATGAGTTTGCTGGGTATCCTGATCGCACTGTTCTTGCCGCTGGCGCTGGGTTGATCGCTGCCGCCGGTCAGGCCTGGCTGGTACAGGCAGTCTCTGTGCGCGGTGTGCGGGTCGCGAACCAGCAGAGTGTTGAGCCCAAGCACACCATGGCTGCGCCCTGCCAGAACGACAGCGGCAGAGGCTCGCGCAGAATCATGGCTGCCAGCGCGGCGGACAGGACCGGAATGAAATAGGACGCGCCGGCGAGGACGGTGACATTGCCGTGCAGGATGCCAACGTTCCACGCTGCATAACCAAAGCCCATCGCCGATGCCGCAAGCCCGAGGTAAACCAGCGCATGCAGGTCGAATTGCATCGGTGCACCACCGACGACCAGATAGTTCGTCCACAGTGTCAGCGCGGTCAGCATGAAGAACAGGGTGATACCATTCTTGCCGTTCGCAATCCGCGTCGTCACGGTGCAATAGGCCGCCCAGATCAGCGCGCCTGTGAATGCCAGCCCGTAGCTGAGCGGGTTGTCGCGAACGTTGGAGATCATGCCCTGCAGATCCAGCCCCTGATCGCCGCCGAGCACCCAGCAAATGCCGAGGATGGCAATCACGAAGCCCGGCACGATCAATAGGTTTGCGGGCTGTCGGTTGAATATGATCGCGCACAGAATCGTCAGCGCCGGCCACAGGTAGTTGACCATGCCGACTTCGATCGCCTGGCGGCTGTTGTTGGCGTAGCCGATGGACAGGGCCAGACACAACTCATATGACACGAACAACAGGCTGCCCCACACGAGATAACGTCGTGGAAACTGGCGCAGCCTTGGAAAGCCGACGGTGAACAACAGGAGCACCGCAGCGACGCTGTAAATCATTGCGGCGCCGCCGGTCGCTCCGAGCGCCTCGCTGACGCCTCGGATCAAGCCGACGATAGACGCCCACAGGACGATCGCGATGAGCCCAATTAGCGTTGCTTTGCGCTGGTTTTTCATGCCGCCCTGCTCGTTGAATTAGAGATGGATGATGCAAGAAGGGCCCCACCGGCTGCGCCCGACTTCGCTTGGGCACATCAGGCAGGGCCCGTCTTGTTGTGTCAGGCGTCGCCGGAGACGTCTATCCAGATGGTCTTCAACTCGGTGTACTGGTCATGCGCCCAAATCGACTTGTCGCGCCCACCGAATCCGGACTCACCGTAGCCGCCGAACGGCGTGGTGATGTCGCCCTCGCCGAAGCAGTTCACCGTGACAACACCCGCCCGAATGTCCCGCGACAGCCGGAAGGCGTGCTTCAGGCTGCTGGTGTAAACCGATGCGGCCAGGCCATAGACCGTGTCGTTAGCCAGCGCGATGGCTTCGTCGAGGCTATTGAACGTCGTAACCGTCAGGACCGGTCCGAAGATTTCTTCCTTGAACAGCATGCTGTCGCGGCCGACGTCATCGACCACAGTTGGCTGGATGAACGCCCCTTCCGCCGTGTCGCCGCCAAACGCCACGTTCAGTTCTTCGCGCGCGGCTTGCTCGATGTAGGAGCGAACCTTGTTGAAGTGAGCTTCGCTGACCATCGCGCCCAGCCGATTCTGCGGGTCGAGCGGGTTGCCCATCTTCCACTCGCGCATGTGAAGACCGACGCGCTCCAGCAAGGCATCCTTGATGTCCGCATGGACGATCAGGCGCGACGATGCCGAGCAGTTCTCACCCATGTTCCAGAAGGCACCATTGACGATGTGCTGGGCGACCTGATCGATATCCTCAACGTCCTTCATCACCACAGCTGGGTTCTTTCCGCCGCACTCGAGAACAACACGCTTGAGGTTCGAGTCGGCCGCGTACTTGAGGAACAGGCGCCCGGTGTCGGTGGAGCCGGTGAAGCTGACCATGGAAACGTCCATGTGCATGCCGAGCGGTTCACCGACGTCCTTGCCACCGCCGGGCAGAACGTTGAACACCCCAGCCGGCACGCCTGCCTGGTAAGCCAGTTCGGCCACGCGCAGCGCGGTCAAGGTCGTTTCCTTGGCCGGCTTGACTACAATCGAACAGCCTGCCGCCAGAGACGGACCGATTTTCCAAGCCAGCATCAACAGCGGGAAGTTCCAGGGCAGAACCAGCCCCACCACGCCGATGGCCTCACGCACGACCAGCGCGACCGTGTCGGAGCCGACAGGTGCTGTGTTGTCGTAGATCTTGTCGATCAATTCCGCGTGCCACCGAATCGTGTGGATCGATTCGGGAATGTCGGTGTTCTGGCACTCGCGGATCGGCTTGCCGCTGTCCAGACTTTCCATGACCGCCAGCTCGTGCGCGTGCTCCTCCAGCAAATCTGCGAAGCGCAGGAGGATCGTCTTGCGTGCACCTGGCGCGAGGCGATGCCAGCGCCCATCGGCGTAGGCGGCCTTGGCCTTGGCCACGGCGATGTCCACGTCACGCGAATCGCAGGCAGTGATCTCGGTCAGCACCTGGCCGGTGGCCGGGTTGCGTGTCGCGAACGAGCGGCCCGACACCGACGGCACAAAGGCGCCGTCAATGAATGCCTGCGTGGGCAGCGTGATCCGTTGTGCGAGCGCTGCGTATTCTGGCGCCGTCAGGAGCTCGGCCATCAGGCGTTACCTCCGACGATGCCGGCCACTTCAGCCTTCAGTGCACTGACGACCTTTTTCAATTGCTGCCGCTCATTTTCATCGAGACCTTGCAGCGGTGCGCGGACGCCACCCGAACGCAGGCCAGCCAGCTCGCAACCGTACTTGATGGACTGAACGAACTTGCCGCACTCCAGGAAATCCATCAGTGGCATCATCGCTGACATGATCCGGCGACCCTTGGCGAAATCCTTCTCGACGACGCACGCCTCGTAGAGCGCCACATGCTCGCGCGGAATGAAGTTCGAGCCCGCACACACCCAGCTCTGGGCGCCCCAGGCAAAGAACTCCAGCGCCTGATCGTCCCAGCCGCAGGACACCTGCAGGTTCGGATATTCACGGGCCAACATGTGCAGCTGGCCCATCTCCCCGGAGCTCTCCTTGATGGCGACGAAGTTCTGCGAAGCAGCCAGGACAGTGTCGAAGAACTCGCGGCCCATCGAGACGCTCATCCGGCCGGGATAGTTGTACAGCATGATCGGTAGACCGGCGGCTTCGTCGACGGCGAGCGCGTGGGCGGCGTTCTCCGCCTGGGTTGGCAAGGCGTAGGGCGGCGAGCCGACCAGAATGGCGTCCGCTTTGATGGCCTTGGCGGCCTTGGCGAATTCCACCGAATCCTCGGTGCGCACTGCCCCGGTGCCGATAATGAGCGGCAGGCGGTTGCCGATGACTTCCTTGGCCAAGGTTCCGAGATCGAAACGCTCTTGCGCCGTCTGTGCGTAGTACTCGCCGGTCGAGCCGCCGATGATGATGCCGTGTACCTTGGCCTCGATCAGGGACTCCAGGACATCGGCAAAGGCCGCGCTGTCGATCTGGCCGTCAGTGTTCAAGGGGGTGATGGCGGGGGTGTAGATGCCTTCGAATGTCATTGCAGTATCTTCCGCTAATGGGGTTTCGGTGGTGCGTGCTGCCTCGGTGCGGGCAGCACGCCAGTGGGGTTCAGCGGCTCAGCGAGGCTGCTTCCTGCAGGCTCAGCGAGCGGGTCTCCGGCGCCAGTGCCAGGGAGAAGATCAGGCCGACCATGGTCACGGCGGCAGCGGCGTACATCGTGTTTGCAATACCGATGCTTTCCAGCGAGATTGGCACCAGCCAAGTGCCCGCCGCCGCGCCGATACGGGACAGCGAGGCGCCCATGCCGACCGCGGCAGAACGGATTTCGGTGGGGAACAGCTCGTTTGGATAGACGAGTTGCAGCACCTGCGCGCCGCCGATCAATACCGCGTACGCGCCGAACAGGATCAGCACCAGCACTTCCGATCCATGGGAGAAGTAACCCAGGCCGAGCAGCGCGATACCGGACCAGAGGAAGCTGTGAATCACCATGCTCCGCCGACCCATGGCGTTGATCAGGCGGGTGGCGAGCACGCAACCGACCACGAACATCAGGGTGATGATTACCGAGCCGTAGGATGCCCAGTCGCCTTTCAGATCCAGCGCTTCGAGCACCTTGGGTGCAAACGAGTAGACGGCGAATACCGGGATCACCGAGCAACTCCAGAACACCGCGACGAACAGCATCCGCTTGCCATAGCCTGAGTGCAGCAGGTCGAGCAGCGACGCCTTGGTTTCGGTGGGTTGCTCGGGCAGGTTACGCAGCGAGAACGTGGGACCGTAGACCTTCTTGATGACCTGTTCGGCCTCGGCAAGGCGGCCCTTGCTCAGCAGCCAGCGCGGCGATTCAGGGGTGCCGATGCGCACCAGGAGCAGCAGTACACCTAATGCTGCTGGGCTGGCCAGTACCCAGCGCCACGCGTCCGGGCTGCCGGCTTCGAGGATGAGGTTGCCGACGATGTAGGCCAGCGCGGCGCCCGCGAACCAGAGAATTGTCAGCATCGCCAGGCGCGGCCCGCGGTTTTTCTTGGGCATGAATTCCACCAGCAGCGAGCCGGCGACCGGGTATTCGAAGCCCACCCCGATGCCGATCAGAAATCGGCAGATAAACAGGACCAACCCAGACTCGGCCCAGAACTGAGCGAGGGAGCAGGTAACGAAAATGATCGGGCCAACGAAGAACAGCTTTTTGCGCCCCATGCTGTTCGTGAGCACGCCACCGAGGAAGCCCCCGAAGAAGATCCCGATTAGTGCGGACGCTGCGATCATGCCTTGCCAAAAACTACTCAGACCGAGGTCGTTCGAGAATTGCACCATGGCCACGCCGATGATGCTCAATATATAACCGTCCATAACCCAGCCGCCCCCCGAGCGAATGCTGAGTAACTGATGAAACCAATTCAACGGTGCGTCTTCGATAGATATATTTGTTGTCATTGTTATTTCTCCGGTTCGTATGCACGAAGTGCAACTGGATCAGGTGCCGTTTAATGGCAATAACTTGAAAAGTTCGGGCTGGTTGTTCCTCTTTATTCAAACGTGATAACGAATTAAACGGCGCCTGACCTCTTAGGCCTCCATGCCCGCGCGGCGTTGGCCCCAAAGCAGGTTCGCGTTGACGCCGACCGACAGGAATGGCTGCGGCGGATTGCGGTTGGGTCCGGGTGAGGCCAGAAGGAAATCGATCAGCTCGTTGCGCTGGCCGGTCAGCCAGTCAGCCAGCAGCGCGCCTGTCACCGTGCCGCGGGTGACACCCAGACCGTTGCAGCACAGGGCGCCATACACGTTGGGAGCGAGTTCTCCGAAATAGCCCTGGTGATTTCGTGCGATGGCCAGAGAGCCGCCCCAGGTGTAATCGAATGCCACGTCTGGGAGCATCGGGAAACGCCGTTCGAAGGATTCGCGATGGCGGCTGACGAATCGCTCCAGATACTTAGGGTTGCTTCGCCCATCGGGGTTGTAGCTGAAGCTGTTCCTGACCAGGATGCGGTTGTCATGGGTTCGCCGCAGCGTTGTGCCAAAGGGGTCCGCAGGGATCAGGCCCCAGAATTCCTTGCCGCCCAGGCGTGCTTGCTCGTCGGCCGTGAGTGGCCGCGTCAGGCTGGCGTAGGTAAAGATCGGCAACATCGTGCCTTGCAGGAAGCCGAAGCGTGCTCCGAAAGCGTTGTTGGTGAGTAACAGCTTATCGGCGACGATGCGCCCGCTGCGGTGCGTGAGCACCGTTTTCTCACCGTATTGCACGTCGGTGATCGCGGTGTGCTCGTAGAGCGTCACGTTCGCTGGCAGGCTGTCGGCCAGCCCTTTGACCAGTGCTGCAGGCTGGATCAAGGCCGTGCCAGGGGTGAACAGCGCCTGGCGGTAAAACGCGGTGCCGATGTGCCCCGGCAGATCTTCACCGCGGATCATTTCGTAGGGTTGGCCAAGCTTGTCCAGGCCCCGACGATAGGCTTCGAGCACAGCGACGCCGCGGTCCTCGACAGCCGCCTGGTATTTGCCGGAAGGGCGCAGGTGGCAGTCGATTCGATGCTGCTCGACGAGCGTCTTCAGCATTGTCTGGCCGGTCAGATTCAGCTTGAGGCTGATATTGGCCGTGTCGAGATCGCCAATGTAGTCGTCCGCACCGATGTCATGTGGCAGGTCGATCGCAAAGCCAGCGTTTCGCCCGGAGCTGCCGAAGCCGACTTCCTGCGCTTCGATCAATACGATTTCTTCGTCTGGAAAGTTCAAGGCCAGTTGCCGGGCAGCGGCGAGGCCGGTAAATCCTGCGCCGACAATTACCCAGCGCGCGTTTTTATTACCGACATGATGAGGCTTGGGCTTGCGAGGTTGGCTAAGATGAAACCAGCCGCAAGTAACGTCATCCGCAGGAAGCGAAGTTACTTTTGTCATCTCGAAGTTTCCGATTTATTGTTTTTGATGCCCCGAAGTTTAAAAACCGGTCCGATGGGCCACAATCGACCTTTTCTGCAAACAATGGATAACCTGACGTTATGAGCGAACACGCCGCTGCCGATCAGATGCTGCTCAAAATGCCGTCGCTTCGCGCCGTGAAGTGCTTCGTGGCGGCGGCGCGGCACCAGAGCTTCACACGTGCGGCCGAGGCGCTTTGCGTCACCCAAGCTGCTATCAGCCGTCAGATTCGTGAGCTTGAGGAGTACATGGGCACCGCATTGTTCGAACGAACCGGCCGGTCCGTAAAACTCACGGCAGCCGGTTCGATTTTCTTCGACGCTGCGCACCTTTCGTTCATCAATATCGCCCAGGCGGCCGCGCGCGTGCGCAAGGACTACGGCAGCAACGCCAGGCGCACCCTGACGCTTTGTTGCTCGCCGGCGTTCTCGGCGTTGTGGATGTCACACCGGCTTCCGAGCTTTTTCGCTGGCAATCCGGACATCGATCTCGACTTGATTACCACCAACAATTTCCAGTCGATGGAACCCGGCATCCATCCGGACATTTTCATCACCAAGCTGGCACGCATGCGCGACGGCTACGTCAGTCGGCCGCTGTTTCATGACCGGATCTACCCGGTCTGCACGCCCCGCTATCTCGATGCTCATCCGCAGGTGCGTTCGCTCGAAGGCATCCGCGACGGGATCCTGCTAAACCTCAGCCCTTACGGGCGTTCACAGGTCGCCGAGCATGTCGACTGGAGCGTCTGGCTCGCCATCCACCAGCTCGATCTCGAAGACAGGCCAGCGTCCAGCGCGCACTTTTTCAACGTCAACGACTACAACCTGCTGATCCAGATGGTGCTGAACGATCAGGGGGTCGCGTTGGGCTGGGATCATCTGGTGGCCCCGCTTGTTAGCCAGGGCCGGCTTGTACGGCCCGTCGAGCAGGAAATGGTGCTGGAAGAGACCCGTCACTTCTTTGCCTACCGTGAAGACAAGTCTGACGATGACGCCTTGGCCCGTTTCCGAGACTGGTTCCTGGCGCAGATGACGAATTAGCCCTCCGCTCGCCCGAACGGGGCGAGCGACGCGGGCGTGAGTCTTCGCTGCCTGCTAGCGAGCCTCTTGGCCAATTGCAGCTAGGCTTAGGGATCTCAATAGCAGGGGTGGCGCCATGTTCGAGCGGTTTGAGCGGGACGAATGCCAAGTCGACGGCGTGCGGATCAACTATCGCAAGGGCGGCACCGGTCCGCCGCTGCTCCTGCTGCATGGCTACCCGCAAACCCATGTGATCTGGCATCGCATGGCCGACCAGCTGGCGGAGCGTTTCACCGTGGTCGCCGCCGATTTGCGAGGCTACGGCGACAGCAGCAAACCGGACGGTGGCGACAACCATGTCGCCTACAGCAAACGCGAGATGGCGCGCGACCAGGTCGAGCTGATGCGTCGCCTGGGCTTCGAGCGCTTCGATATCCTCGCGCATGATCGCGGCGCACGGGTCAGCCATCGCCTGGCCATGGATCACCCAGCGGCAGTTCGGCGGCTGATCCTGCTGGACATTGCGCCGACACTGGCGATGTACAACCAGACCGATGAGACCTTCGCCCGCGCCTATTGGCACTGGTTCTTCCTGATCCGCCCGGCGCCGCTGCCCGAGACGCTACTGGCGGCCGATCCCGAACTGATCCTGCGCACCGCCGTGGCGACGCGCGCCGATCACGTGCATCCGTTCAGTGAAGCAGCGTTCGCCGAGTACCTGCGCTGCATGAAGCTGCCCGGCACCATTCACGCATTTTGCGAGGATTACCGCGCCAGCGCGGGTATCGATCTTGAGCATGATCGCGAAGATCGCACAGCGGGTCGGATGATCGAGGCGCCGTTACTTGTGCTGTGGGGAGCCAAGGGTGTGGTTGAGCGTTGCTTCGACCCGCTCGAGGAGTGGCGGCGCGTTGCGACTGACGTGCAGGGTAAGGCGTTGCCGTGCGGTCACTATCTACCCGAAGAGGTGCCGGAACTGTTGTTAAGCGAAGTGCTGGCATTCCTCGATTGAGCTGCAAGGGAGGTCCTATCGAATTTGTCGATTGGATCGTGCTGAACAATCCAACCATGCCGCTCCCGATCCAACGGATGATGGTGCCGTTCGACGATAGCTGGCTACCGAGGCGATGAAGCCAATCAGGTGCCAAACCGAAACTCAACCCAGAGAGAGGAAACTGAAATGGCGAAGATTCTCGTGCTGTACCACTCAATGTATGGCCACATCGAAACTATGGCCAACGCGGTTGCTGAAGGCGCACGTCGGGTCGATGGTGCCGAGGTTACGGTCAAGCGCGTGCCGGAAACCATGCCGCAGGACGCGTTCAAGAATGCCGGCGGCAAGGTCGATCAGCAGGCACCGATCGCCAGCCCGACGGAGCTGGCCGACTACGATGCGATCATCTTTGGCACGCCGACCCGCTTCGGCAACATGTCGAGCCAGATGCGCACCTTCCTCGACCAGACCGGTGGCCTCTGGGCCAAGGGCGCGCTGCATGGCAAGGTCGCCAGCGTATTTACCTCGACCGGCACCGGCGGCGGCCAGGAAATGACGATCACGTCCACCTGGACCACGCTGGCCCACCACGGAATGATCATCGTGCCGACCGGCTATGGCATCGGCGAGTTCTTCGATATTTCCGAAGTGAATGGCGGAACGCCTTACGGCGCCTCGACCATCGCGGGTGGTGATGGCTCGCGTCAGCCTTCGAACAAGGAGCTGACCATTGCCCGCTACCAGGGCGAGCTAGTGGCTCAGACCACGGTGAAGCTGAAAGGCTGACCCACTGCCCATGGTGCCGAGGCGGCTTGGCTCGCCCGGCACTCGGCGGCCCGCAATCAATCGTTGCGCAGCAGCCCGTACATAAGCTCGTCGACATAATCGGAGTTGCTGGCACGTTTGTAGGCTGCCCGCTGGGTACCCTCGTGGACAAAGCCCAGGCGTTCATAAAACGCGATGGCACGGGGGTTGTCCGCCTCAACTGTCAGCTCGATCCGGGTGATGCCCGCTTGCCACAGCCGCGAGATCGCGTCCTGCATCATCGCAACGGCGACACCCTGACCTTGCGCTTCCGGCGCCACGGCCAAGGTTCCCAGGTAGGCTACATGGGCGGTGCGCCCGACATGCCGCTGTGCCTGGTAGAAGCCCATCACTTCGCCATCGACCTCGTACAGGTAGAAACAGCCGCTCTCGAACAGCGGATCGAACACCTTGCTGAAAGCCGCGCGTGGCATCGGCTCGAAGCCGAGGAAAGGCACCACCCGTTCGTGCATGTAGATGTCGTAGACGCGATTGAAGTCGGCAGGGACAGCCAGTCGGCGCATGTCTGTTCTCCTAGGGCAGCGGCGCGAACAGCGCTTCGATATCTCCGGGTTCCAGTTGCCAGCCGCCGCTGTCACCGGCATCCAGCACGCCTGCCGCGAGGTCGGCTTTGCGTTGCTGCAATTGCTGAATCTTCTCTTCCACGGTGGCCCGGGCGATCAGCTTGTAGACGAACACCGGCTTGTCCTGGCCGATGCGGTGGGCGCGGTCGGTGGCCTGGTTTTCCGCGGCCGGGTTCCACCAGGGATCGTAATGAATCACGGTGTCCGCTGCGGTCAGGTTCAGCCCTGTGCCACCGGCTTTGAGGCTGATCAGAAACAGCGGGACTTCTCCGTTCTGGAACTGCTCAACGGGGGTGCGCCGGTCCTTGGTTTCGCCGGTGATCTGAACGTAGTCGATGGTGCGGCTCTGCAACTCTTGTTCAATCAACGCGAGCATCGAGGTGAACTGTGAAAACAACAGGATTCGCCGGCCTTCGGCGAGCAGTTCGGTCAGCATCTCCATTAGGCTGTCGAGTTTGCCGGATGTGCCGCCACGGACTGGCCGGGCTGCTTCGCCCTTGACCAGGCGCAGGTCGCAGCAGACCTGACGCAGTTTGAGCAGCGCGTCGAGAATGACGATCTGGCTGCGCGCCAGGCCTTTGCGGTCGATCTCCTCGCGGACCTTGCTGTCCATGGCCAGTCGTACGGTTTCATAGAGGTCACGCTGAGCCGGGCTGAGTTCGATCCAGTGCAGGATCTCGGTTTTCGGCGGCAGCTCCTGAGCGACCTGTTCTTTACGGCGCCTGAGCAGGAAGGGTTTTATCCGCTTGGTGAGATGTTCCAGCCGATCGGCGTCGCCGTGTTTCTCGATGGGCGTGCGGTAGTCCCGGTTGAATTGCTTGGTATCACCCAGCCAGCCGGGCATGAGGAAATGAAACAGCGACCAGAGCTCGCCTAGATGATTTTCCAGCGGCGTTCCGGTGAGGCAGAGGCGCTGGCGGGCATCCAGCCGTCCGGCAGCTTGCGCCGCCTTGCTGCTGGCATTCTTGATGTTCTGAGCCTCATCGAGCACCAGCACATGCAGCGGGACTTCTGCGAGCAGGTCGATATCTCGGGGCAACAGTGCGTAGGTGGTGAGCAGCAGATCGTAGTCGCCCAGGTGCTGGAAGAGCTGTCGGCGCGTCGTCCCGTGCAGGGTCGCAACGCTCAGCGATGGCGCAAAACGGGCCGCTTCATCCTGCCAATTGGGGATGAGCGTGGTGGGCATCACCACGAGCGAGGGCCGGTCCAGCTTGCCGGCTTGCTTCTCCAGCAACAGGTGGGCGAGTGTCTGCAAGGTTTTACCCAGGCCCATGTCGTCGCCCAGAATGCCGCCGACTTCCAGGGTCCGTAACGTTTGCATCCAGCGCACACCGTCCAGCTGGTAGGGGCGCAACGTTGCGTTCAAACCCTGCAGAGGGCGGATGTCTTCTTCGCGGTAATCGCGAAGTCGCTGGGCGAAATTCCGCAGGTACTCGCCGCCATTCCATTGCAAGGGCAGCGAATCCAGCTCTGCCAGCCGGGCTGCATCGGATCGCTCCAATCGCAGGTGTTCGCCGCTTGGCTGTTCCTGCAGATAAAGCTCGGAAAGTGTCGCAAGGATGGGCTTCAAACGACCAAATGGCAGCAATACCTGTAACGGCTGCTCATCATCGTTACGGCGTCGGTCAAGTTGTACCCGCAGGGTCTCGTCGTCGCTGCGTTGCGCCAGCGCGTGTGCTGAAAGTAGGGCCGGGTTGCGTCTGATCAGGCTGAGCAGCACCGGCAACAGACTGATCCGCTCGCCTTCGACGATGATGCCCAGTTCCAGGTCGAACCAGCTGTGCTCGGGTGGCTCGTCGACCTCGGCGTACCAGGCATCAATCGGCGTCAGGTCATAGGCGAATCCGGGCTGCATGACGACCTGCCAGCCTTGCTCGCGAAGCGGGGCGAGCTGGATTTGCGTGAAGTTCAGCCAGGCCGCCTCGTTCGGCAGCTCGAACATCTCTGCCGAGTCCTTGGGAAGCGCCAGGCTCTGACGCAGGGCAGGTCGGAAACCCAGTTGCTGCAACAGCTGGCGCAGCGACTGTTCCGCGTCTGGCTGGCGCGCGATGCTCAACACGCGGGCGCCTTCGGTCTGGCGTACGCGCTGGCCTGGCTTGGCTTTGCCGTGAACCTGGGTGCGGCCATAGAGGAAGCTCAGCCCGGCACGGTGCTGGTGCTCGCTGACCATTCGCCCGCTGCTGGGCTGATAGTTGACCGCCTGATGACTGCCGAGGCTTAAGTGGGGCAGGGGGAGCAGGTCATCAACCCGGTGTTCTTCAGGCTTGGCGGGGGCCGGCAGCTGGGGGGCGATTTCATGCAGCGTCAGGCTGAACAGGGCGGCCTGGGCGGACGGCACCGCAGGTGCATCGAGAAGGTGGCGGGCCAGTGATGTCGGCAGGCCGTGCTCGACCAAGCCCAGTTCGTTCCGAGTCCTGTCGATGTAGTACAGCGGGTCTACTGCCGTAATCAGCTCGCCGTCGGTGTCGGCCATGTCCAGGCCAGGCTTGAAGCTGCCATCGGATTGCTCGTTCCAGCTGAAGCGTGCCTGGCGGGTTCTTCCGGGCTGCAGAGGGGGCTGATCCCAACTGAGAAAGGCGCGACCGGTCTGGAGAATCAGGCGCAGGATTTCGCCGCCGTTTTCGCCGTTCGGGTTGAACCCGTTACCTGACGTGCGGCCCAGCGTAGCCAGTGCAGCAATGCGTAGATCCAGCGGTTGCATGAAGCTTGGCTGGCGAAAGCCGGCTTCACGCAGGCCGTAGTAGGGCTGTCGCTCGCCCCAGGTGCCGTCTTTGTGTTGGCGCGCTTTGTGGACCTCTATGGAGAAGTCAGGGCATAACAAATAGTGCAGGCACCAGCCTTGGCCGGCTTGGAGGTTGTCGCCCAACGCCTGGGGGAGCTGCGATAGCCACTGTTCCAGCCGGTCAGGGAAGCGCTCACCGGACTGCTCGCTCTGCTTGGCGGGCAAGCGCTCGGCTTGCGCTTCGAG
>NZ_JBLWZO010000026.1:0-16588 GCF_048266405.1 Celeribacter sp.
CGTCGGACGGATCAGACCGCTGTCGAAAGACGAATCAAGGAGATTTGCGAAGCGCGTGTTCGTTATGGCTATCGGCGTGTTCACGTCCTGTTGCGCCGGGAAGGCTGGGTGATCAACATGAAAAAAACGCGTCGGATTTACAAAGAGTTGGGTCTGCAACTCAGAAACAAGCATCCCAAGCGGCGGGTCAAGGCCAAGCGGCGCGAGGACCGGCAGATTGCAGTTGGACCAAACGACATGTAGATGTCCTCGGTCGCCCGGTGCGCCTTGCGATCAGTGGCGGACAACTCCACGACAGCAAGATGATTGACTGCTTCCTGAATTGGTCAAAACCACCATTGGCCATTGTCGCCGACAAGGCCTATGGTAGTGCACGTATCCGTCGGGAGATAGAGGATGAAGGTGCCTTGCCGGTGACCCGCGCCAAGGCAAATGCCAAAAATCCGATCCCTCATGATGCTGGTCTTTACGCCAAACGCAATCTTGTTGAACGTTTCTTCTGTCGCATGAAGGATATGAGGCGGTTGACTATCCGATACGAAAAGTGCGCAGAAAACTTCCTCAATATGGTCAGACTGTTCGCAATCAGATGTTGGGCCAATTGAGTCCAGACCCTAGTTAGAAATTGTGATAGGTGAGTAGATATGCAAATATATCTTTGAAATTCTTTATTTTATGAGTTTCCAATATTTTATCCGTAATTTTCCGGTGTAGAGGGTGTTTTTGAAAGAAAAATTGAAGTTCACTCATTCTATCAACACCTACGGTAGAAAAAGAGTGTTTGTTCGAGATGTAATTGCGATAGGAGATGTTGCCGTATTTTTAATTTCGGCATCTATCGCATCTTTCTTTCGGTTCGACACTTTTGTCGTTCCTGATATTTTATTTTTCCCTCTAATTTTTGTTTCGGTTTTTTATTTCGTATTTATGATTGCGATGAGAGCGTATACTAGTCTGGATTTTAGTGTTCTCAGGTTTGGTGTCGTTCGACTGGCGGTATCATTGGCATTTGCATACGGACTATTCTTTTCATTGTCTTACTTTACAAAATCGTCAAGTGAAATTTCACGTTTATGGATGGGATACAATTTCGTTTCGTGTCTTGTTCTTTTTACATCTTACCGACTAGTATTTGGATATATTTTATATAAAACTGGCGCGGTTGCGAAATTACGTCCAGCATTTGCGGTTATCTACAGCTCTTCGTGCAGGAATGTGATGGATGCGATTAGCACTGCGAAGGACACGCATCGCATCAATGTCATGAAATGCATTGAATTGCCGGAGTTGAATGCTGATTCCTATACGGAAGCTCAAGTTGAAGCCGAGATGGCTTTGCTTAGAAGCTCTGCGCCGGATGTGTTGATTCTTGCTCTTTCCGAGGAAGATCGCAGAAGATTTTCAGCATTACTGCCCTTAATTTCTGCGATGCCGTCGGAAATTTTGGAGTTTTCTGAGTTTACGACCAATAGCCTGAAAACTGAACGTGACAAAATAAACATGAGTTCCGGCCACCCAAGTGAATGGGTGGTTGTAGCTGGATTGCCGTTTGTCCGAAGTGCAACGCAACCCCTTTCTGGACGGGGATGGTGGATCAAGCGCCTTGAAGATATTGTTTTAGGGGTGTTTTTAATTGCTCTGTTTTTGCCTGTTATGATTTTTGCTGCCGTGGGGGTTAAGCTTACAAGTCGGGGACCGGTCCTGTATCGTCAACAGCGTCATGGCTTCAATGGCAAGGAAATCGGGGTCCTTAAATTCCGCTCAATGTATGCTGAATGTTGTGATCCCGATGCTTCTGGTGAGTTATCCCAAGTAAAAAGGGGGGACACTCGTGTGACAAGGTTTGGCTTGCTCCTTCGGCGGACGAGTCTGGACGAATTGCCGCAGCTGTTCAATGTCTTGAAGGGGGAGATGTCTCTTGTTGGGCCTCGCCCGCATGCAACCAATCAGTATGATCTTTATCAGGGAAAGGTTGATACGTATTTCTCTCGGCATCGCGTGCGGCCGGGGATTACAGGCTGGGCGCAAGTTAATGGTTGGCGCGGAGAGACTGATACCGACGAAAAAATTCGCCAGCGGATTGCATGTGATCTGTACTACATTCGGCATTGGTCGATCTGGTTTGATCTCCGCATTCTGTTTTTAACTCTATTGTCCGGATTTGCGAACAAAAACGCTTTTTGATGTCCGCTGTGCTTGGGGTGGGTAACACAATCACTGCCTCAGCCTTTTCAGGTGGAAGGCGAGCACCGACTCTCGCGGCTAAAAAACTTTCGCACATGGACAGAGAGATACTTCGATCTGCGAACTGATACGGATGTTAAGCGGACAATTTCTGTATGAGGGGTGAGCGCCTTTTTCGGCAGATATTCGGGAAAAGGCAGAGTTTCTTCTCAATTTTAGGCCGGTGCCGACAATAGGGGATTTTGTTTGTTAAAGGCTACCCTAATGTTTATGAAATATATAGGATTTCCCCCGCAGTGACTTTTTTCGGATTGACTTAAGTATGCCCGCCCCAAATATTCTGCCTGTTATTTTGTGCGGCGGGGACGGGACCCGCCTTTGGCCGCTATCGCGACAAGGCTTTCCTAAACAATTTTTGCCGTTGTTTGGCAACAGGTCATTGTTGGAATTGACGCTGGAACGATTGGCTGCATTCGGTCAGCTACAAGCTATAGCAGGTGAGCAGCATCGTTTTCTGATCAATGAGGCATCAGAGCGTGCGGGTGTTCCGATTAATCAGATATTGGAGCCTTGCGGGCGAGATACGGCTGCTGCGATGGCGTTAGCGGCCTTGCGTGCTGATCCTGCGGTAGACCTGCTGCTGTTTTGTCCTGCAGACCACTATATTCCCGAGACAGACAAATTTCTTGATATGGTTCGTGGTGCAACGGACGTTGCGTTGAGTGGAAATATTGTCACCTTTGGTGTTGAGCCCAGCGTTCCAAGTACATCCTTTGGGTATATCGAGCTTGGAGAATGCCTGTCGGACGGGGCATGGCGCGGCATGCGGTTTTGGGAAAAGCCAGACCGGCAAAGGGCGATGGAATTTACAATCTCCAAGAAATATCTTTGGAATTCGGGGATGTTTATGATGCGTCCCTCTGTTTTGCGGGAGGCATTGTCACGGCACGTTCCTGAAATGTTTGAGATTTGTAAACGTGCTGTTGCAAATGGCGAAACGGATGGGACGTTTTTCCGTCCTGGGCCGGAGTATCAGGACACAGAGGCAAAAAGCATCGACTATGCGGTAATGGAAAAAGAAGATCGCATCGCCGTTTTTCCATTTGCAGGGCATTGGTATGACATCGGGAGTTGGGATGCTATTTCTGAAGTGGCCGAGAAGCTTGAAGATGGAAACCTGGTGCTTGGCGGGGCTGAAAATATCAAACTTCTGAACACGCACAATACTCTGATCCATTCGTCTGAAGGGCGGGTGGCTGTTTTGATTGGTGTTCATGATTTGGTGATTGTTGACACTCCCGATGCTCTGCTGGTCGCGAAAAGGGATCAGGTTTCAAGTGTAAAATCGGCGGTTCAAGACCTTAAGACCGAAGGGTGGGAACAGGCTGTGTCCCATCGAAAAGTGGCCAGGCCCTGGGGAAGCTTCGAGAGCATCGAGAAGAAGAATAAATTTCAAGTGAAGCGTATTTCCGTCAAGCCGGGCGGGAAACTGTCGCTGCAAAGTCATCAATTAAGATCAGAGCACTGGGTGGTTGTGTCAGGAACGGCACATGTCTACCGCGGCGGTGAGGAATTTGAGCTCCAGGAAAATCAGTCGACTTATATTCCCCGCGGTGTTGTGCACCGTTTGCAAAACAGGGAAGATTGCGTTCTCGATATTATTGAAATCCAGACCGGCGATTATCTTGGCGAGGATGATATCAAGCGGTTTGAAGATATTTATGGGCGCGATAGTTCTTCGACTTGACCCAAACCAGCAACGAATAGGAATCCTGTCTGCGGGCGCAGGTACTTCAGGCATGATTGCGGCGATTTTTAACGCAGGGGTGGTTGCGGGTAATAGTTAATGAGTTATATCACTGCGCACAGTGATGTTTTGAAAGCTTTTTCCGTGTTTTCTAAGCACTTTCCTTGCGGTAAACGCCTTTAAAGTCGGGCTTCCTTAGCGTTTTCCAAAAACCAGCGGTAGGTTTGAGCCAATCCGTCGGCTAAAGCAATCTGGTGATGCCAGCCCAAAGCGTGCAATCGATCCAACCGCATCAACTTTCTTGGCGTTCCATCGGGTTTGCTGGGATCAAAGATCAGATCGCCCTGATAGCCCACCACATCCTTAACAGCATGTGCGAAAGTGGAAATTGTCAGTTCTTCGCCGCTACCTACGTTCACATGCTCTTCGCTAGAATAAGCTTTTACTAAGAAGACACAAGCATCCGCCATATCGTCTACATGCAAAAAATCCCGCAGCGGCGTTCCTGTTCCCCATACGTCGACCTGAGGTGTTTCGGTTTGCTTGGCTTCGTGGAACCGGCGCATCAAAGCCGCAGGAACGTGGCCGTTTTCGGGGTGAAAGTTGTCTCCCGGACCGTATAAGTTTGTCGGCATGGCGGAAATGAAGTCACGGCCGTACTGGCGGCGATAGGCTTGGCACAACTTAATGCCCGCGATCTTTGCAATGGCGTACCATTCGTTGGTTGGCTCCAACGGGCCTGTCAGGAGGGCCTCTTCGGGCATGGGTTGCGGCGCCAAGCGTGGGTAGATGCAAGAAGAGCCCAAGAACAAGAGCTTTTGAGTCCCGATCTGGTGGGCAGCATGGATAAGGTTGGCCTCGATCATCAGATTGCTATACAGAAAATCCACCGGCAGTATGTTATTGGCATTGATGCCACCAACCTTTGCGGCCGCCATGATAACCACGTCAGGTTTGTTGCAATCAATCCAAGCATTGACAGCCTTCTGATCGGTCAAATCCAGCTCATCCCGACCAACTGTGAGAACCGTGCAGTCTTCGCGTGCCAAGCGGCGAACAATTGCGCTGCCCACCATACCCCGATGTCCGGCGACAAAAACGCGCTTGCCATGTAAATCAAACACTGTGCTCATTGTTGGTTCTCCGCCAAGACCCGCCCAAAGGAAAAGCAGGGAATGGAAACATCGATCTGCTGCTCATGCAGCAGGGGTTGTATTTTCGTCGGGGCCGTGAAGGCATAATTCCGGAAGGTCGGTCATTTTCGGCATTCCGTCTATGTGATGCTCGATGGATCGGATCATTTGAGAAACAACCTGCAAAAAATGACCGCAGCTGTCTCGACCATGTGGTCATCAAAGAATAGCTCTATGGCTTGGAGAATCCGATCAATAGCTGCTAAATTTCCTTAGGGTAGACAAGCCCCATAGAAACGTATTGGGGCTTGTCTTGGTTCGTGACGCAGAAAAATTACGAAAATTGTTTGATGGTCTTGCGCAATATTTCAGCTTGTTGTTCGGCTTCATGCCAGTTCCAGTAGTTGGTTCTAAACTGGAAAATTTTCGGTTGCACCAATTCCGCGTTGGGGCACAGGCCTGGCGCAAAGCTCTGATAGGTGCCGGTGTATGCGGGGTGGGTGATCGGACAGCCGTTGGCAAACATCGGTTCCAGATAGCTGAGTTTCCATGCCGCATAGACGCCATCACCCCCATTGGCAAGGAACGCGTCGCGGAATTGATGCCACGTCACATCCGTGTGTTCCAATTTGGCAACAAAAGTCCAATAGCTGTTTGTATAGTCTTCGGGGGTTTTCTGCGGTACGAACCAGTTACATCCTGTAATGGCCTCCTTAAATAGGTGGCCGACATCAACGCGGCGCTGCACCAGTTCGTCGATCCGTTCCAGTTGGGCTAACACCACTGCCGCACAGAGTTCTGGCATCCTGTAGTTGAAGCCCGTCGAAACGTGGCGGGAATAATTGGGATCCTGAATATCGTTTTTGGTGATCTTACCCTTGCGCGACCCTACGCCGGCGTAGCCCAAGCTGTTGAAGCGTCGGATATTGTTGGCGAGCGTTTCGTCGTTCGTGACGATCATACCGCCTTCTCCAGCGGTCAGGTGTTTGGAACTTTGGAAGCTAAAGCTCGACATGTGGCCGACGGTGCCCATTTGACGGCCTTTATAGGTGTTGGTGATGGCTTCGGCATCGTCTTCGATCACCACAAGGTTATGGTCTTTGGCTATCTGCATGATTGCATCCATATCCGGCGATAAACCATAGAGCGCCACGGGAATAATGGCTTTGGTCCGCTCAGTGACCCGTTCGCGGATGCTTGCCGGATCGATTTGGAAGGTGTCTGGATCGACATCCGCAAAAACCGGCACTGCATGTGCCTGCAAAACGACAAAAGTCGTCGAGGACATGGTGAGTGGTGGTACGATCACTTCGTCGCCTGGGCCGACACCGGCTGCCTCCAAGGCGGCGTGCATCGTGCAGGTGCCGTTCATGAAGGAAATGCCAAATTCCATTCCGAGCTGCTCGGCAAAAGCCTTTTCGAGGCGGGTGCAGAACTCTGATCCTTTCGATGTTTCAAACCCATAATCCAAGCACTGCAACAAGTAGCGACGTTCCAAATCAGAGACACGTTCAATGATGCGCTTTTCAGGGGGGGGATAGGAAAACATCAGTTATCACCTATTTCTGTACGGTAAAGGGCGGAGCGTGCAACCTGTGAATTTAAAGTGGCAATTTCCGGTTTTTGTTCTAACAGGGCGAGAATTTTTTCCATGCTGGGCATGGGGTCATTTGGGAATTGTGCAAAAACTGCTTTAAAGAATGCCATATCCATGGCGGTGTCGAGGGTCCAGCGGCAAGCGGAGAGATCGGGCGCACCATGAAGGCTGTTACATCGAAATTGCTTTGGATGGTTGTACAAATAAGGTGTTACGTGCTCTCGCTCATATGCGTCGTCGCATGCATCGTCAGCGGCCAACAGCGCCCTAATGGCGACGATTTCGGTGTCTTGGCCTTCAGGCAGCCAGGGCGGCTGATTATTACATACGTAGTCCCAGCGCCCGCGTTCAGCCAGAAAGGCGCCAATCGTTGCATCCATCACCGCCGGGTCCTTAAGCGGGTCGTCAGCGGTCAGGCGCACGACTGCACCGGCCTCTCTTTCCTCTTTGGGTATGAGGGCCCGTACCGTTTGCGCATAACGGTTTAAAACATCATCTTCCGCGCCACGAAAAACCAAAACCCCAGCATTTTCCAAAGTGCGTTCCAGAACGTCATCGGCAGCTGCGGTCGATGTGGCAACAATGACCCTATCAATCAATCGGGCCGCCTTGGCCCGGTCGACTAGGTGCATGACGACCGGTTTTCCGACGAGATTCATTAAGGTTTTGCCTGGCAAGCGTGTCGATCCCATGCGGGCCTGAATAATAGCAGTCACTGTCAAAGTTATTTTGCCTTTAATGGATATTCATGGTTACCGAGGTTGCGCAAGTTACTCCTCCGTTATCTCGGTTTCAATAATAACCGGGAAGCTGTGTCGAAGAGATGAAACGGAGGGACCAGAACAAATGAGGTTATTCGGGTTGTCGCCGTAATAAACTGGCGAGCAAGGCCCTGTCCGCTGCTGGAAGGCCCCCAATCATAACAAATATGGCAAAATAACCACTAATGGCAGCTCCAACTGTCAGTGCCAGGACCGCGATCTCGGTCGACCCTACAGTTCCTGGGGTATAGCCGCTCCAAACTAAGCTGGCACTCATCACCAATGTTGCCAACAAGGAACGTACCAGGCTCAACCAGTGAAAAGAGATCCTAAAGTGTTTGCGGACCTTGACGAGGGCATAGGCAAACGCCGTTCCATAGGCGACCACCGAGACCGCAGCCGGCACTGTGACGTTAGGGAAAAAGGGCAGAATCGCAAGGTTGAGAGCGACGTTTCCTGCAAGCGCTATAAGGTTTGCCTTAAAAATAACGGACGTTTGACGGGTTACGAAGGCGACACTCGAAAGCAAGATAACAATGCCATAAAACACCATTCCCAACGCAATCAATGCCACAGCCCAACGTCCGGCTAATGCCATTTCAGGCATTGTCAGGGCCGCAACTACCGAAGGACCGACGACCAGGGCGCCTGCGGTAAACGGAATGGCGAGAACTAAAAATAGATGCAGGGCATGGGAAACGAGCTGTTCGGCCTGTTGAGGTTTTTTTTTATCCCACAAGCGGCACAGGGGCGGGGGCAAAACGGTGGCAAGGACTTTGGGAAAAAAAGCCAACAAGCCTGCTAAAGCGTATGAGGACTGGTACTGCCCTACCGCAGCTAAGGAGAGGAAAAGGCCGATCAGGTATCGATCTCCGAAGGCAACTAGGAAATCAACGAC
The DNA here is from genome assembly GCF_048266405.1 of Celeribacter sp. Classification (GTDB taxonomy): domain Bacteria; phylum Pseudomonadota; class Alphaproteobacteria; order Rhodobacterales; family Rhodobacteraceae; genus Celeribacter. Next base: position 8,321 of record NZ_JBLWZO010000026.1, read on the forward strand.
GAATTCTCCTGTCAGAGGGAGGCCAACGCGTGCATCCGCCCAAAATGTCGGCCAGTGAAACCGTGGCCAGCTTAAGCCGGTCTCTCGGAATACGCCCAGCACAAGTGTTGGCAGGGACAAAACCAGCAGCGAACTGCCTTGGAGAAGCAACAGCGTATCCAGACTAAGATCATGCCACCACAAAACGACACCGACAGTAGCGCCAATATGGATATAGATTTGTCCCACGGTCAGCAGGTTAAAAATGCCAAACCGCGAGGTGTATCGATAATAATCTGTGGCCTTTTCTTGAAGCGTTAATCCTAACAGCCACAGAACCAAATATCCGGGAGAGAAGGGAATGCTCTCTCCGAGCAACGCGAAAAAGGCAGGGCTAACAAGATAGAGCACCGTTGCAAAGGCAGCGGTTGAAAAAATGCGGAAGGTAAGCGGAGGCATCAGCAACGCGCCACGCTGACTTCCTTTGTCTGTTGCTGGAAGTTCGCGGCGGAATGTGTAGTTGGTGCCAAATGATGAAATTCCACCAAGAAATACAACGATCGATGATAGAAGGACGTACGCGCCAAAAACGGAATCGCCAGCTGTTTTGACGATGATGGGCATGATGATCAGGCCACGTAAGCTGACCAAAAATTGCGTAAGGCCTCCAAGCAAAATTTGTTTTGCTATAGATCGACCAACCGACATCATGCCTCCTGACATATACGCTTCAAGAATAAGTGCCATAGAATACCTTGCACTGAAAGCACCCGATAGCATGAGCGATGTCTACAAGAAAATGAACGTTCTGCCGATCATGTTTTGCTTTTTGAATTTGGGAGAATGATCGTTAAGAGTTGAGGTCAACCTCTTTACAGTACATTTTAGAGAAATTTTTCAGTATGGCCTATAGTCTAATCAGACAATCGGGCATAAATTGCAGCGTTTATGGAAATCTAGCTTAGGCCTTTCGATTGTAAACTGTGGCAGTTTGGCACCTAGGGTGGCAGAAAACGCGGTGCAGGAATACACATCTTCGAAGAGAATGGTATCTTCACGACTTGACGCCGTGTTGACCAAAGAGGGGATAGTCCCTCAATCAAGAAAGACAGCAAGTATGAGTGTAGGCAGGTTCACGGGTGAAAACACCGATTGGTCGATCTTCAACGGAAAATCGGTCTTAGTTACCGGTGGGACAGGATCATTTGGGCGGAAATTCGTTCGCACCTTGCTTGATCAAGCACTCCCGCGCCGTGTGGTCATTTTTTCCCGAGACGAGTTAAAGCAATATGAGATGGATCATGATTTCCAATCTCACCCGAATTATAGTTGTTTACGTTTTTTTATCGGCGATGTGCGCGATATAAACCGCCTTGTCATGGCGTTCCGGGATGTTGATATCGTTATCCACGCTGCGGCGCTGAAGCATGTACCGATTGCTGAAGCCAATCCATTCGAATGTATCCGAACTAACGTGGTTGGCGCTGAAAACGTGGTGACGGCCTGCCTGAAGACCGATGTGCAAAAAGTGGTTGCGCTGTCCACCGACAAGGCCGCAAGCCCGTTGAACCTTTATGGGGCGAGTAAACTGGCCTCCGATAAAATCTTTGTCGCTGGGAACAACATGTCTGGGGCCAACGGTCCGCGCTTCTGTGTGGTTCGTTATGGTAACGTGCTGGGATCGCGTGGCAGCGTCATCCCATTATTTCGCAAGATGATTAAGGATGGGGCGTCGGATCTGCCCATCACTGACGAACGGATGACCCGTTTCTGGATTACCCTAGCACAGGGCGTGTCCTTTGTGGTGTCGAGCCTCAGCCTTATGGACGGTGGAGAGATTTTTATCCCCAAGATTCCCAGTATGCAAATGGTTGATCTGACAGTGGCCTTAGCACCTGGGGTGCCGCGGCGGATCGTGGGAATCCGCCCTGGTGAGAAGTTGCACGAAGTGATGATCACCCAAGATGACGCTCGCAACACTTTTGAACTAAATGACCGGTTCATTATTGAGCCATCTCTCGTTTTCTGGGATCGCAGCCATGTCAAAACCAAAGGCGTTCCTGTTGCGGATGGATTCTATTACACCAGCGAGAACAATCCCGACACCCTAGACGCAGCTGGTTTGACGGGTATGTTGCGTGAGGCAGGGCTGTTCGATGAAGACGGTCAAAATGGCACGCACCGATAATCGCAATGCACCTGCTCCGGTTCTGCTAACCGGAGCAGGTGGTGCTTTGGGTCTTTATTTCTGTTCTGCTTGGGCCAAGAACGGATTGGCAGGGCGTCGTATCGTTCCTCTCGTCCGCGACGGCCGGCAACAGAAAGGCACGCTTGCGATGACAGGACATTATCTTGCGCCGGTCGAACACGTTGATCTTGCAGACCATGCGCAAACAGAAGCTTTGATTGTCCGTTTTCGGCCAAGCGTAATTATCCATTGTGCTGCTTTGGCCAATGTGGATCGTTGCGAGGATGATCTAGATAAGGCGTTTCGGGACAATGTGGAAGGCACAAGATCAATCGTCGACGCCTTGCAGTCCAATGCGCCAGACTGCCATTTGGTGCATATTTCTACCGATCAAGTGTATCGTGATGGTGGCGGATGCCGGGGAGAGATCGGCCCGGTTAACGTGTATGGATGGACCAAGTTGTGGAGCGAAGATATCGCCCGTCAGCATAAGGTTACGACGGTTCTCCGACTAAACTATGTGGGGCGGGGAACATCGGCACGCCCGGGATTGGTCGCTTGGCTGGTCGATAGCCTGCGCGCAGAAAAACCTGTCACGCTATTTCAAGATGTGCTCTTTAATCCCTGCCACGGAGCCTTGGTGCCGCAGGTAGTGGAACGTATGATCATGGCGCAGACTACAGGGACTTTTAACCTTGGGTCACGCGGTGGAGGACTGTCCAAAGCAGATTTCTTGCTGGGGGTGGCGCAAAAGCTCTGCTTGCCGACCCAAACCGCGAATCTTGGTCGATTGAGCGATTTGTCTTTAAAGGCGCCGCGCTCTTTAGACATGCGCATGGATGTTTCTGCAACGGAAACCGCCTTGGGAGAACAGCTACCTTCCCTTATGGAAACCCTTGAGATGTTGGTTGCTGAATGGCGAAAAGAGGAAGAGCATAATGCTTGGTGAAGAACGGGTTTTAGTGATTGCAGCCCATCCCGATGATGAAGTTCTCGGCTGTGGGGGGACGATGGCACGATACCGTGCCTTGGGATGTTCGGTCCGAGTGGTTTTTTTGGCCGAAGGAGTTACCGCCCGCTTCACACCTGAGCAGTTTGGCACCCCTGAAGTAATAGAAAAATCGGCACTGCGGAATGCCAACGCGGTCACGGCCATAGCGGCTTTGGGTGTCGATGCAGAGCAGGTCTTTTTGTCGGAGCGTCCCTGTTGCCGTCTTGATCAGGTCCCGCTTCTTGACCTCACAAAACAAATAGAATCTCATATTCGCGATTTTCACCCGACGCGCTTGTTTACCCATTCTGCAGATGATCCGAATGTTGATCATGGAGTTGCTCATCGCGCAGTCTTGCCGGCGGTGCGCCCTTTGAGTGGGCAAAGTCTGCGTGCCGTGTTTGCCTTTGAGGTTTTGTCGAGTACCGAATGGAACCCGTTAAAACCGTTTGCACCAACCGTCTTCCACGACATCACGGATCATATGGACCAGAAGGTTGCGGCGATGACTGCTTATGACGACGAGATGCATCCAGCACCACATCCGCGTTCTCCAGAAGTCATCCGCGCCTTGGGGCGTTTCCGTGGAGCACAAGCGGGTTTACCCTATGCTGAGGGTTTCGCGCTGATTCGCGGTATTAATTTGTAATGTCTTGGCCGCCGCTTCTTATCCGCTGCGATGCCGGTAGGGATCACGGTTTAGGGCACTTGATGCGCTGCTTGTCCTTGGCGGAATCCTTGCGCGCTGAGGGCGGGCCGGTTGCACAGTTCTTAATGCAAGCTCCTGACGACATTCGCCAAAGGGTAAGCGATGCCGGATTTTCGGTATTAGCAACGTCGTCAGTTGCTGGATCTGCGGGCCAAGACTGTTCACAGCTCGTGGCATGGTGTCAGAAAAATAGAGGCTCCCAAGACGCGAATCCGTGGGTCGTTATGGACGGAAAATATGCAGATCCATCGACTTTGGTTCCGTTGGGTGGTGTATCTAGGCTGATTTGTTATGATGACGCCCCATACCGCGATTTTCCCGCTGCCGTGATTATCAATGCCCAACCATGGACGGCCGAACAGGATTACCGGCCTCGCGTCAGGCGGCGGATTTTAGCTGGAGGCCGCTATAACGCTATTCATCCAGACTATTTTGCTGCTGCCGAAAAAAACGACCGGCAGGCTGTTTTGATCACGATGGGCGGGGAAGATCCAGCAAACGATACGGCTTGGATTGCCCGCACGATGCACGATATGCTGGCAAGCTATCGAGTTTTGGCTGTCATCGGACCAGTCCATCCGGATCGCACCGGGGCTGTTGCCGCCATTAGTCAGTATCTTCCGAAAGCAGAAATTACTCATGCACCACCGTCGTTAATTCCGGCTGCAGAATGCTCATTTTTGGCCCTTTCTGCGGGCGGGACGAGTTGCTGTGAACTTCAGGCAGCGGGCGTGGCCGTTGCGGCGTTGGCGGTTGAAGAACACCAAATTCCCTTTATCAAGGCGCTGGAGCATTTGGGTGGGGTTGTGCCCTTGGCCGGGCCTGCGCCTGTTTCCTATCCGCGCCCGGCAGAGCCTTCCAGGACCATCTTACGCCGCTTGTTGTCGGATGACGTGTGGCGCAATGAGCGTATTACCCGAGGAAGGGCGTTGTTTCCAGCCCCTGGAGGGCGGTATTTGGCCCAGTCTTTGATGGAGATTTTGCAGTAATGTCTGCAAGTGCCGAACGGCTGGTTTTAGGGACGGCTCAATTGGGATTGTCTTATGGGATCGCGAATCAAAGCGGGAAACCTGACCGAATAGCTGCAGTGCAGTTGGTTCACGCGGCGTTGGCAGCCGGTGTGCGTGTTTTGGACACAGCCCGGTGCTACGGAGATTCTGAAGACGTTCTTAAGGAGGCTCTATCCACTGCCAATCCACAAGTATCCCTGCGCCCGACAGTGATTACCAAGGTGAACACTCCTTTGGCCGAAGAAGCGGCCGTTATGGGCGATGCCGCGTTGGAACGGTTTGCCGAAGGCGGTGTGCGCGCGTCCTGTCGCGCATTGGGTGTTGATAGAGTACCTGTTCTGTTAATCCGTGAAGCGTGGCCCTTGAGGCATCCCAATGGGTTTTGGCGGACCTTATTGCGATTGCGCAAAGAGGGCGTGATTGGCACCTTAGGCTTGTCGGCCCAAGCGGCGGACGAAGCTGAACTCGCTGCGGAATGTGGTGACATCGGTCATCTGCAAATTCCGTTTAATATTCTAGACTATCGCTGGAAAGACAGCGCTGTTTTGGATCGTATCGCTGACCGCCCCGACCTAACCGTGCATGTTCGTTCGGTGTTTCTACAGGGGCTGTTGCTCGGCGGAAATCGGGTGTCTTGGCCCGCAGTAGCCAAAGGATGTGGTCCAGCTGTGCTGGCCGCCTTGGCCAAAGCGCAGCACGCGGTTGGACGTTCGTCTTTGGCGGACCTCTGTGTTGCGTATGTGTTAAGTTACCCACCGGTATCTGGGGTGGTGCTGGGAATGGAAACCACCGAGCAACTTCAGGAAAATCTTACTTTTGTGTCCCATCCTGCGCTGAGCATTGAAGAACGGCGCTGGGTCGATACCTTAATGCCCCAGGTGCCTGCCGCTTTGCTCAATCCCAGTTTGTGGTAAAAGAGCATTCCTGTATTCTATAGATAGGTGGTAAGCCCTTGGGCGAGCTGCTATGTACCCCGGTCAAATCGCCTGCGGGGTAAACCCTATGGCACAGATATAGCGTTACGAAGGAAAAGGTGGTGGCGTATGGCAGCGCAGATGAAGATTGGCTCACGTTTGATCGGAGATGATCATCCGGTTTTTGTGATGGCGGAAGCGGGAGCCAACCACAATGGCGAATTAGCGCTGGCAAAGGAGTTGGTGGATGTTGCCAAGGCGGCGGGTGCTGATTGCGTTAAGTTCCAGACGTTTACTGCTGCTGAATTCTGTGCCGACCGGACCAAGACCTTTACCTATTTCAGTCAAGGGAAAGAGGTTACCGAAAGCGAATACGAGATGTTTCGCCGTTTGGAGCTCTCCCGCGAGGAATGGGCCGAACTTATGGCCTACTGCGACCACCGCGACATCATGTTCCTGACTACAGTGCAAGACCCTGTTAATCTGGAAATGATGCAGGAGTTGGGGCTGCTGGCAATTAAAGTCGGATCAGACGATTTCGACCATTTGCCGAACCTTCGTGCCTTTGCAGCTACCGGTTTGCCGTTAATTATTTCCAAAGGCATGGCGGATGCCGAAGAAGTCGATAAAGTGGTCGGTGATTTGAAAAATCGCTCCACGAACCTTGGGGTTTTACACTGTGCATCGCTTTATCCTTCGGATCCCGAACATCTAAATTTGGCGCAGATTCCTGCGCTACGGCAGCGCCATCCCGATGTCGTCTGGGGCTTTTCAGACCATAGCCGTTCGACTGTGGCACCCGCCTTGGCGGTAGCCCTTGGGGCGCGGATCATTGAAAAGCACTTCACACTCAGTCATGACCACGCCGGTCCGGACCATTGGTTTTCGATGGATCCAAAAGAATTAACGGAAATGGTGGTGCACATTCGCTTTGCCGAGGCGGCGCAGGGTAGCGGCCTTATTGTGCCCAATGCTGAAGAAGAAAAAAGTCGAACCATTATGCGTCGGCGGATTGTCGCACGCTATGACCTGCCCGCAGGCACGGTTCTAGACGATAGTACAGTGACGTTTAAACGCGCCGAGCAGGGCTTATATGTAGGGGACTGGGACTCAGTTTGTGGGAGCACCTTGCGCACGGCCAAAGCGGTGGCTGAAGGGATTGACACCGAAGATTTGGAACCGGTGGATGGTAAATGATCGTTTCAATTCACCAACCAGCGTATTTGCCATGGTTGGGATATTTTGAAAAGATCAAGAAATCCGATCTTTTTCTTTATCTCGACACTGTGCAGTTCCAAAAGGGCAGCTTTCAGAATCGCAATAAGATCCGCACCAAAGAGGGATGGATCTGGCAAACGGTTCCGGTGCAAACAAAAGGCAAGCATTTTGAGCAGACCATTGCCGATGTGCCGATCAACAACCAGCTGCGCTGGCAATCCAAACATTGGGCGGCGATCACCCAAAATTACCGCAAAGCTCCCTTCGCTGCGAAGTGGCTGCCGCGTTTGGAGCCCTTTTACCATACACCCTATGATCGGTTGAGCGATCTGTGTTGGGATATGATGGTGGTATTCAATCAAGCTTTTGAGATTACCACGCCGATCCAAAAGACCTCGAAGCTGCCTTCTGTTGAGGGGACAAAGAGCGATCTCATTTTGAACCATTGTCAGGCGGTGAATGCCGACACCTATTTTTCCGGTTCCCAGGGACGTGGGTATTTGGATGAAGGTCCCTTTGCGCAGGCTGGTATCTCCGTGGTTTATCAGGATTACCAACACCCAAACTATGCTCAGACGTACCAAGGTTTTGAGCCCTATATGGGGGTTATCGACCTTTTAATGAACGAACCGCAGCCCGCAGATTTTTTGAGAGGATAGCAGGATGTCTTTTTCTCCAGAGTGGGAGGATCTCTATGCCACAGGTGCTCATCACAGCGTTTGGCCGTGGAGCGAACTGATATCGCTGATCATGCGCCATGCACGACCGCATCAGCGCGAAACACCGGCGCAGGTTTTGGAAATTGGCTGTGGTGTTGGGGCTAATATTCCACTGGTTCAATGGTTTGGAGGGATGTTTCATGGTGTGGATAACAGTGCTACCGCATTAGAAAGCATCCGGAAGCGGTATGGCGAGAAAGTGCAGTTGGCTCAAGCTGATTTTTGTGAAGACATCCCTTTTGAAGGTCCATTTGACCTCGTTATCGACCGGGCGTCGCTTACTCATAACCTGACAGCTGGTATAGAGCGCAGCTTGGACATGCTGGAAAAACGTTTGGCGCTAGGTGGCGTCTATGTAGGCATCCATTGGTTTTCGACTGATTGCGATGATTTTAAGCATGGAGAACCGACGGAAGATCCGTATGTGCGAAAAGGCTATACAAGTGGTGATTTTGTAGGCGTCGGTCAGGTCCACTTTTCTGATCAGGCCTGTTTAGAGCGGTTTTTTTCGCGGTACTCGATTGAGGTGATGGACCACGT
>NZ_JBLWZO010000027.1:0-10940 GCF_048266405.1 Celeribacter sp.
AATTTATGCTTACAAAAGTTTATGGAAGCGCCGTTTTTGGCGTTGAGGCCACAACTATTACAGTTGAAGTAAATGTTGATATTGGGGTAGGTTACCATTTAGTTGGACTGCCAGACAATGCCATTCGCGAAAGCAATTTCCGTATAGCCGCTGCCCTGCAAAACAACGGTTTCAAAATTCCCGGAAAAAAATTAATTCTCAACATGTCGCCCGCAGATCTTCGGAAGGAGGGTTCTGCCTATGATCTTACCTTGGCGATGGGTATTCTCATTGCCACAGAACAGATTGAAGAGCGAAATCCACTTTCGGAATATATAATTATGGGTGAACTTTCGCTCGATGGAAATCTACAGCCCATTCGTGGTGCTTTACCAATTGCGCTGAAAGCAAAAGAGGAAGGTTTTAAGGGATTTATACTTCCGAAACAAAACGCAAAAGAAGCTGCTATCGTTGAAGGAATTGATGTTTTTGGGATTGAGAATATAAAAGAAGTAATTGATTTTTTCAACGAAAATATTCAACTTGAAAAAACCGAGGTGGATATGGTGGCCGAATTTTACGAGCACTTGGAACATCCGGAACACGACTTTGCTGATGTGAAAGGACAGGAATCCATAAAACGCTGTATGGAAATTGCAGCAGCCGGTGGCCATAATATTATTTTGATTGGTCCGCCGGGTTCGGGAAAAACGATGCTTGCCAAACGTTTGCCAAGTATTTTACCGCCAATGACATTGCAGGAAAGTCTCGAAACAACAAAAATTCACAGCGTTGCGGGACGTACCATGGAAAAAGGTGGTATTATGACTTCGCGGCCTTTCCGAAGTCCACATCACACAATTAGTGATGTAATTATTTTAATGTGAACAATATATTTAAGTAATTTAATTATTAATTAATTGATTGATGTATTAAGTTTGTAATCTTTAAATAATTAATTCTAATCAACCTTACACCTTCGTTAATGACAAGAAAAACCCCTGTACTATTTAGATACCCGGGAGGAAAATTTTATGCTATAAAACTTCTTTCTAAGTTCTGGGAAAGTATTGAACATGATGAATATAGAGAACCTTTCGTAGGTGGAGGGAGTGTTTTTTTTTCCAAATCGAAATCGAAATTTAATTGGCTCAATGATTTAGACTCTGAATTGATTGACACTTATAAAATAATTAGTAATACTTCAACAAGATTAAATTTGGCAGACTCATATAAAAATGAAGTTGCTAACAAAGAAAGATGGCGGGAAGTTTTTAATAGCCAACCTTCAAATCAATTTGAAACTGCTTGGAAGTATTATTATCTTAATAGAACGTCATTTAGTGGGAAATTAGTGTCTCCCTCTTGGGGATATAGACCTAAGAGAAGTTTACCACCTAATAGATGGCATGAGAGAATTTTACCATGTGGTGAAAAATTAAATAATGTAAAGTTAACATCGATTGATTTTGAAAAGGTTATTCTCAATAAAAGTAAGAATAATGTTTTAATTTTTGTTGACCCACCTTACTTTAAACCACCTAAGCACAAGCATTATAGAAATGGATTTGATATTCACGACCATGAGAGGCTTGCAGAAACCTTAAAGAAAACTCCACATAAATTCTTTTTAACTTACGATGATTGTGAAGAAATAAGGCTTTTGTACAATTGGGCAAATATTTATGAAGTTAATTTCTTTTATAGAGTAGATAACTCTAATGTTGAAAATGGTAGGAGAAAACTCGGGTTCGAATTAATTATTACAAATTATAATATTCCAAAACAAGAAACTTTATTTAATGAATAAGCTTAAACCTTATGTAAAATCAACTGATTATGTCAAGTCTCCTTTTCGATATCCAGGCGGTAAATTTTATGCACTTAAACATATTATTCCATTTTTAAATGTTGTAGAACATTCAGAATATAGAGAGCCTTTTGTTGGTGGTGGAAGCGTTTTCTTTGGTAAGAAAAAAGCGGATAGAAATTGGATAAATGATATTGATAATGATTTGATGAATGTATATAGTCATATTTTGAATAAGTCCTCCATTAAGGATTTTAGTGTTTTATTTGATGATGAATATGCTAACCGTGAAAGACATAAAGAAATTATCCAAATGAATGCTAAGTCAAGTTTCGAAAGAGCATTCCAAACTTATTACTTGAATAGAACATCATATTCGGGCATAATTAATAAACCAGCTTGGGGTTATAAGGATGGTAAAAGTTCTCCTCCCAAAAACTGGAAAAATTTCTTACTGAATGCACATATTAAATTACAAAATACAAAAATCACAAGTTTAGATTTTGAGGAAGTTATTAATGCCAAGTCAAAAGATGATAAAGTCTTAATCTATCTAGATCCGCCATATTATTTAGCTGATCAAAAGAGGGCTTACACTAACTCCTTTGTATTAAAAGACCATAAAAGATTAGCCGATATCTTGAAAAACACAAAATTCAAATTTTGTTTATCCTACGATGATTGTGAAGAGATAAGGGTGTTGTATAAATGGGCAAATATTTATACCAAAAGCTGGCTTTATAATACCGCAAATATCAATGGAGCATCAAGAACAATGGGGAATGAATTAATAATAACTAACTACACAGTTGAGGTTTAAAAATTTTTGAAATGTTTTCTGAACTCAATTCATATTTGAGCAAATCTTTATATAAAAATTTTTGCAACGAATTTATTCTATGATTCATCTTTGCATGAGATTGAAGTTCATCAGTCGGAATCATAAATATTTTCCATTCAATTTTAAAATCAATTCCTATTTCTTCACTAAATAGTTTAACTAAGGGCGGTCCAAGGGCAAGGACTAAATATTCAAAATCTGATTTTAAATATAATCTACTTTGAGTTGGGTGGTCATTAACTCTTCCTCTGGTTAGTTGTGTTTCAGTGGCCACAACGGAATTTATTCCTTGAAATCTACAATTATTTGTCGAAACCCCTTTAACTTGAAAAAATGTATTTGAACCATTTATTTTTACAGCAAAGTCCGCTTTATCTCCTCTGATTGGTCTCAAATTTACTGGGTTTAAACATTCTATGTTATGTTTTATTAGAAAATTATTTATAACTACTTCACGTGCGAAACCTCTTATTGACATATCCCATATTCTAAAATTACCATCAGTCAGTATTGTGTCAATAATTATTTCTGATTTTAGATTTAATTTTGAGCTTGATTTTGGAAGAACCTCAAGCAATGCATTACTAGGAATATGGCTATTTCTTTTTAAATCAATGTTTTTAATTCCAAGTCTTTCAAAATTATTTAATCCTTTATGATTTCTCCATCTAATTCTAAAGGGGCTTTTAATTTTGTTATTATCATTTGGATGTCTTGGAATTTCATTTTGGTTTAGAATAAGAATATTTAGGGGTTCATAAGTAATCAAGCCTACTAAAAAATCAGCGAAATGGTTTATTCCATGATAATAGCCCATTGATTCTTTTTCTGATTTAGCACCATGAGTTTTATGAGTTTTATATTGAACATACTCGCTGTTGGTTCCCGCCATATTTGGCGTTTTTAGCTGCAAGGAAAAATCGTTAACCATTAAATCTACAGCATCATCTCCTCCAATTTGAATAGCTAAATAATCGTTTTCTTCAAGTATATACTTAAATACAGATTCAAAGGCATGTCCTTTTACGGTTCTAAATACAGGAGAGTTTTCTGCAATAAGGGCATCAAAATCTTCAACATCAAGATTTAAAGAATCTAATAAAGCATTTAGTTTAATATCTTCTGAAAGAGTTGTAGCATCCTCAACGTTGTGTTTTTTTTTTAAATAAGAAATAATCTCGCCAATTCTTCCTGTACCAAAGTTTATTGAATCCATTTTACTAGTTTAATTTAAGGTGAAAGATACATGCAATAATTTAAAAGACCTTGAAACTAATTATGGTTTGTTACTATTAATAACTATTTATATAAAAGACCTATTTGAGAAATTTTATCATAGTCAAAAATTTGCTTTTCAATTTGCCTTTGATTTATTTTAAATTCTTTAGACAGAATATTAATAACCTCTAAATACTTACTCCATTGATTTAGGGTGAAATTCTTTCCTTTTGGGTTTGAGTTAACACTTCCTAATCTATAAAGTTGTCGCCATACTCTAATATCAAGTACTGGGTATTTTTGGTCGTAAAACATTAATAATGCCGATGCTGATGGATAGTTAACTCCTTCAAGTGCTGTAAGTATATGAATTTTTAATTTTTCATTATGTTGTTTAAATGCCGTGGATGTTATGTTTATGAAGTCTTCCTCTGTATTTAATTCATAATACCTAGTAGGTCGAGGTGATTTCCATTTCAACACTTTTAAAGCTTGTTTTTTATTGTAATATCCAATTTTTTTTAAGTCATGAAATTCTTCTAATAATATCTGTGTTTTTTTATCTTCTAGATATGGGGTTCTACAGATAATTTCTTTAATAGTAAATTCCATATTTTAATAATTATTTATTCGAAGATACAATTCTAGTATTAAATAGAAGGACATGTTTTTTTACTAATGTGTACAATAAAAAGTTCTTTTATTATTTTTATAAATTAAAATTGAATTAAGTATGCTTGCCATTTATTGCAGAATTAGTCGCTTAAAAGAAGAAGGTAAAGATAGAAGTATCGATGACCAAAAACAATTGGGAATTGATAAGGCAAAGGACTTAGAAATGCCATATAAGTTTTATGTTGATGAGGGCATTAGTGGTGCTGGGGACTCATTAGAAGAGCGTCCAGCAATTACACAATTGTTATCGGATGTCGTATCGGAAAAAATAAATGCAGTTTTTGTAATTGATGAATCTCGCCTTTCAAGAAACCCAAGAACAAAATATACTATTACCGATATTTTTAAAGAATACAATGTTATTACTTACAGTCATATTGATGGCCGTATTGATTTTTCAAATCCAGATGATGAATTCATATCAGAAATAAAGGGAATTATTCATAAACGCCAAATTACCGAGCAAAAAATAAAAATTAAATCAGTCTTGAAGTCAAATGCTAAGGCAGGTAGAGCACACGGTATATTACCTTACGGTTATTCAAAAGATAAAAAAGGCTTTTTAATAATTGATAAAACAGAATCGAAAATTATTAAACGGATTTTTAAACTTTCTCTAAGTGGAAAGGGCACTAATAAAATTGCTGAAATATTGAATAATGATAATATACCGACAAGATATAATAAAATTCAGAAGGGTACTATAACTACTGTCAATAAGCAAACTGGAAAGTTGACTACCACAAACAAAGCCGACATAAATTGGGCAGGAAATACAATTCGAAATATTATCTCTAACCCTATTTATAAAGGAAAGCGAAAATTTTCTAATAATTACTATGCTTCTCCAATAATTATAGAACCAGAATTATGGGATAAGGTTAATCATAATTTAAAAAATAATTCCAATACTTCTGGTAAGCAAACAGAGCATTTATATTTACTCAAAGGATTCTTAGAGTGTGCAAAGTGTGGAAGGAATATGTACGGAAGAACAAGGGTTAACAAGAAAGATAATTATTATATGTGTAGTTCTAAGCGTTACAAAAATGAGAACTGCGGAAATAGGTCTATAAATATTGATGGACTAAATAACTTTATATGGAGTCAAATGATTTTGGAAGAAAGATTCAGGAAACATTTGATTGACAACTTAAATAATTCTCAAGTTGAAAAGGATATTGAAACGCTAACCAGTCAATTAGCAGTTATAAGAAAAGAGCATTTAAAGCTTAGTAAAGAAAAACAAAAGGCCATACAATTTGCTATTAAAGGTCTTATTGATGAAAAGGACATTAAAAATGAAATTGAAAGAATTTCTAATAAAATTAAAGATATTGAGGTCAAGCAATTGAAAGTTGAAAATGAAATACAATATCTTAGCTTAAATATAAAAACGGAAAAGGAAATAAAAAGTGATTTTGCACAATTATCATCAAAAACTGATTTCAACACAAAAAAACATGCACTTAAAAGATATATTAAGCGAATAAAGATTAGATGGATAAATTCTAATAGAAGATATTATGTAGAGATTATTTTCCATAACTCTCCCAAGTCACTTACTTATATTTTAGATTGGAAATGTAATTTCCAAGAAATGTTTAATCCCATTGATACAATGATTAATAAAGTAAATTCGGTTAAATCCAAAAGTAAACATTAAATTGAATTTTCTAAGGGTGTGTAAGACCAGATGAAATTTGCATGAGATTTTCGTTTTCCATGACAGCAAGCAGAGATATTAGATTTTGTAAATTTCGTATCCGACTCCACAGCTTCATTAACTGATGCATGTACTTTGATTAAGTTAAAACTTTTATCATATTGATAGACGTTTTTTTGATTTCCGTGGGAAATCTTTTTTTCTTTTGGCAGTTTATATTTAGGAATAGACCAATATAAGTTTTCAATTGACACATTTAACTTGTTGTTATCTCTAAAATATAGTTTTGTATGATTCTCGGAGGGCTTAATGATTTCATCGTTAAAAGCAGCCGCTATAATTTTGTGAACATCATAAATTTTAGTTTTAGATTTCCAGTCAGTCAATTTAATTTTTAGGGTTCCATTTTTGCCTAAGAACACAGGAACAATTACACCATTTCGGTCAATTATATCACTAGTACTTCTCTTTACAGAATAAAGGTTATGAAATCCTCTTACACTTTTATATTCTTTATTATACTTTTCTAATTTCTCTTTTTCCCAAAGCCACATTCTTTCAACTGATTCATAAGTATCAATAAATTCATTTTTGTGAATTAATGATAACTTATCTTCATCACTATATTTGTATATGTTTCCATATTCAAAAATTATATCACCATTTCTCTTAAATTTTCGATAATAGTGTTCTGTAAAATCTTTAAAAATGTAATCTTCGATGTGTTTTAATGAAGAATTTAAACTATCAAAATTATTAAAATCATTTAAATTTTTTTTGTTGAAAAAGTACTCTTTCATCAATTTAAGAACAATAAATTTAATGTTCTCTGTATTTTGAAAATCTTTAAATATCGCTTTATGCAACCTTATGCCGACCTCAGGAATTTCTGATATAGTATGGTTTCTTATTCTTACATAAAGGCCACGTTGTCTTTTTTCATCCCACGTTTCCTTAAAGAAAAATTCATCCTCATCGTCGTATGATTCTTTTGGGTCATTTAAATCAAAAAGTATTATATTATATTCAAAGTCTTCTACTAGTTGTTGTAAATCTAATTTAGTCCAATAGTGGCCTAGATATTTTTCGGCAACATTATTATTAAGGCATTCAGATATTTTTTTTCGAATCGAATCATTTTTCATGACTTTTAAATGATTCTTGTTTGATTTAGTCAAATCAAAATTATTCCTTAAATATTCCTTACTTATCGATTCAATTGAATTGTAGGTATGAATAAGTTCAAATTTTGAATTATATTGATATATTTTTGAACCGAAGTATCTTTTCAAAGGTGTATTCATTTCTGGATATTTGTAGAAGAAACATATTTTATTCAAAATATGTATAATTAGTTATCACTTCTACTACTTGATAACGAGTTTTAAAATGATAACAATTAAAAAACTATAGTAAAATTATTTTTTTAATGTTTTTACATAAAAAATATCTCATAAATAATTCATTATTAATCACTTATGATATTTAAAATGTAAAAAAGTGATAACTAAATTGAATTTATTCAAATTTAGCTCAATTTTCGGACAATTATTAATCAAATTATGTTCAAAATTAGAATACGAGTACATAATAGTGTTCAAAACTATGATTTAGTTATCAATTTCTGCAACAACTTTATTTTTGAGTTTTTTAGTTATCAATTTTTACTGTTTAAAAAATAGGTTATAGGTTATTTTTGATATAAGAGTAAAGTCTAATGAAACACATTTATTCAACTGAAAGTGTATTAAATTAAATGATCCTAAAATTGTTACAGTAATTCTTTTATAGTTATATTTATTAAACACATAACTATATGAAAGCAAGATATATACGTATTTCAACACCTAATCAAAATTTTGAAAGGCAATTGTTAAAAAAACACTCTGAAGAAGTACTATTTATTGATAAGATTTCAGGTTCAATATCTTTTAAAGATAGATTAGAAGGTAACAATCTAATGGATAAAGTTTCTAAGGGAGAAATTAATCAAATTACTGTAAAAGCAGTTGATAGATTAGGTCGCAATATTTTAGATATTTTAACTACAATAGAATTTTTTGAAATTAATCTATGTAATCTTAAAGTAGAAAATTTAGGCATCAATTCATTAATTGATGGAAAACCTAATCCTGCATTTAAAATGATAGTTTCTGTTTTAGCTAATGTTGCAGAAATGGAAAGAAATAGTATTCTTGAAAGACAACGAGAGGGAATTAAAATAGCAAAAGCAAAAGGTATTTATAAAGGTAGAAAACGTGGAACAATTTTATCAGACAAAGACTTTTTGTTCAAATATAAAAATGTGGTTAAGGACTTGAAAAGCGGAATCTCAATTCGTAAAACGGCTCTAATTCACAATATTTCTGCCACTACCGTTCAAAAAGTAAAACATTTATCTGCAAAATTGAATTATTAGGCGCAAATCAATATACTAGATGTCGAATAATTCGCTTAAGGAAATTTCAAGGCCATTGCAAATTTCCATTAGGTAAATGTAGGTTGGATTCATTTTACCAACTTCTAACCTTTGAATACTTTGTTGGTCTTTGTTGACAAGAATACCTAAGTCAAACTGAGTAAGATTTTTATCTAACCTTAATTTTCGAATTCTCATTCCGAGTTTTTTTAACTGTATGTCTTTGTCAATCTCCATTATAGATAACAAAGTGCCGTAAATAATGTGTAAATCTTAACAACGAATACGTTGTAATTTGAAAATATATATTATTATTGTGTGTATAAAGTTTTTGATTATAGATTGTCTATATCATCATTATATGTGCTTAGCAAGGACATTTTAAGACATCTCTTTTCCATTTTTATATAACATATTTAAAAAAGGCTAACAGTCCATTAAAAGCTATTAAATGACCTTTCTATTTTAGAAAAGATGAATATTCTATTTCTATGCCCATAGAATAATGATTATATTTATTAAACTATTGATAAACAAATAGTTACAATAAAATTTTTAATTTATGAGAAATATAAGCATACAACTAACGGAAGAACAATACCAGAGAATCCGAAAAGAAATAAAAAAAGGGGCGACTACAAATTTCAATGAAGAAACTTTCTCAGGTTTCAAAATTATTTTGAACGTAATTGATGGTGGAATCTCTTGGATTGATTTTAAAATGTTAAACAGTGTAGAGATAGGAGATGTAAACTGGGATTTAAATTAAAAGTCAATAATCTATTGTTTTACTAATTCAAACTAATTTTCCAATAATGATAAAAGTTAAATTTTTCTGTTTACTATTATGTTTCTTTCAAATAGTAAAATCTCAAACCCCGCATTACAGTTTTAATCCAGAACATACCAAGGAAATTGCAAAACATTATTCAGCGGAACCTATTATCTTTCCAATAGAAGAAAGATTGGTTGCCACCGAAAAACAAGTGGCTCAAGAGAATCCAGAATACCACAAATTATTGAATGAAATAAAAACTAAACAAAAGGATAGTTTAGAGAACCAACTTATGATTTTTGAGTATAATCGTCATCTTCAATTGGTAAAGGATTTCGTTAAATCAGAAGAAAGATATAAAAAGAAAAAAAACCTTTTGATAAAAGCTCAAGAGTTCTTTTTAAAGAACAATTATAACTATTTAGTTTATGCAGATGATGAAATTAATAGTTCCAAAAAATCTAGATTCAATAGTTTAAAAAGTAATGAAACTCAATTCAAATACGAGTTGAAGAGAATTATTAGCCAAATCAGCCTTAATACTCCAAAAAACAGTTCCATAAATGAATTAAATGAGTTGAGAAAACGATTAAAAAAACATCCCGAATTTATTTATAAAACAGATATAGATTCAACAAATACTAAGAATGCTTTTGTTATTCTAAAGGAACTTTCGGGTGTTAAGTACCTGAATGGCATATTTGAATTATATGGCAAATATGAATTGATAAAAAAATATGGGTATACACAGGAAGGAGATATAGTAAATGTGATTGAGGATCAATCTTATAATAGTAGACAAAATGTTGTAATTCAAAATATTGAATCTAAAGAATTATTCGCAACTACTGGAGAAATTTTTGATTATGGAATTGATTTACGGCTAGTGAATTTAGAAAAAAACTTAAATGACAGGGGTTATAAAACTTCTAAAAATGGTGAGGATATTATTATTCATACTTCTCAAACTGATTTAGTTTTGACAAGGGATATTTATTTGCAAATACAAAATAATAATATAGAATATATTGATAAGGTTGCTAATTCAGTAAATCAATTTAATTTATACACTTCTAAATCTGAAAGTATAATTTCACATTTAAGTGACTTAAGAAAAATCTACAATAGTCGTTATTTGGGTGGAAATCTGGATAATGAATTTTTAAAGAAGTATAGAAATGAAGTATTAGCTGAAAGAAAGAAGTATGACAAAATTAGAAATCTTGAAGGCAGAAAAGATAATCTAGAAAACTTCCAACAGCATTTGACTTACAAATCGATAAATCAATTCTTAGCTATTACAAATGAATTATTAAAATCAGAAGAAAAACTTAATTAACTGATTTCTTTAAGCTTATTAAAATAATAAAATAAGTACACATTAAACCATAAAACAGACGTTGCCCTTGTGGGCGGCGGACAATATCCGCAGCCGGGCGAAATAAGTTTGGCGCACAACGGCGTTTTGTTTTTGGATGAACTTCCTGAATTTAAACGTGGTGTTCTCGAAGTAATGCGACAGCCTTTGGAACATCGCGATGTAACCATTTCTCGTGC
>NZ_JBLWZO010000028.1:0-10437 GCF_048266405.1 Celeribacter sp.
CGCGAGCCGAAACCGTTGGCGAGGGCCGTGGCACTGCCCGCTGGAACCTCTCGATAGCGCAGTCCGCGACGCGATCGCAGCGAGCGAAAGCGAGTTGCTAGCACCCCACACCGCCTGAACACCGCCCGCCGCTTCCCACTCTCTAGCACCAATCGACAACGGCGCCCCGCCTGTGCGCTACGCGTCTTCGCATCAGCCACCGTCGCTTCGACTTCTGTTGCAGTACACTCCCCCCATCCTGGACCAACAAGCTCCCATTGCTCTTGCTGTCGATGCGCAGCCTATCTATAAGTCGACTTGAGCCCGTTTCGGCAAAAAATTGTTTTAGAGCACTCTTGAAATCAGAAGGACCGCAATGAACGCGCGCCAATCGATCGATAGCCCAGCAGCGGCCGACAGCACGCCGACCGTTACCCGCCAGTGCTGCATGAATTGCGGCGGCAGCGATTTGAAGCTGTTCTTGGACCTCGGTACCCAACCCAACGGGAACAATTTTATCACTCCCGATCAGATCGAGAACGAACCGACCTACTCGATGCGGATGCTGACCTGCGAATCGTGCTGGCAGGTGCAGATCGATGAGTTTCCGCCGCAGAGTGTCCTTTTTGATGATCACCCCTACGTCTCGGGACTAAACGTCCCCGTCGTCGAACATTTCTCCAAGATGGCGAAAAAGGCGGTTACGGATTTCGATCTCAGCGCTGGTGATGTCGTGCTGGATATCGGATGCAACGACGGATCGTTGTTGAGCTGTTTCCGCGAGGAGGGAATGACCACGATCGGCGTCGATCCGGGCGGACGCGTTACCGAATTAGCTCGCAAAAACGGACATCTCGCCTGCCGCGCGTTCTGGAACAGCGAGACCGCTAAAGCCATCAAGACCTTGGGCATCGAGCCTAAAATCATTTCAGCGACAGCGGTCTTTTACCACGTTCCCGACCTGCACGATTTCGTCGAAGGGCTGCTGAGCGTGATGACCGACGAGACGGTATTTGTCGTCCAAGGCGTCAACCTGCTCGATTTGATCCAGCAACGCCAATTCGATCACTTCTACCACGAACACTCCTGCGTTCATTCGATCAGTGGGCTGCAAAAGCTGTTTGCTGCTCATGGGATGAAGATCCTCGACGTCTCCAACTACCCGATCCACGGCGGATCGTTTGTCGCGTACGTGGCGCGAGAAACCTCGCCTCACCAAGTTTCCGACAGCGTTCAACAATCGATCAACACCGAACGCGCCGCGGGATTGGAAAAATTGTCGACGTTTGAGGAGTTCTCCGAAGCCGTCGCCAAAAATACATCCGACCTGAGGTCGCTGCTGGAAGATCTCAAAGAACAAGACGCTACGGTCTACGGGCTCGGAGCCCCCCTGAAGGGCTCGACTCTACTGAACTATGCCGACATCGGCCCCGATCTCGTCAGTTGCCTAACGGAAGTCAACAGCTTCAAAATCGGACGCGTTTCGCCCGGAACTCACATCCCCGTCGTCGACGAGCGGACGTTGGCGAAACAGCCAGATTACTATTTGGTCTTGGCTTGGAACTTCCTCGATTTCTTCCTCGAGAAGAAACGCAGCTTCCTGGAAGCGGGCGGGAAGTTCATCGTGCCGGTACCATCGCTGCAAGTCCTCGACGCATCGGCGCTGAAACCACAAACCACACCAATCCAGACCGCCGACACCAAGCGGAGGGCTGCTTAGAACTATGAAAAATGTCATCATTCTCGGCGCGACGGGATTCATCGGAAAGTCGCTTTGCAATGCACTGCGGAGCCGTTTCGGCAACGATTGCAACATGATTCCGGTGGGGACCAGCACGGTCGACCTCGCCAACCGCACGTCAACCTTCGATTGGTTTGAATCCAAACACTGGAAGTTTGATTGCGATCATATCATCCATTTGTCGGCGCTTTACCGCGCGGGAGACTGGCCCGTGCGGCATCCCGCGACGCAGTTCTTCGTGAACATGTCGATGAACGTTAACGTCTTGGAGGCCTGGAAGCGATTCTTCCCAGCCGCCAAGATGACAAGCATCCTCTCCTACTGCATCTATCCCTCGCACGACCAACCGCACGACGAATCGGAAGTCTACGGGACCGAGCCTGAGGACTATTTGTTTGCTTATGCGTTAACCAAAAAATCGCAGTTGATCGGGCAGCGTGCTTACGCCACCGAACACGGCCTCACCTCGACCAGCGTGGTCCTGCCGACGGTCTACGGACCAGGCGACAGCTTTGCCGAAGACTCTCACGTGATGGGAGCTTTGATCGGCAAGTTCGTTCGCGCTAAGCTGTCGAATCAAGCGTCGGTCGAAGTCTGGGGAAGTGGCAACCAAGAGCGTGAGTTCCTGTTTGTTGAAGATGCCGCCGACGGAATCATCGAAGCTGCGATGCGTTCTGAGGTTCCGATCGTGAACCTCGGATGTGGGCGAGCCTACCGAATCTCCGATGTCGTCGATACGATCGTCGATGTGGTCGGGTATCGCGGTCAGATCGTCAACAATGAAAATCGCTTTACCGGCGTTTCGAAACGCGTCATGGATGTGTCGCTGGCGAAAGCGGAATTGAACTGGACGGCAGCCACCAGCTTACGGCAGGGCGTCGAGCGAACCGTACGGGCTTATTACGAAGAACTCTCCCCGCAACAGCGTGCTGCTTGACTAAGCGAAGAGTGAAAGCGAGGAATCGGTTTGAATCAGCTAGCATGTAAAGAACACGCCACGCTCTTGTATATCGATTCCTCGTTGCGTTCTCATCGAGGACATCATGCCAACGTCTGCGAAGCGATCACATCGGCAGCGCGTTCGCAAGGTCATCGAGTTCAGATTGCTATATCCCAAAAGAAGACCGACGCCTGCGAAGGCGAAAAGGTCTTTTCGCAGGATGTGTATTGCAACATGAAACGGAACCCCGACGCATTTGTCGATCGCATGCGTTTGAAACTGGCATCGTCGCGCGTCAGCCGTGAAGTGCTGCCGATCCTGCAACGCACTCGCCCACACGCGATCTACGCCCATTCGGTGAACGCCGTCGTCTGCGAGGGAATTTTGCAGGCGATTGGGAAAGCGTTTCTACCAGGCGGAGCCCCCTTTTTTATGGCAGAGATGCCGTTTCCATGTGAACCGAGCGAGCGTTATTTTTATGGTGAACAGCTGCGAGCGATGTTCGAGCGGCTGAACGGTCGGGCGGCTACGGCACGCCGGCGATCGCAAGCAAATCTACTCGATCGCTTTGCGCCGATCACAGTGAACGAGCGCACATCGGATCTACTCTCCCAATCGACAGGCGTTGAGATCGGGGTCATGCCCTCGCCCTACGCGGTCCGTTCTCGCCGCGGGCAAGAACACAAACACCGCTCGACGCCGCTGCGGATCGGAAGCGTCGGTCACCAATCCGAACACAAGGGGTTTGATTTATTGCCCGCGATAATCGAATCGCTTGGCAACCAAAAGCACAAGATTCAATGGGTTATCCAGCACCAAGATGAATCGAATCCCGCGACGTTAGAGCAATTGAAAACGCTTCAACAGAAGGGATTCGATATCGAATTGGTTCATCGTGATCTAACACCCTCCGACTACGAGAAACTGCTGCTCGGGCTGGACGTTATCCTGCTGCCTTATAAACCCCAACGGTACCAAAGTGCGATCTCGGGAATCTGCTACGAGGGGCTCTCCCAAGGCAGCGTTGTCATCGCGCCACGGCACACCACGGTAGGTAAGATTGTCCACGAGTTCCAACCAGAGACTCCTCAATTCGATGATTGGACAAGCGAAAGCATTGCCGCTGCGGTTCGCAAAAGCGTCGAAAACGCTGATCCAATCGGCGACGCGGCCCTCGCCGGAGCCGCTCTCTATGCACAGACCAACGGACCGGATGTCTACGCCCGCCGGATCATGAGTCCTGCCCTTCAAGACCTCGCTTTGATACAGCCCGATCGATCTGTTGCCTAGCTGAAAAGGTTGGGAACGCTGTCGACGTACACTCGCCAGCAGACGCCTGGCGACAGCATCGCCTCATTGGTCTATATTTTCCCCAGCAGATTCGCTATCACAGCGCTAGCCCCAACATCCACTTCGGTGGGGCATGGTTGTCACATCGTCGTTATGATGTGGCCCGGCGAAAGAGCATCTCAAGCTAATTGGATACCTCGAGTTATTGCAGCACAAAGTTTGAACCATGAAAGTCTCTGGATTCACCATCGCGCGTAATGCTATTCACTACGACTATCCTGTCGTCGAGAGCATTACTTCGGTCCTGCCGTTAGTCGATGAAATGATCGTCGCGGTGGGTGAGAGTTGTGATGGAACGCGAGCGCTGATCCAGTCGATCGATTCCCCAAAGATACGGATCATCGATACCGTCTGGGATGAGACGAGCCGGCAGAACGGTACGGTCCTCGCGGATCAAACCAACCTTGCTTTGCAGCACTGCACGGGCGATTGGTGTTTCTACATCCAAGCCGACGAAGTCATTCACGAAGCCGATTTCGACCGCATCGGTTCTTGTATGCGACGCCATCTGAAGAATCCTCGCATCGAGGGCCTATCGTTCCGCTACCATCATTTTCGCGCCGACTACAACATTCGCGATCCGCTTCCCTACCGTCGGCAAGTGAGGATCGTACGCGCGGGAGTGGGAGTGCAGTCGGTCGGGGATGCATGCGGGTTCGCCGTGGAGAATCGCAAACTGGCTGCGGCGTCCACCGGTGCATGGGTCTATCACTACGGTTATGTAAAACCGCCGAAGACGATGGCGGCAAAAACAGACTACTTTACGAGCCTGTACGATGGCAGACAGGTGGCGCCTGGCGAACAGACCGAAGCAGAAGCTTATGCATGGAACCTAAAGACATGCGAACCGTTCCGAGGCTCACATCCGCGTGTCATGGAGGCGAGGATCGCCGCAAAAGATTGGGAAACCCCCGAATTTAGAATGTGTTCGCGGTGGTACAATCCAAATTTTTGGAGCGGTCTGCTGTACAAGAACACAAGAACGTTCCGCCGCTGGGTCGCATAGTTTTCCCCTTCGCTCGCGATTCGCTTCGTTGAGGTGATCCCCCACGAAACGGCATCTGATCTGTCAGCGTTCTCCATTCCGCCAGATCGAAATTCGCTGGTAATCAAACACGACAGAACGCCTCGCCCTGGCGAGGCCATCTGCGATAGGATCGCCGATCGATTACGCAGCTTTTCGTAAAGGTCGACTCAGTTTGCGGAAGCTCTTCGCGAGGTGGGCTCCATGGCGGCGCAGCCGCTGGGCGAACGTGCGCCGCCGCTTGGGAGGATGCAGTAGCGCGTGTTGCGTCAGGTAGCGATCGGCGGCTTCGTTGCGAATCACGGCGGCGGGATGTCGCAACGGCCCAAGATCATGAGTTGGCAATTCCGCGTTCCAGGCGTCGGCGTCGACGTCGGCACCAGTGTGAGTTCCGTCAGCTCGAAAACCGAGGTTGGAGATCAGATTCTTCGCAGGATGAATACACAACCCGCGCTGCCGCCAAAACGAATACGCGCACTGATAGTCCCAGGTATCCATTCGCCCCGCCGCGACACGGTCAAAATTCTTCGCATGGAAGCGGAACTCGGCTCGCGATTCACACAACTCCGGCAGAATTTCGCTGCGGAATGTCGAGTAATCTTTCATCGTGCGATCGTAATGCTTCCACGCACGACTCCACGATGCCCAGCCCCAGCACCAGAAGTACTTGGAAAAATAGTAGCTGTCTTCGCTGAAGCGTTGCTGATCGAAGTAGTTTGTTCCCGAGACGGCCATCACCGACGTGTTGTCTCGGTACCGCGATAGCATTTCCGAGCAATAGGTAAAAAACGAGGGGTTCGGCAAGCAGTCGTCTTCCAGAATGATCGCCTCTTCGACAGTCTCGAAGACCCACTGCAGCCCCTCGGAAATGCAGCGACCACAGCCCAAGTTTTCGGACGCGTAACGACGGTGCACCTGGCACGGCCAATCGATGTTGGCGACAACCGCTTGAGTTTGTTCGACAAGCGATTGTTCCCCTTCCACGTCGGGTCGCGCCCCGTCGCAAACGATCAGCAGTTGCGCCGGCTTGGCGGCAGCGATCGCGTCGAAAACTCGCTGTGTCAAATCGGGACGGCGGAAGATGAACAATGCTACCGGGGTTTGATTCATCCGTGAATTCTCCGATTTCCGGGGACCGCCAAGCGGTAAAATATTGATGGATCATTGCGACCGTTGGGCGAGCTTAACAGAGCTCCAGCGAGGCAACAACGTGATTATAAATGCACCGCCCGATGCGGCCGACGCGCTGCTTACCCGGAGCTCCTCTGCGGCAACTGGGGCTCCCGTCCCCGACACAGACTCATCAGGAGGCTGCGCGGTGTTCGAGCAGGCTGGCGTTGCCGGCCGCAACGCCCAATCGCTCTCGCACGCGGGCGGTTAGCAGCGTTTTGAAGTTGTCCACGGAGTGCCGCTGCACAAATTGGTCGATGTCGGCCGCAGGGGTAAAGTCGTCGCTGGTGTTCACAGCGATCGACAACTGCTTCGCAAAGCAGGCGGGATCGTTTGTGTCGCAGGTCGTGCCAAGCTGATATGTGCGAATCGTTTCGTCGATCCAACCGACGGCATTCCCAAGCACCGGCAAGCCGGCAGCGGCCGCTTGAATCACGATGCTCGCCGAATACTGATGCCG
This sequence comes from Celeribacter sp., assembly GCF_048266405.1. Classification (GTDB taxonomy): domain Bacteria; phylum Pseudomonadota; class Alphaproteobacteria; order Rhodobacterales; family Rhodobacteraceae; genus Celeribacter. The sequence goes on from NZ_JBLWZO010000028.1 coordinate 6,665, forward strand.
TGGATACGGCGTGCAGATCAGGTTGCTAGCACAACACGAGGCACCAAACGCTTGGCCGTCGAGATGGCGATCCAACGCAATGATCCGCTGGCTTGCCACCAGGTCGGCGTAGTTTTCGGACAACGCCAACCGCACATCTTCGCTTGCCTTTCCCGCGAGCAGAACGCGATCGTTGGGTTGCAGATTAGGAAGCGCGGTTCTAAAAGCGGCCAACAGTTGGTGCACGCCTTTCCGCTCTTCGATCAGCCCCATCATCGTGATGTAGCGTCCGTCAGCAGGCACGCCGATCAACTGCCTCGCCTGCTGGCGATCGATCGATGGCAGCGGATCGACGGGGTCTGGTAGGTAGTTGGTTTTGGCTTGCAGTTGACGACTGAAGGACGAGATCACACGCACCGCGTGCGGCAGAATGTGGTGGATCTTTGTCCAAGGGCCGCGTTGCAACATCGAGAGGGCGTACCGCTGCTTGCAACGCGAACGCAGACCGTCCAGAGGATACGCATAGCGGCCGAACAGCAAAACCAATTCGGTCTCGATCTGGTTTGCTTTCAGATACCGCGAGACACGATTTGGCAGACCGTACCAATTGCTGATCGGGTTACCGAATGGGACAAAGACGTGATCGGGTTTTACTTCCTGCAGCGCGTTCCAGAATCCGCGGTGCAGGGAACGAACGCCTTTGGGTCCATTAACGCGGATGACACCGCTGCCTGAGCGTTGATGGAAACCATCGAGCGGCAGCACGCGGAGGTTCCGCCGCGCGCCCAGATGTTGCTCGAATTGCTCCGATGCCGCCGCTTGCCGCGACGTTGCCAAATGGACTTCGCATCCCAGCGTTTGCACTCCCTCACACAGCCGCGATACGTAAGCAAGATTGTGCCCCGCGTGCTGGGGTTCGAAAATCAGAACGCGCATCGTGCAGTCCTTTGGCAATTCATTTATGCAATCGAATTCAGCTCGGCAACCGACCGCCTTGCGAATTCCTGTCGGATAACAGTCGCAAAACAGGCAGCATCTGCCAAGCCCATTGTCGCTGCCGCGGCGGCGACAACGATTCGCTAGCAAATTGAAGCGACTTGTCGTTCAGTGCACATCTCGACTTTGCCACTACAAATGCAGCTCCCGTCTGCTAGACGCATCCGTTTACACAGCGAAGGGAGATTGGGCCGGAGGGTGGGACGTAAACGCAATGCCTGCCCATCGTCACTTTTCGGCATAACCAATCTGGTGTTGTTCGTTGAGGTGTTGTTTTGGTATTTAGCGGAACGCGAATCATAACATTACACGGACTAGGGCTCGAAGATGCTCCGAAAACTGATCACCAAAGCCGTCATTAAACGGGAGCTTCCCGCCAATCCCTTTGACGGCGAGATGCTGCCATTGGAGCGTTTACGCTTGTTTCAGTGGATGCAGGTCCATCGACCGCGCGTCGTATTGGAAGTTGGCGCGGGCGTTGGCGGTTCGACGTTTTATCTCTCCGAAGCTCTGAAGCAGTACGGCGGTAAACTGTACACCTGCGATCCGATGCGGAAGCCACCGCAAGATTTCCTGGATCGCTTTGCTGGAACGCTCGACTTCCGTTCGCTGAAATCAGTCGAATTGATCGACGAACTGATCGCACAAAACATCGTTCCGGACATGTTGTTTTTCGACGGCCCCGAGATTCCAGAACTTGCCTTGGAAGACCTGCAGCGGCTGGAACCAGTGATCCCTCACGGCTGCTTGTTTGCCATGCACGACTGGGAACTGATCGGTGGTCGCAACAAGAAAATCATTTCGATCAAGTCGGAACAGGTGCGACCTTATATCGAACAATCCTCCGACTGGGAGCCGCTGGAAGTACTCAGCGGTCACCAGAAGAACGTCTGGTGGACCAAGGGACGCTGGGATTCGGTGGGACTCTGCCTGTACCGGTATCAGGGAAATGCTGCCCGCGCCACAGTGGCTGCGTAACAATTGCAGATCGATCGGATGCCGTGGCAGCCGCGAAGGAGTTTAAGTTCAATGTTTGCAAATCGATGGCGTCTACGGAACAAAAGCGTTTCGAACCCCAGCAATCCTCACTTGTACATCCACCACCATCTTGGTCTGGGTGACATGATTCATTGCAACGGCATGGTTCGAGCCCTGCTGGCGCAACTGCCGGAAGAGCAAAACGTACGCGTCTTCTGCAAACAAAGTTACAGTTCGATGGTGGAGTGGATGTACCGCGACGATCCGCGTATCGAATTGCGGTGCATCGACCAGAAGAAGCGTGAAACGCCGGAAGTCCGTCGCGTGTTGCGAGCCGAGCGGGCGACCAACTTTCTGTCCGTCGGACACAAAGCAATGCGACCGCTGGAAGCGGCACATCCCGAACTGTTCTTCGACCAACTGTTCTATTTGCAGCTGGGAATGCCATACGGAAATCGCTTTTCGCAATGTTACTGGCATCGCGATCTCGAAGAAGAAGAGCGTGTGTTTCGCAAATTAGCCCCCGAGGGTGAATACGCGTTTGTACACGACGACCCTTCGCGGGGCTTCCAATTGAAGACTGAACACATCGATATCCCGATCGTCCGCAACGACGTGACCGAAAGCATCTTCCACATGGGACTGCTGTTGGAACGCGCCAAGGAGATCCACTGCATGGAGAGTTCGATCCGCTGCATGATCGAATCGCTAGATGTCGAGAACGTGCAACTGTATTGGCACGCGTTCCGTTACGGAAGTCGAGCCCTGGGAACTGCTACCTGCAAGAACTGGGTTACTGTCCCCTATCATTTGGCGGAGGCCGCATGAAACGGTTGATTTCCCTATCGCTGTACGGCAGCGATCCGATCTATCTGCAGGGCGCATTGAGAAATGTCCGCCTGCAGAAAGTTCACTTTCCCACGTGGACGACTCGCATCTACGCCTCACAAGAGATTCCAGCGACACTCATCGAGCAATTAAAAGCCGAAGGCGCGGAGGTTGTCGCGAAGGTTCGCCAGAACAATATCGATGGCATGTTCTGGCGTTTTTTGCCTGTGGGAGAACCCGACGTCGATGCGGTCATCGTCCGCGACACCGACTCGCGGCTGACGGCACGCGAGCGAGCGGCGGTCGACCAGTGGATCGACAGCGGCAAATCGCTACACATCATGCGCGATCATCCGCTCCATCGCGTTGTCATGCTGGGTGGAATGTGGGGCTGTCGCGGAGGCAAAATCCCCGATATCAACGAACTGCTGGGGCAATGGAATCTGGCGCAAAAGAAGGGCTACGACCAAGACTTCTTGAACGACAAGATCTATCCGCGTTTCAGCCAGGACTGTTTCATCCACAGCGAACTGTATCGATATCAAGGCGAACAGGTTCACCCGTTTCCCGTTCCCCGCGACGGCGGTGAATTCATCGGATGTGTCTACGATGCCGATCGCGACACGCTGACGCCCGAACAGCACGCGGCCAATTTGGCTTCCTTCACAGATACCCAGCTGAAAGATCTGCCGCGGGCACAACCGCGATCGATGCTGTTTCGATCGGCCAGACAATGGTTGCGCGTGTTGCGTGGGAAAGCTGCCGCGTAAGCGAGCCCGAATCGCGATCGCGCGGCGGTCTGCTACGCTTCGCTCACTCGCCCGGCAACCGTCTAAAACAAGTTGCCTGAAAACCTGCGGATCACCGCCCTGCTGGGCTAAACGATCGATTCGTTTTCGTTGCCGCTGGGGTCTTCGTTCTCTTCGCGTTCTTTTTCCAGCGATAGCTCGATCCGATTCAGCTCTTCCAACCACAGTCGGATGTCGTTGTCG
>NZ_JBLWZO010000029.1:0-8743 GCF_048266405.1 Celeribacter sp.
GAAAAGATGATGGAAGAGATGGGGCGATCCCCCTACCCTCAAAAAGAATAGGAGTCGCAGTTCGATTATCGCTCACACTGTATCGGGCAGCTGGTTCGGCGGATATTCCGAAGGTAAGCCACTCACCAACATCGAAATTCTCTTTCTGCCCAAGGGGATGAGCGAGTCGTATTACACGACGGATCAAGTGGAAGGCGATCCGACCCTGACCCTCGACAGCTTTGAAATCGACGGGGAGACAGGACAGGTCGCGGGCGCATTTTCAGGCAAAATGTGCCGTGTCGCAAAACTCTACCAAGCACCTGACCTGGATGACTGCATGGGCGTCTCGGGAACATTCGAGACATCGCTGATGGTCCAGAAACGCTAGGCGGACTTCAACCTCCGCGACAGGTTGGGGCCAAATCATCTCCACCATCAGTTTGTCTTCGTCGGCCAGTGTACGCAGTATTTCATACCGCTGCTGCGCAATAATGCTTTTTGCCTTTCTATGTCGCCTGTAGCGCCGCTGGGCCACGCGTTGGTCTCGCGGGTCTGTAAGCATTCAACATATAAATGAATTAAATTCATTCGGAGAGTTAGGATAATTAATTTGATTTATAAAGTAATTTCAATGCTAATACGTTTAAACAACGAAAAAGGACCACTCCGATGACAACAGCACTTGATGTAAAAACTCCACAAAATTCAAGCGCCCCGTTGCCAGAGACGGATTTTTCAAAGCTCACGGAAACTTCAGAGTTCAAACATCTCTTGGAAGCCATTGCCGAACGGCGTGGCGAAATTGAACAGATGCGACACGTGCCCAAAGACATCGTGGCACTGATGAAAAAGGCACGGATTTTTCGTTCGGCGACCCCAACACGCTTTGGCGGCGATGCTCTTGCCCCACATCATTTTTTAAAAATGGTCGATAAAATTGGCACCGTCGATGGCTCTGCCGCTTGGGTTGCGGCATTTGGATCAGCCAACACCTATACGGCCGCACTGCCCCTAGAAGCACAAGAAATCATGTATGCGGACGGACCTGACCAAGTGTTTGCTGGCGGATTACACCCCGTACAAAAGGCCACACGCGTAGATGGTGGTTGGTCTGTATCGGGTCGTTGGAAGTTTGCATCGGGTTGCATGGGCGCTGACTGGATCGGCGTTGGCATAGAGGGTGCGCCACAAGGCGACGAACCGAATGCGCCCCCCACAGTAATGATGGCTGTTGCGCCCGCAGATGAAATCGAAATCATCGAGTGCTGGGATGTATCAGGCATGCAAGGCACAGGCAGCCACGACACCACGGTTACGGATAAATTCTACTCTGATACCTGGATTTGTGAGCGCGGCGCACCTGGGATTTTTGACGAGCCTCTCTACCGATACCCTGCGATGGCGTATCAGGCTCAGGTTCACGCAGCCTGCAACCTCGGTTTGGCGCGTGCAGCAATCGAGCAAGCAAAATCAGTTTCGGGTGCGGCGAAATTGATGGCCGGGCATGCCCGCCTTTGCGACCGTGGGTATTTCCTAACGGGGATAGCCGAAGCAGAAGCCTCCTTGCGCGGCGCACGGGCGTTTTTCTACGAAGCCGCAGAAGAGGCGTGGGACTACCTGCTACAGGGAGATCCTGTCCCGCTTGAGCACACCAATCTGTTGCGTTTGAGTGCTTCGAACGCGGCCAAGGTTGGGGCGCAAATCGTCCAAAAATGCTACACGATTTCAGGTATGGGCGTGATCGCAAAAGGGAATCCCATGCAGCGCTATTTACGCGATGCAATGGTGGTTACCCAACATGCGGCAGTGACCGATATGACGATTGAGAATGCAGGACGCGTGCTGGCCGGCCTGGAGGCTCCTCGCGGGTATCCGTAAGCAAAACCTAAACCGTTTCCATTTTCCTTATGGATTTGACAGCCTTCATGAGAAACTTCAACTCTAGCCACTTTGACCTAAACCTCATCAAGGTTTTTCTCGCAGTTTGGGATATGCAAAGTCTTACAGACGCAGCAGAGCGTCTTGGCTTGACCCAGCCCGCAGTAAGCCATTCGCTGCGTAGATTACGCGATCAGTTTTCCGACCCCCTCTTCCAACGCGTTGGAAACCAAATGTTGCCAACAGCAACAGCGACCCGACTGCGCGGTCCGTTTGAGGCTGCACTTTCCTTGCTAGAGCAAACGGTGCAGGACACTCATCACTTTGTGCCCGAAACCACGTCGCGCCGTTTTCGCATCGCGATGACAGATACAGGTGAGTTTTTCTCTATGCCGCGCATTCTGGCCGCCTTGGAAAAAGCGGCTCCTGAGGCAAACATCACATCCGTTCGCATTGACCCATCTGAGATCGCAAGCGCCCTACGTAGTGGTCATGTGGATTTGGCCATCGGCTATCTACCGGGGCTAGACACAGCCCAGTGCCACGGAGACCTTTTACTAAACGACCATTTGGTTTGTTTGATGCGCGAAAATCATCCTGCATTGACACAAGACTGGTCGGAAGAAAGCTTTGCGTGTTTACCCTTTGTCGACGTCAGCCACGCGGCAACTGGGTATCAAATGGCCCAAGACAGCTTTAAACGCCGCGGCCTGCACATAAACACAAAAGCGCGTCTTGATCATTTTACCGTTGTGCCAGAAGTCGTGCGCCAAACAGATTTTGTCGCAATATTCCCGCATTCCATCTTTTTACGTCTTGAGGGGCGCGGAGGCTTTGCTGCCCGCGACCTTCCTTTCGAGTTGCCATCCTATGACATCAAACTCTGGGTGCATTCTAGCTTTTCTGAAGACCCCGCATTGCTTTGGCTTCGTTCGCTTATTCAGACAGCACTCACATCACCGGAGATCATTCCACATGACCATTAGTACTGATCTATTTCGCAAAACCATGTCGCTTTTCCCGGGAGCTGTGACGCTTGTCACCGTGGGACAAGGCGATGGTCGGCGCGGCATTACGGCCACGGCTGTTTGTTCCGTCACGGACACACCGCCTAGCCTGTTGGTTTGTGTCAACCGTGCAACGGAGACCTGTACCGAAATCACCCGCTTGAAACACTTTAGTATTCAACTTCTTGACCATACATCCGATGACATCGCCCTCGCCTTTGCAGGTGCTAAGGGATTGCATGGGGCAGAGAAGTTTTCGGTTGGGGTGTGGGAAGAAACAGACCAAGGCTTGCCACAACTTACCACCGCAGTTGCGTCGGTATGTTGTGAGTTGAGTTCCTACACGGATGTTGGAAGCCACAGGGTTTTTATCGGTGCGATCAAGGACTCAACCCTCGAAGTAGGCGATGCTTTGATCTATGCCAGAGCGCAGTTCGGGCGCGCGCAAGCAACACTCTAAATTTGGGAGCAGCGGCTAAAAGCCTATTCCAAAGCTGCCGCTGCCGCATCACTGGCGTGTGTGAGAAACAATGCGTCCGAGCCCTCAATCACAAAAGACAGCCGTGAGAGCCAACGTTTGCTCGCGCTGCGGTCAGCCGTAAATATGCCAACAGGCACGCCTGCCACTTGCGCTGCAGATACTAAACGCTCGATCAACGCATCGAGGGTGTCATCACAGGCATGGGCCGCAGCATCAACGCCCAGATCACCAGGGCCAATAAAAACCAAATCAATCCCTGCAACGGATAGGATGTCGTCGACATTTTGCACGGCTTGGAGTGTTTCGAGTTGAATCGCGACAAAGGTTTCCTCGCGCGCACGTTCAATCGACCCTTCGATGTCTCGCAAATAAGATGCAGCCCGGCCCGGTCCGGCCCCTCGCGTGCCATGGGGGGCAAACCGCGCGGCTTTCACAACGGCCCTTGCTTCATCCGCAGTTGAGATATGTGGAACAAGAACACCGCAAGCACCGGCGTCCAAGGCGGCTGATATATTCTGAGATAGATTGCTCCGCACCCGCACGATTGCAGGGACACTCGCAATATCGGCGGCGCGGAGCATATCGGTCAAAAGCCCATCTGAAATCGGACTATGCTCGGTATCAATGCAGATAAAATCGGGATTTGCACCTGCAACGATCTCGACCGTCATTGGCGTTGGGATGGCTACAAACGGCCCCCGTAGTGGAATGCGTTTTGAAACGGCATCGCGCAAATATGTCATGCTGTACCCTTAGTATGAGAGCATATGTGTGAGGTATGGTGAGTCCTCGAATTACCTAGAATTTTTACGTGAAAATCGGATGTTAGGCGCATATCCTTGTGTTTCACCATCATTGGCCCAAGGTATCGGCAATCCGTGCTTCAAACTGACATGCGTCAGCCCCTGTCGCAGAACATGTGGTTTCAGTGACGTGCGTCGGTGCGCCAAAGATCATCCCTGAAACAGCAGTCAGCATCCCAACAATAAGAGCACAGACAGGCACATCAGAGGCTCCGTACCCCGCAGCGAAAGGAGAATTTCTAACGGTCACGCTTAGGCTATCCTCTGTCAAAACCGTGTCCCAATCCCCCCAGCCCAACTGGCCTGATGTTTCGCGGATCACGGCAAGAAGAGCCTCCGAGGCCCCTGCCCCGGCGTCTTTATAACTTTGAGCCGATTTGCCGCCATTTGTAAAAACCGAACGGATCATGGCTTCGAACACTGCTGGGCGCTGTTCGGCAGGCATTTCCAACACAATCCCCATCACCGCTTCCGGCTTGATGAAAATATAACGCATATCACCATCGAAATAGGTTCCTGCCTCAGCATCGTAAGACAGTCTGTCACGAAAACTCATTGATTTATCCTTTTTGTAGATCAAGCAGGTTTCTCACATCAGAGAGGGGATAAAGGTGGCCAAGGATGGCACTAAGATCACCAAAGCTATTAGCAAGAAAACGCATAGAATATAGGGCAAGGCCGCTTTCGCCACTTCTGGCAATGTCGTTCCGGGTGGACTGACGCCATGCATGACAAACAACAGCAATCCGAACGGTGGTGTTGTGAAGGACACTTCAAGCATCAAAAGCATGATCAGGCCCCACCAAATCATGTCGAAATCCAAAGATAGGGCGAGCGGGACAAATAGGGGCAGCGTGATGAGCATCATCGACACCTGATCCATAAACATCCCAAGAACGAGCAGGATCAACGCCATGACCAAGAGTGTCTGTGTCGGCCCCATATCGAGCGATGTAGCCCAGCGAACCAAGCCAGATGAAGCGCCTGAAAATGCCAAAAGCTGTGCGAATGTCGAGGATGCTGTGATCAAAAGGAATGTCATTCCTGTCACGCGTGCCGCATCCGCAATCGCCGTGCGGACGGCTTTGAAATCGAGAGCTTTGAACAGCAAAGCGAGCGCAGCCACAGCAACAATACCAAGAGCGCCACTTTCAGTGGGTGTCGCAAATCCAGTTAAAATTGATCCGACGACAGCCATCATAATCACGACCATCGGCAGAATATCGCGGCAAAAAATGCCAGCGCGTTTGGACAGTGGGATAGGTTCAAAATCGTAGGACGGCGCAGCATCCGGATCAATTTTCGCCTGAACGAAAATCAGGATGGCATAGAAAATTGCAAGGATGAGCCCCGGCAGCAAACCCGCCACAAGAAGACCCCCAATATCAATCCCCGCCAATGAGCCAAAAAGCACGGCCAGTGTTGATGGCGGGATGATCACAGCCAAGCCACCCGACCCGAGAATTGGACCAATGGCCATATGCTTCTTGTACCCGCGCTTCATCATCTCGGGCACCATCAACGTGCCAAGCATCCCCGTGTTTGCAAGAGATGATCCAGATAATGCCGCAAACACAGTCCCCGATGTGATCGTCAAATAAGACAATCGCGCAGGAAGGCGGCCAATCAGAACGTCAATCGCATCCAGAACACGACGTGCGAGACCGGAGTGAAAGAATAACGACCCCATCACAAGAAAGAGTGGGACGGGTGCGAGGGCATAGGTCGAAACGGCCATCGTCCCGTTTGAGAGCATCTGGTCGATCCCGCGTGCGCCCCCCATGAATAAGAAGACGCCAACCACGTTGATCAAAAAGAAACCGAGCGCCACGGGCAGCCCGATGCCCATTGAAAAGATCAGGCCACCGATAAGGATCGCAATAGAAATGCTCCAGTCCATCATATCAAAGTCCCCTTACATTCCGGCATGCGCATCAGGCGCCGCTCCAAAGAAGCTTTCGCCGCGCGCGATAAAAGACAGGAACTGAGCCCCCCCAAATCCGAAACCAAGTGGCATCGTGATGTAGAGCGCCCACATCGGAGCATCAAAACTGCGTACCTCGTATGTATTTTCGATAATCGACGTGACGAAACTTTTTCCTGAATACCATGCGAGATAGAAGCAAATCAGGGCTGCGATGATATGCAGTATAAATTCCCAAACTTTGCGCACGTTCTTTGGAAGATAGGTCAAGACCACTTCGACACTGACATGCCCCCGTGTCATCACGAGATAGGGAAGGCATAAAAACGTCACATAGAGCATCGCGTATTCGACAGAATTCACCGCCCATATAAACATTGGAAGGCCGAAATTTCGGGACAACACATCATATGTGACGATCAAGACAATCGCGATAATGAAGAGGCATGCGAGGCGAAATAGAAGATTCGACACCGCATCAAGGCATCTGAACATCAAAGACATCAATGTGTCCTTTCAAGTGGGGAATTACTGGTGCGCAATACGAGCATTCGGAAATGGCGGGTTCAATGAAGCTCAAGAACCCGCCAAATGAGCGATTTTAAAAGTCCGTAAAGAAGACGGCTTTTAATTCGTCGTGCATCGTTGGGTCACGGTCCTTCAGGCGCTGCCAAGAAATGTCATACGCTTTTTCAAGGAAGATTTGACGCTGTTCACCAGTCAGCTCGAGATTCTCGATCCCGCCATCCAAAAGGATTTGGCTCTCTGCTTCATTCAACGCAATGTTGGCCTCATAAGACGATATCTCGTGGTCAATGGCGGCTTGGTTTACGATTTCTTTTGCCTCGTCCGACAAACCTTCCCAGCTATCCAGATTCATAGACACCAGAACATCTGTTTGAAAAAATCCAGGATTCACGCGGTATTTCAAAAATTTGTCCCAGCCGAAATCACGAAGCCCCGTCACAGGAAAAGCGGTTCCATCAACAACGCCGCGTTCCAAAGATGTGTACACTTCGCTTGCACTTTGAACGACATTCGTCGCGCCAAGCTCTTCTAAAAAGGACCGAAACAAAGGCGACGAACGCATCCGGAGACCTTCTAGGTTTATCTGACCATTCTCATCTGCACCCGGCTTTTCAGTCGTCCACAAAAAGAAGTTCGCGCCACCGTCAACATGCGCCAGAACATGAGCATTGGCTTTTTCGTGAAAAGGCTTGTTGACCAATTCCATCCCACCAGCGGCTCTAAGCGCCATTGGATCAAGATTGGACCCCGCAAAGGCTTCGCCTTCTGGGACAAGGTTGAGATACAGACCCGCTGGCAGCAGGAACATATCAGCGATACCGTTCTTTTGCGCCTCACCCATTCGCTCTGCGGGGATCGTTTCAGGCCCACCGATGACCTGAATTTGTACGACACCTTCGCCGCGCTCATTCACGAGATCAACAAATCCTTGAAAGTTACGCGCGTAGGACACCTGTGCAGGCACAAATGTCACAGCACGTATAATGTCTTCGGCTTGAGCGGCCACAGATGACAATCCGAGAGCTGCGGCAGCGGCAAAGCCTTTTAGAGTTAGAAGTTTCGTCATATTTTCCTCGCTGTTGGGTTTAAAGCCCCACCGTTGAACCGGTTTTTATGGACCTGATTTTTATTATTTCGTTATTTGCGACGTCGGTTTTGAACTGCTGGCCTTTCAGCCGCGACGGCTTCAAAAATCACCAGGGCCGCATCAACGAACTGTGTCATTGCGTCCTGCGCGGCTTTCTTGTCCCGCGCCCAGTAGCTTTCAGCCAATTTGCCCGCACCATTACGCGCCGTTTCTCGTCCGTTTAAAAGTTTCAGGGTCGCCGCACGGACCAAATGGACCTGCATATGAAACCGGGAGAGCGTTTCTTTCAGACGACGGTTATGAATTCGGGACATCCAGAAATTACGAAAGGCGATATTTGATGTCGCGGCATCTTCGGGCGTTTGTGCGGCCTGCACGTCAGCAAGAAGCAAACGCAGCTCCGTATCATCATCTTCGGTGGCAAATTCAACGAGGCTTGAAAACGCCAAAGGCTCTAGCGCACGACGGATCGCAAAAATTTCGCGTATATCTTCAACTGTAGGCGTGATGATGACATGCCCATACGGCTGTACGCTTTCAATCAAACCATCATTTTCGAGCCGCCCGAGAGCTTCGCGCACAGGGGTTCTGGACACGTCCCGCTCGCGCGCAATCGTCGCTTCCACCAAGCGATCGCCAGCTTGAAGACGGTCGGCCGAAAGATCCGACAGCAGATCATTATAAACACGCTGAACAAGGGAATGCGTCATACTTTTCTGAGACATTGGAGCGATACCTTTTTCGACCTCTTGCGGTATACCTTTAAGCCTAAAATATTAAATGCAAGAAAAATTCTTGAATAACGTACAAAAGCTTCAAAATTGCCCAAAAAGTAGGCATTTTGCGTGCAAATCCAAAATGTAGGAAGAAATAAAAGGGCGTATCTATTTTAGATAAAAAGATATTTACGCCAATAGTTAAAGACTCTGACCTGCCCCCCGCTGGTCCCTCGTTCATAATGAGAGTCTGCGGGTTTGTGCTGTGCTACCCAAAGTGTCCCCAGTCAGGGCTAGATTTTCCGCATATTGCTCACACAGACGGGCTGGATGCGTC
>NZ_JBLWZO010000030.1:0-8585 GCF_048266405.1 Celeribacter sp.
CGTTACCGCGACATGTTGCAAGCCGCTGACCTGCACAAACACTTTACGTTACCGACACTCGATCCAAACGCGTATCACGTTTGGAATCAGTATTCGATCCGTGTTCCCGATGGTCAACGCGACGCGCTTCGCGAGCATCTCGCCAGCCACGGTGTCGGATCGGAAATCTATTACCCCGTGCCGATGCACCAACAGGAATGTTTCGCTCACGTCACGGTTAAACCGGGCTCGCTGCCCGAAACCGAACGAGCGGCGGCGGAGATCTTGAATCTGCCGATCTTCCCAGAACTGGAAGAATCCGAACAGGAACGCGTCGTCAGCGTCTTGCGTGGGTTCTACGAAGGCCGCCAAAAAGCGGCTGCGTAACGCACCGACAGATTGCAAACCGCGTGGACGCTCGCGCCACGCGGTCCTCTCCGTGGGTCCCCAATGTCTGGGCCCCACCGGTACGAACCTGCGATTCCAAAACTCAAAACGCAAAACGTAAAAAGCGTGTTGAGTTTTGGGGGTTCTGACGCACGACAAACCGCATCGGCAATGCGGTCTCTGGTCGATTCTCCCGACGACGGGTACTCGAATCGAATCGCGGTTCCGTGGAATTAGCGACGCTCGTCACACCAAGCTCGCAAGCGTTCCGCAGCGTCCCACCAACAAGCCGAACCGGTTGGAACGCAGCCCCGCCCACCAGGCCGAAATGAAAAAGGTTCGGCAGGGACGCCCCCAGAAAGAAGACTTCGCTCGCATCGCACTGGCAGTGCCAGTGGCACCCAAAAACAAACCGGCTCTTTCGGGGTCCCATTTGGGAACAGCCAACCCCTTGGTTCCCAACGATGCTCTTCGAGAAAATTGCCCCGAACGAGAGCCCCCAATCGACACAGTCAATTCTGTGGATGTCCCCTCTAAAACATTTAAGACTCCTTCCCAACCAACTCCCGCTCGGAAATCACAGGAAAGCCACCACCCCGAACCCGTTTCGAAAAAGACGTTTGGTCGCGGCACGTTAGAAACACCAGTGCTTCGAGGTTATGATAGCCGCTATGAAATACCTTCTCGCAATCATCGGCTTTCTACTGGCCTCACCCTTTGTAGCGGTGGCCGATCAACCGAATTTGGTCTTGATCTTGGCCGACGACTTGGGATTCGGCGACGTCGGATACCAGGGGGCACCGGATATCAAGACGCCCCACATCGACCGCTTGGCAGCGCAAGGGATCACGTTCACCAACATGCGAGCCAACTGCACCGTCTGTTCGCCAACGCGGGCGGCGTTGATGACGGGGCGTTATGCAGATCGGGTAGGGGTTCCCGGTGTCATCCGAACCGCCCCCGAAAACTCTTGGGGTTATTTCACTCCCGGCGTACCCACGATCGCCGATCGACTCAGCGCTGTGGGCTATCACACTGCGATCGTAGGCAAATGGCATCTGGGATTGCAGTCGCCCAACACGCCCAATGACCGCGGCTTTGATTTCTTTCACGGATTCTTGGGCGACATGATGGACGACTACTACCATCATCGCCGTGGAGGGATCAATTTCATGCGGCGCGATCGGGAAGAGATCGATCCCGAAGGGCATGCGACGAACTTGTTCACCGATTGGGCCATCGATTACATCCGACAAAGGCAATCCGATTCGAAGACTCCCTTCTTCCTTTACCTGCCCTACAACGCACCTCACTTCCCGATCCAACCTCCGGCGGAGTGGTTGGAACAGACGAAGGTGCGGTTTCCCGAATTGGATGCGAAACGTGCCCAGAATGTGGCTTTTGTAGAGCATCTGGATCACAACGTGGGCCGTTTTTTGGACGCGCTCGATGAAGCCGGTTTTCGCGAGAAAACCGTGGTCGCCTTCTCATCGGACAATGGCGGTTCACTGCCGCATGGACAACGCAATCTTCCCTGGCGCGATGGAAAACAAAGTCACTACGACGGCGGCCTTCGAGTTCCCTTCCTGATCCGTCCAACCGATGCAGAACTTGCCGGGACTAAATGCGACTATCGGGGGCTGACCTTTGACCTGGCGGCCACATTTATTGATCTGGCGCAAGCGAAATCGGACCCCGAATCCGATGCGGTCAGTTTGAAACCTGCATTAGACGGCAAGACCATGCCGCAGGAGGACCGCGAGCTGTATTTTGTGCGGCGCGAAGGCAACAATCGTTATGCCGGAGGCGCCTACCATGCGGTTATACGGGGACGTTGGAAGCTGCTTCGCAACGATCCGTTCTCGCCGTTGGAACTGTATGATCTGCGATTGGATCCGCATGAAACCAACAACGTGATCGGCAAGCACTCCAAAATCGCAAACCAACTCAAGGCCTCCCTGCGGCGGCACATCCAACAGGGCGGCCGCGTCGCTTGGCAACCGTAGCCGGCTTGCGTCATTTCGTGGTGCCGTTGCACGGCGACAACATCCACTTAGCCAACCAAGTGCATCGACTTTCACTACCCCCTTCGGGTACCCATGACTCGTGGCGGAATAAGCAAGAGAACGCCGCAGCTTAAAAGCATCGGATGTGAACAGCTCGCGCGTTGACGCCCTCCCCCTGCGTGGCAATGAAAAAGCCCTTCGACCTATTGGCCAAAGGGCTTGTTTCGAAAGATAGTCGGGGCGACTGGATTTGAACCAGCGACCTCTGCGTCCCGAACGCAGCGCTCTACCAAACTGAGCCACGCCCCGGTTCTGTTGGATGAAACGACACCGTCATTCAACAGCAGTGTTCCCTTCAAAACGAAGTTTACGCGTCCCGTTTTGCTCGTCAATATTGGACGACTTTTTGTGGATGTCCCCTTTCCCCCCAAAGAACTTTTCTGCTCAGGTCTCTCCGACTTGCAAACAGCAGTTCCACTGCGTTTCTCGCAGCTAAATGAACTTATCGGGCAGAACTTCAAGCGGTTGGAGTGAATTGGATCGGAGCACAAACACGATTGACTGCGTTCACTTCGGGTGCTGACGAAGTTATATTTTTCTTTCAACGGAGAGTGAACGCGTGTAGGAAGCATTGATCCCGATCCAATTCGCAAGTTCTTCCGGGACTAAGCAGTCTTCAAAGATTGCTTCCATCGGGCACTCCGTCTCGCATGCTCCGCAGTTTGTGCACTCTTCAGGGTCAATCATCACCATATCAGACTGATCCGATGGCTCGTCCCTTCCTGCCGAAATAAATTCAAGCGGACTATATCGACTAATCAGAGGCGCAAGGAAAAAGCAGTTTGCCGGACAACTCTGAATACATTACCGATCGAGGCAGGAAATGCATGCAGCGGTGACAACGTATGACGGTGACGAAAGCTCCATTGATTTTAAACCCAAAATTTGAGCACCAGCCATACGGTTGTCGCCACCAAAGAGACAATTGCGAGCAGCACCAAACTTAGAGGCAGTTTGTCTCTGAATAGCTTGAATTTCAGCTCTTCATCCATCCAACCGATTTGATGCTGCCAAAAGAACTTGTAGTGCGCATACCAGTCGCTGAGTACGATTTGTTCACTAAGGCTCACCTTGCTAGCTGACTTTTCTATCTCATCAACCTTTTGCTCAAATGCGTCGAGTTCGTCACCCACATTGGTCGACTTTACACGCAGGTAGGTCTTCTTGATGTCGTTGTAACACTCCGTTAACTTTGCTCCAGCTTCACTGTATTCCTCCCTCTTGTGTTCGTACTGACTCACGTAGTACGCAACGAAGCCTAAGGCTGTAAAAGTGGCTGACAGGCCTTTGGTTGGCTCATAGACCAAGCCAAGAACACCGACTGCGGCAGAGACAAGACCAATCAAACCGGGCACCTTGGATACCATGTCGTAAGTTGCAAAGTGCTTCTTGGCACCAAACCCAACGTTGTAGCCGACTTCAGCGATATGTTTAAGCAGATATTCACGGTTCATGTTTACGCCTTGTTGTTTTGAATCGGCACGTGAATTCGATCCTTTGCCACAACAACGCCATCCTTGACTGCGTAGCACTCGACTACATGGTCACCCATAAAGTCAGTGGATTCACTAATGCTGTGGGAGCCAGTATCTTTCACAATCTGCCCTCGCACCTGATTTCGATGCTTTGCTTCATCCCCGCGATTGAGCACCTTCCAGTACAACTCGTAATCGCCAGGGACACCTAAATGCTCGACATGAAATGCTAAAGATTTTCCTGCCAGCAACGGGAAATGTTTGGCCAACATGGCTCGCAGAGCTTGAGCCCTGAACCCGTTTTGCGTCACTGTGCAATCGATCTTGAGATCGTACCTAATGTCGACAGGATAGCGATCTTCAATCCACTCTTCCGTATCGTTCCAGCTCGCGTTTGCAGCCATGGATTTGCTTTCGGCATCCTTGGAAGAGGGTGTGCCAACCGGGAATTGGTTCCCGTATACCTTCCTCCATTTCTTACCAGAGTTCTTCTGGCCTTCTGCCGCAATAGCCTCATCACACAGCTTTCGAGCCTTCTTTGCCTTCCTTTGAAACGGTGTCTTAACCTTTACATGCTGCCGACTTCCAGGAGCATCGTATCGATCTTGCTTTGGAAGGTTTGCAAGATAGTCAAAGAAGTTGCGGGAGAGCGTATCGTACGACGAAAAGCTTGCAGTGTCATATGCGGACGTCGAGGTCAGGAAGTTATACGCCAACGTATCGATCAGGAGGCCACCCATGCCAACTCCGTGCTTGTTCTTCCATGCACGCGTCATTTTGCACAAACATTTCAAGTTTCCATTCTTGTCAGTATCGACTCTGCTAACCTCGTCCATTTCCGCTCTTGGTTTGGTGATCTTCCATGAGCCACCGTTCTTCGTGTCTGGATACTTGAAACTGCCGTCTTCTTGCTCAAAGGCTGGCTGAACTTCAACGTGAAAATTCGTGTACGTAACCGTCACGACCAGCCTGTCGACCCGAACGTTCGTTGAAGGGTACCGTTTCAGAATGGCATCCTTGACGTCCTTCAAGAGCTTGGATTGGCCTCCTGATTCATAGTCTGCCCATTTCCCTTTTGGCATAAGATAGAGCATGTCCAGGTCAGAGATGCCATCGATACCTGTCCTGCGTCCGAAAGAACCAACTTGCAGCGAGTTCGCGGTTTTCGATTCAGTGTCTCGAAACCGTTTGTTGAGCGCGGCAGTGATCTCACCGTACCTCACGCTAATTTGCGATATGTTCTTGATGACGAGGTTGCCAAGAAAGCCAGAGAACTGCTCGGCAACGCTTGGAGACTTTGACTTCTCAGCCGCACTGGACCGGAGCGATAGGAAAGTTGCACTGCTTCCAAAATCTTGATTCATCGTTTTCTGCTCGCTTGGCGTTAGTGACTTCAAATGTTCTCCGTTCGCTGACGAGCACACACTGGCTCGCATACAACGATAGTGAACATATCCGTTCGCTCGAACGTTGTCAACTATAACAAACAACTTGTATTGCTGAAGGCGTACCTTGCTGATAGAATTGATTGAAAATAGGGAGATGCTGAGAATGAACGAGAAAGACCCTGTGCCCTTGGCCAGAAATCTGCGCAAGTTCAGAACAGAGAAGGGTTTATCACTCGATGAAGTTGCAAAAAAAGCTGATATATCAAAGGCCTATCTGTGGGAACTGGAGCGAGATACCGATGGTTCGAAAAAACCTTCAGCTGCGGTTTTGATGCGAATTGGTCTGGCGCTTTCGCGTACGCTTGCCGAACTTCTGGAGCTTCCGACAGTCGCAGCGCCGTCCGGCCCTGTCGAGGTGCCACCCTCGTTACAGGCTTTGCGTGAGCGACTTCACGAGCAGGGGCAAGCCCTCTCTGATGCCGATCTTTGCGATCTGGCATCGATTCGCTTTCGAGGAGCACAACCGGAAACAGCAGATGACTGGCATCAGCTCTATCTGCTCATGGCAAGCAAAGCGAGAAAGCCCGACTAATGACAGGCGAAAAGCAATCAATAAAGGAATTCATCGAGAGCCTCGTTCGTTCTACAGGTGCTGCATCACCGGAAGAGGCGATTCGGCTAAAGGCACGCGAGCACATTGTGTTCTATGAGCAGAATTTTGGTGAGCCGGAAATTCCAATCGACGTAATGATGCTTGCGAGCCTCAAAGGCATTCGGCCAAGTGACTCGATGCCAGTACTCAGCCCGGACGCTGAGATTGGTCCCGACGGGCAGGGAGGTGTTGAAATGCGAGTTAACCCTGATCGCCCGGAGACAAGAAAGCGTTTCAGCATTGCACATGAAATAAGCCATACATTCTTTCCCGACTACGAAAAGAAGGAATGGTGCCGCACTGATGCAAGGTACCGCGACTTGAGCGATCCGTCGCAGCACCTGGAAATGCTGTGCGATATCGGAGCCTCAGAACTGTTGTTTCCGGAGCGTTCGTTTACCGCTCATGCCGCTGAGGTTTCAGATGCTGATGGTTTCACGCAGCTTGCCCTCACCTATCAAGCTTCTCGCGAAGCCACACTCAGACGATACGTTGAACTCGCTTCAACTCCTGTCGCTGTAGTCTTCTTTAGCTGGAAATTGAAGCCAACTCAAAAGGGCATTATTGGAAATGAAAATCAGGGCAATCTATTTGGGATTTCAGCAGAAGAAGAACTGCGAACCGCCATGCAGCTCCGAGTCGATTACGCGATCTATAGCCCTGAGATGAAACAATTGGGACTCTATTTCCCACCGAACAAATCGGTGGATCGCAAAAACCCGGTGCTCCAGTCATCAGCGAACTGGAGCTGCGTGGATGTGCCCAAAGCGCATTTTGATTTCGGTCAGGCTTCCGGGGACTATTCCGTCAATGCGATCCCCTTGCCCACTGACGACAGCGCTCGTGGACCGGAAGGTGAATGCAGCGTAGCGGCAATCCTTCGGCCAGTACGAGTTGATTGGTCGAAGGCAAAGCGACGCACAAAGTGGAATCAAACTGAATCACTGTTTTGATTGAACAACACTACTCGCATTATCTTCTGATCTAGGACGGCATCGTCAATTAACGGTGAGCCCGGATTTTTCAAGCCTCCACTCCATGGAGGTTTGATCAGCGGGAGTCCCAATCTTGTCTCAAAGCGACACAATTGTAGCTTCACCGATATTCGCGTACCGGTCTGGAACCCAGGTAAGAATCACGATCTGACATTCCTTGGCGGCTTTCGCCAAAACCGCACCCTTTAGCCGTAACCGCTCGGGGTCCGTATACCCGAGGACATCGTCCATGATAAGAGGCATTCCTCCTTCTTCAGCAACGATCATCGAGCAGGCCAACCGAAAGATCAGCGATAGCTGCTCTTTGGACCCGCCACTTAATGAATCAAAGGGCACGGTAATACCGTCGCTTGTCCGGGCAACGATTTGCAGGTTCTCATTCAATTCAATCTGAAAGGCTTCGTCAAACACCAGGCGCCCAAGTCGCTCGACACGGTCTTTAACCGTGGTGCCACATAGGCTCGCCGTGCTTTGTCACGCTCTTTTCACATGATATCGAATAGACGCTTCGCCGCTGCCGCTCGTCGAAGAAGTGAACGGTTTTCTGAAGCGAGTTTTTCGAGTTTGGTTTTTGCAGCTTGCAGTTTGTCGTGAAGACCTTCTTCTCCGTGGATTTTCAGTCGTGTTTGGACTTCAGGCAGCTCAGTCTGCGCGTCTTCTCGCCGCTTCTTGATCGTGACAAGCGAACTAGCAGCTGTTTCAGCAAGTGCTTTCACTTCGTCGGGATTCTTAGATCTCAACGATTCTCCTGTCGTGCCGACATCTGTCTGCTGAGAAGTGACCGCTTCGGTCGCCTTTTTCCACGATGCCTCAAGCGAATCGTCGGTTTCAGTTTCTCTCACGCTATTCAAGCGCCCCTGCAACTGGTCCAGATTCTTCTTCAAGCTTCGGAGGTTCACGCGAGAGGTTTCGTGCTCTTTCCCCAGTTCGTCGCGAACATTCCGAGCCGCGTCAGCAGCAACCTGTGAAGACTCCCACTTCTCCTGACATTCCGCCTGTTTTGCCTGTGCCTTCTCCAATGCCGCTTTCGCTGCACTCAAGTCTGTGGGGCACCGATTTGGGGACACGCAAATTTGTGCTCCGCGTGCGGTCGATGCGACTGGCGCATCGCGGTAGCGGCATTCCATCCAGGGTGCTGCGACCCTTGTGGGGTCGGGAAATCGCCTGACGCACCCTACCGGTGGTATCGCTTCCGCTCAACCACCGGCTAATCGCTGCCACGCCTTAGGGCGTGGAATGACTGTCACAGCCCCCTCCATCTTTCCATTGCACTGCGGTGCGTTGAGATCTCTCCAACTGCCTTCCATTTGGTGATTGCAATAGCCGATTTGCAATGTTCATTTTGCAATTTGCAATCGCCCCATTCGACACCGATTTGGGGACAGGCCAACGTTTAGGAATGATTTTGGGAAAGCCAAAAGCCAAACGGTAATCACTTCGAGCGCATCAGGGCTGTAGGCTCGACTGTTTGCCTAGCCCAGGCTGCAGGCCTGGGAAGCGACGACGGCCTCACATCTACTCAATCTCTCAGGGCCGCAGGCCCGACGGTTTGTAGCGACTAACAAATTGCCGGGCCTGCGGCCCTGACGCGATCGGCGGCTGGCTGGGTCCCAGGCCGATGGCCTGGGCTGGGCAAATTACCG
>NZ_JBLWZO010000031.1:0-8210 GCF_048266405.1 Celeribacter sp.
GATACTTGCGGCAGTCAAGGCAGTGACAAAGGCCGACCCGATATGGAAGGCCAGAGGCGATAATTCGGACGTTGCCGCATAGGCAGCCGCCGGTAAAGCGGTCCATGCTGCATCTCCTTAAAATTCAAACGGTCAGAATTTTTACAATAAACCGCACTGTCATCGCAATTGTACGCTGCGGGCGGGGATGGGGGGCTTTTATTGCGGGCGATGGTGATTGTGTTTCCGCACAGGGATAAAGAACGGTTGTTCAACCGACAACGATCACTGGCGATCAATGGATCGGTTGGAATATTAACGCAAAATACAAAGGGGGAGTTGGCTGGGGAACCTGGATTCGAACCAGGACTGACGGAGTCAGAGTCCGTAGGTCTACCGTTAACCTATTCCCCAGCAGAACTTTTGTCGCAACCGTGTGTGCAGTACGGCGTGTGGATTAATCGAACGCGAAATCATTGTCAACATCTAGTGTGCGTTCGTTCCGGTCCATATTGTCCTAATAGGCATGTCAAATTTGGCCGGGCTGGGCAGGATCTATCACGGGCGGATTTGGTGTCCTCGTGAAGGCCGGCCTGCCAATTTTTTCGCACTGTCAGGAATATATCGAAAGATTGCAGCGCCGTTTGTACGGGCATTTGGGCTTGCTCTTGCCTAGCGCGATACGTCTTTCATCTCGCGATGCACGATAATAATAGGCCAAATCAATACCTGGGGTGCAATTGCAGGTTGACAATGCCGGGTAACTAATTAGTAAGTATCAGTAAAATGTCCTAGGATAAGTTATGTTTTGAGGTCGGAACGCGTCATTATCTTTTGAGAAAGATGATGCAGCGTATCATTCGATGACAGTGTTCTGGTCTTAATCCAAAGTAAAAAAAACGCTAGGTCTCTTGGGGTGTTTTAACGAGGTCAGTTAGGATACCTTCATATGGGTTTTCGTCAGTGTCTTGGTAATCACGCCTCTTGGCTTGCCATAAGTGCGGGGCTTGTTGCTATTGGTGTGCCTGCTATGTCAGCTCAGGCTGCCGATCAAAACATCACGACGAACAGCCCGGGCACCATATCGTTAGCAGTTGGTGATAATTTATCGATCTCCTCAACCGGGACCATTAGTCAGGCCGCAGTGTCTGGTGCTGTGACGATTGGTGATATTACAAATGATGGCGTCATCACAGGCGTAACAAATGGTATCGTTAACGCTTCCGGAACAATTGGCACTGTGACGAATACTGGCCAGATCAAGGGCACGCAAAATGGTGTTTCAATTAATTCTGGCGACATCAATTACATTACCAATTCAGGAACAATTACAGGAACCGGTAATACTGGCGTCAGAATGGGTGCTGGGGGTTCTATCGGCACGCTGTCGAATGCCGCGGGTGGTACCATCACAGGCGGTTCCTCAGGTATTTTGCTTAGCAGTTCCACAATTGGCACCCTGACCAATGCAGGCTTCATTTCAGGAACCTTTTATGGGGTTTTTGGTTTCGGTACCATCAATGCTATCAATAATAGCGGAACGATATCCGGGCAAACCGGGATACGCACGAATGGTGTCATTGGCTCTTTGGCCAATAGCGGCACCATAACCGGCACTAACGCCGGTATTTTCAAATATGGTCCCGCTTCAACGATCAGTACCGTGACCAATAGCGGGACCATCAGTGGTGCGACCGCGGCATTTAACGTTTCAACTGGCGCTATTGATACTATCGCCAATACCGGTGTGATCGCCGGGAATATCAACATTTCCACTGGCGCTGATGTGACGTTTACCGGCGGCAGTGGTACTGTTGTCGGCACCCTGACGGGGTATACTGCTGGCACGACGGGGACGATTACGGCCGGGGATGTGACTTTTCTTTCTGGCGCAATGCTTCTGGAAGACAACATTAATGCCAGTTCCGGCACAGGCACTGTCACCAATAGCGGTACCCTTTACGTCAACAAAACCATTAATGTTACCGGGAATTACAGCCAGTCATCTTCGGGTACTTTGGTGATCGGGGTGAGTAATGCAACCTATGGTCAAATCGTTGTATCCGGGTCTGCGGCCCTTGCCGGTCAGGTCAAAATCGTTGAAATCAGTACCGGTGCTATTGAGGCAGGTGATACTTTCACCATTATCAATGCATCAGGCGGTTCAACCGGCACTTTTTCCACCATTTCGATTACCGGTGCGAATTACAGTACCGTCACGTCGGGTGACGGGTCTTCGATCAGCATTATGTCAGGTTCTTCAGGCGGATCGCCTTTATGGCAATCAAGGGGTCAAAACGCCGGACAGGCATCCTTGGGGCAGGCGCTTGACGCGCTGTCGAACGACGCAGCTTATAGCGATATGTTGACCAAGATTAGCGCGCTTTCGTCGTCGGGACAAACTCGTGCGATGCAGCAATTGGCACCTGCCGTGGCCTCGGCCAATATGAGCAATTCCTTGGCCCTGTCTGGCCCGGTAACACAAGCAGTGCAAAACCGGCAGGTCGCCCAGCTTGATTCTGGTGCCAATATGGGGGCGGCGGCCGGGTCGGGTGTATTAAGTTCCGGCATTTGGGGGCAATTTCTGGGCGGGAGATCAGAATTGGAAGGGTCCGCTCTTAAAGGTGGCTATGGTGCCAATTATGTAGGCTTTCTTGTCGGGGCGGATACAGCCCCATCTGAAAATACAACTGTCGGTGTTGCCGTCAGTACGCTTTATGGCAAGATCAAAGGCAGTGATGCCGCATCCGGTCAGGACACCAATCTGACATCATACGCCCTAAGCTTTTATGGCACCTGGCGGCCCGACGGAGAGGCGCTTTATTTCGAGGGCGAAGCCGGGGCGGCCTATGACACTTATGAGCAAAACCGCAAAATTGATTTTTCCAGTCAGGTGGCGACTTCGGAATATGACGGGCAACATTATAATTTAAGGGTGGGGGGCGGATATGATATTCCTCTGTCTGCTGCGACGACAGTGACGCCTCTGACATCCTTTAGCCTGGCGTATGTAAACACTGAAAGCTACGGTGAAACCGGGGCTGGGGTTGCCAACCTGCATATCAATCAAAACAGCTTTCATTCGGTGGAAGGCGAGATTGGCGCACGTCTTTCACAAGAAGCGACCACTCCATTTGGTCCGGTTACCCTTGATGTCAAAGCCGCCCTTGTCCACGACTTTACCGGTGATCCGATCTCGCTTTCGGCGTCGATTGGCGGGATTGGTTTTGTGTCCTCATCTGATCGGCCGGATGAAAATGGTGTGCGGTTGGGGTTGGGCAGCACCCTTCTGGCTGATGATGGATTGTCGCTTCGCCTGCAATATGACGGCGATTTCCGCAGCGATTATAAATCCCATAACGGTATGTTTATTCTGCGCCAGGAATTCTAAATCAGAATTTTAATCCGGTAAGTGCCCATTTTTTGCAGGGTGGGGCTGTGATTTTATTGGGCTTTTGCCTTCTTCATCCTTAACGTTTATCTATGGATTTTACGGTTTGTTCTTATGCACAAAGCCACGCATTAAAAGATAAACATTGTTCCGATGAAAAACACACAGAAGCCTTCTGATTCCGGCACGCAACAAGCGACCATGACAATAGATCAGGCAATCGAGGCTGCTTACGAGCATTGGCGTGCCGGGCAATTGACCCAGTCGGAATATTTGTGTCAGGAAGTCCTGCGCGCCATTCCGGAGCAACCCCATACGCTTCATCTGATGGGGCTTTTGGCGCATACGCAGGGCAATCTTTCTTTGGCGATTGAATATGTCGGTCGTGCCTGTCGTTCTCCGCAGGCATCGGCAATGTTTTTTAGCAATCTTGCCGAAATGTGCCGACAGGCAGGCGAATTATCGCGCGGCGAAGTTGCGGGCAGGCGTGCAGTTGAACTGGCACCTGCACAGATCGAAGGCTGGAGCAACCTTGGCATCATTTTGCAAGAAAGCGGCAAATTTGAAGAAAGTCTTGATTGTCTTTTAAAAGCGATCAGGATGGATCCGCAGAACCCGCAAACTCATAATAACATTGCCAATACCTATATGCGAATTGGCCGTTTTGAAGATGCCAAAACCCATTATCACAAGGCGACTGAACTGGCGCCGGAATACAGCGAAGCACACAATAATCTGTCATTTCTGTTAAAAGAGACAGGTGATTATGAAGGTGCCTTGCAAGCGATTAATCGTGCGATCGAGATCAACCCGCAAAATATAGATGCCTATATCAATGCCGCAGGTGTTGCCATTGCCCGGCACGATGCCGAACAGGCCCATAAATGGTTAAATAACCTTATGTCCTTTGCGCCCGATCATCCGGGAACATTGATGACACGCGCCAGAATAATGCAACTGACCAGCAATTACGCAGAAGCAGAAAAATCTGCGCTTGAGGCCATTCGCAAAATACCGCAAAGCGGTGAAGCCCATCAGGTTTATGCCGATATTCTGAAATCGCTTGGCAAGGTTGATCCGGCGATGGTGGCTTACGACAAAGCAATTTCATTGCCCAATCCCAAGCGATTGCAAGCGATGCAGGGCAAAATAGTGCTTCTGATCGAAATGGGTGACGGTGATGCCGCGCGTGAAATTATTGTCGATGTGCTGAAACAAGGCGGTCGTATCGTCGATGCGCTTGTAGCCTATAGCGAGATTAATACATTCGACGCCAAAGACCCGCTGATCGGCAAAATGGAAGATATGCTTAATGCCACGGGCAATGATGCACCGACGCCGACAGAAGCGACCATCTTGCATTTTGTGCTGGGCAAGGCTTTCCTTGACATCGACGCCCCTAAGAAAGGTTTTCAGCAATTTGCCCTGGGCAACAAGGCGAAACGCAAGACCCTTTCTTATGATTCCGATCAATCTGTTGGTTGGCTGCAAGCGGTTGCAAAAACCTTCACGCCCGAGTTGATGGATAAGTTTTCCGGGGGCGGTGATCCGTCCGATACGCCGATCTTTATTGTCGGCATCCCGCGCTCAGGCACGACCCTGACGGAACAGATCCTTGCATCTCATCACATGGTTCATGGTTGCGGGGAGCTTAAAATTCTGCCTGGCCTGATCGGTCAGATAAGCGCCAAACCGGATATCAGGACGACTTTTCCAGATTTCATGGGAAAAATTTCACCTGATATGCTCAATGAAGCCGGGGAAGCGTATCTGAAGGAGATCAGAGCAAGATCCCCGCATAAACCCTATCTTGTCGATAAAATGCCGGCCAACTTCATCTATGTCGGTCTTATCAATCTGATTTTTCCGAATGCAAAAATCATTCATTGCCGACGTGATCCCGTTGATACCTGCCTGTCTTGCTACACCAAATTGTTCGGCGATCATCAACAATTCACCTATGACTTGACTGAGCTTGGTGCATTTTACAATGCCTATAAGGGCCTGATGGATCATTGGCATGCCTTGATACCCAAAGACCGGCTGACCATTGTCGATTATGAGGCGATGGTCGATGATCAGGAAGGCGAAACCAGAAAACTTTTGGATTTTCTTGGCCTTGAATGGGACGATTCCTGCTTGGAATTTCATAAAACCAAACGTCAGGTTTCAACGTCAAGCTTTGCGCAAGTGCGCGAGCCGGTTTATCGCACCAGTGTGCAAAGATGGAAAAAATATACTCCCTATCTGCAACCGCTTCTTGATGCCTTATATCCCGATGGGGTTCCTCAAGAATGAATGAGGAAGCCCTGCAAGGTATTGCAAACGATATTCAGCAATGCCTGAACACCGGCGCGCTTGACCAGGCCGAGGCCAAGGCACGTGCTGTTCTGGCTTCGGGGACTGGGCCACTTAACATTTGGCATATGTTGGCCGATGCCGTCCGCAAACAAGGCCGGATCGAAGAAGCCAAAGTCCTGCAGGAAATGATGCTTGAGCATCTGCCGCAAAATGTTGCTCTGCGCTTTGAGCTTGCCGAAACACTTTTGCTGCTGGGTGAATTTGATCGTGGTTGGCGCGAATACCGTTTCCGCTATAGCCTGCCTCATACGACAAACCTTGAACGTAAAGTACAGACGCCTCGCTGGGATGGCGCACCAATTGCGGGCAAGACCCTGCTTATTCATGACGAGCAAGGTTTTGGCGATACGTTACAGTTCATACGAATGGTGCCGTGGGTCAAGAAACGCAGTCAGGCAAATATCGTTTTGCAAATATCGCCCGAACTTGCATCCTTTGGCCGACGTATCCCCGGTGCAGATAAAATCATTATACGCGGTGAATTGCCGGGGCCTTTTGATCTGCATTGCGAAATGATGAGCCTGCCAATGGCCATGAAGTTGCAGATGTCAGATCTTCCGGGCGAAATACCCTATTTTCGCCCGGACCGCGCACGGCTTGAAATCTGGCGTAAAAAGCTGGCTTCGATACGCGGGCCGAAAATTGCTTTGGTTTGGGCCGGGCGCCCCACCCATCTCAATGACGCCAATCGCTCCATGGATTTGGCTCAATTGGTACCTTTGGCGGCAGAAAACAAAGACATAACCTTTCTCTCTGTTCAAAAGGGTCCTAAATCGGACGAGGCGAACACGCCGCCTGAAAATATGAAAATCGTCAATCTGTCAGACGATATCCAAGATTTTGAA
The DNA here is from genome assembly GCF_048266405.1 of Celeribacter sp. Taxonomy (GTDB): domain Bacteria; phylum Pseudomonadota; class Alphaproteobacteria; order Rhodobacterales; family Rhodobacteraceae; genus Celeribacter. The sequence goes on from NZ_JBLWZO010000031.1 coordinate 6,577, forward strand.
GATACCGCGGCCATTCTGTCGTTGGCGGATTTATTGATTTCTGTTGATAGCTCGCCGGTCCATCTGGCCGGTGCGTTGGGCCGTCCGGTATGGACAATGTTGCCTTTTGTGCCGGACTGGCGCTGGTTGATGAACCGTTCTGATACCCCATGGTATCCCGATATGCGGTTGTTTCGCCAAAATCAGATCGGAAATTGGGGGGATGTTGTTTCCGAAATGGCAAAGGCCATCCCGGCATTTTTAAAAAGTCGGGCTTAAGGGGGCGTGACAAAATGATCCGTCAGGGCCGCTTCGATATTGTTGGTATCCTTGACGGGATTCCAAGGCATTTTGGGCAGCGGGAGGCCCCTCTGACCGGCCTGCTGTGCAATATCATCACCTTGATGGCTGTGCTGGTTGTCGCCTTGTCCTTAAGCGCATGTAGCTCGGTAAAAATACGGCGTGAAGATGCTTTTGCCCTTATTAAGGACGCCAATTGGCAATCAGGCGTTCTAAATGCCGGGAATTTTGACCTGTTGGGTGCTTGGCCGATATCCCCCCCATCAGGTGCAACTGGTTCGGCCGGCTTAACCATTTATATCGAGGGCGATGGTCTGGCCTTTTCCCGGCCCAACCGACCCTCGCAAAACCCCACGCCAACTGACGCCATTGCCTTGAAAATGGCTATTGCCCATCAGGGGCCGGGGGCAGTTGCTTATCTTGGGCGTCCTTGCCAATATGTTCTTGATGCTCATTTGCGCAATTGCGACCAAAGTTACTGGACGAACCGGCGCTATGCGCCAGAAGTTATTTCATCGGCAAGCTATGCGATTGATCAGTTAAAAGAACGCAGTCGTGCCAAAAACATCACATTGGTGGGGTATTCCGGTGGTGGTGCCTTGGCGGTTTTACTTGCCGTCAAACGGACTGACGTTACCGAAATCATTACTGTTGTCGCCAATCTTGATCTTGGCTATTGGGTTGCGCGGGATCATTTTACGCCATTGACGGGGTCCCTTGATCCGGCTGATTTTGCAACCGATGTCGCCCAAATTCCGCAAATTCATTTAACCGGTAAAAAAGACACGGTGGTTGGCACCGATGTCGTTCAGGCTTTTTTGGTGAAAATGCCGCCCGGTCATCATGCTCATCTGATTGAGTATCGCGGGTTTAGTCATAACTGCTGTTGGGCTGAACAATGGCGATCCATCGAACTATCCCTGAAAAACAGGCCCTAACGTTCTACGCGTTCATTGCGGGCGTAGCACAAGGCAAATGCTTTGGCCGTGGTCTTGTGGTCGCGCGCAAGCATGCTCTGATCGCAAATTATAAATTTGCGAAAATGGCGCGGCGCAAATCGGGGAGGGGGCAACATTTAATTGTGCCGTCAAAACGCCGGTCAATAAAATAGGGACATTGTTTGGGGGAATTGGCTTGGAAATCTGGCTGGGGAACCTGGATTCGAACCAGGACTGACGGAGTCAGAGTCCGTAGGTCTACCGTTAACCTATTCCCCAACAGAACGTTGTACGCCATAAGGCGTGGGGCGCTGTTTATAAAACCGGTGGCGCTTTGGCAAGACCTTTTTTGCCGGTTATGTGGTCTGACATACATAACCATGTGTAAAATGCATAGGGGATTTGCCTTGTGCTACA
>NZ_JBLWZO010000032.1:0-8136 GCF_048266405.1 Celeribacter sp.
CGAATGCCTCTACTGTCGAAACTTGAGGCTGTCGCAAGGCGTGAGCTGGCTTATCTGCGGGCCGTCGGCGATTTACCGCGCGATTATCCGACGCTGCGCGACGTGGTGGATGAAGCGATTGTCCGAGCTAAGGTGGAATGGCAATCCGTGCCGGGGGAAAAAGAGGCTTACACCGGTCTTTTGAAGCATCTGTTCGCCGTCCTGGATAACGAAGTGGCAAGCAGCCGGCAATTTGGCGGATTCGTTTCTCTGGACGCGCCGGTCGAACCGGATGCCCAAGACGTGGCCGAGGCCATGGTGGAAGAGGAAATCTTCGAATTTTATCAGCACGATGACACACTCAAGCTGGCCGATATTTTCGCTGGCAGTCAGCATCCCGATGTCGCAACGATCGCGGAACAGGAGGAGCTGATTGATCGGTCGAGCGAGTTCGCTTTTGCATTTGACCTGCTGAAGGACATGCCGCGTTTGTGGCGGCGCATTTTTCTGCTTATCCGTGTGGACGGGCTGAATGCCAGCAGCGTCTCTGAAATCCTGCTGATTCCTAGTAAGGAAGATGCTGTCCGAAGGTGGCTCATGCAGGCCGAAGCATTCATCGCTGCTCATCTGGAAGAGGCCGGAGTAAGCAAAAACGGGAACGATTGGATCCAAGGCGTTGATTGGTCGGCATTGTCTGTGACCCGAAGCGAGGCAGCCTCACTGTGGTCCAAGGAGGCGAACCATGAAGAATGATCTTCACCTCGTCTGCCCGCATTGCCAGTCCATCAACCGCGTACCGACTGCGAAGCTATCGGAACATCCCAACTGTGGCCGCTGCCAGCAGCCCTTGTTCACGGGCGAGCCCATCGAGTTGACTACGGCGACGTTCTCGCGCCACGTGGAGCGCAGCGATCTGCCGCTGCTGGTCGATTTCTGGGCGCCATGGTGCGGGCCGTGCAAGATGATGGCGCCACAGTTCCAGCAAGCGGCGCACCAGCTCGAACCGAGGATCCGGCTGGCGAAGGTGAATACCGAGGCTGAGCCCCACCTGGCCGCGCAGTTCGGTATCCGCAGCATCCCGACGCTCGCCCTGTTCCAGGGTGGGCGGGAGATCGCCCGTCAGGCCGGCGCGATGGGCGCGCAGGACATCGTGCGCTGGACGTCGACGCAAGTGGGGCGCTGACCGATGCAGGGCTTGCTCGGCACTACGCTAATCCTGCTGGCGGCTTGCAGCCTGGCGGCGATGGCCACGGCGGCGTTCAGAGTGCCCGCCTTGCTGGGGTATCTCTCTGTCGGCGTTGTACTGGGCCCCTCAGTCATCGGCGTGATCGCGCCGGGGGAGACGCTGAGCTTTCTGTCCGAGCTGGGCGTGGCGCTGCTGTTGTTCATGGTCGGACTGGAATTCTCCCTCGGAGACTTCTGGCTCGCCCGCAGGACGGTGCTGATGGCGGGCGCTCTGCAGATGATCGCCGTGGCCCCGCCGCTGATCCTGCTATTGATGTGGCTGGGGCAGCCCGGCCAGAGCGCCGCGCTGCTCGGCACTGCGGCGGCCATGTCGTCCACGGCGCTGGTCAGCCGACAACTGGCCGACCAAGGCGAGCTCACCACCCGCCACGGACGCAGTGCCATCGCCGTGCTGGTCTTTCAGGACCTGGCCAGCGTGCCCCTGCTGGCCTTGCTGGCGATCTGGGCGCGCGGCGAGTCGCCGAAGATCGAGCATGTGCTGCTTGAAGTATTCGGTGTGCTGCTGCTGTTCGCGGCAGCGGCCCTCGTCTCGCGCCGTCTGTTGCATGGCCTGCTGGGCTGGGTGGCGCGGCGGGGCCACGAGGAATCGTTCGTGCTCGTCTCCTTGTGCGTGGTGGTGGCTGCCGCCGCTGCTGCGCACGCGGTCGGCGTATCCGCCGCCCTGGGGGCCTTCCTCGCCGGGATGGTGCTGGGCGAGAGCGACTTCCGGCACCACATGGAAAGCCACCTCAGGCCGTTTCGCGATGTGTTGTCGGGCGTGTTCTTCGTGACCATCGGCCTGCAACTGGACGCAGCACAGATTCTTTCGGCACCGCTGGCGGTGCTGGCGTGGCTGGTGGTGCTGGTACCGGTCAAGATCCTGCTCAATACGCTGGCCTTGCGGGCGACGCGCCTGTCCGCCCTCGATGCCTGGCGCACGGGCATAGCGTTGGGGCACGGCGGCGAGTTCGCCCTGCTGTTGTTGGGCACGGTCTTGCAGCAGCATCTGATCCCCGCGACCGTCGTCCAACCCATGCTGGTCGCGCTGGTGCTCAGCATGGCCCTGGCACCGCTACTGATCCGCCATCACGATGTACTTGCCCGGTTCTTGAGCCGCACCGGCGGCGTCATTCAGCCACCCCAGGCTGAAGAAGTCGAGATCGCCGCGCAGACGACGCGATATCGAGACCATGTCATCGTTTGCGGCGCGGGCGAGCTTGGCCTGACAGTCAGCGAGATTCTTCGCCACGCCGGCGTGGCGCATCTGCTGCTGGAGGCGGACGCGCAGAAGGTAGAGGCCGCGCGTGCCGCCGGCGCGCCGGTGTTCCATGGCGATGCCAGTCGGCCCGATACCTTGCTGGCTGCCGGCTTGACGCATGCGCACTTGGTGGTGCTAACGTTCGCCCATGCCCAGCAAGCGTTGCGCATCGCCCAGGCGATTGCCGAGCGCCGTCCGGCGCTAACCTTGTGGGTGTCATGCAGAAGTACGACCGCGGCCGATGCATTTCGCGCCATGCCTAACGTGCGCGTGTATCAGCAATCCTTTGCCGCAGCTATTGGGCTGGCGGAACAGGTGATGTCGACGCTTGGCATGTCGACCGAGTTGATTGAAGGACACATCAGCGCAATGCGCCGCCGTCTCGACAGCAGCCGTTTTCCAGGGAGTTCATAGTCATGAAATCAAAACGCCTTAACCCATTTCAGGTCTTGCGTGACCAATTGGCCATCATGAGTTTTTACGAGCGCTTCGAGCAGGTCGTCGCGCTCGTGCTGTCGGCGGTGATCGCCGTCATCATCATGGTGTCGCTGTTCCAGCTCATCTCCATCGTCTTCACGCTGCTGGTTCTCGATGCCTTCAATCCCCTGGACCACAAGGTATTCCAGAGCGTGTTCGGCATGATCATGACGCTCTTGATCGCGATGGAGTTCAAGCATTCCATCGTGCGCGTGGCGCTGCGTCGGGACAGCATCATCCAGGTTAAGACGGTGGTCCTGATCGCGGTGATCGCACTCTCCCGCAAGTTCGTGATCCTCGACTCCGACGCGAGCCCCGCAAAGATAGCCGCGCTGGCAGGCGCCACGCTGGCTCTGGGTGCGACCTACTGGCTGCTGCGCAAGCGCGGCGACCGCGCCGCCGAGACCTCTGAGCATGACCCGTCATCATCCGAGTGATCCGCGCACTGTGCTCTTGCAACACCGCTGGCTCAACCGCCTGCAGACCGGGCTGTTGGTCCTGACCCTGGTCGGGATCGCAGCCGCAGCAGGGAGACTGCCATTTGGGGAAGGCTGCCTGTGGCTCGCGCTGTTTGCCGTTGCAGGTGCGTTGCTGCTGGACCCGGTAGCCGCGTCGGCGCTGAGCTTGCGCCTGTACCGCGTACGGACCTTGCACCCGCAACAAGCCCACGAGATGTGGGCCCTGTTGCGCGAGCTGCCCGCCCGTGCCGGTTTGCCCGCCACGCCGGTGCCGCACTATGTGCCCAGTGCCGTCGTCAACGCCTTCGCCACCGGATCGAAGCAGGAGGCATCGATCGCCCTCACCGATGGCCTGCTGCGCAGCCTGAGCCCACGCGAGCTGGCGGGTGTGTTCGCGCACGAGGTCGCGCACATCGCTAATGAGGATCTGCGTGTCATGGGGCTGGCGGATTCCGTCAGTCGCCTCACGTGCCTACTGGCCCTTATGGGACAGATCGCGATCCTGCTCAGCCTGCCCGCGCTGCTGGTTGGCGCGGCGGAGGTCTATTGGCCTGGTCTATTGTTATTGGCCGCATCGCCCCAACTGGCCCTGCTCGCACAGCTCGGCTTGTCTCGCGTGCGTGAGTTCGACGCTGACCGCCTTGCGGCGGAACTGACTGGCGACCCGCAGGGGCTGGCGTCCGCGCTGGCGAAAATCGAGCGGGTCAGCCGCTCCTGGCGTGCCTGGCTATGGCCGGGATGGGGCAATCCCGAGCCCTCCTGCTTGCGCACGCGTCCGGCAACGCAAGAGCGCATCGCACGCCTGCTGACGTTGGCGCCTGGGCCAGCATCAGCGTTGCCACTCCGCGCGCCCCATTTTTTGCCGGAATCCGCTTTGGCGACGCGCCCACCGCGCTGGCGCCCGAGCGGGCTGTGGCGCTGATTGCCCATCAACAGGAGACGTCTCATGGCCTATCTCGACCCGTACCAACGCCCCGCGCCGGACCGCTTCGTCCGGCGCTGGCTCTTCATCACCGCCTGTATTGCCGCGCTCATGCTGCTGTGGCAGTTTCTGCCCGCCATCGAGGCCTGGTTCAGTCCGCGCGAGGCAGCAGAACGCACCGTGATGGCGCGTGGCGATCTGGCGGCGGACGAGAAAACCACCATCGAACTGTTCGAAAAATCACGCGCCTCGGTGGTCTACATCACCACCGCGCAATTAGTACGCGATGTCTGGACGCGCAACGTGTTCTCCGTGCCGCGCGGCACTGGCTCGGGCTTCATCTGGGACGACGCCGGCCACGTCGTCACCAACTTCCACGTCATCCAGGGCGCGTCCGAAGCCACCGTCAAACTGGCCGACGGCCGCGACTACCAGGCCGCGCTGGTGGGGACGAGCCCCGCGCACGACATCGCCGTGCTCAAGATCGGCGTCGGTTTCAAGCGCCCGCCGGCCGTGCCGGTCGGCACCAGTGCCGACCTCAAGGTGGGTCAGAAGGTGTTTGCTATCGGCAACCCCTTCGGCCTGGACTGGACGCTCACCACTGGTATCGTCTCCGCGCTCGACCGCTCGTTGCCGGGAGAAGCGGGCGGCCCGGCCATCGATCACCTGATCCAGACCGACGCCGCCATCAACCCCGGCAATTCCGGTGGCCCGCTGCTCGATTCGGCTGGGCGGCTGATCGGCATCAATACCGCCATCTACAGTCCGTCTGGCGCCTCGGCCGGCATAGGCTTTGCGGTGCCGGTCGATACCGTCATGCGCGTGGTGCCGCAACTCATAAAGACCGGCAAGTACATCCGTCCGGCGCTGGGCATCGAGGTGGATGAGCAGCTCAACACGCGTCTGCAGGCGCTGACCGGCAGTAAGGGCGTATTCGTATTGCGCGTGACGCCGGGCTCGGCGGCGCACAGGGCCGGGCTCGTCGGCGTCGAGGTCACCGCAGGCGGCATCGTGCCCGGCGATCGCGTTATCAGCATCGACGGTATCGCCGTTGACGACGTCACCACATTACAGGCCCGGCTAGACGACAAGAACGTTGGAGATGTTGTGGTCTTGTTAGTGGAGCGGGCCGGCAAGACTCGCGAGATGCTTGTGGAACTACAACCGGGAGTTTGATGGAAAGTGGGTCATGGATCTGCACAGCGAAGCAGCCAAGCGACTTCAGCCTTGCGCCGAACTACGAGCCCTAGCTAGGGATGGTCTGAAGTAGCCCTGTATTTCCGGCTGGCTTCAGCCACTGCTGATTTTGAAAGCGGTGAACTGATCAAAAACGATCGGATCACTCGCTCATTTCGGTGCTTTCAGCCGTCGCGAGCACCTTGCGACGGCCATTTTCCGCATTACAGGCGCACCTCTCCTGCGCTTGCCAGCAAATGTCGGCGGGCCATCCATAGGTTCGACAGGGCAAACAGCGTCACCAGTTGTGCAGTGTTCTTCACCAGCCCTCGGAAACGTACCTTGGTGTAGCCGAACTGCCGCTTGATCACGCGAAACGGGGGCTCTACCTTCGCTCGCACTTGCGCCTTGGCCTTCTCGATCTTGCGCTTGGCTTTGTACAGGGCGCTGCGTTTATCGAGCATCTTGTAGGTGCTGCGGCGTGCTGCGACCTGCCAGATCACTTCTCGGTCGGCATGCTCGGAGCGCTTTTCGACGCCTGTGTAGCCGTCATCGGCGCAGACGACGTTCTCGTCGCCGTGCAGCAGTTTGTCGACCTGGGTGACATCCGCCACGGTGGCTTGTATCTAACAGTTTGTGGTGATTAGCTACCACCACTGAAGCAGAGTGAGCCGCCCCCTTCCCTTAAGGTCAGAAAAGTCGGCACCGCTGAACCTTGATTTGCAGCACATGGCCCTCCGCTTCACCTTTCACGCCAGCACATCAGGTTGAACGGTTATCGGGAGCTCGACTCCGTATGTACAAGGCGAACAGGCGTGACGGTTTATGTGAGAGGAGTTTGACCATGTTTCCAGTCGGCATTGACGTAAGTAAAAACACCCTGGATCTTTGCATGCTTTATGACGGTATCAAAGGACGCATAAAAACCCGTAACATCCAGAATAACAGACATTCAGTTGAAAATATTCTTCGCTGGCTCAGGCTTCAACATTGCAGTCCGGAAGATGTTCATGTGGTAATGGAAGCTACCGGTGTTTATCACGAACGGCTGGCCACTGAATTACATGATGCCGGTTTCCGGGTTTCTCTGGCCAACCCTCACCGTAGTCGGGAGTTTGCGCGTGGCATGGGAATCATGACAAAAACGGATAAGGTGGATGCGTATATGCTGGCCTGTTACGCATTCCTTAAGAAGCCACACCGCTGGGAGCCGCCGGCACCCGAAATCAGATATCTCGGTGCACTCCTGCGACGGCGGGATGTTCTGCTGGGTGATGCCCTGCGTGAGGAGAACAGGCTGGAAAAATACCTGTCGACAGACACACCTGCAGATATTATCAGTTCCTGCAGGCGTATGGCGCAGCTTCTGCGCGAGGAGGTAAGTAATATCGAGCGGCAGATAAAAGCACATATCAAAGCCAGCCCTGCACTGAGGCGTGATTATACACTGCTGACCTCAATTAAATCGGTTGGTCCCCAGCTGGGGATGCATATGCTGGTCGTGCTTCGCAGCCATAACTTTGTATCGGCTGAGCAGGCTGCCGCCTTTCTGGGCGTGGTGCCGATCGAGAAACGCTCAGGCACATCGGTCCGGCGCCGGCCGCGGATGTCGAAAATCGGCCCCCCTCAGTTGAGAGCGAAGCTTTACATGTCCGCCCTGTGCGGAAAAATCTACAATAAGCGAATGCGTAATATTTACGATGAGATGTGCCTGCGGGGTAAACCTAAAATGGTGGCCATTGGCGCGCTGATGCGGAAACTGGTGCACTGGTGTTATGGCGTCCTGAAGACCGGAACCGTTTTTAATGACGAAGACCTGAAACCGGCACTGTCAACCTGACTATACCAGGCTGGCATTAAACACAAGGTAACGCTCACTGCAATAAGTGAGCGCAGTCCGTTATGAGCGAAGAGCGGATATTCAGACCGACTGATAGCTGATTTTGAGTTGCCAAAAAGAGCGCTCCTATTCAGTACAAAAAAGATGGTAATGTTTCATAAAATCTCTTAGGCCTTGCAGGAATGGTTTTGAAATGAATGGATCTTGTTTGTGTGGAACAATTGAATTTGAACTTACTCATAAACCAGCAGTGTTTTATCGTTGTCATTGCTCGCTTTGCAGAAAGCAGAGCGGCGTGGGTTACAATCTCGCCACACTAGTCAAAGACAGTGAGTTTCGCTGGATTAAAGGGGAAAACTGCATTGCTTCATGGTCTAAGCCAACGGGGTACCGTACAGATTTTTGCAATGTATGTGGCTCAACTGTGCCTAACAGTCTGCGAGACGTACCTTATGTCTGGGTTCCTGTTGGTTTAATTGACGAACGTCTTGAAATGGAATGTGCAGGAGACTTCTGCACTGATGATGCAATGCCCTGGGATGAAACCCGCTCACCTAGTTGTCACGCTGGACCTGTCGAGTCTCTAGCCTCGCTTTTAAAGTACCTGAAACTCAATTCCTGAGCGTCAGCATTTGGCACAAAGCAGACGTTAAGACTTACAGCATCGGGAAACTTCTGGATGCCGCGTCAGCGGCATGGAGGCGCCAGATGAGGTTACATGTGTCTGTGGAGTCAAATGGCGCCGAAAGCCCGGCGTAGCCGGTTACCGGGCTATAAATTCTGCCACCCTACCCCCTGCCCT
>NZ_JBLWZO010000033.1:0-7991 GCF_048266405.1 Celeribacter sp.
TGAGATCGCCGCTCATGACGGGCGGGCGCGTGTTGATGATGGTCCAGCCCTCCGGCAGGAAGACGTCTTTAAGCAGGCGCCGGACAGAGCTGCGCTGGTCTTCGGGCACACCCGTGAGCACGCTCACCGCATCCGGCGCGATGAGGCCTGCAAAATTGTCCGCGCTTTTGAAGGTCGCGGCCAGACGCGCCGCCAGCACCAGATCGCTGCGCGGGATTGCAAGTTCGGGACGGCTCCGCCCGTCTTCGGTGGTGGCAAAGGGATCATCGCCATTTGCAGCGATGGCGCGCCAGAGGTCATCCGGCAGATGTTGCACAAGTGGGCTGGCTGAAAGAGCGGCCAAGGGAGATGGCTCGGACAAGTGAGCCTGAGAGCAACGAGACTTGGCGCTGCGTCTTGACGCGGGCAGAGGAGAGGGCTGCCCGTCCTCTTCATCCCAAGGGTCATCATCGAACCTGATCTCATCGGCGTCTTCATCGTGTGTGCTCTGCAGCGCTGCATCCAGAGCCTGCAGCTCAGCGCAGTGGCGGGACAGGCGCAACAGGGTCGCCTGAGCATAGGGCCACCAGACGGGGCGCTCCGTGCGCGGGCCTGTGATCGAGGGCAGCGGGAAGGAAGAAGAGTTCAATGAGGAAGAAGCATTGAAAGCAGAAGGCGTGGGAGATGTGGGGGCGGGAGATTTAGAAGTGGTGGTGCGATGCGTCATGGCAGCATCCTTTCCGGGAAACAGGGAGGGAGGCTGCCCGCAGGGATCACGCGGGCAGCAGGCATATGTGTGAGCGAAGAAGGCGACCAGTCAGCGCTGGCCGCGGGGGGAGACCGGATGGTCCAAACCGGCTTTGTCAGGTTCGGGTTAGTCCAGGTCGCGCGCGTCGCCGTGCAGGCGCCTCAGCATGGCGAGGATCACGGGCTCCAACTTTGCGACATAGATCTCTGATTTGACCCTGAGCCATGCCTCAAAGCGCTCGGCCGGCAGGGCGGCGTCGGGATATGTGCGCTTGATCTCCGCATGCAGGCGCTTCTCTACGCAAAGCGCCAGATGGCCCGATTGCATCGGCACCTGACGCAGAAGCTCCCCGTCAATCTCCGAGTTCTTTGCTCCTGCGCTTCCCGCTTCTGTGCTGCGCTTGAGTTGGTGGTGCAGGCGCGATTGCGGATCGCGCGAGAAGCCCAGCTTCACGGCCTGCGTTTTGTCGGGAAACACAAAGCGCATCGCATAGATGTAGCTCGGGGCCGACGACCACCCCTCTCCACACTGTTCACAGCAGAAGCGGCCCGTCTGCATGTTCACCCGCGCGATGCGCTGTTCGTGTCCGCAGTCATGGCTATAGAGCCGATAGTTCGGGTCGTTTTGAGGGTCGGGGCCGATCAGGTCCCATCCCCGTGCTTCGGCCTCTCCTTGCTCTTTGGCGGCGCGGCAGGTCTCGCAGCGGGGGATGGCCTCCCCTTTGGCGCAACGCTCGATAAACTCGAACTGACGGATGAGATCATGCCCGCAGGGCGCACGATAGAACCCCAGATGACGGTCGGTCGGATGATAGCCCAGGAAGATCAGCCCCGCGGCCTTGGCCGTCTCGATGATCCGGTCATACTGACAGGCGGCGCATTCAGGCCGGGCGCTGCGCAGGGTGTAGACCTTATGCGCGGTCAGGCCGCCACAGGTATTGCATTCAAGCACGATGTGGTTTTTGTCGCGGACGCGCCGCACGATCTCGTAACCTTTGTCTTTGGCAAACCCGTGCCATTGTGCGGGGGTCTTGATCGGAAAGATCTGCCATGCTTCAGGGGGAACCTGGCGTGAGCGGCGGGGCAGAAACAGGCTCTCGTTCGTGTTGGGCGGGGTGATGAAGGGAAGGACCGGCTTTACTGCGCCGCAAGGTGTCGGGAAAGACGTCATGGGGATGCCTCCTGCATAAGAAAGAACAAAGCAAAGGGGGAGGGCAGGGCGACAGCACCGCCCTGTGGAATGATCTCTGGAGTAAAAAGGACAGACCTGTCCTGAGGGGGGAGGGAGTGCCTATTCGGCCGCCAGCAAAGCGGACAGCTCCGGGGCATCCGCGCCTGCAGAGGGATCAAGCCCGACCAGACCTGCGATCATCTCGAGCGCACCGATCTCGTAGAAGGCCTCCGTGGCCCGCGCCAACATCGCAGAGATGCGACGGGAGAGCGGATCATGGCCAAACCAGTTATAACTTCCGGCGTCACTCAGCAGGCGATCTTCGGCCCCGCAATATTCTGCATGGCTCTCGCAGCCGAGCACGAAGTGCAGCAGCTCGGCCATATTCTGGAGCGGGGCATCGCTTGCGCTCTGTGCGGGCAGTTCAAATACAGACCGGCACAGGTCTGCGGCACGTGCCCATGCGTGTTCCGCGGCATCACACCCGTCAGAATAGGCGGGATCGAAGGCCTCGGCACACTCGATGTCGCGTTCGGCCTCAACGGCCGTATCAAGCGCATCAAGCAAAGAGGCAAACTGCAAGGTGACAGGGGAAAAAGTGACGGGAGAAAAAGTGAGAGGGGAAGAAGAGGCGAAAGAAGAAACGGCATCGGAAGCGGCTTCATCTGCGCAAGGCAGCATGGTAGACATCATGTCAGTCATAATTGATCTCCTATCGATCGGTTATGGTTAGAGCGAGGCGAAGGGCTGCAACCCTTGCCTTGCTCGTCTAGTATGATTATATAGCGTCAGTAAGTCAAGTATCTTTTTGGAGAATGATTCGTCATGGCTAGAACTGGACGCCCTAAAACCGACACGTCGCCCGTCAACATACGTATGGATCGGGAGATGATCCGTGCAATCGACGACTATCGCCGCAAACAAGAAGACCTCCCCACGCGCCCCGAAGTGGTCCGCCGCGTGATGATGGAGTGGCTCGAGAAGCAAAAGGAAAACGTGGGGGAAGAGTGAGGGGGCGGCTCGTATGGGGCATTCTCCGGGTTCGGCCATTGCGATGGCGGCCCTATAGTAGAGGGTGGCGGTTATGCGCGTAGCTGATCTTGGGGCAGGGCGCGCGGATGTCTGTCATGCCCGGTGGTGTTGATGGATGCGAACGGCCCATCGCTGCCTTTCATCACCAGTTCAAGATGCTGCGATGCAGCCCGTCGAAGCGGCCATTCGTGCATCGCGCAGCCTTTTGTGCTTCCCAATGTCGCTGATGCGGACAAATTGTGAATTCGCTGCACTTGCGCCAATGACTGCTTTTGCTTGAGGGCCGTTTTGAAAAAAGCAGCGGCGCTAACGAAACACTAATGCAGCGTGTAACCCATCGCGGCCTTTGAGGCAGAAAGAGTTATTTTGCAAGGCAAGGTTTTTTGGCTCAACGTTATCCGTGAACGGATACCAGTGTCCGTCGTCAGGGCTTTTGGACCCATAGGCGACGTATCTCAACAGAGGCGTCTAGACGCCTCTGTTTTGGTTATCATGACGAGATCAGTCGATCAGGCCATGTTCGCGGTAGTACTTCTCAGCGCCGGGATGCAGTGGTGCGGACAGACCAGCGGTTGCCATCTCTTTTGGATCAAGGTTGGCGAAAGCAGGGTGCAGTTTGCGGAAGTCCTCAATGTTGTCAAAAACCGCCGCAACAACGGCATAGACAGCTTCTTCTGACACATTCTCGGAGGTCACGAAGGTTGCGCCTACGCCGAAGGTTGTGACATCTTCGTCGGTTCCACGATACATACCGCCCGGGATGGTCGCAGTCCGGTAGTAGCTGTTTTCGCTGATCAGTTTGTCGACCGCTTCGCCCGTCACATTCACGATGACAGAGTCACAGGCTGTGGTTGATTCCTGGATCGTCCCGGATGGGTGACCAACGGTCACGACCATGGCGTCGATCTGGTTATCGCACAGGGCGGCAGACTGTTCCGCAATCTTCAGCTCCGTCGCCAGAGCGAAGTTGTCTGTGGTCCAGCCAAGAGCGGCCATCAGGACTTCCATCGTGCCGCGCTGACCGGACCCGGGGTTGCCGATGTTCACGCGTTTGCCTTCAAGATCACTAAAATCTTTGACGCCGGCATCCGCGCGAGCCACCACTGTGAAGGGCTCGGGATGTACCGAGAAAACCGCGCGCAGCCCTTCAAAGGGTCCGTTCTCTTCAAAACGGGAAGTGCCGTTGTATGCGTGGTATTGCCAGTCAGACTGAGCCACACCAAAATCAAGTTCGCCCTCGCGAATGGTGTTGATGTTGTACACCGATCCACCGGTCGATTCGACCGAACAGCGAATGCCGTGTTCTGCGCGCCCTTTGTTCACCAAACGGCAGATCGCGCCGCCCGTTGGGTAGTAAACACCGGTCACACCGCCCGTACCGATCGTGATAAACTCTTCTGCACTCACTGCCGGGGCCATCAGTGCGATGGCAGCAATGGCAGTGAGTGATGTCTTTAGCTTCGCGTTCATTTTTGTACTCCCTTGACGTTCTGACCAATATTTCCTGCCGGTCTCGGCAAAGGATTTCGGTCATCCATTCGATACCTGTCCTGTTCGTGAACAAGGTTTGGTGTGTCCCAATAAACGCGCATTCGGATCGATTGTTAGCGAAATTTTCGACTACTCATACATTCCATATAAGACTGAAAATGATCTAATATTCATTCTCAAAATTTTTCATTTGGGTTGAACACCACAGCAGGGATGGCCAGGACAAATATCATATCATTCCAAAATGGAAACTTTAAACATCACTTTTTATCACTTTTTTTCTAAGCAATCTTTCCCTAGCACGGCAATGGAACAATCGCCCGGAGCTGCGAAAACAAATGTCGATACCCATCTCAAACAAGGTTATGAAACTCAAACCTTCTGCAAGCATTACAGCGATGCAGCGCGTCACGGAATTGAAGGCTAAAGGGCGCAGGATCTATGATTTCTGCGTTGGCGAGCCAGACTTTTCGACGCCCGGGAACATTGTAGACGCAGCGATCGCAGCGCTGCGCGCGGGCGATACGCACTACACGGGGTCGGCCGGAATTCTGTCTTTGCGAAAAGCGATTTCCAACAAACTGCTCAGAGACAGTGGCGTCACCTACGATCCGTCTGAGATCGTCGTCGCGAGCGGCGCCAAACTGCTGATTTACGAACTGTTTTCCGCAACTTTGGAAGCTGGCGACGAGGTCATTGTTCCCGCGCCATTCTGGGTGAGTTATCCCGATATTGTTGCTCTCAATGGCGGCGTGCCGGTTGTCGTGCCCTGCGGTCCCGAGACCGGCTTTAAGCTGACACCAGCGTCCCTCGAAGCGGCGATCACTGAGAAAACCCGTTGGGTGATCTTCAATTCGCCATCCAATCCAACCGGGGCAATCTATAGCCATCAGGAGTGGAGCAGCCTGATTGAAGTCCTGCTTGCGCATCCGCAGGTTTCGGTGCTGACAGATGAAATTTATGAACATGTCATCTACGATGGGGCAAAAAATGTCACTCCGGTCGCTGTAGACCCGCGCCTGCGGGAGCGTTGTGTGATAGTGAATGGAATGTCCAAGGCCTACGCAATGACAGGGTGGCGACTGGGATTTGCCGCCGGTCCCCGTCATGTGATTCAGGCTGTCGTCAAGCTGCTTGGCCAAAGTACTACCTGCGCCTGTTCCTTTGCCCAGACCGCCGCAATCGAGGCGCTTGAAGGAAGTCAGGAACCGATAGCGGATATGCTGGAGTCCTACAAAAAAAGAAGAACCCAAATTGTTGATGGGCTCAATCGGATCGAAGGTATTTCCTGCGCAATGCCGCAGGGAGCTTTTTACGCCTTCCCCGATGTTCGTCGATTGCTGGGATCTCAGACCCAGGATGATTCAGTGATTTCAACAGATGCCGATCTGGTGAGTTACCTGCTTGAGGAAGCATCGGCAGCGATCATGGGGGGGGCATCCTACGGGTCGCCCGGATTTCTCCGCCTTTCGTTTGCGACATCAGAAACCACCATTTCGGAAGGGATTGAAGCGATCGCGCAAGCTGTCGCAAAGCTTCGTTTACCCGGCACCAATATTGAAGGGGCATGAAAAATGACACAGGCAAATGAGTGCGAGAACATCGCCGAACTTTTTAAGGGATTTTCCGCCTGCGCGGTTGCTAATATCAGTGACAACCTTGATCGTGCGATCGGTGCCCGGGGTATTCGTCCGTTTCACAACGGCGGCACAATGGCGGGGAGGGCCTTAACGGTCAAAGCCGCTCCTGGGGACAATACCTTCATCTATCAGGCGTTGGAAATCGTATCGCCTGGTGACGTCATTGTTGTCGACGGTGCTGGGTACGAAGACCGTGCGCTCATCGGCGAAATCATGGCGAACATTGCGGAAAGTCGCGGAGCTGCAGGGTTTGTTCTGGACGGTTCCATCAGGGATGTGGATGCGATTTCGTCCAAATCCTTCCCGGTGTTTGCCCGCAACGTTATTCACCTCGGCCCGTACAAGGGGGGCGTTGGCAAGCTCAATGTTCCGGTTTCGATCGGCGGAATGTCGGTCAATCCGGGTGACATAGTGGTTGGCGATTCAGATGGCGTCACCGCATTCGGCCCCGATATCGCAAGCGATCTGCTCAAGGCCACACGCCGGCAACAGGCAAAGGAGACAGACATCCTGGCATCCATTGCGAACGGGACCTACACTGGAGCGTATTCCAAATAGTTGGGGTGCTGTTCGTCTGACACATCGCACCCGGCCAATCGTCCGCCGAGGGGCGGCAGGCCGTTCTTGCGTGTTCGACAGATACAGTCAGGTTGAAAATACACGCAACGCGATGGATGCCTTTCGGGTGGCACATCGCAACCGCGCCCTGGCTCGATTGTCGAAACGCCCTTGCAATCGGTCGGTGCGCCATTGAGCCGGCGGGCATCCCAGACATTCTGTATATTGGTGTCAAGTGTTCGAAACACATGCTACTGTGGAATAATTGGCATGTGACGCGGACCTGGAATGAATACTCGAATAACACTCAAGCAACTGGAAACGCTTTACTGGATTGTCGAGTTGGGCACGTTTGAAAGGGCTGCCGCAAGATTGTGTGCGACACAGTCTGCCGTTTCCAAACGCGTGCAGGAGCTGGAGCGAGGCACTGGAATTGAGATTTTCAACCGCAATCAGCGCGGCGCAAAACTGACCGGCAAGGGGGAAGAACTGTTCGAAGTGGCAAAAAAAATGCTTCTGCTCCACGATCAGGTACTTGAATTGCGCAATACCGAAAGCCTTCAGCCGCGCTCGTTGAAAATCGGCGTGACCGAACTCGTGGCCTCGACCTGGTTTCCTCAACTCGTAGCTGAAATCAAGGAACGTTTTCCCCAAGTAAGGTTGGAGCCCAAATCGTCCATGAGCCGGGACCTATTCAGCGATCTCGAACAAGATCAACTTGATCTGATCATCATTCCCGAGACCTTTACCTTGCCAGAGTTTGTAACAGTCCCGATTGCGAGCGTGCAAAACTATTGGATGGCGAAGAAAGGATTCCTCAAAAACAATGTCCCCATCAGGCACCGTGATCTGGCTGAGTACCCCGTACTTGTGCAAGGTCGGCTGTCAGGGTCAGGCGTGTTTCTAAATAAATGGCTTAAGAACCGCGGTGTCGTTTTTCCTGAAACCCTGGTGTGTGACTCCATGTCGGCGTTACTGGGATTAGCGGTGGCTGGATTGGGCGTAACGTATTTACCTTATCACTTTTGCAAAGGGCTGCTTGAAGAAGGAAAACTTGATATAATCGAAACTGAAGTCCCCTTGCCACCCGTACCTTATGTCGCGGTTTATCGCGAAGATCGACCGCACTCGTTTGTGCAAGAAGTTGCGGAAATCGCGCAGGCCTGCTCTGACTTTGAGACAAGCTTCCCAGCAACACTTCCATGAGAACCCTCGGTTGGACTGTCGATGCTCAGGGGGCTGCTCGGGTAGGGGGCAGACTCCTTAGGAGGCGACAATTCAGCAAATCAATAGCCTACTCTTCCGTGGAGCCGTCATTCATGCGGCTTGCAGCATCTGTAAGAGTGGGCTCACAGCTGTCTTGCGGCGGTGCA
>NZ_JBLWZO010000034.1:0-7666 GCF_048266405.1 Celeribacter sp.
CAAAATGAACGCCTTCTGTGCGTCCGAAAAATTCGATGCTTTCATATCTTCCGCTCCTTTTTCCAACCAGAAATTTAGCGCGGAAAACTCCAATTAAAAACGATCCAGTTTAAAGGGCGCAGAGCACCGCAGATGGCCGGTCGGACAAGACTGGGAGATCGTCGATGGCTCAAACATACGGAACCGTGAAACTTTATCGTACTGACTGCTTTTGCATGTCAGACTCAATCATCTCTTTTACCATCTCTTCCAAGGTGATGGTTGCCTTCCACCCCAGTCTGGTTTCGGCTTTGGTCGCATCGCCCAGCAGTAAATCTACTTCGGTAGGACGGAAATAGACGGGATCAATGGCGATCAGGATTTCACCTGTCTTGGCGTCCTTTCCGACTTCATCGGTACCCGTGCCTTGCCAGTCAATCATGCGGCCGACGGCGGCAAAGGCCAGTTCTACAAACTCGCGCACCGTTCGGGTTCGCCCCGTCGCCAGCACAAAATCATCGGCTTCGTTATGTTGAAGAATTCGCCACATTCCTTCCACATAGTCGCGCGCATGGCCCCAATCGCGTTTGGCGTCCAAGTTCCCCAAATAAAGGCACTTTTGGGTGCCGTGCTCAATGGCTGCAACCGCGCGGGTAATTTTGCGGGTCACAAATGTCTCCCCGCGACGGGGGCTTTCGTGATTAAATAAGATGCCGTTTGACGTAAACATTCCATAGGCTTCGCGGTAGTTGACTGTAATCCAATAGGCATAGAGCTTCGCGGCGGCGTAAGGACTACGTGGGTAAAACGGCGTTGTTTCTTTTTGTGGTGTCTCATGAACCTTGCCGTAGAGCTCCGATGTCGACGCTTGATAAAAGCGACAGCTATCGGACATACCCAGAATGCGAATAGCTTCGAGCAAACGCAAGGTTCCAAGGGCATCACCGTTGGCGGTGTATTCCGGTGTTTCAAAACTGACCTGAACGTGACTTTGTGCGCCCAGATTGTAGATCTCGTCAGGGTGCGTTTCCTGGATCAGTCGGATCAGGTTCGTTGCGTCGGTCAGGTCGCCGTAATGAAGAAAAAAGCGACTATTTCCTTCGTGTTTATCGACATATAGATGGTCGACGCGTTCCGTGTTAAAGGATGATGACCGCCGTTTAACTCCGTGGACGGCATAGCCCTTTTCAAGCAGCAATTCGGCAAGATAACTGCCATCTTGTCCTGTAACGCCGGTAATGAGTGCGACCTTGCTCATAGTCTTCAATATATCCTTACTAAAAAATTTCGAGGGACCTCGAACAAAAAGCCGTTCTCTCCCACCGCATTGATAAGTATCAGTTATCTGTTATTCAGGAATAAATTTCTTGGCGCAGCGCTTTGTGAATATGCCGACCTTATCCTGAGGCGGTCGTTTCCCTACCGTGACGAGATATTTCATTCATGTGATGGTTTCAATGCCATGTGAAACTCGTTTAACATGGTTACTTCTTCTAACACATTGCGCCAGGTGCGCGTGGCAATGGGATCCGATTATAGACCTCAACAAGGTTGTTAACATGTTTTTCTAGGGTTGGAGGTGCTGCCCAAAAGTTCTTATAGGCGGCTAAGCCCAGTCTCGCCACCAGTTCATTGTCGCGAAGGCGTTTAAGTGTCTGTGTCAACGACACTTGATCTCCGCTGGTAAAGAACAGGCCTGCTTCTTCTTGAATAACAACATCAGTCGCAGCACAGCGATCTGCGATGATTGCAGGCACTCCGCGTGCGGCACACTCAAGTACCGTTAGTCCCAAGGTTTCATACCATAGCGATGGCAGCACAAGGGCTCTGGTTTGATCAATCAACGGTAAAATATCGCTAAAGGATAGCCAGCCAGTGAATGTGTGTTCAGGGTAGGCGGCCTGAAGGCTGTCTTTCAATTCTCCATCGCCCGCGAAAGTGACTTGAACGCCTGCGTCACGCGCGGCTGCGGCCAAAAGCGCCGGTCCCTTTTCTGGGGATAAGCGCCCAATATACAAAACGCCGTTGGCTTGTGCCGGATGAGACGCAGGCAATTTGATGCATTCAACGGGATTGTCGACGCGGTAAAGCGGGGTTTCTTTTGGCAAGAAGGGTTGTAAAATATCTTGGCTAAAGTCTGAGACCGAAATAAATGCATCTACCGCAGCAGGAAAGTTTCCAGGACCGCGTTGGATGGCTTGGCGAGCAATACGCCACATTTTATGAGTTACATTACGAGCATCACAGTTACAGCTCAGGCAGGCGGGACTTAAAGGTGTACGATGACAGATTTTCTGTGTCTTATAGTCGTAAAAGCCACCATTCGGACAAGCCGTAAAATAGTCATGTAATGTCAACACCAAGCGAAGGCGCCTTCGTCGGATGACCGGGATAACCGACGTTGAAAGGGCCTTTGACCAACTATGCAAATGGACGACGGTTGCAGCAGGATCGAGTGGCGCTAAAATCCCCTTAAGATGGTTTGCCGTATCAAGGTTCCAAAGTCCGGTCACAAAAGATTTGCGTCGGGTAGATGGATTGGAAATTGAAGGTTGATCAAGTGAGATGACCTCGGTGCTGCTGGCTTCTAATTCCTGATCGACGGTGCCACCTTCCCCTCCGACGAAAATAACCCGATACCCCAACTCACATAAGCCGATTGCACTTTTTATAGCAACTTTAGCTGCCCCCCCGTTGTTGCGAACAGAGTCCGTTAAGATGACAATTGTCGAAATCTGCATATTGAGTGCTTTCTTGCGCAACAAGGAGGCGAAAGTGAATGCTCGTAGAATATCAGAAGGTTCATAGCATTAATTTGCTTTCTTTTTCTACTCTGGTTCGGCGTATTTTTGCGTGCTAAAACAGCCCTTAGGCAGGCAGGCGTATTCAATTGGCAGGGGCGTATATCGGTGAGTGTTTTCGATAATAAGGTACTTCGAAGGGGGCTCGGATTTTGAGTGTTTCTAATGCCAAATACTCAGATCTTCTCGACGTGGTTATTGTTAATTACAACACCTACGACGATACGTTTAAATGCGTCACACATTTGATCCAGCAGGGCGAGGCCGCCCTGCGAAAGATTCACGTAGTCGATAATTTGTCCCCAGATGGATCTGGACCGCGTCTTGAACAGAATTTACCACCTGAAGTTGACGTTATCCTGTCGCAGATCAATAAAGGGTTTGGGGCGGGGGTTAATATTGGGGCCCGTGCCGGTAACGCCCCTTATATCCTTGTACTCAATCCGGATTGCTATCCGGAGATAGCCAATCTTCACCGCATTTTAGAACACTTTCATGAGCATGCGGACGTTGGCCTCGTTGGCGCGGAACTGATAAACCCTGATGGCTCTTTGCAATATTCTGCAAGGACGTTTTATTCTGCGCTGGATGTCGTTGTCCGTCGATCTTTCCTTAAACATCTATTTCCTTTTAGTCGTCTGAACCGAAGTCATTTATTGATGCGGCATCCACGGTCCGTTCCGTTTGATGTGGATTGGGTCATGGGGACTGGGTTTGTTGTTCGGCGTGATCTATTCGACCGCGTCGGGGCGATGGACGAGGCATACTTTCTTTACATGGATGATGTCGATTTGTGCGCACGGGTACATCGCGCAGGGTGTCGTGTTCAAATTTTACCAACGGTGAAATTCATCCATGATCATCGACGACAAAGCGGCTGGAATTGGCGATGGACACGTGCCCACTCAATGCATTTGGCGAGTTTGAGACTTTTTGCAAAGCGTCACGGATTGCCGCTTTTCCGGCGGCCAAAAATTCGTCAGCACCCTTAGGCATTCAGTCGTTTTCCGGTGCGGGATTAAAAGCTAGTTTTGCGACAGATCTCAGAAAAAATTATGGGGTAATCTGTATAGATTTTGAAGGGGGGTGAACTGAATTTATTTGAGAATAAAATCGCCCTTTGTTGCCGAAATAGAAATTGTAAACACTATTTATTGAAATAATGATGTCGTAAAAATAATATTTTAATAGGTTTTCAACGTTTTTAATAAAATGGTGTTTAGGAAATCCTTCAATGAACGGTAAAAACACAAAAAAATCTCTTATAATTGATACATTTTCTTTTCATTCTTTTGTTAATGCTGGATTTTTCTATTGTTGGTCACTTGCGGAGCAATATGACATCACTCTTCTAGTTGAGCAAGGTAACGAGAATTTAGCGGCTTTGCGGGTTCTAAAAGATGCAGGGAAAGTTGTCCGAATTGAAGTCATGCCACTCAATAACTGCCGATGGGCGCTCTTTCGCTGGCTGAGCACGAGGCTTCCGCGCCTTATAGAGGAATTGCGCCCGTCCTTGGTGCTGATGAATAACTGGCATTATTTCCATCAAAAAATTCTCTCTCGTACTGTGCGTGAAATTTGTCCGAAAACACCCATCGCGATTTGTTTGAGTGTCCACCAACCCGTTACTGATTTTGCCGTTACAGATCAGCAGCTGGTCGGTCTGCGCAGATTGGCCTGGCAAAAGCGTTGGCCTTGGCTGCCAAAGATATTGACCGACTTCGCACACGACATTTGGGGGCGCTGGGTCGGAGTCCGTGATTTTACGCTTCTTCCCCTGCTATTTGCGCGCGATCCAATAAGGCAGAGCCATTGCCCTTGGCGGGGGAAGCTGCTTCACAAAGATGTTGGAGGCCTTTTCGATGCGATTGTCTGTTATACGGAGACCGAGCGGGAAAGTTACGCTATGGAAGTGGCGGGGTTAGAGAATATTTACTTAATCCAACATCCAATGAATGAACAAGCGACAAACGCACTGTTTAAAACGAAAGGGAAGGAGCCGCGCATTGCAGTCCTCCCCTCAAGCTGTTTGGATTATGACAACGGCCAATCGTTTGAACAGCAGGTCGACGCTTTGGTTGAGCTGTGGGGGGAGGCGCTGGAGATTGTTCAGCTGCAAAGCAATCTGCCTGAAATCTGGTGGAAGTTGCATCCATCCTTTGTCGATGACCCGGTTATGACAGCGGTCACGGAACGGCTGTCTGAAAGGTTGCCCGGTTTTCAATCTATGACAGGAAAAATGACCGCCGAGGCGATGATCGTTGAGAGCTCGGTCGTGGTGGGCGATGTATCGTCAGTGCTGATTTGGGCGATGCGCCTTGGTCAGCGGAAGGTTGTAAGTTTAGACATTTTCGGCATGTCGGTGGGCGACGAGATGTCTTTCTATCAAGAGATTTCCGTTGTTGAGTCTTTATATGCTTTAACGACCCTGGGATCAGATTTCTATTCTGCCAAAGCATTAGATGCGCCCGAGAAGACTCATTATCCTACTGCTCTCGAATTTTTCTCATCGCTGCGCAGGTCATAGCAAATAGTGTTAAAAGAGGGGCACTGCTGACACCTGCTGTCAAAAAATCAGAAGCCGGTTGATCTTATTTCTGGGGCGGAAAACAGGCCAGTTCAAAACAGGCATGTGTTGCGCGATTTCGATGTCTGTTTCATTTTTGGTTGCCATTGGCTTTGCCTCAGCATCGTTGTATCCATTTCTGCGATATTTTCATCACGCTTCCGGGGGGCTCACATTATGCGCAAAACATCTTTCGCTTTGTCGTCTCTTCGGTTGGGAAAAATAGAGCTTGCTGTCACGGCTTTGATCTTAGGGGCGGCGGCGTTATCGACCGTGGCGTCGCTTCCGATTTTTCGGTTCGGAGTATGGCGTGACGGCGAGCCAAACGTGATTGCGGTGTTTGCCTTGGGGGCAATGGCCTGGTTATGGGGCGGGTATCTATATTATCGCGAAGGCCTTGCTAAGGTCCCGCTCACGGTTGCTGCATGTTTGCTTTTTGCTGTGTGGTGCAGTTTCACCAGCCTGTTTGCACATTTTCCTGTTTTGTCCTTTCTGGGCAGCCCACAACTGGGCGAAGGACCCGCGCTGTTTTTCTGCTGGTCAGGGATAATGCTGTTGATTTGGGCGTCCCGGCAAAGACGACCTGCTCTGCGCACAGCCCTGATTGCCGCCATTTTCATGATCCTTTATGCTGCCAGAGCAAATCGGCTGAGTGCGCATTCTGATTTCAGTCTTTTTGGGTTTGGTGATTATATCGGTGTGTTCGCCATTTTGCTGCCTGCCCTGCTGTATTGCCTAAGCCAAGAGTTCGCTTTGCCTCAGCGCGTATGTCATGTCGTGGTGCTGATTGGATATGGGCTTGCTGTCTTGCTGTCTTTGGACGGCAATAACCAAGGTGCAGCGCTGGCGCTTGTGCTCAGTGCGATTACCTGGGCCGTGATGACCACGCTGTTTGCACGTGGCAAACCGACATGGCAACGCGCTGCAATTTGGGGGGCAATGGTCGCGGTCGTTGTGCTGCCACTTTGTATCATGGCTGGTTTGTGGGCGCTTGGACAGAATATTGATAGTTATCAGGAAGCCAGCTTACCCGAGCTTTATCCTCGTCTCTATTCCATGGTGTCGCGCGCTTTGATGATGAAATTAACCGCTTATGCCTTTGGCGATGGCGGGGCTTGGACATATCTTTTGGGCAATGGCTTTGGCCATTCTTTGTTCTACATCCAAAATTATCTCCCATTCTCGGGGCAAAGTTTTCTGTACCCAAATTGGGATGTGTTTTATCGCGATTTTGTCCACACCCATTCGATCCCCTACGAAGTTCTGCTCTCTGGCGGGATTGTTGCACTGGCATTGTATCTGATCGTTTTTGTCCTGTGGATTTATGAAGCCGCGCCGCAGCACCGTGCGATCGTTATTGCGACTGCATTGGGCTATATGGCAGTGATATCGATCTGGTTTGAATTTGCCTCTCTCGTTCCGCTTTTGGCATTGGTGATGGGGGCAACATTGCGACACAGCGGCGATCCGAGCCGGCGTTGGGGACTTGTTATATGGCCGCACCGGGCATGGATGGGGGCCGTTTTGATCGGGTTTGTTTTGTGCGGGAGTGCAGGTTGGCTGTATTGGCAGAATAGGGGGCTGGATAGAACATTGTTTCTCGCAAATGCTAACCCACTTAACGGCCTTGTGGTTCCCGATGATGGCGCGCGCGGCGGCATCTCGCTGCAGCGCGCATTGCTTGATGGTTGTCGGCCACTGGCCAAACAAGATAGCGAGGGGCTGAAAAATATCTCAGTCGGCCAACTCGACTGGTGTAAGGGATTGTTACAGCAGGCGCGCCGTGAGATCGACTCTCACCCTAATAGTACATTGGTACTTGCCTACCTGGTGCTCGCCGCCGAATTCGCCAATAGCTCCGCCGATGCGCCACCCGCATCCAAAGATATTCAACAAGTACTGCGCAATAATTGGGGGGACGTCGCCGAGCTGCTTATTACCGTTGCGCCGCATCGTATTGATGTCCTCGTGACGTATTTTTCTTATTTGGCAGAAGCCGATGTTTCCGATGAAACCCGGCAACAAGGTGCGCGGATCCTAAATGCATTTTCCCGCGAATATCCGGAAAATCCGATTGTTTTATGGTTTAACGGCCAGCAAAAACTTAACGATCATTCGCGTCAACGCGTGTTTGACGGACTGACCGAAATGATTGCTGCAATCGAGAAATATCACCTAGAGCGCTTTATTGGTTTGCCCGATGACGTTTTGGCAAAGTTGCAAAAAGTTCGCGACGAACTTGAGGGAAGTCAATAGGTGTTGTCGCAAAGTGGTGTGTTTTTTGGGGTGACATCCGTTCCGCAAAGTTATGGTGGTTGAG
>NZ_JBLWZO010000035.1:0-7308 GCF_048266405.1 Celeribacter sp.
GGCTTGACGAGCGGAAACGCCAATTGCGCGATATCCTGTATCAATCTGTCTCGGAAAAAACCTTTTATGAAGGTGCAGAAAATATCGCCCGCCAAAACAGCGGCAAATCCGAACGTGTCCGGATTAAAGAAATCCATGCCACCTATCCCGCCCTCAATCGAAAAACCATCAAGGCCATCATTACCCTTATCGATGCCAAAGCAGAGAACACTGCTGCCGCCTGAGGGGAAAGACGCTTCAAAACAGGATCAAACATTCCAAGGAGACTTGATATGTCTGTCGCTTCCTTATTTAAAATCGGTATGGGCTTTAAATTTATTCTGTTGGCGGATACGGGTCTTACCATCACGGAGATTGCCTATGATATTGACCACAAAATCAATGGTGACAAAGACCCGGACATCACAAAACTAACCGAAGAATACACCAAAAGAGGCGGAGAACTGGATCATCTGAACCAGATTACGACCCAGGCTCAGGTTGATGTTGGAAATTTGAACAATGCCTCAAATGCCCTGATATCCTTAGGACAGAGTTTTACCGAGCGTGCCAGCCTGGTCTATGAACAGGTTCAGGCGCTTATGACGCTGCGGGAATTCCTGCGCGCGCAATTAATACAACCGGATTTTGCCTGGTACCACAGTTCTGCCCTACCGAATGTAAGCCAATATTCGCCTGAGAACCAAAAAGAACTTACGGAAAAGATATTCAAATCTCTGAGTAACCAACGCACGCCCGGGGCAGATATCACGGTTTATGCCTTACAAACACTCAGCATAGCTACCACGCCCTTTCTATTTACGCTGATAAGCCGGAAATTTCCGCGCCATGGTCCAGCCCCGCGCCCACGCGTTAGGCACGGCACCATCCGTTTGAATGCGGCGGATACTGCTGCGTTACGCAGTGCCATCCGCATCCAAAACCGGTGGTACAACCGAACCGGCCGCTACTTGAAAAAGGCGGCAACATCCAAGTGGATGGCCGGTGGCATTGTCGTGCTCAGCTTTGGTTTTAGCCTTTATAACTTCATCAATAATCGCATCACCGAGAGAAGCACAAAGAACGATATTATGAAGAATCTGAGGGAAGCGATTGACGACATCGAAAAGAACAAAACAGTGCTTTCCTATATGTATTACGGTGCAAACACATCCAATGGTGAAGGCGAGCAGATTGAGGCCGACCAAGCCAAACTGAATTTCCTGGTCAAAAATCTCGATGCCATCAAACAGGAAGACATTACCAAGGAAACCAAGCCGGACGACGAAAATGTGGCCCGTACGTCGCTGGTTAACGGTTTTAAATTTACGGTTCAACAAAACAATCAAGTGATCCGCGAAAGCACTAAAAAGCTTGAAGACGCTTATAAAGAGCTCATTGAACTGATCGATGTTTACCTGCCCGACACAGATGATCCTTGTGCTGTTGTCTGCCCGGACATGGATCACTGTGGAATAGCAACAGAGATCAATGATGCGGAGCAGGTGAGAAAAGCCTTCAAAAATTTCATCGAGGACAAAAAACATCTGGACGATCCTGAAAAGCCTTCGGCAGATCGTATGCGCCGTTGTGATAACGTCGCCGACACCTTCCGAGCGGCAGTATTATCCCGCCTTGCGCGGATTAACGACCGCCTTGAAATCAGTATCAATGACATTCAAATCATCAACCGATTGACCACACGGATCATCGCCGCGCTTGATCGGGGTGAGACATTGGAAAGTGACCGGGAAATCTCGCGGATGGCACGAGGCTTTATGCGCGACATCAAGGACATCAACTGTGCCAAACGCACCATATTCAAAACACAGGATGATGCCGAATCATTGATCCGCAAGATTGCGGTAAATACATTGGCCACCCGCGCCTTGCGCGCGGCTGTCGGTAAAGATTTCAATGCCGACAGCAATCCAAGTGACCAGGAACTTGCGGAAAAAGCCACGCACTATCTTGAAACAGTTCTTATCAACTATCCCACCAGAACCATTTTGCTCGATATCGACGCAGTGGTGGAAACAATTGATGTCATGCTGATTGACCTCAAAGCCTTTGACCGTTTGAAAAAACGAACTCTTCACGATTTCGAAGGCAAGCCCGATCCTACGGAAGACGAAATAGAAGAAAAGGCAATCCTGTATTTGGAAACCCTGTTTGAAGATCTTGAGGATCGTTCCATCCTGAAAGACGAAAATGACATCTTCAATGCCATAGAAGACATCCTGTTTAGCTAAATTCTGGCAACACCAAATGTTCCAAAACTCAGACTTCCGTAAAACTTCGATCCAGTGATTGCAGCAGAGGTTCCAGAAGATAATCCAGAAAAGTACGATACCCGGTTCTGATGATAACCTCAGCCTGCATCCCGGGATACAATTCAACATGTTTGGGGAGCCCTAGCAAAACATCCCGAGAAATGAGAATACGCGCAAGGAAATACGCTTTCTTCCCATCCTCGCTCGTTTGGGTATCCGCAGACACCCAAGCAACGGTTCCCGGAATACTTGGTGTATTACGCCGTGAATAGGCGGAAAGGAAAACATCGGCATTCAGGCCCGCTCTGACAGCATCAATATCCAGCGGAGAAACCTGAGCTTCCACGACCAGTTCCTCATTGCTTGGAACAATGTCAAGCAACGGTTCGGCCGGACCAATCACCCCGCCAATCGTCTTCACTTTCTGATTGATCACGACGCCATCGACTGGTGCGTGGATACTCGTTCTCTGCAAAGTATCACTTGCTTCAGCAATCTTGGTCTTGGCATCAATGATCTGAGCCTCCAGCTCGGCGAGCTGACCATTGACCTCATCAAGTTTATCTGTGGTCAATTGCACGATTTCCAGGCGCGTTTCACCTATTCTTTCCTCTGCGCTCGCGATGGATGTCAGGTTCGCACCCAATGTGCCATTGATCTGCGCCTGTGTGCGCTTCAGCGCCAAAAGTCGCGATTTACGTTCCAGACCCTTATCAAACAGGCTTTGAACGTCACGAATTTCTTCCTTAATCAACCGAATCTGATCTTCGAGGCTTCTGTTTTGAATTTGAAAGCCCGCGATTTGCTGTTCAAGCTGATTGACACGCTTGAACAAAATATCCTTTTGCGTGGCAATTGCATTCCGGCCGGAAATAAAAATAGCTCTTTGCGCTTCCAATGCATCCCGAACCGTCCGGGATTTTTCGACCTGTTTCAGAAGGAGGGAATCAAACCGAATTTCCACGAAATTATCCCGTTCTGCCCTTAAGCGACCATGCTCGGCCAGATATTGCCAAAGCTTTGCCTGCTGGGTTGAGTAATCTGTCCGTGCCTTGACATCCTCAAGCTGCACCACAATGTCCCCAGCCCTGACCTTATCGCCTTCTCGAACATAAATGTTTCGAACAATCCCACCTTCGAGGTGTTGAACAGTCCTCCGGCTGCCGTCGGGGCTAACGCTGCCGGGTGCAACGGTGCTCCGTGCCAAAGGCACGAATGTTGACCAAACGCCAAAAACCAAAATGAATATTCCAATACACAGCCAGCCCCGCCGAAATGTCTGCTTTAGGCCCAACATCGCTCGAATGTCGGAAACGCTTGCATCTTTACGCATCAAGTTCCTCTCTGACGTGCGATGCCTTTGGCGCATTCGGCCGCATACGTTGGAGGATGTCTTCCCGGGGACCAAACGCCGCAACGCATCCATGCTCCAAAACAAGGATCTGATCAGCATGAGCGAATAAAGAGGTATTATGAACGGCCATGACAATTGTCGTTCCCCAACTTTTGACTCTGGCCAAAATGTCAGAAAGGACGATCATGCCATCAGCATCCAGATTGGCATTTGGCTCGTCAAGAACAAGAATACGCGGTTTCCCGATGATTGCGCGCGCCAAAGCAATCCGCTGTTGTTGTCCGCCAGACAGTGGTCCGCCATTCTTATCGAGCACAGTTTTATAACCCTGCGGAAGCGCCAAAATTAAGTCGTGCACACCGGCCAGTTTCGCGGCCTCAATCACCTCTTGAGAGCGATCGGGAGTAAAACGTGCAATATTTTGCTCAACAGTTCCCGGTAAATATTCTGAGCGTTGAGAGACATAGCCGACATGCGGAGCA
This sequence comes from Celeribacter sp., assembly GCF_048266405.1. Taxonomy (GTDB): domain Bacteria; phylum Pseudomonadota; class Alphaproteobacteria; order Rhodobacterales; family Rhodobacteraceae; genus Celeribacter. The sequence continues at coordinate 4,089 of NZ_JBLWZO010000035.1, forward strand.
AGGTCTTCCAAGTTCCAATCGCTCAAACTTGCGCCATCAATTCGAACATTCCCTGACCTGAGAGGGAGGTATCCTAATAGCGTTTTGCAGAATGTGGTTTTTCCGGCCCCTGACGCACCAACAACGGCAACGACCTGACCGGCCGGAATGCGAAGTGAAATCCCAGACAAGCTTGCTTTTTTACGGCCCGCCGGAACATAGGTAACCTGTTCAAAATGAATATCACCACGAGGTGCAGGGAGAATGACTTTATCCTCCGGCGCTGGGTAGGTCCGCAATAGGGTGTTGATCTGCTTGGAAACTTGAAAGGCATTGGCAAATTGCCGCCATCCGGTGACCAAGGCATCGACAGGGGCAAGAGCACGGTTAAGCAAAATCGAAACAGCAATAATGGCACCGGGCGTGATTTCCTGATTGGACGCGAGAAACGCCCCCAAACCAAGTGCCCCAATCTGGATAAGTGTTCGGCTCCCTTTTGTCAGGGATGTAAAAGTCGCGGTATGGAGTTCTGCGGGAAGTTTTTGCTTTAATCCGTTTGTCAGCAGCCGCTGCCAAAAGTCCTGCGCACGCGGCCACAAGGCCATCGACATCACAGTCGATGCGTTTTCAACAATCGCCGATCCAAACCGATCAGATTGCGCATCGGCAGAACGCCCAGCCGTTATATTATTTCGAACAACAATGCTGGCAAGGGCCGTAATTCCCGACATAACCAAAACCGCCAACAAGGCAAAAATGCCCAGAACCGGATGGACGATCCAGATGATGCCAATAAACAACAATAACCAAGGTAAATCAAAAAATGCGCAAAACGCGGCCCCTGAAAGGCACAAACGGATGGCTTCAAGCTCGTCCACTGGTCGCTTGCCGATATTGTGCCCCGCAGCCGTGGACTGGACACAGGCATACAAGACCTTTGATTGCAGCGCGTGCATCAATTGATGTCCGACTTTAATCAGGACATGTGTACGCACAATATCCAACAGGATGTATAAAGCGATCGCCCCCACAGCGATCAGGCTCAGAAACAAAAGCGTCTCCAGATGGCGGGTCGGGATGACTCGGTCATATACCTGCATCATGTATATGGGCACTGTCAGCACGAGCAGATTAAGCACCATACTGAACACCAGTATCTTTACTGCAACCGACGAGAACTGTCCGAGCTCATTGCGCAAGGCCGGAGCAACAGAAGTGGATTTAAACATCATCACATTATATCTTTTTGCTCAACCCAAGGCTTTCTGAGCGGCATATTATTCCCTCACTTCCAAGACAATACCTTGGTGTCGGAAAAACCAACATGTCAGCCCCCTGCCAACCGGCGTTTCAGAAGTTAGGTTTTGCCGGTTCAGTTGACCTGATGACCTACTGGTCGTCATACGGAGCATCCAAACCGGCAAAGGGATATACGCCAAAGGTCCAGCCATACGTCTGGGAAAAATGCTTGATATAAGTCATTCAGTCCGAACTCATTCCTTCATACTGAGCAATTGAACCACCAAACATCTCGGAATTCATTTCGCCGCTTGTTGGCCTTTGCCCTTCGGGATAATTGATAACATCAAGGCCAAAACCATATCGGGCCTGTAATTCGGCAGCGACCTGTTCTCCGGCGGAGGCTGTCCATCCCCCCCCCTTTAAAACCAAGCGCATCGGCTTGTATCTGTGCTCTTGCAAACGCACCCTTGTCGTTGTTTGCGGTCTGGGTAAAGCCTTGCTCATTTATTGTACCGACAAGCTTTCCCCTTCAGGCGAAACGCAATGATAACTTCCACTGTCTTTTGCGCAGCAAGCTGTTCATGTGGGTTATATGCCAGTTCAACCTCTATCTTACCGTCATCAAACATACACTTTGAGTTGCGTACCGCATTACGCACACAACATGCCATTTCAATATGATTGAGAAATAAAATATGCCCCGGCACTCATTCCTGAATGCCGGAGCATACGATTGATATCAAGCAACAAGGCCAGTCAAATCCCAATAGCCGTCGGCAAAATCATTGCCATATACGCGTTCGATGACATTGTCTCCACCGAGGAAGAAATCTTCGACCCTGACGCCTGTATTCATAATCCCATCAGCAGCGTCAGCAACATCTGTAATCAGCAAATCATTCCCGTCAATCGCCAGAAAAATGTTCTGCACATCAACGTCGGCAAATACGATTATATCGGTATCACCACCACCATAGCCTGTTTGCCCAGTCGGAGATTTATCATCATTAATGATGTCAATCCCGCCATCAGCTTTGACATACAGATATTGGTCGTCCCCAACTCCTCCCCAAAGGGTATCGTTACCACTTCCCCCGTAAAGAACATCATTACCATCCTGACCGAAAAGCATGTCCGCTCCCGATCCGCCATCCAAGGTATCGTTACCGTTCCCGGCAACCAACGTATCATTTCCCCCTTTGCCTGACAGGTAATCGTCTCCGTCATAACCAAAGATAGTATCGTTGTATCCATTGCCAGTAATGCTGTTATCAAGACCATTCCCATAGATTGCATTACCCGTTTCCGCCCCTGAGGGCACCAGATCGGACTCATAGCTGATCTGGTTAGGCGTTAATGTATAGGCAGCCATATCTTATCTCCTCAAGTTTCAACCACTTAGAATTATTACCTTTTTACCCACCCCCAAGAGTTGAAAAAGAGTGGTTGAGTTTGCGCCTTGAGACAAGGAGAAAAACAACCTTAAATATAATTTTAACAAGGAATGATACCTAATAGTATTATAGAATACGTAGTTCTACACTACTACCTGTCTAAATGAAGAGGCTGGCTTCCTGTCCAAAGAAATAGCGATTATCCAAAGCCTCCCCTCAGCGCCTCGCCAAAAGGATGGGGAAATTCTACCCGCCTCGACATCGCCTGCGATTCAGGAATCTTCTGACAAAATATCAATCTGTTTCGTGAACAGATTGACGGCCCGCACTGTTATTCAACAGGCGCAACAGCCCCCAATAACCGGAATCAGGGTTCAGGGTGTGAACCCATTAATATGACTGTAACAGCAGATTTGAGCTTGAATTAGGTGCCGGGCAAAGTGTTTTTGTCTGTTACCAGCACCTCGGGCAAGGTATCGCGATGCTGATGATTGCCCTCGGCCGAGTGCAAGGGCGGCACAGTTACCGGGATATGCACCAGCTTGCGTTTGCGTTCCGGGGTGCCGGTGCTGGCGTAAAGCTGTTTTCCGGCTTCGACGATAGAG
>NZ_JBLWZO010000036.1:0-1866 GCF_048266405.1 Celeribacter sp.
GATCGCTCAGCCGGTGCCGCGCCGCACCGGCTGTCGGTCACGGAATGGATCGGCGGTTTGGCGCAGTGTTGGCGACTTGGTTATGATCACCCGCCAGCGCTGGTCGATGCGCTGCAGCCTCCTACGGCGCGTTCCAGAGCGTCGGCATCTTTCAGGGATAGCAATCATGTCAACCGTGAGCGGTGAACGACGTAACGGACTCGCGACTCGTCCACTGCGCGAGTATTACGCCCGAGTCTTCGCCTATCTGATCTGTGCCGCCACGCTCGCTGCTGGTGTCTATACCCAGCAGTTTTCGCTCGATCTCTTGTGGATGGTGCCTTATACGCTCCTGTATCCGCACTTCGCCTATCACCTGAGCTACCGCTTCAAGCGCGAACACCCTGAGGCAACCTCCCAGACCCTGCTGTGTCTGGACGCCCTGAACGCGGGTGCGGGCATCGTGCTGCTCGGATGCAGCCTCGTGCCAAGCCTGATGTTTCTGCTGATACTGAGTTTCAGCGCGCTGGTGGTCGGCAGCCTGCGTCATTTGTTGATGACGTTGTTGATGGCCTGCATCGGCGTTGGGCTGACCAGTCTGCTGGTGCCCTTGCGCTTCGCGGGTGCCAGCTCGGTTCTGGTATCCGCCGTCAGCATTCTGCTCACCACGCTGTACGTGTGCGTAACGGCTTACTACGTGCATCAACAAGGCATCCGCCTCGCGCAGGCACGCAGCGAACTCGAAGCCCAACAGGCGAAAGCTGCACGATTGGCGCGCAATCTCGCCAAATACCTGTCTCCACAAGTGTGGGAGTCGATCTTCTCCGGCAAGCGCACTGTTCGGCTGGAAACCCAGCGCAAGAAACTCACGGTGTTCTTTTCGGATATCAAAGGCTTCACCGAGCTGTCCGAAGAACTGGAAGCCGAAGCACTGACCGACCTGCTCAACACCTACCTCAACGAGATGTCGAAGATCACCCTCAAGTACGGCGGCACCATCGACAAGTTCGTGGGAGATTGCGTAATGGTGTTTTTCGGCGACCCCGCCAGCCAGGGCGCCAAGAAGGATGCTGTGGCCGCGGTTTCGATGGCGATTGCCATGCGCAAGCACATGAAAGTCCTTCGCCAGCAGTGGCGCGGCCAGGGCATTACCAAGCCGATGGAAATCCGCATGGGTATCAACACCGGCTACTGCACGGTCGGCAACTTCGGCGCCGACACTCGAATGGACTACACCATCATCGGCCGCGAAGTGAATCTGGCGAGCCGACTGGAAAGCTCCGCCGAGGCAGGGGAAATTCTCATTTCCCATGAAACCTATTCGCTGGTCAAAGATGTGATCATGTGCCGCGACAAAGGCCAGATCACCGTCAAGGGTTTTACCCGTCCGGTGCAGATCTACCAGGTGGTGGACTTCCGTCGCGACCTGGGCGCCACCAACAGCTTCGTCGAACACGAATTGCCCGGCTTCTCGATGTACCTCGACACCAACGGGGTGCAAAACTTCGACAAGGAGCGCGTCATCCAGGCGCTCAACCAGGCCGCCGACAAACTACGCGACAAAGTCATCATGTAGCACCGCCTGGCCCGGCTCGGGTCACATGGTCATTCCGCATCGATACCTGCCGGCGCTCCGCATGCAGTCGAGATCTACTATGCCGCCCATTCTTTCCCTGCGCCATTACAACCACAAACAGATCATCCACCACCTTCCGCACAACTTCCGCCAACCTGCTCCGCTGGAAGCCAGGCCATGACGCATCGCAACGCCTTATTGGCGATCCATTTCGGCGCGCTGATGTTTGGGCTATCCGGTGTGTTCGGCAAGCTGGCCGAGAGCGCGCCCGTGATCATAACGCTCGGCCGGGCGGGTTTCGCTGTCGTGGC
>NZ_JBLWZO010000036.1:1966-6158 GCF_048266405.1 Celeribacter sp.
CTGGCCTTGCTCGGTGTGCTCTGCACTGGGCTGGCCCACAGCCTGTTCGTGGCGAGCCTGAAAGTACTGAAAGCACGGACGACATCGGTGATCTTCGCGCTGGAGCCGGTATATGGCATCGCGATCGCGTGGTGGCTGTTCAATGAACAACCTTCGCTGGGGATGCTCGCTGGCGGGGCGCTGATCATCCTCGCCTCGGTCATCACCAGCCGACTGAAAACGCCGGCCGTGACGAACCCCGCCTCACCTATCGCAAAGGCGGGTTAGGCGCCGACACCGCAAAAGCCGCCCGCCACATCAATGCGAGTGACGGGGTACATCAGCGCCACGGCAGCCCACCAGAAAGTCGAAGTCGCAGCCCTTGTCGGCCTGCAGCACATGCTCGACGAACAGTCGACGATATCCCCCGTCCCACAGCAAGCCTTGCGGGGCTTGCCAGGCAGCCAGCCGCTCCTGCAATTCAGCGTCCGGGATGTCCAGATGCAGGCGGCCCTCGTAACAGTCCAGCTCGATGAAGTCCCCGTTGCGTACCGCCGCCAGCGGCCCACCGGCTGCGGCTTCGGGGGCGACATGCAATACCACGGTGCCATAAGCGGTGCCGCTCATACGGGCGTCGGAAATCCGCACCATATCGGTGATCCCTTTGGCCAACACTTTGGGCGGCAAGCCCATGTTGCCGACCTCAGCCGTACCGGGATAACCCTTGGGTCCGCAATTCTTCATGACCAGAATACAGGTTTCATCGACATCCAGCTCCGGATCGGCAATGCGCGCCTTGTAGTCGTCGAAGTCCTCGAACACCACTGCGCGGCCGCGATGCTTCATCAGTTCCGCTGTTGCCGCCGAGGGTTTCAGCACCGCGCCGCTGGGCGCCAGGTTGCCGCGCAATACGCAGATTCCGCCGTCCTTGCGCAGCGGGTTATCCAGCGTGCGGATCACTTCATCCTTGCCATAGATCGGTACCTGAGCGCAGTTGTCCCAGAGCGATCTGCCGTTGACGGTCAGTGCATCGGGGTTCGGCAACAAATTGTTTTCACCCAGCCGGCGGATCACCGCCGGCAGGCCGCCAGCGTAGTAGAACTCTTCCATCAGGAAGCGCCCCGAGGGTTGCAGGTCGACGAGGGTGGGCATGCCGCGGCCAATGCGCGTCCAGTCATCCAGCTCGAGTTCGACACCAATGCGTCCGGCGATCGCCTTGAGGTGGATCACGGCATTGGTCGAGCCGCCAATGGCAGCGTTGACCCGGATGGCGTTCTCGAACGCTTGCTTGGTCAGCACCTTGGACAAGCGCAGGTCCTCATGAACCATGTCGACGATGCGCATACCGGACAGGTGCGCCAGCACGTAGCGACGCGAGTCCACCGCCGGAATCGCTGCGTTGTGCGGTAATGAAGTACCCAGCGCTTCGGCCATACAGGCCATGGTCGAGGCCGTCCCCATGGTGTTGCAGGTGCCAGCCGAGCGCGACATACCGGCCTCGGCGGAGAGGAACTCGTTGAGGTCGATCTGCCCAGCCTTGTACTGCTCGTGCATCTGCCAGACGATGGTGCCCGCGCCAATATCGCGGCCCTTGTGCTTGCCGTTGAGCATCGGCCCGCCGGTGACAACGATGGTCGGCACATCACAGCTGGCCGCGCCCATCAACAGCGCTGGCGTGGTCTTGTCACAGCCGACCAGCAGCACCACCGCATCCACCGGATTGCCACGAATCGACTCCTCGACGTCCATGCTGGCCAGATTGCGCGTCAGCATGGCGGTGGGTCGCAGGTTCGATTCCCCATTGGAGAAGACCGGGAATTCCACCGGGAACCCGCCCGCCTCCAGCACGCCCTTTTTTACGTGTTCGGCAATCTTGTGAAAGTGCGCGTTGCAGGGCGTCAGCTCCGACCAGGTGTTACAGATGCCGATGATCGGCTTGCCCTGGAACTCATGATCCGGGATGCCCTGGTTCTTCATCCAGCTGCGATACATGAAACCGTTCTTGTCGGTGGTACCGAACCATTGAGCGGAGCGCAGGGGGCGTTTGTCAGTCATTGCGATGCACCTGTTATCGTCGGCTGGCTCAGCTTGCCCGCCTGATTGACCTCGTTGATCCAGAGCGTAGAGAGACAAGACATCATCAACAAATATATATTTCAGCCAAACCGATATATGAACGGGTATAGCTGAATGAAGCCGATCAACAGCAACTGGTTCGTCCGGGCGCGTTTGAAGAACCGCCACATCCCGCTGCTGGCAGCCCTTGGCGATACGGGAAATCTCAATCGAGCCGCAATCGGATTGGGCATTTCTCAGCCCGCGATTTCGAAACTGTTGAAGGAGCTGGAGGATGGGCTGGGCGTCGAGCTGTTCGAGCGTCACGCGCGTGGCGTCGTCCCGACGCTATACGGCGAAGCAATGATTCGCCACGCCCGCCGCATGCTGAACACGCTGGACAGCGCCTACAGCGAGGTCGACGCGCTGCGTCAGGGGCAGCAGGGGCACGTGCGCATTGGCACTATTCTTACGCCCTGTGCGGAACTGCTGCCTGATGTGATCCGACGCGCCAAGCAGCGCTTTCCAGAGCTGGAGGTCAGCATCCGCACGGGTTCCAGCCGTGATCTGCTGGCGATTCTGGATGACGGCGAGCTGGATTTTCTGGTGGCGCGGTTTTCGGCGGAAAGTCAGCAGGACGATTTGCGCTTCGAGCCGTTGGCTAAAGAGCCGCTGCAGATCTGCGCGCGCGCCGGGCTGATCGAAGGCCCAGTGTCTCGCGCACAACTGAACGCCGCGGACTGGGTGCTACCCCCGGTGGGCAGCGTGTTGCGTCAGGAGTTCGATGCGCTGTTTCAGCGCGTCGGCATGCGCCCTCCACGCAAGGTCGTGAACGCAGAAAACCTGCTGATGGTGACCACACTGATCGAGAAGAACGACATGCTGACCGTGCTGCCACGCGATGTGCTGGCGCACTATGCACGCTACGGCATGCTGGAAGAAATCGAAGTGGATGCGAGCATAAATGCCGATCTGAACCAGGGACTGATGGCCTACGGCATCATCACCAAAACTCCGCAGCAGCTGTCACCAGCAGCCGCTGGCGTGCTCGAACTGCTGCGCGATACCGCACACGAATTGGGGCTAGGTCACGGAGCGGCTCAGCCTTGTTAGAGCGAGCCGCTCCACGCATCAGAACGCCGCGTCAGTGGTTTCGCCGTCCACCAGGCGCTTGATGCCCAGCGGGTTGGCGTTCTTCAGCGCGTCCGGCAGCAGCGCATCCGGGAAGTTCTGGTAGCACACCGGGCGCAGGAAGCGGTCGATCGCCAAGGTACCGACTGACGTACCCCGGGCATCCGAGGTCGCGGGATAAGGCCCACCGTGAACCATGGCATCGCAGACTTCCACGCCGGTCGGATAGCCGTTGAGCAAGATCCGTCCGGCCTTCTGTTCCAGCAGTGCCACCAGATCATTGGCATCGGCCAGATCTGTAGGTTCAGCAATGAGCGTCGCGGTGAGCTGGCCATGCAAGCCTGACAGCGCGCGCATCAGCTCAGCCTTGTCATTCACCTCCACCACGACGGTAGTCGGGCCGAATACCTCCTCCTGCAACAGCGGATCGCCGTCGATCAGCAGCTTCGCATCGGCCTTGAACAGCTGTGGCTGCGCCTGATTACCCTGCTGGTTCTGGCCGGCAAGATGGCTGATCGCCGGATGGTCTTGCAGATGCTGAACGCCCTTGCCATAGCTGCTGAGCGTGCCCGCATTGAGCATCGTCTGCGCCGGTTGCTCGTTCATGAAACCGACCAGCCGCTGCAAAAATTCGCTGAACTCGGGCGAGCGAATGCCAATGACCAGACCAGGGTTAGTACAGAACTGGCCGCAGCCCATCACGACCGAGGCAGTGAGTTCATTGGCGATGGCATCACCACGGGTCCTGAGCGCCTCGGGCATCAGCACAACGGGGTTGATGCTGGACATCTCGGCGAATACCGGTATCGGTTGCGGGCGCGCCGCGGCCATATCACACAGCGCCCGACCACCGCGCAGCGAACCGGTAAAGCCAACCGCCTGTATGAGCGGATGCTTAACCAGCCACTCGCCTACGCCGCCGCCGCAAATCATGTTGAACACGCCCCCGTGCATGCCGGTTTTCTCCGCCCCCCGCATCTCCGCGCCGGCCACGCATTCACCCGTCACCATGCCGCCCCTGTGCGCC
>NZ_JBLWZO010000037.1:0-5894 GCF_048266405.1 Celeribacter sp.
TGATGGTGTCGCCGAGATCGGCGCAGCATCGGGCTGGCGGATCGCCTATACGGTTGATCTTCCGGGAATTGAAGGCACGCGTGTTATCCGCGGTGACATGACGGTTCCTGCTGCAATGGAAATCTTGCTACGTGGTACCGGGCTGTCCTATCGCGAAACCGGTGAAAACGCCCTGATCCTGATTGATCTGGCGGCGGAGGCTGGACAATCTGGCGCCACAATTGTCGACCCGATCCGTGTCGAAGGCGTTGGTGTAAAGTCCGATTTGGCGCCAGCATATGCCGGTGGTCAGGTTGCGACCGGCGGGCGACTTGGCCTGTTGGGCAATACCGACATCATGGACGCCCCGGTCAGCATCACCAGCTACACCAGCGAAAGAATCGCTGATCAGCAGGCGCAAACGATTGCAGACGTCCTGAAAAATGATCCGTCCGTCAGAACACCAAACAGTGGCGGCGGGATGCTTGATACCTATCAAATTCGCGGGTTCAGCATCAATACAGGGAATTCCGGCGAGATGGCGCTGAACGGTGTTTATGGCGTTGCGCCAACCTATCGCGCACTTTCCGGTTTTGCAGAACGTGTCGAAGTTCTTAAAGGTCCGGCGGCTTTGCTGGGCGGAATGGCGCCAAATAGTGGTGTTGGCGGGGTTATCAATATTGTTCCCAAACGTGCCGGTGACACGGACCTTAATCGGGTTAGTGCCGATTACGGACTTGGCGAACAGGCGGGTGGCAATATTGATTTTAGCCGCCGGTATGGTGAAAACAGTGAGTTTGGGGTTCGCTTTAATGGTGGATACCATAACGGCGATACCTATCTGGATCACCAGACCCGCGAAACATCACTTGGTGCCCTTGCCCTTGATTATCGTGGCGAAGACCTTCGTCTTTCTCTTGATGTTATTGATCAGCGTGAAAACCTGAACGCACCATTCCGTGAATACCGGATTGCGTCGGGGGTGACGATGCCGTCTGCCCCGGATGGCAACAAGAACGTTACCCATGATTGGGAATGGTCGGATGCCGTTGATCAATCCGCGATGTTGCAGGGTGAATACGATCTTGATAACAGCTTCACCCTGTTTGGTAATTTTGGCGGCGGGAAAACCGAAGTCGACCGGTTATTCGGTTATCCGATCATTCGCGGTGCCGATGGCACAATCGAAGATGACAGCCTGTCCTATATGCGGTTCCAGACGGAGCGTTGGACTGCCAGCAGTGGCGTTCGTTCCGAATTTGAAACTTTGGACGTCAATCACGAAGTGACCCTTGAGGCCAGCCGGTATCAGGATATCTTTAGTCGCGGGCGTGTGTATTCGGCTACCGATCCATTTTCAAATATCTATGCACCGGTGGCCAATGCGCCGATTGCAGTTGCAGCCCCGGCATCCAAGCCAAAAATCTCTGAAACGGCTATGACCGGTGTGGCATTGGCTGACACCATGTCGGTGTGGGATGATCAGCTTCTTGTAACGCTTGGGGCGCGCCAGCAGCGCGTTGAAACCGATAATTTCAGCGAAACAACCGGTGCGAAAACCTCGACCTATGACAAAAGCGTTCTGACGCCCATGGCTGGTATCGTATTCAAACCGGTGGAAAGTGTTTCACTTTACGCCAACTATATTGAAGGTCTCAGCAAGGGGGCGAATGCACCGATCACCGGACAGGCATTGTCGCCTTATGTTGCCGAACAGATCGAAACCGGTGTGAAATTGGACTTTGGTTCATTTGGCGCAACTGCTGCAGTATTCCAAATCACAAAGCCTTTCGCCCAAAATGTAAGCGGCAGTTATAGCAGTGACGGCGAACAGCGGAACCGTGGGTTTGAGCTGAACGTATTTGGGGAAGTTACGCCGAATGTTCGCTTGCTGGGCGGGGTGATGTTCCTTGATGCGGAACTGACCAAGACCAACAGTACCTCGACCCAAGGAAATCGTGCCATTGGTGCGCCAGAAATGCAGGCGAACCTGACCGCAGAATGGGATACCCCCTTTGTCAAAGGGATGACGCTTAGCGGTACGATTACACACACTTCCGAACAATATATCGACACTGCCAATACCCAGGATATCCCTGATTGGACGACGCTTGATCTTGGCCTTCGGTATAAAACAACTCTTGCCGAAACGCCGGTTACCTTGCGGGCAACAATTCAGAACGTCACGGACGAGGATTATTGGTCCGGTGTGAACGAATTCAGCATGATTTCAGTTGGTGCCCCGCGTACAGCATTGCTGTCTCTGACTGCCGATTTCTGATGGTGCGGGCGGCATCGATTACGGTGTCGCCCAACCCAATCCGACAATAAAAAAAACGGACATCGAAAAGATGCCATTCACTTTACGGGACGGAGCAAATGACATTTTTGTCCAAGGTTAAGGGGGACGGGCAATGCCCTGATCCTGGTCCAAGCCGGTTGCCTGCACTGTTGCCGGTTCTTGATCCGGCGATCCACCGATTGTTGTCGGATGATGGCAACAGATTGGCGACGTTAACCAATCAATACGGGTCGCCGCTTAATATTGTTTTCCCACATATCCTTGGTCAGAACCTTGCGCGGATAGCCAATGCGTTTGATCGGCATGCGATAAAGTCGAACATTTTTTATGCCGCAAAAGTGAATAAGTCTCATTCGCTTATTTCTGCGGCGATTTCCTGCGGGATCGGTGTTGATGTTTCAAGCCTGTTTGAGCTTGAAGACGCCCTGACTTCTGGATGTGATGGCAGTCTGATTTGTGCGTCGGGTCCGGCTAAACCCAAGGATTTTCATCAGAAACTGATCGATGTCGGTGCCCTGATATCGATTGATTCGCTTGAGGAACTTTATGATCTGGTTGCATTAACCAGCAATCGGGAACAGGGCTGCAAAGACCGTATCTTGCTGCGCTACCGTCCGATCAATGCAAGTGCGAGCAGGTTCGGCCTTGCCCCCGAAGATATGCCTGAAGCATTACGGTTTGTTGCGCAGCATTCCGGGGATCTTGCGTTTGAAGGTTTCCATTTTCATCTCGGTGGTTATGCCCATGAAAACCGGGTGCAGGCATTTTGCGAGATCACCGAATGGGTGCGGGTTGCCGCTGATCTTGGTCTTTCGGTCTCAATGATTGATATCGGTGGTGGCTTGCCGGTTCGCTACGTTGAACCGGATTCTTATGCTGCCTTTCTGGCTGTCCAGAACGGCGATCATTACCGCAATGGTATCGTGCCGCGTTCTTTCTATCCCTATGGCGGTGCGGTTGATGCCACAGAATGGATCGACAGGTTCCTTTTGGCCGTCGGGCCAGAGGACATGACCGTGGGACAATATCTGCGCGCTACCGGAATTGCTATCGGGTTGGAGCCGGGCCGCAGTCTTGCCGATCAAACGGCGATTTCGGTATTTCGCATTACACGCACTAAAAACCTGCCTGATGGCACATGTGTTCTGTTTGCTGAAGGCAGCAGTTTCAGTGCCTGTGAGACATGGTTCGCGTCTGAATTTCTTGTGGACCCCATCTTGATTTCGGCTGCTGTGCCGGGGCAAGCCAATGCTGGTGAAAAGCCGGAAAATGGTCCTGTTCGGGCCTATGTCGCAGGCCATAGCTGCCTCGACGAGGACATCATTTCCAATCGATTGATTTCTTTTACGACCAAGCCGCAAAAGGGCGATTTGCTCGTTTATGGCAATACGGCCGGTTACCAGATGGACCTGTTGGAAAATGAATTCCACCGGGTTCCGATGCCGCGCCGTATTTCCATCAGCGCCGATCTGGCGACAGTTCAACCGGACGATCAAAAGGGAACATCCCGATGATACAGACCAAGGTTACCAATCTGATCGGAAATACCCCGTTGCTGGAACTTCCAGTCGCGGCACCGAATGTCCGTTTCTTGTTGAAGATCGAAAAGAACAATCCCGGCGGCAGCATGAAAGACCGCATGGCACGCAGTATGGTTTTGGCGGCAATCAAAGAGGGGCGTCTGTGCGAAGGCGGGACGATTGTTGAATCCTCGTCAGGCAATACAGGCATTGGTCTGGCAATTGTCGCAGCCGAACTGGGGCTGCGTTTCATTGCCGTTGTCGATCATCATGCCGCACCCGATAAATTGGCCGTCATGAGGGCGATGGGGGCCGAACTTCGTTTTGTCGATGGTGAATACGCCGAGGATGAGGTTGCCGTGGTTGAACGGCAACGTCTTGCGGCGGAATTGGGTGCAAATATTCCCGGCGCGATTTTTATGAACCAGTCTGATAACCCGGCCAACCCGGCTGGTTATCAAGGGTTTGTCGATGAACTGATTGCCCAGACCGGTGGCGAAGTTAATGCATTTTGTGGCTGTACCGGAACGGGCGGATCACTGAGCGGTATTGCCCGCGGTCTTAAAAAATTCAATCCGGCGATCCGTACTGTCGGGGTCGAACCAAAAGGATCGATTGTTTTTGGTCAGCCCGGTCATGCCTATTACCAGTCCGGTACCGGCACACCGAAAGGTGACGAAGTTGGCAAGGTTCTTGATTACGATGTGATCGATATCGGGACTCAGGTTGGTGATGCCGAGGCTTTTGAAACCGCACGCTATGTTGCCCAAAATTGTGGCCTTTTGGTTGGTGGGTCTACCGGTGGGGCGATTTATGCAGCATTGGAACATATCCATGCGGGCAAGATTGGCGGCACGGTTGTCTGCACCGTTGCCGATGGCGGCGAGAAATACTTGCACACGGTCTTTGATGAGAAATGGCTTGCTGCACGTGATTTGCTAAATACTGGCGTGTGGCGTCAACTGGCGCAATGGATGCCGCTGGCGCGACCATATGCGGCACATCCGGAACTTATCGAGGATGTCGCTTAATGGCCATCTCACAGCAGAAATGGCCGATCGTTCTGATTGATCCGCATCGTTTGCGCCGCCACGAAGAACATGTTTCTGCCCATGCAGATGCCCTGCGTAACGTTATATTGGCGGCCGGTATTTGGACAACTCCGATTGTTGTCGAATGGGAAGACCTGATTGTCATGGACGGGCATCATCGCCTGTCTGTTGCTTGTGCTGCGGGATTGTCGCATGTGCCCTGCCTGATGGCAGATTACCGGACGGTCCGGGTCGAAACACGCCGTGCCGATTTTGTCGTGACACCCGATGATATCCGCAAGCGGGCCCGCACCGGGGCACTTTATCCACCCAAAACCACACGTCACCATATTCCCGCTGAATGGAATGCTGCCTGTGCGATTGATCTGGATCTTCTGCGTGTGATGCCGGCCTTGAACTATTCGTTGGCAAATGGCCCCCATCGCGATGTGGATGGGAGGTGTGCGGGATGATTTCACAAACCCAGACGCCGGAACCGCTTCGCGTGGTGATTTGTGGCGGTGGCCGGACCGGACATTTGAATGCTGTGTTGTTCAAACAGCTTCCCGGTGTCGAAGTTCGGCTTCTGACCGGGAATGATGCCGTGGTTGCGGCGCATAATACGGGCACAGGCATTCAGGCACTTCTGCCGGATGGCGGTGACATCAGCGCACGGCTGGATGGTATCAGTTCAAACCCCGGCGACATCATGTCTGATGCGGATATTGTCATTGTGACATTGCCTGCACATGCCCGAATGGACTTGTTGCGCCAGATTGCACCATATCTGCCAACAGATAAGCCGGTTTACGTCGGGGCTATTCCCGGATTTTGCGGTTTTGACTGGCTGGCAGAAAATATTCTGGCTGAGAACGCAAATGTTGTGATTTGGGGCATGAAGGATGTGCCCCATACCGCGTTCGAACTTAACCCGGGCCGGTCGATTCGGATGGGCGGGGCAAAAAGTGTTTTGCATGTCGCAACGCATGATCGTGAAACCGATACTGCGCGTTATGAGCTGGCCGGGCATTTCAAACGGCTTTACGACGCCCCGGTTGTGCT
>NZ_JBLWZO010000038.1:0-5815 GCF_048266405.1 Celeribacter sp.
GCCCGCCCGGCCAAAGCCAACAATCCCCATTAGCGACGTCACAAGGATCACCGACCAAATCCAGATTGCCGCATCGCTTTCACGGGCCGCATCAAGGATCAGCAATTTACCGATAAAGCCACTAAGCGGCGGCATGCCAGCCATCCCAATCGCGGCAATAAAGAACAAAACCGCCATCAATCCCGATTGGTGGAATACCGGGGCGGTGTTTAGACGATCACCATATTGGCCCCGTCGCGACGCCACCAGATCACCGATCAGGAACAGGGCCGCACCGGCAAAGGTCGAATGCAGAAGATAGTATAGACCGGCTGAAATGCTTTCGGGTGTGAACAGCGCAATGGAAATCAAAAGCGTTCCCATCGACCCGATCACAGAAAACGCAATCAGACTATTAAGGCGCTTGGCCGCCAGAACCCCGATCATGCCAACCGCAAGGGTCACAATCGCCGCAGGCAAGATATAGGGTTGCGCCAACCACGCCATATCCCCGGCATTTTCGCCAAAGCCCAGCGAATAAACCCGCAGGATCGAATAGGCCCCGACCTTGGTCATAATTGCAAACAGGGCCGCGACCGGTGCCGGGGCATTGGCATAAGTACCCGGTAACCAGAAATGAACCGGCACAAGGGCCGCCTTAACGCAAAACACCAAAAGCAGGATCAGCGCACCGGCGCGTAAAAGCGCGGCATCGCCTTCGGCAACCAAAGGCACCTGAATGGCAAGGTCGGCCATATTCAGGGTGCCCGTCACCGCATACATCATGCCGACCCCGACAAGAAACAGCGACGACCCGGTCAGATTAATCACAACATATTGCATACCCGCCTTAAGGCGTTCGGCCCCGGCACCATGCAACATCAACCCATAGGACGCGATCAACAACACTTCGAAGAAGACGAACAGGTTAAACACGTCGCCAGTCAGAAAGGCACCATTGACGCCCATCAGTTGGAACTGGAACAGGGCATGAAAATGCTGGCCGCGCTTGTCCCATTCGCTTGAAGCGAACAAAACCACACCAAGGCCAAGGACCGCCGTCAGCAAAACCATCATCGCTGACAACCGATCCAGGACCAGAACAATGCCAAACGGCGCAGGCCAATCGCTTAACGCGTACATTTCCGGACCATTGCCATCGGCAAAGATCACAAGTGCCACCGCGACTGCACCAAGGGCAACCGTCGCGGTGATCGAGAATATGCGCTGCAAAACAATGTCGTGACGTACCGCCAGAACAATCAGGGCGGCCATCACGGCAGGCAGCACAATGGGAACAACAATCCAGTTACCCATCAGTTTTTATCTCCTGCTTCGGAAGGCTCGCCAACCGGGCAACCGTCAACATGGTCATTCCCGATTTCAAGATAGGCACGGATCGACAACACCACGATCAGGGCTGTCATCCCGAACGAAATCACAATCGCCGTCAGGACAAGTGCCTGGGGCAGCGGATCGGTATATTCCGTCACACCATCACGCAGGATCGGCGGCATATCGATGGTCAGGCGTCCCATGGCGAACAGGAAAACGTTCACCGCATAGGATAAAAGCGCCAAACCGATCACCACCGGGAAAGTCCGCCCACGCAGCAGCATATAGGTGCCACACATGGTCAAAAGCCCGATACTGCTTGCTACTAAAAATTCCATAATATCAGGCCTCCTTCTCGGCGGTCACGGCGGGCGCAACCGGGGGTGCCGCAACCGACGGATCGTAGTCCATCGGCTCCGGGTTGATATCGCCATGTGCAGCCATGCGTTCAACCTGCGACAATTTGGCAAGAGCAAGCATTACGGCGCCCACCACCGTCAAGAACACACCCAGATCAAAGCCCATGGCAGATGCCAGTTCAAATTCGCCAACAATCGGCAGATGAACATGGACAAAACCACTGGTCAGGAAGGGCAGGCCCGCTACCCAGGCCGACATGCCTGTAATGGCCGCGGCAATCACCCCAAGACCGATCATGCCGTGGTAATTGGCCTTCATCCGGTTCTGGGTCCAGCCAAAGCCTGACGCCATATATTGCATCACCAGCGCCACCGAAACGACCAGACCGGCGATAAAGCCACCGCCCGGTTCGTTATGTCCGCGCAGGAAGATGTAAACCCCCACCAAAAGCGACAGCGGCAACATCACACGCGTTGCGACCACCATCATCATCGGATGGCGATCAGCCGACCGGCGATGATCGACCACCCAATCAGCAAGACGTTTGGCCGCCGCCCCCTGGGTAACGGTTTCAATCAAAGCAAAGATCGACAGGGCCGCAATACCAAGCACGATGATCTCGCCAAAGGTATCAAAGCCACGGAAATCGACCAGAATGACGTTAACCACATTGGTCCCGCCGCCTTCGATCTTGGAATTGGCCAGATGATAGGCCGAAATCGAATTTGGCAATTCACGCGTCATAATCGCCCAGACGGCACCGCCCATACCAAGCCCGGCGCCTGCGGCAATAATCCAGTCACGGAACTTGCGTCCCGGCTGGCTTTCTTTTGGCGTTTCTTTTGGCAAGATATTCAATGCCAGCAACATCAGAATGACCGTTACCACCTCGACCGAAATCTGGGTCAGGGCAAGGTCCGGTGCCGACAGATAGATGAACCCAAGCGAGACGATCAAACCGATCACACCAACCAAAAGAAGGGCTAGCAGACGGTTATGATGCATCGCGACCGCCGCAATACACGTCACGACCAAAAGGACCCAGCCAATCGCGGCTGGCGGGGATACCGCCAAAAGTTCGCGCGTGCCCGCCGTATGATCGGGTTCCGCATAAAAGCCCGACAACCCGATGGCCAGCGCGGCAAAAATCATCACCGCCAAATAACGTTGCAGCGATCCGTTATGCAGATTGTCCGAAACCGTCCGGCTAAGATCGACGACCTTGACGATCAGGCAATCAAACATCGCCTTGGCATCAGGACGCGACAGATTTGCCGTTACCGACAAAAGCCCGCGATGACGCATCAACAGCAACGCACCACCGACAATCGCAATGATGCTCATGCCCAATGCCGGGGTCAGACCATGCCAAAGTGCCAGATGATATTCCGGCAAATTGCCACCCGTCACCGCACTGGCCGTCGCCGCAACCAGCGGCCCGGCAATAACGGCCGGGAACAGACCAATCAGAACCACCAAAGCCGTCAGGAAGGCTGGTGGCCCCCACATGCCAAACGGCGGATCATGGGGTTCATGGGACAGCACATCACGCGTTTTGCCAAACCAAACGTGGAAGATAAACCGGAACGAATAGGCGACCGAGAACAAAGCCCCGATGGTGGCAAGCGCCGGCACGACCCAATTCTGGTCGAACCAAACGGTATGCCATGCTTCTTCAAGCATCATTTCCTTGGACAGGAAACCGTTCAACGGGATGATCCCGGCCATTGATGCCGCCGAGATAACCCCGATAGTACCCGCAATCGGCATCAGGTTAAGCAATCCACCCAGACGGCGAATATCGCGGGTTCCGGTTTCATGATCAATGATGCCCGCCGTCATAAACAGGGCGGCCTTGAATGTCGCATGATTGATGATGTGGAACACACCGGCAACCGCGGCAATCGGCGTTCCAAATCCAAGCAACATGGTTACAAGACCGAGATGACTGACCGTTGAATAAGCGAGCAGACCTTTCAGGTCATGTTTGAAAATCGCAATCCATGCACCCAGAACCATGGTCACCAGACCGGCGGTCGCAACGATATAGAACCATTCCGGCGTACCCGACAAAACCGGCCACATACGCGCCATCAAAAAGATACCCGCCTTGACCATGGTTGCCGAATGCAGATAGGCCGAAACCGGGGTCGGTGCGGCCATGGCGTGCGGTAGCCAGAAATGGAACGGGAATTGCGCCGATTTGGTAAAGCACCCCAACAGGATCAAAACCAGTGCCGGAACATAAAGCGGCGAGGCCTGAATCAGATCAGCATGTTGCAAGATCACGGTCAGGTCATAGGAACCGACGATATCGCCCAGGATCAACATCCCGGCAATCATCGCAAGCCCGCCTGCCCCGGTGACGGTCAACGCCATACGCGCGCCCTGTCGGCCCTCGGGCAGATGTTTCCAATACCCGATCAACAGGAACGATGACAGCGATGTCAGTTCCCAGAAAATCAGCAGCAGCAGAACATTGTCTGACAGGACGATGCCCACCATCGCGCCCTGAAACAGCAACAGGAACACATAAAACCGCCCCATCGGATCGTCTTTCGACAGATAGAACCGGGCATAGATGATGATCAAAAGGCCGATTCCAAGGATCAGGGTCGCAAACAGCAAGCCCAGACCATCAAGGAAAAAGGTCACATTCAGACCCAAGTCGGTCAGCCATTCATAGCGAACCTGAAACACTTCGCCGCCAATAACAGCAGGTGCCTTGGCGATAAGCAAAATCAACGCGAGCAGCGTAACAGCGCCGGTCGCCGTTGCGCAGGCATTGCGCCCGGCCCGGATCATAACAGCGGGTAGCACCGCCCCAAGGAAGGGAAGCAAAACAATGAGGGTGAGACTCATGAAAGACCCTTATTTTTGGAAAACGCCGCCACGCCCCCGTGCGCAACAGCAAGAAAATTCTGGCAGAAGGTAATATTTGTGCTGAAAATGGTCAAGAAAACCCAAACAGCGCATTTTTTTATCTGAGGCAGTCAAGTGATGGGGATCACCAGCCCTCTTCCTGAAGCCATCAAATTATCGTCGCCCCCCGGCAAGCTGGGTTGCTTCGGGCATCGCCCGTAAACGTCCCATGGCAATAAAGCCCAGTAACGGGCCAATCGCCAGCATGGCAAACGCCCCCCACCAGCCAAAGGCATCCGCAATCACCGGCACCAGATGGATTGATCCCAATGCGATGATAAAACCAATTGCATTTTGCATGGTCAAGGCAGTTCCCACCTGATGGGGATCGGCCAATTCAATCACACAGGACGAAAACTGCGCGGAATCGGCAATCACCGAAATGCCCCAAACAATGCAGATCACGATCAATACGACCAAGGGGGCATCACCAAGTGCACCTGCGACCAATGCACATAACCCACTCATTGCCATTGCCGCCATGGTGACGGTCGTTCGGCCAATCCGATCCGCCAACCATCCTCCGGCTAAGGATCCAAAGGCCCCAACCCCGACGATGGCAAAGGTCAAAAGAGCCGCCCATATGCCCGGATTTTCATACGTTCGCACCGATAGCGCCCCATACAAAAACAGCCCGATCCAGCCCCACATGGCATAAAGTTCCCACATATGCCCGAAATAGCCATAACACGCATGGCGAAAGGCCTTGTTCGACCAGATTTGCCGAACCATACGTGGATCAAAGCGCGGGGACCGTCCCGGTGTGCCGCCCAGTTTGACAAACAGGATCGCAATCCCGGCAATATAGGCCGACACACTGGCGGCAATAATCACCAGCCGCCAATCAAGCGGCACAGCAACGACAAACAGATGTGGCAACGCCGACCCCATGGTCAACGCCCCAGCCAAAAGCCCGATCAAAAACCCGGTGTCGCCACGCGACCATGTCGCCACCATCTTCATGCCGATCGGATAAATCCCCGCCATGCAGACGCCGGTAATCAGGCGCAGCACAATGACCACGATCCCGTCAATCGGCACGGTTAAAATCAGAAGGTTCGCGGTTGCCGCGACAAGGGCCGATACCGCCCAGAAACGCCGCGGTTCAACCCGGTCGGCCAGACCGAAAAACGCACTGACCAAGGTGCCCAGAACAAACCCCAACAACACAGCACTGGTAAACAGCGACGACTGCACCGCACCCAAGTCAAATTCAGCG
>NZ_JBLWZO010000039.1:0-5742 GCF_048266405.1 Celeribacter sp.
CCATCCGGGCTTAACTGATTTTTCCTGACCTCAGCCTGATTGCCGGTATCGCGAATAGAATATAACAGCAATTCCGCCAGTTCCAGAAAGGCCATGGAATGCACATAGCCCTGCGGCTGGATGATGCAGATGTTGTAAAAGGTTTTATTCGCCATACCGCTCAACTATTGGTTTTCATCTGACAGGAAAGATACCGACATCACCGACAAGGTCTCTCAATTTTTTGATGTGCGAACAATCAGAAAATTGGACATCGACCACCTTACAGCAAACGAACCTGTTATTATTCCGTTTCATTTCAACCTAACGGCCCATATCTATAAAAGGTGCAGAAACTGCTATAAATTCGCGTTTGCATGATGACTTGGAAATTTACTATGATCTGACAATGATTTGAGAAATCTTGGGTTTCAGGTCTTTCCATCAGAAATATACTGAAATCCTGCAAAATTTGATCACATGAAGAAAAATATGTCACAGCCATCCTTTTCGGATCAATTGCTGCGCTTCCAAGCTCAATCTGTCTTGTTTGATCAAAAGCCAAAACAGCTTGCAGTTCGGCAACTTGAACTGCCATCAGCTAAAACAAAATCCATGAAGATCAATGTATGGCGTAACCATACATTCGAGACAACAGCCAGTCTTGCGCAAATATACGCGCACGCCTACGGTGTCGATCTGGTTTTCGAAATCGGCGACTACGATGACACATTGTCTTTCGCCAACCATTCCGCCGCCGACGTCGAACTTATTTGGCTCGACCCTCAAAGATACACAAACATTTCGGATCGCAAAATCTGGCTTGGTTGGATTGAACAAAGGCTGCAAGAGCTGCGCCGCCTGTCGGCAGCCCCCATCATCCTGATGACCTGGGCGCCACCTCCGACACAATCAGATGAAATCAAAAATATTACTTCCAATATCGCAGGTTGTCATTTCGCAGACGCCCAAGAGCTCGCCACACAATTGGACGTCAAGCTTCTGGACAAAAGAACCGAGGAGTTATCAGGCACCCCCTTAAGTTCAAATTTCCAGACTCTGGCTGCCCGAACATTATTTTGCCATTGGCTTACAGGCGCAACATTTCCACCAATCAAAACTGTTGCCATTGATCTCGATAACACGTTGCATGACGGTATCCTTGGCGAAGACGGTATCGACGGCATTAAAGTCACAGAGTCACATCAATCCCTGCACCGCACCCTGCTGTCGTTAAAAGACAAGGGGATATTTCTGGCTTTGGTTTCTCGCAATGAAGTCGAGGATGTCGAAAACTTGTTCCTGAAACATCGCGACTATGTGATCAAAAAATCCGATTTCAGCGTGCTGGAAGTATCCTGGGGTAGCAAGGCAAATGCGATCCAAAACATCGCCAACCAGCTGCGGATTGGCACTGATTCAATTCTGTTTATTGATGACAATATTGGCGAGCTCGCCGAAGTTTCAGCTATGCTTCCTGACGTTCAACTCATTGCGGCCCAAAAAGAAGCAACAATTACGAACCGGGCCCTTGAATACCATCCGGCCGTATGGCGCTGGACACTCAACAATGAGGACACCCTTCGGATAAATGACCTGAAGGCCAATGTTGCCCGTGAAAAAATCCAAAAAACAGCGCTAGATCAGTCTTCCTATTTCCAAAGCATAGGAGCATGCCTGACATTTTGGCTTAACCCAATCACAATGCAGGACAGGCTTGCCAGTCTGAGCGCCAAGACAAACCAGTTTAACCTTGCACTGCATCGCTTCAATACACCGCAAATTCATGAAAAAATTACAACGGCCCACACGGATGTCATCGGCGTGGGAATGCGCGACAATCTGTCAGACAGCGGAATAATCGCGTTAATCGTTTTAAGACGGGAAAATGATATCCTGCATATTGATGAAATATGCATAAGTTGCCGCGCAATGGGTCGAGGTTTGGAAAACGCAATCATATCCGAAGCAATCCGCATCAGTAACCTGAGACATGGCTGCACGACTCTTCGGTTCAAAATAACGCATGCACCTCGTAACCGTCCGGCATTAAAATGGCTTGAATCCTTTAGCGGGGCACAACTGCCATCTGAAACAAACGAGCGGGATGTCACGATCTCAACTCTGGATAAGTTTCCACCCGACAAAGGCATATTAATTGAAAGACATCTGAATGACTGATTCAAAAGAAATTGAACAAAAAATAATTAGTATTGTTAAAATCATCACCCAACAGGATGATGTTTCTGCAAAATCCAACCGGGAAAACACTCCGGAATGGGATTCACTGAAACATATTGACCTGATATTCGCACTAGAAGACGAATTTAACGTCGAGTTCGAAAGTGAAATCATCGCACAACTGAACTCTATCGCGAGTATCGCCTCAGAAATCGCAAAGAAAAATGCGTCATAACGAGCATATTTTAGGGCAACAATTCTCTCTCCGCCCACTTTCAGATGGAGATGCTGACTTTGTTGTTGGGTTACGCAATACGCCGGAATTATCAAAATATCTGCATCACGGCGCGACAAGCATAGATGCACAACTGAAATGGCAAAATACCTATTATAGCCGAGCTGGCGACTACTATTTTGTCATTGAAAACAATAAAACCCACAAGCCAGAAGGTTTGATTGCGCTATATGCCGTGGATGACCACGCATCAAGGGCAGAATGGGGTCGATGGCTGATTCTGCCGGGCTCTTTGGCTGCTCCCGAAAGCGCCCTTCTGATATACCGTTTTGGCTTGGAAAATCTGAATTTGCAGGAACTTTATTGCCAAACCGTTGCAGAAAACCGTGCGGTTGTATCGTTCCATGATTCCTGCGGCATTCCTCGCAGCCGCGTGCTTTCTAACCATTTTGAAATATCCGGCGAAAGTTTCGACGCAATCGAGCACACGGTAAATCACGCACTGTGGCCTCGCATCAAAGAAAGACTACAAAAAACCGTTACCTTTCTTGCCAGAAAGCAACAGCAAAATGGATGATAACATCTCAGCTAATTGGCATTTTCACCATCTGGGATACGCCGTTGCGTCTGTAAGCAACGAACTCGCATACTTCCAGCAATTGGGTTACCGACAGGAGGGGAAACAGTTTTCCGATCCGACCCAAGGCATAAAAGGATGCTTCATAACCGGTGGCGGGCCGCGTATAGAACTGCTTGAAAATCTTCAAGGCTTTGATACGCTTACACCTTGGCTGCGCAATGGCATTAAATTCTATCATACGGCATATGAAGTACCCGACATTCATCAAGCCATAGCGGAAACAGTCCGACAAAAAGCGAAAATCATCACATCACCGGTACCGGCAGTGGCATTTAACCAACGATTGATTGCCTTTGTGATGTTAAGAAACAGGCTTTTGGTGGAGTTTATACATAAACCTTCGGACAACGCCTGAATTTCAACCAACCCAAAATAATGATTGGTCGCAGTTATGACATTAAATGAAAAAAATCATTTAGAAAACATTGCTCAAAACTCGCTCTATGGGGCAGGCGCAAATGAAAAAACGGTCAAATACTCGTTTAATATCGCGCAACGTTATCTAACTGGGACAACATTGTTGGAAATGGGCCCCGCCGAAGGCATCATGACCGAATTGCTTGCTAAAACAGACAAAAAACTGACTTTGCTTGAGGGATCAGCACATTTCTGCAAAGATTTAAAATCCCGCTTTCCAAATGCTGAAGTCGTCCATGCCCTGTTTGAAGAGTTCCGCCCCGCAGACGGCATCACTTACGACAACATCATATTGGGTCACGTATTAGAGCATGTCGAAGACCCAGTAAGCATACTGCGCAATACTAAAGACTGGCTGACTCCAAATACCGGCATGCTATTCGCAGCAGTTCCCAATGCGCGCTCCCTACACCGTCAAGCCGCCGTTCTTATGGGACTACTCGGCTCTGAGCACGAACTTAACGAGATGGACCACCATCACGGTCACCGTCGCGTTTTCAATCCCGAAAACTTCCGCAAGGCATTCAATGACGCAGGAATGACCATCGATATCTTTGGCGGCTACTGGATGAAACCAGTTTCCAACAAACAGATTGAAACAACCTGGACGGATGAAATGCTTCAGGCATTCATGGTGCTAGGCGAACGGTATCCCGATATCTCCGGCGAAATTTACATCGTCGCAAGAAACAAACAATAAACCGGCCCCGTCGCCCATCCATAACAATCACCGCCGGGAAACTTTTAAAAACAAGCCTCTTCGATAATAGTTTCAAAATGAATTGGCTCTATTATCGTGGATTGGCGACCCTCAGATTAATCTGATGATAACTTCGTGGCGGTGTGCAAATGTCTTTGGCCAAATGTAAAATTATAGACCTGCCTAAAATATCAAATACGCAGGGCAACCTCACCTTCATCGAAGGCGGCAGCCATATTCCGTTTGATATTCAACGCGTCTATTATCTTTACGATGTCCCCGGCGGCGCCACACGCGGCGGTCACGCTCACAAGAACCTGCATCAGCTGATTATCGCCATGTCGGGCAGCTTTGACATCGTGCTGGATGATGGCCGCGAAAAACAGCGATATCACCTTAACCGGTCCTATCAGGGGCTTTACATCTGTCCGATGATATGGCGCGAACTGGATAACTTTTCATCCGGGTCTGTTTGCATGGTTCTGGCATCCAATTTGTTTGACGAAGATGACTATCACCGCGATTACCAAACCTTCCTGCAAGCTTGCGAGATATCGAAATGACCGTTGCGTTTCTGGACCCCGGCCAGACATACAACGACCTTCGCGACGAACTTGACGCAGCCTATCATCATGTCATGGCATCTGGCGTCTATATCCTCGGCGAAGCCGTGGCGTCATTCGAAGACAAATATGCAAAATACTGTCAGGCAGACCACTGTGTCGGGGTCGCCAGCGGACTGGATGCATTAATGCTGACCTTACGCGCAATGGACATTGGCCCGGGCGACGAGGTTATTGTTCCTTCGCATACTTTTATTGCTACATGGCTTGCCGTCTCACAGGCAGGGGCAACCCCTATTGCCGCAGAAGTTAACGCGGCAACATTTAACATCTGCCCCGAACGCATCGAAGCCGCCATCACCCCCAAAACTCGCGCCATTATCCCTGTGCATCTATATGGGCAACCTGCCGATCTTGATCCCATCATCGCGATTGCAAAACGGTACAATCTTTATGTGATCGAAGACGCCGCCCAGGCCCATGGCGCCCAGTATAAGGGCAAGCGCATTGGCTCCCACGGTGATGCCGCTACATGGAGCTTCTACCCCGGCAAGAACCTTGGCGCTTATGGAGATGGCGGGGCGATCACGACCAACAGCAAAAAGCTTGCCGAACGCTTGCGCGTCTTGCGGAACTATGGCTCCCGGGAAAAGTACATTCATGATGAACAAGGCTTCAACAGCCGCCTTGATCCCTTGCAGGCTGCTTTTCTTGAGGTAAAGCTGCGTCATCTTGACGGATGGAATCAACAACGCCGCGCCATTGCAAAATCCTATATCAATGGCTTGCAGGCCAGCGGCATCACGCTTCCATCTGTACCGGAATGGGCACAATCTTCATGGCATCTATTTGTCATTCGACATTCAAAACGCGAAGACCTTCGCAAGCATCTTGATGGCTTGGGGATTGGCAATCTTATCCATTATCCTGTGCTGCCATACCTGCAAAAGGCCTATCAAAATAGCGGCTACAAAGCGGGTGACTTTCCGCTAAGCGAAACCCTCAGCAAAGAAGTCCTTAGCCTTCC
>NZ_JBLWZO010000040.1:0-5653 GCF_048266405.1 Celeribacter sp.
CCCGTGTGTTGTTCTAAGTGTTTTTATTCGCCAGGATTTATACATCACGTGTGGCCCCGTCTTTTTCCGGTGGGGTTGTGGTGGCTTTTTGTTTTTTATGGAGAGTTTGATCCTGGCTCAGGATGAACGCTGGCGGCGTGCTTAACACATGCAAGTCGAACGATGAAGCCCAGCTTGCTGGGTGGATTAGTGGCGAACGGGTGAGTAACACGTGAGTAACCTGCCCCTGACTCTGGGATAAGCCCGGGAAACTGGGTCTAATACCGGATATGACCATGGGACGCATGTCTTGTGGTGGAAAGATTTATCGGTTGGGGATGGACTCGCGGCCTATCAGCTTGTTGGTGAGGTAATGGCTCACCAAGGCGACGACGGGTAGCCGGCCTGAGAGGGTGACCGGCCACACTGGGACTGAGACACGGCCCAGACTCCTACGGGAGGCAGCAGTGGGGAATATTGCACAATGGGCGCAAGCCTGATGCAGCGACGCCGCGTGAGGGATGACGGCCTTCGGGTTGTAAACCTCTTTCAGTAGGGAAGAAGCGAGAGTGACGGTACCTGCAGAAGAAGCGCCGGCTAACTACGTGCCAGCAGCCGCGGTAATACGTAGGGCGCAAGCGTTATCCGGATTTATTGGGCGTAAAGAGCTCGTAGGCGGTTTGTCGCGTCTGCCGTGAAAGTCCGAGGCTCAACCTCGGATCTGCGGTGGGTACGGGCAGACTAGAGTGATGTAGGGGAGACTGGAATTCCTGGTGTAGCGGTGAAATGCGCAGATATCAGGAGGAACACCGATGGCGAAGGCAGGTCTCTGGGCATTTACTGACGCTGAGGAGCGAAAGCATGGGGAGCGAACAGGATTAGATACCCTGGTAGTCCATGCCGTAAACGTTGGGCACTAGGTGTGGGGGACATTCCACGTTTTCCGCGCCGTAGCTAACGCATTAAGTGCCCCGCCTGGGGAGTACGGCCGCAAGGCTAAAACTCAAAGGAATTGACGGGGGCCCGCACAAGCGGCGGAGCATGCGGATTAATTCGATGCAACGCGAAGAACCTTACCAAGGCTTGACATGTTCCAGACCGCCTCAGAGATGGGGTTTCCCTTCGGGGCTGGTTCACAGGTGGTGCATGGTTGTCGTCAGCTCGTGTCGTGAGATGTTGGGTTAAGTCCCGCAACGAGCGCAACCCTCGTTCCATGTTGCCAGCGGGTTATGCCGGGGACTCATGGGAGACTGCCGGGGTCAACTCGGAGGAAGGTGGGGATGACGTCAAATCATCATGCCCCTTATGTCTTGGGCTTCACGCATGCTACAATGGCCGGTACAATGGGTTGCGATACTGTGAGGTGGAGCTAATCCCTAAAAGCCGGTCTCAGTTCGGATTGGGGTCTGCAACTCGACCCCATGAAGTCGGAGTCGCTAGTAATCGCAGATCAGCAACGCTGCGGTGAATACGTTCCCGGGCCTTGTACACACCGCCCGTCAAGTCACGAAAGTTGGTAACACCCGAAGCCGATGGCCTAACCACCTTGTGTGGGGGGAGTCGTCGAAGGTGGGACTGGCGATTGGGACTAAGTCGTAACAAGGTAGCCGTACCGGAAGGTGCGGCTGGATCACCTCCTTTCTAAGGAGCTAACCATTTTTTTGGTGCCCATGTCTGGACCCGAGTGTGGTTCGGGTGGGTTGCTCAAGGGTGGAATGTCAATGAACTCAACATCGGGAAACGGGTTTTCGGAAGGGCTGCCATGGTGGTGGTGTTTTCGGGGGTTCGGGTGTTGGCATGGTTTGTGTTGTGTGGTGTGTGTGGTTTAGTACGCAGTGCCGGCTCCTTTGGGGGTTGGTGGTGTTGGAAGGGCGCGCATGGTGTGTGATGCGAATGGGTATGTTTGGTGCACTGTTGGGTTTTGAGGCAACAAGCCTCCTGGCTGTCTTGCTCCTTGTGGGGTGGGGTGGTTGGGTGCTTGGTGTTTCGGTGTTTGTCCTGTGTCTGCTGCATGGTGTCCTGGTGGCTGGTCTTTTGGCTGGTTGGGGGTGTTGTGTGGGGGTGCGGGGTTGTTGTTTGGGAACTGTATAGTGAACGCGAGCATCTTGCAGACAAGATGAGTTGCATGTGCCTGTCCTGGGTGTGTGTGGTGTTTGAGTCTTGTTTGTAGTGATTTTGTTGATTGTTTTATAGCTCAATTTTGAGAACTTTGTTTTGTGTTGAAGTTTTTAAGGGCGCACGGTGGATGCCTTGGCATCAAGAGCCGATGAAGGACGTGGGAATCTGCGATAAGCCTGGTGGAGTCGATAACCGGACGTTGAGACCAGGATTTCCGAATGGGGAAACCCCGCACCATGTTATGTGGTGTGACCTGCAGCTGAATGTATAGGCTGTGTGGAGGGAACGCGGGGAAGTGAAACATCTCAGTACCCGCAGGAAGAGAAAACAATAGTGATTCCGTTAGTAGTGGCGAGCGAACGCGGATGGGGCTAAACCGGTTGGTGTGTGATAGCGGATAGGCGTTGCATCATCGGGGTTGTGGGGTCCACATGTACCAGTTCTATCTACGCTGGTGGGATGAGGTGCAGGCGTATAGGTGAATCGGTTGGAATGCCGGACCAGAGAGGGTGATAGTCCCGTAGGTGTAATGCGTGTCTGCCGTTCTTTGTGTGGATACCCGAGTAGCACGGGGCCCGTGAAACCTTGTGTGAATCTGCCAGGACCACCTGGTAAGCCTGAATACTACTTGATGACCGATAGTGAATCAGTACCGTGAGGGAATGGTGAAAAGTACCCCGGGAGGGGAGTGAAATAGTACCTGAAACCGTGCGCTTACAATCCGTTAGAGCCATGCCTTGTGTGTGGTGATGGCGTGCCTTTTGAAGAATGAGCCTGCGAGTTAGTGTTACGTCGCGAGGTTAACCCGTGGGGGGAAGCCGTAGCGAAAGCGAGTCTGAATAGGGCGAGTTAGTGGCGTGATCTAGACCCGAAGCGAAGTGATCTACCCATGGCCAGGTTGAAGCGTGTGTAAGAGCGCGTGGAGGACCGAACCCACTTCAGTTGAAAATGGAGGGGATGAGCTGTGGGTAGGGGTGAAAGGCCAATCAAACTTCGTGATAGCTGGTTCTCCCCGAAATGCATTTAGGTGCAGCGTTGCGTGTTTCTTGCTGGAGGTAGAGCTACTGGATAGGCGATGGGCCCTACAAGGTTACTGACCTTAGCCAAACTCCGAATGCCGGTAAGTGAGAGCGCAGCAGTGAGACTGTGGGGGATAAGCTTCATAGTCGAGAGGGAAACAGCCCAGAACGCCAACTAAGGCCCCTAAGCGTGTGCTAAGTGGGAAAGGATGTGGAGTTGCTGTGACAACCAGGAGGTTGGCTTAGAAGCAGCCACCCTTGAAAGAGTGCGTAATAGCTCACTGGTCAAGTGATTCCGCGCCGATAATGTAGCGGGGCTCAAGCACACCGCCGAAGTTGCGTCATTCAAATATTTACCTGGCCTTCGGGTTGGGTGTTTGGATGGGTAGGGGAGCGTCGTGTGGACGGTGAAGTCGCGGTGTAAACCAGCGGTGGAGGCCACACGAGTGAGAATGCAGGCATGAGTAGCGAATGACGGGTGAGAAACCCGTCCGCCGAATGATCAAGGGTTCCAGGGTCAAGCTAATCTGCCCTGGGTTAGTCGGGACCTAAGGCGAGGCCGACAGGCGTAGTCGATGGATAACGGGTTGATATTCCCGTACCGGCGAAGGACCGCCCATACTGAGCGATGGATGCTAACCATGATGGATCATGGCTGTTGCGACCTTCGGGTTGTTGGCTGTGTGATGTGGTGGGAACCGATGTTGTGAGGTCAGCGTATTAACAGGTGTGACGCAGGAAGGTAGCCGAGCCAGGCAATGGAATTGACCTGGTCCAAGGGTGTAGGAAGAACGGTAGGCAAATCCGCTGTTCATTGTTTCTGAGACCTGATAGGCGCCCCGTTTGTGGGGTGATTCGGTGATCCTATGCTGCCTAGAAAAGCATCGGCGCGAGGTCCCAGTCCGCCCGTACCCTAAACCGACACAGGTGATCAGGTAGAGAATACTAAGGCGATCGAGAGAATCATGGTTAAGGAACTCGGCAAAATGCCCCCGTAACTTCGGAAGAAGGGGGGCCTGCCCCGTGAAGAGGATTGACTCCTTGGAGGCGGGTGTGGGCCGCAGAGACCAGGGGGAAGCGACTGTTTACTAAAAACACAGGTCCGTGCGAAGTCGCAAGACGATGTATACGGACTGACTCCTGCCCGGTGCTGGAAGGTTAAGAGGACCGGTTAGCACACTTGTGTGCGAAGCTGAGAATTTAAGCCCCAGTAAACGGCGGTGGTAACTATAACCATCCTAAGGTAGCGAAATTCCTTGTCGGGTAAGTTCCGACCTGCACGAATGGAGTAACGACTTCCCCGCTGTCTCAACCATGAACTCGGCGAAATTGCAGTACGAGTAAAGATGCTCGTTACGCGCAGCAGGACGGAAAGACCCCGAGACCTTTACTATAGTTTGGTATTGGTGTTCGGTGCAGCTTGTGTAGGATAGGTGGGAGACTGTGAAGCTCGGACGCTAGTTCGGGTGGAGTCATCGTTGAAATACCACTCTGGCTGTACCGGTCACCTAACTTCGGACCATGATCTGGTTCAGGGACAGTGCCTGATGGGTAGTTTAACTGGGGCGGTTGCCTCCTAAAATGTAACGGAGGCGCCCAAAGGTTCCCTCAGCCTGGTTGGCAATCAGGTGTTGAGTGTAAGTGCACAAGGGAGCTTGACTGTGAGAGTGACAGCTCGAGCAGGGACGAAAGTCGGGACTAGTGATCCGGCGGCACCTCGTGGAAGGGCCGTCGCTCAACGGATAAAAGGTACCTCGGGGATAACAGGCTGATCTTGCCCAAGAGTCCATATCGACGGCATGGTTTGGCACCTCGATGTCGGCTCGTCGCATCCTGGGGCTGGAGTAGGTCCCAAGGGTTGGGCTGTTCGCCCATTAAAGCGGTACGCGAGCTGGGTTTAGAACGTCGTGAGACAGTTCGGTCCCTATCCGCTGCGCGCGTTGGAAATTTGAGAAGGGCTGTCCTTAGTACGAGAGGACCGGGACGGACGAACCTCTGGTGTGTCAGTTGTACTGCCAAGTGCATCGCTGATTAGCTACGTTTGGAAGGGATAACCGCTGAAAGCATCTAAGCGGGAAGCCTGCTTCGAGATGAGATTTCCATCCACCTTGTGTGGGTGAGGCCCCCAGCTAGATTACTGGGTTGATAGGCAGGATGTGGAAGCAAGGACCAAAGACTTGTGTAGCTGACCTGTACTAATAGGCCGATGACTTACAACACACTATAAGATGGTGTGTCGACAAAATTCATTTTTTGCTGTTCGCGTTCACTATGCGGTTACGAGACAACAACCTCGAACCTGAAGAAGTTTTTTGCAGGACGTTAGTGCCGGATCATCTGTGGTTTGTGTGCTTCGTGATTGTTACGGCGGTCATAGCGTGGGGGAAACGCCCGGTCCCATACCGAACCCGGAAGCTAAGGCCCATTGCGCCGATGGTACTGCACTCGTGAGGGTGTGGGAGAGTAGGTCACCGCCGGACTTAACTTGAAGATGTGTGGCCCTGGACTTGGTCCGGGGCCGCACGTGGTTAACGGGG
>NZ_JBLWZO010000041.1:0-5651 GCF_048266405.1 Celeribacter sp.
TGGCTGTGCCCCCGGTTCCAACAGGTACTGGCCCCGCCGGTGATCGCGCCGATGGAAAACGTATCGTGGCTGTGCTTTTCATAGCAAATCCCGCGCCCGTCGCGCACGCGCTGCGCCTCGACAAACGGCAAAGCCGCGTCGCGCCAGAAACGCTGGTTTACCTTGTCACGCTTTTCCATCAAACCGACTTTGCTACGACTCCTGTTGCAAAACTAGGGGAACCTCGTCCAATCCGCCAGCCTATCGCGATATTTTAGAACCGATTTCGATCAAAGACCCGCATAACGATCAGCAGCCCGAATGACATCCCTGACGTTTTCTGGAGGATTTTTGAAACAAAAAACCTTTTAGAACAAGGCACAAACAACACAAAAATAAAAACTCAAGACAGGAATCAGCATTCCAACTGCCTAAAAAAATCAACTTGTCTGATGACTGACATCAGATTATAGAACCATACATTGCAGGGTTAATCACGTGTCAAATTCAAACAGTAAAACGCACATGCAATTTCATTCCTTGGGAAAACCACGCCGTCGCTCGGACGAAGTCGCCGATCAGCTTGCCGAGATGATTTCATCGGGCAACCTGAGTGCCGGTGACCGGCTACCCACAGAAATGACGCTCTGTGCTGAACTGGACGTCGGCCGAAGTGCTGTACGCGAAGCAATTGCCAAACTGCGTGAAGCTGGTCTGGTAATCACCCGTCAGGGTGTCGGCGTATTCGTCTCGGAAAACCCTGCACGGCAAACTTTCCGCATTGATGCTGCCGACCTCGATTCAATCGAGAACCTTCGTCAAATTCTTGAAATCCGCCTTGAAATGGAAGTCGGTGCCGCCGCAATGGCTGCCCGTCGCCGTTCGCGCGCGCAGATGGAATTGATCGACACCGCACTGGAAACATTGCGCAGGGAACTCGACCGTGGCGGTCAGGCTGTCAGTGAACAAACAGAATTTCACCGGGTTCTAGCAGCGGCAACCGGAAACTCGCATTTCCGCGACTTCATTCAGTTCCTTGGCCACCGGATCAGTGAAAGTCTTACTGCGAGCAACCGGCATAAGCCGCTCGATAATGACGGCAAACAAAGGTTAATTACCGAGTATGAGAATATTGCGAATGCAATCCGGGTCGGTGACCCGGACAAGGCACGTCGCGCCGCATGGCGACATGTCTTGCGCTCTGCCGACCGGCTGGGTCTTCGTGGTCTCCAGGGATGGGAGGAAACCCGCATGACCCAAGTCGATGAAAATCTTATTCCTGACTGCGAAGCTGCTGATCTCAACCCTATCGCCCCAAGTTTCACCCCGCCGCCGGGGGCCTGTGACTGCCATGCCCATATATTTGGCCCGCAGGCAACCTATCCGCTAACCTTGCCGCGCACCTATACCCCGCCAGAAGCAAGCCTTGGTTCTTATCAGAAAATGATGGCAACCCTTGGCATTCAGCGTGCAGTTATCGTACAGCCCAGTGTCTATGGCATCGATAACCGGGCCACCCTTGATGCCGTGCGCGCGGCTGGTGACAACTTCCGGGCAGTCGTGGTCGTCAACGAAAATATCAGTGAAAAAGAACTCGAACAGATGCATGAAGCCGGTGCACGCGGTGTCCGCATCAACCTGCTATTTCGCAGCGGGATCGAAGTTTCCGACGTCCGTCGTCTGGCCGAGAAAATCGCGCCGTTTGATTGGCATATTCAACTTCTAATCGATGTATCAGAGTTTTCCGATATTCGTGAAACGCTTGGAACACTCCCCGTTGAAACCGTGTTCGATCATATGGGCCACATGCCCACATCGGCCGGGATCCATCATCCGGGCTTCCGCGAAATGCTGTCCCTTATTGCTGACGGCAAATCCTGGGCAAAGATTTCCGGCGCTTACAGGATTACCTCTGAAAACGATGTTCCTTATAGCGATGTTGCCCCGATCGCACGTGAAGTGATTAAGGCAAATCCAGAACGTATCGTTTGGGCCACGGATTGGCCCCACCCATATGTGAACACCAGAATGCCCAATGACGGAAGCCTGCTCGACCTGCTCGATGACTGGTGTCCGGATACAAAAACAAGAAACCGCATTCTGGTGGACAACCCTGCCAAACTATACGGCTTTCCAAAATAAATGACTGAAAATAGGGAGGAACAGAAATGTTCTTAAAAAAACTTAGCCAAACCGCCGCCGTCGCTGCCATGTCCATCAGCATGATGACCGGCGCAGCCCAGGCACTTGATCTCCGCATTGGCTGGACCACCTCGGACGGTGAAAAAGACCCGTATGCCATTGCCGCACACAGCTTCGTCAAGGAACTGTCCGCAGCACTTGGTGAAGACGTGACAGCACAGTACTTCCCGAACAACCAGCTTGGTGACGAGCGTGAAATGCTCGAAGCAATGAATTTTGGCGTCATGGATGTTGCCGTGATCACCAACGCAGCGATCGCCAACATTCAGCCGGGCTTCCAGCTGATTGACATGCCGTTCCTGTTTGGCAACGAAGAGCAGGCACACACCATCCTTGATGGTGATATCGGGCAGGAACTGATGGGGCGTCTGGAACAGAACGGCATCGTCGGCCTTGGCTTTGCCGAAGGCGGCTTCCGGAACATGATCAACAATGTCCGCCCGATCAATGAACCGAACGATGTAGAAGGCATCAAATTCCGCGTCATGCAGAACCGCGCCTTCATCGATATGTTCCAAGCACTGGGCGGCAATGCCATTCCGCTGGCATGGGGTGAAACCTACACCGCAACCCAGCAGGGCACCATTGATGGCCTGGAAATTCCGCTGGCTGTAATCTGGGCCAACAAATACGCTGACGTCACCGACTATCTGTCGCTAACCAAGCACACCTATTCAGCACTTGGCCTGCTGATTTCCGAGAAACGTTTCAACAGCTTCTCGGATGAACAGAAACAAGCCGTTCGTGATGCTGCAACAAAAGCCATTGCAAGCCAGCGCAAACAAGTTGCCAAAAACTCCACCGAACTGATCGGGCTTCTAAAAGAAGCTGGCATGAAGATCAACGAAGTCAAGGATCCGGCACAGTTCCGCAGCAAGGTTATGTCTGTCTACGAGACCTTCAAACCATCCATAGGTGAAGACCTTCTCGACAAGGCACTAAGTGAATTGCAGTAAGCACCAATCCACCTGTCGCCCGGCATTCGTGCCGGGCGTTTCCCTTTAGCCGGACGATTTGAAATGTCTACATTCTGTGACAAGTTTTCACTCCAGCTGGCCCGCGTCACCAATGTGATTGTCGTGGTTCTGTCCGGGGTCATGATGCTGGCACTCGTTCTGCAGGTCTTCTCTCGCTATGTCATCGGTGCAACCTTTATTTGGACTGAAGAACTGGCAATGTTCTGCTTCACCTGGAGCATCCTTCTGGCAGCCACGTCCATTCTGCGCGACGGGTCTCATGTCAGCCTTGATTTCATCGTAAAGGCATTGCCCGAAAGACTTGAAAATTTCTGGAAGCGCATCATCGACCTTGCAGTTCTGGCTTTTTTTATCGTGTTTGCCGTTGCCGGTGCCGAATATCTGCAAACCACATTTGGTCAGGTTTCGCCCGCACTGCGCCTGCCGATGGCATGGATTAATGTTGCTGCCCCGGTTTGCGGGACACTTGGCTGCATTCACACTTTCTGCCGCATAATCACGCCACGGCCTTGATAGGAGTTTCACCTTGAGTGCTGCTGCAATTACATTGCTGGCCGTCTTTGCTGGCGGGCTCCTGACGGGAGTTCCGATTGTTTTCTGTATCGGACTGGCATCTGTTGTGACCCTGTGGGTTGCTGATTTCCCGCAAATGATTCTTGCCCAGCGCATATTGTCGGGCACGAATGTCATCTCTCTTTTGGCTATTCCGGGTTTTATTCTGACCGGTGAGCTAATGATCCATGCCGGCCTGTCCAGACGACTGGTTCGCATCTGCCAAACGATGGTTCAGCATGTCACCGGTGGTCTTGGTATGGTCACGGTTCTGGCTGCAACTTTCTTTGCTGCCATTTCCGGTTCTGCCCCGGCGACGACTGCCGCTATTGGCGGGATCATGATCCCGGAAATGGAAAAACGCGGCTGGCAAAAGAACTTTGCTGCGGCGCTGGCCTCTGCCGCTGGCCCGATTGGCCAGATGATACCGCCCTCGATCCCAATGATCATTTGGGGCGTTGTCGCAGAAGAATCCATCAGCCAGTTATTTCTTGCCGGGATTATCCCCGGCATCATGATTGCTGGCGGCCTGATGATCCTGTGCTATTTCGCCGCCCGCCGCCAAGGTATTGCGCCCGAAACCTCTCGCTCCACCATGGCCGAACTTCGCGCCGCGATCAATGATGGCAAATGGGCACTCGCAGCCCCCGTCATTATTCTTGGCGGTATTTATGGCGGCGTTTTCACCCCCACTGAAGCGGCGGCTATTGGCGTTGCCTATGCCCTGATCATCGGGATCTTTGTTCATCGGGAACTCCGTGTCTCCGAGCTTTATGCCATCACGCTAAAATCGATGAAAACCGCAACGATTGTCTGCTTCATCATCGCAGTTGCTTCGGCATTCGGTTGGCTTGTTGCTATTGAACAGCTCCCGGCAACAATTGCGAACGGCATTCTTTCGGTGTCATCAAACCCTTATGTTCTGCTGTTTCTTCTTAATCTGTTCCTGCTGTTTGTCGGGGCGATCATGGACAATATTGCGGCCATGATCATTCTCGGCGGCATCTTGCAGGCATTGGGCGCACATATCGGTCTGGACCCGACGCATCTGGGAGCGATCGTAGTGATCAACCTCGCAATCGGAATGGCGACCCCACCCTTTGGCTACTCATTGTTTGTCGGGGCCGCCACCAGCAACCTTTCGATTGAACAAATTACAAAGGCTTTGTGGCCGATGCTTCTGGTTCAGTTTGCGGTCCTGATGCTGGTATCCTACGTGCCATTCATAACATTGGCTCTGCCGTCGCTTATCCGGTGACGCCTATTTTCCAGCCTGAACATCCCGAAAAGGGGCCCGCAGTTTTCTGTTGGCCCCTTTTCCTTTAACGTGCTGGACCTGTCTATATTTTCCCGACAATCCCCTGTGGCATCCCAATGCCACTCCGCTTATATTCCCTCAAATGTTCGATGATCGTTCCGATCCCACGCCGAAGTTTTTGCCGCCCAACGCACCCATCATGGTCGTCGGATTGCGGCATGCTGTGTTTTTAACCCCCGATGGCGAGGTAGAAGAACTGCCACATGGGGCGGCGGTCAAGCGTGCGCGCGCCCAACGTCCGATTTTGGTTCATACCCCGGCATCAGCACGGCGGATGAAATCCGATCCGTTTCCGGCCCATGATTTGCTCGAACTATTTGCCTTTGTCCGCCCGGCACAGTTTTGTGTGCCGACCCCGCGCGGCCTTGCGCTGGCCACCGGACAATCCCCATCCGAAGACCTGATCGGTCAGGCCGAAGCCCTGGCCGAGGCGATGAAACGCCTGCTCCAGGAACTTGCCACCCTCCCACGGGAAAAACGATCCCGCGCGCTTTCCATCGCATGGCCGATGGCGCGCGGGCAATGGATGTGGGGCATACCGGTTTTGGCCGCCCTTGGCGGGGATGGCGACGGGCCGCATAAATTTGCCGTCTATGAAGGTTTGAAAATCTGGAAAAAACTGG
>NZ_JBLWZO010000042.1:0-698 GCF_048266405.1 Celeribacter sp.
CGCTGAATTTGACTTGGGTGCGGTGCAGTCGTCGCTGTTTACCAGTGCGGTTTTGCTGGGGTTTGTTCTGGGCACCTTGGTCAGTGCCTTTTTCGGCCTGGCCGACCGGGTTGAACCGCGCCGTTTCTGGGCGGTATCGGCCCTTGTCGCGGCAACCGCGAACCTTCTGATTCTAACCGTGCCGATTGACGGGATCGTGGTCATTGTGCTGCGCTTGATCACCGGTATATGCATGGCGGGGATTTATCCGATCGGCATGAAGATGGTGGCGACATGGTCGCGCGGTGATACCGGGTTTTTGATCGGGCTTTTGGTTGGGGCGTTGACCATGGGATCGGCGCTGCCGCATCTGTTTGTCGTCGCCGTGCCCCTTGATTGGCGGCTGGTGATCATTGCGGCCAGTGTGTCAGCTTATTTTTCCGGGGTTGTGATCCTGTTCGTCAAACTGGGCGGGGCACCGGGACGATCCCCGCGCTTTGATCCGCGTATGGTTGGGAAAATCTGGTCGAACAAGGCCTTGCGCCATGCGTGTTATGGCTATTTCGGGCATATGTGGGAACTTTATGCCATGTGGGGCTGGATCGGGCTGTTCCTGTATGGGGCGCTATCGGCGCGCGCGCATGAAAACCCCGGTGTTTGGGCGGCCCTTTTGACCTTTGCCATTGTCGGGGTTGGGGCCTTTGGATCCTTGATCGGCG
>NZ_JBLWZO010000042.1:708-4076 GCF_048266405.1 Celeribacter sp.
CGGACGACCGTTCCCATGGCGGCAATGGCAATCAGTGGCCTATGTGCATTGGCCGCAGGCGCGCTTGACGATGCGCCCCTTATCGTGTTGATCGTGATCTGCATTGTTTGGGGTATTTCGGTGATTGCCGATTCCGCGCAGTTTTCGTCCTGTGTAATTGAATTGGCCGATCCCCATCAGATTGGAACCGCCTTGACCATGCAAAATGCAATTGGCTTTATCATCGCATTGGGATCAATCCATCTGGTGCCGGTGATCGCCGATGCCTTTGGCTGGTGGGGGGCGTTTGCCATGCTGGCGATTGGCCCGTTACTGGGCTTTATTGCCATGGGCCGTTTGCGGGCGATGCCCGAAGCAACCCGGCTTGCCGGGGGGCGACGATAATTCGATGGCTTCAGGAAGAAGGCCGGTGATCCCCATCACTTGACAGCCTCAGATAAAAAAATGCGCTGTTTGGGTTTTCTTGACCATTTTCAGCACAAATATTACCTTCTGCCAGAATTTTCTTGCTGTTGCGCGTGGGGGCGTGGCGGCGTTTTCCAAAAATAAGGGTCTTTCATGAGTCTTACCCTCATTGTTTTGCTTCCCTTCCTTGGGGCGGTGCTACCCGCTGTTATGATCCGGGCCGGGCGCAATGCCTGTGCCACGGCGACCGGCGCTGTTACGCTGCTTGCGTTGATTTTACTTATCGCCAAGGCACCTGCTGTTATTGGCGGCGAAGTGTTTCAGGTCCGCTATGAATGGCTGACCGATCTTGGTCTGAATGTGACCTTTTTCCTTGATGGTCTGGGATTGTTGTTTGCGACCCTGATCCTTGGAATTGGCCTTTTGATCATCATTTACGCCCGGTTCTATTTGTCGAAAGACGATCCGATGGGGCGGTTTTATGTGTTCCTGTTGCTGTTTCAGGGCGCGATGGTGGGCATCGTCCTGTCAGACAATGTTCTGCTGCTGCTGATTTTCTGGGAACTGACATCGCTGTCATCGTTCCTGTTGATCGGGTATTGGAAACATCTGCCCGAGGGCCGACAGGGCGCGCGTATGGCGTTGACCGTCACCGGGGCAGGCGGGCTTGCGATGATTGCCGGGATGTTGATCCTGGGCGATATTGTTGGGTCTTATGACCTGAGCGTGATTTTGCAACATGCTGATTTGATTCAAGCCTCGCCGCTTTATGTTCCGGCACTGGTGTTGATCCTGTTGGGGTGCTTTACCAAATCGGCGCAATTCCCGTTCCATTTCTGGCTACCGCATGCCATGGCCGCACCGACCCCGGTTTCGGCCTATCTGCATTCGGCAACCATGGTCAAGGCAGGCATCTTTTTGATGGCACGCATGTGGCCGGTTTTGTCGGGCACGCCGGAATGGTTCTATATCGTTGCGACCGCCGGCCTGGTGACCATGATTCTGGGCGCATGGATTGCGATCTTCAAACATGACCTGAAAGGTCTGCTGGCCTATTCAACGGTTAGTCACCTTGGTCTTGTGACCATGCTGTTTGGGTTCGGAACGCCGATTGCCGCGGTTGCCGGTGTGTTCCACATCATCAACCATGCAACATTCAAGGCCGCCCTGTTTATGACAGCGGGCATCATTGATCATGAAACCGGAACCCGCGATATTCGCCGTTTGGGTGGAATGCTCAACCTGATGCCGATTGCGGGCACCATCGGGGTTATCTCGGCGGCGTCAATGGCCGGGATCATCCCGTTGAACGGTTTCCTGTCCAAGGAAATGATGCTTGAAGAAGCATGGCATACAATCTGGTTCGATCAAAACTGGATCGTGCCGGTACTTGCCACCATCGGGGCGGTTTTCTCGGTCGCGTATTCGTTCCGGTTTATCTTCCATGTCTGGTTTGGCAAACCGCGCGATGCATTGCCCCAGCATCCTCATGATCCGCCATTTGGCATGTGGGGGCCACCGGCCTTTCTGACGGCTTTGGTGGTTCTGATTGGTCTGTTCCCGGCCGTTATTGCCGGACCGCTGGTTGCGGCCACAGCGAGTGCGGTGACCGGGGGTAACCTTCCAGAATATCATTTGGCACTTTGGCATGGTCTGACCCCGGCATTGGGCATGAGCACGATTGCGATCATCGGCGGTGCCTTGATTTTGCTTCGTCATCGCGGGCTTTTGTCCGCAACAGCCAATTTGTCGCGTCCTGATGCCAAGGCGATGTTTGATTGCCTGATCGTCAAGGTCGTCGATCTTAGCCGCACGGTCTCGGACAATCTGCATAACGGGTCGCTGCAACGCTATCTGGCGGTGATGGTGTTTGCCGCACTGGCCATCGGGTTGTCGGGCTTTTATGCCGAACCCGATCATACGGCGGGCACGCGCGAACTTCTGGCGGTATCCCCGCCAGCTGCGATTGGCTGGATCCTTTTGGTTGGGACGTGTATTGCCTCGGTCGCGATGCATCATAACCGGTTGCTGACCCTTTTGCTGGTTGGTGTGATCGGTTTGATCGTCTCGCTTGGGTTCATCTATCTGTCGGCACCTGATCTTGCCCTGACCCAGATTTCGGTCGAGGTGGTGACGGTTATTCTGATGTTGCTGGCCCTGAACATCCTGCCAAAAGAAACGCCAAAAGAAAGCCAGCCGGGGCGCAAGTTCCGCGACTGGATTATTGCCGCAGGGGCCGGGCTTGGTATGGGCGGTGCCGTCTGGGCGATTATGACGCGCGAATTGCCAAATTCGATCTCGGCCTATCATCTGGCCAATTCGAAGATCGAAGGCGGCGGGACCAATGTGGTCAACGTCATTCTGGTCGACTTCCGTGGCTTTGATACCTTTGGCGAGATTATCGTTCTGGGCATTGCGGCCCTGTCGATCTTTGCCCTGATTGAAACCGTCACCCAGGGCGAGGCCGCCAAACGCCTTGCCAATTGGGTGGTGGATAATCGCCGGTCGGCAGACCGCCATCCGATGATGATGGTCGTGGCGACGCGTGTGATGTTGCCGCTATCGCTTTTGGTGGGGGTTTACATCTTCCTGCGCGGGCATAATGAACCGGGCGGCGGCTTTATTGCCGGTCTGGTCGTTTCGGTGGCCCTGGTCATGCAATACATGGCGTCGGGCTTTGGCTGGACCCAGAACCGGATGAAGGCCAATTACCATGGCATGATCGGGCTTGGTGTGATTGCTGCGGCCATTACCGGCCTGTCGGCCTGGGTGGCGGGCTTGCCATTCCTGACCAGTGGATTTGTCCATGTTTATCTGCCGATCGTTGGCGAATTTGAGCTGGCATCGGCCATGGGCTTTGACCTTGGTGTGTTCCTGACTGTGGTGGGGGCGGTGACGCTTGCACTTGCCAAACTGTCGCAGGTTGAACGCATGGCCGAACATGTCGGCATCAATCCCGAGCC
>NZ_JBLWZO010000042.1:4086-5574 GCF_048266405.1 Celeribacter sp.
TGATCCGTCTGTTGCGGCGCCTGTCGCGGCCGCCGAGAAGGAGGCCTGATATTATGGAATTTCTGGTAGCAAGCAGTATCGGGCTTTTGACCATGTGCGGCACCTATATGTTGCTGCGCGGGCGAACTTTCCCGGTGGTGATCGGTTTGGCGCTTTTGTCCTATGCGGTGAACGTTTTCCTGTTCGCCATGGGGCGTTTGACCATCGATATGCCGCCGATCCTGCGTGATGGGGTGACGGAATATACCGATCCGCTGCCTCAGGCACTTGTCCTGACGGCGATTGTGATTTCGTTCGGGATGACAGCCCTGATCGTAGTGTTGTCGATCCGTGCCTATCTTGAAATCGGCAACGACCATGTTGATGGTCGTCCGGTTGGCGAGCCTTCCGAAGCAGGAGATAAAAACTGATGGGTAACTGGATTATTGTTCCCATTGTGCTGCCTGCCGTGATGGCCGCCCTGATTGTTCTGGCGGTGCGTCACGACATTGTTTTGCAGCGCATATTCTCGATCACCGCGACGGTTGCTCTTGTCGCGGTGACGTTGGCTCTTGTGATCTTTGCCGATGGCAATGGTCCGGAAATGTACGCGTTAAGCAACTGGCCTGCGCCATTTGGTATCGTTCTGGTGCTGGATCGGTTGTCGGCGATGATGGTTTTGCTGACGGCGGTTCTTGGTCTTGGTGTGGTCTTGTTCGCATCAAGCGAATGGGACAAGCGCGGCCAGCATTTTCATGCCCTGTTCCAGTTCCAGCTGATGGGCGTCAATGGTGCCTTCCTGACGGGTGACGTGTTTAACCTGTTCGTGTTCTTCGAAGTGCTGTTGATCGCGTCCTATGGTCTGATGCTGCATGGTGCCGGGGCCGAACGCCTTAAGGCGGGCATGCAATATATCGTCATCAACCTGACCGGATCGTCATTGTTCCTTGTCGGGGTTGGCATGATTTATGCCGTGACCGGGACACTGAATATGGCCGATCTTGCCATTCAGGTGCCATTGGTTGCCCAAGGCGATGCCGCGCTTTTACGTGCCGGTGCGCTGATCCTGCTTTTGGTGTTCTGCGTCAAGGCGGCCCTTGTACCGGTTCATTTTTGGCTGCCGGGCACCTATGCCAATGCCCCGGCACCGGTTGCGGCCCTGTTTGCAATTATGACCAAGGTCGGGGCCTATTCGATCCTGCGGGTCTATTCGCTGGGCTTTGGCGAAAATGCCGGTGACATGGCTTGGCTGGCGCAACCCTATATCCTGCCTGCGGCGATTGTGACCCTTGCGGTCGGGATGATCGGGGTTTTGGCGGCCAAGCGCCTGAATGGTCTGATCGCGTTTTCGGTGATCGGGTCAATGGGAACGCTTTTGATTTCGATTGCGCTATTCACACCCGAAAGCATTTCAGCCGGTCTATACTATCTGCTGCATTCGACCTTTGCCGGTGCGGCCCTGTTCCTGATCGGTGATCTGGTGGCGTCGCGACGGGGCCAATATGGTGA
>NZ_JBLWZO010000043.1:0-5516 GCF_048266405.1 Celeribacter sp.
ACCAATATCGTTCCGGTTCCTTTGCCTTATGGTGGGGGAACCGGAACATTTTCGCCCTTGGTTTATCCTTATGACCGGCGCAGTGTGATCAACAAACGCAGGCTATTGATCGTGACCAGCACGGTTGTGCTGGTATCGGCCCGACTTGCATCACCTGAAGAGCAGCTCACATTAGTCTAACGGCATAGCATCTCTATTCTGCCTAATAAGCTGAGACGCCGTCGCCTTGATAATGCTAAAGCCCGCCCGCGCATCTTCGTTCTCCGGACTGAGAAATCTTTGGAGGGCTATCCCGAATGACGCCGACAGAATGAAGCGCGTGAGCGCAGCCGCCGAGAAACAGGCCATTGCTTCGTCTTTGCACTGATACTGGACGATGCGTTTTTCAATCATTGCCGCGATTTGTGACGTGAAGTTATCGACCTCCACCTGAAACGGTTTGGAATTCATCGCAAAGTTGAAAAATTCAAGAAAGTTCCGATAGGTCTCTGGACTGTCGATAAGGACCGATTCGTTGTAATCGACGACTGCTGCAATCTGCCCTTCCAAAGAATCGTGCCCGTGTAGGCGAACATCGAGCGCCTCGATGTAACCGTGCTGCATGCGCTTGAGTACGGCAGCAAAAAGACGATTCTTGTTGCCATAATGGTAATTAAGCTGACTCAGCACAACGCCAGCCTCATCGGCAATTCCTCGAAGAGTTACAGCTCCACAGCCATGCACCGCGATCGACTTAAATGCGGCGTCAAGGATGTTCTCTGCTGTCGCCTCGCCCTTTGTAGTCGCCGCAATCTCACGATCCCGTTTGCGCTGGGTGTCTGCTCCAAGTGACATGAGTTAGCCTCCTCTATTCGCCAAATCACTTTCCTGATGATGGGAATGGTGCCCTTTTCATTCGCTTATCGTCCACTCAGCCTTCTGGTTATCCGCACCACGATAACCGTAACCACCGCACCGCCCACAAAACCACCGCCAGCATCGCCCAGCAT
Organism: Celeribacter sp.; assembly: GCF_048266405.1. GTDB lineage: Bacteria > Pseudomonadota > Alphaproteobacteria > Rhodobacterales > Rhodobacteraceae > Celeribacter. Next base: position 990 of record NZ_JBLWZO010000043.1, read on the forward strand.
TGCAAAGAATGAGTTGTCATCCCCCACGAATCCACCGACCAGCAGCCCCAAAGCCAGTCCTCCCAAACCACCAGAAAGAATGTTGATAATTGGCGCAATGGTGGATAGTCGTAGCGCAGTAGTCACAGCTTGACCACCAGCAATACCCATGACGATCTGCACAATAGTCGTCAATATAATCATCATACCAAATTTCTCCTTAGGTGACGTCCAAGCATTTATTCAGGAGCCCCATCACTTTCCGGGTTAAGCCTCCGCCTGCGTCATGCAGTACTGTCGTGTCTTGCATTTTGATTCGCCCGTCTGCTTTGCAAGATCGCACGAAGGGCGGCATCGAAATGATTGGCGGAGATAAGAAAAGGCGTAAAGTCCTGTCCCGGCTGCGCCTTGACCGAATCACTGATCGCCAAGGTCTTTGCTCTTTGACAAAGTGCCCCCAGAACAGCGCCGCTCAGCCCCTCCGTAGCCTCAGCAAGCGTACCGAGGTCGACGTCTTCGCCGAGCGGGCTGTTCTGGCAATGCACCTTAAGGATGGACAAGCGCGTCTCGCGATCAGGGTCCGGTAAATCGATCACCAGATCAAAACGGCCGGGCCTGAGCAACGCCGGATCAACAAGATCCGGCCGGTTGGTCGCCGCCAGCACGACGACACCAGAATCACCATTAATCGCATCAAGTTCCAGCAAGAACTGCCCAACCATACGATCACCGATCTGGCCGTCGCCGGTGCTTCTACCACGCGCGGGTGTGATCGCGTCTATCTCGTCAAAAAAGATGATAGAGGGCGCGGACTGCCGCGCGCGCCGAAACACCTCGCGGATGCCGCGTTCGGATTCACCTACCCATTTGGAAAGGAGCTCGGGACCACGCGCCACGATAAAGTTAACCTCCGTCGTCGTCCCAACCGCCTGCGCCAAAAGTGTCTTGCCGGTTCCTGATCCGCCGGTCAGCAAGATACCTTTGGGCGCATAGGCAGTAGCATACGTGAAGCGAGAAGCGTAAGTGAGCGGCCAGTCAAGCGCCTCCCTCAGCAGATGCTTCTCCTTCTCCAGTCCGCCGATATCCTCCCAGCATGTTTCGGCGATGTCAGACGACAGTTCACGCATGGTCGACAAGCGGAAATCCGCCAACGCCTTCTGGAAATGCACCATCCGAACAAAGAGCGCCGATTTGCTTTCTTCCGTTTGATTGTCGCGAGCGCAGGCCATGCCCGCTTCGCGGCAGAGCGCTGCCAGATCCGCACCGAGGAAGCCATGCGTCACAGCGGATACTCGCTCCAGATCAACATCCGCGGCCAGCGGCATGAACCGAGTGTGAATCTTAAGAATTTCCAGTCGCCCCATCTTGCTCGGCGGGACAATAGATATCTCGCGGTCAAACCGGCCCGGTCGACGCAACGCCGGATCCACAGCGTTAGGCAGATTAGTGGCAGCCATCACCACGACCCTACCGCGCGAGGAAACGCCATCCATCAGCGCCAGTAGCTGCCCGACAACACGCTTCTCTACTTCGCCGAGCACTGTTTCCCTGTTTGGGGCAAGCGCGTCGATCTCATCGATGAACAAAATCGTCGCCGGATGCCTCTGCGCCTCATCGAAAACCTTGCGCAGGAGCTCTTCGGACTCACCATAATGCTTCTGGATGATCTCGGGGCCGTTGATCGAAAGGAAGAATGCATCTGTCTGCTGGGCTATCGCACGTGCGATCAGAGTCTTGCCACAACCGGGCGGGCCGTAGAGAAGCAAGCCGCCCGGTGCATCGACGCCAAGTCGCATGAAAACCTCCGGACGACGCAGCGGCAGTTCTACCATTTCACGAATGCTGGCGACCTCGCCGGAAAGGCCACCGACATCCCGATAGGATGTCTTGCGGTCCTGGGGATCGACAACTGAAATCGCGGTTTCTCTCGTGGCGGTCACCACACCGGTCGGCACCGTTTCAATGACCCTCAACCGAGCGCCCGCGTGATCAAACAAACTACCTACGATCAGAGCACGATGACCCAATAGCCGAGCATCCGGTGAAGGTATCGCCGAGGTTGCACTTTCAGAGGCTCCGAGGAAGCGAGCAAGGACAGCATTTCCATGACGAATCGGGTTTCCGCTCTGCCCCGGCAATGCGCGTTCCGCAACGGCGAAGACGATACGCTCGGCAGGGAAAGACGTTACAACGGTAAGGACAACTGTTTCTCCAGCCTGCGCGCCACTAGCCGCCGCCAGAGTCGAGCCGAGGGCAACGCTGCCCCTTGCCGTGGTGCTGTCACCGATGATGCGACCCGCCGTTTGTGCAAGCGCGGTAATCGTTACATAGTCGCCAGGCTTCCATCCATTGGCGTCCATATCGGCGGGATTAATTGCCACTCTGTCCTCGACCCCGCCTGTAACGGCAGGGTCGAGACGGAGGGTGAAACCTCGAGTAAGAGTTTCAGTATTCATGGTTTAACGGCCAGACTGTCGACGACTAATCGCCTGGCCGATGCCCGGGACAACGGGAATGCGCACCCGCTTGATGTCTTTGACCATATACGGACCGAAAGCGAACGTGAAAATTCCATAGCTGATGAAGGCGACATGGAAAGACCAGTAACCATTCAGCGCGAATGGGCCCGACTTGAAGTAAGGCAGAAAAGTAAGCGGCAGGAACGAAAGACCAGAGAACAATGCGATCGATGCTACCCACTTCGGTACCAGTCCTGGTTTCTCCTTGTCCATCATCACCATGATAAAGATGGCCATCACCTCGATTGTTGTGATCCAATAGGTCATGTCAAAAAAGTACCAGCCGATAAAATGAACCATCTTAATAGTTTCAGGATCGACAACGCCGGCAACCTCAGCGCACCAAGCCCACATCGCGGGGACGAACATGAGCACCCATCCGGTCAGCAAGCCACCGCATAACTGGATGAGCGACAGGATAGGCACGGTTTCCCTTCGCCACATCTGCACCGACACTTGACATGCCCAAACAAGATAGAGAATGCCGAAGGCCGTCGAAAGCGATTGGCCCAGCAGTATCCTATCCTGATATTTCAGGTAGAAGTTATCGACGAGTTCCTGAGCGCTAAATGACGGGTCGGGCGGCGGATAGTTATGGGCAAGAACGACCCAAGCCAAGCCATAAAGCACGACAAACGCCGGACCACACCAAGCGCATAAGATCTGAATTCGTTGCGTAAGCTTCTCATCCATAACAGGCCTCCTGAATTGAGATGTGCCTAACCGCCAAAATGAACGGACGTCCGATTTTAAATATAGGACGGACGTCCGATTGTCAACAAGGCATCATTCACTGCCTGCACAGATCACTCTGGATTGCGATCAACACAGCTACGAAATTTGCACACCCCGACAGCTACGCGCGGTAGGTGACCTTTTTGGCTATCACTATAGCTTAAACACCAATTCCACTATTATCTGGACATCATTAGAGAGCGATCCCCCCATACCGACGCACCTAACTCTGAGCGCACAGAGAGCACAATGGCGAAGATATAGTTCCTGTCAAAAGGCATCACGGTCGACGCAGTGCGATCAACAAACGCAGGCTATTGATCGTGACCAGCACGGTTGCGCCGGTATCGGCCAGGACGGCCAGCCATAATCCGGTCAGGCCAGTGATGCTGGTAATCAGGAACACTGCCTTTAGGCCCAGCGCCAGACCGATATTTTCGCGGATGACGCGCCGGGTGGCACGCGATAGTTTCACCAGATTAACCACATCGGAAAGCCGGTCTTTGACCGCCACCGCATCGGCGGCTTCGAGGGCGATATCCGCCCCCCCGCCAATCGCAATCCCGACATCAGCCGATTTCAGGGCCGGGGCATCGTTGATGCCATCCCCCACCATGGCAATTGGGCCCTTGCGTGCAGGATCATTGCGAAGCTCGGCCAGTACGTTCAACTTATCTTCGGGCAGTAATTGCGCGTGATATTCCATGCCCAGTTCACCGGCCATACGTTTGGCAACCAGCATCGCATCGCCGGTCAACATCACCGGATTGATGCCCAATGCCTTAAGCTTGGCAAGTGCAGGTTTTGCATCCGCACGGGCAACATCGCGGAGTGCTAGTGCGCCAATCACGACGTTATCTTTCAAAACGACAACGGCGGTACTGCCTGCGTCTTCCTGTGCGGTTAACCAATCCGCAATTCCCGGGGTCGGATCGATATCAAGCCGCTTGGCCGCGCCAACCCGGTACAAGATGCCATCAATCCGTGCTTCGACCCCGGCACCGGCGATGGTCCGCGCATCCGTAATCACCGGCAGATCAAGGTTTTTGTCCTGTGCTGCTGTCACCACTGCCTTCGCCAGCGGATGCGACGTCACGGTTTCAAGAGCTGCGGCAATGCCAAGCAATTGATCCTCGGCCATGTCGCCAACCGTAATCAATGATGCCAGCTTTGGCTTGCCTTCGGTCAGGGTGCCGGTTTTATCAAACGCCATGGTGCGGACCGCCCCGATGGCTTCAAGTGCGGCACCGCCCTTAACCAGCAAACCAATCCGCGTGGCACGCGCCAAGGCCGA
>NZ_JBLWZO010000044.1:0-5451 GCF_048266405.1 Celeribacter sp.
CGTCAATTTTTACGCAAATTTCTTCAGTCTGGCCCTTCATGTTCTTGCTTTTGTCGTCGGCTACCAAACCACCGAAATAAAGCACACCATTATATTCAACAACACGGTGGTTAATTTTCGTCTGGATATAACGTTTGATCATGGAAAACTCCTGAATTGGTGATCAATGAGAAATACGAAAGCGTGAAATGTTAAATGGTTCAATCGGGGCAGACGTATTCCCCGTGGCAATCAGTTCGGCCATCAATTCGCCAACACCGGGCCCCATCTGAAATCCGTGTGCAGAAAAGCCAAAAGCGTGGAAAGCATTTTCCTGTGTTGAAGAGCGCCCAATTACCGGCATATCATCGGGCATACGTCCTTCAATGCCTGACCAGGATCGTATGATTGTTGCCTTCTTCATAAGCGGAAAAATGGCAATCGCTGTCTCGGCAGTTTGACGCAGTTTGCCAAACATCATGTGCGACGCATTGGTCGCCCGATCCGCAACGCCGCGCAGACCACCACCGATGACCACCGTCCCGTTTGGCATCTGTTTGAATGACAGGGGGCGTCCCGTTGCTCCGACAACTACATTACAAAACCGGGGCATCCGCCCAGTTACAATCATCATTGGGGCGATGGCCTCGACCGGCGCATTTTCACCAAGTTGTGACGCCAGTTCGCCCGCCCAGGCCCCTGCACAATTCAAAAGATATCGACCGGAAAATTCACAGTCCGGGGTGGAAATCTTCCAATCTCGCCCTTTTTTGAAAACCCTTAGCGCGGGGGTGTTTTCAAAAAACCGGACACCAAGCTCTTTGGCTTTGCGTTGAAAGGCGAAAGTCGTCTGATATGGTAAGGCAAAGCCGTCTTCAAGGCTTGCCAACCCGCCAACGCAATGGTCAGAGACAGCGGGTAAATGTCCTCTTAGTTGATCCCGGGACAAGACGGTTTCGTGATAAAATCCCATCTCATTGAGAATTTTTACACGACGGCGATGACGCTCAAGTTCTTCGGCATTTTCAGCAACCTTGATCTGCGGCGATTTCTGAAACCCGCAATCATCATCAAGCAAGTCACCAATATTGTTCCAAATCTCCATCGACCGAACCGAAATCGGGACTTCGGGGAAAAGACGTCCCAATCGCCGGACACCGCCAGCATTCACACCTGACGCATGTCGTCCAACCGTATCTTTCTCGATCACGATAACGGACAACCCTCGTTTGGCGGCATGAAGTGCTGCCGAACATCCGTGAATGCCGCCGCCAACAACAAGAAGATCCGCGCTAAAATGATTGCTCATCTTAACCACTCCCTATAACGGCGTATGTCGGGTGGGTTCTGTATCCATCGTTGCCAGTTCCGCCAGCGCCAATGGTTTTAACGGCGGACGAATACGATAGTAATCAATGTCACCAGCCTGTTTTTTACGTCGATCGGCGATAATCTGTGTCACCGTCGGGCCGCACATTCGGCCTTGGCACGGACCCATGCCACAGCGAAGATAAGATTTCACCTGATTGGGGCCGGGGGCGCCAAGATCGACGGCCTCTCGGATTTGACCCGCGGTAATTTCTTCGCACCGGCACACCATCACATCATCAGCAGGCAGCAAGTTTTCCGATGACGGAGCATATAGGGCTTCGAGAAAAGGTCTGATTGCCTTATCGGCTTTAAGTTGCGCCTTTATTGCACCGCATGCCGCAACATCAGGTTTGCCATTTTTTTCTGCAATCCGCAAAGCAACCAACCGCCCGCGAAGGGCCGCAGAAACAGCACCACCAATGCCTGCGCCATCACCGGCAACGTAAACATTCTCAGTTGTTGTTTCAAAATGATCATCCAGCCGGGGAACGAAACACTGCTGGCTTTCGTTCCAGTCATGTTCGCAGCGCAAAAGTCGGGTAATTTGCTGATTTGGGATAACACCCTGATGCAGTGCCACAGCCGACGTTTCAATCCGGTGTGACTTGCCACCAGACTTAAACGAAACAGCTTCGGCAGCGACATCGCCAAGTATTTTGACACCGGTAGCGTTTGAATAAAATGGAACGCCGGCCTTGTTAAGGCTGCGCTTCATTGCCAGACCTTTGCGCAAATAGGAAAAAGCCCTGAGCGCCCCTGGCAAATACCAGGCAGCTTTCCAATACCGCTTGGCTGGGATTGTCTCGACAATCGCTTTTGGGGGGCAGCCTGCGACCAACATCTGGCTCGCGATCAGATATAAAAGTGGGCCACCGCCAACCAGAACCACATCGTCATTTACCGCACCATGCGCTTTTAGTAAAATCTGCAGCGCACCCGCGGTTGTAACACCGGGCAATGTCCAGCCGGGCATTGGTGTCGGCCGTTCAATCGCACCCGTGGCCACAATCAACGACTTTGCATCGATTTGGGTGGAACCGCGATTTACAACTGAATAATCAAGGTTCAGGTCCTGATCGATGTTCCAGACGGATGCGCCGGGAATATAATTCGCCCCACTGGTGCGAAAGGCATTCACCAATTCACGCCCGGCGAGGTAGTCCTTGCCCAGTATTTCGATCCGCTCATCGGATGCTTTCTCTATCGCGCGATAAATCTGTCCGCCCGGTGCCGGTTGCTCGTCAAGGACGATGGCGGATAAACCGTTTTTCGTCACTTCGATCGCAGCCGCCATTCCTGCAGGTCCGGCACCAATAATTGCGACGTCAAAGCTCCTCATCGGATTGTCTCCTCTACCGCGCCTTTTTGGCTGCGGATATCCATGCCATCTTCAGCTAAAATCATGCAGGCTTGACGGTTCGGCACGCCATCGATTTCAACAAGGCACTCAAAGCATACGCCCATCAGGCAAAAAGCTCCGCGTTTGTCGTCGGATACGGCCGAAACCCGAAAGGTCTTTTTGCCTGCTAACATCAGGGCCGCGGCCACTGTTTCGCCCTGTTCGAGTTCAATATTTTGACCTTCAAACGTAATGTTTATCCGTTTGCTGGTGTCTGTCTGAACACGCTTAAACATTGAATCTCTCCGCAGAAAATACAGACATCCGATCTTCCAGACGGCCATCTGCGATCATCGGTGCAAGTGTCATGGCATGTGCGCCAGCCAGGGTCACACCTGAGTGACAATTGACCGTAAATACCCCCGGATGGGTCCCCGATTGCTCGTAGATTGGATATCCGTCATCGGTCATTACCCGGAGTGCGGCCCAAGATCGCACCACACGCAAATCTTTCAGGAACGGGAATGTCCGGATTGCGCGGCCCGCGATATCGGCCATGATTGCTGACTTGGACGTCGTGTCAAATCCGACATCTTCATGGCTGTCTCCCAGAAGAAACGATCCTTCTTCTGTCTGACGTACAAAGGTCGTGGGTATTGACATTTTCGGGTTGGCGCGTTCCGTAACAAGTATTTGGCCCTTTAGGGGCGATACAGGTACATGAAGGCCAACCATTTTTCCCAAGGCCCGATTTCCCAACCCTGCAGCTAAAACAACCTTGTCCGCCCGGAAGGAAGATAAAGGTGTTCTGACAATAAATCCGGTGCCGTCACGATCTATTACTTCTGCCCGTGCGCCAGAATGATACCGTCCGCCGCGTTTTTGAAAGCCGCTATGCAGGGCACGCAGCAGATAAAGCGGACTGACATGACCATCATGGGGAGACCAGGATCCCCCGACGACATCGGGGCCTAGTCCCGGCAACAGATCGTCCAGTTCTTTCCGGTCCAGAATTTTGGCGCCGTAATTCGATCCGCCATGCACGTTATGCAGGCGCTGAATCAGATCTCTATGCGCGGCCAATGCTTCGTCGGACAGGCATAAATGAACCCCGCCGGGTTTGTGGTAATGGGCGTCAACCCCGGTTTCGTCAGTTAGGTGATCGGAAAATGACGGCCAGACATCCGCAGAACCACGTGTCCAGCGGGAATATTCCGGCATTCCGTCGCCCTTGCCCTGAAACCAGACCAGACCGAAATTGCCCCGTGATGCGCGATAGGCAATATCACCCTCGTCGAGCACATCAACAGTTTGGCCAAGACGGGCCAATCCATAGGCGACGGCAATCCCGACCAACCCACCGCCGATAACGATTGTATCGACGCTTTTCATTTGGACTCTCCGATCAAAAGACGGTCGAGACCGTAGAAACGATTAAGCAGCAGCATCAAACCAACTGTAAAAAGAATGACAACTGTCGAGACCGACGCAATAAGCGGGTCCGTTGTCTGGGTAATGTGAGAAAACAAACGAACCGGCAACGTCGTGGTCGACGGGTTTGCAATGAAGACCGTTACCGTCAGCTCATCAAAGCTTGTGATAAAGGCCAGTACCCAGCCCCCGACGACGCCCGGCATGATGAGCGGCAATGTCACACGACGAAATACCGTCAGATCAGAAGCGCCAAGTGATACCGCAGCCTTTTCGATGGATCGGTCGATCCCGATTACCGCCGACAACACCAGTCGCAGGACAAACGGGGTGATAATAATCGCATGGCACAACGTCAGGCCGATGAAGGTTCCGTTGATTTCGAACAGGCTCAGAAGACGCAGAAATGCAATTCCCAACACAACCGTCGGCACCGTCAGTGGCGATAGGAAAAGCCCCTGCAAGGCATCGCGTCCGGCAAACCGTTCACGTCCAATTGCCAGTGCCGCAGGCACAGCAACGACCGTGGCAACGGATGCCGAGCAAATACCCAATTTCAGGCTTATCCATGCGGCTTCGATAAACTCGGGATTATCGATAATAGCTTGAAACCAGCGCAGGGAAAAACCGCTTGGCGGGAATTCAAGATAGCCAGTCGGCGTAACCGACACACCGATTACGACAATCAAAGGTGCCAGCATGAAAACGGTGAACAGGAAATTGAAGATCAGCGAATATTTTCCATTGCTGTTCATTCGAATACTCCCGAATAGCGCTTTTCCACCAAACGGTTCCAACTGAGCATGGTCACTAGGACGGAGACCAACAGCAGTACAGCAATTGCGGCCCCCAAAGGCCAGTTAAGGGAATTGAGGAACTCATCATAAACCGTCGTGGAAATGACTTTCACCCGTCGGCCGCCAAGAATGGCAGGGGTCGCAAACGCACTGGCGGACAATGAAAAAACAATCAGTGAACCGGACAGAATTCCCGGCATTGCCTGAGGCAGGATCACACGCATGAATACTTGCATGGGATTTGCGCCAAGCGATTCAGCTGCCTGTTCTGTCGATGGGTCCTTGCGTTGCAGGGCTGCCCAAACAGCAATGATCATGAAAGGGATCATCACATGTACAAGTGCGATAACGATACCGCCCGACGTATACATCATTTTGATTGGCGACGAGATCAACCCGGTCGTTGTCAGTGCGTCGTTAATCACGCCCTTGTTGCCCAACAAAATCGCCCATCCCAGTGTGCGGACCACGACCGAAATCAGCAAAGGCCCCAACACGACAAGCAGCATGATCGAACGTGAAAATGGTTTCATA
>NZ_JBLWZO010000045.1:0-5209 GCF_048266405.1 Celeribacter sp.
TGTTTGGCGGGAAAACCGTCCACTGGACGCTTTTCTTTTTCCGCCTGCACTCCAGTTGAAGTACGTAGCTTGGCCCCCTCCCGGGATCATGCGCCGCATGACCCTGTCGGGCAGCGGATGCCGGCCTTACGACAGCTCTCAGCAACCGTTGTGCTTTCCTCGCCTTGCTTGAGAATGAACGCATTCTGCGCGTCCGTGAACTTCGATGCTTCATGCGTTTCCACTCCTACCCCAGCTCAGGAAAAATCTAGCGGAAAACTCTAACCAAAACGATGACGTTTTTAGGGATCACAGCAAAGTTGGATACGTCATAGCACGCTGTCCGATAAAGCAGGACCACTTCAGACGTCTGACAAGACTTACTTTTCATGTTCAGACAATACCCACAACGACATCATAAGAAAGCTGATGACAAACATACTCAATGTTACGCTATGAATGAAGATTATGTCAGTCAACGACAGCACGAACAATTGCGTCAGGAATAACGCGATAACAATGACTTGTTTTAAGTTTTTAGCCATCCAGAAAACACTAAGATAAGCCAGAATGACGCTTAAGGAGCCAACCAAACCAAACCGAACCGTTAGGTCAATTATCTCATTGTGAAAATGAGAATGTATTACCGCGATATCAAGAGAGCCGTATGTTGCATGGACCGTCTGATCTAAAGTTTGTCGACTTCCCCAGCCAAGCAATGGCTTGTCCTTTATCATTCCCAATGCGACGCGCCAAATCTCCATTCGGCTAATTCCTGAGCTTGACGAAGCCGTTTCAATCGTCGCTGATTTGTCAAACCACCACAGCAGACTTGCAAGTCTGTTTACGAAAACTGAATAAGCCTCATGATTAAAAAACCGTTGCAAAGGTAGTATGGTGACAACCCCTACAAGAGACACCAGTTTGTAGTTTCTTTTGGCTCGTCCAAATAGCAACCAAAGTAAGACTATCAAGATTGCAACAAAAATTGGCATTCGACTACCGGTCAAGAAAACGACCCAAAATGCCGCGATAATGCCCATCGTGTATTCAATGTCTGGCGTTCGAAGGTTCTGGGACGATATGCAGCTCCAAAATAGAAATTGGACCGCGATCATACCGAGGGGGATAGGATTATATCCAAATCTAGCCCTTCCAACTCCTAATACCCAGACTTCATAGGCTGCGAAAACCGCGTACAAAATTGCAACGCCAACGACCGCCCTTTGTAGTGATCGAAAGCCAATTCTGTTTTTCTGGGTTAGTATAACGAGTGGGAGAAGTAACCCGACAGGCGCGAAATTCACCATAATGCGCAACCCGCTATAAATTTGGCCGGTTGTGATAACTTCGGAGATCGTGAGAACGAGGTAAGATGCAAAGAACATTTTGGCTGGTAGAGCAATCTTGGATGTCTCGGCGTTTGTGCCTTTTACGGTGTTGTTGAGAAAGATGTTCAGGGTTGAAAACATCATGAACAATAGTAGAAAATTCAAACCGACGCTTGTGTCTAGGCCGGTTCCAAAAATCGTCAAGGTAAGCAAAATGTAGCTTGCAAGTGGTGAAAAAATCTTTTCAATCATTGTATAGAGCCTTTGTGGGAAAAACCGCCATTCTTTTTTGTTTTAATAGTTAGTCCCAAGGTCATCTTCTCCGAATTGGTGCAACATTTGGTAGTTCAGGCAGAAAGCCTTACATAATTTCTTGGCTGTTTTGGATTGTCACGTGATCTGCGAGGAAGCGCGACGTTACTCGTTTTGCTTTGATGAAATACCACAATTGCAGCGCTATACTTTTCATGAATCGAAAATATGGTCGGTCGTGATCTTCAACAGTATCCGGTGGAAGTATGGCTGCGCTCTGACAATAATACCTATATTCAGCCGTAGACCTTTTGGGTAGTCGGCCATCGACGTCATTCCAAATATTCTTGCCTCCGATGGTGCGCACCGGTCGCGCGCCGAAAAACTCGCCCCAAAGTATGACTTTGGAATTAGGCATCCAGTTCCAAACAGGTGAAAGCTCGGTCCAATTATTGTGGAATAGTAAGTTCAATAGCGATTGGTCGTGGAGCAGCAAAGCATCTGTGTCCATGTACAGAACGCGGTCGTATTCTTTCGAGAGGAGTTCAATTGCCGGAAGGCGGCGATATGAGTAGCAACTCAGGCGATCAATCGAGATGATCGTTTTGAAAATTCCCACATCAGGGAGGTAAAGGAAGCGAACGCCAACAGGTACATGATTGCCGACATCCAAATCGTCCGAGCAAATACCAATTTCCAAGCGTTCTTGGCTTTCAATCTGTAAAAACCATGCAATAAAATTGGCATAGTTCAGGTAGCCCATATTGCAGGACATGAAAACACAGGTCTTCATACTTCTCTTGATACTCCTGAACTGAACCTCAGTTTCACTTTGCCCGGATGTGAGTTGGTAGACAACGGGCTTTTCGAGCCAATTCCAGTGTCAGAATGTGTTTAGCTCGCTTGGATAGAGATATCTATCGGTTTTCGAACACAACCTAGGCGGGTTCCCATCATTTCGCACCCTGTAGTCGCGCATCCAGGGCTCCCATCCGTGGACCATATGTGGAAACTTGTCCCAGAATCTGTCAAGGGCGGTGCACAATTGGGCCACTGTCGGTGGTTTACGACAACGACAGCTTCTTGGTTGCAATGATTGAAGCAGATGGCCGCCGTCGCCGAACGCAGATGTTCACAGAGATGTCGTCTCACTACCTGTTGGATGATCGTTATGGTCGCCCAGGCAAGGGGTCTTACCGACTCCGCGGTACGTTCAATTGCACCTGATATCGCACTTCGTCCTTGTCGAGACATCGCTTCTAGAGGCGCTTTCGGAGCTACATTCTGACGCTTCGACAGATGCATTCCTATGCGTTTATCGTATCGCAGACGCTCTGGTGTCTCTACATAGGCTTTAGAAAAGAGTTTCGGATCAGATGAGATAATATCCTCTGAAAACACGGTTGAAATTTCGTTTTCGATTAGGTGGAAAATGCTATTGCGAGACAGTTTCGAAAATCCAGTTGTAAAGTACTGGTTCAACCGACGACCATCTGTCTGATCTTCTATCCGCCCCAGTAATTCAGTTTCAAGAGCCCCCCAATCACAGCCTCTCGAGAAAGAAGTGTCCGTCGTCATATAAAGTTGGACGTCAGAGCGGCTTGAGCATTGGAGGCTCTGGCTCGTTTGTGTGATAGATTATGCGGCCTGTTTTTGATGTTGCAAGCGGCGTTGTTTGATTGTCTGCTTTTTGAGGTGGTCTCAACCGGTCGATGCAACACTTTAATCTTTAGGAAAAGATGGAGTGTTTTGAATGAAGTATCGTCGCATGTAACCAGGGCAAGCTCGCGGGACACTTGCGGTGTTAGTGTAGCTTGTCTCTGAGAGCTTCGTAAGGGGTCTTGCCGTTGTGTGCGCCGTGCGGTCTGACGAAGTTGTAAAACCGTTCCCATTCGTCGAGTTTGGCCTCGAGATCGACGTCACCTTTGTAGCTGAGTAGCTGATAGAATTCCTGCTGATCGGAACGGTGGGATCGCTCGACTTTGCCGTTCAATTGCGGTGTGCCGCGCTTTATGTAGGCGTGCCTGATGCCGAGATCTTCGACGTGCCAATGGAATTTGGCTTGGAACTCATGGCCGTTGTCAGTTCGAACCTCGCGAATGCGGAATGGGAACTTTTCGATGATGTGGTCAATGAAGTCGATGGCGTTTGCTTGCGTGTGCTTCTCGTAGACCTTGAGAGCGCGAACTCTGGTCGCATCATCAATTGCGGTATATTGGAAACGACGAACCTTTTTGCCGCCTTTTCCTTTGAAGGTCAGAAACTTAACGTCCACTTGGATGTGATGTCCTGGCACCTGCTTTTGATATCTCTTGGTGTGCAATTTGCGCATTCGTGTGCCTCTGGCAGCCGGTTAAGACCGTTGCGCTTGAGGATACGGTTGACGCCGGAATCCGAGATTTTAATGCCATGATAGCGCGCCAAATACCAGACGATCCTGATTGGTCCGAGGTGATATTTGCGGCGCAGATATAGTACCTTATCTACGATCTCTGGCGGCGTCTGGTTGGCTGGATTCTTTGGAATAGATTTGGCGTTTTTCAAGCCAGCTTCGCCATGCTTTTGATATGCTTCACGCCATCTAGAAAAACTTGACCTGCCGATCCCAAAATAACGGCATGCTTTGTGTACATTGCCGATCTTCTCGGCGTGTTGGAGCACTTTAACTTTGCGCTGAATCTCGCGATCTTCGTTGGTCATGAATACTTCTTCCATCCCAAATCAGGGAATTTACAGGAAGTGTCCCGAGAGTCCGGGCATATCTACAAAAGAAAATCATAAAAGTCCGAAAAATCGCGCTCAAGAGCTGGCTGAATATTTGGGAAAACAATCGCACTGGATTTTTCGAAAGGCACTTCGTCAGTTCGCGTGGCTGGAAAAATAATCCATTGATCACCGTTGGTTACCACTGCAAATGGAATAGAGAGCTTTCGTCCATAATCACGAGCCTGCACAATGGCTGCTCCTGTATCTCCGCTCACCAACTTTCTATTCAATAGCGTCTTACGCTTGTCACTTACTATTAAGTCGGCACGCCCAGACCTTTTTGCCTCAACCACCAGCGAAGAAAATCCTGTCCTAAGGACGTAATCCGAATATGAAGTGTTGCCGTCCTCACTTACCCGCTCTTCAACGCTAGTGTCATCATGCCCCCAACCCAGAACCTCAAAAATAATTCGGTCGATTAGCTTTAATCTCGTCTCAGCCTCATTTGCATCCGAAAGAGTTAGTCTGCGGTGACGTTCCAGCAGTTCTGGAACAAGTGATGACAATGAAAAACGCTCCTTAATTCAAAGCGTAGCAGAAACTCCGTACAATCACACAATAGAGCCCAAGAGTCAGCCATAGCAATACGGAAATTTGACACACATCTGTTGGGTGGTCCCCAATGTGAGCATCGTAAACAAAACGTAGCTACAATACTAACCGCACCCCCCTATATCGCAGAGTTAAATGAAGCTGAACACTCGACACTGTTACCCAAAAGCAACCCCTCACATCGCCTCGGTTTGCTTCCACGGTGCTTCCATTGGCGGAATAGAAACGCAAACGGCCCCGCGATTGCGGGGCGTAAGTATTTGATATTATTGTATTATTTTGGTTGCGGGAGTAGGATTTGAACCTACGACCTTCAGGTTATGAGCCTG
>NZ_JBLWZO010000046.1:0-5052 GCF_048266405.1 Celeribacter sp.
TATTTGTTCAATTTTATAAATAGTTCAATACGGTCATTTTCTACATACTCATAATATTGTACAAACAGCCAAAACCCGCCAAAGATAGGCCTCAAAGGAGATCACCATGGCCATGATCGGATATGCGCGTGTGTCGACTGTCGGGCAAACGCTTGAGGGACAGGTAGCTGCGCTCAATGAAGCCGGCGCTGATTACGTTGTCGAAGAGACCGGTTCCGGCGGGGATCGTGACCGCCCTGCCCTGCGCAAGCTGCTCCAGCGGATCAAGCGCGGTGACGTGCTGCTGGTCGTGCGGATTGACCGGCTGGCACGGTCTGTGGCGCATCTGTTGGAGGTGATCGAGGAGCTGGGCTCCAAGGGCGCCGGATTCCGCTCCCTGGGCGATCCGGTGGACACGACCACGGCGCAGGGGAAGTTCACGCTACAGATTCTTGGTGCCGTTGCCGAGTTGGAGCGCGCCTTGATCCGAGAGCGCACTATCGCTGGATTAGAGACTGCACGGCGCGCCGGACGGGTTGGCGGCAATCCGAAACTCAAAGCCCGCGATCCGGAGGCACTGAAGGCCGTAGCCCGCGCCCGTGACGATCAGTTCTTTGACGAGATCAACGCGAAGGCGGATGAATGGTTGCCTGCTGTGCGCCAGATGCGGCCGGACAAATCGTGGCAAGCCGTGGCGGACACAATCAACCGTCAGCACCCTGCCCCATCGAAACCGTGGTCCCCTGATCGCGTCAAACGCGCCGCGCGACGCTTTGTGAAAGACGGTATGCTCGACGCCGCCGTGATGTCCCGCGCGCCGAAAGCCCAACCTTCCGACCGGCTCGCCGCCATCGTCGCAGCTATGGTTAAAGCCAATCCGAAGATTACTCTGCGCGAGATTGCCCGTGCTCTGGAACAAATGCGGGAACGCAGCCCGTCGGGTGCGGCGCAGTGGTCGGTCTCTTCGGTGAAGATGCTAAAGGACCGCGCTCTGAGGATGGGGTTAATTGGAGAGACGAACAGATAAAGGCTTCGGATGGAGATAGCACTTTGTATTCGGGCTCCTACCTGTAACTCGAATTTCCAGCTGTAAGAACGGTGCATGGATTTTTTCTAGTGCAGGTGGACGAAGACCAAAACGGTCATAATAGATCTTCCCTGTCTGCCAATGTCGCGTCGGTTGCATCCAGTCACAAGGATCATGTCCCGAACCCAGCCCCCAAGTGGCACTGTTCTCACCTCCACCGGGAACCGCCCTGTATTCAAGCTTCAGGTTTTCATCTATTAGCATGTCTGCACCCCACCATGTTTCAACCCAAAGCATCTCACGCCGAGTAATCAACGATGGCTTTACGCGCACCCCCAAAAGGGTCAAACCGTTGAGGTAGAATGGCTTAATACACGCATCCTGTGGCACATGTGATGCCTGCCCATAGCTAGTGGCTGGAGCAAAGCTCTTCAAAAGGTCAAGACGCTTTTCTTTCCGCAGAGCTTTGGTTGCTCTTGGCTCTCCGCCTTGCACTGACGCGATATCAATTACTGCCGTCCCTCCCATGGAGCTCACAGATGCACCTAGCGTCCCACAACTTAGCATGAAATCTTCTACTGCTCTCTGCACAGCATCTCCCCGCAAGCATTCGCTGAAGCCATAACCGACACCAACCGGCACAAATTCCAGCCAATCGACACCACTATGGCTCAAACCCAAGCGAAACACCCCCCTCGTCTTCACTTCATTATGTAGCGCATCCGACAAAAGAGACCCAAGCCCGCGTAGTATCGGCTTGGTTTTATAAATCTCAACGTTCGGAAGCCCGCGCCCTCCGTTTCCGAAAACAGCATCTGCTCCTACATCGATCAAGGCGTGAGATATCTCCTCTTGCCTCTGAGCATTGCTATGCGCCCCCCAATGTATCGACACAAACACAAGGTCTGCCTCCCTGGCTGCCGTAGCAAACCGCGGTTCCAATTCAATCTGCCATTGAGCGACATCACTCGAAGACAGATAAGCCGTACCAGCATCTGTGGCCGTTGCAGAGAACCTTGGTTGAGCAGTATCAAGGCTGAACAAGGCGATACGGAGTTCGCCCACGTGACAGATGGCAGGCCGAAAAGCCTCCTCACGACTGCGCCCACTACCCACATTGGCAATCCCAACAGCGTCAAGGATATCCTGCTGTTGCATCAACGCGGCAGGGCCATAATCTCCACTGTGCGAATTCGCGACAGTAACGACATCAATGCCAGCATCAGCAAGAACGGCAATCATCTCAGGGCGCGCGCGCCGATAAAACGGCCCGTGCTCCCCTTTATCGGTACCTTGTGTCCCAAGAGTACTCACCACACAGTCGAGAGACACGATAGAAAGGTCTGCGGCCTTCAATGGTGGAATATCAACCACCTGCCCAGCCCCAAGCTGTGCAGCTCGATCATGTACACGTCCCCCAAGGTTTACCCCGCCCCCAATGACCAAAGTGGCTTGTGCGGGCCGAGGCAAATATTCTTTAGGCACATCAGATCCCGAAAGTTCTTCCGCAGGCGGATTCGTCTCGATATCTCTTCTTTCAAGATAATGCCGCAAATACGCGACATACCCTGAAAGGTAATGCTCGACATCATCAATGCGCACTCGGAACGCATGATGGCGGATAAAGAAGCTTCCTAAAACTCGCGCAGGATGTTTGAAAAACATCGCAACTTCAGGCCAGAAAAACCCATTCAACATGTATTGCGCGCGCGTCTCCAAAGCACGGTAGAACTTATCCTTATCAAGCTGTTTTAGAAGGTGTCGATGTTCTGCAGAGCGCTCTAGCCGGACGATCATTTTATGCGACGCCATCATCAACTCAAGCAACGTAGGAAAGGTCGTGATCCTCTCAATGACAAAATCCAGATGGCCAACAATATTCTTAAGACCAAACTGGAAATAACGCTCCTCTGGCCGATAGCGCGTTAGTTCATTCACGCAATAGCCGAGCCAATGATCATGTATTTTCCAATGATCCTGCGCGATAAAATACTCAAATGCTTTTTCTACCACAGCGAGCCAGCGGTCATCCTTGGTCAACTCATAAAGCCGCATCAAGCCAAAGGCTGCTTCACCATCATAGTAGATAACCCGGAACGTATCCTTGACCGTCAGGTCATCCGCATTCAA
Source organism: Celeribacter sp. (assembly GCF_048266405.1). GTDB lineage: Bacteria > Pseudomonadota > Alphaproteobacteria > Rhodobacterales > Rhodobacteraceae > Celeribacter. The sequence goes on from NZ_JBLWZO010000046.1 coordinate 3,137, forward strand.
GACATGGGCCAATTGCCCTGTTTCTCTATTTTGAAGATACGAAATACCAAGCGCCAACGCGTCTAAAAGGGCCATGTGACGTCGGTCAGAGGTCAACTCTGTGTACTTGACCAGCGCCAGAATACAGACAGCACTTCCACCAAGTTTGATCTCGTTTTTTACGTCCTGAAGATAAGCGACCTTGCTACCATTAGGTAGATCGTAATACCGCACCAAGGTTTCCGTTAAAAAGCCTAGAGCACGATCAATTGCCTGTTTAAGAGCAATGTCACCGGTCACCTCCCAAGCCTCTAACATTGAATAAAGCGTGCTCGCATGACGCAACGTATTGTATGAATTTATTTCCCTATCAAAACAGGGATGAAGCCCATAAATAAACCGACCTTTTTCATCGATCTGCTCGGCCAGAAAACGACTAGACTCATCAATCAACTGCAAGACACACTGCTTGTCCACCGCAGCGACCTTGCGGCGCCCTGTGTCCCTCCCCTCGACACCACCCTCAAACCCATAAAGCGGTTTCGGTGGCTGATCCGCTTGGAGGAAAAATGCCTCAGTCGCAAAAAGGTAGACAGGCGCTTCCTCCGAACTCGGCAACTCGAAACCTTTCCCAAACCGACGCTTACCGTAGATTCCAAAATTCTTGAGGTTCAGTCCCGCATGCTCGACATGATTTCCCAAATAGAGCATCGCATTGGCGTTCAATTCCTGTTCAAGAAACGCGTTCGAAAACTCAATATCCAGGGCAATACCATATCTAAAGTAGTTGCGCTTACTGCTCTGGATGGCCTGGCGAGCCTGTTTCCAAGACATTTGCCAACTGCGGCAGATCCAATCGACGCGCAACCATCGGACTAATGGATCCGGTTTTGGATGTGCAGCCAGCCATCGTGTCAACTGCTCCCAGATGTTTTCAAGATCCGGTCCCGAGAAATGCACCACCGTTGCCCTTGCAGCACCATCACTCATTGAAAAGAAAATGCGTATCGGCGCGTTACTCTCAGCTGAAGAAATAGCATAGATCAAAGCAGAACGTGCCTGTTCCAAAAGCTGGCTTAAGGGCACCTTTGGATATGCTTCCACACGCGACAACGGTTCTTTGGGTGGCTCCGTCATATATGCTGACCTCTGTGTCTGCTTGCAAAGAACGGTTTTTCCACCATTCAGCTCCCCTTCGGCACAACTCCAGGCACGCACATCAAAAAAAACTCAACCGAAGACCTTTAGCTCATCAATGTTGGGGGAAACATCACCACCAGGTACGAGCGCCATGACGTCTCTCAAGATGAAAGCCCCCCAGTCTTGGATCAATACAATAACGCACGGTTATTTCTATGATTAAAAAAACATGGTGCATATCAGCAAGACTTACAAAGAAGAACGGCATGCTCCAATAACGAAAAAAGGTGCGTAGCAGAACTCATACAAAGATCGAGGCAGTCAAAAAACTGGACACACGCAAGAAAAATGCGCCAAACTGTCTACTATCGTTTTATATTCCAAGGGAAGAGAGACAGATCATGCTGGGTGAGTGGTTTTTGGGGGTACACAATCTGCCTCTCAAGTTCTGAGACTTCGTCTTGAAAGACTAACCTCAGGGGGAGAAGAAGCTCTGCAGGGTGCTTCTCCTACGCCTTCCAGAAGTGGATGGAAGACGATCTCGGTATCGTGTCTACTTGACCACACGATATTTTAGGTAGGGCCCGGACGGAATATTCCGTCCGGGCTTTTAATTTTAGATCGGCAAGTCGTCAGTCAGGCCACCCAGCAAGTCATCCGTGATACCGCCCAACAGGTCTCCAGCTGCAGACGGGTCACCGTCTGTAACAAGCGTCAGACCTGTTGCATCGGCCACAAGACCTTCGTCTCCGATCACCTCACCAAGCACACCGTCATTACCGGTAACATCTCCCAGC
>NZ_JBLWZO010000047.1:0-5016 GCF_048266405.1 Celeribacter sp.
GTGATGGCCCAGGCCCGCGCCATGGGTGCGATGCAGATCGGCTTTTCCGGCGGCGAGCCGACGCTGCGCAAGGACCTAGAAACGTTGGTCGCCGAGGCCGATGGCATGGGCTACTACACCAATCTGATCACCTCTGGCATCGGGCTGACCCAAGCGCGGCTGCGCGCTCTGAAAGATGCAGGGCTGCGCCACATCCAGCTCGGCTTTCAGTCGACCGACCGTGATGTGGCACGTCAGCTGGCTGGCGTCGATGCGTGGGAGCGCAAGATAAAGATGGCGCGCTTGATCAAGTCCATGGAGTTTCCCATGGTGCTCAACGTCCCTATTACCCGGCAGAACATCAGTCAAATCCCGGACATCATCGAATTCGCCGTCGAGCTGGGGGTCGAGTACCTCGAACTGGCGAACGTGCAGTACTACAACTGGGCGCTGCTCAACCGTGATGCATTGATGCCGACCCATGCAGAATTGCAGAAAGCCGAAAGCGAGGTGCAAGCGGCACGCAAGCGTTTCGGTGACCGCCTGACCATCTTCTTTGTCATCCCCGACTATTTCGAAGGCAGGCCCAAGGCGTGCATGAATGGCTGGGGCGCCATACACGTCACCATCGCGCCGAACGGCAACGTGCTGCCCTGCTCCCAGGCGGCCAACTTCAAGGACCTCGCCTTTCCCAACGTGCGTCAGCAACGGCTGGAGCAGATCTGGCACGACTCGCCGGTATTCAACCTCTACCGCGGCGATGCCTGGATGCCCGAGCCTTGCCGCAGCTGTGACGAAAAAGAAAAGGATTTCGGCGGCTGTCGCTGCCAGGCGCTGCTGCTGACCGGCAACGGTGCAAACACTGACCCGGCGTGCAGCAAATCACCCCATCACCAGCTGATTCGCCAGGCCGTGGAGTTGGCGCAGGATGCCACCCGCCCGCAAGGCACGCTGATCGCTCGTCAGGCCAGCCAGGGGGTGGACCTTGAAACTACCCCATGACTCGTTTGGTGGCACCGTTAGCGCAGGGCTCGCGCTGACACTCGGCTGCTACCTGCTGCTGCGCGTGCTGATCTAGGAGGCGCCGATGCAACTGCCTGTGCTCGATGTGCTGGCTCGCTATGCGCATCTGCTGTTCGCGCTGGTCTGGGTCGGCCACAACTACGCCAATTTCATCCAGAACCCGCGCTTCGTGCCGCTGCAGAACGGCATCGACGCCGCCACGCTCAATCGCGACCTTGAAGCGCGGATGAAGCGTGAGCATGGCATCTTCCGCTACGCCTCGGTCGTGGTCTGGGTGTCTGGCATGTTCATGCTGTGGCAGCGCGGCTGGCTGGCCGATGCGCTGCTATTGCAGGGGCCGCTGGCGGTGATCGGCCTAGGCGCCTGGATTGGCACGCTGATGCTGCTCAACCTCTGGTTGGTGCTCTGGCCGCATCAGAAGAAGCTGCTCGGCTTCATACCTGCGACATTGGAGGAGCGGGTACGCTGCTCGCGGATCACCTTTCTCTCCTCACGCAGCAATACCATCCTGTCCTTTCCCCTCCTGTTCTTGATGGCAAGCGGTGGTCATGGCCTGCATCTCTTCTGAGTCCGAGCGCTACAGTTTTGCCGCTGGCCCGGCGATGCTGCCGGGCGCGGTATTGGCGCAGATCCAGGACGAAATGCCGGACTGGAATCGCAGTGGCTTCTCGATGCTTGAGCAGCCGTTCACAAGCTCCGCATTCAAACAGCTGATGGCCGAGACCGAACAGGATTTGCGCACGCTGCTGTCGATTCCGCAAAACTACCGGGTGCTGTTTGTGCAAGGTGGTGCCTCGGCGCAGTTCGGCCTTGTGCCGCTCAACCTGCTGCGGCCCGGGCAGAGCGCCGACTATCTGGAAAGTGGCCACTGGGCGCGTAAGGCGATCGTCGAGGCCCGTCGACACGCCCCTGTCAGTGTCATCGCCAGTGGCTCGACACAGAATTTCACCGCGCTACCGGCCACTGAAGATTGGCAGTTCGACCCGAACGCCGGCTACTGCCATATCACCAGTAACGAAACCGGTAACGGCCTGCAACTACCGCACTTCCCGGAGCTGTCGGTGCCACTGGTTGCCGACATGACGTCGGATTTCCTTACCCGGTCGATCCCGGTCGAGCGCTTCGGCCTGATCTATGCCAGCGCGCAGAAAAATCTTGGTGTCGCCGGGCTGTGCCTGCTGATCGTGCGCGACGACCTGCTGCAACCGCCGCGGCCTTCGCTGCCCTCGGCGTTGAGTTATGCGATACAGGCCGAGCAACAGAGCCGCTTCAATACTCCGCCGACCTTCGCCCTGTACGTCGCCAACCTGATGCTGCGCTGGATCAAACATCAGGGCGGCCTCGCCGCGATGGCGGCAGCGACGGAGCGAAAAAGCCGGCGCCTATACGCCTGCATTGATCACAGCGGCCTATATTGCTGCCGGCAGCCCGTCGCGGATCGCTCGAAGGTGAACGTCTGTTTCGAGTTCCGCGATCCTCGCCTGTTATCGGCGTTCCTTAGCGAAGCCGAGCGTAGCGGCCTGCATCATCTCGCTGGGCACGCTGCCGTAGGCGGCATTCGCGCCAGTTTGTACAACGCCATGCCGCTGGCAGGCGTGGATCGACTGGTGGACTTCATGACCCGGTTCGAACGCATCCATGGCTGAAAAGATCGACCTTGACGCCCTGCGCAAGCGCTTGGCACAGCGACTCGCACTGGGTCTCGTCGATATCGCATGCCACATGCCCACCCGTGCGATCAACCGCCCGGTAACGGCGATGGGCCTGCATTTCTCCTCGCCATTGGGCATCGCAGCCGGCTTCGACCGCAACGGCCGGCTCGGTCGTCGGGTTGCTGCATTGGGTTTCGGCTTCAATGAAATCGGCAGCCTGGCCTTCGATCAGGTTGCCAGCCTGGCGCCTGCACACCACGGTGACGCGCGCCTTGGCATCAACCTGACCTTGGACGCAACGCAATCAACGGCCGAAGCGTGCGCCATGCTGTGTAACGCCTGGCCGCATGCCGATTACCTGGTACTTAACCTGATCGGGCCGGCCAGTGCATCGCTGTTACGACAGAACGCGCGCTTGCTCCAATTGCTCACCGCGCTTCGCCATCAACAGCAGCAACTGGACCAAGCGGGCGGCCGCCGGGTTCCGTTGGTTGCCAAGCTACGCTGCCTGCCAGCGCAAATTCCGTTTTCGCTCGCAGGCCTGCTGCTGGAACTAGGCTTTGATGGCCTGCTCGCCGCTCATGATCCCGGACCTCCTTCAACGCGTCAGCGCTACCGCGACTGGCAGAACCAGCGTCAACAGGCGCAGGCCTGCGAGCAGATCGAGCATCTGCACAGCTTCTGCGGTGAGGGACTTACGCTGATGTCGGTTGGAGGAATTCAGAGCGCCGCCGATCTTCAGGCGCGCTTGAATGCCGGCGCGCAGCTGGTACAGGTCCATGCGGCATTGCTGCATCAAGGCCCCTGGCTGGCTCACCGCTTGCTGCGGGCCCCACGGGAATGAAGCGCTATCGTTCGTCGCTCGATACCTGGCGATAGCGTGCCGTGCCTGTGCCGTTGAAGGCGCATCCCCTCAAATGGCTGGCCGATGCTCCAGTATCGGCCTTGTAGTCAGGCGATGGCTCCGTAAACGCAAAGGGCCGGCTATAGCAGCCGGCCCTTCGTTTGGAGTCTTAGATCAACGCTTGGCTACGACCTGTTCCTTCGGCAGTTTGAAGGTCCAGACCATGCCGCCCTGGTTGAAGTCCTTGACGCGCTTGGCAACCTCGCCGCCCCACAATGGGACTGCACCACCCCAGCCGGAAAGCACCGATACGTACTGTTCTCCGTCCATTTCCCAGGTGACCGGAGAGCCGATCACGCCGGAGCCGGTGTTGAACTCGTAAACCTTCTCACCGGTCTTGGCATTGAACGCCATCAGGTAGCCTTCCGGGTTGCCGGTGAACACCAGATTACCCTTGGTGGCCAGAACACCACCCCATAGCGGTGCGTAGTTCTCGTAACGCCAGACTTCCTTGCCGGATTTCGGATCAATGGCGCGCAGTACGCCAATGTAGTCCTCGTTCAGCGGATGGATGGTGAAGCCGGCACCCAGATAGGCCGCGCCCTTTTTGTAAGCGACGCCTTCGTTCCAGATGTCCATCGCCCACTCGTTGGACGGCACATAGAACAAGCCAGTGTCCTGGCTGTACGCCATCGGCATCCAGTTCTTGCCGCCGGGACGGTTGGCGTCGTCGTAGATCGGACGGCCATCTTTGTCCAGACCCTTGGCCCAGGTGATCTTGTCCACGAACGGGAAGCCGCGGATGAACTTGCCGTTGGTGCGATCCAGTACGTAGAAGAAGCCGTTGCGGTCCGCGGTACCGGCTGCTTTGACGGTCTTGCCGTTTTCCTGGTAATCGAAGGAGATCAGCTCGTTCACGCCGTCATAGTCCCAGCCGTCATGTGGCGTGGACTGGAAATGCCATTTGATCGAGCCGTCATCGGGGTCGAGCGCCAGGCGCGATGAGGAATAGAGGTTGTCACCGGGGCGCAGGTGCGAGTTCCAAGGCGACGGGTTACCCGTGCCGAACAGCAGCGAGTCGGTGTCGGCATCGTAGTAGCCTCCCAGCCAAGGCGCTGCACCGCCGGTCTTCCACAGGTCGCCTGGCCAGGTCTTGCCGGCTTCGCCGCCCGAAATGCCATTCTCGACCTTTTTGCCGTCCTTCATCACGTAGCCCATATGACCTTCGACGGTCGGACGGGTCCACAGCAGTTCGCCATTCTTGGGATCGAACGCCTGAATCATGCCTACAACACCGAACTCACCGCCGGCCAGGCCAGTGATCAGTTTGCCTTTTACCACCATCGGCGCGGCGGAGATGGAGTAGCCGGCCTTGTAGTCGGCCACGGTCTTTTTCCAGACGACCTTGCCGGTGTCCTTGTTCAGCGCGACCAGCTTGGCGTCCAGCGTGCCGAAGATCACCAGGTCGTCATACAGGGCGACGCCCCGGTTGATCACGTCACAGCAAGGCATGATGCC